>PBAX01000017.1 GCA_002716385.1 Phycisphaerae bacterium | reverse complement strand
TTGTTCTCGGGCTTGAGGAGTGTCTCTACGGTGCCCTCAGGAAGCTTGGCAAAGGCTTCGTCGGTTGGGGCGAAGACCGTGATCGGGCCATCGGCGGAGAGTGCCTGTACAAGACCGGCCGCTTCGGCGGCTGCAAGCAGCGTCTTGAATTTGCCGGTTTCCTTGGCTGTCTGTGGAATGGTCTTCGCGGAAGGGAGTACGACCGCATCGATGACGTGAATGATTCCGTTGGAGGTCTCGATGTCCGTGATGACGATGTTGGCGCCATCGATGGTCGCACCCTTCTCGCTCATGGCGACGTCAAGGCGCTGTCCGTTGGCGGTTACCAGGCTTGGCATCTTGACGACATCGCTGGCGTGGAAATGTCCGGGGACGACGTGGTAGAGGAGGATGCCCTTGAGGGTTTCCTTGTTCTCGGACTTCAGGAGGGTCGCGACGGTTCCGTCGGGGAGCTTCTTGAAGGCCTCATCTGTTGGAGCAAAGACGGTGTAGTCGCCCTTGCTGTTGAGGGTCTCTGTCAGACCGGCGGCGTCGACTGCGGCCACGAGTGTCGTGAACCTGCCGTCGGCTGCTGCTGCCTGGGCGATCGTTGGTGCTGGAGTGGAGTGGTCACTGCTGCATCCGCCGCAGTGGCCAACTGAAATCATCATCGTTGCTGCAATTGCTGTAACTGAAATCATGGGGTTCTCCCTTGGATGTAATAACGTTCAATCTAACCAAATCGTTCAATTCGTTCAACCATGAGTAACATACGGTCTCCTATCCGTGTCTTCAAGGGGTTTGAACGCAAAAATCGTCCAAATCGATCAAATCGTGCAAAAAGCCCACTGAAGGGGGTATAGTCTCAATATGGAAGCAGTTCAAATGAACAAACTGGTCTCACCCCGAGATCTCGCTCAGGCCATAGGCATGAGCGAATCGTCTCTGAAGAGGTGGGCGGATAGGGGCCTCTTGAAGGTCACCAGGACTGCAGGAGGGCATCGAAGGATCAGCATCAAGGATGCTCTGTCCTTCGTCAGAAACAAACGGCTCAACATTCTGGCCCCCGATGCCATCGGGCTACCCGCAAGAAATGCTCTGCTGGATCTCGACGACACATCATTCAACGATTCCCTTCTTGAACATCTTGTTGCCGGCAACAAGGAAGATGTATGGCAGATGCTCATAGGTCGTTATCTCGAAGGCGCTTCAATCGCCGAACTGGGTGACGGGCCAATAAAGTCCGCGCTCAAGGAGATCGGAGCCAAGTGGGGTCATGAGTCCGATGCGATCTTCGTCGAACATCGGGCAACGGATCTCTGTCTGCAGATCGTTCAGCAGATGCGTCTTCTGGCAACGACCGACAAGAAGCTTTTCCGTGCCACGGGTGGTGCGATACAGGATGATCCCTATCTTCTTCCCAGCATGCTTGTCGCTTCCATCATCGTCGAGAATGGGGGGGACGCAACCAACCTCGGTCCCAACACACCCATCGATGTTCTCAGAATCGATTCGATTCAGCGTCCACCTGAATCGCGCCCGGAACTCGTCTGGATATCCGCGAGCATCATCAATGATCCCGCATCGATTTCCGATGAGATTGCCAGTTTCGCGGAGGAATGTCTTGAAGCAGGCATCCAGGTGGCCGTCGGCGGGAGGGATGTCGACCAGCTCTCGCTCAAAGAGAAACCGAACCTCTCCATTCATTCGACACTTTCGGGTTTCGACCGGCAGGCCAGGGAACTGGCCTCATCCGTCTAGAGCATTCGGTCGTCTCACTCATCACCATCAGGCCGCTTGTCGCTGTCCAGCTGCTTCTCGAGCTCGGCGATTCGTTCCTTGGCGGCCACCAGCTGCTCCGTCAGCATCAATTGGACATTGGTTGCCATGTGGCTGGGTTTGGCGAGCAGTCGAGCTGTGAGATTCGCGACCTTCTCGCGTAGTTGATCGCTTTCCGGCCCGTACGGGAGCGACTCGAGCATGATTCTTGCCGCACCGGGATTGTTGGCCTCGATCATTCGATTGACCATGAGGATGGTGCAGCGGTTGTGCAGGATGGAGATCTCCTCCATCTCTGGAAGATTCACTCGCAGGGCTTCGAGCATCGCGCGACAGGTCTGGCCCAGATCCTCGATTCGATCCGGGGATTCGCCATCGTGAACCATCTGATCCAATCGGATCACATGGTCGCGTACGCGGTCCAGCATCCCAAGCGATTGATGTCGTTCGATGTATTCACGGAGTGTCTGGAGCACTTCGTTGGCAGTGGGGTATCTCAAGGAAGGTTCCGGATCCAGCATTCGTCGACATATCTTCGCCAGTTCAGTGGGCACCCAGCTGGGAAAGCTCAGATTGAGCCCCTTGTTGATGTTGAGGAAGACCTCCTTGATCGAATTGCCCTTGTGCGGCGGTTCACCGGTCAGGATCTCGCAGAGGGTGCTGCCCAGAAGGTAAAGATCCGTCTTGTTGGTCAGGTAGCCGTCACGTTGGATCATCTCCGGGGCGGCATAGGCGGGAGTCCCCGTGAAACCTCTGGGCGAAAGCTTGCCCGAGCTGTCGAGCTCCTCGGCCAGTCCCCAGTCGACAAGGTAGACCTCGCCGTATCGACCAACCATCACATTTCCGGGTTTGATATCGCGATGGATGACGCCCTGCTCGTGGGCATAGGCGATCGCTTCGCCGATGCGAATCAGGATTTCCAGATGTCCTAGTAGCGTGGCTTCCGATCCGCTGTCGAGATCACGTCCATCCTTGGAAAGCAGGTCGCTCCAGCATTCACCGCTGACAAGCTGCATGACGAGCACCGGCTTGCCTTCCTCGTTCTCCCCGATCAGGTGAACTGGAGGGATGACGGGATGCACCAGTCGGGCCTGCACCTTGGCTTCCGCGATCAATTGCACTCTGGAGCTGTTGGAATCACGATCGTCCCGAAGTTGCTTGATGGCGACGGACCGGCCCAGACTGACCTGTTCGGCGGCACTGACGATGCCGACTCCACCCTTGCCGATTTCATGGAGGATGAGGAAGTCGGAATGTTCGCCGAGCTTCTCTCTGGCGTGATCGATTGCGATCGATCGAAGGTGCTGGCTTGTCTGCTTGTTGTCCTCGGAAATCCGATTGAGCATCTCCGTGACTTCAGGAGGCTCGTATCGAAGTGTCTGGGTGGGATGGGTGTTGTTTGTCGGTACGTCCTGGGTGCTTGCCAGACGCAGACGAGGGGCTTCACTTGGATCCCATGGTTTATAGGTTTGTGAAGCAGGATCCTGACCCATCAAGCACTCCCTGAGGCGACGGCATGTTCATCGAGCCACTTCGTGCTGCTTGTCACCGATGCGTAGATCGGGAAGATGTTCGTGCAGTACATCTCCTGCTCGGCAGGGGTTCTGGAGATGGTGCAGTCGTCCAGAACGATGATGTCGTAGCCCAGTTCGTATCCCGATCGTGCCGTGGAGTCGATGCAGACGGCTGTCGAGGCCCCGGCGAGCAGCAGGTGTCGGATGCCATGGGAAGTGAGATAGTCGTTGAGTTCGGTGTCGACGAAGGTGTTGAAGCCGGTTCGGCCCGGCAGCGTCTTGATGTTCTCGGATAGAGGTTCAAGCTCGCTGATGACGCCGCCACCCTTGCTGCCATCGACGAACAGTCCATTCTGCTTGATCGCCGCGAGAATGCCCACCTCCTGAGTGATCTCGGGATGACCTTCACGGAAGAGGATCGGAAGATTGACGATGCTGGCATCTGTGGCCTGCAAGGCCTTGACCATGGTCAGGATGTTTTCCTTGACCTGATCGATGCGTTCCGGTTCCTCGATGGAGGCTCTCAGCACACTTTCCTGACCGAAGTGATCGTTCTGCATTCCGACCAGCAGTAAAGCGGTGTTCTTCAACTGACTCATGGCTTGGTGGCCTCCCTTGTTTGAATGTTCATCATAACGACCGTCCAACAGCTGGTGGGAGGGTATTTGCGTCCTTGGAAACACGGAATGACGCAGATTGTCCATGGGGGACCTGTTGGATTTGAAAGCGGCGTTTTCGAAGAGATAAGCACGATTGGAACGGGCGTATGGCCTGCTCATGACATCACTTGTCGTGACTCCGGGATCATTGCAGGAGTGATCGGCTGATGTGGTGGCTCGCTTCGACTTCTCGAAATTCGGTTTCATCGGGGATGTTCCTCGGCATGCCTGGGCGAGGTGAGTGGTGGATGATGAGGGCATCCGGGCCCGCATCGAAAACAACTGTGGCATTCAATGTTGAAAGAGCAAGCCGAGTTTCTCGGATTCTTCGTTGTGGTTTCGAAACGGATCATTCTGTGCGGGCGATACTGGAGACCCGGATGCGCGGATCTGGTCGATATGATGCAGATCATGTTCAAGTTGATCATGCTGATATGGATGCTTCAGTCCGCAGCGGCCTACGCCTCGACCTCAGGTGCCGATCAGCTGGAGGCGTCGCTTGTCCGCTCGGGCTACAATCGAGTCGAGCTGGAAAGGGCGTTGGCTTCTGTTCCGACTGGTCAAAGAGCGGATCTGGTCTGGTTGATAGAGCATATGCCCGGAGCCGATCTGGTCTCGATGAATGCCAACGCCTTGATAGAGAACAGCATCGTCGCCCATCAGGCCTTTGATTCCGCTCCCTGGCGAGATCGGGTGCCGCTTGAGATCTACCGTGACGCTGTTCTTCCGTATGCCTGCATCAACGAGAAACGTGACGATTGGCGTCGGGACTTCAATCGACGATTCTCGCCGCTCGTCACCGAAGCCCGCTCGACATCCGAGGCGGCTGCGATCCTGAACAACGCCATCTTCAAGGAGCTCGAGGTCGTCTATTCCACAAAACGTCCACGAGCAGACCAGTCTCCGCTCGAATCCATCGAGGCCGGCATGGCATCCTGCACCGGATTGAGCATTCTGCTGATCGATGCATGCAGAAGTGTCGGTGTTCCGGCCAGATTCGTTGGAACACCGCTCTGGTCGGATGGCAGTGGGAATCATTCATGGGTCGAGATCTACGATTCCGGCCAATGGCATTACACCGGTGCGGCGGAACCGGTTGGCGACGAGCTCGACAAGGCATGGTTCGCATCTCGTGCATCCGATGCTCAGGAGGGGCATCCTTCTCACGCCATCCTGGCCGTCACCTGGCGGAAGGTGCCACTGTGGTTTCCATTGCCATGGTCGCCGGAAGACCAGTCGGTTCGTGCCGTGGACGTGAGCGGTCGATACGCCTCGGCGGATTCACCCATCGAGGACGGGATGGTTCGGGTCAGATTCCGGACCATTGATCGTAAAGGCGCTCGCTTGTCGGTGCCTCTGCATGTTCATGTCGATGGAGAAGACGGAGTCAGGAAGGGGACGACCCGTGATGATCGATTCGACACCAATGATCATCTGGAGATGATTCTTCCGGAGAACTCGGTGGTCAAGGTGGATGCCATCTGGCCTTCGGGAATGCAGACGGCCGATCATCTCGTTCAGCAGGATCAGCAGTTGATCACCCTGCGAGAACCGCCTATGCAGATCAGGCCATCAGATCCCTGATCACGTTTCCGTGCACATCGGTCAGCCGATAGTCGCGTCCCTGATGGCGATAGGTGTTCTGGATGTGATCAAGGCCCATGAGTTCCTGCATGGTGGCGTGCAGATCATGAACGGCGACCGGGTTCTCCACGACGTTGTACGAGAAGTCGTCGGTCTTTCCATAACTGATGCCGGGCTTTATACCGCCGCCGGCCAGCCAGATCGAGAAGCACCGGGGATGGTGGTCGCGGCCATAGTTGTTCTGGGCAAGCGGCCCCTGGCAATAGACGGTCCGGCCGAACTCCCCAGCCCACAGAACCAACGTCTCATCCAGCATGCCGCGTTGACGAAGATCCTTGATCAGGGCGGCTTGAGGTTGATCCACGGCCTTGGCCTGCGCTCTGATCTCCGAGGGGAGATTCCCGTGCTGATCCCAACCCCGCATGTAGAGCTGGATGAATCGAACGCCGCGTTCGGCCAGTCGTCTCGCCTGGAGACAGTTGGCTGCGAAGCTTCCGGGTGTATGCACATCCTCCCCGTACATCTCGAGCGTCTCTGGTCGTTCATCGGAGATGTCGGTCAGCTCCGGAACGGACATCTGCATCCGATAGGCCATTTCATACTGTGCGATTCTGGCGGTCACCTCGGGGTCGAGACTCTGTTCGTATTCCTGTTCATTGATCCTGGATGCGAGATCCAGCATTCGTCTCCGGTCTTCGCGCGAGACACCGTCGGGATCCTTCAGATACAGGACGGCATCGCGTCCTGCACGCAACTTGCATCCCTGATGCTCGCTGGGAAGAAACCCGCTTCCCCAGAAGCGGGCGCTTAGTGCCTGCATGTTGCCGTAGCCCTGGGTGATCATGACGACGAATGCAGGCAGGTCGCGGCTCTCGCTGCCCAGTCCGTAGCTCATCCAGGATCCGAAGCACGGTCTTCCCGGCTGCTCATGTCCGGTCTGGAAGAAGGTGATCCCCGGTTCATGATTGATCGAAGGCGTGTGCATCGAATGGATGAAGCAGAGTTCCCTGGCGACCGATCCTGTGTAGGGCAGCAGTTCGGAAAGCATGATGCCGTCCTGATTATTCTCGTATCTCTTGAACTTGAACATGGATGGTGCCACCGGGAAGCGGGCCTGCCCGCTCGTCATCGTGGTTATCCGCTGCCCGTTCCGAATCGAATCCGGCAGATCGGCGTCGAACTTGTCGGACAGGGCCGGCTTGTAATCGAAGAGATCGAGCTGGCTTGGTCCACCCTCCATGTGCATGTAGATCACCCGTCGGGCCTTGGGGGCGAAGTGCGGGAGGTTGCTGAGGACATGCCTGGCGCCATCCGTCGTCGTGATCATGGTTTCGCCCGCGTCGGCGGCCAGCGAGGACAGGGCGGAGAGGCCCAGCCCGACGCCTAGGGATGAGGCCATCGATCCGAAGAATCTGCGTCGGGTCAGGTTGCAGAGATATTCCTCGAGTGGATCGGCTGGTCGGGATGTGAACTGCTTCCTATTCACCATTCAATCCTTGACGATCGCAGCATCGCTCGAGAGCACCGCGTTGACCAGCATCGTCCAGGCCGCCACCTCCTCGGGGGCCAGTTCCTCATTCACAGGGGCTTCGCCGATCGAGACCAAGTTCCGTGCACTGGTCGAGTCTACTTCGAATCTGGAGCGGAATTCCTGCAGGGTTTCGATCATCGCCTCGGATATGCCCGTACTAGGTTCGGAGCTCGTGCAGGATCTGAAAAGCAGATCGACCCGTTCCTCGTCTTGATCGGTGGCCAGAATGATCCGCTCGGCGGTCACCCGGGCGGCCTCCACGAATTGAGGGTCGTTCCATAGCACAAGGGCCTGCAACGGCGTGTTCGTGACCATTCGCTTCGGAGCACAGTATTCCCGTGTCGGCGCATCAAACGCGACCATGGATGGCGGTGGTGCGGCTCGCTTCCAGTACGTGTAGAGGCTTCTTCGCCAGAGATCGTCCCCCATGTCACGTTCGAAGGTCCTGGTATTGGACTGCTGCATGGCCACTTCCTGCCAGAGGCCTTCGGGTTGGTAGGGCTTCACGCCCGGGCCGCCGGTCTTCTCGATCAGCAGGCCGGAAATGAAGAGGGCCTGATCCCGGATCTGTTCCGCTGCCAGACGTTGTCTGGGGAAGTGGTGGTAGTAGTGGTTGCCTGGATCATCCGCATTCGATGGGTTGAATCGCGATGATTGTCGGTAGGTCGAACTGAGCACGATGGTTCTGAGCAGATGCTGGATATCCCAGTCGTTCTCCCGCAGATCGGAAGCCAGCCAGTCAAGGAGTCCAGGATGCGTCGGCCAGGCGCCCTGGTAGCCGAAGTCCTCCACGGTATCCACGAGCCCTCTTCCGAACAGCATGTCCCAGATCCGGTTGATGGTGACTCGAGCGGTGATGGGATTCTCATCACCAACGAGCCAGCGGGCGAGGTCCGCTCGATCGGGCGTTCCCTCCACATCGATCGATCCGAGTATCGCCGGAACGTTTCTGCTCACGGGACGATCGAGATCGGGTTGATCGTAGGCGCCTCGCATCATCACATAGGTGGGTGAGATCTCATCCCTTTCCTTCATCACCATCGTTCTGGGTATGCCTGTCTTGAGTTCGGATATCCGTTCTCTGGCATCAACGACCTTGGTCTCGGCTTCCAGATATCCGGGCGAGAACTTTCTTCTCCAGGCAGTGGAGGCCGTTTCCCGAACATGCTCGGGCATGAGTGGTTCCGGCAGGAGATAGGCGACCGTGTCGGCTGGGTATTGGTCGGGAGGATGGATCTCCTCGTGATAGATGCCCCCCGGGCCACCGGTGTTGACGATCTTGAAGACAAGTGTGTTCCGCCCGGATTCGAGTTCCAGGACAATTTGATCACGCCCCTGAGTGAGTCCTCGATTGATCCGGTTTTCATGAACGAGCCGACCATTGCGGTAGACCATGATGCCGTCATCGCTGCCAAGGGAGAGGTTCATGTTCCTGGCCGTCGGTGAATAGATCTCGCATCCGACATACTCCGCGCCCGGTCCGGCGGCGAGGGTCACGTCTTCGGCTTCCTTCATGCCCGGTGCGTATCGCCAGGCTTGATTCCGATACTTCTTGTCGAACCGCAGCGGACCCGCTTCCTCCGGCCCATAGGCGGTTTCATAGTGTTTCTGATCATCGCCTTCCGTGTACGGGCCCACGATGTACCAGTTGGTGCGAGCTGGAGGCAGATTTGCCAGGCCGACTTCACTGGGTCGACCCAACATGGCTCGCACACGCCCGGGCGAATGCTTTGGATAGGGGGAATGGAAATTCAGTGTCAGCGTTATGTCGGTACCACCTTCGTATCCGAACGGTTCCTTCGAGGTGAAGATGGCGACACGATTCCCACCGACACGATGGGTGTCCATGGCCCAGATGCGGTCATCATCCGGACGCAGCACATTGCTGATCTTGAAGTCGCCATTGGCCTGCTCCGTGTCCGCCCAGGCCCAGGCGAGCTCGACCATCCTTCGATCCTCGGGATTGGCGGTGGACACCACTTCTGCGGAGAAGCCACTCATGATCGCGTTGCCGTTTGGGGCTCGTCCAACTCGTCCATTCGGCAGCGAGGGATCCTCCATGAACTCCAGCATGAACGATCGCAGCCCGGTCGAGTCGGTCGACAGTGAAATCACATAGTCGTCCACATCCGGTACCGGCCCGGAAGCCAGCAGGGATCCGTCGGGTTGCAGCTTGAGCAGGGTTCCGTTGCTGCTGCTGGTATGACCAATGTCTCCCTCTTCCCAGATCCAGTCGCCCGATCGAACGATTTCCATGCGAAAGCGGTTGATCTGCTCCTCCTCGTCCGGGCTGATCGTCGACTGCTCGGCCAGTACCGACTCGAGATGCGCTTCGAGCGTCTCCAGTCGAACCCGCTTCTCCGGATCGAGGATCTCATAGGCCGGTTCCATCGCCCGGTACGGATCGGGAAGCTGGCTGTAGATTCCGGGTTCCTCGTTGTTGTTGAAGAAGGCCAGGAGGCCGTAGTACTCGTCGGTCGAGATCGGGTCGAACTTGTGGTCGTGGCACTGGGCGCAACCGACGGTCATCCCCAGAAAGACGGACCCGACCGTGTTGGTCCGATCGATCGCATACATGAGGAGATATTCATCATCGATGGCGCCGCCTTCATCACTCGTGACATGGTTTCGATTGAACCCACTGGCGATGATCTGGTCTGAGGTCGGTTGATCGGCCAGATCACCGGCGAGTTGATCCACTACGAACTGATCGAAGGGCATGTTGTTTCGATAGGCCTCGATGACCCAGTCACGCCATGGCCAGATCGATCGGCCGGCATCCATGTGGATGCCGGAGGTGTCTCCATATCTCGCCAGATCGAGCCATGGAGTGGTCATTCGTTCGGCATAGCGTGTTCGATAGGGCTCCTCGTTCAGGAGTCGTTCGACCAGAAGGGAGTAGGCATCCGGGCGTCGATCATCCAGGAACGCGTCGAGTTCCTCCGGTGAGGGCGGCAGTCCGGTCAGATCCAGAAAGACTCTTCTGGCCAGTGTTGCCTTGTCGGTGTCCTGATTGGGGACATGTCCGTTGCGTCTGGCGGCATCCAGAACGAAATGATCGATCTCGTTCCGGCACCACTGATCCTGATCCGGTTCCGGAACAGGTGGTTTGACGAGTGGTTCAAAGGCCCAGTGAGGTTCATAGTCAGCACCCGCATCGATCCACTGTCTGATCAGCTCTGCCTCGTGTTCATCGAGACGATGCTTCCCGCTGCCGGGCGGTGGCATCTGACGATCCGGGTCCGTCGCGGAAATGCGTTGCCATACGAGTGAGTTTGCCGCATTGCCCGGGATGATGGCTTGACGTCTTCCCTGTGACGTCGTTGCTGATTCAAAGGAATCCAATCTCAGAGATGCTTGCCTGGCGTCATCATCGGGTCCATGACAATGAAAGCAGCGGTCGGAGAGGATTGGTCGAATGTCCCGCCCGTATTGGACTGAGGGATTGGCGGCATCCATAGGGATTGCTTCAACAGACATCAGAATCTGGATCGTCGCCAGGATCATGCCCTGATGGTATCAATTGGCATCATGGATACAGACATAGACCTCTTTGAAATGTCCGCTTTGAAAGGACGGCTGCGTTCAAGGGGGCTGGGAGCGATTCTGGGTGAATGAAGTTCAGTCTCAGGTGGATGGTCGGGCGATTCGAGCTGTTCGAATCGAGTACCGATTTCTGTTTCGATAGCGTGCGATTGCGAGTTCTTTTCTGCCTTCTTTCGATTTCTTTGATTTGATTTTCAGCATGTTGCAGTAGCATCAGGCGTGGGGCGGGGAGGATGTCTTTTGCATCTTTCAGACTGATGGATATCGGACATGCGAGTCCTCGAAATCACGCGTCTTTGAACGCGTTGGCTCGCTGACGTTCTTCTTATCGGTCCGGGCGCATGCCTTCCGATTCGTAGGCATGTGAAGACGGCGAAGACGACTTACTCTTCCAGACTTTGATAATAAGGTCGGGCGACAGCACCAGTCGCCATGATTTGGATACAAGTGGGCCTGTCCCACTGGTGGCGATGATTGCGATTGGAAGAGTGGACATGTCGGTCTTCAACAACACATCAATGTTGCTTTTCGCGGTACTGATCACAGTACTCACGGGAATCTGTGTTCCAGATTCGCGTGCGGATGTCATCGTCCCCAGCGGCCAGATGTTTGTTATTGGCGAGCCGGTTCCCGATCGGACCTTTTCAACCGTTTCGCTGGAGTTGCTTGATCGATTTGATCGTACGTACGCCATCCACGGTCTACAGCTCGTCGGATCCTGGGATGGTTCTTTGAGACCCGATTCGCACAGCCCGGTCGGCTTGAGTGCTGGTGATCTTGTCGCGGAGGTGTGTTTGCCGCACGGAAATCTGTTCACTCATCGCTACGGAGGAACAGCTTTCGCGAGAGTCCATGCTGGTAACTGGGAGCACGCCGGTATGGGCGTTCAGTTGCTGGATCAGCCGTTCTATGCCCTCAGCTGGTTCATCTTCGAAGAGGATGGCTCAGAGACGGACGAATCGGCTCAATTGGCGGCCGAGTTGAAGATCTACTCAATGGAAGTCACGGCGGGACTGGCCGTTGTCGCGGACTGAAACTCTCAGGACTGGCTGGTCTTCATGTCATTGACCATGGTTGTCTGATCCTGAGCGGTCATGCCATCGAATCGATTCTTGCATCCGCCACAGCAGAAGCCAATCTGATTGCCGTTCCATTCGCTGCTTGGCGCGTTCTGGGCAATTGGTCTTCCCGACACAGGGCAGGCGTCATTCATCATGCCGAGACTGGTCTGGGCTGAGGTGCATGGGCACGGGCTGCTGCAGGTGCATGGATCGCATTTGCAGGTTTTGGTTGCCTTGGCGGACTGGCAGCCTCCAAGGAGTGCCAGAGCGGCGATGAAGAGACCGGTGCAGAGAATGCGAGTCATTGGTTGGCTCCTGTAGGTATTGAGTCGGTAATCATTCTACTGGACTTCATTTCAGAGGTGTTCTGGGAGGGTATGGGAGGGATTTTTTGCTGCTAGAATGCGGATCTCGCTCCTGTCCGGCCGCACATGTCGTGTTCTGGACGGTGGCTCCTTCTGGATAAGGTGATTTCAGAGATGTCGGAAGCTCCCAAGATCATTTACACCCATACGGACGAGGCGCCGGCCTTGGCGACCTATTCCTTTCTGCCAATTGTCCGAGCCTTCTGTGAATCGGCCGGTATCTCGGTCGAGACCCGCGACATCTCGCTGGCGGGACGGATCCTTGCTCATTTCTCCGATGTGCTCGAGCCATCCAAGCAGGTGCATGATGCGCTGGCCGAACTGGGTGAACTGGCGGAATTGCCTGAAGCGAACATCATCAAGCTGCCCAACATCAGTGCGTCGGTTCCTCAGTTGAAGGCTGCCATCGCTGAACTCCAGTCGCAGGGATATGCCCTGCCCGACTATCCGGAGGATCCCGGTACGGACAAGGAACGCGACATCAAGGCGCGGTATGACGCGGTCAAGGGAAGTGCGGTCAATCCTGTTCTCAGGCAGGGGAATTCCGATCGTCGCGCACCCAAGGCGGTAAAGGCCTACGCGAAGGCGCATCCACACTCGATGGGTGCCTGGTCTGCCGGCAGCAGAAGCACCGTCGCAACGATGGCCTCCGGGGATTTCAGGAACAACGAGCAGTCCATCACCATGGACAAGAGTGACACGGTCAGAATCGAACATGTCGATACGGCGGAAGACGTCACGGTTCTGAAGGATGGGATTCAGTTACAGGCCGGAGAGATCCTTGACGCAACCTTCATGTCGAGAAAGGCATTGGTCGCATTCCTCGAGGCGCAGGTGGCCGAAGCCGAGAAGGCCGGCGTGCTGTTCTCCCTGCACATGAAGGCGACCATGATGAAGGTCTCCGATCCGATCATCTTCGGTCATGGTGTCCGAGCCTTCTTCAAGTCCCTCTTCGAGACCCATGGCGAGCTCTTCGATTCACTTGGTGTCGATGTGAACAACGGTTTCGGGGATCTCCTGACCAAGATCAAGTCGTTGCCTGATGAGCAACGACAGCAGATCGAGTCCGACATCAAGTCGCTTCTCGAGACCGGGCCGGCCATCGCCATGGTCGATTCCGATCGCGGCATCACGAATCTCCACGTTCCAAGCGACGTCATCATCGATGCCTCGATGCCCGCGATGATCCGGACATCCGGATGCATGTGGAATGCCGATGGCGAGACCCAGGAGACGTTGGCCGTCATTCCCGACAGCAGCTACTCGGGTGTGTATCAGGCGGTGTTCGAGGACTGCAAGGCGCATGGCGCCTTTGATCCGACCACGATGGGCAGCGTTCCGAATGTCGGACTGATGGCCCAGAAGGCGGAGGAGTACGGTTCGCACGACAAGACCTTCGAAATCTCATCGGACGGGATTGTGCGCATCGTGGCTTCCGATGGTGAAACGCTCATCTCGCATGAGGTTGAAAAGGGCGATATCTGGCGTGCTTGCCAGGTGAAGGATGCCCCCATCCGAGATTGGGTCAAGCTCGCCGTGAGTCGTGCTCGGGCAACGGGCTCGCCCGCGGTGTTCTGGCTGGACAAGGATCGTTCGCATGATGCGCAACTGATCAGGAAGGTCGACTGCTACCTGAAGGATCACGACACCTCCGGTCTCGAGTTCCATGTGCTTTCACCGGTCGAGGCCACGCGGTTCAGTCTCGAGCGGATTCGCAGAGGTGAGGACACGATCTCGGTGACCGGCAACGTGCTTCGCGACTATCTCACGGATCTGTTCCCGATCCTTGAAGTCGGCACAAGCGCGAAGATGCTCTCGATTGTTCCCCTGATGAATGGCGGGGGACTCTTCGAGACGGGTGCCGGGGGATCAGCTCCCAAGCTCGTGCAGCAGTTCATCGAGGAGAACCATCTGCGTTGGGACTCGCTCGGCGAGTTTCTGGCATTGGCGGCCTCGCTGGAGCATCTGGCCGACCGTTTCGACAATCCCGCCGCCAGAGTGCTTTCGGAAGCGCTCGACTTGGCCTCCACGAACTATCTGATGGAAAACCATTCACCGTCGCGTCATGTCGGTGAGCTCGACAATCGTGGCACCCATGTGTATCTGGGCACCGCCTGGGCCAGAGCCATCGCCGAGCAGACGGACAATCAGGAACTCGCGGCTCGCTTCCGACCTGTCGCCGAGGCGCTGGAGGGTTCGCTTGAACAGATCCTCCAGCAGCTCGTGGATGCACAGGGGCCCGCCATGGATATCGGGGGGTACTACCAACCCGATGTCGCCAAGGCCTCGGCGGCCATGCGGCCAAGTCCATTGCTGAATGAAATCGTGGATGGTCTTCTGGCACCGGCCTGATAGAGGGGCCTTCGCGGGTCCATCGGACCTCCAGCACGGATCGGGCATCTCAACCGGCTACCATGATGGGCATGTTCAACTTCATCGCTCTCATCGTTGCCACGTTTCTGGCGTCCTCTCCTCATCAGCGTTTCGGGCTCAGTCAGCCAATGCCTCGACTGGACGGGACCATTCGAGTCGCGTCGTACAACGTCTTGAACTTCTTCGATCAGACCGATGATCCGTCGCTGCAGGGTGAATACGACGACTTCGGCGACAACCCCGGGCCCACATCGAATGAGCGATGTCAGGTGCTCGCGGATGCCATCAGAGCGGTCGATGCCGATGTGCTCGCCTTGCAGGAAGTCGAGTCCGAAGAGGCCTTGAGATGGTTCCGTGACAACTATCTGGCGGACATGGGGTACGACTACATCGTATCCAAGGACGTCGGCTACTACCGCGGTGTCGAGCAGAGTCTGATGAGCCGTTTTCCGATCAGCGATGTCAAGACCTGGACCAACGCCAATCTCGATCGTGTGAAACGCGTCGGCGGTGGATGGGACGAGGTTCCTGCCGGTACCAAGAACATCCGTTTTCAACGCAGTCCGTTGTGCGTCACCGTCAAGCCGGCCGACGACTATGAAATGACGCTGTTCGTGATGCATCACAAGTCGGGTCGAAGCCGCTGGCATCGCGAAGCCGAGGCCCTTCAGGTGATGGAATACGTCGCCGACATGCTCAAGAAGGATCCCGATCGAAACATCGTGATCCTGGGTGATTTCAACGCACAGCCATGGGACCGTTCCATGCAGGTCTACTTCCGTGGCGGCATGATCGACGCCATGACCTGTCGGAACCACAATCTCGATCATGGCGATGCCTCGCCGGTCTGCAAGACGCACACCTCGGATCGTCTGATCGACTTCATTCTTCTCAATCATGGTGCCAGTGGTGAACTGGTCACTGGCAGTGGTTTCGTGCTCGGGACCTCCGCCGAGGAGTACGACTGGCGCAACAACCCGATTCCGGCCGGGTACGCTTCGGATCATTACCCGATTGCGGTGGATCTCGTTCCCGTTGAAGGGGAGGGCGATACGGTTCAGGCGACTCCATGGCCGCGATCGTCGATGTCGAAGGCGCTCAAGGGATATCGGCCAAGGGCCACAAGCTCGAGTTCCGCCTCGCCATCGTCATCAGGCAAGAGTTCCAGCAAGGCTTCCGTGAGTGGCGAGTTCGTCGCCTCGGCTCGCAGCAAGGTGTTTCACAAGGCCGACTGTCGAAATGCCAAGAAGATCTCCGCGAAGAACCTCGTCACGTACGAGTCGACCGGGAAGGCGGAGCAGGATGGTCGACGCCCGGCCGGTTGCTGCAAGCCGGGTTCATGACATCATTGTTCGATAGCACGGCGAAGACGATTCGATTCAGATGGACTTGACCGCCTCGAGCACCTCTTCGGCATGGCCGGGAACCTTGACCTTGTCCCAACGTTGCTTGACCTTGCCGTCGGGGCCGATCAGATAGGTCGTCCGTACGACACCCATGTACTTGCGTCCATACATGGACTTCTCCTGCCATACCCCGTACTTCTCGCAGATCTTGGCTTCGTGATCAGCGAGTATCGGGAAGTTCAGGTCGTGCTTTCCGGCGAACTTGGCCTTGCTGTCGACGTCCTGCGGTGAGACGCCGAGGATCACGGCCTTTGACTTCTTGAACTTGGGAAGATCGTCCCTGAACTGGCAGGCCTGCTTGGTGCAGCCGGAGGTGTCGTCCTTGGGATAGAAGTAGAGCACCACGGTCTTGCCTGCGTAGCTGCTGAGACGATGGCTTGTGCCGTCCTGATCCTTGAGATTGAAGGCTGGTGCCTTCTTGCCGACTTCGATCATGTCAATCTCCTGTTGAATGTCGGTCATCATAGGCACGGGTCGGGCGGCCGGTGATGAATCATCATTCATCTTCACCATGTGGTTTGATGTTCAGCAGGAACTCGGGGCTGTCGGGAAGATCCTTGAGCCAGACCTTCTCGTCCGGTTTTCCATCGGAGAGCCGGAATCGCCGGATCTCCCGTCGATCCCTGTCTCCCACATACAGCCACTTGCCATCGACGGCCAAAGCGGAAGGCAGCTTCGGTTGATGTGTGTCTTCGGGTATGAATCGACGCGGCTTGCTGTCGGGTCCCTCGATGATCCAGACCGTGTGGGCGCCGCGATCACCGATGAAGAGCCTCTGTTCATCGTCGAAGAGGATCTGGATCGGCTTGACCAGTCCCGAGTCCTTGTCGGCGACCATCCGAACGAACTTGCCTTCCTGATCCCACGCTGACACGCCCTTGTCGCGATCCGAGACGTACAGATGTCCATCCCATCCGAATGCGAGACCTCTTGGGGCATGCAGCCCGTGCTTGTGGTGCTTGTGCGGGGGTATCCAGCAGGCGGTGCCTACCTTGGACCATGCGGTCATCGGTTCGCCGGCGTTCTTCCCGGATGGATGGCTGTAGCGAAGCACCGCGGACGAGTCCTGGCAACTGACGTAGATCGAGCCGTCCGGACCCATCGTCATGCCGTATGGATGGGAGAGGAGGGGGTTGTCGGTGGTTTCGAGGGCGAAGGCTTCGAGAAACGCGCGGCTCCCTTGCCAGTTGGGCAATCCAAAGAGGAAAAGCCCGGAACGGTTCTGCTGACTCGACGTCAGGAGAAGTCTCCCATCATCGAGCAGGACCATCGCTCTGGGCTTCATCATCCTGAAGCCTTCCGGGAAGGTGCTCTTGATGGGAACGATCACGGTGGCTTCGCCATCCGAAGTCAGTCCAACCACGTTGTTTGTCGTCGGCATCTTGGTTCCACCATGGAGATCGAGGTACCACCGAGTGGTCTTCTCCGTGGCCTTCGCGGCTTTCGAAACCGCGTCGGAGTCCCAGCCCTCCTTGCAGCTTCCAAGGAGGATGAAAATGGCCATGATGAGAAACCGCAGGAGCATGGTCTTTGATTGTATGCTGGGGCCAGATGTTGCTGTTGGCTCACAATTCCGTCACGGATCTGCTTTCCGGCCAGGGTAGTCCGCTTCCCGAGGCGGGACCCGATCGCCTCATGTCGCCTCTGGCGGAATTCACGATGCCGTGGTTCATTGCGGCGTTGGTGCTCGGGTACGTGTTCGCGATCGGCTTGTCGGCCGTCATCGCCTGGCATCCTCGAAGCCTTTCCACGGCCAACGCGGATCGACTGCTAGGCGGTCAGCGTGTCCTTCTGCTGCTCGGCCTCATCGGGGCAACGGTCGCCGAGATCGTCATGGCACAGCCGGCGATGGCACTGGTGATCTTCGGTATCGGTGGCCTGATCCGATTCAGGACCAATCTCCGGGACGAGGAACTGAACTTCAAGGCCATACTGGTCGTCATCATCGGGCTTGCCTGCGGGATGTCCGAGCTTGCTCTGGCGGTCTTCGTGACGATCATCGGCTGGCTGCTGATCTGGTTCATCGACAAGTCCCAGGCCTATCGCGTCCGTATCACCGCCGCCGCCAAGGACATCCACGAGGTTCTCGAGACCGAGAGCGATGCGATCCTCGAGCGAATACGAAACAGCAAGCTGAAGGTTGTCAATGCGGCCTTCGACGAGAAGCGACGGCTGGTGATCATCGTCTCCGCGCCGGTCGATCTGGATGAAAACCGCATCAATCGTCTCATCCGCGAGGCCCTCGAGCATCCACTGGCGGATTCGCAAGTTCGCATTCGACCTCTGTAGACGATTCGGGCAGACATCATGCATCCATCCCTCAAGAGTCTGCTCATCATGTTCTCGATGATGTGTGTTCTGGTGGTGTCCGGATGCCGGACAACCAACAGCGTTCCACTCAGCGGTGGCGAGGAGATCGCCGTCCACGTGTCCGATCCGGATGATCCGTGTTGGTCCTTGACGAATCGTCAGCGGGAGACCTTGAAGCAGGTCGGATTCACGCAGGTATCCATGCCGTTCGGGGTTCTTCTGGCAGCTGATGAGGACATGCCCCCGGCGCATGTGAAGCAGGCGGCGGCCATTCTCGCCGAGATGATGGATCAGGACATGGATGGTGTGGTCGACGATCCACGGGTGGCGGCCGTTCTCGCCCGTCATGAAACGTGCTGGCTGGCGATGCCGATGGATGAGGAACAATGGGAGGAATCACAGCTGCCCCGGCTCGAGCGGGTACTCGGCTACGACATCATCATTCCGGAGTGGTGGATGGATGTCCGTGGGAGCGAGCCTGATGAACGAGCTCGGGCGGTGATGGTCGAGGAGATCCATCACTTCATGACCCAGTTCGGATTCAGCGAGGTCTACCCGGAGATCTTCGGTGTCGATGGATGGGATTCGGTCATCGCCCGCGAGACGATGCGGGCCCAATGCGATTTCTGGCAGCATCCCGAGAACGACTGTCCCGGCAGGCCAGCCGAATATGGCGGTGACTGCAGCGATCCCAGTTGTGATGTGGTCGAGTTCTATCAGCAGGTCGTCGTGTTGCGTGCCGGAATGGAACCCGGCTGGTATGGAATCGGCTTTCCCGAGGATCGTGTCGAGCTGGAATCGAGACTCGGGCGGGAAATCAAGGAAGCCATGGACGATCCGCGGTATCACCAGCTCGACCGCCCGTTGCAGTTCGACTATCCGGTTCGCTGATCGGGCCTGATATGCTCCGTGCATGAAGTATCAGATGCTCTTGCCGTTGTCAGTCGCCCTGTGTTTTGTTCCTCATTCTTCCGGGAGCCTTCATGCCGAAGAGGAACCGCTGATCCTGCCGACAGTCGATCTGCTCGACACGAATGGTGATGGTGTGCTCGATCCCTATGAATCCATGGATGCGCTCATGGTCATTCAGGAGGAGCTCGGTGATCAGGAATTGACTGCTGAAGCGGTCATGGAATTGATGGCGCAATGGGAGCAGGACGAGGAGGACGACATAGCTCGCCTCTTCGAGGATCTCGACATGAACGGCGACGGGAAGCTCTCCCGGCGTGAGATGGATGAGGAGCTGCTTGAATACCTGGAAATGATCGATGTGGATGAGGACGGCTTCATCACGCCCGAGGAGATGCTGGCGGCGGAGGATTTCGAGCCTCTCTTCTACGACGAGGAGGAGATACAGGAGGAGGTCAGTGCACTGTTCTATAGGCTGGACCGTGACAATTCGAATTCCATCACTTCGGACGAGGCCGGTTCCGACTGGCTCTACATCGTAGAGATGGACTTCAACCTCAACGAACGGGTGACCCGGAAGGAGGCGTTTCGCGCCTACCGAGCGGACAACAAGGAAGCGACCTTCGAGATAGAGGGTGATACTGCGCGTGTCGAGGGTGTCCTGACGAGCCGCTTCCCGGCGGATGTGCTCAGGCTCATATTCGAACATCCGGAGGTTCGAACGATCGAGTTGATGTACATCAGTGGTTCACTCGACGACGAGGCCAACATCAGGGCCTGTCGATACATCCGTCGACAGGGGCTCGACACCCATGTCCCAAGAGGAGGGATGGTGGCTTCGGGAGGCACCGATCTCTTCCTGTCCGGTCGCTACAGGACCTGTGGAGAACGCGCGATGATCGGCGTGCACACCTGGAGCTGGATGGGCAAAGATGGTGATGAGCTGCCACGTGATCACGAGGAGCATGAGCCCTATCTCGAGTTCTACGAGGAGATGGGGATTCCGGAGAAGTTCTACTGGTTCACCCTCAGTTCGGCTTCGGCCGACGAGGTTCACTGGATGACCCGCTCGGAACTCGAGGAATACGGATGCCTGAATCCACGGCCATCCACCGAATGATTCCGTTCTGACTCGCGGGACCCGGCTATCCTTCAACTCGATGCTTCGCTGCCCATTGCCATACAGGTTTTAGATGACTTCCAAGGACACCATTCTGATCGTCGGCGCCGGCATGGCCGGTCTGGCCTGTGCCCGAACACTGGCGGCAGCAGGCAAGCGGATACGCGTGATCGAATCGGGTGATCGGGTCGGTGGCAGACTGGGCAGCCAGCTGATCGACGGCATGTGGTGTGATCTCGGATTCCAGGTGTCAATGTCGAACTATGCCTGTCTGGAATCACTTGTCCCGCGGGGGCGAGTCGAGAGACATTCGTTCATCGATGGGGCAGTGGTCTGGAATGGTGACGTCCATGTTCGGGTGATCGACCCCAAGCGTTCGCCGCTCTCTGTGTTCGATCCCATCCGTCGAGGGCTGGTCGGTTGGCGCGATCTTCGTGGTGCGGCACGTTGTCGGCGATGGGCACGATCCCTGAGGCGGGGCGTCGCTCAATCTGGAACCGCGATGGATGTGATCCGCCGAGCGGGTTTCCGTGAACACTTCATCGAGTCGTTTCTTCGTCCCTTCTTCGGTGGTGTCTTTCTGGACGAGTCGCTCTGCGTACCGGCTGATCGTTTCCTGAAGACGCTCGACCGGTTCGCGACCGGTCATGCGGAGCTTCCAGCTTCGAGCATGCAGCAACTGGCGGAAGCGATGGCGACGCCTGTTCGTGATTGCATCGAGTTCGAACGCCACGTGGATTCACTGGATGTCGGAAGGGGAGTGGTGCTTGCGGACGGTTCGCATCTTGAGGCCACTCATGTCGTCCTGGCGGTTCCCTGGGATGTAACCGCGAAGCTGCTGTGCATGGAGTCATCGGTGGCTTCGGCGGGCTGGAGCGGTACCACAGCCGTTCATTTCAGGACACGGGCCTCGGGTTCGATGTCCCCCTTGATTCATCTCAACGGAAGTGGAGCCGGGCAGGTCAATCTCGTCTGCAGCCCGAGCAGTGTCGCTCCGGGATATGTCGAGGATGGATGGCAGTCGGTGCTCGTGAGCCTCAAACCCGGAGATGGCCGTTCTTCGCAGATCGATCTGGAGGCTGTCCGAAAGGAAGCCGGGGTGGTGATGGGCTTGGATTCCAGTCAATGGAGCCACATCGCGACCACGTTTGTTCCGGATGCGCTGCCCGCTGGCGACCTGTCCGAATTGAAGCATGGGCTTCCCGAAGGCGTCTCCGTGGCGGGGGACTGGACAGGCGATCCATCCATCGAACAGGCGGTCCTCAGTGGAGTCGAAGCCGCCGAAGGTCTAATGGTCGGGGGCTGAGGGGCTCTGGGAATCCAAGAAGTATCGCAGGACATGGAAATGTGCCCGCCTGAGCGGAGCGGTGTTCCTACCATGTCGCATCATCCCCCGGAGACCTTCCTGATGAGTACCACGATGACATCAGCCAGACCGACCAACCTCGCTCAACTCATTGAATCCGGTTGGACCTCCCGTTCCGTCAAGCAGGAACTGAGGGACAATCTGGTTCAGGCCATGAAGACCGGCGACGTGCTCTTTCCTGGAGTTCTCGGCTACGAGCATTCGGTCGTGCCGGAGATCATCAACGGCATTCTCGCGGGTCACGACATGCTGTTTCTCGGTGAGAAGGGGCAGGCCAAGAGTCGATTGATGAGACTGATGGTTCGCTTTCTCGACGAGTGGACACCCTATCTGGATATTCCCAAATGTCCGGTTCACGAGGATCCCACGGCGCCGATCACTCGAGAAGGTCGAATGCTCGTGAAGAACACGGATCCTACCGACATCCCCATCGCCTGGTGGCACCGGGACGATCGATACGCCGAGCGACTGGCGCCCGGCACCAAGTTCGCGGATCTCATCGGCGAGATCGATCCGGCCAAGATCCTCTCCGCAGGAGCCAGCCTGAACACCGAGGAGGCGTTGAGCTTCGGTCTGATTCCCCGCATGCATCGTGGTCTCTTCGCCATGAACGAGCTTCCCGACCTCGACGATCTCGTTCAGGTGGGCCTCTTCAACATTCTCGAGGAACGCGATGTCCAGATCCGTGGGTATCCGGTCTCGTTCGATCTGGATGTCTGCGTGCTCTTCAGCGCCAACCCTTCGACCTACAACAGGTCAGGCAAGGTCATACCCCAGTTGAAGGACCGAATCGGTACGACCGTCGTCACGCACTATCCGCAGGATCGTGATCTGGGAATCCAGATCACCCGCTCGCAGGCGGCCGAGGATGGCGTGCGTGAACTCGAGGACGAACATCCCGTGCTGGTGCCACGGTTCATGGCGGAGATCGTCGAGCAGATGGCGATCGAAGCACGTCGGAGCAAATGGGTCGATCAGGCCTCTGGTGTGTCGGCCAGATTCAGCATCGCCAACTACAAGACCATGATCGCCAGTGCCAGAAGGCGGGCGATTCTGCTCAGCGGCAAGGGCGAGCCGACGCCGGCTGTTCCGCGGATAAGCGATCTGGCTCACTTCCATGGTTCCGCCATCGGCAAGCTCGAACTGGACATGATGGGCACGCACCAGATGACCGAAGCCCAGGTGCTCGACGCCATTCTGGCCAAGGCCATCTCGGTGGTCTTCGAGGAATACGTCGATGCCCATGGCCTGGGCGAGATCGCCGAGATCTTCGCGCAGGGGGTGAGAGTCGAGGTGGGGGACATGCTTCCCAGCGACCACTACATGGAACTGCTCAAGCGTGTGCCGCCCGCCTGGGACAAGGCGTTCGAGATCAATGCGGCCGATGATCCTGCGGTTCGTGCCAGCTGCGTCGAATTCATCCTCGCCGGATTGTGGTCGACCGATCGGATCAGCCGAGGCGAACGTCACGGACGGCTCGAGTATGTCATCTGAATCGGGATCACATCGAGACCAGGGTGGGATCATCCACAGCTATCTCGGATTCGATCCGGTGAAGTTCCCATCGCCCACGGCGCCGCCATCGGATGCCGTCATGGATGCGGCGATGGACCATCTCATGCACTACGGAAGCTACCGTTCGCTCACCGACGAGGAGCTTGCCAACGCGATCGAGATAGATCCTTCCCAGATCTCCGGACTGGGTCCGAGCATCGACTCCCTGATCGCGTTGCTGGAGGATCGCAAGCGGAAGATTCTCGAGACCTACGATCCCAGTCCGGCTCTGGTCGATGCGCAGGACGAGTATGTCGAAGCGGTGGCCTCCATCGATCCGCCGACCGATCTCATGAGACAGGTCTTCGATCGAGCCGTTGGAATGGATTCGATTCCCGCATTGGAGAGCCTCTGGTATCAGGTCGGTGGTGAGCAGAGTCCGCTTGGTCCGCCACTGATGCGTTTGATCTCGAATCTGGGAACCAGACTGGAGATCGAGCAGTTGCTTGCCAAGTACCTGTTCACCGGATCCGAGACGGTGACGCCTGCAGAGGCGGTCGAGCTCAAGGAGATGCTGGATCAGATCGAGGCCCTGCTCGAACAGCTTCGCGAGGCTCGCCAGAACGCCCGGATCGGCATCATCGACATGGAGGCGCTGCGATCGTTCGTGGATGAAGCCAGTGTCGATGAACTTCAGGGCATGCAGCAGCAGATTCAGGACATGATTCGCGAGCAGGCCGAGCAGGCCGGACTCGAGCAGGGGCCCGATGGCTATCAACTCGGTTCACAGGCACTGCGGACCATTCAAGGCAAACTCCTGGACGAGATCTTCAGCGAGCTGGAGGCCTCGCGGTCGGGTCGACATGACGGGCCGGTCGTGGGGGAGGGTGCCGTCGAACTCCAGCGGACGCGGCCCTACGAGTTCGGTGATTCCGCCGTGCATCTGGACATCAGTCAGACGCTTACCAATGCCGCGATTCGCAGTCGATCGATTGATCAGACCTTCTCGGTCGGCAGCGACGACATAGAGATCCACGAGACCCGCAACAACCCCAAGGCCGCCACCGCGGTCATCATGGACATGTCGGGTTCCATGCGGTCGGGTGGTCAGTACGTCGCCTGCAAGAAGATGGCGTTGGCACTCGATGGTCTGATACGTCGGGAGTATCCGGGGGATCATCTCTCGCTCATCGAGATGTACAGCTTCGCGAAGCTGCGGCACGTCTCCGAACTGCCCGAGATGATGCCCAAGCCGGTCACCATCCACGATCCGGTCGTGAGGTTGCGAGTGGACATGTCCAATCCGGATGTCTCAGAGATGATGATCCATCCGCATTTCACGAACATTCAGTCGTCGCTTGTGCTCGCTCGTCGGATGCTCGCCGGTCAGGACACGCCCAACCGGCAGATCATGCTGATCACGGACGGACTGCCGACCGCCCACTTCGAGGATGAACAGCTCTATCTGCTCTATCCACCGGATCCGCTCACCGAGGAGGCGACGATGCGTGAGGCTCATCTGTGCGCCAAGGACGACATCACCATCAATCTCTTCCTCGTTCCCAGCTGGAGCCAGAACTCGGAGGACATCGCTTTCGCTCATCGGCTGGCCGAAGTGACGCGTGGCCGGGTGATCTTCACCGCCGGCAACGATCTGGATCGATTCGTGCTCTGGGACTACATGCAGCAGAAACGCCGGATCATCGGTTGAATTCGTTTCGAGGAGACAGGATCGTGAATACGCCCGCCGCCGTATGCCCGCCGAATTTCAAAGAACATGAATTCACGTATTCATGCGATCTGAAACGTTCCATGGAGAAGACGTGGGAGTATCTGATGACACCCGAGACCTTCACCAGGGGTCAGGTCTGGCCATGGCGGGTGGAATTCATCGACACACCCCGGGAAGACGGATCGATCGCCAGTGGATTCGACGTGGGAACGCTCAATGCGCATCATGGACCGTTGATGAACTTCTGCGGGGTGATCAGTCTCGTGGAGGAGTCGGATGAGGTCTGTGTGCGGCATCTGGACTACGGCTACGGTGCCTATGCCATCGGTTTCCGTTTCATCCGTCCGGTGAAGTTGATCATCCAGGTCGAATCGAAGGGGCCCGATGCCTGCCACGTCACGGTCACGGTTCGATCACATGCCCGAAAGAGTCTCTGCGCCAGCTGGACGCTGATGCAGAGACTGTTCTGGCCATCCTTCAAGCGACTCTTGAGACGCGGAGTCCGCTGATGTGGTCGTGGGCCGGTCGTCGAATGACGTGATCAGTCGACGCAGCTGACCCAGTTGTCGATGACAAGAAGCAGGTCGGCTATGTCGATATCGCCATCCTCGTTGACGTCCTGTCTGCAGTAGAGCTTCAGGCAGCCACCCCAGCCTTCTATGACCAGGAGGATGTCGAGGATATCGACAATCGAATCCTTGTTGATGTCGGATGGGCATGATTGGGTCGCGCCGCTCATGAGGAAGGTGAAGATCTGCATGCTGTTGTCGTAGGGCAGTCCTCGCCACGTGGGATCGGCCGGATCGGCGATCGCGGGTGTGCCGAGGGGCGCTGCGTACGCGTGGCAGTTGATGCAGTTCATCGTCTGGCGATTCTGGAAGGAGATGATCGGTGCGAGTTCATAACCGACATTCCCGGAAGACGTCTGCGAGAGGAAGTTGTACTGGGAGTACGATTCCATGGACGTGTTGGTCATGTCGCAGACGTTGATGAAGTTCGTCTCGACTGGGGGCACGAAGCAGTCGCAGTCGGAATTCGCCGTCACGGATCTCGGTTGGGTGGTGTTGACCTGTTCGTAGTACTGCCAGGGGGTGCCGGCGAGGGCCGTCTGGTATTCGGTGTTGACGCTCTGCACCGGTGTTGAATCCAGATTCGCCTGTGTCTCCTCGATTCGGAAGACCTGGGACAGCGTGCTGTTGGTCTGTGGTCCGCAGAGTCCGTCCGGGTAGTTCTCGACGATGTCGGCATTCAACGGGGGGTAGTCCGTGAGCCAGGGATCGGTCTCGACGTCGGTGACGGCGTCGATACAGGTGCCACGACGTGTGTAGCCACTGGCGGCGATCTGGCAGCCGGCATTGAAGTTGGCATCTGGTCCGGTGGCGTTGTCCACGTGTTCGAAGGACGACCAGAACCAGGTGGATACCGTCAGCGGAGTCAGGCGAAGGATGTGCATGCCGACCAGACCCACCGTGATCGGGGCGTTTTCGGGATTGGCGCAGACATCATCCAGATCGTCCGTGTTGTTCTCGTAGTAGACGTCCCGTGTGTAGTAGCGTCCACTGTCGATCTCGTCCTCAGTCAGCTGCTTCCAGGCGACCTTGACGGACATGGCGCCCTGCTGCGCATATGGCGGGATGTTGTCGTAGTAGGGGACATCGTCGTTGGAGTCGCCCCATTTGGGCATGTTGATGAAGGTGCCGGCGTTGACATCATCGATCTGCTTGCTTCCGTCGTAGTAGCCGGTGTTCAGGGCGTATTCCCAGAACGACTGGTTGATGAATATCTGATAGAGCACGAAGTTGCCATCGGCGTCGATCAACGGGGCGTCGATGAAGGCCTCGTTGAGCTGATCGCGGAGCCGATTGCTGAGGCTTCCCGCCTTGGAGAAATCGCCGATGACCTGATGTCCGTCGAGCAGGGGCTTGGGACTCAGTGGATTCGACCATGTGCCGGGATAGAGTTCGATATCGGGCGTGCCGCTGGGCAGCTGGTAGAACAGCTGGAACTTGTCGTTGTAGGTCCACCACACGGTACTTGGATAGCTCGATGGCGAGTTGTAGCTGGTCACGATGTCGGCGTTCGCATCCGGTGCACCCGGATTGCCGGCATTCTCGTCATGCGGCCAGTTCATGGCGATGAACGTGTCCCATCCGAATCGAAGCCAGTCCTCGTCGGTGGCCGGGCCAGTCGTGTTCCGATTCATCATCTGGGGCATGATCCAGCCCTGGTCACCCCACGGATGCGTTTCGTCGGCGAATGCCTGGGGGCAGACCGCAGCGCAGCCAACCAGTACGAGCCAACTGGCTGCATGACTCGTCAATCGGCGAGCGTGTTCCGCCGGCTTTTCGGAGTTGTACGACATGTCGCTGTCCCCCCCTGGGGAATCGGGTCGGGAGATCACTTCAACCATCTGTTCATCGAAACTAATGGCTGGCGGAAGGGATGACAACGATCAAGTTCGAGAATGAACCATGCCTGTTTGATACAGGGCATCGAGGCCGCTTCAAGGATGGCCGCCATGAAAAAAGCCCATGCCGAGGCATGGGCTTTGAAGGAATTCTCATCGTATCGGAGTGTGGTCTCAGCGACCCTTTCCACCACATTCGCTTTCCCATGCGGCTCGGGCTTCCTCGCCGGTCATCTCGCCATCGGCGACGGCCTGACGAAGTCGCATGCCCAGTTCGCGGCAGTCGTCGGACATCTCGTTCTTGGCTTCTTCTTCTGCACGGGCGGCCTTGGCTCGTAGTTCCTTGCCGAATGCCTCGAGTTTCTGGTCGGCTTCCTCCTGAGTCATCTTGCCGGCTTCGACAGCCTGCATGAGTCGGCCTTCCATCCTCTTGTATTCGGCACGGGCATCACGCTGATTGCCGAGCTGGCTTCGCATGGTCCGGCGCATCTCGTTGAGCCGCTGCTGCATCTGCTCCTCGGAGATCTCGCCGGCCTCGACCATCTTCTGCATCTTGGTCTTCGCTTCCGCGATGTCCTCTCGAGTGATGGTCTTTTCCCTGGCCATCATCTTCTTCATTCGATCGAGACGCTGCTGCATCTGCTCGCGGGTGATCTCGCCGTTGGCGACCATCTTCCTCATCTTGGCGACGGCTTCCTTGTATTCGCGTGCGGTGATGGAAGCCTCTGGCTTCATCATCTTCTTCATGCGATCAAGGCGTTGTCCCATCTGCTCGCGGGTGATCTCGCCGTTCTCGACCATTTTCTTCATCTTGGCCACGGCTTCGTCGTATTCACGCTTCGTGATGGTTCGTTCATTGCCGGCAGCGGCCTTCATCCTCTTCTTCATGCGATCGATGCGTTGTTCCATCTGTTCGCGGGTCATCTCGCCGTTCTTGACCATCTCGGTCATGTTGGCGACGGCCTCGTCGTATCGCTTCTTGGCATCGACCTTGGACTTGCCGCCCTTGTTGTCCTTGGTCACGCCTTCGGACTGGGCCTGTTGGGCACGATCCTGCGCGACTGCGGTCGAGCTGAGTCCCAGTGGCATCGCTGTAGCTGTAACAATGAAGCTGGCTGCCAGAAGGGTCTTCAGATTGATGGAAAAGATGTTCGGGCAATACATGGAAGAGTCTCCGTAGATGTAGAGGTCGATCAATTCAATGTCGATCCTGAACTGAATGTGATCAGGGCAACAAGTTGTTCGCACGGGACTCGTCGGACATCCCCTGGAAATCGAGTAAGAATCCCACTCGGCTCCAGTGAGCGAATCAGACATATGGTAGCTGCAAATATCCCGACTTGAACCCCTCTAAGAGTGCCAAAACAGCCTCTTGCGAGCATTCAAGCGACTAGGATGCAGCCATGTATTGTCTGTGGATGAAGCGAATGCGATCTTGAATACACCACGAGCCAACCGGATGGTTCGGTATTCCCTGGTCATGAATGTGGTCATGGTCGTCCTGTCGTTCGTCTTTGCGATTCTGACCGGATCGAACGCCATTCTGCTGGATGGGTTCTTCTCGCTGATCGGGGTGGCTCAGGTGGTCGCGATGGGTTCGATCATGCGGATGCAGGGTCGCCCGGATGATTCCCGGCATCCGTTCGGATTCAGCTCCTTCGTTCCGCTGCTCAATTCCATCCGCGGCCTCACGATCCTGGCGGTCTGTGGATTCGCCGGATTCCAGGCGGTGCTCTCCATCATCAACGGTGGCGATCATCCCGATGCCGGTCTGGGAATGATCTACGGTGCCGCAGCGGCACTTGGCTGTCTGTTCACGGGATTCGTCATGGCCCGAGCCGCCCGTGAACTGGGCAATCCTCTGCTCAAGGTCGACTCGCATTCGTGGCTCATCGACGGTTTCTACAGTCTGGTCGTATCGGTCGCCTTCGGTATCGCGATGATCATGCAGTCGCTCGAGTGGACCACGGCGGCCAGATATGTCGATCCGGTTCTTGTTCTTGTGCTGCTGCTGTTGGCGATTCCGTGGCCCTGGGGGGTCATGCGCGATGGGGTGCGGGAACTGCTGCTCATCGGTCCACCCGAAGGGATTCGACGTCAGGTCATCGAGCAGGTCAATGACGTGATGTCATCCTTGAAGCCTCGGGATGTGATCTGTCGGATACTGCTCTCGCACGATCAGCTGTATGTCATGTGTCATGTGCTGGTCGATGGCGATGCGGTGATCAGCGTGACCGAGATCGATCGAGTTCGTCAGGCGGCCATGGATTGTCTCGGCGAGCATCACACCGTGAGCGAGTTCGATCTGATCATCACCAGCAATGACGAATACGGTCGTCTCGCCGATTGACTCCGTTTCCCGAGACATCCGCTGCCTGTCGTTCATTTGGGTATCCTCCCATCCATGCTCGCGGCACGTCTGTCAAAGCGAATGCGCCATCTGGCCAAGTGGGGTCGTCGACAGGACATCGGTTGCTTCCGTTTGTATGAGCGGGACATTCCCGACGATCCCATCGTGATCGACTGGTTCGCCGATGTCGATGCGGACGACATCGCCCACGACGGGGACGTGGTCGCCTGGTTCCATGATCGAAAGCGCGACGAGACCGAGCGGGAGGCGCGGGCCTGGCGTGAGGCATCCGAGGCGGCCATCCTCGAAGGGCTCGGGATACCGCGTGAGAGACTCTTCACCAGACATCGGGGTCGGCAGCGAAGCGACGAGGGTGGACGCTCGCAGTACGAACGGGTGGATACGATTTCACGCACCAAGCTCGTCGACGAGCATGGTTCCCGTTTCGAGATCAATCTCACGGACTATCTGGATGTGGGGCTGTTTCTCGATCATCGTCCCACTCGTCTGGCGGTGCGTGAACGGGCGAAGGGCAAGCGTGTGCTCAATCTGTTCGCGTACACGGGGGCCTTCTCGGTTCATGCCAGAGCGGGTGGGGCGTCGAAGACGACGACCGTCGACATGTCGGGGACCTATCTCGAGTGGTATGAGCGGAACCTCGGGCACAATGGATTCAAGGTCGACGATGATCATCGGATCGTCCAGGCGGACTGCCTGCAATGGCTCGAGGACGGGCCAGCTGGTGGAGAAACCTACGACATCGTCATTCTCGATCCGCCGACCTTCTCCAACTCCAAGCGGATGAAGGCATCGTCCTTCTCGATCCAGCGTGACTACCCGGAGATGCTCAAGCAGGTGGCTCGTTTCATCGCACCCGGTGGGGAGCTGTTCTTCTCGACGAACGATCGAGGCTTCGATCTGGACATGGCGCACGTACCGGAGGGGTTCGGGGGTCATGAGATCAGTCATCGTTCGGTGCCGGAGGATTTTCGCAATCGGAAGATCCATCGTTGCTGGCGACTGGCGGATGGGTGGAAGGACAAGCGTCGTCGCTAGTCCTTCTTCAGGAAGCTCGTGCCCGCGATGTAGCCCGTCGCCCAGGCCCATTGGAAGTTGAAGCCGCCGATGCGTCCATCGACATCGAGGATCTCGCCGATCAGATGCAGGCCGGGCACGATTCGTGATTCCATGTTGTCGAGACGAACTTCGGACAATGGAACGCCGCCCATGGTCACTTCCGCATGGGTGAAGCCACGATCGCCTTCTATGGGAAGTGTCAGATTGGTGCAGGTCCTCGCGAAGGCGCGACGCTGATCCCGACTGAGCTGGCCAAGTCGCTCGTTGGGATCGATGCCGGCCAGGCCGCAGAGACATTTGGCGAATCGCTCGGCAAGATGTTGCTTCAGCAGCGACAGCGGGGTTGTCGACTGCTGTGCCTGGCAGAGGGAATCGAGTTCCGATTCGTTCATCGACGGCAGGAAGTTCGCATGCAGTCTGGTGCCCGGGTCGGCGAGCAGGGCGGCTCGCCAGTAGCGGCTGATGTCCAGGGCGGCCGGGCCAGAGAGGCCAAAGTGCGTCAGAAGCAGACTGTTGGTGAAGCTGTGGAGGATCTTGCCGGTGGGCGACTGCACACTGAGTGTGGCCGGCAGGGTGATGCCGGAGAGTTCCCGGAGCGGATGCTCGCCGGGGAGGATCAACGGGACCAGAGCGGGCAGGATGTCGTCGGTGAGGCTGTGTCCGAGCGAGTGCATCATGTCGAGACCACCACCGTCGGATCCGGATTTGGGCAGGGCCTTGCCACCGGTGGCGATGATCAGTCTTGGTGCCTGTGCCTGGCCCCAGTCTCCGCCGACGATGAATCCATTCTCTGATGGTTCGATGGTGTCGACTCGGCGGGGGAACTTGATCTGGGCGCCGGCCTCCTCGGCGGCCTTGATCAACGCATTGAGGATGGTTCTGGCATCGTCGGTCACGGGGAAGAGCTTGCCGGTGTCCTCCTGCTTGAGTTCCACATCCAGTTCCTTGAAGAACTCGACGGTGTCATCGGCATCGAATCGGCGGAGAATCTTGCGTATGGCGTTGCGGGAGCTGCCGGCGAAGGCCTTTTCATCGACATGGTGATGGGTCACGTTGCAGCGGCCACCGCCGGCCACCAGGATCTTCACGCCTATGGACCGGGCGCCATCGAGCACCAGAACCTTCGCACCTGATCGGCCCGCATGAATGGCGGCGAACAGGCCGGCGGCGCCGGCACCGATGATGATGACATCGGGTTCGAGGATCATGTCGGGCTTGGTGTTCATGAGGGTGGGTGTGGTCCTGGTGGGTTGATGCAATGTTCCGTGTTACAGTACAGGCGTTGACCTGATCATGGAGTTCGATGCCTTGAACATCTGTCTGTTGACAACCCAGGATCTCGATGCGGATCCGTTCCCGGAGGACGACTGGCCGTGCGATCCACGGCCATTCATGCCCGAGGCGAACTGGCATGTGGCCGTGCTCAAGGGCAAGGTGAATTCGGTCAAGCAGGTCGAGAAGCTCATCGACAGCGGCGAGCATGATCTCTTCTTCAATCTCTGTGACGGGGCGGCCGATCAGGACATCCCCGGCATCGAGGTCATCCAGAAGCTCGAGGAACGCAAGGTTCCCTACGCGGGTGCCTGTTCCGAGTGCTACGAGCCGACTCGTGTGGAGATGAAGGAGGCCTGTGCCCGGCTTGGCATCGCGACACCGAACTATGTGGTCGCCAGTACGCCCGAGGATGTGGAGCGAGCGGCGACCGAATTGAAGTTCCCACTCTTCGTGAAGCACTACAGCAGCTATGCCAGTGTCGATCTGAGTCGTCGTTCCAGAGTGAAGACGCCCGAAGGCTTGCGCATCCAGGCGAAGAAGATCATGTCCAGGCATGGTGCCGCCTTGATCGAGGAGTACATCGACGGCATCGAGTGCACCGTGCTGGTGGCGGAGAATCCGGATGATCCGGCCAAGCCCAAGACCTACACGCCGGCCCAGTATCGATTCCCCAAGGGTGAGAGTTTCAAGCATTCCGATCTGAAGTGGGTCGACTACGAAGGGCTCTCCTCGTTCCCGGTGGAGGATCCGGTCTTGTCGCAGCGATTGCGTGATGAATGTGCGGCCTTCTTCGTGGAGCTCAAGGCGGCCAGCTTCGGTCGCTGCGACATCCGCGTGGACAAGACGGGCACGCCCTACATGCTCGAGATCAACGCCAACTGCGGTGTGTACTATCCGCCCAAGGACTACGGCAGTGCCGACATCTGTCTGGCGCTGGATCCGGCCGGCCACGAGGGATTCACTCGTCAGCTGGTGGCGGCTGCGTTCGGTCGTCACAAGCGCATGATGGCGAGCGAGCAGGATATTCAGGCGTCCGAGTCGTGAATGATCGTGCTCGCAAGCTGGTGGCCCAGATCAAGGCCATCGAGGACGAGGGCGATCAATTCAGTCATATATATGGATTGAGTCGAAGTGACCAATCGGAGCTGCAGCGGGTGATGTCGCCGGAGTTCAAGGCTCGGTATCACCGCTGGGTGGAGATCAAGTCTAGAAAGTCCGATGTCGAGATTCGCGAGGCGGAGCTCGAGCAGGCGCGGCAGGGCAAGGCGGCCAACGAGTCGGATATGGTCGAGGTGCTGCTCGAGAACCGGGATCGACTGCGCCCGAATGATCGCGAGTGGATAGAGAAGATCGATGCGACGGCGGCGGGGCTGGTGGGCATCGCCTTCACGCCACGTCAGTCGCAGGTGGTGCGTGAGATCTACTTCCGGTACTACGCCGGCGCGAGTTGATGTCGCCGGTCGTGCTCGACTCAGTCGCTCTGTCGTTCGAGTACGACGGTGGAGACGACGGGCTTTGGTCCGGTCTGGACCAGGAAGCATCTGACCTTGTTCTTCGAGAGCATCTCGCCGTGCCAGAAGACTGGCTCATCCATCTCGGCTAGATAGAAGCGACCCGTGCTGGGCTCGAAGACGCCGATGACGGCTTCGGAGTCCCGGTTGGTCGGTGTCTCGAGGCGATCACCGCCGGCACCATTGACGAGATCCCACGAGGTGGTTCCCCGGATGAGTCCCTTGTCGTCGACGTCGAGTACGACGGTCTTCTTCGTCAGCGATATGCCGCGGGAGTTGATGGTCTCGTCCTGTCCGATCCAGGTTCCATCGAGGTCGCTGGTCTTGTAGGTGTGCTGGCAGCCGCCGAGCATGATCATGCCTGCGGCGAGGAGTGCGAATAGGGGGCGTGTGAGCGTGTTCATGGCCACATGATAGTTCCAATCGAATGCGGCTATCCGAGCCCTTGGGATGCCTGTCCTGCCTGATGGGGTTTTCCTCTGGTGGTTCCCGTCCCACCCCCTCCCCTGTAAGGGGAGGAGGGGGTGGGACGGGGAGACCAACGTGGTCGGCTCGTCCGAAACCTCTCGAAACCAAGTCACGAAAGGACACGACCATGAAGCCATCGACCAGCACACTTGAACGCATCGCCTCCTTGCTCGAGGAGGGCATTCCAACCAACAAGGCTCAGTTGCGGGCCATGGCCAACCGGGTCAAGGAGGAGGTCCTCGAGCTGATCAGGTTGGAGATGCGAAAGCAAAATGAGCGTAGTTAAGCTAGAGGTATAAAATAAAGTGAAACAGGCATAGGTATTTAAGTTGGGTAATAAAATCGTAATAGCGAGTACGGATTTTTTGTTGATGCAATTGTTTATGATGTAGGTAATACATTGTGAAGGAGTAGGTCGTGTCGCCAATTGGATATCCGGAAAATGTCAATGTAAATGAAGTGAAGCGGGCAGCATTCTCTATAATTCAAGCAATAGAACAAGCAGTAGGCAGTTTTATAGAAAACTTTCATTCATTAAATGATGTCGTAATACCGAAAGGTATTCGAGATTCCATCATTCAATCTGATAAGACCGATACGATAAATGACAAAAGTTCAATAAGTGAGTGTCTCGATGCGGCCTACTTAAAGCAGGTGCTTGATTGGTTGCAAAAGATTCTCAAAGAGACATCTGATGGTCGTTTGGAGATTGCGCGGGAGTACACGCAGTTTCTTGAAAAGATAGAACTACTGCAGGTGAGAACTGATTTATATCATCCTGTTCGGACACGAGGGATTGATACAACTGAATCAGAATATTTGTTAGCCAGGTGTTATGCGGCGGCAACGCATCCAGCAGTCAATGAACTTAAGTTGGATAGTGTGCCCAAAGCAATTGAGTCAGTAAAAAATCGAACAACACAAGAGCCGACTGATGAGTGGCTTGAAAAGTATTATGAACAACGCGATATTAAAAATAATTTGCGGGAGAAAGCAACGAAGCAAGGGATCGAGACTAAAGCATTTGTTGGCCGATTGAATGAAATAAAAGAAATAAAGAAATCTCTTCTAGATACGAGAAGTAACACAACGGCATTAATAGGTGAGGGTGGTAGCGGGAAGACTGCTCTCGCGATTCATGTGCTTAACTTATTGGCTTCCGACAGAAAGGCCGCAGAGAGATTTGAGCAAATCCTTCTTGTATCCGCTAAGTTTGAAAAGTATCAAGATGTTAAAAATAGTCGTATTAAGCCTGACTTTGAGAATGTAACTCAAGTAAAGACTGCAATTGCATCAGAATTAATGCCTGAAGATGCTAATTCCACTTGGGAAAAAGCAGAGCAAGCGTTTAAATCAAAAGAAATAATTGTGTGTCTTGACAACATGGAAACGATTATTGGCCAATCTCAGGATGCACTGCGTGATTTAATTTACGAGTTGCCAGAGAAATGGCATTTTATTGTTACGAGCAGATTGCATGTAAATAATGCGAATCAAATTAGACTGCGTGATTTGCAACGAGAAAACAAACTTACCATTGTAAGAAAGTACTCTGCTCTTGCTGGATCTAATTTAGATAATGCATTTGTAGAAGAAATTGCGGACAAGCTCGAATTTCCATTGCAGCTTGAGACAGCCAGTCGGATACTTGCAAGTAATCCCGAAGTTAAAACGTTACAGGATGTGAACCGAGCCATTGAAAGTGTATCTGGTCCAAGGTATGCAGAGTTTGCATTATCAAATCTTGTCACTTTGTTGAGTGATCAAGGAATAGATGCTTTTTTGCGATTGATTGCACTAGGAAAGAGTGCGGATTTAACTTGGCTATCAAAGCTAAATCCAGAAAGTAATGATGAATTACTCAATCAGGGCCTAAGAGAGTTAGAAGTATTCGGTCTTCTTCAGAACAATAAGGTTCCAAGTCATTTTTCGCTTCGGGAATCACTGGATTATCGATCTGTATTAGATGAAAAGATGTCTGGTAAGCTTGATAATTACTATGTTTCGGCTGCAAGAATGAGTGAGAGTTCATCGCTAAAGCAGTTAGCGGGTATAGGAAAAGAAAGTCAGAGGACCCAGTTAGGCAATCGCCTTAAAGGCATGCTAGACAGCTTTCAGGGTGACCCGCTTTCAATAGAAAAGCTTGTTGAATTCAAGCAAGATGCGACAGCCAACCTGGAAGATTATTTTTCTTGGGTCAAGCTCTATGAAAAAGTTGCACAAAGAAGTCCAGATTATCTTGATTGTCTTAAGGACTTGCATAAGAAGTCTAAGGATGAAGATGTCTCTGAAATTGAAATTGCTGTTGCAGCAATGATTGCGGTGCATTTTCAGAGAATGAAATCAAATACATCTGTTTGTGAAATTTGCGAACCATATGTCGAAATTGTAGAAGACTGTTGTGCTAGCGGTGATCATAAAATTACTGAAGATCTTCAGCTTTGTCTTTTTAGCTATTTTCATGCAAAGCTATTCGTAATCACTGATGTGGCAGATCTGAATAGTAGAAATAGTAGAGTCGAAGAAGATAATCTTAAGCAGGCGGATAATTTACAGGATCAAATAGAAAGGATTGAATCAATCATTCATTCGGATGCCTGGCAGCTTGTACCTGCTTACTCTAATGATAGAATTTTAGTGAGCCTTGGTAACTTCTACAGAAGAAAAGATGAAGTCAGAGGTCTGCCTCTTGCGCAGAGGGTTCAGTCATTAAAGCATGCCTTGGATATTTGCGCTAAAATATCGAATACTAGGCCAAGCCACGTCACAATGATGCAAGCTGGTAACCTTTTTTATGACATTATCCGAGCATCGGTGCATGTTATAACGAAGAATACTACTGATGAATATCAGGTGTCGTACGCAAGGTCTTTGTATGAGTTCATGCTTACAGATTCTGCAGGCAGGCTATTGGCTCATTCACGGAAAACAAAAAAAGATTCACAGTGGTTCTACAAAATAAAAGTTAGTTTCAAATCTGTTTTGCCTGAATTTGATGATGGTCCAATAGATCGCCTTATAAAACGGATTACCGGGCAAGGCCTCATTAGTGAGGAATTGGAATCATTTGGCTACAAATTGGCTCATATCACAAAGCCATTCTTTTATCCAGATAGTGTTCATGATAGCAAGCCAAACTATTACAGCTATGCATATGCAAGACTTCATAATGATAGTGTTTCCTACTACCTTAGAAGAATTGAATTTTCGTATCTGGGTAATGCTGATGAGGCAGAAGAAGCTCTTAACACGTTAAAGAAAGGTGATCCAGTTGCAGTATTACCTGACGGTAACAAACTGCGACCAGGTCAGAATTGCAACGTAGTAGACTTCATGGACCTTCGTTAATAAAAGCAAAATATTAAACTTAGCCATACTCTCAAATTTCAGCTATCGATTGATTCGAGAATCGTGTCACTTGCGGCCACCTGTTTGAGGATGCCAAATGTCTCTTGTGACATGCGTCTGCGTCCACTCTGATTCCAGGCTGTCAATGCTGAGCGTTTGCTATTAAAGAGGACGAACGTGTAGCCGTGCTGGGTATGAAACACATGTGCCCATCCACTATTCTCTTAATAATGATTGGTAATAAATCCACTAGGAAGTAAAGCCAAACGAGATTGGACTAGTTCTTCGAACTGGTTTCTGTTGTCTGTTATCTTCAATAAACAGCACGATATGATCTAAGTTGATAAGCCTTAGCTTCGAACGTTCAGCTAATTGAATGGGAGAAGCTTGTGGCTTAGTGGGTTATAGATGTCGGCTTAGATCGACTCTGGTTCAGGCCATTGATTCAAAATCAAATCGAGTAGTTCGTCTCCACGTTTGTTGATGTATTCAGGTGACCAATCACTTGTGTAATCCTGTGATACTGATTTACTAATATTGAATAGTGAAGTTTCATACACTTTCAGTTTAGTTTTATAGTCGTAATTTGATGCATCTCGTTGTTCTTTCATAGTCAACAGCGTCAGATTGCCTGGCCTTCCGACCTTCTCTTTATCATCTTCTGAAATGAACTTTGGATAAGTACCCTTGGCCGGCTTTTGTGGATAGATATGTTCTACGCTTGTGCCTGATTTGATTTCACCCTGATTCCACATAAAGTAATCGGGTAGTGGATCATTATTCCGGCCTGCGGCTTCTAATACGTAGAGTATGTATTTAAAGCTCTCGATCTTTGGCTTATAAACAGGATCCCGAAACCAACTTTCTATCGATTCGTTATCAAGTGATGCAATACTTAGATTGCGATTGCCCAAGAGTCTGGCTTTGATGGCCTCGGGATCACCGTATTCATATGGCTTCTTTTTGTGTTTCCATTCTTTCGAAGCTAATGGCCAATAAGTTCCCATTAGTCCACTATTGCCCCAGCCTGCAATGCGTCCTCTCACCAAGCAAGTGTCAAGCAATTTAATGACGCGACTCACAGTTTTTTCACTCACGACTGAATTGTCACCAGATGTTGCATCTAATAAGCCAATCAGCATGGGGATCATTGGTTTTGGGATCGATTGAAGTGAAAACAATCTGACTTGATCCCATAAACCTTTACTTATTCCAAGTTCTGAATGCTGGAGAACTGTGGGATAGGTTGATTACGGCTCCCGTAAGCAACGAAGAAATTGATACCACCTCGCATACTTTGTCCATGAATCAATCAGTTTTCCGAGATATTCATCTTTGCCATGAGCTTTTACTTGAGTTTCAATTTCTCTTTTGATTACTTGATATGCATCCCCTGATTTCTTTTTCCCATTAGAGAGAATGCCGCCAAGTGCTTCATAAAATTCTTTTAGATTCTTTTCTTTGTGCTCGGAGCGATACAGCTCTGCTTTACCTTCGTCATATGACGGTTTAATCGGTGAAAGACTAAAAGCACGCTCGAATGGATCAAGCTTTTCCTTACGAATCAAATGTCCTTTGTTTGGATCACAATTTCTCAGTAGTTCGCTTCTCACCAAATCCACAATAGTCAGCGCGCGGCCGCTGTCATTCATTCTTTGAAAAATCGTGTATGGATCTTTCTCATGAGGAATGCTGAATGATGTAATAGTCATTGACTGGCGTAAAGATGCGATCCAGGCACTGAGATCCTCATGTTTAAAGTCACGTTCTTCATCCGCAAGGAACTTGTCCTGAATCAAGCTATAAATCAAATCATAGTTCGAACGAATTGATGAAGATTTAAGGCTATCCAAAAGTTTTGGGTGTTTGTCAGTCTGAAACTTATTTGCATCATCGCCATGCAGATAGCGGTCAAGCTTCTGATTGCACAGCTTATAAAATGTTGCGCGATCTTCCATGGCAGGAATTAGTGTTGGGCTATTATGCGATTCTGGATCATTAGGTGCATTTCTAATGAGATGAAGACGTGCAAGATATTTTGCATCTTCAGTGTTGCCTTGTGATTGAATCAGTTCTACGCAAGCGGTAATAGTCAGGTAAAGCGTGGTTAAGCGTTGTTGCCCGTCAATTACAAGCTTAGGTGCATCGTCGCCATCAGTTGACGTGCTTGTTAAGACGCTGCCCATATAGTAAGGCTTAGATTTATTTGATTCACAAGCCTTTTTGGCTGAATCTACGCTATCGAAAAATGCACGAATATTTTCTTCTTTCCAGCTATAGACCCTTTGATAAAAAGGTATGAGTAGCTGTCTGTCGCACGATAAAAGCTTTTTAAACGACACATTTGTTGGATTAGAAAAGTGCTCAGTATCCAGATCGCATAGCGTTATCTTTGGTTGTGATATATCGTCAAAGTCAAAGTTATAGTCAGTAGATTTCCACGCGTCATTTATTGCAAACAAAAATAGGCGATGATTATCTTTCGGATATGCGAGATATATCCACTGATCTTCTCTTGCGCTAATAAATTCAAGAGCGCTTTCCCAATTTTTACCGCTTATGTGTGGAAGTAGAACTTTGGATTCTTGATCAAATAACTTGCCATTCAGATTGACGCTATATATTTTTTGCTCGCCATTTGGTCTAACTGCAACAAGAGTTTGCTCAATTGGTATTTCATTTAGATCGCTGAGCTTGTTGATTTCTACCTTTTCTTCACTGCATATCCAATCAAACAAGGTGCTGTCGATGAGCAAATTCGAATTGTCTTTAATAAAATATGCATGGCCTGCGGGGAACCCAAGTTGCTTTATCTTATTGATGGCCTGTACATCTGCGGTTGAATCTCGTTTGTAATGCTCCCATGCTGCATCTGTTATCCAGGTGTCAAGTAATGCTTGCCTATTCCAAGATGTACGATGCTTCTTGCTTGTGTTCTTGTTCCGCCGTGACTTTGAAGACTTGTAATTCTTCCCCATGAACTTTCTAAGTTCATTAACCCCATCTGCTTGATTTTCTATAGTCTTGGCTTCCAGATTTAGTTCTTTGGCCAATCTGCTTATAACCGGATGAGTTTTATTGACTGAAAAATTAGTCTTGATCAATCTTTTGGTAAGAATGTCTGTGTACGATTGTTGAAGAGGGGGCATGTTTGATCCCTATAGTCCTATTGCATAGCTCTGGTCAATTCGATCCAACTTAGACTTGTTCAAGTAAATCTAGTAAGTGATTGCCAATAGCCTCGGCCAGTCTTGGGGGCACAGCATTTCCAATTTGTGTGTACTGAGGCACTTCCCGCTCGTGAATGCCCTCAAGTGGATTGCCAGCTCGGCGAATGCCGCCTGTGGTTCTCTTGCCCTGGAATTCATAGCTATCAGGGAAGGTCTGGAGTCGGGCCCATTCTCGAACAGTCAATGAGCGAGGTTGTTTGAAGTGAACATAGTCATCAGGCATTGATGTGACGGTCATGTTGGGCTTTCCGCCTGGCCATTTCTTTCCTGCTTGGCCTTTTTCCCCAAGAACACGTTGGCTGAACTTCTTGTTCTTGTTGTCGCCTTCGGCTTTGCCCGCTTTTATGATTTTCTTAAAGCGTTCGATAACAGCTTCTGAATGATTTGAGTATTCATGTCCAGTTAATGCTGTGCTTTTTAGCATGCCCTTACGCATCTTCTCTTGATAGCTCTTGGGTTCTGGCTTGTAATCGTGATACTTAGATTTGGCGAACTCTTTACTTTCAAATGACTTCTTTCCGTACTTGGCATCAATCAGGTCACCAATAGCTTCAAGCGGAGTTGGTGGGGCGTGTTCATCGTTATCGCCATTAGGATCCCACAGAGGTTCTGGATGAAAGCCTGCATCGCAGTTTTCTGATCGATCTCGAAACTGATTAACGCGAGAGAAAACTTTGTCTCTCCGTTTATTGTTATCAAAGTCTTTCAGCTCAATGAGTTTCTTGTTTCTTAGCTTCTCAGCTACATCTCGTCTGATTCCGATAGCGATAATGCGAGGTCTATTTTGAGGCACACCGTATTGGTAGGCCCTGACTAATCTCCACCGAATGATGTAGTCATCGTCATTCTTTGGCGATCCTATTTTTTCAAATTTACGTAGGACGTCTTCAAAGACTTCGCCGGGGCAATCGCTGTCATTTGTCCATTTGGCATTAATCAAACCTTGCACGTTTTCAAAGACGAACATCTTTGGTTTGGCATGCTCGATGACTTCAGCCATCGATTCATACAGAAAGTTGCCAGGGTTCTCGTCGCGATTGTGAGCGTGTGTACGGCGGTGCCCGAGTCTTGAATACCCTTGGCAGGGTGGGCCGCCAACTACGAGATCAACTTCGACTCGCTCTTTTCCTGTCCCAAGTAGAGCATCAAGCCGTGAGCAATCCTTCCTGCCGCGTCTTTTTCCATTTTTCCGAGTAAGCGACCAGGTATTTCTTGTGTATCGGGGATCAATATTAGGGAACAGCTCATCTGCTTGATTGGGATCTTCTTGATCAACATTTATACCGCTTAGTTTCTTCCGATTTGCAATGAAGGTTTTGGCGGCATCTTTGCCTATTTCAGTAAACCCAATGGTTTCGAAGCCAGCTTTCTCAAGTCCTAGGGATAGCCCGCCGCATCCTGCGAAGAGATCGATGACTGTTCTTCTCGTTTTATTTGACATGGCTTCTCTGTGTGACTCCATTCACAGAATCGATATTGATTTGCGTACAGGATACCTCATCTAATTTGAATGTCCAGGGGCCTACTCAAAGAGCTTGTACGACGTGGGATTGTCCGGCAGGAAGGCGTTGAAGCCCGCCTCGGCGAAGGCCGAGAGCACGTTGGCGAAGATGATCACGCCGAAGATCCAGAAAGTCACCTTCGTGTACCAGGGCAACCGCCGGACAAAGGTCGCTGTCGAGTCGTCCGAAGCCGAATCGAAGCGCTCGGCCGCATGCCACTGACGATCACGACCGAAGATCAGCATCACGCCGCTCACCAACACCACACACATGAAGACGACCAGCGCCCACGTATAGAGGTGCATCCCGAACATGGGGCTCCCATACCCGGGTTCGCCCGGCTCGATGTGAAGCAGCACCTGCCGACCGGAAATGATCGCACCAAGCAAAGCGGCCAATACAGACATCCCATAGCCCATGCCGTTGACCGAGAATCCCGAGACATGAGGCCGATGCCGATGAGTGATGATGAAGATCGAACCGATCGCGGCCAGGATCATCGCCATC
>PBAX01000016.1 GCA_002716385.1 Phycisphaerae bacterium | reverse complement strand
CGGCCTGGCGCCAGACGGTTTCCGACTGGGCTTCCACGCCTTCCTTGCCGTCGAATACGGCGACGGCGCCATCGAGTACACGCATGGAGCGTTCGACCTCGATCGTGAAGTCGACGTGCCCGGGGGTGTCGATGAGGTTGACCGTGTAGGTTTCACCGTCCTTTTCCCAGGGGCAGGTGGTCGCCGCTGACTGGATGGTGATGCCGCGTTGCTGCTCTTCCTCGAGGAAGTCCATCGTGGCGGTGCCCTCATGGACTTCGCCCATCTTGTAGTTCTTGCCTGTGTAGTAGAGAACGCGTTCGGTAACGGTTGTCTTACCGGCGTCGATGTGGGCACAGATGCCGATGTTACGTACCTTTTTCAGATCGATGGACATGTCATTCACTCAATAAAGTGCATTTGCACGGGTTTTGGAGATCCACCACGGATCACCTGCTTCACGGAGTGCACCAGCCGTGGTGCAGCTCTTCAAATCAATTTGGGATCGGTTTGGCCTATACGCCTGAACGTTCTGGACGTCCGTTTCGATCCGCTCTTCGTCGCCCGGCCAATCTCGCCGGGCCCGTCGAACGGGTTTCAGCGCGACCGGGCGGTCTCCTCATCATCTTCGAACTGCATGGGTTCTCCCTCGCAGTAGGGCCCACAGAACCGGATTCGGCATGTGGGCGAAGTCCGCCATTTGAAATGAAGCCTTGCATCGAACAGGGCTGAACACAGCAGGATATCGGTTTCTCTGCCTTGGTCAATCCATTTTGCGTTCTATTCGTGCTGAAGAAGCCCCGAATAGACACATTTGGGCCGTTTCAGGTGTTTCAACAGCACCGAATCAGGTCTGTACGTTCGATACGGTCCGTTTCAAGCACTGGTTCGATCTCCGCGAGGTAGCGTCTGGCATCCTCGACATATCCAGCGGTTGCTCGAATGCCCGGCTGCCTTCTGAGAAAGAAACGGTTCATCCGCCCCATCATCAATTCGCGGGAATATTTGGCTGTCATCGATGCCAGAGCCACAGGAAGGTGATGAATCTCGGACTCAGCGGTGAAAATCATCACCATTGCGCCTCTGCCCGGCAGTTCCAGCTCGTACCGGCTCAGCTCGGGCGACTCGTGAACCACCTTGATGCGGGCCTCCGGCCAGGCCGTTCTCAGATCCGATCGGTAGGAGGTCTTCCCGCCTTGCCGATCGACGACGATTCGCGGTCTTTCCCCCGGAAATCTCTTCCAGATGGCCTCCGCCTGACGGATGACCAGGTGCATGTTCACTCCAGACTTGTTGTGAATCTGATCGATCTTCCGGTTGAAATCACCGGCATCCAGTGCTTCGCACCGGAGGGCGACACAGCGAATACCGCTTTCCTTCATTGCCCGTCGCATTCTGCCCGAATCGATTCGAAGCATGCCGACATCCGAAGCCACCGGCAATGCCCCGGCGTCCCCATACCAGGGATGATCCGGAACCTCGATTCCTAGACGTTCGAAAAAATCGTCTTCCGTAAGCGAGTCGAGCAGACTGCTGTCCGTTTCCATGGCTCCAAGGCAGGTCAGGACACCACGCTCGAGATGGCGAAGCGGATGGGATTGGCCTGACCGAGCCCCCTTGAGCTTCTTCGAGTCGGTGATGGTGATCCGCCCCTTGGCCTTGCTCAGCTGCCGACTGACGACACGTTCAAGATGCTTCCAGAGATCGGGCACACGGCCATCGTCCTCATGGGACTCCATGAGAAAGACGCTGCTTCCCACGCATAGCGGGCCAAGCATCGGTCCATACCCGGCTTCATCGATACCTGCATAGATGAGCATGTTGCACGGATAGTAGCCGGAGAATCATTCAGGGCGTTGATCCACAACCTGTTCAGATCATCCGCTGAAGATTGGGTTCCGGCTCTAGCGGCATCAGAAGCCAGCGGCTTGTCCATCACGACGGGAATCACTGGCTCCAAGCCATGCATCAGCATGCCTTTGGACCGCCTGCCCGCCACCGAATCGCACCGAACGAACATCAGCCACGCTTACTTCATGCCCTCGATCCACGAGTTGGGCGATCACGGATTTCGGGATTCCCGGTTCAACCACGACTCGACGACCACCCAGCAATCGCCATCTTGGCGCATCGAGTCCTTCCTGGGGATTCTGTCCGGCTGCGAGGCATCGGTAGGCCAGCTGCAGATGTCCCTGAGCCTGCATTGGTCCGCCCATCACCCCGAAGGCCATTTCCGCCTGATCGGCTCTCGTGACGAATCCGGGAATAATCGTGTGGAACGGTCTGGTCGATCCTGAGATGCCGCCGGGATGATCCGGATCGGGATTGAATCCGGTTGCTCGATTCTGCATCGCTATGCCGGTTCCCTCGACGACGACGCCACTGCCGAATCCTTCGAAATTGGACTGTATGAACGACACCATGTTTCCCTTGGAATCAGCGGTAGCGAGGTAGACGGTAGAACTCCATTCAGGCCAGGGGAACGTCAGGTTCGTCGCGTTTGTGCCGATGCTGTCGGCATGTCTCTGAAGTCGACTCGTCTTCAGGAGTTCATTTGGATCCTCGGGAACCTTGTCCGGATCGGTCACTATGCGAAACGCATCAGACAAACCGATCTTCATGGACTCGATCTGTCGGTGGATCACATGCGGATCATCCGGATCACCATCTGCGTTATCGAGTTGATCAAGAATCCCCAAACCAATGAGGGCCGCTATTCCCTGACCATTGGGTGGCATCTCATGAACCTGAGAGCCGGCAAAATCAACCTGCATGACATCGGTGTCAAGCGGTTGATGACTGGTCATGTCATCGAGGTGAAGCACGCCGCCGTCCCTTTGCGATACGGAGGCGATTCTCTCGGCGAGCGCGCCCTCGTAGAAGTCCTTTCCAGCGGTCTGGGCGATCTTCTCGAGTGTACGAGCCTGATCCGGATTCCGGAACACGTCTCCTGCTCCAGGTGTCTTTCCCCCCGGGGCAAAGACTCGCTGCCACTCCTGGAAATCCGCATAGCGTTTCGAGGCTCGCGACCAGCTGGAAGCCGTCAGTGGAGACACGGGGAATCCATTGCGTGCATAGTCAATCGCGGCATCGAAGAGACAGTCGAACGGTAGATCTCCGAATCTCTCGGACAGTCGCATCCAGGCCGATACGGCGCCGGGGACCGTCACGGTCAGCCAGCCCAGCGAAGGCATCCGGCCATCGGGGAGTTCATCAGGTTGAAGTCGTTTGGGCGATCTGCCAGAGGCATTGATGCCATGCAACGTTCCTTCATGCCAGACCATCGCGAAGGCATCGCTTCCGAGACCGTTGGATGTCGGTTCGACCACGGTGAGCGTGATGGCTGTCGCGATGGCGGCATCGATGGCATTGCCACCTCGTCGCATTATCTCAAGCCCGGCCTGAGTGGCCAGTGGCTGGCTTGTGGCGACCATCTGTCTGGCCAGCACGGGTTGTCTTCTCGAATCGTATCGAAGAGAAATGGACATGATGAATCCGCGTCTAGTCCTGTTGCTCGTCGACGTTCATCAGAGGCTGCTGAATCCAGCCTCCACCAATCACGACATCATCGTGGTAGCACACGACGGCCTGCCCCGGGGCGACCGCCATCTGGGGGGAGGCGAATTCGACGACGAACCGGTCCGATGCCGTCGTCTTCACGCGAGCCGGAACGGGCGAAGCGTTGTATCGAATCTGTGCCCGGCAGGGGATCCAATCCTCGGGGGGCGATATGAACCAGTTGGCCTGATCAGCCAGCAATCCATTGGAATCGAGATTCTCGCGATGGCCGACCATCACCTGATTGGATACTGGATCACGGTTGATGACATACAGCGGCATGCCCGTGGCGACACCCAGTCCACGTCTCTGTCCGATGGTGAAGTTCTGATGCCCTTCATGCTGGCCTATGACCTCGCCTTCGGTCGTGACGATGTTCCCCGGTTGCATGCTTTCCGGATCTGTTCGCTTGAGAAGATTCGCATAGTCGTTGTCGGGAACGAAGCAGATCTCCTGCGAGTCGGGCTTGTTGAAGACAGGCAGATCATGCGATCGTGCGATTTCGCGTACGTGGTCCTTGGTCAGATCCCCGATGGGCAGAATCATCTCTTCCAGTCGTTGGGGCTCGGCACCGAAGAGGACGTAGCTCTGATCCTTTGATTCATCCACGCCTCGACACAGTCTTCGTTCCAAGCCATGCCCCTTGAGTCTCGCATAGTGCCCACTGGCGACATGGCTGGCGCCGATCTGGCGGGCATAGTCGTGAAGTCGACCGAACTTGAGCCAGTCATTGCAACGAACACATGGGTTTGGCGTACGGCCGGCGTGGTACTCCGATTGGAAGTAGTCGATCACACGACCGAAGTCCTCCTTGAAGTTCAGCACGTAGAAGGGGATGTCCAGTCTGGCTGCTACCGTGCGGGCATCCTGTGCATCATTGATCGAGCAGCAGCCCTGATGGCCGATCTTGATCTTCGAGGTGTCGCAGGTCGAGTTCTGCTCGTCCAGTTCCTCTCCGGGAGAGCCCAGCCGCATGAAACAGCCGACCACATCCCAGCCCTCCTCCTTGAGAAGAACGGCGGCGACGGAGGAATCAACGCCTCCAGACATGGCCAGCAATACCTTGCGAGTTTCTCCAGGGCTGTTCATGGGCACTCATCCGGCCCGGGATCCCGATGGGGGATTCAGGGGCTGATCACACATGGTATCGTGACATGCCTCAGGACCAACCCACCTTCTAGCCAGGAGATGCCCAATGACCTCGAGTGCCAAATCAGCTGATGTGATTGAACTGCTTGGAGACGCTGCGGATTCGCTTCTGTCCCATGAAGCCATCATGAAGAAGGATCTGCTGCACCTGCCGGGCCCCGATTTCGTCGATCGATGCTGGAAGGACAGTGATCGGAACCCCCAGGTCCTGAAATCTCTGCAGGCCCTCTACGGGCATGGTCGGCTTGGCGGAAGCGGGTACATGTCGATCCTGCCGGTCGATCAGGGCATCGAGCATTCAGCTGCGGCCTCCTTCTCCGCGAACCCCCTGTATTTCGATGGAGAGAACATCATCAAGCTGGCCATTGAAGGTGGTTGCAACGCAGTGGCGACGACTTTCGGTGTACTGGGATCAGTCAGCAGGCAATATGCCCACAAGATTCCCTTCATCTGCAAGATCAACCACAACGAGCTTCTCACTTCACCCAATCAGTTCGATCAGGTCATGTTCGGAACGGTCCAGGAAGCCTGGAACCTTGGCGCGACTGCTGTCGGGGCGACGATCTACTTCGGTTCCGACGAATCCAGACGACAGATCATCGAGGTTGCGGAAGCCTTCCAGATGGCCCATGAACTGGGAATGGCGACCATCCTGTGGTGCTATCTTCGGAGCCCCGACTTCAAGATCGACGGCAAGGACTACCACTCATCTGCTGATCTGACCGGTCAGGCGAATCACCTTGGTGTCACCATCGAGGCGGACATCATCAAGCAGAAGCAGGCCACACTCAACGGCGGCTATATAGCCATGAACGAGGCTCACGGTCCGTACGGCAAGTACGACGAGCGGATGTATACCGATCTGTGCACGGATCATCCGATCGATCTCTGCCGTTGGCAGATCGCCAATTGCTACATGGGTCGGGCAGGAATGATCAATTCAGGCGGCGCTAGTGGCAAGGATGATTTCGGACAGGCGGTTCATACTGCGGTCGTCAACAAGCGAGCCGGGGGGACCGGTCTGATTTCAGGTCGCAAGGCGTTCCAGAGGCCCATGGATGAAGGTGTGAGACTCCTCAACACCATTCAGGACGTCTATCTGGACGATCGCATCACCATTGCCTGATCAGGCAAGTTGACGAACTGGCTTGGAGACCCGGCTGGCCTCGATGCGTTGCCGTTCCTGTTCCTGTTCGGAGAATTCCTCCCCGAATCGTACGAGCCTAAGGCTGTTGAAGATGACGACAACGTAGCCAAGGGCGTAGTAGAACGGTGCAAGCCAGAGATTCAGGATCGTTCCGGTGGCTGCCAGCGCCAGGCCGATGAGGGCCAGCATCAGGGACATGCCGATGTTCTGGCTGATGACGCTTCGTGACTTTCTGGCCAGCGACAGCAGGAACGGTATGTGTCTCAGATCGTCGTTCATCAGCGCTACGCCTGCGGAGTTGGTGGCGATATCCGATCCGGAAAGTCCCATGGCGACACCGACATCGGCAGTCGCCAGAATCGGTCCGTCATTGATGCCGTCGCCGACAACAAGTGTCCTGTGCCCACGTTTGATGAGGTACTTGAGTTCCTCGTGTTTTTCTTCCGGAAGGCATTCAGCCTCGATGGCGTCCACACCCACGGCCTGACCGACTCGCTTCGCTACCGAAAGACGGTCACCAGTGAAGATGCAGACCCGTCGGCATCCCAGTTTTCTTAGATCCGATATGGCTTCTGTGGCGTGACGTCGAAGCTTGTCCTCAAGACCAACGGCTCCGAGATAGCGTCCACCCTGCATGACATGAACGCCGGACATACCCGCCAGCTTCTCATCCAGTGCCTGGGCCTCTTCGGCCACATCCGGGTTGAGTTCGCTGATCCAGGCTGATCTACCGACATGCACATCCCCATCGGATGCGTGTGCGACTACTCCGCGTCCGTGGAGCTCCTCGTAGCTCTCGATATCACGAGGTGTTATGCGGGCCTTTTCGGCCGTCTCGAGAATCGAACGGGCCAGTGGATGGTTTGAATGCTGTTCACCGTCGGCAGCGGCCTGTAGCAGGGCAGCGCCCTCGATGCCTTCGGCCGGATTCAGGCGGCTGACCTCGAAACGTCCCGTCGTCAACGTGCCGGTCTTGTCCATAACGATCGTGTCGACGTCAGCGGCGGCTTCCAGCGTGCGTGTCTGCTTGATCATGATGCCCAGACGGGCGGCGGCGGCAAAGGCTGCGACCATCGCAGTTGGATGGGATATCAGCAGACCACCAGGACAGGTCACCACCAGAACGGTGATGGCCCGAAGCGAGGCCTGAGCCCGGATGGCCTCGTCAGCATGTCGAATGGTGAAGAACCAGACCAGTGCGGCGACCATGATGACCACCCAGAAGTAGTACCCAGCCAGCTGTTCGATGACTTCCTGCCGACTTGTCTTGCTTGATTCCGCTTCCCGGATCAGTTCCTCGACCTTGCCAATGGTCGTTTCGCCGGCAATGGCCGTGACTTGGAGTTCGATCTGACCTGTCAGGTTGGTCGTACCGGCATACACCTCGGATCCCTCACGCACCTCGATCGGCACGGCTTCACCGGTGAGTGACGCCTGATTGATGTTCGAGGCGCCGCTGAGGACACGGCCGTCCACGGGAAGGTTTTCTCCAGGACGAACGCGGACTCGATCACCAACGGAAACTTCCGACAGGGAAACTTCTTGTTCGGAACCATCATCCTTGACAAGTCTCGCGATATCAGGGGTGAGATCCAGCAGTTCTCGAATAGCTCTTTGCGCGCCCCATGCAGTGCGGCTCAGGATCAGGTTCGCCATCCACAGGAACAAGGCCAGAAAGCCTGCAGCGAGATACATCTGGGAGGCCATGGCTGCCAAGACGGCCAGAGAAGCTAGTGAATCACTTGAGGGACGTCCTCGGCCGATCTCCCGCCAGGCGCCGAGCACAAGAGGAATGACTAGGATCACCGATCCGATGAAGGCGGGGAACTGGGCGATCTCGGCCTTGATTCCGACGAGTTTGGCGATCCACGACGAAGCCAGAAGAACACCACCACACAACGCGATCAAGAGTTTGCGTTCAAGGCCCTCTGCTCCACTGCCGGCTTCAAGAGCCAGCTGAGGTGTTTCAGGCTTGATGGTGGTCTGAGTGGGGTTCGCGGTACCTTGGGCTTGGTTCATGGACGCTTTCTCGGCTAGCACTAGGTTCCTCGACTGGGAACGCTCTTATTTGACACGCGAAGTATAGACTCGAAGATTGGGTGCCGGGGCCATCTGGCCAGATACGTATTTGATGGGCTTGAAGTTCATTCCGGGTGGTTTTCGGACCCATAAACCGGCACAATGCCTTGTGGAGGTTCAGCAGCCATGCAAGAGCGGATAGTCACGGTCATTGGGGACGGTCAGATGGGTTTGGTCATGGCCGATGCCTTCCAGCGGGGGGAGTCCACCGTCCGCGTATGGGGGCCATTTCCCGAGAATGTGGAGGTTCTGGCGGCCACTCGGAGGACGCCGCGACTGGAAGGCATGGAGGTCGATCCGTCCATTCAGATTCTCGCTGATGCCGATGCGGCTCTGGATGGTGCGTCTCTGATCGTCAATGCCATTCCGACGCAGTTCATCCGACCGGTCTGGGAAAGGCTTGGATCTGGGATAGGGGGTACCCCCATCGTCAGTGTCGCCAAGGGCATCGAGAACGAGACCTTGCTGCGTCCCACGGAGATCATGTCCAGTGTCATTGAACAGGCAGGTCTCGTTCCGGGTTCGATGTGCGCCTTGTCCGGACCGACCATCGCGACCGAACTGGTCGCCCATCTTCCTGCTGTGATGGTGGCGGCAGCCGTTGACCTGTCTGTTTCGAAACAGGTGCAAGCCTGGCTGCAGGTTCCATGGATGCGAATCTACACGCACGATGACCTCCTCGGTGTCGAGCTTGCCGGTGCCGCGAAGAACGTCATCGCGTTGGCGGCGGGAATGGTCGACGGTCTGGGGGCAGGTGACAATGCCAAGTCAGCTGTTCTGGCCAGAGGGCTCTCGGAGATCACCGCGCTGGGCGAGGCCATGGGTGCCAGACCGGAGACATTCTTCGGAGTGGCGGGTGTTGGCGATCTTGCCACGACCTGCTTCAGCCCACATGGTCGCAACCGAACCTGTGGCGAAGCGATTGGGGGTGGGATGACACTTGATGCGTTTCTGGAATCGAGCGGTTCCGTGATCGAGGGGGTCGCGACGACACGCTCAATGGTGATGCTGGCGGATCGTCATTCAGTGGAGATGCCCATCACCCGCGCGATCCATGCCATTCTCTTTGAGGGGTTGGATCCACGTAAAGCCATTGAGCGTTTGATGCAGCGTGATCCGAAGGCCGAGTCGATCGGTCACTAGCACTCCAGCGAATCCTCGCTGAATCGGCTTTCGACCAGATCCTTGATGGCGGCAATGGACTCCGATGCGTCCGGTCCACTGGCCTCTACCTGCAGTTCGGTTCCGCAGACGGCTGCCAGCATCATGAGCTGCATGATGGACTTGGCATCCACCGCCTTGTTCTGATCAACACGCTGCACGGTGATCTCGGAATCAAACCGCATCGCGGCCTCGGCCAGCATCATCGCAGGCCGGGCGTGAAGTCCCAGCCTGTTCGTGATGGTCATGTTGGCAGAGGCGGTAGTGGACACGTCAAACCTTTTGCGTGGTGTGCAGGGGTGAACTGTTCGAGAACGGGAGAATCAGAGGCAGGAAGGTGTCCTTCGCTAGTTCCCCAGATTGCTTGAGTCTGCTTCTTCGAGAAGTGTCATGACCTCATCGGTCGAGTTTGCCTGAAGCAGGAAGCTTCTGAAGGTGTCCTGACTGAGATGGCTGAAGACGGCTTCCATGGCCTCGAGATGCTCCTCAGGTTTCTGTTCCGGACTGATGATCAGGAAGATCGAATGCACCGGTTGCCCATCCAGAGCGTTGAAGTCGATGCCATCCTTGCAGACGCCGATGGCAGCGGTGAGCGTGTCGATGTCGGGATGCTTGACATGGGGCACGGCTACACCATGACCGAACCCGGTTGATCCACGGCGTTCGCGTTTGATGATCGCCTTGATGAAGTCGTCACGTTGAGCCTCATTCAGGACCTCGGCCTTGATGAGTCGATCGATGAGCATGCCAATGGCCTCATCCCGGCTAGTTGCTTCGAGATTCGGATCGATGGCGTCTTTTACGATGATGTCGAGCAGTTTCATTCAGTGGTTTCCGCTGGGGTTGCGTTAGTGTTTATCGTCTCTCAGTTTACTCTTGTGATCGGTGATCTGTCGGATGGCCCGGTCCATGCATTGATCAACTGCCGTTCTAAGTTCCTCGGAGGAACCCGTTGCCAAGATGTCTTCGCCTTGATCTAGCTTGATGATGAGCTCGATTTCCTGGAGATTCTTGGTGTGGTCGAAGATGATCTCCACCATTTCGATTCGGTCGAAGTACTTGGTGAGTCCCTCCACCTTTGATCGTGTATGCGCTTCGATGGCGGCATCGACTGAACCATGACGGTGTGTGACATTGATCTGCATGATCTTCTCCTCAATTCAGCAGGGGGCTGTTGGCTACTGCTCAATCCGATTCCTGAGTGGACTCGACCTCATATCTGCTCCATGGATCGCCGGCCTTCTCATCGATGGCGGGGACCTGCTGGGAAGGTGGACGAAGGACGCCTCCACTGATCGCAAATCCGATCGCCTCCTCGACGGAGATAGGTAGATCGATGGCATCCTCCCTTGGAATCGTGACCGTATATCCAGTGAAAGGCGTCGGGGAACTTGGAATGAAGACCGTGATCGAGTTGCCGGACTTGGGCCGGATGCTCTTCATCGATTCGCCGGTCTGGAATCCGACCGACCAGATTCCCCGACGAGGATATTCCACCGCGACCACCCGGTTGAACTTCATGGCCTTTTCCTGATTGTTGAAAAGGAAGTCCACGATCTGCTTGATCCAGGCGTAGATCTTCTTGATCACCGGAAGTGAAGTCAGGAATCGCTCGAACCACCGGTAGGCCCACCTTCCGACAAGTCCTCCGACCAGTCGGCCGGCGACATAGACGGCCGTGATGGCGACCACGATTCCGATCATCCTGACCAGGAAGTAGTCGTTCCACCATGAATTCACGATTGTCTGCTGATATGCGAAAACAAGTTCCGCATCGCTGCTGACCTCGCCGGAGGACATCTTCGCGGCGTTGCGAAGGTTCTCCATCTCCTCTGTGGAGGGTACAAGGCCGAACCACGCACCGATCTCCGGCCATTGCCAGAAGATCTGGACGATCAGATACTGGATGAACTGGTTGATCGGCTGCGCAATGGATCGATCGATCCAGAGATAGGCCTGCACCAGCACCCAGAGTGTCAGGGTTGCCGGAAGAACCACGGCAAGCCCCCTCAGGAAGAACCGTTGGAAATGGCCCATTGCTTTTGATTTCACGGGATTGCTTGGCACGTTGGCATCATAGGCTGCCTCGGCCGACCTCACAGGCGGCATTGATTTCCACCCTTCCATCTACGAGTTTCACCTTGTTTCTGGAGATCATGTCGATCGCCTGCGGCAGGGCGATGCATTCCTCTGCAAAGACTCTGGCGGCGAGGGTTTCAGGCGTGTCCCCGGATCTGATCGGGCAGGCACGCTGGAGTAGAATGGGCCCCTGATCATACTGGTCATCCACGAAGTGCACGGTGCATCCGGAGAACTCGTCTCCGGATTCGATGGCGGCCGTGTGGACATGCATGCCGTACATGCCCTTCCCGCCATGTCTTGGAAGAAGCGACGGATGAATGTTGATCACTCGGCCATGCCACGATGGATGGAGGTCGAGTTTCCGAAGATAGCCGCACAGGCATATGAGGTCCGGCTGGCATTCCCGAATCAGTCTTTGAAGGTCTTCTTCGTAGTCGTCCTGTCTGGGGACATAGACATTCAGTCCCGCCTCGCTTGCCCGATCAATGCCGCTGAGGCCCTCTCTTGATGCGATGACGCAGGCAATGGAGGCATCGACCCTGCCTTCAAGTATCGCGGTCTGAAGGTTGCAGACGGTTCTTCCTCCGCCGCTGATGAGTGCCGCGATTCGAACGTTCGTTGGGGTCACGACGATTCACGATCTTCATCTGAAGTCAATGTAGGAGGGGAGGCGTGTGGAATGCTTCTTCCGTTGGAATCGACGCTGACCATGGTCAGTTGGCCGCTTGTGACCTCGACGATCTCGTCGGATTGGAAGCGATGTGCTTCCACGCGAACACCCACCTCGACTGAAGTGGAACCTGCCCGGACGGTATGGGTGTAGAGACTGACCCGATCACCGACAAATACCGGCTTCTTGAATTCAACACCCTTGAACGCAACGGTCACCCATCGATGTCGACCATGCAGTCTCGCCTGATCGAAGCCAGCCTGATCGATCAGCGACAGGATGACCCCACCAAAGACCGTGCCCAGTGGGTTCGTGTCACGAGGCATCATGTGGACTCGAAGTGCGAGATTCTCTGATTCGTTCTGGGGCATGAGCACATCATCCTCCCACAGGCCTTGAATAACAAGGTCAGGCAGGGGTGCAGGCCTGAATGGTCTGGTTGGAGCGTAGGATGTCAGGATGTCCAAGCAACGCCACACGCCCGCTTATCTGCATCCATACAGCGAAGCCATGGATCACTTCGGTCCCGGATTCGAGGCCACCCTCTGGCAGAATCGAGGTTCACAGTCTCTTCGGTTCGATGTGGCCATGAGCATGGTGGATTTCTCGAATGTTCGACTGGCCGATCTTGGATGCGGCCCAGGCGATCTGGTTGGGCATCTTCGAGGAAGTGGTGTGGAGCTGGCAGGCTATCTGGGAATCGATGCCCAGTCCGAGATGATCGCACTGGCGAAGTCGAATCATGAGTGTGACGGAGTGGAGTTTCTCGCAGTGGATCTGGTCGCAGATCCGGGGATATTGAAGCAGTGGAGTCCGGATGTCTGTTTCTTCTCCGGCACACTGAACACGATGTCGCCACGCATGGCATGGAAGCTCGTGATGCTCGCCTTCGAATCATCGAGGGTGGGTGTCGTCTTCAATTTCCTCTCGGACAGGCCACACGATCGCTTCAGCAAGAAGGATCTGAAGCCGGCGAGACGTTTCAATACGGCGAAGTGGCTGGACCGGAGCATGCGAGTGAGTAGCCGTGTGGCGTTTCGACAGGATTATCTCGATGGACATGACGCGACCATCGCCATCCTGAAGGAATCGAGTTGATGTTCATTTTCAGTGATGGATGTCCTGGATCATGCCTGTACCCAGAGTGCGTTGTTCCAATGGGAACAGCAGTAGGGCACAGGCCTTGAACATCCGCTCCGTCAATCGTTCAAAGCCACTCCATTCGGCAGCGGTCTTCTCCATGAGTTCCGCTTCCGATGTGCCGGCATCGGCAACCGCCTGGGGCTCGTCATCGATCCAGACCTTCATGGTGTCTCGTTGGATCTCGGGATGGAACTGGAATCCATAGACACGTACACCGGCTCTCCATGCCTGCACGTCCTCATCGCTGCCCTTGGCAAGCAGACAGGCATCTGCGGGTAGTTTCGAGACCTGCCAGGTGTTCCAATGGGCAGTTGTCCATTTCCATGGCAGTCCCGCGAAGAGCCGATCCTCCCGTCCGTCTGGGGTCAGATTAATCGTGTCCCAACCAAGTCGTGGACCACTGGGGCGGCGATCCACTTCGCCACCAATCGCCCTTGCAAGAAGCTGGGATCCCAGGCATATGCCGAGGATAGGCAGATCCATCGAGGCCGCTTTGGAGAGGAACGCCAGTTCGGCATCCATCCAGGGCTGGCTGTCGTCATCCGGCGACATTGGACCGCCCATGCTGATGACGCCGTCGATTCCATCGAGTTCCTGGGGAATCGAGTCCCCGTCATGAAGACGTCGAACATCGAGTACATGACCATGGTCCCGAAGAATGGCAGCCAGCCGAGCGCATCGGCAGTGGTCCGAATGTTCTAGTACGAGAAGTGGCATGATGTCCTCAACGAGGTGACGTCACGACCTCACCTGCTCGAGCGGACGTTGTCGTCGTGCTGTTCATGCAGATTTTGATCGTCTCTATGACACTGTTGCAGTCGAGACCAGCTTCTTCAAGCTGCCCGTTCCTTGATCCCTGGTAGATCCACGCATCCGGGAGGGCCATGCGATGGACGAGCCCGGCATCGAGATTCATTTCGGAAGCGGCTTCGACGACCGCAGCGCCAAACCCACCATGGATTCCGTGGTCCTCGATCGTGATGATCGGAATCCTTCGTTCGAGAAGACCCTTGATCAGATCTCGGTCGACGGGCTTGGCGAATCTTGCGTCATAGACATCGACCGTGCATTCGCCGGCTGTGGCTTCGGCGGCATCCATGGCAGTCAGCGTCATGACACCGAATCCAAGGATGGCGACATCGGGATTGTCATGAACCCGAAGACCGCGAGCTCTACCCAGTTCGAATGGGGGGCATGGCTGATCGGCGAAGCGATCACTGACATCATCCCGCGGATAGCGGATGGCACTGAGGCCGGCATCGTAGGTACGCATGAACTCCATGGACGCCTTGAGGCTTGCTTCATCGATTGGAGCCATCAGTGCGGCATCGGGCAGCACGCGGAGGATGCTGACGTCGCAGAAACCATGGTGTACGGCACCATCGCCGCCGACCAGTCCGGCGCGGTCGAGACAGAGTCTGACGGGGAGGCCCTGCAGCGACACTTCCTGGAATGCCTGATCGAAGGCACGCTGCAGGAATGTCGAATACACGGCGAAGAACGGCTTCAGGCCGGTCTTGGCCATTCCAGCCATCATGTCCATGGCATGTGATTCGCAGATGCCCGTATCCCAAGTTCGTTCGGGGTACGTCTCGAGGGCTTTCTTGACCCCGGTCCCATCCGGCATGGCAGCGGTGCACGCTACGACGGACTCGTCTCTGGCCATCAGGTCTTCCAGTGCATCGGCGAATGCAGCGGTGAAGCTGCGTCCGCCTGACTTGAGCTCCACCCGACAGCCAGTGACCTCGAAGGGTTTCGGTGAATGGAACGTGGTGGCATCGCCTTCGGCGAACTCATAGCCCTTGCCCTTGATGGTGTGGGCGTGGAGCACGATTGGCCGGTCGACGTCCTTGATGTTCATCAACATGTCGACCAGAGTCGGCAGGTCATGCCCGTCGACCGGGCCGACGGTCAGAAGACCGAACTTCTCGAACCAGGCATCCTCGCAGACCGCATCCTTGGCCATCTCGCTGAGACGGTGGGACATGCCTCGAAGTGTGGTACCGCCCGGCAGCTGGGCCATTACATCCTTGGCGGCACGCTTGACGGCTCGATAGGTGTCGCTGGCACGAAGTCGATCGAAGTAACCGGCGACCGCACCCTGTGGCTTGGCGATGCTCATGCCGTTGTCATTCAGGACGACCAGGAACTGTCTGTCGAGCGTTCCCGCGTTGTTGAGACCTTCCATGGCCAGACCGTTTACGACACTGGCGTCTCCGATTATGGAAACGACATGTCGTCCATCGGGATTCTCCGGTGTGCACGCATCGCCGTTCAGAAGATCACCGCGGGCCATTCCGACCGCAGTCGAAATCGCGGTTCCCGCATGTCCGACGGAGAACAGATCAAATTCTGATTCGCGTGGCTCCGGAAAGCCAGCCATGCCGTCTCTCTGCCGAAGTCTCGGGAGCAGATCGAATCGACCCGTGAGCAGTTTGTGCGGATAGCACTGATGACCGACATCGAACAGGAGTCTGTCATGACCGAAGTCAAAGACGTAGTGGAGGGCGATGGTCAGTTCGACCACACCCAGATTCGGCGCCAGATGTCCGCCTGACTGGCTGACCTGTTCGCAGATGGCATGACGGATTTCAGCCGCCAGTTCCGGAAGCTGGTCAACGGTCAACGCTTTGAGATCGGCGGGTGATTTGATACCCGGCAGCAGTCGAAGTTCCATCCAATAACGCCCCTCAGCAGTCTTGGCAGCTGGTTCCGACCGTACGGAGGCCAGCGGCTTTCATGGATATGAAGTGTAGGGTCATCTGGTCCGAATAGCCATGAAGGAGCACAGATCCTGGAGGGAGGAATCCTCAAATTTCATCGGTTCCAACGCCTCAAAGGCCTGCTGGCGGAGCTGATCGACCACTTTTCGGGATCCATCCACACCCAGCAGCCCCGGGTAGGTTCGCTTTCCGAGGGCAGAATCCTTGCCAGTCGCCTTCCCGACATGCTCCGTCGACTGCGTCACATCCAGAAGGTCGTCGACCACCTGAAACATGAGACCCACGGCCTCGCCAAAGGTCGACAGGGCATCGAGCGTCTTTCTATCTGCTCCAGCGGAAATAGCGCCCATCCGACAGGCGGCCTTGAGGAGGGCTCCGGTCTTGTTGCGATGGACCATCTGGAGCTGTTCGAGTTCCGGTAGATCCTTTGGCAGGCCACCGAGGGTGTCATACACCTGTCCGACCACCATGTCCCTGGTGCCGGTCGCCAGTTCCTCGACCAATGCCCTCACCTGATCCGGCTGGAGTGGCATCTTGGCCAACTCACCAAAGGCCATGGCGAGCATCAGATCACCGGCCAGAATAGCCATGGGCTCTCCGGCGTGAACATGCAGCGTCGGTCGGCCTCGACGCAGCGAGTCGTCGTCCAGTGCGGGTAGATCATCGTGCACGAGACTGAAGCAGTGAACCAGTTCGAGGGCGGCTGCGGCGGGGAGAGCACTCTCTGCGGATCCGCCAGCGGCTTCGCAGGCAAGGACGACGAGTACCGGACGAATTCTCTTGCCGCCACCAAGCGTTCCATATCTGGCTGCTTCAGCCAGATTGTCTGGTAGAAGCGACCATTGGACCTGCTTCTCCAGATAGTCGTGGATCATGGCAGACGGTCTGACGATGGCTTCCAATCCAGGGTGAGCTGCCTCTGGCGGGCTTGATGATGTCGGCATTATCTCGCATCCTGATTATGGCTCGATTGGGAGCCGGTTGAGCGTCGGATCTTGTTGGCCCATATGATACCGCTCATGGAGCAATTCTTCGGAGACCTCGGGACACTTTTGAATCGTGGCGGGTACGTCATGATCCCCTTGCTGCTTTTAAGCATATGCAGCGTGACCCTGATCATAGAACGGTGTTTTTTCTGGCTGACCGTCAATGGCCGCGCGAGTCTTCGGCGGCTCTCCGAAATGAACGCCGAGCTTCGCAAGGGCAACAACAAGCGGGTGCAGGAACTCATCAGCGAGGACAAGACACCCTACGGCCGGGTAGCCAAGCGATTGATCGATGATGGTGCGGGAGATGCGGTTGCTCTCGAGGTCGTCGACGTCGAAAGCCGGAAGTTCAATCGATTCATGGTCACCATGTCCACCATCATCACGGCATCCCCATTGCTCGGCATTCTCGGGACCGTCATCGGCATCATCCAGAGTTTTGAACTGCTTGGTGGTGATTCCACTTTGACCGACCCTCGCGATGTGGCAGGGGGTATCGCGGCGGCTCTGCTTACTACGGCGTTCGGCCTGATTGTCGCACTGATCACCTTGTTCCCATACATGGTTTTCAAGGGTCAGTCCGCCAGTGCTGTCGATCGACTCGAGACGCTGATCGCATCCACTCAAGAAGGCTACAAGGAAGTCCAGAAGGTGGCTGTCCACGTCGGCGTCTCGGATCCAAGTTGATCATGCTCGAATCAATTCTCATGCTGCTGATGGCGACAGCCTTTCAGGCTAACGAAGAGCCGGAATCGGTCTGGTTGCGATCCTCGGTCATGCCCGATGTCTCTGCGGAGCTGCTCATCGCGTCACGTCGATACACGAATCCTGATTTTCAGGATCGAAACATCTGGCTAGTCGGTGTCTCACATATCGGAGATGGGGCCTTCTACGATTCCATTTCCGAATTGATGGCCGACCATGACGTGATTCTCTACGAGTCAGTGATGGAGGAGGCTTCTCGCGGCGCATCCGGCGATACTCCTGAAGAGAAGCTTCGAAACACGAATGCTTCCATGCATTGGCTGGCCCATCTCGCAGCGTCCGTCGAACTCGCCGATCAGGCGCCGGCATCGATGGACGATCTGGAGAAACGTTCGATTGTCATCGATCGAAGGATGGTCGATGCGGTGCGTTCGACTCGCTCCGATGCCTGGGGGCATCCTCTCGGCATCGCCAGAAACGGCAACCAGAGCGGTATCCGTAGTCTTGGCAGAGACGGCCTGCCGGGTGGAGAGGGGTTCGATTCGGATCTTCTCGTGCCGGTGGTCATCGAAGGTCGGGAGATTCCATCGAAGGGTATTCAGGAGTCGCTTGCTGAGGGTCTGAAGCTGGAATTCCAGCTGGCCGAGCTGCCCTATGAGCAGTCCAACTGGATCGTGAGTGACATGAGCTGGGAGACACTGCAGTCCAGATTCCAGGAGGAGGGCATTCAGCTCGAGGGGCTTTCCGGAATGCTCGAGGGGTCCAGTCTTCCAGCCGGGCTTGTGAAGGTGCTCATGCGATTGATTCCGATTCTGGACATGATGTCCGGGGGTACGGTCACCGATGGCTTGAAGGTTGCTCTGATCGAGATCCTCGGAAGAAATGACGCCATTGAAGTCGCCATGAAGCAGTTTGGGGATGGTGTAGGCGGCGAGATCCTGATCAATGAACGCAACGCCGTGGTCATGGAAGATCTGAAGGCGATTCTTCAGGCGGATCACAAGGACATCTCCGTCCTCTATGGTGCCGGCCACATGGAGGATCTGGACATCAGATTGAAGACCACGGGCTGGTCACCGGTTGAAGAAAGATGGCTACCCGCCATTTCGGTTGATCTGAAGGAATCGAATCTCAGCCCGGCCGAGATGTCCATGATCAGGACGTCGATCAACATGGCGCTGCAACGCATGGCTCAGCAGAGTCGTGCCCAGTAGCAGCAACGATGGCGATCATTCCGTGTACAGATAGCGAGAGCCCTGATCCCCGATGGTGTCCCTGGCGCGGTCGATCCAGAGGCGTTGATCAAGCAGTTGCGACATGGTGAACCCATCGACGTGGCCATCGGGATGCCAGGTCACGGTGGGCCCTCCATGACGGCCGATTGGAGCGGACTGCCCATCGACGATTTCAAGGTCAAGGCTCTCGTTGATCCGCCACTGGGTGTCCTCCCCAAGATAGTGGGGAGTGGCCAGCCAGTGTCCAGGATCCGAATCAAGAGGGGTTCCGATTCGGCCGGGCTCGCCCTTCGCGTTGCTGATGAATCCGATCACTCGTGACGGATTCTTCATCATCGAAATCGACTGGTTTACCAGGTTGACCTTTTTCCCATCGACATCCTCGACACGGATGAATCTCGGATGGTTCTTGCGTATCTCTCCGTACCATCGATCCCAGACACCTCCCAGAAAATAGCCGTTGAGCCCGAATGCAGGCGTCTCCGCTATATCTAGTTTCATGTCGTCGGTGACCAGCTCCCACTCGTTGATCGGCATGCTGTCGCGATTGCCGCGTATCAGCCTCAGATCGTTTTCCATGTAGGGGAGTAGTCGCCATGTCCATGGGCCTGCGACATTGGGCTGACCGGATCCATAGGTCGGCGCCGGAGAGATCGTCGTTCCATCCGGATAGACGAGTTCAGTTTCCCACTTCGACTGCGTGTTGGGAGAAAGCCAGGCCGGAGCGATCTTCTCGCGATGGATCTGGGAATACTTGAGCCAGGCGTTGCCCAGCTGGCGGATGTTGTTCTTCTCCGCGACCTTGTACCCCTGTTTCCGGACGGATATCAAGGCTGTCATGCTGATGGCGATCAGTAGTCCGATGATGCCGATGACGATCATCATCTCGACAAGCGTGAAGGCGCGATTTGATGTTTGGCGCATGGTCCGCTCCTGTCCAGATCATACGATCGGATTACCGGTTGTGATGCGTTCGGTCGGTGACAAGGATCAGGATTGATCGATTGTGAGCTGTTCGACCTGTCCTGCGGCGATCTTGTCGACACCGCTTCCCAGCTCTCCGATGGGGTCCGGTGGAACGATTTCCACGGACTTCTCCCCGAGTTGAGCTTCGCCCGAGAGGACTCTCTGCTCGAAGTTCCGACATTCCTCGAGAAGACGATCGAGGATCTCCTCTTCGGGAACATTCGCCACTCGCTCGCCCTGGACGTAGATGATGCCTCGGCGATCGCCAGCGAAGACCGCCACGTCGGCGCCCTCGGCTTCTCCAGGTCCGTTGACGATGCAGCCCATCACGGCGACCTTCATCGGAAGCTGGATCTCGTCGGCGATCTTGAGTCGAACGGCCTGGATCAGTTCGAAGAGATCGACCTGAATTCGACCGCAGGTCGGGCAGGCGATCAGTTCAACACCCTTGCGTTCACGAAGCCCCAGGCAATAGAGCATCTCGAGCGCGTCCTCGACTTCGTAGACCGGATCGTTCGCGTACGAGATTCGGACGGTGTCGCCGATCCCTCCGGCCAGCAGCGTTCCCAAGGCGACGACGGTGCGGATGGTTCCGGTTTCCTTCGGACCGGCATGCGTGACGCCAAGATGGAGCGGGTAGTCGAAACGCTTGCTGATCTCGGTGTAGACATCCATCACGAGTCTCGGATCCATCGACTTCGCGCTGATGCAGATGTCATGGAAGTCCCGTTCCTCGAAGATCTCCAGATACTCCTCGAGCTTGGCGATCATCAACGCGATCAGATGCCCCTGGCGTCGATCCGCGAAGAACTTGCCGAGTTCCTTCTGGCGAACAGCCTTGTCCTTGCGTTCGATGATGGAACCTTCGTTCACACCGATTCGAATCGGGATGCCGCGTTCCCGGCAGGCGTCGATGACGCTGTTGACCTGATCGCGATCGGAGATGTTTCCGGGATTCAGTCGAATCTTGTGGATGCCCGCCTCGATCGATTCCAACGCACGCTTGTAGTGGAAGTGGACGTCCGCGACGATGGGAACCTTGGTCTGGTTGAGAATCTCCGGAAGCGCTTCGGTGTCCTTGGCCTGGGGGACGGCCACTCGGACGACATCGGCCCCGGCTTCGGTCATTCGGTTGATCTCGGCCACGCAGGCATCGATATCCCATGTGTAGCCAGCAGTCATGGTCTGCACGGCGACGGGGGCATCGCCTCCGATGCGAATGATTCCGGTGTGCTCGTTCCCGAGCGAAATCTGTCGAGTTGGCCGACGTTCGTTCATCGCCATGATTGTAGCAGTGAAGCGGACTTCATCGATCAGTCAATTTCAAGTCGATCCAGGATCAGTCTTCCCAGCGAAACGGCCAGTTCGGATCCAGGCCCATCCGGCTGATTCCTGCCGAAAGCCGCCTTCAGTTCCGCTGCACGGGATCGTGCCAGCGATCCGGTCTCCTCGATCTGAGGCGTCGAGTTGCAGAGCAGTAGGGCTTCCAGAATCCGGAGTCTGGCCTGTTCAGCCTCAATCTCGGACTGTTCTTGAGTCTGGAGATCCCGGATTCCATCCTCGAACATCCTGCGGAGCATGGTGAGGAAGAGATCTTCCTTGCCCTTGAAATGCCGGTAGAGAACCGGTTCGGTAACTCGACAGGCGTCGGCGATCTCCCGGGTGCTCGTCGCGTGGAAGCCGTTCTTCACGAAGACGAGTTCGGCATTGTCCAGAATCGCCAGCCGACGGTCGTCCGCAGTCAGTCTGGTCGTGCCGCGTTCGTTGTGATCAGTTGTCATTGGATGCGGCCTGTTCGGCTGCCGCTTCCGGATGAATGGGCAGATCCGCCTGTTGTCCCGGCAGAAGGAGTTCGGAGGACGGTGTTCCCTCGGGGATCACGGTTCCATCGATCCGCTTTGGAACATGCTGCGGGTTGGCCTTCTCATGGGCCGCCAGTTCCTTCTCGAGTTTTTCGCGTACCTCGTCATCGAGCTGTTTCCAGGCACCTCGGCCTCGACACTTCGGGAAGCCCGAACATCCAAGCCATGGACCACGTTTACCGTTTCGGAGATTGAGCGTGCGATCGCACTTGCTGCATGGAAGGTCGGTCGTCAAAGGAGGGATGGAGGGATATTTAATGCCGCCATCCTTGTCGAGGTTCACGATGTACTTGACCTCGGGATAGTCGGTCGAGGCGATGAACGGTCCGAACCGTCCATTTCGCAGCACCATGTCGGAGCCGGCCTCGCAGGCCACATCGACAGTCTGCTGCAGAAGTGGCTGACCCTTGCGATCAATGGTGGTCGCGAAATCGCAGTCCGGGTAGGTGCCACAGGAGAGGAACTTGCCGTTTCTCCCCAGTCTGTAGTGGGTTCTTGCGCCGCATTCGGGGCAGGCGTAGGGGGCCGGTGTCGTTTCCGCACGGGCATGCGACATGTTTTCGAGGGCATGCTCGAGTGAATTCGAGAAAGGCCCGTAGAAGTCATGGAGCGTCTTGGTCCAGCTGGCCTCGCCGGTGGCGATGCGGTCGAGATCGGCCTCCATTGATCTGGTGTAACCCAGATCCATAAGTCGAGGGAAGGCCTCGATCAGCTTGTCGGTGACGACCTCGCCGATGTCGGTCGGATGAAAGGCTCGCTCGAGTTTCTCGACATACTTGCGACGTTGAATGACATCGATGATGGAAGCGTACGTGGATGGCCTGCCGATCCCCTCGTGTTCCATGTACTTCACCAGGCTGGCCTCATTGAAACGTGGTGGAGGTGATGTGAAGTGCTGATCCGGCTCCATGCTGAAGGGCGTGAACAAATCACCTTCTTCCATTGGCGGCAGCGTCTGCTCACGATCCGAGGAGGGGACCCCGGAGATCTTGTAGAAGCCGTCGAACACGAGCATTCGTCCGCTGCCGCGGAATGAAACACCAGTGTCGCGATCGTGACGATGCAGCTTGACGTCGGTTCTGTCCCAGACGGCGGGCACCATCTGGCTGGAGACGAATCGTCGCCAGATGAGGGTATAGAGCTTGCGAAGATCATCGGCGACCGTCGATGGCAGCGAGTCCGGATGTCGGAATGGGTCGGTCGGCCGAATGGCCTCATGCGCCTCCTGTGCATCCTTGTTGCTGGTGGAGTACTGAATCGGCTTCTCCGGCAGGTACTCGTCGCCGCAGTTCTGCTTGATGTACTCACGTGCGGATTTCATGGCTTCCGGTGAAAGGTGGGTCGAGTCGGTTCGCATGTAGGTGATCAGGCCGACTTCGCCCTCGCCTGGGAGCTTGATTCCCTGATAGAGCTTCTGGGCGGCACCCATGGTTCCCTTGGCGGTGAATCCAAACGTGTTGCTCGCGGCCGCCTGAAGCGATGTCGTGATGAACGGTGCATGCGGTCTGGATCTCGATTGCTTCTTCTCGATGCTGTTGATCCGGTACTGCACGGCGGGATCTAGTTCGCCTTTGACTCGAATGAGCCGTTTGGCTGGTCCCTTTCCTTCGGGATCATCCGTGACTTCAAGAGAGGCGTCCTTCAGACCGATTCGATCGGCCAGTTCCAGAACCCCTTCCTGATGTGACTTATCAGCAGTACCCTTCGATTCGAATCCGTCAGCCGTCAGTCGCATGTCGAATCGCTTGCCTTCGAGCTCATGGAGCATTCCAGTTATGGCGGATTGATTCGAGAGCCATTCATTCTGCCTCTTCTTCGTCGGCGGGTTGTCACGCTGATCACGTTCAGCCATGAAGGCATTCCAGGACTCACGGAGTTGCGCGGCCTGATCTGCCTGCTTGATGAAGCGACCTGTGACACTCCAGTACTCGTCGGGGATGAAGGCGCGGATCTCCCGTTCGCGTTCAACGACCATGCGGACCGCAACCGACTGTACGCGTCCGGCACTCAGGCCACGAGCCACTCTCTTCCAGAGCAGGGGTGATACCTGATACCCGACGATCCGGTCGACGATACGTCTGGTCTGCTGGGCATTGACTCGATCGAGATCGATGTTCAGTGGTTCCTCGAACGCTCTGGCGATCTCGGCCTTGGTGATCGCGTTGAACTTCACTCTCTGAGCCTGCTCCGGTTCGACACCAAGGCATTCGGCCAGATGCCATGCGATGGCTTCGCCTTCTCGGTCGAGGTCGGTCGCGAACCAGACCGTGTCGGCCTTCTTGGCCAGTTTCTTCAGATTGGTGATGACCTTCTTGGCATCCTTGGTGACTTCATAGGTAGGCTTGAAGTCGTTCTCCAGATCCACCCCGGGGACCGGCTCTCCCTTGGCTGAGCGGGGGAGATCCCGCACGTGGCCGACGGACGCCTCCACGACGAAATCGGAGCCCAGATATTTGGAAATCGTCTTGGCCTTGGCAGGCGATTCAACGATGACAAGGTTCTTGGACATGGGCAATCTGGCCTTGGGGAACGAGGGGTCGGGGAACGCAAGCCATCTCATATAGAGGTATGAATCAATGGCAGGGCAGTATTGAAGCGGCCCAATCGGTCCTGTCAAGCCAGTTTTTTTGAAGGAAGTCTTCTATGGGTCTGTTTTCGGACCCTGAAAAGGGGTCAACAAGGGGTGCGATTCTACTGCTTTAAGTGCTTTATCTACAACACTTTGAGTATCACCATCCGGGCACTCGATCCAGCAGCCCTCAATGTGAGCCTGAAATCTTTTCAACCAGGTCCTCTGATTCTTGGCAAATCGCCGTGTCCTGATCTTGATCTGCTCGATCGCCTCCTCCAGCTCGAGCTTTCCTTCCAGATGGTCCACGAGCTGACGATAGCCCAATGCCTCGATGGCCTGAGGCCCAAGCTTCTCCTTTGCATGGAGGTTGGCCACCTCCTTCAGAAGCCCATCGTCCATCATCATCCGGACTCTGGCGTTGATCCTGGGGTTGATGACATCGGCGGGGTAGTTCAGTCCGACCAGCAGCGTGTCCTCTCGAACATCGGGCTGATCCCATTGGGCCTGCGATTCTGAAATCGGAACGCCCGTCAGATGGTGGACTTCAAGTGCCCTGATTGTTCGTCTTCGATCATTGGCATGGATGCGATCCGCCGCGATCGGGTCCGCCCTCAGGAGTCGCTCTCTGAGCGTCTTCGAGTCCAGGGCTTCCAGTGATTCCCGGAGTGTTTCATCAGGTGCCGGACCATCCATCATGCCCGACATGAAGGCCTTGATGTAGAGGTTGGTGCCTCCAACCAGGATCGGAAAACGTCCTCTGCTCCGGATGTCCTCAATTGTCCTTTCAGCCATTGGTAGCCAGTGATCCACTGTGAAGGGTTCATTCGGCTCAACCAAATCGAGCAGATGATGGGGCGCGATGGCTCTTTCTGACGGGGTTGGCTTGGCCGTTCCTATGTCCATACCACGGTATACCTGCATGGAGTCTGCGCAGACGCATTCACCACCTCCCGGCAGTCGTTGGGCCAACTCGAGCGAGAGGCTCGTCTTGCCGCCGGCGGTCGGCCCGACGATCAGGATGCAGGGAGTGGTGATATCCATAAATCACTATTGTTGTCTGGAAGTTTCGGATCCATGAAATTCAACGTCGCGGAAGAAGGTACCGTACGCATCCGGAGTCAATGTAATGACAAAGCAGTCACTTCATGATCTTGCTGTCGCTGAAAAGCGTGTTTTCATGCGTGTGGATTTCAACGTGCCCCTCGACGAGGACGGCGGTGTGCTGGATGATCGGCGCATCCGGATGGCCCTGCCGAGCATCGAGCATGTGCTTAAGCATGGTGGTCGCCTTGTTCTGGCGAGTCATCTGGGGCGGCCTTCCGGCAAGGGCTTCGAGCCAGCCTTCTCGCTCAGGCCCGCAGCGGATTGTCTGAGATCGCTGCTTGGCAAGAAGCATCCGGTCCATTTCGTCGAGGATTGTGTCGGGGGAAAAGTCGAACAGTCGGTGGATTCGCTTGCTGGCGGAGAGGTTCTTGTGCTGGAGAACCTTCGTTTTCATCCCGGAGAGAAGTCGAATGATCCCGAGTTCGCCGATTCATTGTCCCGACTCGCCGACGTATATGTGAATGACGCCTTCGGTACGGCGCATCGATCCCATGCCTCGATGGTCGGCATGCCTGAGAAGATGCTTGATCGTCCGCGTGTGGCGGGGCTGCTGCTGATGAAGGAACTGGACTATCTTTCAACCGCGATAGAGGAGGCCGAGTCCCCGTTCTATGCGGTGCTTGGTGGTGCCAAGGTCTCCGACAAGCTCGGCGCCATCAATCATCTTCTCGAGCGAGTGGACGCCATCTTCGTGGGTGGTGCCATGGCGTACACGTTCCTCAAGGCGACGGATCATGCTGTCGGGACAAGTCTTGTCGAGGATGACATGATCGATACGGCCAGATCGCTCCTGCAGAAGGCGGAAGCCAAGGGCAAGGCCATTCACCTGCCCATGGATCATCAATGCTCCGGTTCAATTGAGGATGTCCAGCATGTTCGAGCCTGCGAGATCGGCATTCCGCCGGATCTGATGGGGCTGGACATCGGTCCTGAAACAGGAATGGACTGGAAGAAGAGACTGTCGAAGGCGAAGACCATCGTCTGGAACGGACCCATGGGTGTCTTCGAGAAGCCCCCCTTCGATGCTGGCTCCAGGCAGGTGGCCGAAGGGATCGCTCAGGCCACCAAACATCATGGGACCACTGTCGTGGGCGGAGGAGAGACCGCCGCCGCCCTCGAGACCTTCGGTCTTTCCGAGAGGATCAGCCATGTTTCAACTGGTGGTGGGGCCAGTCTCAAGATGCTCGAGGGGATCACATTCAAGAGCGTGGATCTTCTGGATGATGCCTGAGGCGAATTGTTGGGTGGACCGGCAGTCTTGTTGGCTATACTCATGAAGCTACTTAGTACTTGCTCTGGTACCTGATCAGGAGGTATATCGAAGATGAAGATACGAATTGCATTCATGACGGCACTTGCGTGTCTGATCATCGGCGGCAATCTGATGGCGTTCGCCCCTAGGGAGAAACTCAAGGTAGGCGACCTCGCACCTTCGAACACCCTCTCGGCCGTCACGGTCCACAAGCAAATCGGCAATGTTGCGGACATCGCAGGAAAGCCGCTGGTCATCGAGTTCTGGGCCACCTGGTGCGGTCCATGCAAGAAGTCGATTCCTCATCTTTCAAAGTTGCAGAAGAAGTACGGCACAGACCGCTTGAACATCATCGGGGTGACCTATCCCGACAAGGCCCAGACGGTGGAGCAGATCGACCGCTTCGTGAAGAAGCAGGGTTCTCGCATGGACTACTGGGTGGTTTCGGATGAGGGGAAGATGTCCAAGGATTGGATGCAGGCTGCCGGACAGAACGGCATTCCGTGCGCCTTCATCGTGGGTGATCGGGGTCGTATCCAGTTCATCGGTAATCCGAACGACCGCAAGTTCGAGGACATTCTCGACAAGGTCGTTCGGGGCCGCTACGACCACGTCGTGATGGAGAAGACCAAGGGGCATCTCGTCGAAATCGAGCGTGCGCGGGAGATGAAGAACTGGGAGCAGTATTACAAGCTCACGGACGATGTCATCAGCATCGATCCCATCATCTTCTACAACCTGCATCTCGATCGATTCGATGTCGAGTTGATGGAACGCGAAAATCCTGCAAAGGCCTATGAGTCGGCCAAGGCGCTGGCGGTGAACCGGCAGGATGACCCGGAGTTGCTCGCCTGGATGGCTGAGCACATCGCCTTGTCACCCTCTATTCCTGACGACAAGCGAAATCTCGATGTAGCGCTTCTGCTTGTGGAATCCGCTCGAAAGGGTGGGGATCCGAAGGATACGGCTCTGATGACTTCGGAGGCCAAGATTCGAATGGCCCGAGGCGAAGTCGACAAGGCTGTCAGCCTGCAGCGCAAGGCTTCCTGGTCGGCACCGGAGTCGCGCAAGGAAGAGTACAAGCGTCTCTATCAGGAATACAAGTCCAAGGCGTCCGAAGCAAAGAACTGATTTCATGCCGGTAGAAACAGGCATTACCAACTCAAAACCACAATTGTTTTCACAGAAGCGTGCCGCACCCATGGTGGCGCCCTCCATTCTTTCCGCCGACTTCGCGACGATGGGAGAGGAGTGCCGGGCCGTCATCGAGCAGGGGGCCGACCTTCTCCATCTCGATGTGATGGATGGTCATTTTGTCCCGAACCTGTCCATGGGGCCGGCGATGTGCCAGGCCATTCGCTCGCATTTTCCGGAGACGTTTCTCGATGTCCACATGATGGTGACCAATCCGGCGGACTACATCGAGTCTTTCGCCACCGCCGGTGCGGACAACTACACCTTCCATGTCGAATGCGATGATGATCCGCGGATGCTGGCAGATGCCATTCATGCGGCTGGAATGAGTGCCGGACTGGCGATCAAGCCTGATACCGATCTCGAGACCATGAAGCCTTTCATTGAACACTTCGAATTGTTGCTGGTGATGAGTGTCCATCCCGGTTTCTCCGGTCAGGCCTTCATCCCCGAGGTGCTTGAGACCACCAGTCGATTGAGCGAACTGATCCGGGATGACCAGCACATCCAGATGGACGGTGGGATCAACCCCGAGACCGCCGTGGACTGTCGCGATGCCGGATGTGATGTTCTGGTGGCAGCTTCCGCCATCTTCAAGAAATCCGACTATGCGGAATGCATTGCCTCCATCCGGGGCCAATAGCGTCCCACAAGGGTGGAATTGACAAGGATTTCATCTTTTTGAGCTTCCATCTGGACGCCGGAGCGACCTTAGGGGACGATATCCCCGAAGCAGGAGGCGGACCCGCCTTGTTGCCGATGGAACGCATGGAGTTGATTGAAAAATGCCCGAAGCCACCAAGCGATCATGGACGGACGTTGAGGCAGGCAATGCTACCGGCAAGAAGCCTGTACCCGAAGGACTCTGGCTGAGATGCCCCGGTTGTGCGGCCATTCTCTTCAGACGTTCGCTCGAGAACAACCAGCTCGTCTGTCCCGAGTGCGCCCATCACTTCCGGCTGCCAGCCTTGGATCGCATCAGGCTGCTGGTAGACCCGGGTAGTTTCGTGCCGATGGACGAAGGTATCCGTTCGGGTGATCCGCTGGAGTTCACCGACATCAAGTCATACAAGGATCGTCTGGAGGCATCGAGGAAGAAGACCGGTGCCAATGAGGCTGTTCATTGCGGAACCGGTTTCATCAAGGGCCGCAAGGCGGTTCTCGCGGTGATGGATTTCTCCTTCCTTGGCGGTTCGATGGGATCCGTAGTGGGTGAGAAGATCGTGCGTGCGATCGAGGCCGCCTCGAGTGAGGACCTCCCTCTGATCATCGTCTCCGCATCAGGAGGGGCGAGGATGATGGAGTCCGGCTTCTCGCTCATGCAGATGGCGAAGACCTCCGCTGCATTGGCCCGCTTCGATGAGATGGGCGGTTTGTACATTTCGGTGCTGACCGATCCCACGACTGGTGGAGTCACCGCGAGTTTCGCGATGCTTGGCGATGTCATTCTGGCCGAACCGCGTGCCTTGATCGGATTCGCAGGACCTCGCGTCATTCAGCAGACTATTCGTCAGGATCTTCCTGAGGGATTTCAGCGTTCTGAATTTCTGCTCGAGAGTGGATTCCTCGATCGTGTCGTTGATCGTCGCGATCTCCGGAGTGAGATCAGCAGCTTGATCGACTATGCCGGAAAGTAGTCATACCGTTTCCTCAACCAGCTCCCAGTCGGACACTCGTCTGCTGACCTGTGTACTGCTCGCACTCTCTGCAACGAGCTGGTTGTTGTCATGGCCTTCCATCAATCTCTGGCCGATGTGCCTGCTTTGGGCGGCGCTCATTGTCCGTGCCGCCATTGGGGCGCGATCATGGGTCTGGCTGGTGGTCTGGACGATCATTCCCTACAGCATTTGCTGGGGGTGGCTTCTACGCTGGTCAATCGATGTGACCGGACCCGGCTATCCCGCAATGGTCCTGTATTCGGCGGCCTGGATGGTTTTGTTCGTGCTGATGATCAGAAGACTGCATCTCAGGAAGATGCTTGTCCCCATCCCGCTCTGTGTACTGGCGCCAGTGGTCTGGGTCGGTCTGGAATATCTTCGAGCGGAGTGGTTCCTCGGAGCGTGGCCCTGGTATCTCGCGGGGCTCCAGCTGATCGAATGGCCGCTCATCTGCCAGATCGCCGACATCGGAGGCGTCTGGATAATGGGTTTGTTGCTCCTTTGTGTCGGTGGCGCGGCAGCCGAATGGTTGCGGCCCCATCCGTACAGACGGCAGGCCTGGTTGTCCACGTCGCTGGCAGTGCTCTTCTGCTTGTCGGCAGTGTCGTATGGGATGGCTAGATTCGCAGATGAAAAGGAAACGCCACTGGGGCGGTTTCTGGTCGTTCAGACGAATATCAAGGCGAGCAACAAGGTGGCGGCGTCCTACGAACAGCAGTTGCTCGATGCCGCTGAGTTCATGAGGATGACCATCGAAGGCATGGAGCAATTCGGGGAGGCCGACTTGATCATCTGGCCTGAGACCATGCTCCCCGACATCGGGTTCGATCCGATCACCACACGGGACATCCTTGAACAGAGTCCGGATTGGAGTCGACCATGCCAGACGCAGGTCGAAGAGGCAGTCGAGTATCTCAGTACCCCGATGCTGGTTGGGACCAGCACTTGGGCGGACGGAATCGACCAATCCCATCTGGAATCGCTGGGGGAGTTCGTCCCGATTAATCGCTACAACTCAGCCGTGCTGGTTCTTCCTGATGGTGAACTGGACAGTTATCACAAGATCTTTCCAACACCATTCGGTGAGCGTCTGCCCTGGATCGACGCCTGGCCGTGGCTCAGGCAGAAGATGCTGGATTTCGGTGGGCCCGGTGTGGTGCTTGAACTGGATGCCGGACCAGAGCCGACTGTTCTGGAGATGCCCCGTCCGGACGCCGCTCCACTTGTGATGATCAGTCCAATATGTTTCGAGGCGACGGTGCCCAGCGTCACAAGGCAGCTCTTTCAATCGCAGAAAACAGGAACTTCCCCAGACCTCATCGTGAATCTGACCAATGACGGCTGGTTTGGAGATGTGGATGGGGGACGATTGTCCCATGCTCAGGCCGCTCGTTTTCGTTGCATAGAATTGCGTGCACCGATGATTCGCTGTGCCAATACGGGCCAGAGTGCCGCCTTCGATTCGTACGGCCGCCTCGTGGCCGCCTTGCCCTCCAGAGAAGCCGGTGTACTTCTGGTGGAGCCAGTTGGGGATTCTCGTCGTACTCTGTACATCCTCACCGGCAATCTTCTGCCGATCATGTGCATGCTGTTCACCCTCCTCAGTTTCATTTTGACCCTGAAGTCAGCGAGAGCCGAATGAAAACGTCCGTATTGTCCGTGCCGAATCAGTTGGTGCTTCCCTTGCTGGCAGTTCTCATTCTCGCTTCATTGGGCTGTTCCAATCAGGGGAAGTCCTCGAAGTGGAGTTCCAGAGAGCAGAGCATCGTTCCAACGACCAATCAGCCAACCACCCTTGGTGCCGCTGCGGAGTCCGGCCCCAAGCTGGAGGTTCAGAATCCGAATCTGAAGGTGGCTGCCATCGAGGTGCTCGAGCAGGGGGGAGTGTCAGATCGACCGCTCATGAGAGCAAATGCGATCGAAGCGTTGGAGCCGACGACGGAACCGTTGCGGAAAGCGGTCCTTCGTGGTCTGGTCGATCCCAACGAGGGTGTCAGATTCGTGGCGGCGATGTCGATTGGACGGCGAAATCTATGTGGCGTTTCCCATCTTCTGGGTCCACTTTTGGATGATCCATCTAACTCCGTTCGAGCCGCCGCCATCTACTCCATGGCGGCCTGTGGTGATGAGATCGATCTGAATCCGCTGGCAGGCTTCATGGTTGGCGAGAAGGCTTCGGATCGCGCGAACGCGGCGCTTGTGCTCGCAGAGCTTGGGAATGAAACAGCGATCCCCGTCATACGCAACGGCATGGGGCGGGACTTCAAGTCCTATGATCCGGCTCGCTCCCGAACGATCGATCTCCTGATGGCGGAGTCACTGGTCAGACTGGGTGACCGAAGAGAATTGGAGGCGATTCGAGCCGCTCTATTTGCACCCCCCGAGCACAGTGAGATGACCGCTCTGGCCTGTCAAATGCTGGCGAGATTGGGTGATCGGACAGCTATCCCAAATCTGCATGATCTGGCGACCGGGGAGGGGCCAAGGAAAGCCGGCCCCGAGCTTCGTCTCGTGGCCGCCACCGCTCTGGCTGAGCTGCAGCCCGATATGGTGCCCATGGATCTGGTAATCGGGCAAATCGGCTCTGAAAACGCCGCTGTCAGGCTTCAGGTGGCCAATGTTCTCGGGGCCCTCAATGACCCCTCCATGGAGCCTCAATTGACCATTCTTCTGAATGATGAGGATCCCTATGTCCAGATGGCCTCGGCATCGGCCATCCTTAAATTGACCTCGGATCAATCTGGGCCCTGAGGCTCGAAGCTATCGGATGCCAAACTGCCTCGCATCAAAGAGCTGAGGTATGATTGACAAGTAGCCATTAAAGGGACTACAACATCGATTCTCAATGCCATGAGGCCAAAGGGACGGCCCTGCTTCATGGTGAACTTGAACAGCAACCGAGCGAGGCAAGACGTGCACATTCTCACCAAGGTTTTCATTGTTCTGATCACGCTGTTGGCCATTTTCATGGTTCCACTGGTGGTCGTTTCCGCCAAGAACCAGGTGACGTGGAAGGTCAAGGCTCTGCAGGCCGAAGTCGATCGCGAAGCTGTTCGTGAGCAGTTGAATCAGGCACGGGATTCACATCAGGCGGCATTAGCTCGTCTAGCGAACGAATCAAGTGATTTCTCGCAGCGTCTGGCTTCCATGGAAGCACAATTGACCGCCAGTGAAGAAGCCCGCCGCAGCATGGAAGACGATCTGCTTGCGAGCCGGTCCTCCGCTTCCAATCAGGGTGCGATGAATCGTTCACTTTCCAAGAGTCTTCAGGCCAGTACGGATCTCACTCAGGGGCTGGTCAGCCGTGTGGGCGAACTGCGTACCCGTGCACTGACGGCCGAGGAGCGTCGTGTGGAACTCGACGAGGCGCTTCGTGACCTCAATAGCAGACTCGAAAGCGCTGTCGCCGCACAGCGTGCACTTCAGGAGCAGATCAATCTGCTCAAGGATGAGAAGGAAACCGCCAAGTCGCGTGTTGCCGCCTATGTGGCCCGCTTTGGTGCATTGGACGATCAGGTGACCCAGAACACCGACGGCGTGGCACCGGACCGTACGCTTGATGCCACCATCCTCGATGTCCGTCGAATCGGCGATCGCACGCTTGCCGAGATCGATGCCGGCTCACGTGACGGAGTAAAGGTCGGCTGGGTCATGACGGTCGGGGACAACGGCATCTTTATCGGGCGTCTGAGAATTACGCATGTGGACATCAATCGATCCACCGGCATCATCACACTCGAAGATTCCGAGCGCGGGCTTGTCGAGGCCGGACAGCGGGCGTATGCCTTGCTTGGCCAGAACTGATCTCAATCGAAAGGATCCTCGAAAATGCCCATTCGATTCGGCTCATCCTCCTCACAGGCTGCAAATGGCCCTGTGGCAAACATCTACACGGTTCTGGCGCTGGTCGCCTTCCTGATCCTGCTGGTTGGTGTTGTTTGGATGGTTTTCCATAACATGGAATATTCCAAGGATTACCCTCGTCGGGGTACTGAAGGCGGTGTTTTCGCCATTCTCGAAGAAGGTCGCTGAGACCGCTTCCACGCCAATCCATGAACTCAGCCACCGCCGCCACTCCTCGGGCGGCGGTTGTCGTATCATGCGATGTCGCCTTGAACTCAGGGGGCTTTCATGCTTGATCGAATCTTGAACTGGTTCAGTGTTGATATGGGAATCGACCTTGGCACGTGCAACACTTTGGTTGCAGTCCGGGGGGAAGGCATCATTCTGAATGAGCCTTCGGTCGTCGCCGTCAAACGCGGAACCAATCGTGTCTTGAACAATGGTAATGCAGTGGGTTGGCAGGCCAAGGAGATGCTTGGCAAGACGCCTGGTTCCATCAGCGCGATCCGTCCATTGAAGGATGGTGTGATCAGCGACTTCGAGATCACCGAAGCCATGCTGAGCTACTTCATTCGAAAAGCGACCGGCAAGCGAGTGGTCAGTCCGAGAGTCGTCATCGCTGTGCCCAGTGGGATTACTGCGGTGGAGAAGCGTGCTGTTCTCGATTCCGCCGAAAGAGCGGGCGCTCGAAGGGTCTACCTCGTCGAGGAGCCCATGGCGGCGGGTATCGGTGCCGGACTTCCCATCGTCGAGCCGACGGCCTCGATGGTCGTGGATATCGGTGGTGGAACGACCGAGGTCGCCATCATGTCACTGGCTGATATCGCCACATGCGAATCGGTGAGAGTGGCCGGTGATGATTTCGATGAAGCGATCATTCATCACATGAAGAAGAAATACAACCTCACCATCGGCGAGCAGACTGCAGAACGAATCAAGATCGAGATCGGATCAGCAGCTGATGTCGGCGAGGACACTGTGAAGGAAGTTCGTGGTCGGGACAACATGTCCGGCCTTCCTCGCAAGACCGAGGTGACCAGTGCCGAGGTGCGTGAGGCCCTTCAGGAGCCGGTCAAATCGATCGTCGATGCCGTCAAGCGAACTCTGGAAAGAGCCGAGCCCGAGCTTGCTGCAGATCTGGTCGACAATGGAATCAGTCTGGTCGGAGGGGGCGCCCTCCTGCGTGGGCTGGATGTCGTCATTCACGAGGACACCGGTCTGGATGTTTCCATTGCAGATGATCCACTGACCTGCGTTGCTCGTGGCACGAGCATCTACCTCGAGAATCTCGAGGAGTGGAAGTCAACCATGGAATCCGACATGGACGACCTGTGATTCGCGGGTTGTCATGAGGATTCGATCGCGACATGTACTCACCGTTGTTCTGGGGCTGACCCTCTTGGTGGCTGTTCTGCCGACGCGATGGCTTGGCTGGACCTCCGACATGGCCGACATCGTGCGGATCCCCATCATGCCTGTGGCTGGAGTGGGCAGTCGTCTGGCTGGTGCGATGCGTCCAGTAAACATCGATGGCAACGTCATTGGTGATGTCGCCGATCTTCGTGAGCTGGAATCACAGCGGAGTCGGATAGAGCGTCTGCTTCTTGCAGAGCAACTT
>PBAX01000015.1 GCA_002716385.1 Phycisphaerae bacterium | reverse complement strand
TCTCTGTGGAGCGCACGAGCCAATGGCGGCCGTTCGACGATCGGAACGTCATGACGACGCGCCAACTGGCGAATACGAAGCGCCAGATGATCCAGCCCCTTGGCGACCACGGTCGGCGCCCGCATGGTGCCCGGGTCGTAGCAGATCGCGATCGACACATGCTGCGGGTTGGTCACGATGACATCGGCCCGAGGCACGGAGGCGGCCACACGTTGCATGGCCAGCTGTTGCTGGAGTCGCATTCGTCGCTTGCGATGTTCCGGATCCCCCTCCGCCTCCTTCATGTCGTCACGAACCTGCTGTCTGGTCATGCGGAGATCGCGTTTGCGACGCCATCGCTGCCAGGTGTAATCGAGAATGCCCAGAAGAAGTAGAACACCTGCTGTTCGGAAGGCCAGATCGAGCATCATCATTCCGATGAAGGTGACACCCTCCCACATGGGAAGCCCCGGCAGACCGAGCATCCGCTCCTGGTACTGGAAGATGGTGATGACCGCGACGGACAGCACCACGACGACCTTCATCGAATCCAACGAGACGCGGATCAGACCGGATGGCCCGATGATTCTCTGGACCCCCCGGATCGGATCAAGACGATCACCACGAAGACGAATCGCCTTGGCACTGAAGACCCAGCCTATCTGGAAGAATTGCGCCAACCAGGTGCCGAGCATCACAAGCAGCATGAACGGGACGAGAACCTGCATGGCCGACCAGCCTGCATGGGCCAATGCCTGCCAGGCGGTTTCCGGTGCGGCGGCCTCGTCAAGCGCTGAGAGATCCAGCAGTCTTCTCAGCATGGACTGCCCTTCCCCGAACATCACCATGGTCATGACCCAGACGACCAGCGTGCCCAACGCCAAGGCGACGGCGCTTCCCAGATCCTGACTCTTGGCGACATTGCCTTCCTCACGAGCCTCGCGCAGTCGTCGTGGGGTGGCTTCTTCCGTTCGTTCTCCGAGGTCTTCAGGCATGACTATGCACCTCCGATCACGGTTCGTCCGGCGGACCACGCGTTCAGGTCGCGGAAGAAGTCGTCCAACGCCTCGAGTCCCACGTATTCGATGACTGTGATCCCCATGAACATCACGCCGAATCCGAGAATCAGCCTCAAGGGAAAGCCAAGGCTCAGGATGTTCAACTGGGGAACTGTTCTTGAAACGTATCCAAGGGCGATGCTCTGCAGGAACAGGATCGCCAGCACTGGCGCGGAGACACGCAGCGAGATCTCGAAGGCCGACAGCAACATCCCCAGCATCAGTGCCAGCACACCTTCACTGAACGCCAGCGCACCGGAGGGCACATGCGAGAAGGTATGGAGCAGCGACTGGAGAATGATGTCGAGGCCACTCATCGAGAGGAAGAGCACCAACGCCACGAAGAAGTAGAGCTGGCCGACCAGATCGGCATCGTCCTCGACGTTCGGATCGTAGAAGGTCGCGAATCCCAGTCCCATCTGCTGACCCGCTAGCTGGCCTCCGACCCGCATGGCCATCAGAGGCAGGGAAGCCAACAGGCCGATGGCGACACCGACCAGAATCTCCATGCTGACCAATGGAATGAGTGACCAGAGCCCGATGGCGGCCGGGAGGACAGGAACCGATCCCATCGAGAGCAGAACCGGATAGACCGCGAATCCGATGACGAATGCCAGCATGATCCGCACCTTCACGGGAACCGACTTCGACGAGAGGATCGGCGCGAACACCATCAATCCTCCGATTCGGAAGATGACCAGCAGCAGCGGCGGAATATGTTCGGCGAATCCAGTCATGATTGAAACGCCCGTTAGGGGGCGGTGAACATCTCCATGGCGAATTCGGAAATCTGCGCGACCATCCAGGCAAGCAGCAGAATCGACGCAGCCAGCATCGCGATGATCTTGGGCACGAAGCTCAGTGTCTGCTCCTGCACCTGCGTGACCGCCTGCACGAGACTGACGATCAGGCCGACGATCAGCCCCACGCCCAGCACAGGCGTCGCGAGTATCAGCGTGTAGTACAAGGCCACGCGAACGGCGTCGAGCACATCCTCGGTCATCTCGATCGCTTCCTTTCTCTCGTTGGGATCATGGCCCCGCTCCCGACAGCGTGCCGATCACATGCTGAAGCGTCTCGGGCTGATAGACCCCGGTCATCAGGGAGCCGACCAGCAGCGACCATCCATCGACGAGCACGAACAGCAGGATCTTGAAGGGAAGGGAGATGAGCACCGGCGGCAGCATCAACATGCCCATGGACACCAGCATGCTGGCGATCACGAGATCGATCACTAGGAAAGGCAGGAATACACGGAAGCCGATCAGGAACGCGACCTTGAGTTCACTGAGAATGAACGCCGGGATCAATGTCACCATGTCCACGTCTGATCGATCGAGACTGCCGGGGTCGGACGTGTCCACACCCCTGTAGTTCAGCATCATGTAGACACCGGACCAGTTTCCGGTCGCCTCTATCTGGCCGAACATGTAGTCACGCAACGGCTGCTTCGTTCTCTGCCAGGCTTCCTCGTAACTGGTGACTTCACCGTCCGCATACGGCTTGATGCCGTTGGTGTACATCGCTTCAAGCGTCGGCGCCATAACCACGAAGGTGATGAAGAGACTCAGACCAAGCAGCACCTGCGTCGGCGGAAGCCCCTGTGTGCCGAGCGCCTGCCTGAGCAGGCCAAGGACGATGATGATCCTGGTGAAACAGGTGCACAACAGAAGTATCGACGGTGCCAATGCGAGAACCGTCAGCAGCACAAGTATGTTCAAGGTGCTGGAGAGCTGCCCATCGAGACCGGGCACGACCTCCGATGCGCTCTCGAGCATCTCTATGGGGTTGATGGCCGGTGGCGTCGCTGGCGATTCGGGTGGCAGGACGGTCTGGGCAGATGATGTGGCCGCTGTCACGAACAGTACAAGCAAGGCGAAGAACGCCGGCAGCAGGAGTCTCATCAGGAAGCCCCCCGCCAACCAGGCAACCGAAGGCGAGCCGAACGCGTGGTCCTTCCCGAAGTTGAACGAGACGCACGCGTGAGATCAACGACTCCATCCGAGGCTGCGGCCGCCGCTTCCGCCAATTCCTGCTGGAAGTCACTCCCCTGCGTCGATTCGTTGCCGGTGAGCGCCTGCTTGAGTCGTGCGACTTCATCAGCTTCGGTGATCTCCGAAAGCGTACGCATCTCGCCGCCGCCTTGATGAGCGACGATGAATCGATTGACGATCTGCAGAATCACGATCTGCTGTCCACGGGCAACCGGATATCGGGCATGTATCTGGACGACTCCGGAAGGACGCCGGGAAGAGAGACCGCCGCCCATTCGACGCAGCATGAACCTCATGGCGAGCAGCAGCATGACGACACCCAACAGGGCGGCACCGACTCTGGCGAACTCCATGAGTCCGGGCATGAACCCCTCTTCGATCTCCGCCTGACCATCCACGACCGTGACCATCTCCGCACCGAGCGGCAACCGCTCCTGGACGGGCAGACTGGAATGTTCCTCGGCGATCTGGCCCGCCAGATGGGTCGATCCCAGCAGGATGAAGCCGAGGAGACACATCACGATAAAACGGGCGATCTGGGGTGCGGTCGTTGCCATCCTGGCTCCGCTGGCTGATTCCTTCCAGCCATCTGCAATCTGTTTCAATTCTGCACGATCAGGCCTTGTTCGATTCCACTGCCGAACCACTGGCGTCCACGGGAGAAAGGATCTCGCTGATCCGGATGCAGAACGTCTCATCCAGAACTAGCACCTCGCCTTTGGCTACCGGTCGTCCATTGACCAGAATGTCCACGGGATCGCCAGCCGCCTTATCCAGCTCCACGACTGCACCAGACTCGAGATTCAGGACATCCTCGACGTACATCCGCGTGCGACCGAGTTCGACGGTCATGGCGAGATGGACATCTGAAAGCATCGAAAGCTCGTTCGGGCGGGCTGAAGAGACCACCGGGCCACTCAGCTCGGGGGTATTCAAGCCGGTGGCAGCTCGCTGGGACGACGTGAACTTCAATCGTTCGGCGGCTTCCTGCACCTGCTTCATGGCTTCGGACGCCATTTCCTCGGCACTGGGCGTTACGGCTTCGGCCGCGACATCCAACGTCTCGGAAGAAGTCGGCAATTCTTGCGCACCCTGCGCAGCAGTTTCCAGTTGATTCGATTCCGGATTCGTGTGCTCGGCCATCCTGGCTCCTCCGCACGACACACCTGTGACATGATCGCTCGGCGATGGACCTCCCTGTCCAACTTCACATCCGAGGCGGATCCCGATGTCCAGACCACCTCAACAGGCAGGCATGACAGCGGACAACACTGTTCATCGGCCCTCTGGGGTGGTTTACTGGAGAATGAGGTGTCCGGGCCTGATTCACTCGACCGGAAAACCGGTGCCTGAGATGACGATGACCCGGTGAACCAGAGGTCGACCGGTGATGGAACTGCGACCAAATCGTTCGAGCATCAGGTCCTCATACCGACGAGCCATCGTCGCAAGACTTGGCTCGTCAAGATGCGCAGGATCTGCCGATCGCCAGCCATAGACCAGCTCGGCACGGAGTTCATGGCCACATCTCGAGAGTTCCTCACGCAGATGGGTGGCATCTCCCGCCGCCGCCTGGATGACCACCTCAACGTCATAGACGCGTGTGAGGCCGGACTGCCTGTTCTGCAGACGCTCGTCCAGGAAGGGAATCTCGATCATCACCTCCTCAACGGCTGGCTGATCCAACGTGAGATCATCCGCGACCGCTCCCCCGGGAGCACCGAGCAGGAACATCAGACCCAATGCAGCCGCGATCTCGAGAACGGCCGTCATGATCGCGGCCCCGGCCAACCACCGACGGCGTGTCGGTCTGGAATCAAGATTGTCGTCGTACTCGCTGTTGTGCATCTGATTCACCCTTCCGGTATTCATGGTGATGCCGGCCCCGAGAACAAGGCCGTCTGTACAGGCCCGGTCGGTTGCAGCAGGTCTTCGGTCAGGACGATGTCGACCCGGCGATGTTCCGCCATCTCCGACTCTAGATACGCCCGTTCATTCAACGGTTCACGGGCACCGACTGCCTCGATCCTGAAGAGACGGTCATCTATACCGGCCTCAACGAGGATCTCACGGACAGCCATCGCCCTGTGGAAACTCAACTCGTCCAGACTCCTCCACGGAGCCGATGGCGAGAGATACTTGTTCGCAGTGTGACCACGCACGACGATTCGGTTGCGTCGTCCGGCCAGAAGCGGGGCAAGATCATCGACAGCATCTCGACCGGCTTCGGTAAGTTCAGCCGATCCGGCCTGAAACATCGCAGGACCGCCAAGCGTGAACTGGAGACCTGCTGGAACCGTCAGGACACGGGCCTGCAGGCCTTTGGGGCCCTGATCATCGGAATGGCTCCTGTTGATCTCGAGTTCATCCCGACGAGCCGTCACTTCCTCGAGCGACTGAATCATGCTCTGCAACGGAACGTCATCAGTCGGCAGTACACCGATCTTGCCGGTGAAGCCGAACGCGGTCTTCACGGCATTTGCCACTCGTTGGTACTCGCGATCTCTCTTGAGCTCGGAGAACATCTGCAGCAGGATGAAGAAGCACAGCAGGAGGGCCATCATGTCCGCGAACGTGATGATCCATGCAGGTGAACCCTCCCTGTTTTTACGACGAGATGGAATCATGCGGCCTGACTCATGTAGGACTGGACACGTGAACGAGGCGGTAGGAAGGTCCGCAGCTTCGAATCCACGTGACGCGGATTGTCACCAGCCTGTATTCCCAGTACACCATGAATGGCCATGGTGCGAACCAGAACCTCCTCGGATGTGCGAGCAGCAAGCTTGTCGGCAAGTGGAAGGAACACAAGGTTGGCAAGCAGTGCTCCGTAGAGCGTGGTCAGAAGCGCCGCGGCCATTCCGGCACCGATGGCCGACGGATCATCCATGTTGGCGAGCATGGCCACCAGACCGATGACCGTCCCGATCATTCCGAATGCGGGAGCATATTTCCCGAGCTGTTCGAAAAGACTGCGTCCTGCTTCATGTCGTTCAACAAGCACATCGAGTTCGGTCTCCAAGACTGAACGGATCGTCGCCGGATCGGCACCATCGATCGCCAGCTGGACACCACGGACCAGAAACGGATCATCAATCTCGGCCAGTGCACCCTCCAGCGCCAGAACGCCTTCACGGCGAGCCAGCTCGGAAAGATCGACCAGCCGCGAGATCTGCTCCTGCGGAGAGACGCTCTTGTGCATGATTGCCTTGAGACTTACCTTGTGAACCCGGAAGAAACGACGGATCGGAACCGAGGTCATCGTGGCCGCACCAGCGCCACCAACGACGATCAGGAGTGCCACCGGATCTACGTAGGCACCAAAGGAACCTCCGAGGACGAGGGCCAGACCCACGCATGCACCTCCGAGCAACAATCCTGTAATAGTGGATAGATCCACGTCCTTACCTCCTGCTCTCATTCCCGGACCTTCCAGCCCCACCAGCGAGGCTGGGCCGGTTTCCGGGTCGGAGACACGCATCGGCGGCTCGAGAAGCCGACTTGAGCGAGATGATCAAGAGACCTGATGATCGAGGTCGAACATGGCTCTGTTGGGTACCATGCCGGTCATGGCGTATCGCCCGACCAGTTTCATTTCCTGGACAGTGCTTCTGCTGACGCTTCTGCTGCCCGCAACCAATGCATGGGCTCAGAAGGATTTCAAACTGGATGAGTCGGATAATTGGGAGCTTGTGCAGCAACCAGACCCCAGTTCCCCCGCCGGCGCATTGGCTCGTGCACGGGAGCTGCTGGCCAATGGGGAAGCGGACAGGGCCTATAACATGGCCTATCGTTGGCTGGAAAGGCACGGAGATTCTTCACTGGCCGCCGACGCCTATCTGCTTCGTGCCGACGCCATGGTCGCCATGGGCGACTACTACGAGTCACTCTACGACTACGAGTACGTCATCCGTCGATATCCGGCATCGCCCACATTCATGCTCGCGCTCTCGCGGGAACTGGAGATCGCATCGCTCTTTGCACATGGCACGAGACGAAAGGTGTTCGGACTTCGAATCGGTGATGCGACCGATGAGGCCGAGGAACTGTTCATTCGAATTCAGGAACGCGCGCCGGGAAGCCAGATCGCGGAACAGGCGGGCATCGAGCTGGCTGATATGTATTTCCGCCAACGGCGCATGGAACTTGCGGCCGACATGTACGCCATCTTCATAGAGAAGTATCCCAAGTCCCCCTTCATAGACAAGTCGCGCAGACGACTGATCTACGCCAATATCGCCACCTTCAAGGGCCCCCAGTTCGACATCGTGGGGCTTCGTGAGGCCAAGCGTGAACTGCAGCAGCTCATCGCCACCAGACCTGCCGAAGCCGAGCGAATCGGTGCGCAGGCTCTGATCAATAGAATCGTGGAATCAGAAGCCACCAAGATGTTGACGACCGCCGAATGGTACAACCGGGTCGGGGACCCGATCGCCGCCGAGTTCTTCATTCGGAACATGGTTGAACGCTATCCAAGATCGGCCGCGACCGTTCGTGCGTTGGACATCATCCCCGGCATCCTTGCGCAGCTGCCCGAGACGGTCCTCGCGTCCGCGCCGGACTACAAAATGCTTCGAGAAGGCCTTGTGAACTTCGATCGAACCATTCTTCTCGATCCGCCAAAGGTCACGATCGAAGGAGAACGCCCCGCCATCTCGCAGGATCCACCGATCGTTCGGGAAGGCCGTGGCATGCCTCCCGAGGGAACGGAAGCAGCGGAGGCATTGAAGGAACAGAAGCGACGAGCCGAATCACCGGTCAACATCCCACCGGGGCAACCGCTGCCGATTCCTCCTGGAGATGATCCGTGATCAAGTGCCTGTTGACCGCATCCAGCGTTTTCATCGCCACAGTACTGTCGGGTGGCTGCAGTTCCGATCCAACCAAGGGGTGGTCGAATCAGTCGATCTTCACCTCTCAGGTCAAGACCGTCGCGGTGCCCATTGCCAAGAACACCACCCAGTATCGCCAGATGGGTTTCCTTCTCACGGACGCCGTGATCAAGGAAATAGAATCACGGACCCCCTGGAAGGTTACCTATACCAGTCGGGCCGACACCGTCCTGAACATGACGATCAATGACGTCCAGCTGCAGACCATCTCACTATCGGACCTCACCGGGCTCAACGAGGAAGTCGTGGTCTCGCTGAACATCGATTTCAACTGGGACGATCTGGAGACCAATCAGACCATCTTCGCCCGACAGGGATTCTCCGCTGGAGGCCTCTTTGTGGCCTCCAACCCCTCTGGTGAGACAATTCAGGTCGGAGAATTCCAAGTCATACAGCAGATGGCCGTCGATATCGTCGATGAGATGGCAGCGTCCTGGTAGATAACGACCCGAGAGGCCTCGGGCGGCGTATCATTACCAAACCGCATTTGTCGACCTTCTGAGGCCAGTTCGGCCAACAGACGTCGACGCAGAGGCCAGCATGTCCAGTAATAAAACACCACAGAACGATCCGGGTCAGAACTCATCAGGCAATCGCCCATCCACGCAGCCACCCAATCGAATGGGCCGCGGACTGCTCAGCTGGGTGATCGTCATCGGCATTCTGATTGTCTTCTTCATGCTGATGAATAACGGTACGACTGGTGAGAAGATCGACAGCTGGGGCAAGTTCAAGAGTCTCGTGGATCCGAAGATGGGACTCGTCCACGAGCCCAGTCCGGGCAGCCCGCGACCAGTCGAGATCCAGAACGACCGCATCGTGGCATACATAGCGCCCGGCAAGGGCCCCAACCAGACCAAGGAACCCCGCGCCGCCTTCGTTCCGATCGATGCCAACAACCGGGACTTCTTCCGTGATCAGCTCAACGCGCTTGGTGTCGATCACGTGAACAACACCGGTACGAGCATCTGGAGCCAGTTGCTCCTCGCAGTCGGTCCGTTCCTGATCATCGTGATCATCATCTGGTTCCTCATCGCCAGATCCATGCGTGGTGCTGGAGGCGGCCCCGGTGGAATGCTCGGCAGCTTCGGAAAATCCCGTCACCGAATATCCAACAAGGATGCGAGCAAGGTTCGCTTCGCCGATGTTCAGGGAATCGCGGAAGCCAAGGATGAAGTCCAGGAAATCGTGCAGTTCCTGAAGAACCCAAGGAAGTTCCAGCGACTGGGAGGCCGCATACCTCGCGGTGTTCTTCTGGTCGGACCTCCCGGATGCGGCAAGACGCTGCTCGCCAAGGCCATTGCCGGTGAAGCCGATGCCCCCTTCTTCTCGATCTCCGGTTCCGACTTCGTCGAGATGTTCGTCGGCGTCGGTGCCAGCCGGGTCCGCGACCTCTTCAAGCAGGCCAAGGAGAATTCCCCCTGCATCATCTTCCTCGATGAGATCGATGCCGTCGGACGTCGTCGTGGCGGAGGCATGTCCTCGGGCGGCAACGACGAACGAGAACAGACACTCAATGCGATTCTGGTCGAGATGGATGGCTTCGAGGCGACTGACCAGGTCATCGTCATCGCCGCGACCAACCGAAGCGACGTACTCGACCCGGCATTGACCAGACCAGGTCGATTCGATCGGCAGGTCCAGGTCACACTCCCCGATCTCGAAGGCCGATATCGAATTCTCGATGTGCATGCCAAGAAGATCAAGCTCGCCGACGACGTCGAACTCAACAAGATCGCCCGCGGAACGCCAGGGTATTCAGGCGCCGACCTCGCGGCACTGATCAACGAAGCGGCCATCCTCGCGACACTCGACAGCAAGGACTGCGTTGAACAGCACGATCTCGAGGAGGCCCGCGACAAGATCCGCTTCGGACGTGAACGCAAGGGACGGCACATGGATGAAGAGGATCGGATCCTCGTCGCCTATCACGAGGCCGGCCATGCCGCGCTCCAGGCGTTGCTCGAGGATGCCGACCCGTTGCACAAGGTGACGATCATCGGCCGCGGCCCCTATGGAGGCGCCTCGTTCAGTCTTCCCGAGAAGGATAGACACGGCTATGGAAGAAGATGGCTCGAGGCCGAACTGCGCATCATGTGCGGAGGCCGTATCGCCGAGCAGAGAAAGACGGGAGACATGTCTTCCGGTGCCGCGATGGACATTCAGATGGCCACCAACCTCGCGCGATCCATGGTGCTCGAATGGGGCATGTCCGATCGACTTGGATTCGTGAACTACAACCGCGACGATCAACGTGATGGCCTGGTCCTCGACAAGGACCATTCTCCGGAAACCGCGAGGATCATCGACGAGGAGATCAAACGCCTCATCGATACCGCCTATGACGACGCCACGAAACTGATCTCCGAGAACTGGGACAAGGTCGAGGCGATCGCACAGGCCCTGCTCAAGTACGAGACCATTCAGAGCCAGGAAGTCCTCGACCTGATCGAGGGCAAACGCATCGACCGCCCCACGGTCAGCGACCTTCTGGACGAGGAATCCGCAAGCACCGACCCGCCGAGTCCAACGAAGACCGATGATGAACTGGGTGATGATCCCGCCGGTGGGCTGGTTCCGTCTCCTGCCTGATTCGGATCCGTACACGACTGCAATGCAAAGCAAAGGCGGCCTCGTCTCTCGACGAGGCCGCCTCGATTTTGAAGCATTTGGATTCCGTGGATCAGCAGTCGTCCCCGAAGACCCCGAGAAGTACAAGAAGGTCGTTCACGTCGACGTCATCATCCTCGTCGAGGTCTGATGCACAGCCGCTGCTGCAATCCTGCCCGAAATCGCCGAGCAGCTCGAGGAGATCGTCGACCGTGATGCTGCCATCATCGTTGATGTCACCGAGGCAATCGACCACTTCGCCGCCGATCTCAAGAGAGCCGACCATTCCGAAGCCGCAGTGCGGCTGGCAGAAGTAGTTCTGGGTCACACCGGCCATGTCCTCGGGCACACGCCAGACGATGGCACCGTTTGTGGCCGAGAGACTGTCGTTGAGCCCACCATCGGATACGCAATCATCTCCGAACGTGACCGTATGGGTGCCGCCGCCATGTTCCCAGATGACCGTGTCGCCTGGATTGACCGCCAGTGTCGCAGGCTCGTAGGCGAATCCGTTGGTGGTGATCACGTGAGTCACACCGTTGCCGCCGAGGATAAGTGCGCCGTACTGGTTGCCACTGGTGCAGTGACCGCCGATGCTGCAGTAGTACTCGTAGGTTTCGGTGGCATCAACTGGAACCGTCCAACTGTAAGTCAGGTTTCCGCTGTTCATGGTCGGCGAAGCAAAGATGCCGTCCGGAGCACCGCATTCAGCACCACTGATAACGTTGTGAGTTCCTTGCACACGTGTCCAGTTGATGACATCGCCGGGCTCGACATGAAGCCATTGTGGTTCGTAGTAGGTGCTGCCGACTTCGACCTCGTAGGTCTCTGCCAGAGCAGCCGAACTCATCGCCAACGATGAGAAAATCGCCGTGATAAGAGTCTTGTTCATAGTCCCGAATTCCTCTCTCTATGCATGCACTTGGATGCCAGGTTGAACCGGAGGGCAAAGCATTCGCCTCCGGTCCGGCATCCCCTTACTGTAGCCTGACATCAGACCGGAATGAACCTCTAAATCGTTCAATTCGTTCGGAGCGTCCCTCGAACGCCCCTCAATCGCCCAATAGCTTCTTTCGACGAAGAATATGGTGGTAATGCTGGGCGAATCGATGGGCCTCGTCACGGATGGCCTGGCACAGCTTCAACCCGGGATTCGCCCGCCCAAGACGGATGGGCTCCAAATGGTCCTGCACCCAGATGAGCTCCTCCTTCTTGGCCAACGAGATGACCAGAGGTGGCTGTTCCGACATGTCGGTGAAGGCTTCCATCGCCGCATTGAGCTGGCCCAGACCTCCATCGATCAGAATGACATCCGGATAGAGCTCGTGCCCCTGACCCGCTTCTCGATATCGTCGTCTCACGACCTCCTGAATGGCTGCGTAGTCGTCATTCTTCACCGACTTGATCTGATAGCGGCGGTAGCCGTCCTTGAACGGACGCCCATCGATGAAACACACCTTCGATCCCACCGTCTCGTCTCCGCCAAGATGAGCGATGTCGATGGCTTCCATGCAGCGGATCGGATGCTCCTCCCCAAGCGTTCTCTGCAGTGATTTCAATCCTGCGGTGGGATCGGTCGCGAAGACCGTTACCTCGGGTTGCCACTCGTCGGCCCCGCCCTGACCACGTTCATCCAGACGTTCGATGGCCTGAACCTGGTCACGCAGACTCGCGGCGCGTTCGTAGTCCTGCGACTGCGAGGCCGCGGTCATGGCTTCACGAAGCTCCTTGAGAACCTGAGTTCGCTGCGATCCGAGGAATCGAAGCAGACGATCGATGTCCTCCCCATACGCCTTCGAGTCGATCCGATCGGCACATGGCGCCGAACAGAGCTCGATGGCATGAAGCAGACAGGGACGGAAGAACCTGTTCTCAGGGGCCTGCTCGACGATGTCCAGATGGCATGTCCTGAAACGGAAGATCCGCTGCATCACCTGAACAGCTTCCCGCAACGCACCGGATGAGGAGAACGGACCGAATATGCGGGCACGCTTGAACGCGGGATCCTGCGGATTTCGAGTGATGTACAGACCCGGGAAGGTCTCTCGGGTCGTGATGGCCAGATAGGGATAGGACTTGCCATCCTTCAACATGACGTTGAAGCGAGGCCGGATGTCCTTGATCAGACGAGCCTCGACCAGAAGGGCCTCCCATTCACCATCGGCTTCGATGAATTCGACGTCATGGATCAACTCGATCATCGGCTGCTTCCGTGGCCCCAGATCCGCCGAGGCGACAAAGTAGGAACCAACCCGGCTTCGCAAGGTCGACGCCTTGCCGACGTAGATCACCTGACCGGTTTCATCCTTGAAGAGGTAAACACCGGCTCCCTCTGGCAATCCCCTTGCCTTTCGAGCCAGCACCTCACGCCTTGAAGGTTCTTCAGGCGTGCCTTTGCCGGGTGCTGAATGATCGCCTCGTTCCACCATTATGCTCTCATCCTATAGCCCTCAAGTGCCCTTAAACACGTGATAAGTGGCTATATGGCCTTTCTTATGGCCAGAATCGGGTTGGCAGCCGGAACTTGAAGGGTATACTGATCAGTCTCAGACATACCCATTCTCGTCACGAGCTGACGGGATCAGCTCTTAAAGAGGAAATGAAGCTATGAAGACCATGATCGCAACTTTCGGAATCTGCCTCGCCATGGCTGTTGCTGGCTGTGCCCAGAAGGCTGACACCAACACCACCCTCGCAGCATTCGATGACACTCCATCAAGCTGCTGCGCCAGCACCTGTGCCAGCAAGACCGCTTCCGCGGGCTGCCCAATGACCACAAAGACAGCTGCTGCTTCCACTTGCTCCAAGACTGCCGCCTCATCAGGCTGCTGCGCCAGCAAGAAGATGATGACCACCAAGAGCGATACAGTCTCCAACTGATATCTCACTCTGGTACAAGATCACGTATCCTCATCACCCCTGTGGTTTTCCACGGGGGTGATGTCTTTCATGGCTTTCCAGCAGGAGTAACACCTTGAGTTCAATGCTGATTCACGGCGGAACGATCATCGATCCCGCTTCCGGCATCCAAGCCAGAGGCGACATCCTCGTGAAGGATGGTCGGATCGAATCGATTGAACTCGGCCAGTCGCTAGAGCGGGCCGCCGATCAGATCATCGACGCCGAGGGATGCCTCGTGACACCGGGACTGATAGATCCCCATGTGCATCTTCGAGAACCCTCCGAAGGTCAGCAGCATCGGGAGACCATCGCGGTCGGTTCCGCCGCCGCTCTGGCAGGTGGCTTCACGACCGTATGCAGCATGCCCAACACATTGCCGCCACCCGACTCCGCGGAACGAGTCGGGGCACTTCTGGAACGTGGACGATTGGCTGGAAATGCCCGGGTTTTCCCGGTTGCCTGCGGAACCATCGGCCGAGCCGGCGAATCCCCCACCGATGTCGCCAGTCTCATTCAAGCCGGCGCCTGCGGGATCTCCGACGATGGCGACGGCATCGCGGACGATGACGTGATGGATGCCGTGCTCGAACAGGTCGCCAGGGCTGACACCTGTTTCATGCAACATTGTCAGGATCCCTCGATGACTCCGGATGCAGCCATGAATGCAGGCACCCTCGCGGTGAAACTCGGCCTTGGTGGATGGCCACGGGAAGCTGAAACCAGCATGATCGAACGCGATGTCCGACTCAACGAGCGCCATGGCGCGAAGTATCACGCCCAGCACCTGAGTTGTGCCGAAAGCGTAGACGCCATCGCGAACGCACGACAGGCCGGACAACCCGTCACCGCGGAAGCCAGCCCTCACCATCTCCTTCTGACGGAAGAGGCCTGCCGAGACTACGACTCTGTGTTCAAGGTCAATCCACCACTTCGAACGAGTGCCGACATCGAAGCCATCAAATCCGGAATCGCCCGGGGCACGATCACCATTCTGGCAACTGATCAGGCTCCCCACCCACCTCAGGCGAAGCAGACGGATTTCGCCTCCGCAGCCTTCGGGATGGTCTCAATCGAATGTGCACTTCCCCTCTACCGCAAGGCCCTGATTGATGATGGCGTCATCGACTGGTCCAGACTGATCGCCATGATGACCATCGAACCAGCCGCACTGGTGGGGCTGGAACATCTGGGACGGCTCACCAGGGGCGGAGTCGCCGATCTCACCATCATCGATCCTGATCTGGAATGGACCATTTCAGCCGAGGATTTCCTGACCACGGGACGAAACTGCCCCTTCGAGGGCTGGACGGTTACCGGACGAGCCATCACCACAATTGTCGGTGGAGAGGCCCGCTGGAGCCTTCAGGGCGACTCCCGGCTGACTCTGGCAACTGGGCATTGAACCCCCACCTGAGGTCCGCTACGATGGTCCTCTTACCCGTGGGTCGGGGCGTTTCCCACCCTCGTGTACGTTTTTTCATTTCCAGAGCCCGCACGTGGGTGGGCGATGGAATCTTCACCTGACCGGACCGTACTTCACGGTCAAACCCCAAGCGCCCATGCGCAGGCAGCGGTTCCACCGCATCCCACGTTGCCCTGCCGGTGTCGCTGATAAGGACAACAGTCATGTCCGATACGCTCGTACAGGACCTGCTTGAAGCAGGCATCCACTTCGGCCAACGCCGCAGCGCCTGGAACCCGAAGATGAAGCCCTACATCTGGGGCGCACGAAACAAGATCCACATCATCGACATCCGCGAAACCATCCGCGGGCTGATGCTGGCCAAGCGATTCATCACCAAGACCGTTCAGAACGGCAAGGACGTGTGTTTCGTGGGGACCAAGCGACAGGCACGTGATGCTGTCCAGACTCAGGCTACGGATGTGAACATGCCATGGGTCGTTGAACGCTGGCTCGGCGGCACCTTGACGAACTTCCGGACCATCCGTGAACGACTCCGTCGACTCGAGGAACTCGAAGGCCTGGTCGAATCGGGCGAGATCGAGTCCTATTCGAAGAAGATGACCTCCCAGCTGATGCGGGAGAAGCGAAAGATCACCCGCAACCTGGAAGGCATTCGAAACATGACCAAGCTCCCCGGAGCACTGGTCGTCATCGACACCAGCCGGGAAATGAATGCACTGCGTGAAGCCAAGGCACTGAGAATTCCGACAATCGCCCTCATCGACACCGATGGCGATCCGAATGTCGCGGACCTCCCCATCCCGGGAAATGACGACTCGATGCGATCCATCGATGTCATCATGCGGGAACTGACCGCTGCCGTCCGCGAGGGCATGAATCAGCGTGCTGCCGAGGTGCAGAAGGAAGAGTCCGCCAAGGAAGACCTCGCTGGCGAGAAGAGCGAGAAGCCGAAACGCTCATCATCGAGAAGTCGCTTCCGAGGCATTGCCTCGGCCTCGGCTTCGGCAGACGCACCTGCCGAGGCATCGACCGATGCGGCACCAGCACCAGAAGGCGAATCCGCCCCAACTTCATGATTAACTGATTTGATCTTCGATCCCTTGGAACCACAGGGATCCGAACCAGGAGTATTGACCGTGAGCATTGCTGCAAAGGACGTGATGTCCCTTCGTCAGAAGACCGGACTTGGCATGATGGACTGCAAGGAGGCCTTGAAGGCCACCGATGGCGACATGACCGCCGCCGAGGAATGGATTCGCAAGAAGCGTAAGGGCAAGATGGACAAGCGAACGGAACGAACCACCGGTGAGGGCCGCATTGGCATTCACATCGATGGGGATGCAGCCGTGATCGTCGAAATCAAGACCGAAACCGACTTCACTGCGAAGAACGAAGACTTCGTCTCAATGGTCGACAGCATCTGCAAGATCGCCATGGGTCACCCCGCCGGTGATATCGCCGTCAACGACGATATCCAGAAGCTGGTTGACGATGTCCGAATCAAGACCGGCGAGAATGCCAACTACACCAGAGGTCAGAAGTTCGAAGGCGGCAGCTACGGCAGCTACGTACATCACGATGGCAAGCGAGCCTGCCTCCTTCGAGTAGAAGGCACGGTTCCAGATGATGTCCTCAAGGGCATCTGCCAGCACATCGTGTTCCACGATCCAGACGCCATCGGACCCGATGACGTTTCCGAGGAACAGCTCGACCAGATCCGCAACAAGGGTCTCGCCGAAGCCAAGGAATCCGGAAAGAACGACGAGATCGCCGGCAAGATCGCCGAAGGTAAGGTCAGGAAGTTCCTCGAGGAGAACACGCTGATCAAGCAGAAGTACGTGCTCGATGAGACCAAGACCATCGAGGAACTGCTGCCTGCAGACGCGAAGATCACCCACTTCGTCCGCTACACGCTTGGCGGCTGAGTCGATCCGACCACCAGTCAGAACAGCGAGGCCGCTCCTTCAGGGAGCGGCCTTTTCTATTCCTCTGGAGGTGTACGGGATGTGCGATTGAAGGTGACCGCACCCGATGTCGAACCCCAAACCTGCTTGCCGTTGGCATCGAAGCCCCGACTCAGAAGCATCATGCGATTCGATCGAAGCGTGATCCGAGTCGTCTCATGCGTGGCCCCGTCTCGACTTGACGGACAACCGTCACCCTCGGTCTCACCCGCGAACTCGTTCGCATCGATCTTCTGAAGGACGATCCTGCATCCAATGAGAGGATCCAATACCCTCGGCTGAAGCCCTCCCATGGAACCGTTCCCCTGCCAGGGCGCTGGATACTCGAGCGGATTGCCCGGGATGGCGAACATGTCCATGGCGACCGAACCATCCGTTTCGATCTCGAGTCTGACGATGCGCTGCCTGATCGGCTGACCGGAATCACCCTGCCTTGAATGCTCGCTGTAGAACCACGGGCCGTCATCGAGGAACTTCCATATGCGGGCCTGAACAATCCTGTCCCCGGTAGCCGAAGACTCGAAGGTGCCCGTCATCCACTTCTCGACCGTGGCGATGTTCGAACGGAGCTGCTGGCCGCTCAGCGACTTGGAGGCCTGTGAACATCCGCTCAAAGAAGCGAACAGAACGAAGACTGTTAGGAGAACACTGCGTGGATGTGCCATGGTCTTGTGGTATCTCTTCGGACCGGAGATGATCAGTCCGCGGAGATCGTGTCGGGCCCCTTGCCCGCTCGTTTCTCATAGTGGCCGTCGCCGGCCTTTTCATACTTGGTGAAACCGAGTCGATCCAGATTCTTGTTGGACAGTTTGGACTTGGTGGTTGCATCGGACCAGTTGCCGGCGATGTTGGGCAGCGACGGAATGCGACGCACTTCCACCCCGGTCTCAGGATGCTTAGTCAGCGGCTCATCGGACATCGGCTGTACGACTTCGAAGATCTCGCCCTCCGAACCGTCATCGGTAACGACTTGATATGTGTAGGTCGGCATGGGTTCAGTGTACGCCCCGGGAAGGGACGGCGACTCTTCCAAACCCCGGATCCTCGTCGATGATCACAGGATCCACACCAGCGGGCCGCCCCCCCTTGCGAGGATCGCTTGCTGGAAGAATGACGCCGTCGGGAAGCACCTCGATCATCTGCACCTTGCCGACACTCGGTCTCGTACCTGTCCTGTAACCGAGTGCCTCGAGGCGATCCACAACATCCTGATCGGACCACGATTCCTCGAAATCCAGCCGATCCGGCATCCATTGATGATGGAACCTCGGCTGGCTCAACGCCTCGACCGGCGTCATGTCGAAGAGCAGGACATCGATGATCGCCTGAAGTGTTCCATTGATGATCCGTGGGCCTCCTGAAGCACCCGCAAGCAGACGAACCCGATCGCCATCCATCACGATCGTCGGCGACATCGAGGAGATCGGACGTTTTCCGGGGCCCGGTAGATTCCCATCGGATTGACGCAGTCCGAAGGCATTGGCCTTGCCGGACATGGTCGTGAAGTCGTCCATCTCGTCGTTGAGCACGATGCCCCATTCCGGAACGGCGACCAGGGAACCAAAGGAGAGATTGATCGTCTCCGTGCAGGACACTGCCGAACCATCCGCCGTATACACACAGAAGTGACTTGTTCCCGCGTCATCAGGCGGAGGCACGACACCAGCCGCTTCACGGGTACTGATCGCATCGAATCGGATCGACTCGGATACTTCCCGGATACGAGCCGGATCCAACATCCGCTCAACCGGAACTGATACCTGCTTTCCATCCGCCATGTATCTGGCTCGATCGGCGAAGGCATGTCTCATGGACTCCACGACCAGATGGATCCACTGTGGTGATTCGGGCCTCAGATTCTCAACATCATCCACTCTGTGATCGATGATGCCGAGCATTGCCTGCATCGCGATGCCACCACTGCTTGGTGGAGGCATCGAAAGAAGCTGATAGCGGTCGAGAACCACTTCACTCTTCAATGGCGGCTTCTCATCCACTCGATACGAGGCGAGATCCTCCCTGGTCATGACACCACCATGCCTTCCGGCCGTCTCGACGATGGCATCGGCCACTTCGCCTTCATAGAAGGCGGAAGGGCCCGATGCCGCGATCCTTCTAAGCAATCGAGCCTGTTCAGGCTGCTTGATGACCGTGCCAAGTTCAAGCTGTCCCGATCCACAGAGATTGGCCCAGACCCATTGAGACGCGGAATGAAGATCGGGATTCCCATCTCGGATACGAGCGACCCAGTCGGCGGCCTCGAGCCAGGCCCTGTTCACCGCCACTCCATTCTCGGCGGCCTCTATGGCGGGCTGCAGCAACGTCGACCATGGCAGACGACCCCATTCCTCATGGGCCTTCCAGAGACCGGCAACCGTTCCGGGAACGCCGCATGCCGCCCCGCCAAATCGACTGGCGACCCTTGAACGATCGACATAGAAGTCCGGACCCACTGCCGCGGGCGCCATCTCCCGGTAATCAAGCACCATCTCGACCGAACCGCGAGAACTCGTCGATGGAAGTCGCACGAGCATGAAACCGCCACCACCGACTCCACAACTGAAGGGATGCACAACTGACAGGCAGAAGCTCGTTGCCACAGCGGCGTCGATCGCGTTGCCACCCTGATTGAGCATGTCCACACCTGCTTGCGAGGCGATCGGATGATCGGCGGCCACGGCACCGGAGACATAGGCCTGCTGCGTATGAGTCGCCAACGGTCTGGACACGCATGACGCAAGCCCGGAAAACACCAGAAGGACGATCAACTGTTTCATGCGATCTCCAATTCGACGTGCTCACGCACCAGATTGACGGCCCCGTGGACATCATCCACTCTCTGCGAGCCCGCCTCTCGCTCGATAATGGCTTCGACGTTCTGGTCCAGTGACTGAACCGCCGCCAGGAAACGCGGCCAATCGACCTCACCGGAACCAGCAGCCACCTCCGATCCCCATTCCCCTGGCACCTTGGATGCCACTGCATCCTTTATGTGTATCTGGAGGATGTGATCACTCAGTACATCGACGGCTTCGACCGGATCCCCCATTCCGTAGAGGATCATGTTGGCTGGATCGAAATTCACACCAATTGAAGGATGGCCGATTTCTTCAAGGACTTCCAACAACGTCGAGGCCGATTCCTGACCAGTCTCGAAGCCGAGACGACATCCCTGATCGGCGAAGATCGATCCCAGCAGTCGCAGCCTCGACACCATCGAAGATCGTTCCGGATCCTCGGGATCATGCGGAAGAAAACCCGCATGAAGCGTGACCAGATCGATGCCAGCCTTGCCGGCCAGTACCGCCATCGCCCTCGCCATGGCCTCGTTCGCGGGCCATGTGGCCGAAGGACGAATGCCACCCGTTCTGGCGATCGATTCCAGTGTGCTGTAGTCCTCGCCAACCGGGGCCATCATTCCGCTGGCGATTGATTTTCCGGATTCCAGAAGTACTGGAATCAGGTTCCCCCAGCGATCGCGATCACTGACAGCCGGTGACAAGGCGATTTGAGCGCGATTGAGACCGGTAAGTTCAAGCCTTTTCACCAGATCCTCGGGGGAATCCGGTTGCAGGCTCCAAGAACACACTCCCAGAGCTGATATTGGCATTTCATGCCTCCAATTCGCCGAAAGGTGGATTCCCTCCGGGCCATCAAGAGCGTAGGATGCTTACCCGACGCCTCCACGTCAATGCCTGGATCCCAGATACACAATGTCCACATCGAACCAAAAACCCGCCATGTGCTCAACGGCTGCCACGCTTCCGGCTCCCAAGAGGTCCCTGTATAACCGCCTTGATGATTTCATCAGTCGGCTCAGTACACGAAACAACTTCTGGCACCGTGTCTGCTCATTGATATGGCTCCCGTTCGCGTGGAGATCCGGCATCACCATGAAAAAGGTGGGGACTGATCGATTTACCGCGATTCTTCCCTTCAAGCGGGTCAACAGGAACTGGTACAACGCGATGGCCGGTGCCGCCCTGCTCGGAAACTCGGAAGTGGCGGCCGGCATGTTCGTGTTCAGCGAATGTGGAACCAACTATGCCGTGGTCTGCAAGGACATGCACTACAAGTTCCTCCGTCCATGCCTCGGCCCAGCGGTCTACGGCATCACGGACGGCGAGGACGCTTCCCGGCGAATCCGTGATCTCATCGCCAAGGGTGGCGAATTCAACATCGATCTTCAGATGGACGTCTCCCAGATCATCAAGGACAAGGGACGCCAGATGCGGGTTGGCCGCTGCAACCTGACATTCCACTGCACACCAAAGTCGATGTTGCGGCAACGCAAACGTCGAGTGTGAAGACCCGGTATTCTCAGAACATGACTGCACCCCTGCGCACCGCCACCTCGACAGCAGGCTGGGGCCTCTTCCTGACCTCAAGCTGGACCTGGTGCATCGGCATGTGGCTACCGCTTGTCCTGCTGACCCAGTACGGCTGGCCGGGCTTCTGGGTATTCGCCATTCCGAACGTGCTCGGCTGCGCGGGCATGGGATATCTGATCCGCTCTCGCAGGCAATCCGAAACACTTGTCGCACGTCACCGAGGACCAATGAGATGGTTCTCCGTCGCCACGATCGCCTATCAACTCTTCTTCCTGGCCTTCATCTTCGGGGGCCGGGGCTGGATGCCCACGATGCTCGAGGGCACGCTGCCGGGTCTGATCGTCCCGCTTGTGGCGTTCGCCATCGCCATCGTCGCAAGCTGGTTGCCCTGGAAGGTCTGGCCATGGCTGGGCACGCTGGTGTTTCTGGCGACGATGGGAACATGGGTGGCATCGGGCAACGGATTCAGCGACACGATCGGTTCATCCGGAACGGAACCGGATGTGGAACTCTGGCCACTGGCACCCATCATCATTCTCGGTTTCCTCGCCTGCCCCTGGCTTGATCCCACATTTCATCGAGCGAGGCAACTGGCCCCCAGCCGACATGCCTTCGGTGTATTCGGCATCTCCTTCTTCGCAGTACTGCTGTTCGTCACCACCTATTTCAGCTTCGATTCCTTCGACACATGGAACTTGATACTGCCCTTCCTCTTCTATCAGACCACCTTCACTATGAGCGCGCATCTGCGAGAGATACGTCTGCTTGAAGCCAAGCATGGCTGGGGCAGCACAACCCTGCTCTCGGGCCTTTCATTGATCGGTGTCGCCATCGGATTCCTGCTCTGGCTCACCTGCTTCTTCGACATCGCACGTGACTGGCTGGATGACACGTATCTCCGTTTCCTAGGCCTCTACGGCCTAGTATTCCCCGCCTGGATTCTCGCGTTCATGCTTGGCAACGCCCGACAGACCGTCGGCATGATCAGTCTGCTGATCATCGGACTGCTGATTGCGATGCCGATGGCCGAGATTGGGATGATTCACGAGACCAGATGGTGGCTGCTGCCACCAGTGATCGTGGTCATCGCGACCGCCACCATCATCTCAGTGATCGGCGGAAACGTTCGTGCAGAATCGTGACGCGGACGAACGGAGCCGTAGGCATCTAGCTGTCAGGCCGCTCCACAACACTTCTTGTATTTCTTGCCGCTGCCGCATGGGCATGGCTCGTTACGCCCGACCGTGACCGGCGCCGCCGCAGGCTTCTTTCTCGGCGGTCGTGATCCAGCGGACTGAGCTGCAGCAATATCCGACTGCTGCCGCTTCGTACCGCCGGCCGAGACGGCAGCCGCTGCAGCCGCCACGGCTGACTCTGCTTCCGTACGTTCACGCGGCGGCGGCTGGGTCGGCTGGGCCTGAGGCTGTTGCTGCGGCTGAGCCTGGGGCTGCCCCTGCTCCGGCTGCTGTCTTGCCTGGGGCTGCAGCTTCGCCTTGAAGATGAGATCGGTCACCTTGTCGCGGATCTCACCGTACATCTCCTCGAACAGATTGGCGCCCTCACGCTTGAATTCGATTCGAGGGTCCCGCTGGGAGAAGCTTCGATAGCCGATCGACTCGCGCAGCTGATCCATCGAATGGAGATGGTCCTTCCAGGCCCCGTCCACGATCTGCAGGAGGACCCAACGCTCGAACTGAAGCATCTCGAGGCGAAGCAACGCATCCAGCTTTGCCCGAGCAGCCGAGCTGATGTCCGCTTCCCCCATTTCCTTTTCTTCTTCGGTCAATGCACTGCCGAGATGCTCCCGGCACCACTGATCGAGCTCTTCCACATCATTGACCTGGGAGATGATCTTCTGAACCCGCTGGTTCCTTCGATCATCATCCCACTTGTCCACTTCGACAAGCAATGCTTCACGGATCTCCACAGGATTGGGGGATGGCAGCGTCTCAGGCGTCCAATCAAGCTCGTAACGAAGTTTGGTCCACCGGCAGAACTGCTCCAACGCCTTAGCAGGATCCTGTTGAAGCATGGCAGCCGTCATGTCCATCGCGAAGTCGACCGGATAGACACGCTCACGTTCAGCGTAGAGTTCATGAGCTTTTTCGAGGATCACCGCAGCAGCCTCCTCCGGCTCATCCACACCATCGAAGATCGAAGCGTCCCATTCCACTCCGAACTTGGCGGAAATCCACTTGGCCATCTCATCCTTGGCATGCTCGGGAAGAAGGAATGGATCCAGAGGGGACAGATCGGTCGATTCGACGAGCTCCTCGGCGGCGATGTTCATGACCCTGGCGATCTGGACACTGTTCATGTCGCGGATATCCGAGACCTTCAATCCCGCCTTGAAATGGGAGTTGGCCCAGTCGACGAGTCCCTGATAGTCGTCACCATGTTCATCCCGCTCGACCATCTTGCCCTTGCCGAGATCGATGTCCCGTGAGAGGAATTCAGGAAGCGTGATGTCGATGATTGTGCCGGCCTCCTCCCTGGCTTCGCGCTGGACGAGTTGATGGAGATCGACCCGGTCCTTGCCCTTGAGACGGTCGGGATCTATCTCCACACCGAGATGCTCACGGATCCATTCGCACATGCACAAGGCCGGATACCGCTCATCGAGGAATCGATAGGCCGCATCGTTGATCGCGTTCTCGAGATGTTCGAAGATCAGCTCCTTGATCCCCCGGCCTTCCAGCACATCCTGGCGCATGCCGTAGAAGGAATGCCGCTGGAGATCCATCACCTCGTCATACTCGAGGATGTTCTTCCTGATGAGGAAGTTTCGTTCCTCCACCTTGCGCTGGGCCTTGCCGACGGCCTTGGACAACATCGGATGCTCGATGGCATCCCCTTCCTTCATCCCCAGCTTGCTGAGAATCTTCAGAGTCGTCGGGCCGGCGAACATCTTCATCAGATCGTCCTCGAGACTCAGGAAGAAACGGGTGGAACCACGGTCCCCCTGACGACCGGAACGACCTCGAAGCTGATTGTCGATACGACGTGAATCATGACGCTCGGTGGCGATGACATGCAGACCACCAAGTGATTCCGTGGTCTCGAAATGCTCGATGCGATGCATGACGCAGCCACCCGACTCGTCCAGCGCATCCATGAGATCCGACTCCGAGAGCTTCTGCGCCTTGTTCGATTTGCCCCAGCAGTGCTTGGTGTACCAGGACTCGAGAAGCTTGCGACGAACCTCCTCATCGCTCATCGATTCGACGTCCGACTTCCGGCACTCCAGTTCGGTCGGTGCCACGTGCCGATAGATGCGATTACGTATCTCATCCATGGACATGTCCGATGAGACGTCACGAGGACAGATTCCACGACGCTTCCAGTGGTTGATCAGGTCGTCCAGCGTGATGGACTGCAGCTTGATGTCGGTACCGCGACCGGCCATGTTGGTCGCGATCATCACCGCGCCAAGCTGGCCCGCGTCCTTGATGATCTCCGACTCGCGATCGTGCTTCTCCGCATTGAGCACTTCATGCTCGATCTTCCATCTCGATTTCAGCTGCTCCGAGAGCTCCCGGGATTTCTCGACACTGGTGGTCCCCACCAGGATCGGACGCCCCACATCGTGGAAAGTCTTGATCTCCTCGAGGATCGCGTTGTTCTTGTCGGCTGAAGTCAGATACACGCGATCATCGCGGTCGAATCTAATGACCGGTACATTCGTGGGTATGACGACGACATCGAGACCGTAGATTTCGTAGAACTCCGTGGCCTCGGTATCCGCCGTACCCGTCATTCCCGCAAGCTTGTCGTACAGCTTGAAGAAATTCTGGATCGTGATGGTGGCCATGGTCTGTGTTTCCTGCTTGATGGGAACATTTTCCTTGGCCTCCACAGCCTGATGAAGCCCGTCTGACCATTGGCGACCGACCATCTTTCGACCGGTGTTCTGGTCGACGATGACCACGGACAGATCGCCGTTGTCGGCAGGCGCCACGATGTAGTCCCGATCACGCTGATAGACCGTATGGGCTCGAATCGACTGCTCCATAAGGTGAGGTAGATCGATGTTCTCGCCGACATAGAAGGACCCCAGGCCTGCCTCCTTCTGCGCTTCCGCGATGCCTTCATGCGTCAGCGTGGCACGCTTCTTGTCCAACTCGACTTCATAGAACTGCCGGTACTTGTCCCGAGCCTCTTCCAGCTGGGGCAATTCCGACTTGCGGTTCTCGAGATCCGCCTTGAGCTGAGGGATGCGGTCCTTCTCTCTCACGTTCCGGATGTCGCCCTCGAGTCCCGAGATGTCGACCAGACAGGCCTGGACCTTGGCGTCCGCCGCGTCCCATTCGACCTGCTTCTGCATGAGATGCTTGGCAAGCCGATCGGCCATCTCGTATCGAGGCGCATGTTCGTGGGCTGGACCGGAGATGATCAGAGGCGTCCTGGCCTCGTCGATGAGACTCGAGTCGACCTCGTCGACGATGGCCACCTGCCGCTTCCGCTGCACCTGTTCGGCAACGGACAGCTTCATGTTGTCGCGGAGATAGTCGAATCCGAACTCCGCCGTGGTTCCATAGACGACATCACAGAAGTAGATCGCCTTCTTCAGCTGGGGAGGCTGCATGTGGTTCGGATGGATCGCGCCGGCCGTGAGCCCCATCGCATGGAAGAACGGGAAGGTCCAGTCACGGTCTCGTTGAACGAGATAATCATTGACGGTTACCACATGGACCTGATTGCCCTCGATCACGGAGAGATAACAGGCCAGAGGCGCGACGATCGTCTTGCCTTCGCCCGTCTTCATCTCCGCGATACGGCCCTCCGAGAGAACGATGCCTCCGATGATCTGGACATCGAAGGGTCTGGCGCGATACGGCGGCTTGGAAACGGGATGCAGTTCCCTGACCGCCTCATAGAGCGGTGGAGGAATCTCGACGAACTTCCATGATGGCACCGGTTCCGTACAACCCAGGAAATCCCGCGACTTGGTCTCGGGCTCGGTGGCATCGATGGTCGCCTTCACCTGGTCGTAGAGAGCCCTCGCGGAATCATCCAAGACGGCCGGATCGAAGTCCCCCGCTGGATCGAAGATGTTCCGGATTCCGACCGAACGGTCCATGCCTTCTCTGGCCGCCGCGAAGATCTCTGGAATCATCGCATTGACGTCTTCACCATTCGAAACACGATCCTTGAACTCCTGGGTCTTGGAACGAAGCTCGGGATCGGTCAGCTGCCGCATGGCCGCTTCATGACTCGACACTTCATCGACGATGCGGAGATACCGCTTGACCAGACGCTCATTACGCGTACCAAAGACCTTCTTGGCCACACCTGAAACAACGGGGACACCCATGGCCCACCTCATGATTACATTGACTATGAAAACTATCGCATGACGACGAACGCAAATCTGCCAGGCATCGATCGATGCCCTTCAGTCACGCTCGGGGTGGCGGGAGATTCAACCGCTGGCTACCCATCCGAAGTGCTTCCAGCCGGATGAGATCGGGCTGGACGACTCGAACCGTTTCAACACCGCGAGGCCTGTCCTGCTCGAGATCACCACCACTGATGGCTGGATGATGAACTGACAGGGCCAGAACGGAGAGGACCTGGGGGCCTGCCACAGGCCTCACAATCGTCGAGGGACCGAAGCTGCCGGCCGTTGCCAGAAGCACCATGGCCAGAACCGCCACAGAGACACTCCCAACCGGGCAATGCCGGATGGCAACGGAGGAACCAAATTCAACCTTCGAACGACTCATGTGACGTACAGTGTACCCCGTAGACATGACCGACTCACCCAATACTCTCGAACTTCAGGTCGACGGCATGCATTGTGCGAGCTGCGTGGCCAACGTCCAAACCGCTCTGGAAGGCCTTCCAGGAGCCGCCAACGTCCGTGTCGACCTGCATCAGGCGGTTGCCAGTCTCGACGGCCCCATCGAAGCGGCGACGGCCATCGAGGTCATCAAGGCCAAGGGATTCGAGGCCTCCCTGCGGGAAACGCAATGGACCCCCGTCACGCTCCGCACCGATCTCGAAAAACGTCAGCATTCCGCCGCCCAGAAATGGGGATGGCGCGCCTTGCTGGGCATGTCTGTCTGGATCCCTCTGGAGATACTCCACTGGTCGCTGGAAGCGGAGACCCATGGTGCGTGGCTTCCGTGGGTGATGTTCGGTGGCTCCACTCTGGCCGTGATCCTGGTCGGTCAGGGCTTCTTCACCTCGGCCCTGCGGGCGCTCAAACGCGGTGGCACGAACATGGACACGCTTGTCTCCATCGGTGTCCTGACAGCCTGGTCCTATTCGGTCATTCTCATGATTCTCACCCTGGCTGGCGTGCGGCATGATCAGATGACGTATTTCGCCGAAGCCACCGCTCTGCTTGCCGTGATCAGTCTCGGACATTGGCTTGAGGCAAGAGCCACCGCCAAGGCGGGCTCGGCGGTTCGCACGCTGCTGGAGATGCAGCCGGATACGGCGGAGCGAATCGATGATGACGAACAGATCACCGAAGTCGCTATCGAGAAGATCTTCAAGGGTGACCGTCTGCTGGTGCGACCAGGTGCTCGCGTCGCCGTTGATGGAACCATCATCGAGGGCATCTCCGAACTGGATGAATCCGTCGTCACCGGGGAACCCATCCCCATCCCCCGTCAGGTTGGAGAGCAGGTTACCGCAGGCAGCATCAACACGACCGGCAGACTGATCATCGAGGCCACCGTCGATGGAACCGGTACGACGGTGGCGAGAATCGCGGATCTTGTGACACACGCGATCGCCACGAAAGCGGGCATCGAACGACTGGCCGATCGAGTCAGCAGCATCTTCGTGCCACTGGTGCTTTCCATAGCGTTGCTGACCGTCGTCGGCTGGTCCATAGCAGCCATCACAAACGGGGACATCACTCCATTCCAGATCGGTCTCATTGCCGCCGTCACCGTTCTGGTGATTTCATGTCCCTGCGCATTGGGACTGGCGACACCCATGGCGATCATGGTCTCCGCGAGTGAAGCGGCCCGGAATGGAATCCTGGTCAAGTCGGCCGTTGCCCTCGAGCGGGCGGGACTGACGCAGACCGTGATCTTCGACAAGACCGGAACACTCACCGCGGGCCTGCCGAAGGTCGTCGATGTGCAGGCGGAATCGGGCGAAACGAGGGAGGAGGTGGTGAGACTGGCCGCGGCCGTCGAATCTGCCAGTGAACATCCGATTGCCCGGGCCATCGTTAACCATGCGTCCGAGGAGAACCTCGAGATACCGGCCGTCTCCGATTTCCAGGCCTACCCGGGCCAAGGCGTCACGGGTCTCGTGGATCAGAGGACCGTCCAGGTCAACCGCGATGCCGTCGCTTCCTGTCGTGTCGTTGTGGATGACCGAACCATCGGAACCATCACGGTCTCGGACACGCTTCGTCCGGATGCGGCACAGGCCATCGCCGACCTGAAAGCACTCGATGTCGAGGTTCACATGCTGTCGGGCGATCGAAGAAGCGCCGCTTTGGAGATCGCCAAGCAAGCCGGCATCGACAGTTCGAATGTCCATGCAGAGCAGACTCCGGACGACAAGCAGAAGTGGATCGCGAATTGTCCCGAACGAACAATGATGGTTGGCGACGGCATCAACGATGCCGCCGCGCTCGCGGAAGCCGATGTCGGCGTCGCCATGGCGACCGGCACCAACATCGCAGTCGAAGCGGCCGACGTGATCATTCCCGGCGACCGCCTCACGAACATGGCACGCACCATTTCCATCGCACGCATGACGCGGGTCTCCATTCGACAGAATCTCTTCTTCGCCTTCGTCTACAACGTCACACTGATCCCGATTGCCGCCTTTGGACTTCTGGGGGCATCGGGGCCCATCTGGGCCGCCATTGCCATGGGCCTGAGCGATGTCACCGTGATCGGAAACGCCATCCGCTTGGGTGTCCGTCTGAGACGGACGAACCGGTCAGATAGCCGGGCATGAGCTTCCAGAGTGTCCAAATCCCACATTGAGGGGGATGAGACCGGAAGTTGAAACGTACCACTTGATATGAGAGCCGTTCACGGGCATCCTCTAGTTGTCGCAACCAATCACCGGGAGTCGCATTGATGGCAGCAGGGCTTGGCCGAATCAGCACCAAGGACTTTGACTACTGGGCGGCACTGCATCTATTGCAGAGGGCCGGGTTCGGCGGAACCCCCTCTCAGGTTCTGGCACTGAAGAACATGGGGCCTGAAGATGCCGTCGATTCGCTTCTGGAATTCCAGAAAGTTGAGGAGACCGGAACCACGGCCAGAGTCGATGGTCGGTTCGATCACAACATCATGCGGGCCCCCACGGCCGACGAGCGTCGCTACCGTAATCAGGCCAGACGCAACGGTGACGAAGCCGCCCTCGAACGCATCCGCAACGAGCGACAGAAACGCCAACGCGCCGATCGACGTCAACTGGCCGAACTACAGGCCTGGTGGATGGGTCGAATGATCGAGACCCCCCGCCCCTTCCAGGAGAAGATGACGCTGTTCCTGCATGGACACTTCGCCACCGGCTATCGGGCGGTCGAGGACAGCTACCACATGTACATGCAGAACGAGCTGTTCCGATCCAATGCGACCGGGAATTTCAGGGACGACCTCGTCCGGAACATCATTCGAGATCCGGCCATGATCAAGTACCTGAACAACAATCAGAATTCCCGTCGTGCCCCGAACGAGAATCTGGCCCGTGAACTCATGGAACTGTTCACGCTGGGCGAAGGTCGTGGCTACACGGAGCAGGACATCAAGCAGGGCGCCCGAGCCCTCACCGGCTACACGTATCAGGATGACGAGTTCCAGTTCAACGAACGCAACCATGATGACGACATGAAGGTCATCTTCGGCAAACGCGACAAATGGGACGGCGACGATTTCGTGAATCTCATATTCAGCCGCAGCAGCGCCAGCGAATTCATCTGCGAGAAGCTCTACCGCTTCTACGTGAACGACTCGAAGCAGACGCTCGAAGGTCCGGCCCGTGCCACAGTTCGCCAGATGGCAAAGGTGTTTAAGTCGGACGACTTCGAACTCAAGCCAGTCCTTCGAAAGCTCTTTCTATCGAAGCACTTTTACGATGAAGTGAACAGAACTGCGATCATCAAGTCGCCGGTTCAGCTCGTCGTGCAGGCGATTCGATCACTTCGCGCACCGGCACGCAACATGCCTCGACTGGTCCAATCCTGCAGCCTGATGGGACAGGACCTCTTCAAGCCCCCTTCGGTGAAGGGCTGGGATGGCGGCCGGAAATGGATCAACACATCCACGCTGTTCACCAGACAGAACACTCTGATCTATCTGTTGACAGGACGCATGCCCGGCAGCAAGCCATGGGACAACAACTCCAGCGGTTTCGATGCCCGTCATCTGGTCGAACATCTCAGGGAACTTCCGGGTCGTGATCGCGAACATGATTCGGTGGTGTATCTGTCACGCTTCACCATCGGAACGGTGCCGGAAGAGAAACGACTTGCCGAATGGGTCCAATACGTCCGCGAAAGCGGCGGCATCGATGACAATGCGACCATCATCAACCTGCTGGCACTCATGACCGCCGCGCCCGAGTACCAACTCTGCTGATATCCAGGAACCTGCCATGAATGAATCAACACGACATCCCTGGAGCCGACGCCTCTTCATCCGACAAGGCATGGCACTTGCGTCACTGGCCACGACAACGCCCCTGTTCATCCAGCAGACGGCCAAGGGCGTCATGCTTCCGATGGGATCGATGCTCAGCTCGATACCCGGCATGCCTCAGGATCGGATCCTGGTGATCGTCCAGATGAGCGGAGGAAACGATGGCCTGAACACCGTCGTCCCGTACGGGCTGGACGAGTACTACCGACTTCGGCCGACCATCGGTCTCGCGAAGCCCGGCACCAACGCCGATGCCGCGCTTCAGCTTTCACAGGCCCGGGGCATCGGATTGAACCCGGCCTTTTCCGGGCTTCAGGAATTGATGGACTCCGGTGTGGCATCGATCGTCCAGGGTGTCGGCTATCCCAACCCAAACCGATCCCACTTCTCTTCGATGGACATATGGCACACGGGCAATCCCGATGGAAGACGTGGCAACGGATGGCTTGGTCGCTACTTCGACAACGCCTGCGCTGGCACACCCCAGCCGGAAATCGGCATTTCCCTCGGCAGCGAATCCCCACTCGCGATGCAGGGCGACTCTGTCATGCCCGTCAACTTCGAATCACCGGAGCTCTATCGATGGATGGGCGAGGATCTCGACCGGCAACTGGCCGAACCGTATCGCAATGTCGGAGATCAGAACAGTCTCAATGAAACCACCGATCAACTGGCCTTCCTGAAACGAACATCGATGGACGCCCAGCTTTCCTCCCAGAAAGTCCGCAAGGCGGTTTCGCAACAACCACTTGTCGCCTACCCGGGGGGGAATCTCTCGGATCAGCTTCGCATGATCGCCGCCATGATCCGCTCCGAGATGCCCACACGCGTCTACTACGCGAGCATGGGCGGCTTCGACACGCATGCCAATCAAGCCGGCCAGCACGCCAGACTGCTGCGACAGGCGGGCGACTCGCTCAAGTCCTTCTATCAGGATGTGAAGGCACAGGGGAATCAGGGCAGAGTGCTGACGATGGTGTTCTCCGAATTCGGTCGCCGGGTGCCGCAGAACGCCTCGAACGGGACCGATCATGGAACCGCCGCACCCATGTACTTCATCGGGGACATGGTCGAACCAGGTGTCCATGGCACACATCCGTCATTGACAGATCTTGACAACGGCGACCTCAAGTTCACGACCGATTTCAGATCCTGCTACGCGGAGGTTCTCGACAACTGGATGGGTGCCGACAGCAAGGACATCCTCGGTCGCAAGTGGAAACCCACCAAGATCATCAAGAAGACATGAAACCATATTGGTTGATGATCGTCCTGGGGATCCTGACGGTCTGCCTGGCGGGATGCTGCGCCGAATACATCGAACCCGTCACTCAGGTCGTTCGGATCGATGGCATGCACTGCGAGGCATGCGAAACGAGCATCGAGGAATCCGTGACGGTCCTCGAGGGCGTGCATGCCTGCGAAGCATCCTTCGAGAAGGGAAATGCCGTGATAACAGCGGATGATTCGGCCGCGATGGAGCGAGCCGTCGATCGCATCCGCAAGATGCAATTCACCGTTTCAGCACCCGATCGGGAATGACTGTTCAATTCCAGCAAGGGCAGCCTACACTGTTGCCTCATGAACATCATCAACTGTCTCATACTGGTCCTGACCGTCCAGGTCGGCGATGCGGAAAATGACCAACGCCATCCCGCTGCCTGGCATTCGACCATCAATGAACTCGGCGCTCCCGCCGGCGCGGCCTTTCTACCCGATGGCCGCATGCTCGTCACCGAGCAGCATCGCCACACCGTTTCAATCATCAACCCGAATGACAACGTCAGCAGCGTCTGGATCGAATCGGGCACACTGCATCAGCCACATGGCATCGATGCGAATGATGTCGGGGTGATTGCTGTTGCCGACAAGGGCAACCACCTTGTCCGCTTCTTCAATTCGGAGGGGACACTCGCTCACACGATCGACGGCCGTCGCTTGTCGGGAAAGCGGTTTCGATCGCCGATGGATGTCGCTCTTTCCAATGCGAATCTGGCCGTGGCGGATACCGGCAACAATCGAATCGTCGTCTTCAATCGGAATGGAAGCTATCGATGGAGCACGGATGAAATCGAGAATCTGGACCTCCGGGCACCTGAAGGAGTCGATGTCGACGACCTTGGCAATGTCTTCATAGCCGACACCGGCAATCACCGTGTCCTTGTTCTCGACAGTGATGGCAACCTGAAGAGGACATGGGGCGATTGGGGACGTTTTCCAGGGCTCTTTTCCGAACCATCTGGCATCGAGCGCCATGGCGATCAAATCTACGTCGCCGATCGACTCAACCACAGAGTGCAGATCTTCGACACCGACGGTGAACTCATTTCGTGGTGGGGCATGCATGCCGTCGTCCCCAGGCAGGGAGAAGGTCATATCCACTACCCATCCGACATCGCCATCGATGCCTCGGGCAATCGAAGCCTCGTCTCCGAACCATTCGAGAGAAGAGCACAGACCTTCAAGCCCGGACCCCCTTCCCGCCCGCTCCGGTCGAATACTCGTGCTCCCAGAGGACTTCAGTCGCATTTCGGCGCGCAAGTGGACGCAGGCTCGCGTGGACTCGTCACATGGGAACCCGAGGCCCGCAGCCTTCCAGTCTTCGTCATGGACAGGGATGTGCCGATCCATGTGACGACGTTCGGAACACCCGGTGAGGGGCCTGGTCGAATCGGCAAGATCGCCGACATCAGCTGGAATCAACGGGGCGACGTGATCACCATTCTGGATTCGGAGAACAACACTATCCAGCATTGGAAAGTGAGTCTTCCCCCTGCCGACAATCCCCGGTTCAATCCCGAAGCCGCCGTGCTGCTCAGTTCTTCCTCACTTCCGAAGCTTCCGGACGGTTCATTCCTAAATCCTCTCTCCGCGGACTATGACGATGACGCGACCCTGCATGTCATCGACGGAAACGAGGATCAGATCTACTCGTTCAGAAACCGCGAACTGATTCCCTGGAAGATCGATTTCGATCCGGTGGCCATTGATGCCCGAGCCGGAACAATCGCCGTCGCTGATGGGAGAACCGGCCAGATCCATCTGTTTGACAATGATGCTCAGCCGCAGCGGAGCATCGGTCCCGCACCCGATCTTTCATCTCCAAATCCCGGAGGTGTCGCCATTCTTGGAGACGGCTCGCTGTTGATCTCAGATGCGGGATCCGACCGCCTGGATCATTTCTCCCCTGATGGTGGACATCTCGGAACACTATCGACATCGGGTGGTGACCATGGAGAGATCTGGATGCCAGGTGAGATTGCAGAAGATGCCAATGGGCGCATAATTGTTCTGGATCAGGGCAACCATCGCATGCAGGGATTCGAACCTGATGAAGGATGGGTCCTGACATTCGGACTCGGCAGAGCCATGACCCCAGAACGTCTGAAACGGAGCAAACAGCCATGAAACATCTCGCCCTTTCAATCTTCACCCTCTGTTGCCTGCTGAGCATCGGCGGCTGCTACAACTCGGGCATGAAGACACTCGTGGCGCCTCCGGTTGCCAGAACACTGGCATCCAACGACGGGCAGTACACCTTCTACTGGGTACCCAGACCGGACCCCATCCCACTCAATCGTTTCTACGCCATTGATGTTCAGGTCATGGACATCGCCGGAAACCTCATCACACCCGAGCAGGCGAGCCTCACGGTCGACGCCGGCATGCCTCAGCATGGGCATGGCATGAACCATGTTCCACGAATCAAGACGACCAAGGATGGATGGACTGCCGAGGGGATGCTGATGCACATGCCCGGTGACTGGCAGATCTATTTCGATCTCGAGATCGACGGCGTGTCCCATCGCGGCCAGACTCCTATGAATGTTGACTGATGATGGCTGCACTCGCAGTCATCCTGTCCTGCCTGCTGGCAACGACGCCCTTCACGGATACCGAACGACGCCGAATCGCCGGCCTCTCCGGCTCATTGGAGTCCACACCAGACACCACCAACAAGGTCTGGAACGATCCGGCAGCCGCCTTGCTCGGCCAGCGACTCTTCTTTGACACTGGGTTTTCTCTGAACGACCAGGTCTCCTGTGCGACCTGCCACGATCCCGCCACCGGCTTCGCCGACGGCAAGCCGCTTCCAACCGGCCTGGCCAAGGGCAGCCGCCACACACCCTCTCTGCTGAATGTCGCAGGCCAACGTTGGTTCTTCTGGGATGGGCGAGCCGACACGCTCTGGTCCCAGGCGTTGCATCCATTCGAACGGGCGGAGGAGTTTGGTTCCAACAGACTCGCGGTGCTGCACCGTGTCCATGACGATCCTGTCCTCAGGCGAGAATACGAATCAGTCTTCGGACCAATGCCGCCACTTGACGACCATGTGAGGTTTCCAAGCGACGCAAGCCCGGATGCCGAACGGGATTCGACCGTGAGCACAGCCTGGGAAGCCATGTCGAAGGCCGACCAGCAGGCTTGCAACCGAGCGTTCTCGAATCTGGGGAAGGCCATTGCCGCCTATGAACATCGACTTGTGCCTCCACCAAGTCGATTCGACGAATTCGTAACAGCCATGCTTGCCGATGATTCGGAGGCGATGGCCGAATATCCCGAGGATGCCCGCCGCGGCCTGCGTCTGTTCATTGGCGAAGCCGGCTGTCGGCAATGCCACTTCGGCCCCTTGCTGAGTGATCTGGAATTCCACAACACCGGAATCCCACCTGGACATGGCGGACTTCCCAAGGATGCAGGACGCTGGGAAGGGATCAAGTTGCTGCAGGCCAACCCCTTCAGAGCCAGCGGCCAGTTCTCCGATGATCAGGAGAGCATACGAGCGCTCTCGACCGACTCACTCGCCAGAAACAGCGAGTTGTGGGGCGCGTTCAGAACACCATCGCTCAGGAATCTGAATCAGACGGCCCCCTACATGCATCAGGGACAGTTCGAATCCCTCCGTGAGGTGCTGGTCTTCTACAACACGCTGGAAGAGATGGTGGTGCTGGATCATCATCAGGAAACCGTACTGCAGCCCCTTGGATTCACCGAAAACCAGCTGGATGATCTGGAATCCTTCCTCATGACCCTCTCAAGCCCCGAACTGGCCCCTGAACTCACCAGAAAACCTGGGGTCGAGCCAACTGGTTCATCCACCGAAAAGCAGGATTAAGTGGCATTAAACAGGCATTTCCCGGGATCGTTCTCGCCCATTTCCACGTATTGACTACAGTGAGGTACTGAGAGACCGTGAGCCCGTCCATTCCCCGGGGCCCACGAACAGAACTTGAGAGGAGTTCAGAGGTGCACAAGCTGCAGATCGCTTCCGCTTTGATGTCTGTTACCGCCATCGCCGGCTTTGCGATGGCCCATCAAGACGATCCAAAACTGCGTGATCGTCGACCCCCTGTCCAAGCAGATGCATTCCGCGCCGACGTCCATGGAGTCGGCACCTCCGGTACCACACGCGGGTTCACCTCCGATGGTGTCACCCTGCAGAGCTGGCTGTCGCTCTCCGCACTTGGTGGATACAGCACCGGCAACGACTGCTGGGGCTATGTGTCGCCAAGTGGTCGCGAATACGCGATCGTGGGCGTGAACTCAGCCACGATCTTCATCGAAGTGACCAATCCTGGCAATGCCCAGATCGTCGCGACCATCAACGGCGTCGACAGCCTCTGGCGCGATGTCAAGGTCCTCAATGAATATTGCTATGCGGTCTCCGAAGGTGGCGACGGCATTCAGGTGATCGACATGTCGAACATCGACGATGGCGCCGTGCAGCTGCTGGGCACCGTGAACAGCGGCAACACCACGGCCACTCACAACGTCGCCATCGACACAGACAGCGGGTTTCTCTACAGACTGGGAGGTGGAAGCAACGGATTCCGCTGCCACGATCTCAACGCCAACCCGGTCAATCCGCCATTCGTCGCCTCATGGAGCGACAAGTACATCCATGATGCGCAGTTCATTACCTACCCCCCGGGCTCACCCTATGCGGGCAAGGAAATCGCATTCTGCTTCGCCGGCTTCAATGGCGGCTTCGAGCAGACCGGACTCACGATTCTCGATGTCTCGGACAAGTCGAACATCATCGAATTGGCATCGCTGGAACACAGCAACAACTACTACTCCCATCAGGGCTGGCTGACGGATGATCTCCAGTACCTCTATCTGAATGACGAACTCGATGAGGACAACACTGGATCAGTCACAACGACCCGGATCCTGGACGTGAGCGACCTCTCGAATCCAATCGAGGTGGGAACCTGCACGACCGGCCTGAACACCATCGACCACAACCTCTACGTCAGAGGCAACAGGATGTATCAGGCCAACTACCAGAGTGGACTACGAATATTCGACATTTCGAATCCGGTCTCGCCCGAGGAGATCGCCTGGTTCGACACGTACCCAGAGGGCGATCAGGCCGCCTTCAACGGGATGTGGAACGTCTACCCGTTCCTGCCAAGCGGGACGGTCTTCTGCAGCGACCTGGAGCGGGGCTTCTTCGCCTTCCAGACAGCTCAGATCGAGATCTCCCTGATTTCCGATCTTCCTGAACTGCTCTCGCCTCAAGGCGAATCGATCGAGGTTCGTGTTCGCGGTCTCAGTGGAGGCGTACCCGACGAGGATTCATTCGCACTCTTCGTTGATGATGGCACCGGACAGCAGACTATCTCGCTGGCCCCGACGAGTGATCCGGAGATCTGGCGAGCCAATTTTCCGAATCTGACCTGTGGCAACGTCGTCTCCTGGCACATCGAGGTATCCACCGTGGGGGGACAGCAGATCTCCCTTCCAAGTGGCGGCGCCGCGAGCCCATATGAGATCCTGTCCGCCGATGGAACATCCGTCTCGTTCCAGGACGACTTCCAGTCCGATCAGGGCTGGACCGTCATCAATGGCGCCACGGAAGGGAACTGGCAGCGAGCCGTACCGGGCAATGGCGGAATCCGCTGCGACAATCCTACAGATGGAGACGGATCAGGCACCTGCTACGTGACTGGCAACTCCACGAACGAAGATGTCGATGGTGGCACCACCGTACTGACATCGCCATCCCTCACCTGCACGCCGGGAAGCGCTGTCTCCTACTACCGCTGGTACAACAACGGCAGCACGTGCTCTGGTGCAGACCCACTCAACGACGTCATGGAAGTCGACATCTCCTACGACGGCGGTACCACCTGGTCCAATCTGGAAACCATCGGACCGGTCGAGCAGTCGAGTGGCGGCTGGTACAACCCGAGCTTCGTCCTGACTGACGTGCCCAATGGCAGCATTCGTCTTCGATTCAGCGTCGGGGATCTTGCCAGCGGATCCGTCATCGAGGCCGCGGTCGACGGCATCACCATCACCAAGGTCGACTGCGATGATCTGGACACCTGCCCCGCCGACTGTGCCAACGATGACGGTATCGTCGATGTGGAGGACATCCTGCTCATTCTGGGCCAATTCGGCGGCTCCGGAAGCTGCGATATCGACGACAGCGGAATCATCGATGTCAGCGACATCCTCGAACTGATCTCCGCCTACGGACCATGTCCATAGTTGACCCCCCCGCTCATGGTGAGCGGACTCGGATAGCATGTTGCAAGGGCCGATCCCCGTGGATCGGCCCTTGTTCTTGAACTCACGACGGGAATGTTCTTTCTGAACCATGGGTTGCGGCACATGCAAATCCTGTGATGGCGGTCCATGTCAGGGACTGCTGCCGGAAGCGGAGCTTCCGACGAATCTGCCACTGGTCGTGTACGACGGTGACTGTAGTTTCTGCAGACGTTGGCTCAAGCGATATGAGTCGATATGCCCTCCGGGCCGATTGGCCTGGTCTCCGTACCAGAAGGCGGCCGGCACGTTTCCGGGAATTCCCGAAGCCGAATTCAAGAAAGCCATTCATCTGATTCATCCCGATGGGCATCACACCAGAGGTGCACAGGCCGTCTTTGAACTCATGAAGATGGTCGATCTGAGAATCTGGCCACTGCTGCTCTACAGATATCTTCTCCCATTCAGATGGATATGCGATGTGCAGTACTCCCTGGTGGCCAACCATAGAACCGGTGCGAATCGTCTGGCGAGACTGGGCTGGGTGGCCATCGAAGTACCATCGACGACGCTTCTGACAAGACGGATCTTCATGCGACTGTTGGGAGTCATCTTCCTGCTGGCCTTCCTCTCTTTCGGATGGCAGATGGACGGCCTCATCGGCAGCAACGGCCTGCAGCCGGCCGATGAGCTGTTGGCATGGCTCGATGCCAGAGGTGTCTCCAGCCCTTCACTTCTCTGGCTGTCATATCCCGATGGAAACATGCCGGCCCTGACGACCGTTCTCTGGTGGACAGGCACGATTGCATCCGTGCTTGTCGTGCTTGGCCTCCTGCCCATGCTGACGCTGGCTGTCGCGTGGGCCACCTATCTCTCATTCGTCAATTCTGGCGGACTCTTCATGTCCTACCAGTGGGACATGCTTCTGCTTGAAATCGGCTTCCTCTCGATCTTCTGGGCCCCGTTCTCTTGGACACTGAACGGCAAGAGTGTCCGACGACCCTCCACATTGATCCGATGGATGTTCCTGTGGCTCCTGCTGCGATTCATGTTCTTCTCGGGATGGGTCAAACTCGCATCCGGAGATCCGACATGGGCGGATCTAACGGCCCTCGACTACCACTACTGGACGCAACCATTGCCATGGTGGCCAGCGTGGTATGCATGGCAACTTCCACTGTGGTGGCAGAAGTTCTCATGCATCATGATGTTCGTCATCGAGATGGGCATCCCCTTTCTGCTTCTCTTCCCCAGAGTCCCTCGCCTCATTGCCTTCGTCGCACTGGCCATCCTCCAGATCGGGATACTTCTCACCGGAAACTACGGCTTCTTCAACTTGCTGACACTCGTCCTCTGCGTAGTCGCCCTCGATGACAGTCAGTTGCTTCTGCTCTGGCCTAAGCGTGTACGGGGACTGGTTCGAGTCGGACTGCCTCGAAGAGAGACCATTGGTCGCCGGGGTCTCAATCTGATCGTGGTCGCACTTCTCCTGAGTCTGAGCGTTCCCATCAGCATTTCACAACTGAGGTCGAAGAACGAACCTCCCGATGCATGGTCCGCAATCTGGGGGCCGTACCGAATCGTCAACTCGTACGGTCTGTTCAGGGTGATGACGAAGACTCGACCGGAAATTGTCATCGAGGGGTCTCTGGATGGGATGAGCTGGTCCCCCTTCGAGTTCCATTGGAAACCTGGACCGCTTGATGAAGCACCCGGCCTGAGCCAGCCCGACATGCCGCGGCTGGATTGGCAGATGTGGTTCGATGCACTGAAGCTTGAATATGTTCATGAAAGCGGTTCCATCGATCGGCTCGCAAGCAACTTCTCATCAGCTGTGGGAAAACCTGATGTCGAAGTCTTCACCACCGGCCTTGTGACGCCACGGTTATGCAAGGCACTCCTGAAGCAGAATCCACACGTGCTCAAGCTTCTGAAATCCTCCCCATTCACCCCGGAAACGCCGCCCCGGATGATCAGATGGACCATGTACCGATACCGGTTCGCCACATCTGACGAACATGCCCAGAGCGGGAACTGGTGGACGCGTGATTGGCTGTACACCAGCCCATCGATCACCGCTTCCAGACGATAAACCTCGACAACACCCGCCTAAACACGATATTTCCCGAAACATGGCGTGATCGCCGGCCTTTGTCCGATCAGTGGCTTGATGCCCAGACGATCGGATGAAGTCGGATAATTTGGCTTTTTTCATGGATTCACAGTGATCTGGAACACATTTGACCGCAGACCACGTAACGGAGATAGACGAACACACGTACCCAAGACACAGGATCAAGACCATGCCTCGAACATACCCAAGCTGGAAAAACCAATTGAATTCCCTGCTGTGGAGAACCGAGGCCGATTACGAGCTTGCGAGAGGCGAATCCCTGCGAGCTACGAATACTACGGAGGGTGACCTCCACGAACTGTTCTCCTTCGGCTGGTCAGCCGAGGAGGCCGCCAGAGCGATCACCGAGACGCTCGGACTGCGTTGATCCAGGGGGAACTCGCTTCCCCGCACTCCGAGCCAGACTCGATCGAAAGACGAGCCCCCCCGCCTTGCGGGGGGGCTGTCATTCGCATCTTCTGAAGATTGAACAGCCCCTCTAACTGTGTTGAAAACAACGTTTTTACGGCCAAATACCCCTTTTTGAGCTTTTAAAGGGTGATGCATGGACACTCGAGGCCTATTACGGCTGGAATATCGGGTTCTGAATATTCCGTCTGTACCGCCTCAACATGCCAGAAGTTGCCTTTATCCGATTGCATACAACCATAGACCACTTAGGATTAGAAGGTTACGAGGAAGAGTTGAGAAGGAACCCCACTTCAATGTCACCAAGGAAGATGCTGACTATCGCAGCCACGATTGGTCTCAGCACCACAGCAATGGCTGAATTGGCCCAGATCGAACTCGATCTGGCGGATGTCTTCTATTGGGGGAGTTCTGTTGATGCCTTTGACACCGAAAACAGTTCCGCGGGGGCTGAAAATGCTGGGGCGAAGATCATCAGCATCGAATGGACCGGACTCTCCCTTGAGACCTACGACAACATAGGTCTCCCAAACTTTGGCAGTGAAGCCATGCTCGGCCTTGAAGCAACCAATGAATCCGGAGATTCGGAACAAATCTGGTTCTTCCCATTCCCGAACGCGAATTATCAGGGAACGCCGGCGAACCCGATCGAACAGCCTGAGGGTGAAGTCTACTCATTCGATCTCTCCAGCTTCGAACTGGAACTTGACGTCAACGGTTCAATCGCCGCACTTGTCACCAATGCATGGGATGACGGCGCTGGCGCACCGGCAGGCAAGTGGCTCAGCGGAACGGTCACCGTGAACTACGAATCCGTCGCCATTCCGGCTCCGGGCGTTCTTGCCTTGCTTGGCCTGGCAGGACTCTCGAGCGCTTCCAGAAGGCGACGACACTAGAAGCAGCACCTGCTCGGTCACCGCCCCCTACTGTTCCTGCATTTCAACCGTCCCGGAAAGTGTTCCCAGATTGGGTGAACCGTCCGGCTGTCCGTCCCCAATCGGATAATCATTCCCAAGGAAGGTTGATTGCGTATAGGGGTCGGGCTTCATCGGCGCCTTCTGGTAACCGCAGCCAGCCGCCAGAAGAAGAACTGGAATGACGCACAGGGACAGGGACTTCAATTTTCAGACCTCCATTGGATTCGTAGATTGGAAGATTCTCACCTTCTCCACATCCAAAGGTACTTGATCTGCCGGCATGCCGTCAGCATCCAGAATCTGCGGGGTCAGGGTTGGAATCGCTCTCTGATGCCCATGTCTGGAAATCCAGAGCACAAGGCTCGACAGCGCAACGAATCTAGGCGATGCTTCCCTTCACATGATCGACCATACGACTCCAATCACCATTGTGGGCGCAGGCGCCTTGGGACAGGCCCTGGCATTGGGAATTCATCGCTCCGGCAGAACCATAGACCGCATTGTCAGTCGATCAGAACACCGAGGCGGCAGTCTCGCCGAATTGGTGAATGCGAAACTGGTGTCCACATGCGAGGGGATCAACTCCTCAGCAGTCATACTCTGTGTCCCCGACGATGTCATCAACGATGTTGCCAGTCAGCTTGATTGCCCCCCGGGTTCGCTTGTGGCACATTGCGCGGGCTCCAGAGGACTGGATGTACTGGAATCATGCCGCCAGGATCACACGCATGTCGGATCCATCCACCCGGTCATGGTGCTGGCCCGGGGTGGTCGTGGACCTGAAGCGATGCAAGGCGCCACCGCTGCGATCGAAGGTGATGAGGTTTCGGAACCATGGCTTCAACAACTGGCTCGCGATCTCGGCATGCGACCGGTCGCCATCCCTCCGGAACGCAGGGCCCTGTATCACCTATCTGCGGCTCTGGTGGGCGGGCTCATGACCGGGCTTCTTGCTGCCTCGGCGGATCTCTGGAAACTGCTGGATTTGGATCGCGCCACAGCTGTCGATGCGCTGGCGCCAATGGTTCGTGAAGCCGGCTTGAACCTTCAGGAGCTTGGCGTACCCGGCGTCGTGATGGGACCAGCCGCCCGAGGGGACATAGGCACTATCAGGAAACATCTGGAGGAACTGGAGTGCCACGCACCCCATCTGCTGCCGCTGTACCGGGAATTGGCTCTGCTGAGCATTCCATACGCCACCGAACGGGAGCAACTGGATGCCGCTTCCGCCGAGGACGTTCACAAGGCACTGGATTCCAGCGAGGGGTGATCCTCACAACCGAGATCACTCTTCTCCTTCACGAATGATGCGAACCTCCGGCTCGAATTCGATTCGCTTGATCGGTGCAGGCTTGCCCACTCTGGTGCCACAGGAGCCACAAGTGGAAAGTGCCTCATCAGCCCAGAAAGCCTCCATTGCACTCGCGAAGTGGTCCACGATGTCCTCGCAGTCGAACTCCTGATCATGAACCAGTTCGTGGCAATTCGGACAGTAGAACTGCTGGTGCTCGGTCTCTCCCGGGGGGCGTCTTCGTTCGACGACGACTCCTACCGTCCCAGGCGGTCGCTGGGGAGCATGGGGAACGCCGGATGGAATGAAGAATGTCTCGCCTTCACGGATTGGCACATGCTTCAATCCATCATCATCACGAATGATCACGACCATGTCGCCCTTGAGCTGGAAGAAGTACTCCTCGGAATTCGTCATGTGGAAGTCGTTGCGGGCATTCGGCCCACCGATGACCATCACGAAGAAGTCCTCGCCGTCATACAGGTACTTGTTCCCCACCGGAGGCTTGAAGTCAGCAGCATTCTCCGCGATCCATGAAGCCAGATTCACCGGCAAGCGACATGTATTCAACTCGAGGGCCATGAAAACGCTCCTTCCATATACGGGCATCCGAACACGCACCCTACCTGATTTAAACGACTCTGCAATGTTTCTATGAAGGTTGAAACTCATTAATTAAGCCACTGGGGGCAACCTTTTACGAAATGTTTCCGTAGCTAATAAAAGGCCCGGATCCAGCGCTCGGAGACCCTGGCCGATTCTCTCTTGGAGGGGGAGAATTGAGGAGTCGAATGAAAATAGATGCTCGATTGTCAGTCATTGCCGCTGGAGTCCTTGCCAGCACGGTCATGGCCGGTGGCAATGTGAACCTGCTCAGCAACGGCTCGTTTGAGGAGCATGTCGTCAACGGCAGCTGGAATCTCTTCGATGATCTTCCAGGCTGGAGTCTTCTCGATGGTCCCGGCATCGAACTCCAAAGAGGGGTCGGCGGATGGGATGCCTACGATGGCGAGCAATGGCTCGAACTCGATTCCGATCAGAACGGGCCCGGCGGCGGCTTCATCAATGGTGAAATCGGATCCTCGAGCATCACTCAGGAAGCCCAGACCGTGGTCGGCCAGTACTACATGCTGACACTTGGATTCTCGCCAAGACCGGGAGTCGAGGACAATCATCTCGCCATCAGCTGGAACAGCGACCTCATCTACGAGGTGGAAGCCAGTGGAGTCGGTCTTCAGAACACCAGCTGGCAGGAGATCAGCATCCTCATTCAGGCCGACAGCACATCATCCTTCATCTCCCTGGCTGACCACAGCTTCAACGACACGCTCGGCACATTTGTCGATGGAGTCAGCCTGGTAGCTGTACCCGCACCGGCGACTCTGGCATTGCTGATGTTGCCTGCTCTCAAGAGACGACGACGACGAACATAAGAACTCTGCATTCGATGAATGCGAATCCATGAGATAAGCCCCGATCCCTTTCAGGAGCGGGGCTTATCGGCTGTTCGGTGACAACCATTGCTGGTCTGGTTTTACCCTTCCCTAGGTATTTGTCATACGCTTCTGGATTCCACCGGAAACGGCAGAGACGCGTTTCCGCGTTTGAACCATTTCCGGAATCCACCAGGAACTCCAGCCATCGTCCAGATCGTGGGGTCGATCTCCTCGTGTTTCCACGATTCCATCTGCTTCGCCGTGTTGCCACGCCTCTGCCTGACTTCCACGAATCTAAACGACGGTTGCATCATGCAATGCCGGCGGCATTCATGCAAGCACTTGGCAACAAGTGAATGGAGAGTGGATAGCGAGTGGATTGCCGGCTCGATCAGTTGACGCCAAGCGATCGCGAGAAATCAGCAAGAACCTTGTTGGGACCGACGTAATTTCCGTTCACGTAGCTCTTTGCGACGGCCTCTCCAGCTGGATTCAACCAAACAAGATTGGGAATGCCTCGATCTCCATAGGTCTGCTTCAGACCACTCGCGTTCACTCGAGCCAGAGGAACCGCATAGAAATCCATGTCGTAGTCCTTCATGTACTTCATCTGATCCGCAACCGAGCGGTCGGAGCTGACGAAGACGATGGTGAAGTTCTTGGCTTCGGCGTTCGTGTCGAAGAACTTGACCAGTGTGGGTGTGAACGCACGGCATGGCGGGCACCATTTGGCGGAGAAGTAGAGCAGCACGTTCGCCTTATCCTTCAATACCTCGCTTGAGACGGTTTCACCCGATGAATTGACGAGTTTCGGCCCGATCATCGAGATCAGCCGACTGTTCAGGCCATTAGAGTCGCCTGTAGCGGGCGATGCGGGAGCAACCAAATTCTGGATGACTTCGGGAAGCTTGAATTCATCCTTGGTCAGTTTCATCACTCTGGAGAGTGATTCGACTCTGACATTGTTGCGAACCTCTCCGTTGCTGCGAAGCTCAAATCCAGCGGGGAATGGCACGCCACCTCCTTCACCGTTGGGAAACATACGGAATTCCGTGACGACAATCTCCATGATTGTGTTGGAGGACTTGAAATCCAGCCCTTTGAACAATCCCGTCTCCAGATCGAAGAAGAAGTTCATCGGATCACCTTCGGCTCTTGGAAGCCCGATCACTCGCCAGCACATCGTGCCGGCGAAATCCACCTTCGCCACGGTATTCAACTTCGACATCTTCTTCTCGATATCGAACAGTGACAGTGGATTGAACACCACTTGATTCGCAACGGCGATGGAGGACTTGATCAGATTAGGACTGGCGATCGTCCTCGAGCCATCAGCTCCCTTGCTCTCGGCGTACTTCCATGTCACGGAACCGTCGGAACCAAGAATCTCCATCCGCCCGGCATCGTCATCTATCGACAGCGAGGCGCGAAAACGCCACGGCATTCGTGAATCGAATTCCGCAGTCACGGCCGAGTCCCCATTTCCGGAGGACACACCCTTGTAGAGATACGCGGAGGTCCCGAACAATCGAGCCGCGTCATCCCCCGCCCAGTTGCTGAAAAGACTCTGAGGTGATGGCTTGCCCTCAACAGGAGCCGGAGGAGTCTTGGGCTGACCCGTCGCCAGGGTGGATGCGATGAGAACCAGAGTGGCTGCGATTGATCGAATCATGACAGGGGTTCCTTTGGTCTGTAATCAACTCCACTATAGGTCCGAATCCAGGCTCGACACATCCATGAAGCCCGGTTTGAAGACCTATGAGAGGGTTTTTTTGGTTTTCTGGACAATCAAACTGATAGATCACGCCGGTCGACAACGAATGCCTAATGAGTGGCACGTACGAGTGCCGAATTCCAGTCATTTCAAGTAGGGCTTTCAAATGAACTATCTGACCAATAACGGCCGGCACGCGATGCTAAGCGCGCTGGCGATACCGATCGTATCCCTCTTCTCGAATCCGGATTGCCTGGCGACCACCTCACCACGCCCTGGTACTCATGCACCTGAACATGTCCGAGCACATGCCCTTAGAAGTCAGGTGTCATTCGACACGCCGGGGGCATGGAGGGCCAAGGCCAAAGATGCCAAGAGGAACCGGAATGATGTCACGAAACGTGGTGGTGCATCCGATGCCGTGACCGGCGTACTTGAAGTGCCTGTTCTCTGCTTCGGATTCAACAATGTCAATCTTCCCGCCAATACGGTCCCGAATCTCCAACAGGAACTATTCGACGGACCGTGGCCGACCGGAACACTTTCGGACTATTACCGCGAAATCTCCTATGGACAATTCACGTTCGACGGGGACGTCGTGAACATCGGCAATCTATCGTCCAACGACACGAACTACGAAGCAGGCGTCAATGGACTGAATGCAGCTCCATTCTCATACGTGGATGAAGCACTGACGCTCGCCGACGCCAACATCGATTTCAGCATGTACGACAATGATGGCCCGGATGGTATTCCGAACTCTGGTGATGACGACGGCATCGTCGATCTGGTTGCACTGGTGCACCCTGAAACAGGAGGTGAATGCGGGAATGGAAACATCTGGTCGCACCGCTGGAACTATGCAAGCGCGAATTCCGTAGCCAATGGAACACCTGCGTTGTTCTCAACCAACGACGCAGCTGCCGGAGGCGGGTTCATCCGAATCAGCGATTACACCATCATGCCGGCCCTGTCATGCGGCGGCTCACTAATCGAAATCGGCGTCTTCTGCCATGAATTCGGACATGCGCTTGGGCTGCCCGATCTCTACGGCACCAACGGCTCTGCCAACGAAGGATGCGGACACTTCTGCCTCATGGCATCAGGTAACTGGAACAGCTCCAGCAGTCCTGCTCACATGTCGGCCTGGTGTCGTGCGGAGATGGGTTGGATCGAACCCCAGCTTGTGATCGGCGACTATTCGAATCTCTCGATACCGGCCATCGAGACAACGCCGTTTGCATTGAAGATCAAGAACGATCCCAACAGCAGTGAATATCTGCTGATCGAGAATCGACAGCCACTTGGCTTCGACCAGAATCTGTGGGGATGCGGGCTGGCGATCTGGCATGTGGACCCATCCGTGAACACGGGCAACAACTTCGGTTGGTGCAATGGTGCTCCGGGTGCCGCCCACAGCATGATCGCTCTGGAGCAGGCTGATGCGTTCTGCGATCTCGAGTCATCAGCCAACCGAGGAGATGCGGACGACCTCTACTCGCTGGCGACAGTCTCGAACTTCGATTCGAACTCGACACCGAACTCACGCCCCTACTCCAACGTAGATACCGGCGTGAAGATCTCGAACATCTCGAATTGCGGACTTCCAATGACCGTTGATCTCACAGTCAGAGCGCTTCCAATCGAGGAGACGAGGGAACTGGATGTACTGTTCATCTTCGACACCTCTGGCAGCTACTGGGACGACCTTCCCAACATGCTTGCCCAGATGCCTTCCGTCATGAGCATGATCGACAACGACTTCCCAAACCCGCGATATGGCGTGGCGAGCTTCACCGATTTTCCCATCGCTCCATCGGGTTCGAATGGGGATGTCGCCTGGGCCGTCAGTCAGGACTTCACCAGCAACCCCGGTCTTGTCACGGCCGCATTGGCCGCACTGACAGCCGGCGGTGGCGCCGATCTCCCTGAATCGCAGTATGAAGCTTTGTATCAGGCCATGATGGGAACCGGACTGGATCTCAACAACGACAACGACTTCAACGATCTCGGTGAAATCGCACCACAGCCACTTTCATGGGACAGCAACAGGGCACCGATCATCTTCCTCATGACTGATGCCGATTTCCACGATGCCGATGTCGAGGACTATCCAAGCGGTACCGGTGAAGCAGCTGGCCGAAACGCTCTTCTGGCCCAGCTTGCCAATCCGACCGTTATGTCCGAAGCACCACGCATCTTCACGCTGAACGCCGCCTGGAGCGGACCAGACATCACCTCGGGCATGTTCGGCAGTGAAGGCCACGAGTCGCCAGGTGGCGGCGACAAGCTGGCACAGCAGGCCAACGAACTGGCCGCCGTCTCGAAGGGCGCGCTCATCTATGCCGGTGACGACACGATACATTTCACACAGGCCGTACGAGAAGCGCTGGATCTCCTCGCTCTTGATATTCCGATGGCCGGCACATGCTGCACATCCGACATGGAATGCCAGGAGGGCATTTCGAACATGCAGTGCCTGGAGCAGTTCGGGGGCGCCTGGACCAGCGGGAAATGCGACATCGACTGCAACATGAACGGTCGCCCGGACACCTGTGAGATAGCGCTTGGGCTCGTCATCGATGACAACGCCAACGGTGTGCCTGATATCTGCGAGTGTCTCGGAGACACCAATGGCGACAGACTCATCGACATCGATGACATGCTGAAGATCCTCAGTGAATGGAATTGCCGGGACTGTCCTGAAACCGATCTCAATCAGGATGGAATCATCGGCATCGACGACCTGCTCATCGCACTCGATCACTGGGGACGATGCGACTGACACCCCCCTCCATTTCAACCGGACAACGCCTCGGCTCCTTAGCCGGGGCGTTGTTTTCATTGAAATCAAAATAAGCGTACTTCCTGCCTGAAATCGAGAGTGGAACCGGAAGTCGCGGGCACCCCCCTATATACTCCATGGACGATTTCTTAGAGAGTCCATGGAGAATGATTGATGGCATTCCCCCATCTGTTAATCCTGCCTCTGCTCGCGATCGGCGACGCCACTCATGTGACACCCAAGCATGTGGGCGCTCCCGCCTCGGACCTCCTCAATGGAAGACTGCGGTCGCCGGATCCAACCGCCGTGGGACGCCCCTTCGGCCACGCCATGATTCCAATCGAATTCGATGATCATGGAAACTGGAGACGAAAGATCCCGGTCCCGACCAGCCAGCATCTGTCGCTGGTCCCGATTGGCCAGAAATGTCATGAATGGGATGTCCAGTTCATGGATCCGAACGGTCAACAGGATGGCCCGGACTGGACCCACACCCCAGGGGACATGCAGCCGTTCCTTCCTCAGGAGACTGTCAGACTCGATGTTCGATACCCGATCGCCGGTGATTGGGAGGTTTCCATATCCGATGGTGAGCCTGGATCGATTGGTTATCTGTTGATACGGGATCGCTCCGGTGTCGCACTGCAGATGCATCCGACCTCATATGCCTCCATCGTGGGCCAGGCGAAGACCGTGCGTGTCGCCCTGACACCGGTCGATGCAACTGGCAATCCGATCATCGATGCCGTCCACTCCTTTTCAGAAGGGCTCGACATAACTCGAGCCACCATGAGCTGGCACGGCCCTGAAGGGTTGATCGTCCAGGAACCCATGGGCCGCTCGGGCCCATGGCTTGAACAATCCTTCACACCGGGGACAAACGGGCCTCATGAATGTCGACTTCAGATCGAGGGCATCGATTCACAAGGCAACCAGTTCCTTCGAACCGGCATCCATCACTTTCATGCCGAATATCCGGTTGAGATAACGGGGATCGCGACACGCGAACTGGACGAGGAACGGTTGGCCATCGATCTCATGCTCGCGTACGCCACCGAGCGTCCTACGCTGCTCCTTGGTTCGGAAGTGTGGAGCCTGGGCACAGGAGGCCTGCAGCCCAGATGCTGGATTGGAGGCATCTGTCCTGTTGAAGACGGCCGGGTGACACTGGTGCTGGATCGCCGCTGGCTTGCCACCGAGGGGGGAAACGGCGAATCCCTGACGCTTCGCTCACTTCGAATCGCATCCCCGCATGCCGCCAGACCCCTGCTCGCATCAGGTCCGGTCGATTCAATCCTGCTCGAAAACACCGATGTCCCCATGAAACTCGATCTAAACAGTTCCACCATTCATACGATGAGACACGGCAAGGGCGATCTGGGCGGCTTCAGAATCCCAGCGTCGACCCGCTCCCATCCATCGCGTTCGGATCGATACGGTGGGCACAATCTGATGATCAGTCATGGCTACTGCTCTGATGCCGACTCGTGGAATCCAACTGATTTCACCGGCGATGTGGCTGAATACATCAACATGTTCCAGAACTTCTCCCACGACGAATTCGCTCAGGACTTCATCTCCTTCGGCAGCCAATACAAGAGCTATGGTCTGGTCGGTCACTCGCAAGGCGGCAATGCAGCCGTTCACCTGTACACCTTCTACTGGAGCGGGCTGGACTGGGCCGGCAACGGACGCCTCCTCCAGTGTCTGGGAAGCCCATTCTCGGGAACGGCATTGGCCGGAAACCTGTCTATCCTCGGGGAACTCTTCGGATTCGGTTGCGGTGTCAACTACGACATGACCTACGACGGTGCCGCCGAATGGCTTTCATACATTCCCACCAGCACCCGTCAGAACACCTGGACTTGGACGTCCACCGTGGAGGATGAATGGTGGTCCTACGACTACTGCCACTTCCTCACCGATCTCGTCCTCTGGGATCCCGACGATGGCGTCGTGGAGAATTCCGAAGGCGATCTCGATGGCGCCAACAACATGGGGACCACCCTCGGCTGGTGCCACATCAAGAACATGACGGAACCACGTGAAGTCGATGACACGAACCGTAGCGGCGAGATGGATACGGAGGCGGCGAGATGAACACATCACTTCTGATCCTGCCTCTCCTGCCCGCAAGCCTCGCCTGTGGCTCGACATTCTGCGGCAACGGCCCATCCCAGATCCCAGACGACGGCAGCAGTTCGACCGCATGGACCATCCCCGTCGATATGGATGGAATCGTCACCGAGGCTCGCCTTCATCTGGATGTGACCCATCCATGGGTTGGCGATCTGGAGATCGTCCTGCGTTCACCGGATGGAACCCCCGTCACGATCATTGACAGACCTGGCATGCCCAATGGAGGCTGGATTGGCCCCTGGGGCTGTGGAGGCGACGACATAGACGGCTTCTTCGATGACGACGCAACGGTCGTGGGCGAATCCATGTGTTCCATCACCGAGGTTCCGGTGATGCACGGCGTGATGATGCCGGCGGAACCCCTTGCAACCTTCATAGGGTTGCCAGCTCAGGGCGAGTGGATCGTCGAATTCACGGACGCCTCACCGGTGGATGCCGGATCCGTTCAGGGCGCCTGCCTCATTCTCTACGCCTCGCCAGACTGCAACGCCAACGGCATACCTGATGACACCGACATCGAAGAAGGCGATTCACAGGACATCGACGGCAACGGCATTCCGGATGACTGCGAGTGCCCAACGGATACGAACGGCGACGGAACGACGGATGTCAACGACCTGCTTCTGGTCATTGCCCAGTTCGGGCTCGGATCAGGCGATGGCGACGTCGACGGCAGCGGAAATGTCGATGTCGCCGACATCCTTCTGATCATCGACACGTGGAACGAATGCTGATCCATTCCTGCTATCTCGATCATCGCATTGGCCAGGCAGTGCTGCCATGAATCCTGACCGACTCACATGGGAACAACTGCCGACAATCCCACCATCCATCGATGCACCGGTTCTGGATTTCAATTGGGAACACTGGGAATCGATCCTGAACGATCGGGGCGTCGAGATCGATCGTCCCAGAGCGACCCCTCATCCCAAACACCCCTCGATCATCTATCCGATCGACTACGGCTCCCTGCCAGGCACCGTGGGCGGTGATGGCGAGCCCGCCGATGTCTGGTCAGGCACAGGTTCTACCGGGCTCACGGCCCTGATCATGACCAGAGACCACGTGAAGCAGGATCAGGAGGTCGATCTTCTCTGGAACTGCACTCCAGAGGAGATCTATCTGGTCAATGGCTTCGTCAACTTCGATCGCTCGCTGCTCCAAGGCCGATTGATCCTACGTAGGCCGATGCAGGAACTCTGGATGGACTTTGCCAAAAAATGACATGCCCCGGCCGTTGAAACGACCGGGGCATGCTGTGTAGGAGATACCAGCTGTCGATCAGCGGCTGGTCCAGTTGTCCAATACCACGAGCAGGTCACCGATGCCGACGGTGCCATCGCCGTTCTGGTCGGCGACACAATCCTCTTCGCCATCACACTGGCCGCCCCAGTTCTCGATGATGGTGAGTAGATCGGTGATGTCGACTTCGAAGTCGGCATTGACATCGCCTGGCTGATGGATGTGGCAGTAAGGAGTCACGAAGCAGAGCTCCTGTTCACAGATCGTGCCGTCGGCGAATACGGCGGTCAGGGTCAGGCAGACCTCCTGGCCAGCTGGAGCATCGAACATCTTCACGCTGACGGGATAGCTCTGGTAGGGAGCGAATGGTCCGACCAGAGTGCCTGGCGCGAAGGACGTGCCAGCAGGACCAGTTACCTGAACCTCGTCGATGGTGCCGCCACCGATTGCCGAGAATCCGAACTCGACCTTGTGATACATGCCGTTGTGATGATGGAAGCGGCAGTGAGTACCGAAGTGGTTGAGATTCATGCATGGCTCGGGAGCTGCCTTGGTCACGACGAGATCGCCGATCATGGTCTTGTCCTGAGCAATGAGATTGTCCTGGTAGTCGACGAGGACACTGTTGGTCACATCGCCACCGGTTGCCGGAATACCTGCGAAGCCATAGATGTTGGAGTAGGGAGCAGGATGGTTCAGGTGAAGAGCATCTCCACTGGCCCATGTGCGTGCCAGATCGGCATCCACACCACCACTTGCATTGTTGCCACCGATTTCACCGACACCGAAGGTGTTGCCTGGCACCCATGCGCCAGCCTCGCACTCGTATTCAAGCAGACGTGCACGGTGAGCGGAAAGGCTCTCGAAGCTCGTCTGGGAACGCTCGGCCAGAAGCATGGTTCCACGTGGTGAGAATCGGATGTCCGATACGGGCGAACTCCAATTGGTGGACTGGTAGCTCGGGATGGTGATCTCAAGCTGCTCGACACCGACTGGCGTACCGCTTGCATCGAGTTCCACCGACCAGATCTCGTTGGAGGAGGCGTTGGTGCCGGAATCGATGTGCTCGTTCCACATCGAGAAGTAGAGTCGACCGGCATGCACCTCGACAGCCCAGGGACGATCGCCGAGTGCGACAGGGCCAGCAGCACCATTCCATGGAAGTGCGGGATCGAAGGTGCTGAGGATGTTTCCGTTGACGTCGAGCTGGTAGATGAGCCCATCTTCCATGTTGGTCACGAAGAAGACCTGATGCTCGCAGTCCCAGGCGATGCTTCCCAGACCGCTGGTCGTGTTTGGAAGCGTGGCGAAGACGCTGATGTCGCCGGTGTAGCGATCGATCCGATAGACGGCACCCCAGCCACCAATACCCGGCCAGTCGCTGTTCCAGGAGCGTGTGCTGGTGACGAAGATGTCGCCATCGTCATCGAGAGCCAGACCGAAGATGCTGCCGAGATTGTTCTGGTTCCAGTCAGGATCGCTGTAACGTTCGAGACTCCACCATGAATCGACCGGGGCGGTATTGGCATTGCTCAGATCGAATACGGTGAGAACGTTGGCCTGGAAGATGTTGGGGGAAGCAGTCTGTACCGCCACGGGCCCCGAACCAAAGACCTGTGAGAATTCGGGATCGATGTAGGAAGGACGACCGGCACACTCTGCACCCGGCTGGATGATGCAATCACCACTCGGAAGATCGCATTCGACCTGCGGATCCGTGCAGGAGACACCGGCACCATACCAATAGCCGTTGAGATCGATGCAGTGCTCCTGGATGAGCATGGCACAGATGAATCCGAGGTCGGGATCGTCGTAGCAGCAGGCACCCGGATCGTCAGCAACATCACCACACTCGACAATCGGGTCCGTGCAGAGAACGCCGGATCCGTACCAGAGACCATTCAGATCCTGGCAGTCGTTCTGATTGAGCTCGTCACAGAATGGATTGTTGTCGGCATCCTTGTAGCAGCAGGCACCCTTCTCAGGAACGTCGCATTCGACCTGGGGATCCGTGCAGACAACATTGTGTCCGTAGTAGTAGCCATTCACGTCCAGACAGAGTTCCTGTTCCATTTCCGCACAGATCAGACCAAGATCGGGATCCTCGTAGCAGCAGGCACCGGTCAGCGGCTCGTTGCTGCAGTAGATCTGAGGATCGTTGCAATCGGAACCCGGCCCGTACCACATGCCGCCGACATCGATGCAATGCTCTTCGATCCTGAGATCGCAGACCCATCCATCCGGAGTGTTGTAGCAGCATGCGCCGATGTCCTCGATTGACGGACATTCGACCTGGGGAGCGCCACATGGGACGCCCGATCCGTAGAAATAGCCATTCAGGCCGAGACATTCATCCTGAAAAAGCTCGTCACAGACCAGACCAAGACCGGCATCCTCGTAGCAGCAGGCGCCTTGATTTGGATCATTGTCATCACAATGGATATCCGAACATGGAACATGGGCTCCAGACCAGACACCCATGTAATCCATGCAGACATGCTCGGTGAGCATGTCGCAGACGAGGTCCCCAGCTGGATCGGTATAACAACAGGCCCCTTCCGGCTCATTCAGATTCATGGCATTGGCTGCTGAGCCAAGGGAAAGGGCACCGATCAGGGAACCCACTACTTTGATAAGACGCTTCGTATTCACGGTATTGATCTCCAACACAATTGAGTGACTCGTTCCGAAGAGCCTTACGCAATCACCGCCCGACCACTGGAAGCATCCGTTGGCCTTGATTTCCCTCCCGGGAGTTGACTGGTGACAAACTCTTCGCTCACTAGTTCTCTGCGCCAGAACGACCTTCCTCACAGTTAAAACACCGATTCCAGGAAGTTTTCCGGCCTATTGAGATAAATGCCTGCTGAAAAGAGGGTTATGTTTATGCATTTGGTCGGGGGCATTGGCTCAAATGAGCCAATTTGGCGGCTACAGAGCCACTGGCTGGCCTTCCGGAGTGCACCAGACACAGCCAGTCCGCACATGGAATGCTCGGTCCCAGAGATCCGTGGCCCCGGACTTCAGCCAGCAGCCTCTTCCTCATCCGGCAGACGGCCAGGCTCGCGGACGCCCGCCCCCTGACGCTCCGTCAAGGAATCCCCCAGATCGGCTCGCGCCGATTCCACCAGCTCAAGCATGCGAGTGACGACTTCCGAATGGGCCTCCTTCACGTCGGTGGTCTCACCCGGATCGATCAGAATGTCGTACAGGGCCATCGGCTGTTCGATCCCGTAGGTATAGGCGGTAGGCTTGCCGCCCGTGCCACCCGGACGACCTTCCATGGACCTGTAGGTATGCGGAAGATGCAGTCGCCAACGGCCCCACTGTATGGCCTCCAGATTGTTCCGGCCGTAATAGAAAAGATAGACGTCCTGCGGCGAGGTCGCCCCCTGCTCGCTCCTCAAGACACTGATGGCATCCCTGCCATCAATTGTATGCTCGGGAAGTTCGGCATCGATGATCCCCGCCACGGTTGGAAAGAGATCGATGGTCATCCAGTTGATGTCGTTCACGTGATTTTCGCGGACGTGTCCAGGCCAGCGTGCAACACATGGAACCCGGACACCACCCCCGAAGGTGGTACCTTTGGCCTCCCGAAGGTGACCCGTTGTACCAGCATGATCCCCGTAGTTGATCCATGGACCATTGTCAGATGTGAAGACGACCAGTGTTTCATCGGCGATCCCCTTCTCATCCAACGCCTGAAGCACCTGACCAAGCGACCAGTCCAGCTCCTGCATCACATCTCCATAGAAGCCCTGCTCGCTGCTTCCCTTGAATCGAGCATCAGCACCAAGCGGCACGTGCGGCTGGGGATGGGCCAGATAGAGGAAGAAGGGCGCATCCGAGTGGCGATTTATGAAATCAACCGAACGCTCCGTCAACCGACGGGTGATCGCATCCTGGTCCTCGTAGTCCTCGATGATCTCGATCGTCTGGTCACCTTCGATCAAGGGCAGCTTTGGCCAGTTCTTGGGCGTCACGGGATGTCCCGGCCACATGTCGTTTGAATACGGAATTCCAAGATATTCATCGAAACCATGATGTATCGGAAGAAACTGCCGATGATGCCCGAGGTGCCATTTGCCGAACATGCCCGTGGCATATCCCTTTGATTTGAACAGCTCCGCCATCGTCGTCTCATCTTCATGTATCCCATACTTGGCGGAGGGTGGCAGTGCGCCATGGATACCGATCCTGTTCGGATAACAACCCGTCAACAAGGCGGCTCTCGAAGCGGAGCAGACCGGCTGAGCCACATGAAATCGCGTGAATCGCGTCCCCTCCTCCTCGAGACGTTCGATGTTGGGCATGCTCCATCCAGTAGCACCCTGAGATGGAATATCACCCCATCCCATGTCATCGACGAAGATGATGACGACATTCGGCCTTGACGCCTTGTCAGGGGGAGCGTCAACCTGAAATCCCAGAAGCAGCAACAAGCAGGTGAATATGTTCATGTCTCCAGACTACCCGCCCGGAGATGGTCATGAAACAAGGGATGCACCGCCTGTTGGAAAAACGGCGAATGTCCGAATCCAAATGAATAGACACTGTCCCGGGGATTCAACCCTATTTCACCAGTTTCGATCGACCGGATACGTCATGAAGCCCGTGAACGGTCAAGTGGGCGAATCCCTCGTGTTCACGGCCTGAAAACGGCAGCACGTAGTCGATCTGCATCTGCATGGCCGTCGTCATGTCGGGGATATTAAGCCAGGCCTTGCGACGATCCGGCGACAAGCGGACCGACTTGACGGACATGATGGAACGGCCCTCCTGATCACCGGCAAGCTTGATGTCGGGTGAGCCGTACCGTTCCGACCACAGGTAGTTCCAGGCTTCCACGTTCCATCGCCCCACCTCTTCCGCCTCCCGATCCAATGGCTCATTGAAGGACAGAACCAGCCCATCTGAGACCGCCTGAACCTCCAGAGGCAAGGGGGGCAGACCACCAAGCGGAGTCACTCGATAGAGACCACCATCCTGTCGGGCATCGGAGGACCAGCCGACCAGACCGCACAGGTAGAGCGAGCCGTCCGTTTGATTGAACCGCCCGGACATCAAGCCGGTGGGAACCTTAATCGGCAGCGGAACCACACCTCCCTGATGTACGCCGTCAACTTCATCCTCAAGGATCAGATAGACGGCTCCCGTTCCATAAGACAAACCTAGCAGTCTTCCATCGAGCATTCCCCAGGAAGGATCATCAATGCGCAGCTGTGATGAAGGGGAACGATCGACACTCGGATGAATCCATGCAAGTGGGCGGTCGTAGTCCGTTCGATCGCGATCCTCATGCCCCGTCCACTTGTTGCCGTAGAAACCACCCGGTTCAATTCGATTTATCCTGTTCGCCGGCATCCAGTGCCCTTCCTGGTCCGAACAGAAGTACACGTCGTTCTCATCCACCAACAAGCCATTGGGAGCCCGAAAGCCGGAAGCCAGAACCGTAGACTCGCTTCCATCATCCGAAATTCGAACGAGCGTCCCATGATGTGGATGACAGGCATCCTTCGCATGCCGGGCAGCCTTCAGGTAGTACAGACGACCCGACTGATCGATCTGCAGACCGGTCGCCGGCTCGTGAAAATGTTCGGAATTCATGCTGTCGTTGTTGATGTTCTCGTAGAAGTCCGTGACGAGATCGCCATTGAGATCCACCAGTCGAGTGACCTGATCACGACCAAGGACGAGAATCTCGTCGTTTCTAACCGCTATTCCAAGTGGTTGATTCAATCCGGAAGCGATCCTTGTCCATTGGAGAGCCGATCGATCCTCACCATCTGGCTCAATCAACCAGACCTCGCCACTCCACGTTGTGACGACGATTCCGTCCCGACCAGGGAGAAAATCCAAGGCACCGAATCGCATCCAAGAATTCGTGGGCGTCTCGACCGGACGCTCCATTTCCTCGATCCGGAAAGCCTTGTGGATGACCCTCGAGTTCTCGAGATCAAGCATCGTCTGCAACAGAGCGGCCTGGGGCCCGTGCCAGTAATGAAGATCAGCTGTTTGGTCCCGATCACTCTCCGGCAGATGCAATGCCACCACGCCAGACGACCCCTTGACCCATCTTGCGCCATCGATTTCTCCCTCGAGAATCCAAGCATCAACCAATGGTGAACCCGAATCTGCCGCTTGCGTCCGTATCTCACTGGCATCCAGAACGGAATCGAAGAGCTCGACTCCCTCCATGAAACCACTGAAATGGGATGAAGCGGGAAAGTCCTCCGCCCCACAGCCAAGGTGAAGAACCGGCTTGTCAGGCATGGTTCCCGGCGACAGGTTGCCGGTGCCGTCGTGAATGCCATTGACATAGAGATCTACCCGCTGATCCGCATGCGACCAGGCGAACGCGACGTGATGCCATGCACCATCCGTGATGACCGCCTCGCCTTCGATCACACCCTCCCACCCGATGTCGAAGGCCAAACGACCATCACGGATGAAGAAAGCAATCTCGCCGGGTGACCAGAGGTCCTTCTGACTCATTATCGACATGATCGTGCCATCCGATCTTGTCGAGATCCATGCTGCGAAGGTCATGTCTGAATTCTTGAGCCTGAAAGGCCTCGAACTCGACCACGTCGCCATGTCGGTTCCATCGAAATCGAGACACCGCCCCTTCAGCCCTCTTCTCCAGGTCGCACCTTTCAGCAGAAGATCCCGACGACCAGTCATCTGATTTCGAACCCGATCCCCTTCTCCCTTGTCGAAAGACCATGATGCGAATGGACGATCCTTCAACTGCGTGGAAGGCGGCACAGCAACCACATAAGCCGCATCGGCCGAGATCTCCCTAGACTGAAGCGGATTACCCGCGATGTCATGGATGCCGAATTGACTTCCTGCAACTGCAGGCAATGGATATACGAGAGAAGCTTCCTCTTTGCTTCGAGTGATCGCCTGGACAGCCGCCTCGTCACGTTCCAAGGAGTATGGCGATACTACCGTGTTGATCGAATGCCCAGTCTGATTGTGGTTTGACCGGGTTGGATTAATGAAATGATCAAGATCCACAGGCAACTTCACTTGCTCGAGCAGTTGAGTGAATGTGACAAGATCCTTCGTTCGTTCAATAGGACTGATCAGAATCATGAACAATTCAGCACCAGATCTGGCTCTCGGCATCGTCTTCAGGACGATTTCCGAACCGATCTGAACGATTCGGGCATCATCGAACGAGGCTTGTACGAGTCCGATGGCAAGGAATGGATCACCCGATTCCTGCAGCACGACACCGAATCGCTGCCCTTTTCCGTTACTCAGGGAATCGAAGCCGTAGGACTCCAGCGATCTCATCGAATCCCGATGCGAACCGAGGATCTTCAACATCAGCTCTCTGTCCGTACCGTCGATCGAAATGGTTCTCGTGTATGCGGAGAGACCATTGAGCTGAAGCAGGCCGGGAGTCTCAAGAATCTCAGTGTCGCCGGCGCGATAGGAAAAGGCCACCTGCTCCCCATTGAGACGAATACCGTTCCACCTACCATCTCGAGGATTCATGGGGCCGTACTTCCATGATCTGATATCGACGAATTCACCTGAAGTGGACACGCCCGGCCTTGAATCCAGACTCCAATCAAGCACCCCCTCTATGTCTGGATGAACTCCGTGAGGGCCGTCATAGACGATTCCGCGAAGATCGACACCATCACCTCGCCATCCACCTGCCCAGCGCAGAAGGTCGGTATCGAAGAGCATCGTTGCTTCGCCCTCTGGCGTCCTCCCGATCGGAACCGCTATCCCCTTGTAGGCGATGTTTCCAGGCTCCACTTCAACGGCGGAAGAGAGGAAGGGGCCGTAGTCCATCGAATCCCAGGGAGTCGATTGAGCATGTACGGAGACCAGACAAAGATGCAGAGAGATGAACGCTGCAAGATTCGCCACTGATCTGAATGCCATGCGTATCGTCCTCCATGTCGATCTCAGAGGTAATCACGCTCAGAAGGTGGTGAGACCACCGTTGACGTGTATGTTCTGACCCGTGACGAAACCAGACGACTCGCTTGCGAGGAACGCGACTGACCCTGCCAGATCCTCGGGCACACCCATGCGGCCAGCTGGAACGCGGGACTGGTACGAGTCGATCTTGGACTGCGATGCACCGGCATGCCTTTCGACCGGTATCCAGCCTGGAGAGATCATGTTCACCGTCACCCCGTGGGGCGCCAACTCGGTAGCCATTGATCTCGTCCACCCGTTCTGAGCCCCCTTGGCGGCGACATAGGGGCTGAAATTGCCGATCCCACGTGCAAGTACTTCGGACCCGATGTTTATGATTCGACCCCACCGCTGTTGTTTCATGTGCGGAAGGACTCGACGAGCCAGCAGATACGGACTCTTGAGAAAGTAATCGATCATCTGCTGATGGAATTCCCAGTCGTACGACTCAATCGGATTCTGGGGCTGCTGAGGAGTGGCGTTCACCACGAGAATATCAATTCCCCCGAATTCGGATTCCACCTCTGCAACCAGCCTGTCCACGTCATCTTGATCAATGACTGATGCCCCCACGAGCATTGCTTCATGCCCTGCCTCCTTGAACGAATCGTGACAGGCCAGTCCACGCGCACGGTCATTTGCATAGTTCAAGACAACTCTGGCACCGCACTGGGCCAGTGAAAATGCCATGGCACGCCCAAGACCCCTCGTACTTCCCGTTACGAGCGCCGTCCGTCCACTCAAGTCGAACAAGGAAGACATCCGCTCAAGACTCCCAATCTTCGGCTTGCGCATCATCGGATCTGAACGCGAGTCGAGCCTGCCCGAGATCTGGATAGATCCCAAACAGGTGATCAAGACGGATCAGCTGAAGAGCCTGTGCCACTATGCCCTTGAGGCTGCACAGCTTCACGTCACCACCTGCCGCCTTCATTCTCTTGTGGAGAACCAGCAATGTGCCCAGACCAGTGCTGGAGATGTAGTCCAGTTTTGAACAGTCGATGATCAGCTTGCTGAAACCGTTGGCCACCATGGATTCCACATCTTCCGTGAAGGACTTCGCGTTCTCACGGTTGATCCCGCCATCGGCCACAAGTACGAAGACGTCCTCATCAATTTCGTGGGGTATGAATTCCATGGATCAGGAGGATACCCGCCCGGATGCATCTCTGGTACTCCACCCGCTTGGTACCATTGGATTCCAACCATCATCTGAGTGCCACATCCTCATGAATGCCCTCCGAACCAAGAAAAAAACCCTCGTCAAGCTCCTGCTGAAATGCCTCATGACGGCTTTCGTCGCATGGCTTTTCATCATGGGCGTCCTGATGTTCATCAAGGACACCAACATGCTGAACAGCGTTAGAGCGAAAGCCATGGAGAGGGCTTGCGGTGCCTGTGATGGGGCTGAGAAGATCATGAAAAGTGAGACGCTCATCGCCTCTAATGTGCTGAAAAGACTTCAGGAGGCCTGGAAAGCCGGAGATGAATCACAGCTCAAGAACATTATGCAGGAGTACATCGAGAACCCCAATGACTTTTCCAGCTGTGTGGGGATACTCGTTCCGGCACAAGACGGACAGGATTCATACGTACTCGAGCTTCGATTTGAAGACATGACTTCATCAAGTGGCGGTACCTCCTTCTCGAGGAGAACAGCAACCTGGATGTCAACCTCAGACTGGGAAAGTCTGGATCAAATCACCGAATATGGCGTTCGAATGGGCGTCATGTCCCCGTGCCTCCTGCCAAGGGAACTCAACGACGGCATACAGCTGATCATGCCTCTGAAAATGGGCGTCAAGCCCAGCGAAGGCGGTGCCATCTGGAGCTATGGCACAGAGTCGAATCTTCATGAGAAGCTGCATGAGATGAATCTTTCCAGTACTGGGTGGAGTTTCATGGTTGTTCCTGATCGCCTTCAACAGGATCGATTAAGAGTACTCGGCTATCCGATGAACAATCCATATTCGGACACCATCGTTCCATTCGACGAATATCGATTTGCCTTGCCCCTGATCAAGCAAAGTATCAAACAGAACAAGCCGACCACAGCCAGCTTTTCGGGCGATGACTACACCAGTCGATTCTACATTTCTTCGATATCCGTCCCAAATCTGGACATCGCCATATGCCTTGTCCAATACGAGAATGAACTTGTTCCCGAAATGAAATCGACATTCGCACCCAATGTCCTGACCACCGGCTATCTCAGCTATGCGATGGCAGGAATCATACTGGTGCTCTGCATGTGGCTCCCCAGGACTCGAAATCTATTCATCATGTCGACACTGGCTTCGATCATCATGGTGGTGGGATTGGTGTATCTGTGGGTAATTGTCCGACAGGATGATCCCCCCATCAGCAAAAGCATCATCCCTATCACCGATGTCGATACACTCGATGAATTCAGGGACGACTATCTGGTCCGCCAGCAGACACTGAATCAAAACACAACCATAGAACCCAGCTATGCCACCATCTATGTCGATGCAGTTGATTACAACGGCTCAGCTGGCTGCACCATCATCGGACGGGCATGGCTGAAAGTGCCGCTTACCATACCGGAACCTCGTCCAGATCTTCTCATGTTTCCGACGGCTACAAGCGAGGAATGGAATCTTCTCAACAAGAAGAGAATTGACGATCACGAGCTGGTCAGCCTGAGCTTCAAGGCTCAGTTTTCAAGAATGACACGATCAGCTCTATATCCTTTCGGCAATCAGGTCATGGAAGTTCCCATGGATGTGTCTCCTCATTCGTCGAACACGTTCCTACTCCCGAATCTCGGCGACTATTGGTCCATGAACCCCACCCTGACCCCGGGTCTGGCATCCACAGTCGTGACCCCTGCCGAGGTCTACATTGAATCATTCATGGGCATGTACATGGCTGCCGTGAATCCCGCGGATGCCGCCGTCACGTTACCAATCGCTGGAAACAACGCGCCCCGATGCGTCTTCGTATTCGCAACGCTCAGAGATCTTTCCTCCATCATCCTGGAGGATCTCATGCCGCTACTTGCGGTGTTGGCCGTTTTGTTCGTGCTGACACTCATGAGTACCCGACACGACAGTCGGAGAGGCCGGCTGGGCTACGACACCATGCAGGTACTGGTGGTGGTTGGACCGCTCATGGCGGTTCTCGTACTCAACACGCTCGACGGCAGCCTCGGCCAAGAAGCATCGCTTCTGCAGCCATACAAACAGGCTCTGAACGCCTCCGTGTTCGGAATCATGATGCTGGTCGTGATCAGCAGTTATGTTCTCCAGACTTCCGAAGATCATCTGCATCCCATGAGCACCCACAATAGGTTGTTCAAGGTGTTTTTCTGGCCATTAACGGCCTCTGTCTGGCTGTTGATCACGCTGCTGATGATCTGAGCGATCGGCACTCGATCTCCAGAACGGTTTTATCGCCCATAGAAGTGTGACGAACGGAGATCAGAACCTCCAGAAAATCGGCGGAGTTGATTTGGCTTCGCCGTTTTCTGGCCTATCCTTTACGTAGAGAAGATGCCTGACGACCCGGAAGATCGTTGGGCAGGAAGGAAATTGAGGATGCGATTTGAACGCTGGGCCAGACGGGCCGTAGTGGCCGCCTCGGCTGTTGTCTTTGTCATGATTGCGAATCTGTGATCAGATCTTGGGGCACAAACGCCATGACATGAGCAATGCGATCGATTTCAGATGGGCCGACCAGACCAGTCGGAGCTCTTGAGTTCGATTACATGGCCATCGGGATCATCGAAATAGAGACTCCATCCACCAGTGGACCAGTCAACTTCACCGGTGAGTGGAATATCTTTCATGGCCAACCTCTTTCTCCAAGACTCCCGGCTTTCCTCTGGAACTCCAAAGCACACATGGAGCGGCCCCCGTCCATCATGAGGCGGAATGCGGCCTCCCCTGATCTCGATGGGCTTGACCGATCCACCACGAAGACAGATGAGAAGCACCTGTCTGGGACCTGCCCACATGGCGGTCAAACGCCGACCAGACTCGGCATCCGCCAGCGAGAACCCGAGTATTTCCCGATAGAAATCAACTGAACGCTTCATGTCATCGACGTAGATCGATGTTTCGATGACACCTACGATCAGGAACTCGGAGCCGGCTTCGATGTTGGCTTCAGTACTCAATTGGCCGCTTCAAACTCGAATTGCTGAGCACCCACGGCAGCACTCGCGGAGAAACCTCGAGCATCCATGGTGAAGATCATGACGCCATTGCTGTAGTTCAATGTGTTGGCTCCTCCCTTATCGGGACCAGCCCATGACGCGTCGGCGGAAGCCGCGAACTCGTTGCTCGTGAACTTGTCATATGCCCATTGATTCTGGAAGAAGACGATCTCCGACCAGGACATCCCACCCAACTGCGCACCAATGCTGCCCTGAGTGACATCGGCGTATCCAGCCATTTGGCCAGCCTTGTAGACCACGCCACGACCATAGGCACCACCGATTCCCACCGAACCCTTTGTGATCTTGGGGAATACCGCGTATCCGTAGGCGTTGCTGAAGAAGGCATTCGTACGTGAATCGAAATCGCGGAATCTAGCCATCGTCGACTGAGCCTGATCAGTCAGCGAATCACGTGCCTCTGGGGTATCAGGGGTCGCCGAGCAACCGATCATCAGAAACGCCAGTAGCAGAATTGAAATCACGCGAGCCATGGAACGAATCCCCCTTTGATCAACATTGGACTTGAAGCAATGACCTGAATGAGGTGCATGCATGGCAGACTATCGCACGGAGGTACCAAGTTTCAAGCGAGCAGAGAAGCAGCCATCCGGATCATGGCACTTCTGAAACAGGTTGAGTCGGGGGTTGGAGAGCTCTCTGAACACTGGGCCTGGAGCGAACCATCCCCTGATGCCAAGCCTTCAAGGCCTCATCTTCGACAGGATCGACTGCTGCAACATGAAGCATGGTCGCCAACACCCCGGTACGACGAGCAGTGATATAGCGATCGAGTGGGATGAACGGATTTCTTGGATTGCTTTCCGTGTTCTCAACGGTCCATGAGCCGACGATCTTCGTTCCAGCGGGGAGTCGCCTGATCTCCTGAAGCAGCCAGGTCTGCCTCCAATGAGGGTCGAAGTCGGGAATGTCCAGAAGATCTAAGGATTGACCGTCGGGCAAAGTGGCCGAGAGCTCATGCCTGGTGAGTACCCCGGAACCTCGAGTGGTAAAGCCGATCAGATCGATATCCACCGGTAATACCCAGGATTCAGTCAACTCGGACACCTCTCCAGCCGGCACATCCACACGCCAGATCATGTTAAGCAGGGTTCGTACGGGGCGACTGGCGGGATCATCCTTCGACAACCACAGATCCAGCGATTCCTGCATCGGCAATGATCGCCCGGTGGGCCGGTAGTGCACCTGCATCACCATGTCCGATCGGGCAGGTATCTCCCAGTGATATCCCGAAGGAAGCAGAAGTGTCCTGCTTCCGACACCGACACTCCCCAAAGCGCCGGAAGGTGTGTCATTCACATCACCTGTCATGTAGTGACCCGGACCAGCTTCCCGTTCATCCACGGCTCTGGCATACCCTCCATCATCAGCCAGAAATGAAACGGCATGAACCGCCTTCGGAGCGGATGTCTCGAATCGCATCTGCTTGACTCGAAGGGGCTCAGGATTCCCCAGAGGCAAAACGAACGTCCGCTTGTCCCGTTCCCGTCGTCCCCAGTTCATTCCGCCTTCGGCCGGAATCGACCAGGGCTCAGGCATTCGGATGGAAACATCCGCCTTGGATGAAGAAACCTCCGGCACCCCATGTGAAGACACTTCGCTGGCCTGCCCACGCGGAAGACCACCCTTGATCCAGCTGGAAATGGTCTGCATCTCAAGCTTGGAGACTCCTCGATGGGACTGGAGAGGAAGCCCGGACGCTGATGGAAGCCATGGAGGCATAATGCCTTCGCGAACGACCACTTCGATGAAACTGGAACGATTGGCGACATCCTCGTAGTTCTGGAGCGGAAATGGTGCAGGGCCTGATGATGAATGGCAGTCACCGCAATGCTGCTTCACGATGGCCTCGACATCCCCATGCCAGCTCGGCCCATCCGAGTCCAGAAGCGGCGATGACAGCAGACAGAGCAAGGCCGTTATCAAGGCATCTTCTCGATGTAGCAGCCAAGCGGAGCTCGGTAGGCGACTGCGACCGTATTGCCATTCGATGCCGCTTCAACCGCATCACGAAGCCAGAAACGAGTGGCATGATCACGACGATTCCCGAGTGATGCGTACAGGTCGTTGATTCGGCCCTGATAGACCTTGGACCACTTCCCCTTCTCATCGAATACGAGCACAACGGCCTCTGGTGTCACGGTCGCATTCATCGCCTTCACAAGAACCTGCCTTGAATCAATGATCACCGGCATCGTCAATGAGTAATCGGATGCGTGCTTGGCGGCCCGCTCCTCAGTCACATCCGCTCGAGCATGAACAAGATAGAAGCGATTGCCGGCTTCAACCATATCCTTGTGCTGCCTTTCGTATTCCGGCGCAAGCGCATTTGAAATCGGGCAGTCGGGACTGGCGAAAATTAGCACCACCACATCACCCGGCTTGCCCTGGAGCGCAACGGACTGGACTGGATTGCCCGACTGCTGCTGAGTTGATGCGCAACCAAAGCTGAAAACCAACGACAGGAATGGAATGAACAAGAGTTTCATCGGCTACCTCATTGAATCGTTTCGCTACAGAATACTTCGCAAATCATTGCGGGTTGGAATCGACAGATAAAGAAAAACACCCTGACGCTGATCAGAGTATCCGTCAGGCTGCTTGATATTCCATTTGAATTTGATCAGGGACAGGACCAGCCACAAGCAGCCGCACCCTCGCAGCAGTCAGGACCATTGGCGCCATCAGTCCACACGGTGCAGCAGGAGGCATACTCGGGCTGACCCTCCAGACAGAAGCACACCGGCGGAGGTGCCATCACGCTGGCACAACCGCTGCAACCACCCGGCGGAGGCGGCCCACCGCCCCCCTGGAAGTTGCTTTCCTCGGGCACACCGGCATAGCACCCAGAAATCCATGGAAATCCGCCAGCATCCAGCTCGTAGGAAATCGCGTGATAGTGGTAACCGCGGATCGGATCCTCATGACCATTGCAGGCGTCAAGCGCTTCGTCTCCCGTGAGATTCTTCGCGAAGACTCCACTGGTTTCGTAGGGTCCATAGATCGGAAAACCATCGAACTGATACCCCATCAGGATGGAGTGCCCGGATGAATCCGTGTCATAGGCCCAGTCCGATGCCTGGTGATAGTGATAGGAACCATCGGGCGATGGATGGCCGTTGTAATCGTCCATGCAGATCGTGCTTGGTGCGTCGACGCCACCGCCGTCATACGGGTTGTAGGTCGAGACACCGTTTATGCAAACGCCGACCGCTCCGAACCTATTCAGCAGATCGACTCCAGGATTGCTCGTTCGAACAGGTTTCAGCGGAATTCTCCACTCGAAATCCTGATCCGTCGGTGTATTGGGATTGTCACAGGTACCACTGCCATCGAATGGGCCCATCACATGGTCCGCCAATCCGGTCCCGGTGATGATGGCGACTCCGGCGTCATAGTCCATGGCAACCTGAACATCGTTGACGAAGGGATGACACGTTCGTCCGAATTCATCCAGCACCTGAAGAATCTCGTACACACCGCAGTTCCCATCACCATTGGTGTCGTGGGATGGCGTATTCCAGGCGGACACGATGTCGAGGACATCGCTCACATCAACGACGACATCACCGTTTATGTCGGAGTCACAGCCCAGCCGAGTCGTGCTGTCAGCCAGGGCGATCGTGGTACTGGTGAGGACAACCGATGTTGTCAGGAGCCATTTGTTCATTTGCATTTCATCCTTGGACCCGGAGCAAGATTCGGAATTGATGTCATGAGCTCGGGGTCGCTCATCGCATTGAACACACCAGACCATACGGCCTTCCAATCCAATGTGTCCCTGAGAACTGACAATAACTCGACAGTCGTAGAACTCAAAGCAAACTAGGTGTTAAATGGAGACTTGGTCGCTCTTGAGGGCGAATTGGGTCATTCTCGATCATTTTGTTCCGAAAATCCGATCGCCGGCATCGCCCAGTCCAGGAACGATGTAGCCATTCTCATTGAGCTGACGATCAAGTGCCGCCACGAAGATCTGCACATCCGAATGCGATTCAGCCATGGCTTCGACCCCCTCTGGGGCCGCCACTAGACAGATCAAACGAATGTCTCGGCAACCATGGGACTTCAACACCTCCGTTGCCTCGATGGCCGAACCACCTGTCGCAAGCATCGGATCCACCAGAAAGACCGGACCCTCAGCCACCATCGGGGGCAACTTGCAGTAGTAGGCAACCGGTTTGAGCGTCTCCTCATCCCTGTAGAGACCTATGTGCCCCACGTTCGCTTCGGACACCAGCGAAACAATACCCTCGACCATTCCCAGACCAGCCCTCAGGATCGGAACCAGTGTGACTGGCGCAGCCAATCGTGCGGCCGATGTCTCTTCCATCGGCGTGCTGACTCGAGTCTCCTCAATGGCCAGATCCCGACTTGCCTGAAACGTCATCAATCCCGCCACCTGGCTGATGAGACGACGGAAATCCGTCGGTGGGGTCCCCTGATCCCTAAGCCGTCGCATCTTGTCCTGAATCAAAGGGTGGTCGAGTATGGTCAAATTCGGATGGCAGTTCTTGTCCATGTGTGTACTGTACCGGAGCCGGAACCTGGACCGGTAACCAACCAGCTTTCAATGAGGGCTCCACCCAATGCCGCTACTCACAATCACGTTTAATCTAGCTCTCTGGCTCGGACTCCTGCCTTCTGACACGGGGCAGCCCCTCCGCAGCGATCACGAAATCCTGGTCCATCGGGTCGCGACCACGGGCGATACGACGCTGGTTGCCAGAATTCCAAATGCGGCCGTGCCGACCATCTGCCGGATGGATGATGACTCCTTGATCATCGCCCATCAATGGTTCCCTCCGGATATCCCGGACATGTTCGACCATATCGCGGTCCACTTCTCCAATGATGGTGGAAGGACCTGGACGGATGCGACACCTGCGGAAATTCCCGGATTGCCAGCCCGAACTCGCTTCCCATTCGATCCGACGATCATTCGTCTTCCGGATGGAAGAATGCGGATGTATTTCACCTTCATGCAGGGGAACGATCCCGCCACATCAATTCCGAGCATCGGTTCCGCCATATCCTCCAATGGCATCAACTGGACGTACGAGAGAGGCGATCGCTTCGCTGTCCCGGACTCACCCGTTATGAACTGTGCCGTAGCCCAGAGCTCCGGCATGTATGAACTCATCGCACCGATCCCGCCTGGAAACGGGCAAGGCGGCTATTCCGCACGTTCTCGGGATGGACTGGTCTTCAGTCGACAGGACGATCTACCTACAATCGGCATCAACAATCAATGGCTCGGATGTCTGCTTGAAACTGATGGGCAATTGACTTTCTATGGAACCTCCAGCAATGCCGGAATCTGGACGGCAAGCCGCCAAAGCGATGGCGTCTGGAAAGCGGGGCCATCGCTGCCAATCCCCGGCTCGGATCCGGGCGTCATCCAACTGAACGACGGAACACTCGTGGTCGTCACAACCAACCACGACCCTTCGCGATCGACGGAGACGATCGCTGAAAACACTTCCATGAGGGACAATCCCCGCCCCGCCTCGCGTGAGGAAATCGACAATCATCTGGATAAGCTGGTCGAGGCATCGAACAATCTGGACTGGGATCGATTCGCCAATACCTTCGCCCCATCGGCAACCGGATTTCTGTCGACACCCGCCCGAGTACACCGTCTGGAAAACGGAACCGAACTTGCAAATGCATTCAAGCCTTCCTTCCACGAGACCAGCAAGATGTCCGATGCCAGCTACCCCTTGCCGAAGAATCCCCAGAACCTCACAGTCCAGAAAAATGAAAAAACAGCCATTGCCACTTTTCAGACCGATCACCAATACAACAAGACTGGCTGGTGGACCGTGGTGATGAAACGGCAAGATGAGCAATCGGATTGGAAAGTGCACCATTTGCACGCCTCGATCCAAGACGGCACCCAATCCAATTCCAATAAGACAAGCTGGCCCTGATCAGCAGGCATCCGCTATCGGGTGAATCCGGTATTCACACATTCCAAAAGTGATGATCGGCTCGGTCAGATGACCGAGCCGAATCGGGCTGGACGGATTCGAACCGTCGACCTCTTGACCCCCAGTCAAGCGCGCTACCAAGCTGCGCTACAGCCCGGGCAACACGCCGCCCCATTCGCGGGGCGACGTGACGAAGCGGACAGGGTGGGATTCGAACCCACGGTACGCAAAAACGCACACACGCTTTCCAAGCGTGCTCCTTAAGCCACTCGGACACCTGTCCCAAGCGGAGCATTGTAATCAACCTTGGGCAGTCCGTTGCGCGACGTCCAGCTCAGGTTGGCCGAAGCGGCCTTCAGGGGGTCAGGATTCGGATTTGGAAGGATTGGCCGAGGCCTGCTGCAGACGCTGCTCTCGACGATCGGCCAGATGGAGATGAATCAGCAGGATCCCCATTCCACACAGTAACAGGACATCCGCGATGTTGAATATCCATGGGAAGACCTCCGATCCTCCACCTGGCCACTGCAGGCCGAAGGGTAGATGTCGATCGGGAAACATATGAAGGAAGTCCCTGACCCGACCAATGGCCAGCCTGTCCCAGAGATTTCCCAAAGCACCCGCCATGACGAGCCCGATTCCCACATGAGCCATCAAGCTAGATCGTCTGGTCTGCCATCCGAAGATGTACAACGCCACCACGATCGCAACGAGCGTGAAGCCGATGAAAAAACCTCTCTGCTCGCTGCCTATGCCGAACACTGCACCTGAATTCAGCACGAGATGGAGATTGAGCAATCTGCCTGGTATTACGACCACGCTTTGGTGAGGGGGAATCGGATTGAATCCGGGATTTTCGATCAAGGCATGTCTGGAAACGACGACTGGAGTACCTGCCACCGAATCAAACGCCCATTGCTTTGTAATCAGATCCGCGGAGAGGCCGACAGCCATGACCACAACAAGCACCAGCCAGCATTTGGGGGATGACCACGTACGTTGATCAGCTGCCGCCTGGGTCACAGGCCTCGCTCTATCTTGCGAGCCGAATCGATCGTGTACTTCGCCCATGGCTTGGCATTGAGCCGCTTCTTGGAAATCGGCTTTCTGGTCAGTTCACAGACGCCATAGGTGGAATTCTGGATCCGCTTGAGCGCGTCGTCGATGTCTCGAATTCGCTGCCTTTCACTGGCGGCCATTCCAAGCATGAGATCCTGCTCATAGGCGTCGGAACCGACATCCGCCATGTGGATCGGCATGCTGGATGTATCGCCATCATCTGAACGCAAGGCCTCGAACTCCATGGAGTCCACTGCTGCGAGAAGCTCCTTCCGCTTGGATATCAAGAGATCGCGGAAGTGCGTGAGTTCCTGCTTCGTGAGTTTGGTCTTAACCGGCTTGTCGTCCGCAGCCTTCTTGGCCTTCGCCGAGTCGACGGCTGAGGATGATCGTTTTCGAGTCTTCTTTGAAGCCTCAGCGGAGATCCGCCTGATGCGACGACCATTGATCATCACGAACCCACGTGAATCCGTTTCAGAAGCCAGTACGGCCTCCACAACGGTCTGACGTCTTTTACGACGAGTGGGCGCGGCCTCAGCCTTGTTGTCCGTACCCTTCTTTGACTCCGCCTTCTTCTTGGAAGCTGTCTTCTTCTTGGAGGTGGTCTTCTTGGCCGCGGTCTTCTTCTTGGAGGCTGCCTTCTTGGCCGTGGTCTTCTTCTTGGAGGCAGCCTTCTTGGCCGTGGTCTTCTTCTTGGAGGCAGCCTTCTTGGCCGAGGCCTT
>PBAX01000014.1 GCA_002716385.1 Phycisphaerae bacterium | reverse complement strand
TTTCTTGCGAGTAGCCTTCTTACGTGTGGCCTTCTTTCGAGTGGCCTTCTTCTTCGTGGCGCGTTTCTTGGCCATGTTGGTGACCTCCTAAAGTCCGCGACATTGTCGGAGTAATGTGGGCGCAACTTGGCCCTTGGGCGGAACGCTCTCCGAGTGTTGTACCCGTATCGGGCTGCGCATGAAAGACTCTTTAACACATTTTATTAACCAAACCTCACCTTTTTGAGTGCAAGAATGAGTGATTCAACTCGATTTAAGGTGCTTCACACCGTTTGAATTCGTTATTCTCAGCTCGCAATTCACATCGAATATCGGAGCTCGTGATGATTCAAACACATACGCTCGACTGTGGTCTGACGGTTTTGCTTGAACCGGTGGACTCCGTTGCATCTTGCTCAATCCATTGGTTGGTTCCATCCGGAACGGCATACGAAAACGCCGATAGGACAGGCGTAAGCACGGTTTTGGCGGAATTACTACTGAGAGGGGCTGGATCAAGAGATAGCCGTCAACTCAGTGAAGACATGGATCGGATTGGCCTTGAACGCAACTGTGGGGTGTCGGAATCACACGTCTGGTTGGTAGGAACAGTACTGGGGCAGCATCTGGAAACATCACTTGAATTGTTTTCAGATGTAATTCAATCACCAAATTTGCCCCAGAACGCAATTTCTGCTTGTCAAAGCCTCGCTTTGCAGGCAATTGAATCACTTGAGGACGATGCACAGCAGGAAGTCATGCTTCATGTGCGACGCAGGCATCATCCAGAACCGTTCAACCGGACCGGATACGGCTATCTGGATGTTATTCAAACGGTTACCGAGCAGGAATTGCAGGATGCATGGAGGTCGGGATTCGTGCCTCGAGGCAGTATTCTTGGGCTTGCGGGCAAATTTGATGCTGACATTGTGCTTCAGACGCTCGAGACAAGGTTCAAGGACTGGTCGGGAACACGTGAGGAGCCTGTACGTTCTGATAAGCGGGAAGGTGGGCGTGGCCATGTCGAGAGAGATTCCTCACAGGTACATATAGGTATGGCCTGGGAAGGCCCCCCCGCCGGCCATCAGAATTCAGCATTTGAACGTCTGGCGACCCGCATTCTGGGTGGCTCCACCAGTGGCAGGCTCTTTACGGAGGTTCGTCAGCGAAGATCACTTTGCTACAGCGTGAACGCTGGATACCGGGCTCGAAAAGGTGAGGGGGTAATCTCGCTCTATGCAGGAACGACTCCAGAAAGGGCTTCCGAGACACTGGAAGTATGTGAACAGGAGATCGATCGACTGCATGAGGGGGTCGATGCAAATGAATTGACCCGAGCAAAGGTAGGACTCAGGGGCAGCACGGTCTTTGGCGGAGAGCGAATGCCCGCTCGAGCCGCTTCTCTGGTGGGTGATTACTACGCGATCGGAAAAGCCCGAACCATGGAAGATCGACTGGCTGAAATCGAGGAGGTGGATTGCAAGTCCCTGAATACCTATCTTTCATCCTTCTCTCCACGCCCTCGAACGATCGTTTCAGTTGGTTCAGAGCCTCCCGGGGACGGATTCGAGCAGGAGACCCCACTCTGCCAAGATCCTGTGTTATCCCATTAGTTCCGCCTGCTAGGATTAAATGATGGCATTCCTGACCAACATCCATGCACCGGGTACCAGAGTTCGAGTCACTCAGCAGACACCATTGAGGGATCGAACCTGGACCAATATCGTCGAAGGCCTGATCCAACGGTCACGACAGGCCAAGACCGGTTCGTGGTTTGCGCATGCCAAGGATGATCAGCTTTGGTTGGATCGCCTTGAACTTCAGCTGGATGATGGCGAAATCGTTGTCTTGAATCTTGATCAGTACAGCGTGGTCGAGGTCATCGAACCCGCATGACAAGATGATCCATGAGATGGTTCAATTGAAACTCAATTGACATCTGGTTCCTGCGGTCGTTCCGTGGAATCAGGCTTCTGAGGCTCCTTGAGCACATCGGAGGCGGTCAGCGTCGTCCCATCAGGGCAAATCAGATCGACCTTCAGTCTGGCTCTGGTCGGCACATCTTGATTCGGGAGACTGAGTCTGATCAGATAGGTTCTCGTGATCCGGTCAAAGTGTGACTTGTTGGTCTCGAAATTGGAAAGTGGGAGAATCCACGACTCCACATTTTTCCCGTCCAGATCCTTGAGATTCAATTCCAGACGACCAATTCCACGTGTGGGATATCCGTCCCGATCAAGAAATTCGATTCTCGCCTCTATTTCCATCTCACCTGACGGGGAGATCCAATATCGACTCAGTGGATGAATCGAGATTTCAACAGGTCTATAGGGGAATTGTTCTATGGAGCCCTGCGGTAGTTTTCCGGGGACAAGCGACTTTGGTTGGCAACTGACCATGTGCACCAGACATGCCATTGCTGTGGCAACGAACATCTTTCGACTGAGCCGGAATTTGAGATTGCCATCCATCAGAGCCATGGAGCATATCTGCTTAGGCCTCATGAGGGTTTCCGAGAAACACCCATAGCCGTCTGAACTTCAATCAAAGGTCTGAAAGGAGGGATTTGATGGCATCATCCAGATGGCGATCGATGTAATCACTCTGCTGGATAGCAGCTTTGGCAGCCTCGATTCGATCCCACCTGACCTCTGGGACCTCCGACAGCCGGGCCATCAGCTCAGCGTGTTCGGAGACCTCGACACGATCAAGCTGCTGCCGAGGGCCGGCACCGGTCTGAAGTCGCGATACGTCATTGGATCTCGAAGGCGAAGGTTCTGTGACTGGTCGAATTGCCCTTGGGCCACCAAATTCACGACCAGGCCCCACCAGGCCATTTCCGATAGATGCGATATCAAGCATCTCAAAGCTCCTTGCGGGGTAGGGTGGTCTTGAGCCACACGAAACCCCCCGGCCGAGTTGGCCGGTTTCCTCAAATCAATCTTCCCTGGAATTGCCTTCAGCCAAGACCTAATTACTGGCTGGATGGCAGAATCCACCATGCGACAGAGCACCAAGTCCGTCACCGACCAGTTCATCGTCTTCTAGGGCCCAAGTCCTTGAACTTTCCGAATTCTGCTCAGTTTGACACAAACTCATATATGGCAATAACTTGGGTTCATAAAAACAGCCTGATAAGCCCTTAAATGGTCGAGAAGGCCGGTGAGTATTTGAGAGAATGTAGCCATGCAATCAAGACGCCTCATATTTGCCTTTTTAATGGCTCTCATTCTTCTTGTTGGACTGGCTTGTGAGCCCGCTTCCACCAATAAGAAGACAACATCTAGAGTCCGTGCGCCACGTCTGGAGATGAATCAGACACCACAAGCCGAGGAGGCGGATTTCGGACAGGATTGGGACGCGGTGGAAGGCCTCCTGTCATCCGGTAGCGGGACCGTACCAGCGGAAAAGAAGCCCTTGGATTCGACAAATCCCGGTTCCAGACTGGCGGTACCCAGATACGGCATCTGTGTAGCAACCTTCTCCAGTGACTCCCATCGAGCGGAAGGGAATGAATACATCCGGCGGCTCGGACTGTTGCTGCCTGGAATCGGCGAAGAGCTCTCTATCTATTCCGAACCGGACCAATCCATGGTCCTCTATGGGGACTATGACGGGTGGAATGATCCCAAAGTGCGGGATGCCACAGCCAAGCTCCGCAATGTTCGAATTCAGGGTAGGAAGATATTCGAGACACCGATTCTGACCGAGGTCGTTCCACCAAGAGATCCCTCGACGATCGATCCCATCGAGTTGTTGTCTCTGAGACTCAACTATCCAGAGGCTAGAACCCTGTACACCGTCGAGATTGCCGTCTGGGGGGACTTCGAAAGCGGGGAGCTGCCCCCCGATCGCCGCCGAAAAATCGCCGAGGACTATGCACGGTCACTCAGATCCGCAGGGCACAAGGCATGGTTCCATCATGACGAGCTCAAGCAGATGAGCACCGTGACGATCGGTGTATTTGACCATCGAGCTGTCGATGCCGCTTCCGGCATTCGTTCGCCAGCTGTTGAGCGGGTGGTGGATACGTTTCCCATGCGGCTCGTCAACGGCGAGCCACTCATGATTCCCGTGATCCGTGGAGACCCCGGTTCAGGCTCACGTCCACAGAAACCCATGCTGGTGGAAGTTCCCAGGCTTTAACAGGCGGATGGGTGCCAGAGTGTCTTCATTTCAAGGAAGGGTTCGACGGACCATGGAGAACACCGTTCCTCGTGCTTCGACCAGGCAGGTTGAGTCAATCGATCGTGCCGTACCCGCTTAATGCTTTCGGCGGCTCGTTCACGCAGCTTCTGCAACATGTCATCCTCCAGATTCACTGCTGAGATGGCATTGATTGCTCTATGGTCGGCCATGTGGCCAATCAGTTCCTCTCGAGGTCCGGTGAGTATGTTCACGGCACCCGCCGGCACGTCGGACGTGGCCACGATTTCAGCAAGTAATGCTGTTGGCAGGGGGTTTGATTCGGGTGCCAGCAGGATGATTGAGTTTCCTGCGCACAGGGGAGCTGACAGCATTGTGACGCTTGCCAGCAAGGCGGGTTTTTCGGGCGGCAGGACAGCAACAACACCAGTCGGTTCTGGAACAGTGATGTTGTAGTAGGGGCCCGGGACTGCATTCTGTCCCCCCAGAATCTGCTCAAGCTTGTCGGCCCATCCTGCGAACCCGACGATCCGATCGATCGAGAGATCGACTTCTTCAAGTCGCTTCTTGGGATTCGTGGACCCCATCGCGGCCAATGCTTCAGCCATCTCTGCGCGACGACATTCAAGCATCTCAGCCATTCGATAGAGAATCTGACCACGCAGATAGCCCGATGCTGCCCCCCAGGTCTTGCGAGCGGCTGTCGCGGCCTCGACGGCATCCCGGAGATCTTTTCGGGAGGCCTTGCAAAGATGAACAGTCGTCCCATGGCGTTTGTGTTTGATTGGCAGGGATTGACCCGATTCGCTTCGAACAAATCGTCCGCCGATATACAACTTCCATGTTTTTGAAACATCAACACGTTGTGGCATGAAACGTCTCCCGGGAGTCGCGATTGACTTCAAAGTCGAACATAGGCTCGCAATCCATGTCGGCCACCCTCCCGACCAAATCCTGATTCCTTGATTCCACCAAAGGGCGAAGCGGCATCGAACTGGTTGTACGTGTTGCACCAGATCACACCCGCTTCAAGCCTTTTCGCCATTTCAAAGATGCGTGCACCCTTGTCCGTCCATACACCGGCGGCGAGACCATATGGTGTGTTGTTCGCTCGCTTGAGGGCTTCTTCGGGCGTTCTGAAGGTCATCACGGCAAGAACGGGGCCAAAGACCTCTTCGCGAGCAATGACATGGCTTGGCTGCACGCCCGTCAGGAAACACGGGCGGTGCCAGTATCCCTTGTTGGGAAGGGACTGGTTCGGTATCTCGTGGAGTCGTCCACCTTCCGATTGTCCGGTCTCCACGTATGCCTGAATCTTCTTCAACTGTTCTGGATTGTTGATGGCGCCGATATCCGTGTTCTTGTCCAGTGGATCGCCCACACGCAGGGATTGCATGCGATGCTCCAGTCGTCTGATGACCTCGTCCTTGATCGATTCCTCGACAAAAAGTCTTGAGCCTGCACAGCAGACATGCCCCTGGTTGAACCAGATTCCTGTCACAATTCCTTCGATGGCCTGGTCCAGAGCCGCATCAGCGAAGATGATGTGAGGGCTCTTCCCACCGAGTTCAAGTGTGAGGTTGCGATCACCCACCGCCGCCACTTCGGCAATGGCGCGTCCAACCTCGGTCGAACCGGTGAATGCGAGCTTGTCGATTCCCTGATGGGCCGCGAGATGTTGTCCGGTCTTGCCGGCACCCGTCACGATGTTCACGACACCAGGCGGAAGCCCCGCTTCCTGAAAGATCTCGGCGAGCCTGAGCGCCGTCAGTGAGGTTGTTTCAGCTGGCTTGAGAACACAGGTGTTTCCACATGCGAGCGCCGGAGCAATCTTCCAGGCCGCCATGAGGAGCGGGAAATTCCACGGGATGATCTGTCCACACACGCCTACCGGTTTAGCTTCTGCTCCCGCGAAGGCCCAGCGGAGCTTGTCAGCCCAGCCGGCGTGATAGAAGAAGTGACGAGCGGCCAGAGGAATGTCGACATCCCGAGATTCCTTGATTGGCTTTCCGCCATCCATGGTCTCGAGAACGGATAGTTCGCGTGCTCGTTCCTGAATCCGTCGGGCGATCCTGAACAGATACTTAGCTCGTTCCTGCCCACTGAGCCTCGACCAGCCAGGCAGAGCCTCGCGAGCGGCTGAAACCGCATCATCCACATCGGCTTCATTGGCGGTGGCGATTCTGGCAAGTGGTTCGCCCGTGGATGGTGAAATCGTCTTGAACCATCGACGTGATCGTGGAGACTGGAAGTCTCCGTTTATGAAAAGGTCGTACCGATCATCGATGACTACCGGCGTCCGTTCTGGGGCAGGGGCGTAGTCCCAGGCACTTTCCTGCGGGGCACCCTTGTGGATCTCAACCGATTTGCTGGACATTGCATCTGTCACGAATGAACTCCAAGTCAGGCTTCTGAAAAATCGTGTTCCGCCATGTAACAACCTCTTTCGATCCGGATCAGCTGCCGCAGCAGATCATTGGCAAGGCTCGAAGCGCCAAATCGAAATAGACGCGGTGTCAGCCAGTCGTCACCAAGGGTTTCCTTGACCATGGCGAGCTGATGCAGCGCCGCCTTAGCCTGGCGGATACCACCTGCGGGCTTCATTCCAATACGGACACCTGTTGCAAACCAGTGGTCTCTGATCGCTTCCAGCATCACCAGTACCGATGGCATGGTGGCAGCGGGCGATATCTTTCCAGTAGAGGTCTTGATGAAGACTTCTCCATCACGAATGGGTCCGACAGAGGCGGCCGCTTCCATGGCCAGATCGCTGGCACGACGAATGGCGTCGTAGTTGCCCAGTTCACCGGTCTCGAGAATGATCTTCAAATGGGCTGGATGGACCGTGGATCGAACTTCGCGAATCTCCTCGGCCACCTCGTCCTCGCGTCCTGCAAGGAATGCACCTCGATTGATCACCATGTCGATTTCATCGGCACCGGCAGCCACCGCTTCCGCAGCATCTCTCAGTCGTACGCCGATGGGGAACTGTCCACTGGGAAAGCCGGTGGCGACGGAGGCGATATGAACGCCTGTGCCATCGAGTATTTCCTTTGCGACCGGTACGAGGTTTGGGTAGACGCAGACCGCGGCGACGGAAGGAAGCGGCGTCTCGATGTCACCTTCCCATGGTTTGATGGCCTTCCGACAGAGTGAACGAACCTTTTCAGGCGAATCCGAACCTTCCAGAGTTGTCAGGTCAACCATGGAAAGGGCCAATCGAAGCCCATGCTTCTTGGCGGATTCCTTGATCGAGCGACGGGTGAAGGACGCTGCTCGATTCTCAAGCATGATGGCGTCTACAGGGTGATCTGCCATGACAGCCAGTGTACGCCTGCTGGGTGGATGATGTCAGCCCTCGATCCGAATGAAGATGGCTTCAGGGCCCGGCAGGCGGCCTGGGAAGGAATCGACCACGCTCAAACAGGCGTTCCATGGGCCCACCGTCCAGTAGTTCTATGGTGCGTTTCGGCCTTGCACCAACAAGTTCGTACGCCATCATCCAGCCACCATGGTTGTCCAGCAGAATCAGAGAATGCGCATCCTGATCTCTGGCTCCCGGACGTCCACCCATCGTGAGCATGGTGAAGCCACCACCCTCCACAATCATGTCTCCATGAACGACAGGCTGGTGGTTTCCACCCAACTGAATCAGGATCAAGGCACCTATGCACAGGGCGGAGATTGAGAGAAGGATTCGTGAATTTGATCTCATGATGGATTGGCCAATCAACGTGAACGCTTCAGAAGCTCGACATCTTCGGCGACATTTCTGTAATCAAGAGGAATCATTGATTTCCCGGTTCGGTCCCAGCCAACGACAACCATCTCCATGGATTGCGGATGGAACATCCAGAGCAGCTGCTCCTTCGAGATACCACTGGCGGCGGAGATCGCAAGGGTGTTGCTTTTAGGCTGAAACTGACCAATGGCATTGGGCGCGAATGTGACGACCCCAAGTGCAACCAGCAAGATCGCATTCAGACAAAGCAGACCCAGAGGTGATCTTCTCACGACCTTTGGAATCGACATCTCGCGTCCGGTTGAAGTCCGGGAGTCACTTGACATCTTTGCGCTTCGAGGGAATGAGGTTGACCAGCACGACAATCCCAATGCAGGCGAATGTGATCAGAAGCCCGATGAAGGCCGCCGGCGGACTGATATTGCTTGCCGGTGCAGGAGGTGTGCCCACGCTCGGCATCGTCGCAAGAGACGTTTCAGGGGCCATCAGACAACAGGCCGCCAGGAACAACAAGATGAACAGGTTCCGTTTGTGATCCATTCCGTGATCTTACCAGAGCAGGATCTGTGGGCCAAATGGCGGCCAAATGGGGTCAAACGCCCGTACTGCGAAGAAGTTCGCTGGAATGGGCCCCAAGGGCCTTGAAGATGCGAAGCGTCGCATCAGACCGGTTCAGGGTGTAGAAGTGAATTCCTCTGACATCATGGTCTATCAGGTCGTTGCATTGTTCAGAGGCCCAGTGCACGCCGATCTGCTCTACCGCCTCGGGATCATCCTGATGCTTGTGCAGTCTTCTCTGGAGTTTCGCCGGGAAATTTGTTCCAGCCGCCAGATCAGCCATCCGTTTCATGTTGGCGATACTCGTGATGGGCATGATCCCAGCTATCTTGGGAATCGACACACCATTGAGTTCGCACTGTTCACACCAGTCGAAGAATACGCGGTTGTCGAAGAACATCTGAGTCGTGATCCAGTCCGCGCCGGCATCGACCTTTGCCTTGAGATGTTCCATCTGACGAAGTCTGTTCGGTGTTTCGGGATGTCCTTCTGGGAATCCAGCGACACCTATTCCGAAACCCCGTGTGTCCATGGGGTGTCCGTTTTCATTGAACTTCTTCACATGTCTCACGAGATCCGCGGCATGGGCGAAGTCCTCCTTTGAAGAGTCGTAGACCTCGCAATCTGCAGGCTTGTCTCCGCGAATGATCAGTAGATTGCTGATTCCATTTCGAGCGTAGCGATCTAGGATGTCATCCAGTTCGGTCGCGGTCTGCATTACACAAGTCAAATGAGGCACCGGATCAAGCTGTTCGCGTGATTTCAATGAAACCACGAGATCGTGGGTTCTCTGGCGAGTCGAGCCTCCGGCACCGTAGGTCACAGAGACGAACGAAGGCGACAGCAACTCGAACGCTTCCAGTCGATCGGACAGGGCCTTGCAGGCGGAATCCGATTTAGGCGGAAAGAATTCAAAGCTGATCGTGGTCTTGTCACGAGCCAGGATGTCTCTGATGTGCATGGAACCATGATACCTGCTCAATATGAAGTGGAAGAATTCCAAAGGCGTCATCGTTCTATAATCGAACTTAGATGAGCGATCGAAACGACATCCCGAGGCCCACCGTCAAGCGTCTGAGTTTGTATCTCCGTGAGGTGGAACGCTTGATCGAATCGGGGGCCACGACCATTAGCTCACGACGACTCGGCGAGAAGCTCGGTATCGCGGCTACACAGATCCGGAAGGATCTTGGCCACTTTGGGCAGATCGGAAGGTCGGGGATCGGATATCACGCAATCAATCTCGTCTCCACATTGAGAGAGGTTCTCGGCCTCAATCACAACTGGAGAGCGATCGTTGTCGGCGCTGGGAACATTGGACGGGCACTCCTGGCCTACCCACAGTTCGCCCCGAGAGGATTTCACATCATGGCGGCCTTTGATGAGGACGAGGCGGTTGCTGGGGAAGTGTTCAACGGGATTCCGGTGCATTCAATGGACAAGCTCGAGGCGTACATCGGTCGTGAGAATATCCAGCTGGCTTTGGTGGCTGTCCCCGATGGGGCTGCGCAGACCGTGGCCGAACGCCTGGTGAAGGCTGGGGTGCATGGAATCCTGAACTTCGCACCGATACGACTCCATCTTGATGCAGCGGTTGTAAGTGTCGATCTATCAAGATCAATGGAGACGCTTGCTTTTCAGGTGGCCCACGGGACCAGAGAGGAATCGGACGGTCAGAGCTGACGATCTGTGGAGGATTTCAAAGGCACGCCCGACTCCTGTTATGGTTTGCACTAAATCAATCAGGCTCATTTCATAAAGAGCGGAGAAATAAATGTTCACTCGTCACTTGTGTCTGGCTTTGTTCCTTTGGCTCGTACCCAACGTTGCTGCCTTTGAAACGGCGAACGCTCGATACGTCGAAATCCCGATTTCCGGAGACATCGGCATCGAAGTGACGACCCAAGGCTTCTCGGATGCCCTTGATCGAGCATCGCGTGAAGCCAGATCGGATGTCCTGGTACTGGTCATCGATTCCCATGGAGGTCTCGACATAGATGCTGCTCAGATGGCCGATCTGCTGTCGACCGTCAAGGACAAGTTTCGGGTGATTGCCGCTGTCCGACGTGCCATCGGCCCCGCTATGGCGATCGTTTTGGCATCAGATGAGCTGGTCGTATTGGATCCCTCGGTCCCGGGAGTAAGAATCCAGTATCACCCCGCGTTGGGCAGACAATTGACCGTTGATCAGGAGATCTATCAACGAATAATCGGTCTTGGTCCCGTTGCTCGTGTGATGGTTCAAGCCATGTTCGATCCGTCGCTGCCCGTCTATGTCTGGCGAGATTCCAACAATAAACGGCAGGCCTCAACGACCAGACCCGATGGGATTGCCGACGTCCATGAGATACCAGCCGGATCGATGGCCGATGGTCTGTCTGCGAATGAGCTGGAAACGCTTGGTATCGGCCAGCAGGCTAAAGATGTGGCTGACATCGGAAAAGTCATGGGATATTCACGATGGCAGCGTGCCGCCAATCTCAATTCGATCATGCAAGCGGCAGCCACGACGCATTCCGATCAGGTCACTGAAATCCAAAAGCGTCTCAACAATGCCATGTCGATGACCAGTCAGGCACTTGCGCTCAATGCCTGCCTGATCAACCTAGAGTCGAATGCGCGTGAGGCGGACCCACGACGACAGCCCTATCGCTACAGGAGATCCTGGGGGAACAGATCTGGATGGCAGAGCGGATTTGGCTATGCCGGTTCAGGCTGGGGGTATTCAGCGCCCACAACACGCGCATGGCGAGCCAACAGCGATCGCGCGATTGCTGAATGGGATCACGTGATCGCCAACATCGATCAGATCTTCACCATGGGAGGTGAGGCCAAGGAGGACCTCAAGTGGCTCAAGTCTCAGGACATCCCCGCAAGCATGGGTCCATGGGTGGCGGAAGAGATCAAGATTCTTGAAAGCCAGCTGGACCCGCTTCTCGGTCAGGAAAGTGTCTTGATGTCGCAAAGACGATCGGCGGTCGAGGCAGTGGAGTTTCTCCGGAAGAATCGAAGCAGGCCAGCGGTCTAGCAGTCGACGCCGGTCAAGCTTCCGCCTGTTCCGTGGAGATGGCCTCGGCAGTCTCCTTCTCTCCGAAGATCGCTGTGCCGACACGGACGATGTTGGCACCGCATTCGATGGCGACCTCGAAGTCGTTGCTCATGCCCATCGAGAGAATGTCGAAGTGCTCGCCTCCGACGCCACTTCGACGGATCTCCTGGAACAACTCGTTTACGCGCGTGAAGATCGGTCGAACCTCCTCGGGATCGTCGACCTTTGGTGCCATGGTCATTATTCCACGGACTCGTATGGTGATCATGGTCTCGATCTGTTCAATCAGATGTCGTACGGCGGCCGGTGCTATTCCATATCGCTTGCGCTCATCCGTCGGATTGATCTGGACAAGCACCTCGACTGGAGATTCGGCATTTTCAGTGCATGATTGGATTTCTTCAGCCAATCTCAATGAGTCGACAGAATGGATCATGCGGACCAATGGGAGCAGTTTCTTGGCCTTATTGCGTTGGAGATGGCCTATGAAGTGCCATCGAACGGAGTCAGGTCCATTGGATTCACCAAGCGATTTCCTTCTATCGAGGAACTCCTGGACCTGAGGGGCCATCTTGAGGAAGTGCTGTGCGCGACCTTCTCCGAAATCGACGTGACCTAGCTCGATCAATTCTCGAACTTGTTCCATGGCCGCATACTTCGTCACGGCAACGAGATGTACAGGCGAATTTTCCCGGCCGGCTCTGGCCTTTGCCTCGTCGATACGACGGCACACGGAAAGATAGCGTTCGCGGGTAGATTCACCATCCATGGCAGAGCACTCCTCGGTTCAGATGCCTGAGGATACGTCTGCACGCGGAATGGCTCAACCCCATGAGGGGTTGAACTGCCTATCAGATCACTGCTTTGGAGCCATCGCCTGAGCGAGGATCTGAGGACTCAGGGCGGAATCGCTCGATGCGAGGATCTTGTTGGCGACGAACAGGCTGCTCCTGCCAACCTCGGCCGAGTTGAGTCCCGCATTCCCGAGATCCGTGAAGCTGGACTGCATTCCATCAAGATACGATTTGGCCTGTGGATCAGCTCCGGAGGTGTTCAGCCAGCTGGCGAAGTCCTCTCCAGAGCTGCCAGCGTTCGAACTTGCATATTCGTTGTAGGCCTGATTGAGGGATGAGGCGATCTGGGCGGTATTGCGTTGGGCTACCGCATCGGGCCCTATCCCGGGCTGGCTTGTGATGACGGCTTCATACTGCAGGGCCGCTTGTGCCGCGACGTTCATGTCCAGCCGCTGCTGACTGATCTGAATCATTCCACTGCCGCCTCCAACGATGTCCGCTGCAAAGTCGTTGACCAGCGGGGCCCTCTGACCACCTTCGGTTGTCTTGACTTCGACACCAAAGTCGATGAGGCTCAATGGGTTTGGAGTGGCATCTATGTTTATTTCGGACTCGATGTCGCTTACCAACATCTGATCGTCAAGACCAATCTGTGAATCAGCGGCAAGTGAGTCACCCAACTCCGGAGTCACGGTGTCCACAGGAGTCGGATCGACTGGGCTGGGGTTCACGGGATCTACCGGAATGGGATCCACAGGTACGTTTGGCTCAGGATTGATCGGGTCTACCGGTATCACGGGGTTCACGGGATCGACAGGATCGACAGGTTCCACAGGAACATCGAAACCAGGCTCCAGGAGTCCGAGCAACATCGGGCCAGCCTCGTCGGTTGCAAGCATGTTGTGATCGAAGTTCTCGATGGCACCCCATTCCTGATCAGCAAGAAGGCCATTTGTCACCACGCCCTGTGATGACGCAAATACGGGGGCATTCAATCCGCTCGTCAGATCGAAGTTGGGGTTTGAGCTGAAACTGATTTCTCCACTGGCGATGATGCCAGTTCCAGGAGAGGTGAACTCGCCTTGGGAATTCCAGACTTGGACACCATCTCGAAGCAGAATCTGTATGTCCGGAGCCGTCACATCCAGATCGCCAGCGGCCGTGACGTCCCCGACCGTGATGCGATTGGCCGCATTGATGGAAAGATTTCCAGCTGTGGATATAGCCTGCATCTCGCCGAAGGTCACATCACACAAAGTGGATGTCACTTCGTAGTTGTCGGCGAATACGGACACGGTGGCTACGCCGGTGTTCTCCAGCCATGAGTTGCCATCTGGATTGAAGCGGATATCTCCGTCGGCACGAATCATCCCATTGGTCATGAGATTCTCCGGATCTCCGATGGCAATGAAGTCGCCGGCTGCCATGGTGACGCTCTGAAGTGGACTTGACTTGCCGATGTCTCCACGGATGTTCATTGCGCGACCGGCTTCGAGCTGAAGCCCGGTATAGACACCCGGAGCCATTTCGAAATCACCGATGGCCACTACATCGCCTTCTGCGGATATCGAGGTGACCCCGGCGGCATTGGCCAGGTCAACCCGATCGCCCGAGATCTTCAGATTTCCTCGGACACGTCTGAGATTGTTGCTGGGATTCCTGTCGAGATTCGTATGGAATGTCAGGATGCCATCCGTTTCAAGCCGCAGATTGGCATCCACGAACGCAAGCGAGTTGCCGGTGGAGATCTCCGAACTGCTGCAAAGTGGAGTCCCCAGATTCGAAGCGTCCCATGGGATATCCGTGGCATCACCGACGATGTTCATGCTTTGAGTGGTCACAAGGTTGATCTGTCCGAAGTCGCCCTGAGTGCCCGCACTGGCCCGCAGAATGCCTTCGGAGACGAGGTGGCCCGATTCCACGTTGATCGTTCCACCCGTGCCGCCACTGAGGCCTCCACGAGCCATCACAGTTGAGCCCTGCTCTATGTACTGGCTGTGTGCGCTGATGCTGTTCACCACACCACCACGGCTATCGCCCTGGAAGGCATTGGCAGACACAGTGCTGCCGGATGCCAGAACGGTGTTGTGATGGGTCGCCAACAATACGTGTCCGCCGTCCCCGCTACCAGGCGTGGCGAGGGCATTGGCGGAAACTACTCCGCCGGTTCCATTGACGATGGCAGGCGCCGCCATTCGAACCGTACCACCATTGGAAGCGGTCGAATCGATCGTGCCGGTGTTGTGAATAAGCCCGGATAGGGCGACCGCGTCAATGATTCCACCATCTGCATTGATGGTTCCGGTGTTGTGGATGGCGAACCCGCAGAGATCGCCCGAGGCGATTGCGATGTGCTTGCTGGCCTTGATCTGGCCGCTGTTATGGACGCCTCTGCCCCCCAGATTGGTGGGTGTCGTGACCCCGGCACCGGGTGAATAGTACCCGTCGGGATTTTCTGCATCCGCATTTGATTCAAGACCGAGGTCTTCGCCCTTGAGACGCAGGCTGATCACATCGCCAAGTGTCTTGACGGTGACTTCATCGCCCGTATCGATGCCACCGACCATCAGCAGGGTGGGGGCCGAGAGGGTGCCTCTATTGGTTACGGACTTGCCTACCAGCATCATGTGGTTGCTGGCTTGAAGCGAGGCACCCGGGAGAATGTTGATGGCGCCATTTCCACAGGTCAGTGCAAAGTCGTTCTTCGAATTCGTGAGGAAATCGGAGGTGTTGATCGTACTGGCGGACGCAGCTAGCAGTGATCCCACATTCACGACACTCGAGCCGAAGAAGACCACTCCTGCCGGATTCACCATCCCGACCATCCCGTTGCCGGTGATGGTTCCCCGGATCATGGATGGGGTGCCCTGGTTGATCTTGTTGAGTACCCGGAAGCTATCCGGGGCTGTCCATGACTGGAAGTGGACGTGGTCGCCAGCGCCGACATTGAAGCTGTCCCAATTGATCAACGCGTTCGAACCGTCCAGATACACACCCTGAAAGTTGCCAGCCGGGGAGTTGACGATGTTGCCGCCACCAAACTGGGGATCGAAGGTTCCGCCCTGCGGTAGTTCAGCGAGCGCCGAGGGGGAGACTAAGCCAATGACACCACCAAGAGCAATCAGTCCCAACCGTTTGGCTGACCTGCACTTGGCAACTGATGACACCAGTCTGTTTAGCTTCATTCCAATTTTCCTCATTTTCGTATCCCGGACAGCCCAAGCTGTTGGCTCAGGTCGTTGGTCAGATGAATCTGCACATCCCGAATCTGGGGCTACCAGTGCCATTTCCATTCGATCTGATCCAACCAGTATTCAGTAGATTGTACCCCTCAAACCACGACATCCTCATCCACTCGTCCCATAAGACGAATAGAAGTGGAATTCCGACACAAAACTCTATCCCAGAACCGGAAAATCACCAGAGAAAGGTGCCAGTGACGTACAAACGGCTGGATCCTGCCTGTGCCAGACCGAATTTCAGGTCGTGAAGGGCGAATCCCCAGTCCAATTGGACCCTCAAATTGGATTTCCAGAGGAATTCCAGACCGATTCCTGCTCCCAAAAGGGTGTTATCGGCCTCGAAATCCTGAGTATCGCTCTGGAAGACGTAGCCAGCATCAAAGAAACCTTTGAGAATCAGGTCCCAATCGGGTCGGCCATAGACGTGCCTTGGGGCGGCATGGAAGTCCGAGCCCATGAACTGGAGTGGCTCGGGATTGATCGAGAAGGTTCTCGGGAGATGGAATCGATACTCGATCGAGCCAAACAGGGAGTTGTCTCCAGCCACGACGGATTGTGCGTAGCCTCGCACCGAATACATGCCTCCCAGCACGCTCTGGAACTGTGGAACCAATCGATTTCCAAAGCTGTACTGCCCGGAGAATCGGGCGGCCACCTCATGAGCCAGAGTGGATGTCTCAGGCGTCTCGGGATCAGCCCAGCCAACCGGATCCAGAAGAGGTTCGAGGAACGTGGAGATGGATCCACTCCAGTTCAATCGAGCCCATTGTTCCGATGGTCTAAACCTTCCCAGCAGAGTCAGCTCACGATTGCTCTGCGAAAGAGGGCTGCCTTCGATGCCGATCATGCCGGTGATGAGTCCCTGGTCATCCTGTCTGGTCAGTTGCAGCTGTGCATAGGGCAGGACGAAACCAGCCTGACCACTGTCATCGATGATCTCGTTGTTGACCTTGACCTTCTGATAGTTGACGCCGGGAACCAGATCCACGAAGAGAGGGCCATCCTGGAAGATGTTGATGTCCAGTTGGCCGCCGCCCGACCATGAGAAACCGGTGTAGTTGACGAAGTCCTGACCGAACTGGTCATTGACGAATCTGTTCCAGCTGCCAAGTACGGCGCCACGGATCTTGTTGTCGTCAGTGATCCTGAAATCATAGGAGCCCAGCACCGCATTGGTGGTGCTGAAATTCGACGTCACATACTGGAGTGAAAGGATGTCGTCGTTACCGGTGAACTGCGAATGGAAAAGACCGAAACGTTGCCGTAGTCCGTTTTCCTGAGGGGTTCCGGTGTTGCCGATCTCGTAGTAGAGCGTCAACGGCTTGTTCTCGAAGACAAGATAATCCAGACTGACCCCACCCGGAACCGCCGATGCCGCTACCGAAGCCTCCACATTTCGGCCTGGATGCCTGTTGAGGCGATGGATGTAATCGGAGATTTCCGATTTACGCAGGAGATCCGAGCGTTCCTGCGTGGCATTCGTGTTGTGTGGTTTCGCCGGTGACGCATTCTTTATGGCGGTGTGGGTGTCATGATCGAACTGGTCTTCGGACAAGATGCGATCACCTCGAGCCACCGTCCTCGATTCCACGACACGTCCGACGGTGATCAGAATCGTCAGCTCAGTCTGATCGGCGGGACGCAGGTCGAGACCGACAGATCCGGGTGCACTGCTGATCTGGCTTGGATCCGGAATCACGAAAACGCCGAGTAGATCGTCGTCTATCAGTACACGGCTGATGGTGGAGGTGATGCGGGCAATCGCGGTACTCCAGAACACGCCTCCGCCACCTTCATTGAGGGCATTCAGGGAAGTCTCGACTTGCGGAACTCCCTCACGAGGTGCGATCCAGTTCCGTCCCCCTTCTTCCGTATCGATGTAACCAAGAGTGAACGTGAGTTCCATGAACGATTCCACGGAGGGGAGTTCTGGATGTGGGTACTGGTAGGCCACCTCGAATGGGTCGACGATGTACGGGAGACCATCAACGGAGGGATCCGGTTCATCCGTAGACGGTGTCGCAGGTTCGGAGTCGGTCTTGGCATCCTGAGCAGGCGCCTCCATCGGCGTAGTGGTAACGACTGGCTCTGCCGTGCGCTCTTCAGCCGGCTTGTCTTCCGGTGCCGAAGGGGTGGCTGTCTTGGAATCTGCAGCCTTTGCAGTGGCTGATGCTGGTGGAGCAGCTTCCATAGGCTTGTCTTCGGGCTTCTCTTCTTCCTGAACAACGGTTTTCTCTATATCCAATTCGAATCGAAGCAAGCTTCCACCGTCGACGACCGCCGACACGGATGCATCCTTGAATCCCTGATTCTGTAGATGCTCCGCAATGGCCTGCCCCATCATTTCGATGGCAGATTCATCAAATCGGTTTTCACCATCCTGGACGAAGCGACGGATGGACTGAACCTTGACCAGTCGTCCCTGACCAGGGGCCGTAAAGATGCCGTCCCGCTCACCAAGCCGTACGGCGACTGAAAGGACGCTCTGGGCATCGACCAGAATTGGATTCGGGGAAAGCCATTGAGCGGAAGCCTTCTCGATGATCCAACTTTCATTCGCATCTGAAACGATGGCGGCGGAGGCGCCAACCGGAACAAGATTTGATGGGAGGCTAGCGTTCGGTCTGCCACCGTCGATTGGAAGATGGGCCAGAAAATAGATATCTGCAGAAGCTTCGCGACCTTCGATTGGAAGTTGCATCGCGTTGACCGTGACACCCATGAATCCCTGTTTTTCCAGATGGTCTTTCAGGATTCCGGCAATGGAATTCAGTGCGGCCGTCGTGCATTCAACCCCGCCCATCCGGGCCATGGCCCCGAGATCGGTTCGAATGGAGGGCTTGCTCGTTACGGCGGGGGCCAGGCCTTCGGGGGTGCGCCTTAGCTGGAATCCGACCGTCTCAAGTGATTCGATGTCGGGAAGAAGTTCATGAGTCTCGTCCCATGCAACCCTGACGTTCCTTACATCGATAGTTCTGGCAAGCGAGTCCGGCGACGTCAAGCAGAGCATGGCTGCCACCAGTGATGTCAGCAACACCTTGAGGTGATTCAAGGGTTTATTGGAGTCGCTTGAACTCATATTCGATCCAGTTCCTACCCAGTTGATCCGCCTTCAAACATCGAACTGGCAGGCTGAAATGCCAGACAGCACCAAGGTCGGGTTGTACAGCCTCCCCATGAGAGTTCTTCCTGTCAAGAAAGGAAAAACACGAGATGGAATGCCATGTGTGGGGTTGTCTCCATTGGAAGCCCTTGAAGAGTCCCTCAGTGCGAGGGCAGCCTGATCAGGCGGCCCTCAGACCTCTTTGAAGATCTTTCGAATTGAACTTAATTGCCCCCCCCAATGCGTCGAAAGACACCATTGAAGGGCATCTCGATGCTCTCGAGCGGCCCATGTGTGGTCGCTAAGAGACTGATAGGCAGGAATGGACCCATGAACACGCTCATTATCGTCACCGCTGTATTGACTGGCCCAGTCAACTCCAACATGGACAGTTCCATGGAAGCTTCGATATCCAAGATCAATGATGTTCACAAAGCCGCATTTTCGGCATTTAACGGTCCATCCACTGCCCTTGCACTCGGTGCAGGCGATTCGCTTGGCTGCGAGCTCTACACCTTCGAACTGGTGGCCAGACTGGAAACAGCAGAGAAGGCCAACATCGCATTCGCCGAATGAGCGAATGTGATCCGTCGATCAGCGGCCTGTTGAGAACTGACGATACAGATTCTCCAGCCGCTTCTTTTCCTGACCACCCCTGATACGACTTTCAGCCTTCCTGATCAATGCCATCACTCTGGCAGTGCCGAATCTACGGGCCAGCTGGGGCGCGAGAATCTCGATGTAGCTCGAGGGCGTCTTGCCCTTGACCTCGGATTCCAGCAGCAGGATCACATCATCATCCGAACTGTCGGCAAGGCGAGGGCCAAGCAGTTGCCAGAGCATGTCGCGATCCAACTGATTCGTCGAGCCGACGGCCGGCCACGTCTCCACAAAGGCTTTCGTGTCTCGCAATCGAAACAGTGGCCCGAGCATGATGGATGCCGAGGACTGGCTCGTAATGTCATTCTGCTTTCCGAAGATCCAGAGCTGGCGAGCCAACTCGTCCTCACCAAGCAGATCCAGTGCCGTGAGGGCTTGTGTCAACTCCTCGGCATTCGGCGACTGCGTCATCGTCCTCATGATCTGTTCAGCCGCGACCTTCAGATCGATCGCCCGCTTGGAAGCCCCTTCTCCTGGGACCAGACGCTTGCGTTTGTCCAGACCCGGGGGACCGATCGTCATCAAGGGATCTCCGATGGTGTTAATCCGCCATGTCTTTGAAAACGGTCCTTGTCCATCCCACCATCGCCCAGCCACCAGGAATGGCACGAGCATGCTCAGCCTTCTGGTCAACTCCGCGGGCGGTACGAATGCACCCAGCATCGGCTCATGTGAAGAGCCGATGTAGGCGTAGACTCCGTGGTTCAGCCACCGTCCACCGACAGTCTGATTGTTGCTGGGATCCTGCAATGACCAGCTGTGGACCATCTGCAGCGCGGCTGGGGAATTCAGGACGGGTATGTCATTGGGTGTTCCGCGACTATTACCCAGATCGAAGAAGTCACGATTGCCCTTCGAATTCATCAGGATCAGATCTTCATTGATCCCACCCGAAGCGATGGTCCTCAGTGTTCGCACCGATGCATTGTTCGTGACCGTGCAGGCGAAGCCGGCATCGATGAGTGTCTTCTCCGCTTCATCGAAACCATATTGCCCCCACTGGCCTTCGTTGGGATATCCGTTGCAAAGCCAGGCCGTCTCCTGCTTGAGGAACAGACTGCACATGGCGATGTAGGTCGACTCGATGTGGTCGCCGTTGATCCATCCGACGATGGCATAGCGTCGCCCATCGGGCATTCGACCAAGCAGATCCGTTATCGCGAGCGGTTCATCCTTGCCCTTGTCTCCGGATGCCTGAACTCTTGTGCCGGGTGGCAGATCCATTCGGGCACGCGAGGGCAGATTGCGGCAGATCGTGATGGCGTCCAGATCATCACCAAGTGTGTTCCAGTCGAGCCCGGTCTCCTCGCAGCGTTTTCGAACCAGTTCGGTCAGAAGCTGCGACTTGGAAGCCGACAGGATTGTCCCGCCACCTCCGAACGAGCCCTCGAGCATCTTCAATTCCTGTCCACGTCCCACCGCCAGTGCGAGCGCAGCCGGCCATGACTTCGCGTTCTCCGATGTCAGTACCAGCCCGATGGGCGTGAGTTCCATCCTTGCCATGGCCTGTTGGAGTGTTTCCTCGGGAGTGGCGCCCCAGCCTCGCTTGAGAACCAGCTCGCATCGTTCCATAACGCTCTTCACAGGCTTTTCAACCGCAACCCTTCGGTAGACCTTGGATGGCTTGAAGCGTCGAATGAACATTGGGGCGAAATGATCGTCTTCGATCAGAACAGGCCATTGTCCTGCAGGTGACCAGTAGGCCATTTCATCCAGAAATGTATCCGTATCCGGCACCAGCACGACCTGATCGATCATCGGAATCTGATTGGATCGATAGAGGGCCTGAGCGCCCATCCTCACCGGCCATGGGACGTCATCATTCCCCGTGCCGTCTGGATTCATGGAAACCATGGCCATCATAAAAAGCAGATGAGTAATCATGATCCAAGTGTAGGGCCTCCGCAGGACGTATTCTGCCCGGTTGCCTGAAGTGCCGATTTGATCTGATGCAATCGTCTAGATCCAGTAGAGGAGAGGTCATGCCACCGGAATATCGAGTCATTTCCCTCGGGACCCTTTCAGTCCATCCGCTGTGGGAAGGGGATTCACATCAGCGGACGCCTCATGCCACCACTTCACTGGTGATGACGGACGAGGCCCGTGTACTGGTTAATCCATCATTGCCACAGCAGGTACTGGATGCTCGCATGGCGGAACGTGCCCCTCTCAGTTGCCGTGATATCACCCATGTCTTCATGACATCCCTCGATGGGGATCATCGAAGGGGACTCGATGCGTTTCCCCAGGCTCACTGCCTGGCTCATGAACCGGAACTGGAACATGTTCGGGCGAGGCTGATGCAGGAATACGAGGACGCGGTGACGCATGCCGATGAAGAGACGGTGGCGATGTGTCAAGCTCGTCTGGACGGCATAGCAGGGATTCAGGCAGCCCCTGACTGCATAGTCGATGGGGTGGACCTCTTCCCCTTGCCGGGTGTAACACATGGAACTTGCGGCCTGCTCATCTCGCAACCAAGAGCAACGGTCCTGATTGCTGGCGATGCCATTGCTACGGCGGAACATCTGGAACAGGGCAAGGTGCTTCCGGGATGCCATGATCTCGAGAAGGCCCATGATTCCTTCAAGGAAGCCATCGAGATCGCGGATGTGATCATTCCCGGTCGGGACAACATCTTGGTTCGCTAGGCTCTGATGCAAAAATGAGATCGGCGGCTTCCATCAAGACAGAAGCCGCCGAGTCGTTCATCCGGGACAACGCGTCCCTTGGAGCGAGAGAGAGGAATGGGTGCTCGACGTCGGATGACGCCGAGCCCCGATAAGTACGCTCGGACCGGGGAGGCATTCCGATCCAGGCTAGGTTTACGTCAAACGAGCGATAGGCTCGTCGTACCTTCAGAAGGTCCGATTCATCCACTCCTGATGCAAGGAAGATTGTCCTTTTCTCGCTCACAACAGCTTGAAAGAGGTGTTCTTGATTCCATCTGGACTGGTCGTATGGAAAACCCGGAGAGGTGTCTACAATCAGGGCATGACCAAGACACACATGGCGCTTTATGCCGGTTCATTCGATCCGATCACCAATGGTCACCTGGATGTCATTCGACGGGCTTGTCGTCTGTTCGATGAGATAGTGGTCGGTGTCGGGCAGAATCCCGACAAGCGATGCCTCTTCTCGATCGAGGAGCGAACGGCCATGGCGTCGGAACTCGTCCATGAACTCTCGAAGGACTGTCCCGAGGCGAGTCGGGTCCGCGTGGAGTCCTACGAAGGTCTCACCGTGGAGTTTGCCAGAAGCATCGGAGCGACCGCATTGCTTCGAGGTCTTCGGAACGCGACCGATACCGCCACTGAGTGCCAGCTTGCGCTGGCCAATCGACATGTGGCGGACATCGAGACCGTCTTCATCCTGCCCTCCCAGGAATTCGGATTCACATCCTCGAGCCTGATTCGTCAGATCGTCGCATTGGGTGGTGATCTGAAGACGCTCGAGGGCGTCGTGCCTCCCACTGTGATCGAGCGGTTGGCAGCGGCCCAATCCGATGCCGCCAATACGCTGAGTGGCCGGGAAATGGAAGGTACCTGGGGCGTGGACTGAGTGTTCAGCCGGCCGAATCGGCCAGTGATTCCAGACCGGCGCTTCGAAGGATCGTCTTGAAGTTGTCAGAGAAGACGAAGTTCTCTTCCGGAAAATCCAGTCCCGCCATGTTGTGATCGACATGGCTGAACATCAGATCTACATGGCCGATCTGGTTCCACTCGTCGGTATCAGGATGTCGGACCGAGACCGTTCCACTCGTGGCGGCGCCAGCCTCGTCGATGCGATCGATGACGGCGTCGTACCGGATGGTTCCACCAGGGCGAACTTCGGCGGCCAGTTCAGCCCGGGCGATCTTGGCCAGAACCACCTTCTCGCTGAAGTTGTTGACGGCACCGACGAGTATGCCCGCCGTCTGGGCCATGCCCTCGATCATGAGTGAGGCGGGCATCACGGGCTCTGCCTGGAATCGCGCATCGGCGGGGAAGTGATCATGCATGTGCTCTTCGGACAACGAGACGTTCTTGACGGCGGACATGCGTTCGCCTGCGGCGAAATCAATGATCTGATCGATCCACATCCATCTCATGCTGCGCAGCCCCGTCGATCTCAGGAAGTCGCCGGTGTTCCATTGAGCTTGCGTTCAACGAAGTTGACCAGTGCCTGAACGGTGATCAGGTCGGCAACGCCGGCGAGCGAGCGATCGGAATCAAAGGCATCGAGATCAAGATGGGGCATTCGTTCACGAAGCATCGTCATGCCCGCATCGGTGAACTTCCCGTCCTGAACCCATTCCGCATTGTCCATCAGGTTCTCGGGGAAGAGTTCACCCTGATCGATCTTGAAGGGGGCATCGTCAGTGGAGAAGGTCTTCTCGAGTCGGAACTGGATGTCCAGGAAGTCGATCGACTCTGCGCCGAGATCGGCGACCAGCTTCGCTTCCGGTGTAACTTCGTCCTCGTCGACTCCGAGGGCTTCTTCAAGGACCTCACGCATATTCGTATAGATGTCATCTGGGCTCATGGCCATGGGTCCTTCAAGCTCCTGAGTATGGGGTCGTTGCAGATGTTGCGTTCAGACCCGTATGGGTCGCATGGTAAACCGTCCCGAGATGGCTGTCTCCCCTGAGGTGGATTCTGCCTCGGAACGAAGGACGATTCCCTTCCCTTTGCATGACCACTGCCCCTGATCGTCACGCTTGATTGCGGTGACCTCGACCTGAAGGCGTTCACCAGGTTTGACCATGGCGCCGTATTTGACCGATTTGACCTCTCCCAGCACCAGACGATGATCCTCACCATCCTGCAGCAGGGCTCTGGCCGCCTGGACGAGCGATTCCAGCATCATGACGCCCGGGAGGATCGGAAAGCCCGGAAAATGGTCTCCGAGGTATTCCTCGGCGGCCGAGACCTGCTTTACAGCCTTGATATGGGCCTCGCCCCGGTCCTGAATATGGTCAATCAGTTGGAATCTCATAGGTATGGTCCTGCGGCTACCTGACCGGGATGGTACCTCGCCCGATCGAATGGGGTGATATCGGTACCCAACCACCCCGACATCGGTGACATGGAGTGGTCTTTCCGCTATCCTCCCGGGTCTTCAGGCCGTCGAGCATGTGTCCTTCGGGGCCCGGCGGCAGGCCCACCATTTCCAGCAAGGATATGAGGACGTCATGGCCAGTACAGGCACCATTATTCAGGTCATCGGATCAACTTTCGACGCCCAGTTCCCAGAAAGTGATCTTCCGGACATCTACAACGCCGTTACGACGGAAGTCGAACTCGGCGATCAGAAGATCTCACTCTATGGAGAGGTCAGCAAGCACCTTGGCGGTGGACAGGTCCGCTGCGTTGCGCTCGGTAGTACCGACGGCGTACGACGTGGACAGCCATGCGTCGATACAGGTGGTCCAGTCACCGTTCCGGTTGGAGAAGGTGTGCTCGGACGAGTGTTCAACCTTCTCGGCGATCCAGTCGACAATCGTGGAGCAGTCGCCAGCGATACTCGCCGACCCATTCACGCGCCACCCCCGAAGATCGATGATCTGAACCCCAAGACCGAAATGCTGGAAACCGGCATCAAGGTGATCGACTTGCTCTGCCCGTTCGTTCGTGGCGGCAAGATCGGCCTCTTCGGCGGTGCGGGTGTGGGCAAGACCGTCATCATTCAGGAGATGATCGCCCGTGTGGCTCGTAACTTCGGTGGTTACTCCGTCTTCTGCGGTGTCGGCGAACGAACCCGTGAAGGCAACGACCTCTGGCTTGAAATGCAGGAGGCCGAGTACACCGATGCGGAAGGCCAGACTGCTCACGTCATCGACAAGGTGGCGATGGTCTTCGGACAGATGAACGAACCACCGGGAGCGCGTCTCCGTGTCGGCCTCTCCGGCCTCGCGATGGCGGAGGAATTCCGCGACAACTCCGGTAAGGAAACACTGATCTTCATCGACAACGTGTTCCGTTTCACCCAGGCGGGTTCAGAGGTATCGGCTCTTCTCGGTCGAATGCCCTCCGCGGTGGGTTACCAGCCGACCCTCTCCACCGAGATGGGTGAGATGCAGGAGCGGATCACGTCGACTAATCGCGGTGCGATCACCTCGGTACAGGCCATCTACGTTCCCGCGGATGACTTGACCGACCCCGCTCCAGCGACCACCTTCACCCACTTGGACGCCTTCGTCGTTCTCGAACGAGGCATTGCCGAGAAGGGCATCTATCCAGCTGTGGATCCACTGGGGTCCTCCTCGCGAATTCTCGACCCTCAGGTGGTCGGTGAACGACACTACGAGGTGGCTCGAAAGGTTCAGCAGATCCTTCAGCGATACAAGGATCTCCAGGACATCATCGCCATTCTTGGTGTCGACGAGCTGGCCGAGGAAGACAAGGCTGTCGTGGCTCGTGCCCGTCGTATGGAACGATTCCTCAGTCAACCCTGCTATGTGGCTGAGCAGTTCACCGGCTTCCCCGGAATTACCACACCACTCGAGGAAACGATCGATTCCTTCGAACGTCTCTGCAATGGTGAGGGTGACGATCTTCCGGAAAGCGCCTTCATGTACGTCGGCAATCTCGACGACGCGAAGCGAAAGGCCGAGGAGATGGCGGCAGCGGTTTCCTGATCACGCCACTTCAGTTCGATACAACAAGCAAGGCGACCCGTAACCGGGTCGCCTTGTTCATTTCATTGGTTGTGTGAGAATCGGAATGTTCAGCGTCGTCGTCGTCGGCCCGCCACAATACCCACGCCCAGAAGACCGAGCGCGGCCGGTGCCGGGATCGTGGTTTCAACGAAGTTGTTGAGATACAGGACATCAAGGCCAACGGCATCGGCCAGCCCACCTGTCAAGGTCGCCAGTCCATAGCTGTAGGTGACTATCTCGTTGCCTTCCTCATCCCAATCCCAGTTGCCACCCCACTCCATGCTGATATCGTTTGCGCCGGGATAGAAGATTTCAAAGGTAGGATCAGTGTCTGGGATATAGAATCCAAGACTTCCCCATCCCTCACCTTCATATTCCGAGAGAAATCCATCGATCTGTCCCGACCAGTTGATCGGGAAGGGCAAGCCACCCAACTGGGGATTTCCCGTGACCTGCATTTCGAGGTTGTAGGTGTCAAGACCATCGGGCATGGAACCCATGAGATCGATGCCTTCTATCTGCATCGTGACGTCGTAGGCCACCTGATCCCAGTTTGTATCGGTGTACAGCGAGAACTCGACCAGAACATCAGCCTGAACGATTCCCGCGAGACCGGCGCCGCTCAGGGCGATTGACATCAATGTGTTTTTCATGCGTTGCCTCCTCCTATCCCTGATCTAGATCCTAATCCCCTGAATGGGGGAATCCAAAGAAATCCCCATGCGGAATCGACCCAATTTGCCCACAATCCGCCCACGCCCACCAGAACGGCGTTTCCCATTTGGGTACTCTGCTGAAAATCAGTACCCAACCCCTGCAAGGAGGCTTGAGATGACTCGGAAATTCTTCACTGGCACTTCGATTCTGGCTGCTTCACTGATGGCCTTCACTCTCGTCGGATGTGATGATTCACAGAAGCCGATGGATACCGATCCTGAAGCGCCACAGCCTCCACCGGAGGACGGAGAGGTCAATTCCGCGAAGACGGACGTCGATGAAGTTGAAATCGAGATGGTCGTTGTCTCCACGCCCGACTTCGATGTGAACACCCTGCCCGGCATCGCCGGTCGCAGCTGGCAGGAGACACCAGGCGGTTCATGGTTCGCCACGGTGATGCCCGGTAGAGGCGAAACCGTGACCGAAGGGACAGGTACCGTCACGGTGTCCATGTCCATGTGGACCGAGGACGGTACGGAGATCCTCACGCTTCAGGAAGGTGGTCGGGATCTCGTGCTGCCAATCGGTGAAGACATGTTTCCAGGATGGAACGAGACGCTCGCGGGGATGAAGATCGGTGAGATGAGGAAGATCGCGGTTCCATGGGAGCAGACGCGAGGTGGCAACGGCGAGACACTCATGGAGAGCGTCAACGGTTCCATCGATCAGCAGATGCTGGTAGCCGATGTGAAACTCATCGAGATCGACCCGAATGGAATGGCTCCGGAGGTACCACTGGCTTCCGCCGGTTCCTGAATCGACAGTCGGCTACCATGAGGAGTTCCGGCCTTGAATGGCCGTCCATGAAGGAGCTCCTCGATGTTCAACCGATTCATTGCATCCATCGTCTGCCCGATCCTCTGTCTCATGCTGACAGTCGATCTGATGGCGGCACCGCGTGTTCCTCAGACGCCTGAAGAACTGCGGACCAGATACGACGCATCGATCGATGAGGCCAATCAGGCCATCGATGCCATCGTGGCCATTCCAGAAGGTCAGCGGACCTACGAGAACACGGTGCTGGCCATCGACGACATGAATGCCAGGCTCGATGCCTCCATCGGCATGCTTCTCTTCATGGCCTATGTGCACCCTGATCCGGACATGCGGGACGTCTCTCGCAAGGCCTATCAGGACTACAGCAACTGGTATGTCATGCTCGGAAAGCGAACGGACCTCTATGAAGCGGTTCGGGCCTTCGGTGCGACCGACCCCTCGCTCGAGGGTGAGCACGCCAGATTGCTCGAGTACACCCTGAGGGACTATCGACGTGCGGGGATGAATCTCTCGCCTGAAGCTCGCGCGGAACTCACGGAAGTCGAGAAGGAGATCAACAGGCTCTCGATCGAGTTCGACAAGAACATCAGCGCCGACGAGACAGTGGTTCTGGTCACTCGTGAAGAACTCGAGGGCATGCCCGAGGATTGGATCGGAGGTCTTCACGAGATCAACGGCCTGTATGTGATCGGAATGGATACGCCGACCATCGTGAGGATTCTCGATCAGTCGCCCAACGAACACACACGTCAGAAGACATGGATGGCCCGGAAGCGACGAGCTCGGAAGAACGTCGCCATCCTGGAGAAGCTGGTGACGCTCAGGGCGAAGCAGGCGGAACTTCTTGGATATGCCCATGCGTCCGATTTCGAGAACGAGGTTCGCATGTCGGGCGATGCGGAGACCGTTGCCGAATTCTACGCACGTCTCCAGCCGCTTCTGCGAGGCAAGGCCGAGAAGGATTATGAACTGCTTCTGGCGGCGAAGCGTTCCGACACAGGAGATCCCGAAGCGACGCTGCATCCATGGGACTTCGGCTACTACATGGAACGAATCCGGGAACGCGACTATGACGTGGATTCAACCGTCGTCAGCGAATACTTCCCGTTGAACAAGGTGCGAGACGGTCTATTCGAGATCACAGAGCAACTGTACGGCATCGAATACATTCCAAGGAATGCGCCGGCAGACGCACCGTTGTGGCACGAGGACGTCGAGTACTTCGAGGTCGTGGACCGCGAATCGGGTGAACGGCTCGGCGAGTTCTTCATGGACATGTATCCACGCCCCGAGGACGAGAAATACGGACATGCGGCGCAGTGGGGGCTCGTCTCTCGCAAGGCGTGGACGCCCAAGTCGATTCAGACCCCGGTCGCGGCCGTGGTGTGCAATTTCACGAAGCCCACCGCCGACAAGCCGAGTCTTCTGACACACGACCAGGCCGAGACCTTCTTCCACGAGTTCGGCCACTGTCTGCATACGATCCTCACCGAATCGGAGACGGCTCGATTCGCCGGCACGAGCGTCGAGCGGGATTTCGTCGAAGCCCCGTCGCAGATGTTCGAGGCGTGGGTCTGGTCACCAGAGACGCTTCCCATGCTCAGTGGACATTATGAAACCGGTGAACAGCTTCCTCCGGAACTCCTCGAGCGCATGCTGGACGCCAAGACACTGTGTTCCGGCATGCTCGATGAGACCCAGGTGTTCTACGGGATGAGCGATCAGGCCTTCCACACGATCACAGACGGTCCCGTCGACACCACCCAGGCGGGGATGGATCTCTACGAGCAGTGCACGCTGTTCAATCCGGTTGATGGCACCTGGTTCCAGGCGTCCTTCGGTCACCTGACCGGATACCAGGGTGGTTACTACGGCTATCTCTGGTCCAAGGTGTTCGCCAAGGACATGGAGCAGCGATTCGAGACACTCGGGATGCTGAACCCGGAAGCCGGCGCCTACTACCGAAAGCACGTTCTCGGTCGAGGCGGTACAGTCGATGCAACCGTGATGCTGCAGGACTACCTCGGTCGTGAGCCGAGTATGGATGCCTACATTCGAAGCATCGGTCTGGATCCGGATGATATGAAGTAGGCCAGTACGGACTACAACCACTTTCTCCACCAGAAAAGCCCGAGCATGCCCAGGCCCAGAACGCAGCAGGCGGCCACGAAGATGCTGAAGGCCGAGGCGCTTTCCTGTCCGGGAAGCGATTTGTTGAAGTTCATCCCGAAGACGCCACTGAGGAACGAGAGCGGGATGAAGATGGTGGCGATGATCGTCAGGACCTTCATCACCTCGTTCATCTTGTTGCTCATCATGTTCATGTGGATGTCCAGAATGGCCGTGATGGCGTCGCGATAGGTCTCGAGCATGTCCGCGATGTGTATGCAGTGATCGTAGACGTCCCGAAGGTAGATTGCTGTGTCGTCGCCGATGACCGACTGGGATTCGGTCTGAAGTGACTTGAGTGACAGCAGCATCTCCCGCATGGGCCAGATCTCACGCCGCAGAACCATCAACGAACGCTTGAAGTCGTGGATGCTGATCATGTTTTCGGCGCTCGGATCATCAAGCACGCATTCATCCAGTTTCTCCAGCTGATCACCCATGTGCTCGAGCACCGGGAACAACTGGTCGACGGCATGGTCCAGCAGGCAGTACATGAGAAAGTCGCCCTTGGACGAACGCAGTCGGCTGGAGGGGACGGTCAGGCGATCCTGAATCCGATCGACGGTGGCCTCCTCGTATTCCTGAAAAGAGACGACCAGCTTCTTGCTGGCGAAGATCGACAGCTGCTGACTTCTCACCTTGTTCTCATGCATGCTCGGCGCCGAGGCGATCACCGCCAGATACGAATGCTTCTTGTCTTCGGTGTAAGTGTCGACCTTCGGACGCTGTGGAATCTGGATGAGATCCTCCAGCGCCAGTGGGTGGAAGTGGTATCGCTCGCCAAGGGCATGAAGGAATTCCGCATCAGGGGTTCCGATGACCCGAATCCATCTGACATGGCTGCATTCCGGTCTGGGTGCGGCAAAGAACTCCTCGACATTCGTGATGGTCTGTTCCATGATTCCATCCGGCCCGTAGTCGATGCAGGTTCTTCGACACACCGGCTGCTCATCATGATGATCGGACGGTGCAGGGGGTTCCTGCGCCTTCTCCGGATATCCCTGAGAATGGGCGTGATGAAGTGGTTTCTTGAGCCTGCTGATGATGCTCATGGTTCTTGACCTCTGTGGATGTGCCTGTCGCCCTTGATGCGGAAGCATCAACGATCTCGGGGACACATGGAGGGTACCATCCTGAAATGGAATCGATGAGGCGACAGATCAACAGACTCCTGATCGCCCTTGGCGTGCTGCTTGTCCTGCTCGCTGTTCTGGTTTTCTGGCCACAGCGTTGGTTCGATCCGAAAGCTGGTGACGGTACGGCTCGGGCTCAGCTGGGCGAGCAGGTCGAATTCAGGCTTGTTGAGGAGCTCCAGAAGATCCGGCCCATCGGGGAGTTCTGGCAGCTGAGGATCACCGACGAGGCCATCAACGCCTGGCTGGCCACACGTCTTCGTCCATGGATGAACCATCAGGATGCCGCCTGGCCCGAGGGTATCTCGGTGCCTCAGATCCATTTTGCTCGAAGTGGCATCGATGTTGGCGTTGCCATCGACGGCATTGCCGGTGGCTTCCCCTTGATACTCGGCTTTAGACCGAGGCTCGAAGAGGGGCGTTTCCGACTTCAGCCGGGTTGGGTGCGAATCGGTCAGCTTCCGATTCCATTCGCCAGAAGATCGTTGGATTCACATCTTGAGAATCTGATTCCAAGATTGGATGGGCCGGTGTCGGATCTCGTCTCCGCCCTGCTGGATGATGCGGCTCTGGAGGCCGTCTTGCCGCTTGTGGATGGCCGGTCCGTTGAGATATCGGGCTTCAGGCTGTACTCGGGCTCTATTATTCTTCAGGCGTCCACAAAGCCGGCATCAGGATGAATACCATTCAGTGCTTGCGATAGGTCACGTCAGTTCACTAGCATGAGTGGTTCAATGCCCAGCATCACCATCAATGGCAAGCCAGCCGACTTCGAGGAAGGTCAATCGATTCTCGAGGTCGCACTCGAACAGGAACAGGAGATCCCGCACTACTGCTGGCATCCTGGTCTGTCGGTGGTTGCCAACTGCCGGATCTGTCTGGCGGAGGTCTGGGCCCCCAACCCTCGGAACGACGGCAAGCTCGAGCCAATGCCCAAGCTCATGCCCACGTGCCAGACACCGGCTCAGGATGGTCAGGTCGTCTACACGGATTCACCCAAGGCCGTGGCGAACCAACGCTCTGTCATGGAGCTGCTGCTGATCAACCATCCCGTTGACTGTCCCGTCTGTGATCAGGCCGGGGAATGCTATCTCCAGGATTACGCCTATCGATACGGCCGTGCGACCAGTCGTTTCGAGGAGGAGAAGATCAAGCAGCCCAAGAAGGACATCGGTCCACATGTGTTGCTGTACGGCGACCGATGCATCATGTGCACTCGTTGTGTCCGGTTCACCCGCGAGGTGACGGGCACCGCCGAGTTGATGGTCCATGGTCGGGGGGCCATGGAGGAGATCGATGTCTTCCCGGGTCGCGGTCTCGACAACGAACTCAGCGGCAATGTCGTGGATATCTGCCCGGTCGGCGCCTTGCTCGACAAGGACTTCCTGTTCGCCCAGCGTGTGTGGTTCCTGACACGCACACCATCGATCGACGGATTGACGGCATCAGGTGACAACATCAGTGTCGAGCACAACAAGGGGACGGTGTACCGGTTCAAGCCACGACCCAACGAAGCCATCAACAAATGGTGGATCTCGGACGAGATCCGCTATGGATGGAAGTTCGTGCATGACGACTCCCGACACAGAATCCCGGTGATTCGAAATCAGGACAAGTACGAGATGCCACAGGCGGCTCAGGCCTGGAAGGATTCGATGGCACGCGCCCTTGAGGGACTTCAGGCCTCCGGCCGATTGGCGATCATGGTTTCACCGATGCTCTCCTGCGAGGATGCCTGGCATCTTGCCAAGCTTGCGCTGGCCATCGATCCGGATGCGATCCTGTCGGTCGGTCCGATTCCATTCGATGGCGAGGACAAGACCTTCCCGGGTGGCTACACCATTCGCGCCGAGAAGGCACCGAACGCCCGTGGTGTCCGCCGGGTGCTGGAGGCGCTTTCTGCAAATGTGCTGGATGCTGCGGCGATGGAGCAGAAGCTTGCTTCCGACGCCTCCATCGATCGGCTGGTCATCACGGGCAACTATCCAAGCGAGTGGGTCACCCCGAATCTGGCGGCGGCCATCGGTCCCGATCGATTCGTGCTGCTGCTGGATACGCTTCCGAATGCACTCAACGAACGTGCGGATGTGTTGCTGCCATCCGCGACATGGGTCGAGAAGGCGGGCACATTCGAGAATATTGATGGCGTACTACAGAGCTTCGAACGAGCCATTCAGCCCGTCGACTACTGCAAGAGTGAATCACAGATAGCCATGGAGCTGCTTGCGGCAGTCAACGGGACGGGGATCTCGCAATTCAATGCAGCCGTGACTCGTCAGGCCATGGCGTCTCAGGCCGCCTTGGATCGATTCGTGTCCGGAGTGAGCCTGCCCAAGCTTCCGATGGCCGTTGAATCGGACATGAACTTCGTGGAACTCTGATTCTCGAGTACCACGGACAATTCCATCGAATCGACAGCATGATCAACCGGATGCGTTCGTGCCATCCAGGACATCCATTCCGGCAGAATTGCCAGTAATCCGATCACCGGTGCGGTCATCGCGATGGCGAGCGCCGTGCTTCGCATGCTGGGATCAAGTTCCGATCGCGTGGCAAGGTAGCCTCCGGCCAGTACCAGTACGGCGATCGTGGAGGTCGCGGCGATTATCTGGCGGCGAGTGGACAGCAGGCATGAAATTGGCAGCACGATCGCCAGCACGAGCGCTGCCGAGGGATCACCCATCGCAAACAGCATGATCCCTGAAGCCAGGATCAGGCTGGTATACCAGCAGATGGTGAACACTCTGATGAAGCCTGGATGACGATGTAGCCAGTGAGCTGCCATGCTCTCTGATTCGGTCAGGAATGCCTGTTGAGTGCGACGAACCCCATTGAAGCGATTCAATCGTTCGGAAACAGCCCGCATAATCGGAACAAGCCGGTCAGAGCCGCAGGGAGTCGATCAGCCCTGTTCAAGACCCTGATAGGTCGTGATTTCCACACCGAAGTTCTCTCCAACCTTGACGGCTCGTCCCTTGGCGATGATCGAGGAGTTGACCATCACGTCAAGATCCTCATCTGCCCGCTTGGGAAGTTCGATGATGGTTCCCGGTTGCAGGTGAGTGATTTCCTGCAAAGCAGTCGATTTGGAGGCAATTCGAACCGTGATTGGAATGGGTAGTTGCCGGCTTGCGTTGTTGGGTGCACTCATGGAACTCTTATCGGGCAATCCGACCCGTTCTGGTGAACTTGAGCTTCAGGAACTCTGTCCACGCAGCAATCCCTGGAGGACGGCCATCCTCACGGCAACCCCGCAAGTGACCTGATCCAGGACCAGGCTCCTGTTGCCATCGGCCACCTCGGGGTCTAGTTCAATTCCTCTATTGATCGGTCCAGGATGAAGAACCGGCACGCCGTCCGGAAGGCGATCGGCTCGAGCAGTGCTCAGACCGAATTGCTGGCTGTACCGTTCATCAATGCCCTCGCCGCCATGCCGTTCGAACTGCACACGGAGCATCATGATCGCATCGATGTCCTGAAGCACGGCATCCAGATCATGCGCTATGCGGATGGTGCCGACTCCATCCCGATCGGACTCGACAAGCGATTCCATCTCCGGTGGTACCAGTGAAGGGGGCCCCACGAAGACGACATCTGCACCCAGCGTTGTCAGGCTGAAGGCGTTTGACCGGGCGACTCGGCTGCTGGCAATGTCACCGACGATCGCGATGGTGAGGCCTTCGAGCGTCTTCTTCTGGAAGTGCTGGCACAGCGTCAAGGCGTCGAGGAGCGCCTGTGTGGGATGTTCGTGCTTCCCATCACCTGCATTGATGATTGGTACTCGGGCATGCTGCGATACGAGTTGCGGGCCACCGGAGGCCGTGCATCTCATGATCATGGCATCGACCCCCATCGCCTGAATGTTCAAGGCGGTGTCGAGGAGCGTCTCGCCCTTGGCGGTGCTGGAGGTGGATGCGTTGAGATCGAGTACATCTGCGCCGATACGACGAGCCGCCATCGTGAAACTCAGCCTTGTTCGCGTGCTGTTCTCGAAGAAGAGCGTCGCCACCGTTCGCCCGATGAATTCCCCTGTTCCGGTGGATTCGTTTCTGGCGATCGGAAGGAGTTGGGCGGCATCATCGAGCAGGGAGATCAGGCTGCTTCGTGAACAACCTTCCAACCCGAGAAGATGGCCTGTTTGATTCCAGTCAGCTTGCATCTGGCGCGGAGTATATCCCAGTCCAGATGATTGAATATCGATTTGACCGTCAGATTCCCCGGGGAATCCTGATCAGATGGTCGTCCAGGCCTTGAGCAGTATCAGCACATCGGTGACGTCGACCTGCAGATCGCCGTTGATATCCCCGATGCACTCGCCGGTGCAGCCGAAATCGGAGATCAGCAACAGCAGATCGTTCACATCGACATCGCCATTACCATCGAGATCGCTCGGATTCGATTCCGGATAGAGATCGATTTCAAGCGAGTCCATCGCGACCGGTGCGCTCTTGCCGCGATTGACCCAGGCGTCATAGGCGATCTGGCCGTAGTCGATGAGGCCGTCGCTGCTGAGGGCTTCTCCATCCCTGAGGAACTCCATGTATTCCTTGGAAGAGGTCTGGAAGTAGAGGGTGACGACGGCCTTCTTAGCACCCTCGGGAATCGTCATCACCGTGTCGTCCCAATGCTGTCCATCGGCATAGCTGTATTCCACCGGGGATGCCTGAATCGCCTGGAAGCCGGCATTCGTGAAGCCGACAGGTGGAATGCGATTGTCCTTGAGGATTTCGTTGACGAGCACCAGATGGAAGCTCTCTCCGGCTTCAAGACCGGTTTCAGCGGCCACCGTCTCATCGATACCCAGTTTCATCTCATAGATCTTCGTGCCCTCGGTATCAAGATCAGCCGTCACATAGTCGTACCCGCCGATCTCCTCGAGTACAGCGTCATCGCTGTCGTAGAAGACGGCGTTGATCCACATGCGACGACCATCGGGGAATCCCGTGGGAAGCTTGTGACCCGACCAGTTGGTTACGGTCACGTTGAGATTGTCACCGATCTGAGTGACGGCCATATCGGATGCAGCCTTGAGCATCTGGATGGTTCGATCGATTGAATCAGCCACTCTCTGATCGGAGAGCGCGGTGTAGTCGGGGAAATCCGGTTCGTAGAGATCATGCACGGCACCGAGAACCCAGGTATTGCCTCCGCTGAAGTGATGCAGCGGGAGACTTTCACGGGTTCCGATGTCCGGGATGTACCAGAAGGCGCAGTTGGCACCCGAGGCCCGAGGCATGTGGCAGTCCTGGCAGGACTGCATGAGACCGGTCGGGTGCATTTCTCCTCCGAAGCGACCATCATCGAACTGGACGCCTCCGTTGGCGAACTGACTCGCCAGCCATTCGGAATAGGTCCGCTGCTCAGGCATCATGTCATCGGGGTTCTGCGTCGGATGAGCCTGGTCGTAATCAGTGAGCGTGTAGGTGCCGTCGCTTTCACGGATGAACAGCGGGTTGCTGAGATCGTGACATGAAGCACATTGGGACGCCTCTTGATGATGCGGCGAGTGCAGAATGCTTGCTGCACCGTGCATGTTCGTGGTGATGTCGTCCAGCGGTCCACGACGAGTGTCCGTCGGGTCGAAGATGAACCGGCCATTACCGGGTTGATCGGGATCCGGATAGTCTCCCGAGTCGATAAGTGCCTGGAGGATGAGATCGTCCTCTGTCGGATTTTCCTCATCGGCCTCCGGGTCGACGATTCGGTGGCACATGTTGCAGTTGACCCCGTCGTAGTCATCGGGATAGATGAACTCCTCGATGGTTCCACTGGAACTTCGACCACTACCCCAGGCGGTCGGAGCATGGCATCGAATGCAGTACTCGCCACTCAGTTCGGCATCACGATTCGAGATCGCCAGCGCCGCCTGCCAGACGGGATCGCGCGCCGACTGTCCCATCATGCTCGCGGCCCAGAGATTCATCGGGCCGGTGTCGATGTCCGGGTTGTCATCATCATCGAACAGATGGCACTGCTGACAACTGAAGCTCGCATTCCTGAACTCGTCCATCGGCTGGATGGGGTCGGTGCCCGGGCGGTCCGGAAGAGGTTGGGTACCTGGTTGATAGAAAGCCTCCGCCGTGGTCGGGATCGAGACCTGATCATCGGAACGTGCAGTTGACACCAAGATCAACGCGGCCGCCAATGGCGGTCCCATGATGAATCCTTGGTTCATGTATCTAGCACTCCTCGTTCGACGCCTGGACCAGACCCTTCAGCCTACCTCCTGAAAGTGGCCGGTCAATGGTTCAAACCCCATCTGGGCCCCTTCAAGGCCAACTTCTGGCCATCGGCAGTGGTAGACTGATCATCGTGATCTGCCCAACCCCTCTTTATACGCATTCAAAGCCTTTTTGGATTCATTCCTGGGCAATACTTCTGATGGCCGTCTGTAGCACCTGGATGGGTTGTGCCGGAAGCAAGGGTCCGGAAATGCTCACGATCCAGGCCGAGGACTACGCCGCCGCCTTCGATGCGGCGGTCGAGGTGGCTCGCGAGCATGGAATGCGCCCGGCCTTTCTCGATCGCAGGGCAGGCATCATCGAGACCGAGCCGGTCATTGCCGGATCCATTCTGGAGCCTTGGTACTCCGATAATGCGGACTTCAACCAGACCATTCGGAACACGCTCGCGAGAAATCGCTTCCGAGCCCGATTCGAGTTCACCCGTTCGGAGTTCACGCCTCGTACCCAGAGCGATGACATTCCGCCGGTCGATCTGCTGGGCATGACGAATGCACAATGGGATCTCACCACCGATACGGTGCCTCTGGACCTGCGTGTATGGGTTTTCGAGGAACGTGGCCACACCGTCGGTCAACGACGAAATACATGGACATTCATCGGAAGTTCGACCACGTATCACGTTCCTGTAAACGGTGTCTGGGACGAGAATCCAGTCACGTTCTGGACACCCACGACCAGAGATGAACCGGCTGAGAGACGATTGTTGAACGAAGTCGAGCAGCGTCTGAAGTCCGAGGATGTCGTGGTGACGGCCTCGGCTGATTCCACGTCTTCGGACCGCTGATTTCCAATGATGCGGGATAATCGCCTGCTTCGCAGCGGATATCTATTTGTGCGTTCATATCGTCCCTGAATTTCTTGATTCAGGCGACAGGAGGGGTACCATCAAATGTCCCTTTTCCTAGGCGAGAGGATGCTCCAGACATGATGAGGATCAGGCCAATCAAACTCAGTGGACCACTGTTCATTTGTCTTCTGGCATCCACGATGGCGACTGCTGATTTTCGAGAAACCGCAGGGTGGAATCTCCTCATCGATCGAATCGGGTTCGAGAATGTTCCCGACGGCAGCGGCCTCACCATCGGCATGGTCGAAGCTGCGGATGGCGACAACTACGGTCTGAATCTGAGTGATGCCAATTTCACGGCTCATACGATCATCGATCAGGGGCCGGGGAGTCCCGGTGTGTCTTCTCATGCGAACAACGTCGGCAGTCGATATTTCGGCACAGTCGAGAGTATGACGCCTTCCGCCGATCCGATCCATCTGTACGAGGTTTCAGGCTGGTGTCTTGATGGTTTTCTTCGTGCCAACTATTCATCATCGACGCCACCGCTTTCAATGCCTGCCCCGATCAAGACATGGAACCATTCATGGATTGGTTCCTTCGGTAGCGTCAACAACGATCAGATCGTTCTCCGTCGTCTCGACTATTCGGTCAATCGGGACGAGACCATCATGGCTGTTGGCGTCGATAACGATCCCGACAATGATACCCTTCCGCTTCTGGACCACTCGTTCAACGTGATCAGTGTCGGTTTGCGTTCTGGAAACCATGACTACTCCGATACCGATCTGGCATACGAAGGCGGTGGTCGTATGAAGCCCCACATCTGTGCCAAGTCGAGCCTGACGAGCTTCGCCACGCCGGTCGTGACATCCGCGGCGATCATGCTCGTCGATCAGGTTCGTTCGGATACCTCGCTGGGAGAAGATGGGGAGCAGCCTGAAGTCGTTAAGGCCGTGCTGCTTGCGGGTGCGGACCATCAGTATTCGATCGGCAACAATAGCTGGTCCAACCAACCATCCGACAACGGCACTGATCGTGGATTGACCATTCGTCCGCTGGATGATGTCCAAGGCGCTGGTCAGGTCAATGTCGACAGGAACCATCTGATCATGTCCGGCGGCCAGCTGTTCGGTGGCGTCAGTCCACCAACGACGCCGGAAGCATCGCTCCAGGGTTGGGACCGTGCATTCTGCTTGGTCGGCAACAAGCGAACCTGGAACTTCACCCTCAATGGGGCCGTCGACGAGGTGTCCATCGTGGCCACGTGGAATCGACAGGTCCCAATCGGCTTCGGCACGAACTGGACACTTGGCGATTTCAATCTCGAACTGGTCAAGCTCGATATCGACGGTGAACCGGAAAGCATGGTCGGAAGTGGTCCCGAGGTATTCGAGTCTGGAAATGTCAGAAGCGCCAGCATCGTCGACAACATCGAGCACCTGTATATCCGCGGACTGGCTGCCGGTCGGTATCAACTGCAGCTGCAGCTCGAGGACGGTGGCGGGGCGTCCAATGCCCGTGCCGGAATCGCCTGGTACTTCAGTGAACCGGATGTGTTCGATCTTCCGGGCGACATCAATGGCGACGGTACGGTCAACGTCGATGACCTGCTCCAGCTTCTTGCCGAGTATGGAGTCTGTACCGGATGCCCATCGGATCTCGATGGCGATCTGGACACCGATGTCGACGACCTGCTCGAGCTCTTGAACTACCTCTGATCCGGAGGTGATCCGGCATCCGATCGACTGATTGGGCCCGGAATACCGGGTCTGGCGTGTACTCCCTACAATCCGGCGAATGCGACGTGCGAAAACCATCCCCTGGTTGCTGATGATCTCCCTGCTGGCAGGGTTCGGCATCTTTCTCGCCTGGCCGATCTGGCTGGTGGTCGCCACTGGATTCGAGGGTGCTGAAGGTGGCTTCACGCTCTATCACATCGCAGAGGTGTTTCGTGATCCCGTGACCCTGCGTGGTCTGTTCAATGCCTTGTCGATTGCTGTTTGCACGACGCTTGCCTGCCTGCTCATCGGGATTCCTCTGGCGGTCTGCTCGGTTCGATACGAGTTTCGCGGGAAGGGGTTTCTCAATGCGCTTGTTCTTGTGCCGTTGATTCTGCCACCCTTCGTTGGCGCCATCGGCCTGCAGCACCTTCTAGGGAAGTCGGGTGCGATCAACGCGCTGCTGATCGACATGGGTTTCATAACAGAAGGCATCGACTTCATCGGAAACGGCGGTTTCTGGGCGATCGTGTTCATCGAGGCGCTTCACCTGTATCCGATTCTCTATCTCAATGCCGTGGCTGCCCTCGCGAATCTCGATCCCGCCCTTGATGAAGCGGCGGAGAATCTCGGCGCCACGTCATGGCAACGTCTTCGCCAGATCATTCTGCCTCTGATCAGACCGGGACTCTTCGCCGGTTCGACGATCGTCTTCATCTGGTCATTCACCGAACTAGGCACACCTCTGATGTTCGATTATCAGGAGGTGACGCCGGTGCAGATCTTCAACGGTCTGAAGGAGATCGCCGATTCCAGACAGCCCTACGCGTTGACGGCGGTGCTGTTGCTTGTCGCGGTTGGTATCTACGTGCTGGGTAAATTCGCATTCGGCGGCAAGGCCTACACGATGTACGCCAAGGCCTCCATTCAGTCGACGGCGAAGCGGCTTGGAGGATTCGGTAGCACGCTGGTCTTCGGTTTCTTCGCCTTCGTCATCTTCCTTGCGATACTGCCTCACATCAGCGTCGTACTCACCAGTCTCTCCGTCGAGGGCTCCTGGTATAGATCCGTGTTCCCGCAGGAATTCACGATTGGACATTATTCCCAGGCGCTTGGACATGATCTGGCGATCGGTTCCATCCACAACAGCCTCCTCTATTCAGTGCTCGCGGTGGGGGTCGACATCGTTCTGGGGATCTGCATCGGCTACCTGATCGTCCGCACCACCATTCCGGGCAGAGGTCTTCTGGACGCCTTGTCCATGCTGCCTCTGGCCGTCCCGGGACTTGTCATGGCTTTCGGATACGTCGCCATGTCTCTCTCTTGGCCACTTGGCAAGGGCGATCCGCTGGAAGGCTTGATCGATGTGGTTGGGGCCGATCCGAATCCGATGCTGCTGCTTGTGATCGCCTATGCGGTTCGTCGATTGCCATATGTCGTGAGATCAACGGTTGCGGGGCTGGAACAGACCTCGGGTGAACTTGAGGAAGCCGCCCTGAATCTCGGAGCGGGCAGGCTTCGGGCCATTCGCACGATCATCCTGCCATTGATCGTCGCCAATCTGCTTGCCGGCGCACTTCTGGCCTTCAGCTTCGCCATGCTCGAAGTCAGCGATTCCCTGATTCTGGCTCAGCGGGAAGGGGACTACCCCATCACCAAGGCCATCTACGTTCTCTTTGAACGACTGGGGGACGGCCCCTATATCGCCAGTGCCATGGGTGTCTGGGCGATGGCCCTTCTGGCAGTGACATTGGTGGGGGCTTCGGTGCTGATTGGGAAGAAGATGGGCGCGATCTTCAGGGTATAGCAGGCCCTGAGGGGCCCTCCTGCCATATACTTGGACTCCTTCGGACGCTCTATTCATGCCGTATACCCTCCAACCAGCCGATGCCTACGACATCGACATCGAGACTGTGGAATACCTTGATCGCAAGGTGACCGCCGGCGATCGCTGGATTCTCAATTTTGGCCCCCAGCATCCGGCCACCCATACCACATTGAGGGTCATTCTTGAGCTGGATGGAGAGCGGGTGGTTCAGGCGACCCCTCATATCGGATACCTCCACAGCGGGTTCGAGAAGCTGGCGGAGCATCAGGACTACAACCAGTTCGTCTGCACGGCATCGCGAATGGATTACGTCGCGCCCATCGTCAACGACATCGCCTGGCATCAGGCGGTTGAGAAGTTGTTCGATGTGACGTTGACGCCCCGATGCACCGTTCTCCGAACGATCCTGTCCGAGTTGGGCCGAATACAGAGCCATCTGATGTGTGTCGGCGCAGCCGCGCTCGATCTTGGCGCATTCACGGCATTCCTCTACGGATTCAATGAGCGAGAGTTCATCTACGACATCATGGACTTCCTCTCGGGCCAGCGTTTCCATCCCGACTACACACGGGTCGGGGGAGTGATGCGCGATATCCCGGACGAGGCGATCTTCAAGAAGATGGTTCACACCTTCCTTGATGAGCGACTTCCCAAGGCCATCGACGACATGGAGACGCTTCTGAATCGCAATCGAATCTTCATCGATCGTGTTCAGGGAATCGGAGTCGTCACCGAACAGGAGGCGACCGCCTGGTCGCTGACAGGTCCACTGGCTCGTGCTTCGGGTGTTCGTCGCGATCTTCGCAAGGACAGTCCATATCTGTGCTTCGCGGACGATTGGGATGGACAAGGGGCCGAGGCCGTCAAGTTCAATCCAGCCATCGCGACCGATGGCGACTGTCTGTGTCGGTATCTGGTCCGGTTGGAGGAAATGAAGCAGAGCTCGGCGATCATCAAGCAGCTGATCGACGATATTCCGGGAGGACCGATCAATTCGAGTCCCGACGGCAAGATGCACATCCCGGAAAAGGGCGACGTGTATGGATCCATCGAAGCGACGATCCAGCACTTCGAACTGATCATGACCAACCGCGGCTGGAATGCACCGGTTGGCGAGGTCTATTCGGCGATCGAGTCGCCAAACGGGGAATACGGACTCTTCATTGTTGCCGATGGTGGCAAGAATCCATGGCGGGCAAGCGTACGCCCACCATCATTCATAAACTTCCAGGCCTTTGCGAAGATGCTTGAGGGACACCAGCTGGCGGATTTCGTCGCCGTGCTGGGTTCCGTCAACGTCATTGCGGCGGAACTGGATCGCTGATCAGGACTGGCAGGGTAGTACATGGCCTGGGTAGTAAAACAATCAGCGAAGATGGAGATCGAGCGGCGGGACGAGCCCTGGCTGAACGATGACATGAAGACCCGGTACCGGGAGATCTTCCTGCCGCGATACGCCACATCATTGGGTGCGTTGATGCCGATCTGTCACGATGTCCAGCATCGGTATGGATGGATCTCGCCTCAGGCGATGGAGGAGATCGCGACATTCCTCGAAGTCGAACCGTCGGATGTCCTGGACACCGTCACCTTCTACGAGGAGTTCCACACCGAGCCGACCGGCAAGCACATCATCGGCGTGTGCCAGTCGATGACCTGCGAAGCCTGCGGTCATCAGGCGATTCTCGATCATGTCCGGAACAAACTGGGTATCGAACCGCATGAGACCACCAAGGACGGTCGATTCACGTTGCTGGCCATGGAATGCCTGGGCTCGTGCGACACGGCCCCCTGTGCACTGGTCAATGAACGAAGGCACGACAATCTGACAATCGAGGGGGTCGATCGAATCATCGATGACCTGAGTAGGGCGTGATGACGGACAGCACCGAGAAAAAGTCGATCATGCGATGCCTCGGCGAATTCACCGGCTACATAGCCAAGGGAATTCGAACCAAGGTCGATGCGCCAAGGACCGAAGAGGTCGCCCGCAGCGTCGAGGAGACGCGTGACGGCGATGTCACGCTTCGTCGAACCGTGATCGAGGAAGTCGAATATCACGGCAATGCCAAGGAGGATCAGTCATGTTCCTGAAGGAACCGGTTCTCTGCGAACGCATACCGACATGGCCCTGGGCTGATCCTGCGGCACGCCACATCGTCCACTACGAGGAGTTCGTGAGGAGGGGTGGCTATCAGGGACTCAGGCAGGCCATCGGAATGGAACGCGGTGAGATCATCGACATCGTCAAGGACTCGATGCTTCGAGGCCGTGGTGGTGCCGGGTTCCCATGCGGCATGAAGTGGTCCTTCCTTCCGGCTCCCGATGGCGGCAAGCGATATCTGGCCATCAATTGCGATGAAGCCGAGCCGGGCACCTTCAAGGACCGCCTGCTCGTGGACTTCGATCCCCATCTCATTCTCGAAGGCATCGCGATCGCCTGCTGGGCCTGCGAACTGGATACCGCCTTCTTCTTCATTCGAGGCGAATACCACCATCAGGCCGAGGTCATGGAAGCGGCCATTCAGGAAGCCTATGACGCGAAGATCTTCGGATCGCAGGGATTGATGGACGGGACCGTGAAGTTCGCGGTCGACTGTCATGTCCACCGGGGTGCCGGTGCCTACATCTGCGGCGAGGAGACCGGTCTTCTGGAGGCGATCGAGGGCAAGCGTGGCTGGCCCCGGATCAAGCCGCCATTCCCGGCGGTGAAGGGCCTGTTCGGGCGTCCGACCATCGTCAACAACGTCGAGACATTGGCGGCCGTGCCACCGATTCTGCAGCGGGGTGTCGAATGGTGGAAGTCGATCGGTGTGGAATCCTCCATCGGTGGCCCACCGAGCTATGGAACCAAGCTGGTCGGCGTCTCCGGTCATGTCGAGCGTCCCGGCGTCTACGAAGTCGGACTTGGCGTGTCCATTCGGGATCTCGTTGAGAGCGACGACTACTGCAAGGGCATTCGTGGAGGCCGCGCATTCAAGGCCTGTATTCCAGGCGGTGTCAGCATGGGTGTCCTCGGCACCGATCAGTATGGTGCGGAACTGGACTTCGACATCGGCAAGAAGTACGACCTCATGGGACTTGGCACGGCGTGTCCGGCCATCTTCGATGAGAGCACCGACATGGTGATGGTTGCGAGAAACGTGGCCCGGTTCTTCAAGAATGAATCATGCGGACAGTGCACGCCTTGTCGCGAGGGTGCCCAGTGGCTCTACAAACTGCTTGTCAGGCTGGAGAGAGGCGAGGCCATGCCGGCGGATCTTGACATGATTCTCGAGATCGCCGGTTCGATGGGAATCATCCCCGGTACGACGATCTGCGGTCTGGCTGATGGCAACAACTGGGCGGCTCGAACCGTCGTCAACAAGTTCCGCGAGGAATTCGAATCCCGACTGCTGGTTCCGGCCTGAGTCCCATATTGATGCCTACAGGGCCGATTCAGCGGGCGGCATGATCAATTCTCTGGATTCCCTCATCCGTAGACCGTACGCTTTGTTCTGCTGGGGCTCGCTCAGGCAGGCCCCCGGAGACTCATCAGAAGATGAATACAACAGCAATGAGCGCCACGGACTCGACTGGCAGTGAACCGGAAGAACCTGGCTCGTCTACAAGCAGCGATACACCTCCCGAACCGGAGATGGATCGCTCCATGTGCCATCCCACAGTCAACCTCGAACTGGATCACGGCGACCTTCCGGTTGGGGATTCCGAACGTCTGCTGAAGGCGACTGCGGACATCCTGCCACTGCTCGATCGGGAGATCGATCGTGTGGGCGTCTGCATCGTCAGGGACGACCGGATGTCCGAACTCCATGGTCGTTGGAAGCAGAAGGAGACGACGACCGATGTCGTCACGTTCGATCTGAGCGATTCCTCCGATGCGCCCTTGAGAGTCGACATCGCCATCTGTCTGGATGAAGCGGTGCGGCAGGCCTCCGACCGCGGACACCAACCCGTCGATGAGCTGCTTCTGTATGTCGTCCATGGTCTTCTGCATTGCTGTGGATTCGATGATGTGGACGAATCGGCGTCAGCCGCCATGCATCAGGAGGAGGATCGACTTCTTCGCAAGATCGGCTGGGGCGCGGTCTATGACAGTGGAGGTGATTCATGAATGGCTTCCTCGTATGGTTCCTGCCGTCGATGGCGGCCCTTCTGACCACCTGGTTGGCCACGATCGAGCTGTCGCTCCGAAATGGTTCCCGTGGTGCCGTTGAACGGGCGCTCGATGCCAAGGGGCAGCGTCATCGCTGGGATCCGATTGAATCACGCCTTCCAGCGGTCATCATCTGGATTTCACTGCTGAGGGTGTCCGCTGCGGTCACGTTCCTGTGCCTGTGGACACTGGACTTCTCCGGCATGCCAGGCGAGGACTTCTCGACTGCCGGATTCTTCATCGGCGCCGGTACCGGCATCGGGATGATCTGGATCCTCACCGGTGTTCTGGCTGCCGCGATCTCGAAGTGGTCGGCGCATCCCATCGTGACGATGGCCATGCCGCTGTTGAAGCTCTGTTCGGATCTGGGCTTCGTGCCGGGTCAGCTTGCACGTTTCATCGACGAGGTCATCAAGCGGCTCAGCGGAGCCAACCTCGTTCGCAACAACGAACAGTCGGAAGCGGAAGTGGAATTGCTTCGAAGTGTCGAGCAGTCCCAGAGAGAAGGTGGCCTGGGCGAGACCACGGCCGTGATGATCGAGAACGTGGTGGAGTTCACCAGCACCGATGTGGGCGAGGTCATGACGCCTCGTACCGACATCGAGGGAATCGAGAAGACCGACGATCTTTCGGAGATCAAGGCATTCATCGGTCAGGAAGGCCATTCCAGAATTCCGGTGTATGAAGAGGATCTCGATCACATCGTCGGCATCCTGTACGTGAAGGACCTCGTCCCGTTCCTTGGGGAGGATCCCGCGACCTTCAGACTCCAGCCGCTCCTGCGTTCACCAATCGTCGTGCCGGAGACCAAGGTGGTGGCGGACCTGCTGGCGGATTTCCAGCGAAGCGAAGTCCACATGGCGATCGTCGTCGATGAATACGGCGGAACCGCGGGTCTGGTGACCATCGAGGATGTACTCGAGGAGATCGTCGGCGAGATCAAGGATGAGCACGAGGGCGATTTCGAGGAGGAACCCGAGCTGCGTTCTCTCGAAAACGGCCAGTACGAAGTGGATGGTCGATTCCATGTCGATGATCTCAATGAAGCGCTGTCGCTGGATCTTCCGGAAGACGAGGAATACGACACCGTCGGCGGCTATCTGATGGCCTGTCTCGGCCGTGTTCCGGATCAGGGCGATTCATGGGATTCGGACAACGTCCGACTCACGGCGATCGAGACGACGGCCACGCAGGTGTCGCTCATTGGCATAGAGAAGATTCCCGAGGACTAGTTCCTCCGATTCAAACATCCACATCACTCCGATTTGAAGACTTGATTATGATCCTGTCTCGGATTCGAAACGCCTACATCATTCATGAGGTCAATTGCCATGCATCATGTTCTTTCAGCAACGCTCGCGACGCTTACCTGTCTTCCAATGCTTGTCACCGCCGATGAGCGGCCGCAGGCTGAACATGTTTCCGAACATGTGATCTCGTTCAGCACCGCTGGGGATGAGCCATCGCCGGAAATGCTCGAAGCGATGGCGAAGATGGCAGCTGGCCAGAAGGGCGTCAGTCGCATCTCGCTTGGCAACATGGGCGAGATGGTCATCGGCATGTCGATGCAGGCTCATGATGATGAAGAACATGATCATCAGGACGATGGCGGTGTGCTCGAACTCGATCTGGGTGAACTGACCGGCGGCAAGGTATCGGGGCAGATCGTCATCGACATGAATGACATGATGTCCGGCCGTCAGGGCAGCCATGACGATTTCAGCAGCAATATCGACATCCAGATGGTCATGGAAGATGAAAACGGTCGGCGTGAGTTCTCCCGCAGCTACGGCAATGTTGGACATGGTGCCAATGGCGGACATGGCGGGCATGGTGGACACCACGCGCCACCGCAATGGCACCCCAACCATCAAGGCATGCACGGATTCGCCATGGCCATGCCGATGCCTGGAAATCCCGATCAAATCGAGGAATTGTTCCACAACCAGTTCCGAATGATGGAGGAGATGGAGCATCTTCGTCATGAGATGGAGTCATTCCATGGTGGTGACGAGGATCATTGGGAAGAGGACCATCATGCCCATCTGGAGGAGATGCGGCATCACGCCCGAGAGATCGAGGAGCATCTCGATCGTCATCATGACGAAATGGATGATCAGGAGCGTGAGGACATGAGGCGCGAGCTTGAACATCTCCATCAGGAGATCCGCCACATGGAGGAAGAAGGCCATCGTGAACATCATGATGATCATGAAGATCCCTTCTTCGGCATGGCCTCCGATTTCGTCCATAAGATCGGGATGGCCGGGCACATGGCCAGCTCACTCAGCGATCGTGAAGCGATCGCGGTATTCGGAGTCTGGATGGCACGCCAGCATCTGCAACCGGAAGCTCGAGTGGAGATGCTCTCCCCGATGATGAAGGACGAGAGTCTTTACCTGAGCGTCCGCAATGCCGCGACCTGGGTCGTCATGGACGCGTTGGGTGAGATGCACCGGGAGTCCGATGCGCAGAACACCCTAGCGGAACTGATCAGATCCAACGGAAGCAACGAATCATCTGATTGACGAGAGGAACTCAGGCGTCGGATGAGCCGATCTCGACCTGCTCGGTGATCTCCAGGCCGAATCCCTGGAGTGCCGGGTAGTCTCGTGCGCGACTGACAAGCAGGCGCAGCTTGCTGAGTCCGAGCTCCCTGAGGAGCTGGCTGCCGATTCCCAGGTTTCTCGTGTCCATCGGCTGGGCTCGACCTGCCACGCCATCACCTCGGGTGAGATCCGGACGATTTGGGTCATCATCATCCGGTCGCTGGATCTTGTGGATTCGACCGGTCAGGTCATCCCCCATGTGTTCAGGCCTGAGGTAGACCAGAGCGCCGCGTCCTTCCTTCTGAATGGCCTTCAAGGAGGCCTGGAGGATGTCGCCACTGGGGTGGTCCCCGGCGTGGAAGATGTCACCAAGCACATCGCGACGATGGACACGCACCAGAACGGGGTCATCGATCTCGATCACGTTGCCACGCCCATCGAGTTGTCCGACATCACCGAGGGTCAATGCCAGATGGGGCTGGGCATCGATGGTGCTGTTGAAGACGATCAGATTGAAGGTTCCCCAGGGTGTCTCGACCGGGGTTCCATCTCGTGGTGTAGATCGTGTGACGAGCGTTTCATGGGCGAGCCGCTGCTCGATCACCTGTTCCACGCTGCACATCTTGAGATCGTGCTCCTTGCAGATCTCCTCGAGGTCCGGCATCCGGGCCATTTCACCGTCGGGCTTGACGATCTCGATGATCGCGGCGGCTGGTCTCAGTCCGGCCATTCGACATAGATCGACCGACCCCTCGGTCTGTCCGGTGCGAGCCAGTACGCCGCCTTCTCTTGCATGAAGAGGATTGAGGTGACCCGGCTTGACGAAATCATCGGGTGTGCTGTCGGCACTGGCGAGCAGTTGGATGGTGGTTGCGCGATCGCTGGCCGATATACCCGTGCTTACCCCGTGCTTGGGGCTGCCATCGACGCTTATCGTCAAGGGTGTGCCTCGAACGGAGGTGTTGGTCGAGACCTGGGGATACAGTTCAAGGCGTTCGCAATCCTCGTTGTCCATGGCGACGCAGAGATAGCCTCCGCCGATTCGGGTCATGAAGTTGACCGTCTCGATGTCGACGAACTCGGCGGCGCAGACGAAGTCCCCTTCGTTCTCACGACGTTCGTCATCGACCAGAACGATCATGCGACCGGCCTTCAGGTCTTCCAGGATTTCGGGGATCGAGCTGAGCACAGTCCCACATTCTAGCGTCATGAGGTCTACTCGCGACCGCCGGTCAGAATGGCGATCCGGGCACTGAGCTGAACAGCCTCGTAGTAGATCCAGATCAATGTGACCAGCAGGCACACGCCCAGATACCACTCGATTCGTTTGGGTGATCCCGCCTTGACGTGGTCTTCGACCATCTTGAAATCGATGATCAGCAGCAAGGATGCCACGAGCAACACGAATACGTTGATGCCCAGTCCGATCCACATGCCACTACCCTCGGTTGGTGTCGTGAACACCGATATGAACGGAACCGGGATTCCAAAGAGGCCCAAGAGGGCTGAGAGCACATAGGTGATTATGCAACCAAGTACCAGGGTGAAGACGACGCGTTGGAACATGGGCGTCGCCTGGAGAATCCGTAAGTAGTAGAGGGTCAGCATCGATATGAGAATCGCCATCGTTATCACGAAGGCCTGAAGTGCGACACCTCCGGCGACGACATAGCCGCTGCTGGCGAGCCATCGGTCGATGAACATGGTGATGACGCCCAGAAAGCTACCCTGAATGACGGCGTAGATCGGTGCGATTGCGACGGCACGCATTGGATTTCGATGGATAGTGAAATACAGAATCAGCGTCGTAATCAGTGTGCCCAGCCACCATCCGAACAGCATGCTCTGCGATAAAGCGACTTTCTCTGCTATCCATACACCAGCGACTCCACCGATCACAGTCAGAACAGCCAGGATTCCCGTCTTGTTGACCACGCCATTGATCGAGGCGGTTTCTGCGTCCGAGATGGGCCAAAAGATCTCTTTGTTCCTGAGGGCGGGATTGCTTGTTTCATTGAGATTGAAGCCTCTGATGGGCATGGCATGTTCTCCTGAATTGATGTCAGATGTCTGATTCTAGCACTGAAACCACACTTTCTCTAATTTCGTGAATCATCTTGGAAGCACGAGCCATGATGTGGATAATGAAGTTTGGTGGCTCGCGAGTCATCAGATGAAAGAAATGGGTAGAGAATTTATGTTTTCATTCCTCCGCCGATTTGGCGTTGCCCTGATGCTGTCGGGTGGCAGCATGGTTGCAAGTGCACAGCCATGCTGGGATGCGGTGACGGGATCACACTTCCTTGTACCACCAGTGGGATCTACGAGTGGATTCGGAGCGGGTGCGAATTCAAGTGAGCAGCCGAACTACTATGTCGATGGGAATGTGGCTGTTGTTGGAGATCATGAAGCCGACAATTTCACTGGTCGTGTAGTGGTGTACACGTTCGATGGCCAGAGCTGGAATCAAGTCCAGATCCTGACACCTGACAACTATTCCTGGTTTGGACGAGAGCTTGATATGGACGGCTCCACGCTCGTGGTTTCTGCAGAGTTGGAGAATGTCCCGGGCTCAGATCCACAGATGACCGATGGCCTTGTATACGTTTATGAATGGGATGGCCAATCGTTTCAATTGCAATCGAAACTGCAACCACCATCCGACGATGGAGTCAATGGCTGGTTGAGCCGATTTGGTGCGCTTCGCATATCAGGCGACTGGATCATGGCAGGCAAGTCAGATGAACAGAATGGCTACAACAATCTTTATGTCTTCAAGCGGACCAATCAGTCCTGGAATCTGGTTCAGACATTCTCTGATGTGTCTCCCTCGGATTTGAAGCTTGATGGCCCGTTTGCGGGTTGGGGATTCAATGGCGACTGCATTCAACTACAAGGCAATACATGGGTAGAGCAACCGAACGGTTGTTTGCCCGGCCCTGGTGAAAGTGGTGTTGCTATTGATGTGAATGGGTTTGCGAACAGATACATCGACGGCCAGTGGCAGCTGGATGCATTTCAGCCAGGTACCGGATCACTCATCTTTCCAGATATGAGAATCCATGTTCCGTCCTCGATCTTTAGGGAAATCCATGCCTTTGATGGTCAATCATGGTCTCAGACTCCAATGACGTATCTCACCGGTAACGCATTCAATGCAGGCCGTTCGAAAGGACGGTGGGCTATGACCTACGTCGGTACCAGTTTGATCGAGATGATCGACTTGATGCAGCCGATTCCATCATTACCAGTGCTTCCTACTGGAACCCTCATAGACAATCCAATGCCTGACGAGTACGACTTCTTTGGTTGCTCTGTTGCTGTTGGACATGACTATGCTGCCATCGGTATCAGAGGTGAGTCGCCTGCACAAACTCCATCAGGCAGTGCCATGATCTTTAAGCGAGATGGAGCCAGTTGGCTTGAGGACGGTGTGCTCATGGTCCCTGTTCAAGGCTTCTCATATCTCGGAGATTCAATCGATATAACCGGTACAGGCGAGGAGACTATCTTGGTGATCGGCGGTGCTGGCTACTGCGCACCTCAGGGGAATATCACAAACCCGGGGCAGGCTTTCGTCGCCAGTCGAAACTCAAATGCACAGAGTGGCTGGCAGCTAGAAGAGCTTGTGCCCAATGATCCTGTTGAATGCAATCCCGATCCAAATCTGGTTTGGGATGGCTATTCAATGTCAGTGGAGGCGGCGGGTAGTGGCGATGAAGCAATCATAGCCGTGGGCTATGCGGGTAAGAACTCAGGCGGCGGTGTTGTAGAGATTTTCAAGAAGGTCAACGGTATCTGGCAGAATGTTTCGTCGATCGCGGAATCGCTCACGCCCGGGACCCTCAGTGGTTCAAGAATGGATCTTCTTGAACTTGAGTCGGGAACATTTCTTCTTATTGTCTCTAATGAAGCGGGGGACCGAGCAATCAAATTCCGGTCACAGGATGCTGGAGTCACATGGTCTCCATATGGTCCACCTTCCTGGGTGAACTATAACTATGGACGTTTGTTCAAATGCGTATTCGATGGCGAAGACCCGATCATGATCACGGCTAGCCAGGTCATTCGTGTCAATTGGGGGCCCAATGACGAGGTTCTGCTGGATTTTGATACAGGTCTGAATTCAATCGATGACATCGATAGTGCTTTGGGTGATGATGGAGTTATCACTTCAGTATTTGGTTCCAACACGAATTCTTCGAGCCCCGTCAAGGTTATGCAGTTTCGTCCACTAGAGAACATGCAGCAATGTGCTCGTACTATTCCAGTGGATCTCAGCGGCTTATCCATCGAACAAGGGCTTGGGACACAGGTGTCGATTGCCATCGCCGATGACCTGCCTGTGGTTCTGGCAGGTGCTCCCAATACCAATCTCCAAAATGGAAACGCCACATTAGAATTTACTGGTCGTGCCATCATGACATTTCCACCTCCTCCGTTCTCTCCTCCATCTCCGTTCGATGTCGATGGAGATGAGCAAGTTGGGATTGTGGAGATGCTGAGAATGCTGGATGAATGGGGTCCTTGCTCAGGCAGATGCCAGATGGATTACGACGGTGATGATCGTGTTTCCGTTGATGATCTTCTTATTCTTATGAGAAATTGGACGTTCTGACGCAGAGTCTTCTGGCGCGGTAGCCTCTCTACATGAGCACAGTCAACGATCTCTGCCAGGCCATGGAACGAATCGCACCGACCGGTCACGCCGCCGATTGGGACAACGTCGGGCTGCTGGTCGGTCAACGTACCGCACCCTGCGCCAAGATCATGTTGACGATCGATCTCACTCGAGAGGTTCTCACCGAAGCGGTGTCGAACGATGTGGATGCGGTCGTCGCCTATCACCCATTGATCTTCGAGCCGTTGAAGCGACTCGACGACTCCAGTGAGATCTCGCGGATCCTGCTTGGTCTCATCAGTGCGGGTATCAGCGTGTACTCGCCACATACGGCGCTTGATGCCAGTCCGGATGGCATGACCGACTGGTTGGCATCAAACCTCGGTGATGGCGAATCGATGCCGTTGGAACATGTGCTCGTGCGTCGACCAGGCGAAGCCAACAAGGTCGTCACGTATGTACCACCCGAGAAGCTCGAGGCCGTCCGCATGGCCATGGCCTCGGCTGGTGCGGGTGTCATCGGCGATTACACCCACTGCTCGACCGCCATCGAGAATCAAGGCACCTTCTATGGTGGAGACTCGACCTCGCCTGCATCGGGAGAGGCCGGGAAGCTTCAGCATGTCACCGAGCAGCGGCTGATGATGGTGTGTTCCGAAGAGGTCCTCGCGAGCGTCATCGCGGCCTTGCGATCGGCCCATCCCTATGAAGAGCCGCCGATTCACGTCATTCCACTGGCGGGTCATCCGATTCAGGATTCCGGCATGGGTCGCGCACTCAGACTCTCGAAGCCTCGATCAACCGGCGACATCGTGGCCAAACTCAAGTCGGCTCTGGGTGTCGATCATCTGCGAGTCGCCGATGGCGGCGTGGACTCACATGATGTCGTGGCCTGTTGTCCCGGTGCCGGCGGCAGTCTGGTCGATGCCGCGCGGGCGGCCGGCGCAACGTTGTTCCTGACCGGCGAGATGCGACATCATGACGTGTTGGCCGCGAGGGCTTCGGGCATGACGATCGTGCTGGCGGGTCATACGAATACGGAGCGAGGGTATCTTCCCACGCTCCGTGATCGAGTGGCCTCATTGATGACAGACAGCGATGTCATGATCTCGGGTTCGGACCGAACACCCTGGTCGGTTCACTGATCATCGACGGGCTTGGTTGACATCAGGGCGTCATGGCCTTGTCGTCGGACGTTTCCGTCTTCGTGCCTTTGCACTCATCCAATTCCTTGGTCAACGCCTCATTCTTCTTTTCGAGTTCTTTAAAATTGTCTTCGAGGGAGTCGATCACCGTCACTGATTTGTTGGCGATTCTTTCCATGCTCCCGATAGCTGTAGAACCTATCCAGAAAAATCCACCGAAGATGGCAACCAAGGAAAGGCCCGTCTGCCACCAGTTCAAGTACACCCCTTTTCGGGAGATCAGACTGCCTTTGTTCCCCCAGTTGTACCAGGGGCGTTTGTTGGCGATCGTCCTCAAGGCTTCCATGTGGGACCAGATGGCTTCCTTGCGAGCTTGTCGGTCCGCTTTCTTGTCATCCATTGCTCGAGAGCTCCTTGCTTATGGTCTCATCTTCAATGAGATCTGTCTGAATAGTACCTACTGACGCCTGTCAGCGAAATCGCGATCAGCGCTTCGCCTTCTCGTTCAACCACTGGTTGATTCCATCCAGTTTCGTCTGGTACTCGGCGGCCGTTGCATCGTGCCCGGCATTCGGTTCGGCTTTGTGCCAGTCATGATGAAGTGATATCAGATGCTCCAGCTTGATCAGATAGCCGTTGTTGTCGGTGCCGAACAATTGCTTGTGGGTATCGAGCGCAAACAGGTAATGCGGCCTTGCCTCGGCATATCGCTCCATCAACTGGTACAACTCGCCGGTTCCAATGCTCAGATCGATCACCGCATGCTCGTTCTTGTCCACATCATGTTGCCTGGCGACTTCGAGGCATTCCAGGAAGCACGCCAAGGCTGCTTCGTAGTCCTTCTGCTTGTAGTACATCGTGCCCATGTTGAGGACGATGCCGTTTGTATATTCATGATCCTCACCGAAGACACGGCGCGATCGGTCGAGCGCCTCCGTCAGGAGGCGATTGGACTTCGAGTACTTGTCGGTGATCATCGAGAGTATGCCCACCTGCTTGATGATCTCGATCGTCTCCGGATGGTCCTCGTCGCGAATGCGACGGCTGGTATCCAGGGCAATCGTGTATTGCTGATCCGCCTTGTCATAGTCCTCATTGAGAGAATGGAGATAGCCAAGGTTCATCATGGCCTGGATGGTGTGAGGATGTTCCTCCCCAAGGGTCGTCTTCATCATTTCAAGCACATCGATGTAGAGTCGTTCGACCTTGTAGTCGAGGCTGTTCAGGAGTGCCACACGTTCAATCATCGTGGGTGACATGTAGTCCGTGACACCCACCTGCTCAGTCAGATGTCCAGCCATGCGCAGAATCTGCTCACTCGATTCCTCGAGCATGATGGCCTCCCGCTCCCGGCGATTCTTCTCGGCCGCGTAGATCCCAATGACGATGCTCGAGACGCTGAGGGTGAGGAGTATCAGGGCCGCCGAGGTGGCGAAGGCCTTGCGCTTCCGAATGAATCTTCGAATCTTGTCGACCATGCCGGGAGGCCGCGCGGAAATGGGCTCGTCATGGAGATAGCGAAAGATGTCCTGGCTGAGTTCAGTGGCGCTCTGGTAGCGAACGGCGCGATTCTTCTGGAGCGCCTTGAGTGTCATGGTCTCGATGTCGCCGCGAAGACTTCGATTCATCGATGAGAGTCTGGTCGGCTCCTCCTCCCGGATCACGCGGATGGCTTCGTGGATGGCGGCGTTTCGAATGTCGTAGGGAGGACTTCCTGTGAGGAGTTCATACAGCACCATCCCCAGTGCATAGACGTCGCTTCGTGTATCGATGTCATCGGGATCGGCGTCGCACTGCTCCGGACTCATGTACTGCAGGGTTCCGATGAGCTGCCCCAGATCCGTGCGCATCGTGGTGATGGCCATGTCGGAATCCGTGCTTCGGGCGACTCCGAAATCGATCACCTTGGGTATGCCGTTGCTCGTTACGAGGATGTTCCCGGGCTTGATGTCGCGATGGATGATCCCTTTCTGGTGTCCATGCTGAATGGCCTCACAGACCTTTGCGAACAATGCGAGACGTTCTCTCGTGCCGAGATTCTTGTGTTCGGCATATTCGGTGATCGATCTGGCATTGGGTATGTACTCCATCGCGAAGTACGGCTGGCTGGCTTCCTCTCCATCATGTGTGCCGGCCTCGTAGATCTGGGCGATGTTCTCGTGACGAAGACGACCGAGCGTCTGTGCTTCGTACTCGAACCGCTTGCGAGCGCTGCGGGACGTGACACCCCGTTTCATGACCTTGAGCGCAACCGCTCTCCGTGGCGATTCCTGCATGGCCTTGTAGACCGTTCCCATTCCGCCCTGTCCGATGATCGCACTGATCTTGTAGGGACCGATGCTGCGTGGGGCCATTGAAGACGAATCCATCTCCCGTAGAAGCGTGCTCTCTAGTGCCGCCTCGGCTGGAAGCTCGGTTTCGATCTCATGGTCCTCAGGAACCTTCGGGTCGGGATCTGGTTGTGTTGGATCAGTGGTCAATTTGTTTCACGGCAAGGGGAAACAGATCATCCATATCGCACCATGGTAGATCAGTTTCATGCTCTGATCGATTTTCTATTTGGGCTCGATGACGACGGCTGTTCCATAGCAGAGAACCTCCGAAGCGTCCGTGGCCACTTCCGATGATTCGTAACGCAGTCCGACGACGGCGTTGGCGCCGAGTTCCTGGGCATGCTGGAGCATCTCCTGCAAGGCTTCCATCCGGACGTCTTCGCACATGGACTTGTAGGCGCCGATACGGCCACCGACCATCTTCTTCAGTCCTCCCATCAGTCCCTGGGCGATGGTGGGTGCTCGAACCACGATTCCACGCACGAGCCCCTTGTATTCCTTGATTCGGTAACCATCGAAATCGAAGGTTGTTGTGCAGACGATATTCGGTGTATCCATGTGGCATGACTCCTCTGAATGGTGCAGACGCCCCGCATCAGCCTATCCTGTACGAGATCATGACGCGATCCATCCACATTCAGGCTCCTGCCAAGATCAATGCCGCGTTGTCCGTGGGACCCCCTGCGGAGGACGGCATGCATCCGATCTGTTCGTGGATGCTTACGATCGATCTCCATGACGAGATGACCCTGACGGCTCTGGAACCGGATCGATTATCTCGATACGCCATCATGTGGCACGAGGACGCATTGCAGCGTCGAGAGATCGACTGGTCACTGACCAGCGATCTGGCGGTTCGTGCCCATCAGTCCATCGAGAAGCATGTCGGTCGTCCCTTGCCGGTTCAGATGAAGTTGGAAAAGCGAATACCACTTGGCGGCGGGCTCGGTGGTGGATCGAGTGATGCGGCCGCGATGCTTCGAGGCATCAACACCCTGTTCGATCTGTCGCTCACGGATGATGTGCTGGAATCGCTTGGCTCGAAACTGGGATCCGACATTCCGTTTCTTGTTCGTGGTGGCAGTGCCATCGTCGAAGGTACGGGCGAGCGTGTCGAGCATCTGCCCATGACGCCCGATGTTCATGCCGTTCTCGTTCTGCCTGAAATGGGTTGTGAGACCGGAGCGGTGTATCGAAAGCTCGATGAGATGGATCCCACCACTGTGGATCCCGCGGCAGTCAGGTCGTTGGCTGAAAGTGGATTCGATGGTGATCGGCTCTTCAATGATCTGGCCGATCCCGCCCTGAAGGTGGCCCCGGGCCTCGGGAACATTCGCGAACAACTGGCCGGGATCGCCGGCTTGCCCGTGCATGTCAGTGGAAGTGGTTCGACCCTCTTCATCGCCTGTGCCGATGTCGCCGCAGCGACGGCCCTTGCGGCCGAAATCCAGTCCACCACGGGACTTTCCACCATACCTGTCTCTGCAATAGATCATGGAGCGGGTATCTTGGGCGATCCATCCTGAAGAAGACCAATTGCTCCATGGAGCGAATCATGAGAAGGAACAGAGATGACTCAATATCCCCCACCCAATGATTATGTTCCGGCAACCCTCGATGCTTCGAGTTGGGATGTGCTGGAGCCCCTGTACAAGGGATTGATGGACCGTCCCTTGAGCTGCTCCGGCTGCCTCGAGTCCCTGCTGATCGATCGCAGCGAGCTCGATGCCGCTGCAAGCGAGTCCGGGGCCAATCTGTACATAGACATGACGTGCCACACGGACGACGAATCCATCACCAAGAAGTTCCTGGATCATGTACGCGAGGTCCAGCCGAATCTCAAGGAGGCTGGTTTCCAGCTGGATCGCCGAATAGTCCAATGTCCTCACGTCGACGACCTCGACAAGGAACGCTACGGCGTCCTCATCCGGAACATGGAAGCGGATGTGAATCTCTTCCGCGAGGAGAACATCCCGATCCAGACCAAGGATACGGAGCTTGGAACGAAGTACGACGAGATATGCGGTGCCATGTCGGTCGATTTCCAGGGCGAGGAATACACGATGCCCCAGATGGGCAAGTTCCTCCAGGACAACGATCGATCGGTTCGAGAAGGCGCCTGGGTCGCGACCATGAACCGTCGATATCAGGATCATGATGCGATCGACGCCATCTACGACGAGATGATCGAGATCCGCAACCAGATGGCGCTCAATGCCGACTGCGAGGACTTCCGGGAGTACATGTTCAAGGCGATGCATCGCTTCGACTACACACCCGCAGACTGTGAGTCCTTCCATCAGGGCGTCGAGAAGGTCTGTGTCCCACTTCAGCACGCGGGCAATCGCAACCGTCGGGCGGAGATGGGCGTGGATTCTCTGCGTCCCTGGGACCTCGAGGTAGATGTCAAGGGTCGAACGCCTCTGGTTCCCTTCAAGGATGACGCCGAGCTTGTCACCAAGACATCCAGTCTGTTCCACCGTATGGATTCCGGTCTTGGTGAGATGTTCGATCGACTTCGCGGTGGTGGTTGTCTCGATCTGGACAGTCGGAAGGGCAAGGCGCCCGGAGGCTATCAGTACAACCGTGATCGAACCCGGATCCCCTTCATCTTCATGAATGCGGCCGGGCTGCAGCGTGATGTCGAGACGATGGTCCACGAGGCGGGACATGCCTTCCATTCGATGCTCAGCGAAGACGATCCGTTGCTGGCCTACCGTCACTCGCCGATCGAGTTCGCCGAAGTCGCCTCCATGAGCATGGAGCTTCTCGCTCATCCGTTCCTGGGCGAGTTCTACTCGGAAGAGGAAGCCAATCGTGCCCGACGTCTGCATCTCGAAGGTGTTGTCAATTCACTCTGCTGGATCGCCACCATCGATGCCTATCAGCACTGGATCTATACCCATCCAAATCATGATCGCGATCAACGCGACATCTACTGGTTGGAGCTTCATGCGCGTTTCGGGCCCGATGTCGACTGGTCCGGATACGAGGCTCAGCGAGCCAAGTTCTGGCAGAAGCAGCTTCATCTGTTCGGTGTGCCCTTCTACTACATCGAATATGGAATCGCCCAGCTCGGTGCGTTGCAGTTGTGGGGTCAGTACCGACGGGATCCCGACAAGGCGCTCGCCAACTATCGAAAGGCGATGACACTCGGTGGTTCACGGCCACTTCCGGAACTGTTCGAGGCAGCGGAGCTTCGGTTCGACTTCGGCCCGGGAACGATGCAGCTTCTGATGGACGATGTCCAGGAGGCTCTGGCGGAACTGCCTGCCTGATCCGGAATGGCTGATATCCCCCACATGGATCCCGAATCGTTCAGACGGCATGGTCATGAAGTCATCGACTGGCTGGCGGACTATCTGTCCGATGTCGAATCCCGGCCGGTGATGTCGACCGTGGAACCCGGCGATGTGTCGGGGATGATTCCATCGCATCCACCCGAATCGGGTGAGGCGTTCAGCAGCATCATGTCGGATCTGGACAAGGTCGTGATGCCGGGCATCACCCATTGGCAGTCGCCCAACTGGTTCTCCTATTTCCCGTCGAATTCCTCCGGCCCATCGATTCTGGCGGACCTCGTCTCCAGCGGGCTTGGTGTCCAGGGAATGCTGTGGTCCACCAGTCCGGCGTGCACGGAAATCGAGACTCGAATGCTCGATTGGATGGCGGAACTACTGGGACTTGGCGATCGGTTCCTGTCGACGGGAACAGGCGGTGGTGTCATCCAGGACACCGCCAGTTCCGCGGTCGTGTGTGCCATGATCGCGGCTCGCGATCGAGCGACGGATGGCAAGGGTTCATCGCATGGTGGTTCGGCGCATGAAACCCTGGTGGCCTACACCTCCACTCAGGCTCATTCGAGCATCGAGAAGGCTGCCGGCATTCTCGGAATCGGACGCACGAATCTACGCTTGATCGAGGTTGATGAAACATACGCCATGTGTCCGGTCGCACTGGGCAAGGCGATCGAAGCGGATCTGGCCGCCGGGCTTCGTCCGTTCTTCGTGAGCACCACGGTTGGAACGACCGCGTCAGGCGCCTTCGATCCGCTCGAGCAGATCCACGACATCTGTCGTGAGCACGGACTCTGGTTCCATGTCGATGCAGCCATGTTCGGAACCGCGGCTTGTTGCGAGGAATATCGGTGGATACAGGCGGGTTGTCAGGCAGCGGACAGTTATACGATGAATCCCCACAAGTGGATGCTCGTCAACTTCGACTGCAACTGTCTCTGGGTCGCGGATCGTTCCGAATTGATCAACTCCCTGAGCATCCTTCCGGACTACCTCCGCAATCAGGCCACCACATCGGGGGCGGTCATCGACTATCGGGATTGGCAGATTCCGCTTGGACGTCGATTCCGGGCTTTGAAGCTCTGGTTCGTGCTTCGGCATTATGGTGCGGAGGGGATCAGGTCCATGGTTCGGGATCATGTGGCCATGATGCAGGAACTGGTCGGATGGATCCGGGAGGATGGGAACTTCGAGCTCATGGCTCCGGCGCCGCTCACCCTCGCATGCTTCAGTCATGTCGACGGCAACGAACGGACACGTGCGATCATGGAGGCGGCCAATGCCACCGGCAAGGTCGCGTTCAGTCACGCCACACTGGACGGTCGGTATGTCATCAGGTTCAGCATCGGGCAATGGCGAACCAGCCGCGCCCATGTGAAGGCGGCGTGGGAACTGCTGCAATCACTCAGCGTTTCTTGAGGGCCTTGGCCAGCTGCTTGTCGTTGGTGCAGATGGTAAAGAGCTTGTCCAGCCGTACCATCTTGAGGAGCTGTTCCAGCTCGGCCTTCACGCCGCCCATGACGAGATTCATCTTCTTACCGGCAGCCTGGCTTCGAATGTCCACAAGCATGCCGATGCCCATGCTGTTCATGAACGTCACTTCACTCATGTCCACCAGAAGATGGCGGGAGTCACGATCGGCATCCAGAGCGGCCTTGAAGGCCTGGACGATGATCTCCGATTCACGTTGACCGATGTTGGGGCCGACCATCCGGGCAATCAGCACGGCGCCATCGTTTTCGAAATTGACGAAAAGCGAAGTGCCTGTGGACTGTGATGGTGTGGGTGTTGACACCGGTACGCTCCCTGAACTGCTCGACATCATCACCGTTGACGATGGCCTTCTAGGATAGCTTCAATTCCATTTTCAGTCGATCTCTGTTCTGTCGAGCAATGCCTGAATGTCCTCAAGCAGGGCCCAGGCGGTCTGATACCGGTCTGAGGGTTTCTTGGCCAGGCAAAGACGGATGACCGTCGTGCAGTCGCCTGCCAGAGTGGGGCAGATCGTTCCGGGGTCGGGAATCTCTTCATTGCATTGCGCTTCCAGCACTTCATCCACAGTCGCGTAATGGTTGAACGGAGGCTGGCCGGTCGCCAGATGGAAGAAGGTGCCCCCTAGGGCGTAGAGATCGCTTCGATGGTCGACCGGTTCGGCACGGCACTGTTCCGGACTCATGTAGTGCGGTGTCCCGACGATTCGATTGTCTCCACTCAGGTCCGTGGTATTGGCCGCCATGGCCAGACCGAAATCACTGAGCTTCCCTCTTCCATCGGCATCGAGAAGGATGTTGTCGGGTTTGATGTCGCGGTGGATCATGCCCCGTTTGTGCGCGGCGCCAAGTCCAAGACAGGCATCTCGGATGATGGAGAGACATTGCGGGTACTCGATCGTCCCTGATTCCTTGAGCAGATTCCCGGCCGTGCTTCGACACAACTCCATGACCAGATACATGGACCCGTCGAATTCGCCGACATCGTGGATGCCGACCGTCTGGGGATGATTCAATCGGGCCATCGTTCGAGCTTCGAGCATGAACTGCTTTCGTACGTTTTCTATTCGGCCGGAGTGGAGGCCGAGCATCTTGATCGCGACATCGCGTTCAAGCAGTTCATCGGTCGCCTGGAACACGACACCCTGCATGCCGGCACCCAGGATCGACTGGAGGTGATACCTGCCGAGATTCGTGCCCAGCATCGATTTGGGGCTGCTCGGATCAGGAACGATGATCGGTGCGGCAGTCTTGGCTTCCGTGATGACGACGGTCTCATCGACAGAGGGCAGCACGGGTGATTCGGCCACGATCGTGGCGACGAGATTGACGGCATCTGGCTCCTGGAAGAAGGCGTTGTTGAGTGCATGTGCGCACCGTGTGGCCAGCTGTCCGGCGATGATTTCTGATTCAGCCGTGAACGGGCCATGTTTTCGATTGAGCACCTGCGCGATTCCGATCGCGTCACCGTGGTCATCGTGAAGCGGGAAGCAGAGAACGGATCGGGTTCTGAAGCCGGTCTTCTGATCGAAATCGGGATTGAATCGCTCATCCTCGTAGGCATCAAGGATGTTGAGCATCCGATCGAGCCCCAACGCTGCGCCAGCCAGCCCATCATCCGCGTTCATCCGGATCAATGGAGAGGAGTCGTGTGCCTCCACCTCACCATGGGCCACCACCGTAAGAAGTTCATGGCGATCGGGGTCGTAGCGGAACACGGAGGCCCGTTCCGCCTGAAGCGCATCTCGAAGAATGTCGTTCATGGTCCGCAGCATCGCGGCACCACCAAGTCCACTGGTGGCCTGTTCAAGCTGCTTGTCGATGGCGGGTAGATCGATCTGCTTCAGTGCATCGAGCGGCTTGACCTGCCCATTCGTCCCGTCGGGATCCGACATGAGACGGAGAATCGACTGGACGCGACCCGCCATGATTCCCAGATTGATGGGCTTGGTCAGGTAGTCGGTGACACCACGTTCAAAGGCCCGGACGATCTGATGAGTCTTGTCTCTGGCGGAGGCCGCTATGACCGGAGTGGGTCTGTCCTGTTTGCCAAGCCAGTCCAGCAGACTCATGGATCCATCCGCATCGGCATCCAGAACGATCAGATCGAATGGTTCGGAGGCGATCTCATCCCTTGCCGCTTCGGAACTTTCCGCGGTCAGCACCACGTGGCCCAGAGAATGCAGGCTCATGGCGAGCATTCTTCTGACCAGCTCATCTGGCTCCACAACCAGCAGACGCCCGATCAGGGGCCCTGAACTTCGAGTGCCGGAAGGCGTCTTGCTGGAGTCTTCGACCATGAGTGAATGCTAAACGATAGAGTGGTTGAGGTCATGGCAAGGAAACCAAGACATGGCGGTGGATGGCCCGCGATCGCATATACCCTGCGAACGGCCCGTCGAACAGGAGGTCTTCGTCGGATGTGGCGAGCCCTCCGAAGTCGCAATGCCTGCAAGACCTGTGCACTTGGGATGGGCGGTCAGCGTGGGGGCATGGTCAATGAGGCAGGGCACTTTCCGGAGGTCTGCAAGAAATCCGTCCAGGCGATGGGGGCAGATCTTCAAGCCGGGATCGAGCCTTCGCTCATAGAAAGTCTGACATTCGATCGCATGGGAAAACTCTCTCCACGTGAGATGGAGAACCTCGGCCGTCTGACCACGCCGCTCATGGCAGGGCCGATGGATCTGGCCTACCGCCCCGTCAGCTGGAAGGAAGCTACCGACCGGATCATCGACATGATGAAGACGGTTCCACCGGACGAGTCCTTCTTCTATCTGAGTGGACGCTCATCGAATGAAGCCGCGTTTCTGATGCACGTGTTCGCCCGACTCTGGGGAACCAACAACGTCAACAACTGCTCGTACTACTGCCATCAGGCATCGGGCGTCGGATTGGCCAGCGTGACCGGTTCGGGAACGGCGACGGTCACACTCGAAGATCTGGAGAAATCCGATCTCGTCTTCCTGATCGGCGCCAACCCCGCTTCGAACCATCCAAGGCTGATGAGTTCTCTCATGCGACTGAAGAGACGTGGCGGCAAGGTGATCGTCATCAATTCCATGCGGGAACTCGGTCTCGAGCGATTCAAGGTCCCAAGCAGCGTTCGAAGCATGCTTCGTGCGACACGCATATCCGATCTGTATATCCAGCCCCACATCGGCGGCGATGCGATGTTATTGACGGGATTGACCAAGTCCATCATCGAACATGGATCCGTCGATGACGCATTCGTCTTCCATCATGCTCAGGGTTGGGAGGAACTGGTAGAGGTCATCGACAGGACGAGCTGGGAACAGATCGTCCGGGAAAGTGGTGTCAGTCGTGAGGAGATCGAGGCTGCGGCGAGTCTGTATGCCCGATCGAAGGCCAGCATCTTCTGCTGGGCGATGGGAGTCACGCACCATGCCAATGGTGTACAGAACATCCAGCATATCGCGAATCTCGCCATTTCAAGAGGCATGCTCGGTGGCGAAGGTCGAGGACTCATGCCTTTGCGAGGACATTCCAACGTGCAGGGAATCGGGAGCATGGGCGTCGTTCCCGAGTTGAAATCCTCATATCTCGAGGCCATGCAGCGTAGATTCGACGTGGAGCTCCCGACTCGTCCGGGACTCGACACACTCGGGTGCATGGAGGCGGCCGCGAAGGGAGAAATCCGACTGGCCTGGTGTCTGGGAGGAAACCTCTGGGGCTCCAACCCGGATCTCGCATTCGCCGCTCGCGCCATGTCATCGATCGACACGGTCGTCCATCTGAACACGACCCTCAACCCCGGCCACGTGCATGGACGAGGTCGCCACACCATTGTTCTCCCTGTTCTGGCGAGAGACGAAGAACCTCAACGCTCCACTCAGGAGAGCATGTTCAACTATGTGCGGGTCAGCGATGGCGGGACCCCCCGTCATGATGGTCCGCGTCCCGAAAGTCGGGTGATCTCCGAGATCGCGGCCCAGGTCATGGGCGAGTCATCTCCCGTCGACTGGACGGAGATGGGCGACCATTCATCCATTCGAAAGGCCATTGCGGATGTCGTGCCGGGCTATGCGTCGATTGCGGACGTCGATCAAGGTGGGAAGCCTGCGGATCGCGAGTTCCAGATCGATGGCAGGACGTTCCATGAGCCGTTCTTCAAGACCCCCACCCGACGAGCGATTGTTCATCCCTTGATTCCAGATCCGCCGGCTGCGATCAAGGAGGATCAGGTTCGGATCATGACCATTCGCAGCGAAGGCCAGTTCAACACGGTTGTATATGAGGAACATGATTTCTATCGAGGCCAGGATCGCCGCGACATCATCCTGATGAACAGGCAGGATCTCGAACGCATGGGAATCAAGGCGGACGATCGAGTCGTCGTGTCCACAGAGACGGGTCGAATGGAAGTCTTCGCCCGGGAATACGACGTTCCACCCGGCAATGCAGCCATGTACTATCCGGAGGCGAACATGGTTGTGCCACGTCGGGTCGATCCGGAGTCGAGAACGCCTTCCTTCAAATGCGTGGTTGCGACGATATCGAGGCTCTGATCACGGATTGCCCGGGCAGTTGCCCCACGATGCGATGATGATCAGGACGTCGTTGACATTCGTCACACCATCTCCATTAGCATCCGAATCGGGATCGGATTCGTTGAAACCAGCCAGTACAGCCAGCACGTCATTGACGTCGACGACGTTGTCGCCGGTGATGTCACCCGGACAGGACACTTCAATGGTGCCGACCCAGGTCTGCCAACCTTTGTCGCCATTCGAGAATTCCTGAACGTACTCACCGACAATCCAGAAGGTCGCATCGTCCAGAGGATCGATCGCGATGTCGAAGTAATCCCCCCACCGTCCTTCGGTGCCCGCATTGCCCTGTGCCAACTGAACGGGCACACCCATCGTGCCGGCTGGATCGTTGGCTCTTCTCGCGGTCGCCTGGATGGAGGCATATTCCGTTGCCAGTGATTTGGCGAAGACCATGGCGGCATCTCCATACCGGTTGACGGCGATGGCCGGGAAGAACGTGAAGATGCCACTGCCGAGATCGACATCCCCCGATTCCTCCAGAGTGGGTGTGCCGTTCGGGAATCCATTGGTGTTGATGTGATACCAACGCGCTTTGGTGTTGTTGTCCGTCCCGCGAACAGCATGGGCCGTCCAGAGACCGGTGTCATTCCAGGTGACATTCATGATTCGGCCATCCAGCGTGGAGAGATTGCCTCCGCCCAGATTCGGCGCGTCCTGATTCGGATTCTGAGCGTTGGGAACCACCACTTCCGCCGATATCAACTCAGGAGGAATGGTGTCGTTCGAAAGGCTCTGCACCTTGATGCGGCTGTTGCTTGCTCGGGATATGAACAAGGGCGCATTCCTGGGGTCAAGGCATTGCGCCACCTGAACCGAGGCACTGCCACCATCACGAAAATCCTGGAAGGTGATCGGGCTGCCGGACATCATGGGGGCCTTGGGATATCGACGATAGACCGCGCCGGCGAATCCTCCGTTGAATCCGAAGAGGTTGCTTGTCACGTAGAAGGAATTGCTGTCGAATCCGAGTCCAGGGTAGTCCGGCCAGAATTCACTTCCGTCGACCGTGTAGACCGCCCAGGTCCGGTACTTGTACCAGATCCCGTTGGGGTCATCGTCATCCGAGATGGCTATGGTCATCCATCCCTCGTTGGCATCCTGATACACCTCGAGCGCGAGAACGACGAACCGATCGATGGAGGCGTCATAGAAGCACTTCGGGTCGAACGTGAAACCACCCGCGCCGACGTCCTCGAAGAAGCCAGGATCACCGGTTTCATCGAGATTGGCGATGAACTGTTCATTGCCGTCCCGATCGTAGAAGGCGATCGCCATGTTCACGGTGACAACGACATGATTCGGACCGACGGCGATGTTCGGATCCGGTGGCGTCCACGGGGTCTGGTAGATGGCCGGGAACAACGGTCCGGCGTCGACTCGCGATTCATCGAGCAGGCCGCCAGCTTCCAGTCGATTGGGTGGATCCTGCGGAAGCGATTTGTTCCGCGTGTGCGATGGAAGCACCTTGCCCGGTCTGCGTGTCTCACCTCGCCAGGGGGCCGCCTGCCCTCCGCTCGAATTGAATGTCCGCGTGTCGATGATCGTGGGCGTCATGGTCGTCATCGCGTAGTTGTCGTCGAGATTGATGATTGGAAGATCCACCGTGCCTCTGGTCTTGCCCTTGGGCAGGCCGTCGGCGACAGGGTGCGCCGGCAGAACCATGTTGCGTTTGGTCTGCTGGCAGCCCCACGTTCCGAATCCTGCAGCAATCAGGGAACACACGAGGGTGCACATGGCGACTTGTCGATGGCTCTTCACGAACGGCTCCTTGCAGACGAGTTCAATGGGTTTTCTGGTAAAGACTTGAGTCTACTCCGAGATCATAGACTGTAGGTAGTCGTTCCACTCCGAGGGATTGTTGATATTGATGAGGATGGAACATTTGTCGCCCTTGAGGGGAACTTCATTCACGTCGAGATCCTCAAGGAAATGGTGGATGGACCTCGCTCCGGATTGAATCACCGTTTGAAGATGGGTGAGTGTCGAGGTTCTCAGGACAAGCGGCAGTACGGCTCTGCCCCGGTCGTCGGAGTGTTCGAATATGGCGGCGGATGCCTGATCGAGCCCATCGACCAGATGGCGAAGAACATCAGGATTCAGGCCTGGCATGTCGCAGGGCATGAAGAGATAGCATTCGTCGTTTCCTGATTTGAGTGTGGCTTCTATGCCGGCGACCGGACCGGCATCCACACGTTCATCAAGCACATGAGGGAGCTCGGGCATGAGATCCGATGGACCGGAGATCAGGACTCGCTGACCAACCTGATGGGCCGTATCAAATGCCATCGCCAGCATCGTGCGCCCATCGGATCCCTCGAGATCATGCTTGGAGCGGCCCATGCGCCGACTGGAACCACCCACAAGCAGGACGATCGTATGCGGCCATAGAGGTACTTCAGGCATCTGCTTCAATGTTCTCCTGAAAAGGCGATGTAAAAACCTGACCGATTGCCGATGCAAGGGGTAGGCTTACTCCGGACATGAATTCACGATTCACGGACATCCTGATGGTAGCAACGGCGGTGCTCGCACTGTGGTTCACGACGACACCGGCCATGTCGCAGCAGGAACCGGTAGTTGGACTGCAGCCGGTCGAGCAGACCGTGGCTGACAGAGGTCCGCTGTCCACGAGCCTCCGGTGGGTGCAATACGGACTTCGAGAACCCTACGGCTTCCAGCAGCTGTACCAGTTGCCGATCGGTGAACAGAACTACGTACGTCGAAACGCGGGATTGTGGGCTGTCTTTCCGAGATCGCTGTACATCACCACTCGCGAAGGTGTCAGTTCATCGGTTCCGGCGGGCACGGTCTACTACATCGGTGGGCCGGACGAGGTCATACCGAGGATCAAGGACAATCAGGATCCCTATGTCGAAGTTGGAAGGATGGCAGCGGATCTGGTGGAGGAGTCCAGGATCGAGGCGGTTCTCGTCAACAACCGTGTTCCCTCGTCATCGATCGAATCGTCGGGCAATGTCGGGTTGAATCCCCGTCTCCTGCTGGAGGCGAAGGACCATCCACCGACGGAGCACATTCCAGACATCGAAGTAGCCGGCCCCATTGATCTTTCGGTCGAGGATCATCGATTCAATGTTCGCCGGCAATGGCAGCAGACGGCGGGCACGCTCAGCTTCATTCGAGATGAGGCCTATCGACGACAATGTCTTCAGGCGGCCATATCCGCCAAGCGTATGGATACTCATCCTGATGCAGTGTCATCCAGCGATGTCGACGACCAGTCCGACTGATCGTCAGGCAGCGCAGGGATCATCCGGATCATTGTCGTAGTAGCCGAGGCAGCCAAGCTGTCTCGCCAGGACATTCATCCGACGATCCTTGAGAATTCTGCTGACGCTGTTGCGAGCGGTCTGCAACCATTGATCATGAGTGTTCAAGGTGCGTGCAGCTTCGACTGGAAACGGAATGGGCCCTCGAAGGGCCTGTTCGAATTGTGATGACATGGCTTCATGCATGATGTCACTCCCGGAACCTGATGCACGATCGATCCTGAATCGTGTCCAATGATCGACATCGGCGGTTCCGAGAATCAACTTAGCGCCGATGTACAATCAGGCGAATATCGTTCAAATAAAGGCCTGAATATCCGTTCCGAGGATTCATATCGGACGAATGGACGCATTTTCCATGCCTTCGGAATGCTCCTGCTCGAAGACGCGTTTGGCTCGGAGGAGCCGCGAGTACACGAGGCACAGCATCATTGTCACCAACACCAAGGCACCGGCCATCACGACGCCAGCCGTGACCATTCGTTCGTCCTTGATGATGGCTGGATTCAGTCGTGCATGTCGAATCAGGCCATCCTCCGTTCTTGCATCCATGATTCGTGAAGCATGTCCCCCGGGTCTGGATGCCAGACTTCGTTGAGCATCAACCACCATGCTGCTGGCAACGATCTCCAGAAAGTCGGCGGCCTTGCCAGGCTCCTTGTTCGCCAGTGTGAGTGTTATCAGGTCTGGTTGACCGACATCGACGGTGAGATTGTCGACGACAAATCGCTTGACCGATTCATAGGAATTCCATGGATCCAGCCGTCGTGCGGCAGATCGCTGGGCGACGTCGCGAATGAATCCATCGCTTGTGATCTGGTTTTCATGCATCGCCTGCCAGTCGGCGAGGGCCTGTGGAGACATTGTCTCGTTCTGTTCAACTCGAGGCGAGAGCGTTATGGAGGTGCTCCGAAGGGCGGGCGTGATCCTGTCTGCTGCCAGCCAGCTTGCAGTCGCCAGAACCGAAATCGAGAACAGGATCCAGGCGCCTATGACGATGGATCTCGGTGCAGCCCACTTCTGGATCATCTTGCGTTCGGAATTAGCCAGCATCCGCCTGACTTCATCGAGCTCCAGTTGACGCTGCTCGATCACCTCCGATTGTCGCAGTTGGCGTGATCGTTCTTCATGATTGTCGGGACCGGCTGCAGATCCACGTCGATCGACGAGCCCACTACGAATGAAACGAAGTCGTTCGCGTCTTCTGTGAAGATGACAGGCGATGTCCGCGAGCCTTCTGGTCTGATCGGCGATTTCCGAGTCCGTAGTCACGCCAGTCTCATTCTCAAGCCGTTCCTCGAGTTCACGACAGGCTGATTCCTTTGTCTGGATACGCTTGCGCAGGGATTCGCATTCCTGTTCCAACGTCGTCACTCGAGCCTGGTGATCCGGATCGACCTCGTTTCTGGCTTTCTCCAGCGAGGATTGCAGGGTTTCTATCTGGCCTTCCAGTGAATCGACAAGCGCCAGAGCGGCGTTTCCCCTTTCCACGAGATCGCCTTGTTCACGAAGCTGCTCCATGAAGACACGCAGTCGCCTGCCGGCTTCCTCCAGACGTTCTCTCTGAGTTTCACACTCCTCCTCGAGCGACTGGATCCTCTTGCGTTGAGCTCGTGCACAATATTCGAGACTACGCCTTCTCGATCTTGCCCTTCTGGCACCAGCACGAATGTCGTCCAGCTTCATCTCCTGATGTCGCAATTGACGGCCTCGCTTCTCTAGAAGCTTTCGAGCCACCAGCAATGCGGAGATCAGTTCATCGACTTCACGCTTCCGTGCTTTCTTGTTCTCTTCAATCCGAAGCTGTTCGGACTTGATGTCCGCTTCTTCACGGGCGATCGATTCGGACTTCTCTTCAAGTTCCGACTGCAGCGTTGCCATGGCCTGACGCTGGCTCTCCCGTTCCTGCCTGATTCTTTCACGATCCTGCTGCAGAGAGGATCGATCTCGAGTCAGCATGGCCTTGTCCTCTTCCAATCGTCTGTCGTGCGATCGGCGATCGGCCTCGAGACATCGCTTGCTGTCGTCCAGTTCAGTCCGGGTCCGCTTGAGGCGGGTCTCCCATTCGGCCTGCTCCTTCTCGAGTGATGCCCGCTCGGAAGCCAACTGCCCTCTCTGCGTTTCAAGTCGGGCTGATCGCTCCGCCAGCTCTCGAAGCGAATCAACCTGTTCGCCTCGTATGGTTCGAAGTCGATTGAACTGCGATTCGATGTCCTCGAGTATTCCAAGGACATCGGTTTGTGCGGCCGACTCATTCGATGAGGCGTCCGGTCCGGTATCGCGGCTGCCCCCCCCTGGAGTTCCGTGAACAGCCTGGGACAGTCGATCCTGCATCATTCCTCCCTTTCCCAATCGGGCGGGGCGGCGCCGGGCGCCTTGAATTCTCTCACTCATGAACACATCGTCCGGATTCTTCGGTTTCTGAAGATCAGGACGGATTCCATCGAATTCCGGGGTAGTACTGTCCGGAATGTTCCAGCGGCGAGGGGAAATTACGCTCAAGCAGGATGATGGCGTACCATGGTTAGATTGCCATGACCTCTCTACAGACATCCCGATCCCCAGCCCCGGACGGATCGATCGATCCGCCGCTCGATGCCATTCGAAGGAAAGTCGAATCGGGTATTCGTCTGTCCGTGGAGGATGGATTGACGCTCATGCGGACACCGGATGCCTGGACCGTCTGCAGTCTCGCCGATCGGGTCCGACGGCGAATGCATGGCGAACTCGCCTGGTACAACGTCAACAAGCACATCAACTATTCGAATATCTGCGCCTTGTCCTGCTCCTTCTGCGCGTTCCATCGAAAGCGTGATCAGGATGGTGCCTATGAATATTCATTGGACGACATTCGCCGTGAAGCGGCAGCGGCCATTGAAGCTGGGGCTACGGAAGTCCACATCGTCGGCGGATTGCATCCGTGGCTTCCATTCGAGTACTACACAGACATGATGCGTGCCATTCATGAAGTGGCGCCGACACTCCACATCAAGGCGTTCACCGCAGTTGAGATCGTCCATCTGGCTCGCATCTCCAAACGTGGCCGGGACGGATACGAGGGCATCAAGGCGGTTCTCGGCGATCTCAAGGATGCCGGTCTGGGTTCCCTGCCCGGTGGCGGTGCGGAGGTCTTCGACGATCGTGTTCATGACGAGGCGTTCAAGGGCAAGATTCGCGGTGATGTTTGGTTGGATGTTCACAGGGCGGCCCATGAACTTGGCTTGAATACAAACGCCACGATGCTTTATGGGCATGTTGAACGAATGGAGGAACGCGTCGGTCACATGATCCAGCTTCGAAGACAGCAGGATCGTGCGTTGGCCGACTGGGCCGCCGATCGAGGAATCGCCAGTCAGCGTGATTCGGAGGAGAACACGGAGGATGCCATCGTTCTCACGGGGCCTTCGGAGCAGTATCCGAACGGCCGCCTGCCACAGCCGGGTCAGACCCGGATGGGCTGGTTCCAGACCATCGTTCCACTTCCCTTCATTCCCGACAACAGCGAACTGCAGCATCTTCCCGGTCCCATAGGACTCGAGAATCTGCGAATGATCGCCGTCATGCGTCTGATGCTGGACAACATCCCGCACATGAAGGCCTTCTGGATCATGCATACGCTCGATATGGCGCAGTTCATGCTGCAGAACGGAGCCAACGACATCGATGGCACGGTCGTCTGGTACGACATAACCAAGGTCGAAGGCGCGGGAACACACCAGGAAACGACCGTCAAGGATCTGCAGCGGGCCATTCGTGAAGCTGGATTCGTTCCCAAGGAACGAGACACGCTGTATCGACCGGTTCTCCGCAATGGTCACGAGTGGACCATCGAATCCTGATCGATCAGGTGCGTCCGCCGACCGCCCACTTCAGTTCAGGCATTCGAAGCATGGCGGCACCACCGGCAAAGATGATCGAGCCGGCAGCCACCAGAACGGCCAGAGACTGCACCTGTTGCAGCCATGACTTGCCGGAGGGCAGTGTCAACATCAGGGCACCAAGAACCACGATCATCACGATGGACAGAATGCAGGTCTTGAGCATGGACGGCAGTGTGGCGACTCCAATCGGGGAATCGACGTGACGACGAAGATGCCACAGCAGAAGCATGACCTGAAGCGTTGCGCAGATGGCGGTTGACCAGGCGAGCCCGGCTTCCTTCAACGGCGTCCAGATCAGAACGAGGTTGAGGACGAGATTCAATCCCACGACGTAGAGCGCGATCTTCACCGGTGTGACGGTGTCGTTTCTGGCATAGAAAGCTCGTGTGATCACCTGAATCATCGAGTAGGCCCAGACACATGAGGCATACCCCAGTAGGACGAAGGCCACTCGGTTCGTATCGGCATTGTCGAAGGCGGCCCCCTGAAGAAGGGATCCTGTAAGGGGTCTGGCCACCACGATCAGGCCAAGGCTGGCCGGGAGACCGATGAAGAAGACCAGGCGAAGACCGCGATGGACAATGTCGGTGAACGCGGGCTTGTCATCCGCGAGCTTGGCGAGCATCGGATAGATGGCGGTGGCGACAGCGATGCCGAAGACGCCCAGCGGGAACTGGTACAACCGCTGTGCGAATGTGAGTACGGCCATGGCGCTTTCATCGAGCGGCCAGGTGTATCCGAGGAAATTCGATGTCCCCATGTAGTTTCGATAGCTGGCGATCAGGCCATCGATAAGCGTGTTCACCTGCAGGACGCCCAGTCCCAGAATCATCGGACCGGCTCGTCGAAACATGTCGGTCACATGTGACCGGACGCCAGCGATTCGGAGTGGGAGACTCGCATGTGGCCTGAGTGCGGCCCACGACCAGATGAGTTGCACGAGTCCGGCAATGACGACGGCGAAACTCATGAGACAGACGACCAGAAACTGGTTGGTAGACATCTTTTCCATGAGACCGAACCCAACCACAGCCGCGATCGTGATGAACATGTTTAGGATGATCGGTGCGGCAGATGTTGGACCGAAGCGACCATGCACCTGGAGCATGGCGCCCAGAATCGCCACCAGACATACCAATGGGGCGTACGGAAGCATGATCATCACGAGGTAGATGGCGGTGTTTCCATCACCAACGAAGAAGGAAATACCCAGAAGAACGAGCTCGGCGATGAGTACGAAGAGGCCGAGTCCGATCGCCACCACGCCCAGGGTCGCTGTGGCTAGCTTTCCCGCCATCTGCGGATCTTCTCGTGTCAACTTCTCATAGTTTGGAAGAAAGGCGGCAGCCAATGCGCCTTCTCCAAAGAGCCGACGAAACAGATTGGGAATCATGAACGCGAAGAAGTAGGTACTCAGAATCGCATCAGTTCCGAAGAAACGGCTCAGGACAGCCTCTCTGCCAAGTCCGGTGAGTCGACTCAATGCCGTCATGGACATCACGGTCCGTGCATTCTGCTCGAAGCCTCTCGGGCTTCCGACATGTGCTCGAGCCCAGTTCTGTGAGAGTGCGCCACATTCATTGCATGTCCGGATGCCGGAATCGACTGCCGTTGCGCGGAGGTCGTGCCCGCAGTTTGCGCACGCCCACCCGAGACGTTCGACGATTCTTCCCGACTGGAAGCCTCGCAGCAGCCAGGCGATGCAGATGGAGAAGATCACGCTTCCCACGATCATCACGGCGAGCATGCCATCCCATTCCGGACTGCTTTCTTGGATGAATCCGCTCATCAACTCGATGAGCACAATCGCGGTGATGATTGCCATCAGGATTCCAAACGCCAACACGGACAGGATGCTCATCGCTGGACGTTTGGTCTGAGGTACCCGCAAGGCCTGCCACTGCGTTCCATTGGCCACCGTTGAACAGGATGGACACGTGATGTCGCCATTGATCTCGTCATCGATGCAAAGCGAGGTTCCGCATTCGAAGCATGGCTTGTCTTCAAGCAGATTTCCGCCGACTGTCCGCAACCGTATCGAAAGCAGCCAAGCACTGATGCCCGCGGTGGCGATCATGATCAGAATGAAGAAGATGTCGGAGTGATCGGTGATCCAGCAGTCGTAGTCGAGGCCGACGCAGATCATCCATGGGACAAAGAATCCAAGAAACACAACCAGAAATGGCGAGGCGATCATGAGCCATGACTTGCGGATGTCCATGATGGACCGATCGAGCAGATAGAGGAATCTTCTTCGCCCGGCTCTGTAGGGATTCGGGCCGATCGGGGATAGCGCCAGAATCGTGCAGCCGGCCATCACCACACCCATCCATCCGGCGATCAAGTCGGACATCGCCACAGTACGGCTGGGGCTGGTGAGACCCTGTGTCCATTCATCGATTGGAACCCAGATGGCGATTACGGTCGGTACCAGCCAGGTCAACGGAAGAAGTCTGCTCCGCCAAAGCAGAAGCGTGAGACCCATGAAGGCGAAGAGATGGAACAGTTTGTCGGGGAGTACGGGGCCGCCCGGCGGGCCCAGCTCCGGATTCGGCAGATGGGTGCCGATCGTCAGCAGCACGAGATACCCCAGAAAGAGGCATCGCCAGGGGAGCGCCCTGCGAGCAGGAAGATTCAACTCAGGCTGACTCAACTCGGTCACGATCAGGATCCGTCGTCGCGGTTTCGGTCGGCGTCACGACGCACGGGGCTTCCTTGATTTCAGTTGTGATCGACTCGGATCCGGTGCTGGACTCGGTGTCCGATGGATTCCATCCCGAGAGTACGTCATCAGCGAGCTGACGATAGTCGTTGGCCCCATGACATCCAGGTTCGTACTGGAAGATCGTCTGTCCAAAGCTCGGTGCTTCTGCAAGCTTGATATTCCGTCGAATGGGTGGCTGGAGGACACGACAGGCACGCCAAGGGACGTCCTGATCCCGTGACGACTCGATGAAACCTTCCAGATCGGAGACCACTTCACGAGCCAGCATGGTCTGTCTCTCATGCATGCAGAGAATGATGCCTGTCACCTGAAGACCGGGATTCACCGAGTTGCAGACAAGACCGATGGTCTCCAGCAGCTTGCCGACACCCTGCAGTGCAAGGAAGTGCGCCTGCATCGGGACGAATACCTCGGTGGCCATGACCAGTGCATTCAACGTCAGCACACCAAGGCTTGGAGGGCAGTCGATCACCACCACGTCATACTTGGGTAGGACCGTGCTCAGGCGATTTCGAAGCAGTTCGTTGCGATCGGGATTCGAAGCCAGTTCGGATTCAGCGGCAGCCAGATCGGTTTCGGCCGCGATGGCATCGAGATTGTCATCGACCCTGGTGATCGTTCTGGCTGGATCACCACCATCCTCGACCAGAAGGTCGTAGACGGAATGCTCGATTGAATCGGGATCGACGCCCAGATGGAGACTCATGTGAGCCTGCGGATCCAGATCGATCATCAGCACGCGTTGACCGGCCTGAGCCAGCGCGGCACCGAGATTCACGGCGGAGGTCGTCTTACCCACGCCGCCTTTCTGATTGATCACCGCGACTATCCGCGGCTCGCGCCTCCCTGCGTCCATGACCATACTCCTACTATATCGGTACATCAGGGAAAGGGGACCTCGTTTCGGCATAACTCGTTTGGCTTGTTAGCATCCTGACAGTGCCCAGAATCACCGACAACGCGATCTGCCTTCGCCGATGGGATTTCTCAGAGACTTCCCAGACGGTCAGCCTGCTTACCCTCGAGCATGGGTTGCTGCGTGGTCTGGCCAAGGGCTCAAAGCGGTCTGAAGGACGTTTCTCCGGGGGTTTCGATCTTCTCACCAGAGGCCAGATCTCCTTGATCATCAAGCCTGGGAAAGATCTCATGACAATCACCGAGTGGCATCTGAGCGAGGTGTACTGGGCTGCTCGCCAGCATCTGGTCGCCAACAGAGCGGGGATCTACATGATCGATCTGACCCATCGAATGCTCAAGGAGCAGGATCCGCATCCAGAGGTCTTCATGGCGCTTGATTCAGCCTTGAAGGCCTGTACCGAACCGACTCGCATCGGAATCGAGACGCTCATCTTTCAATGGAGACTTCTGGACTCCTGTGGATATCGTCCAGAACTGAATCGTGATGCCGGTACCGGCGAGCCGCTCGATGAGGATGCCGATGTCATTCGATTCAGTCCGATCCAGGGTGGCGTGATCGAATCGACTCAGGAGGGTGATGCGGTCAAGGTTCGTCGAAGCACCATCGAGCTTCTCAGGAACATCGCACGCGAGGACTTCATCGCTGCGGCAGCCGACGTCGAGGGAGTGCCGAGAGCGAACCGTCTGCTGGCGGTCTGTTTTCGCACCCTGCTTGGCGAGGCGCCCGATGCGATGCAGTGGGCTTTTCAGGAACTTGGAACAGCCTGAGTCCGAGAAGAGTCGGCTCCAGACCATTGTCAAACATGAAAGTGACCCGCCTTCACGAGGTTCAGTGATACGACTGGATCCACGATAACCGTCGACCGATAGCCGTCAGGTCCCGTCACAGGGATACGTATGGAACATGACGAGAGATCAGATGGAGATGGGAACGTGCCTGAGTTGCAGGTAGTAGAAGAGATTCTGGCTGGCCATCGATTGCCGTCGCTGCCGACTGTGGCTGCGCAAGTGCTGGAGATGACGGCCGAGGCCGAAATCGATCTGCAGAGGATCGCCGAGACTGTCCAGTTGGATCAGGCACTTGCCGCGAAGGTTCTGCGAACGGTCAACTCGAGTTTCTACGGACTCTCCAAGCCATGCGGAACGGTGCAGCAGGCGATGGTGTTTCTGGGTTTGAATACGGTCAAGACGCTTGTTCTGAGTTTCAGTCTTGTGGACACCATCGATGCCCAGGGACGCGATCAACTCGGATTCGACTACTCCGCGTATTGGAAGCGATCGATCAACACCGCCGTTGCGGCTCGATCGCTTGCGAGGATCACAGGCATATGGGATCCGGAGGAAGCCTTCTTCGCGGGACTCATGCAGGACTTCGGGATGATTGCGCTCTACCACCGGTATGGTCGCCAGTACGTTGAGGCTATCGAGGCCTTGCGAGGCGATCATCGTGAACTGTGTCGTCTTGAACAGGATCTTTTCCAGGTCACGCACGCCCAGATCGGTGCAACGGTGGCCGAGCAATGGACTCTTCCTCCGTCGCAGATCGCAGCCATTCGAGGACATCATGCCTCCGAAGGCGTTGATGAACCGTGGCAGGATTGTGCGCGAATCGTGGAGCTGGCCGGGCACCTGACGAATGCGCTCGACAACCAGTCTCCCCGTCGGACAATCAGCGATTACCGCCGGTATGCCCGTGAATGGTTCGGGCTCGATGGCCGTCAGGCTGAACAGGCATTGGCCTCGACCCGTGAGGAATCCTCCGAGGTATCCGCCTTCTTCAATCTTGATCAGGCGGTTCCCGCACAACGTCTTCTCGCCAACGCGGAATCCCAACTCTTCCAGCATCAGATCGACATGGGGCGTCATGCCCGGGATCTTCAGCAGAAGAATCAGGATCTCAGCGAGCAGGTTCATCGCGATGGACTCACTGGTGTTCTGGGCCGTTCGGGATTCGATCTCGAGGTCGCGAGGCTCTTTTCCGAAATGGCCGAGAAGGGGCGATGTCTCTCGCTGCTTTTCTGCGATGCGGATCGATTCAAGCCCATCAACGATCGTTATGGACATTCCGTCGGTGATGCCGTCCTGCGACATCTCGCCGAGATCATGCAGGAGCGTGCCCGTCGAGAGGATGTCGTCTGTCGTTTCGGCGGGGATGAATTCGTCCTCTTGCTCCCGGGATGCAACGAGGAGGATGCACGTCGTGTCGCCGAGGACATCCTGACCCAACTGGCCTCCACGCCATTGCTGATCGAATCAGGCATATCCGATGAGATGTCGGGTGACATGATCCTGAGTTCCAGCATGGGACTCGCGACCTTCGATCCTGCAAGCAATGAGATCGATTCGCCCGAGATGCTCGTGACCTGTGCGGATCAGGCGATGTATACGGCGAAGCGGCGTGGTGGCAACGGCGTCGCCACATGGCGTTCGGCGGCCTGATACCACTTCGCTCTCAGGCAGTGCCTCGGAGATGTCCGGTCACGACCGGCGTCATGGGATATTCCTCAGCGAGCTCGACGATGTCCTGAACCTGGACCTTGCAGATGCTGTCGAGTTCGTCCTCGAGCGGTATCCAGTCGTCCTGGGTCATGAACAATCTGCCAAGCCGCTGCATGCGGCCGGCGGGAAGTTCGCCATGCAGCGTGATCGCGGTGGCCGCCTTGGCTCGAACTCTTTCCAGATCGTCTTCGGTGATGGACTGCACGAGATCATCCATCTCCTGACGAATGGCCGTCTCGATCTCGTCCGCCTTCTCAGGATCGCAGATGCACCAGGTCAGGAACTGTCCACTTCGATCGCGGCCGTCGTACTGGGCCTGCGCCGCTTCCGCTCGCCCGGTCTCGATCAATGACCAGTACAACCTCGATCCATCGGAATTGCCGAGTATCCAGGCCATCAGGGCGGCGGCATGTCTTCGTTCATCCTGGATGGGTGGTGCCGGTGCCATCATGAGCATGTAGTCGCGGTTGATTCGATCACATGTCTCGACGAACGATTGTTCTGAATGGCTCAGATCGTGGTAGACACGGGAGGTGTCGGTGCGTTCCCAGTGTCCGCATGTCGCTTCGAGACGATCGACCATGGCTTCGAAGTCGAGATTGCCGGCCATGGCGACGACCGTGTTGTCGGCGCTGTATCTGAGATTGAAATAGGAACGCATTCGATCGCAGGCGAGATTCTGGATGGATTCCCTGGTTCCCAACACGCGATGTCCGAGGGGATGATCGCCGTAGTACACCTCGCCGGCCCGCTCGTAGAGTCGCCAGAATGGCTGGTCGTCGTACATGGCGATTTCCTCGAGGATCACATTCTTCTCGTCATCGAAGTCTGATTCCCTCAGGGCCGGACGCAGGATATCCGCCAGGATGTCCGAGGCCGCAGGCAGATGCTCCGGCAGGCAATGGACGTGGAACGCGGTGGTCTCGTTGGATGTGTAGGCATTGTGCCTTCCCCCGAGATCATCGAAGTCCCTGTCCACCTGTTCGCCGGTCCGCGTATCCGTTCCCTTGAACATCATGTGTTCGAGGAAATGGCTGACCCCCATGTCGCATGTCTCCTCATCACGGGCACCGGTGCGGACGAAGAATCCCATTCCGGTGGAATGCGTGCTCGAATCGATCTCGGCGACGATGCGCAGACCGTTGGGCAGCACGTGATTTCGGAATTCAATCGGCATGTTCTGGTCAAAGACCTTTCAGGTCTGGCGTCTGGTTTGTTCCATCAGCTGTTGATGACGCGGTTCTCGGTATCCAACGCGGCTTCGTGAATCGATTCGGACATCGTCGGGTGCGCGTGCATGGTCGAGATGATGTCCTCCGCAGTCGCCTCGAGACGTATGGCCAGGCAGAACTCGTGAATGAGTTCCGAGGCATCGGCTCCGATGATGTGTGCGCCGAGTATCTCACCGAAGGGCTTGGAGACGATGATCTTCACGAAGCCAGCCGTGGCTCCGGTGGCAACCGCCTTGCCCAACGCCTGGAAAGAGAATGTTCCGGTTTCGTACTCGACGCCCGATTCCTTGGCGGCCTGTTCGGTCATGCCGATGCAGGCGATCTGAGGCGAGGTGTACGTGCATCCGGGAATCGCGTTGTAATCGACACCCAGCGTCTGGTGTCCGGCCATGCGTTCGACGCATGTGACGGCTTCCTCACCGGAGACGTGTGCCAGCCATGGTGGACCGATGATGTCGCCGATGGCATAGATGCCCGGAAGGCTGGTCTCGTAGGTCGGTTCGTCGACATCGCGATAGTCGGTCTTGATGTAGCCCTTGACCATCTCCATCTCGAGTCCCTCGGCCAGCAGCCCGTCGCAGCGAGCCTGCACGCCGATGCCCACCAGCACCTTCTCCGCGGAGATCTGCTGTGTCTTCGATTCGTCGTTGGCATCGACGATCGTGACCGTGGCCCCGTCGTCCTTGATATCGATCGCCGTGGTCATGGAACTCACATGGAAGTCGATTCCCTGTCTCTTGAATGCCTTGAGTGCTTCCTTGGAAACGGCCTCGTCTTCATTGGGGAAGATTCGATCCATCATTTCAATGACGGTGACCTTGGTTCCCATGGCGTTGTAGAAGTAGGCGAATTCCATTCCGATGGCGCCACTGCCCACCACGACCATCGACTCGGGTTGTTCAGGAAGAACCATGGCTTCCTTGGACGAGAGAACGGTCTTGCCATCAAAGGGTGCAAATGGAAGTCCGCGTGGCGCGGCGCCGGTCGCGATCATGACGCGATCGGCGGTGATCGAGGAAGTGACTTCCGAACCACCACCGTGGTAGTAGTCCTCATCGGCCTTGAGAATCTCGATCTCACAGGGCTTGTCGCCATCCTTTGCGGACTTGATTCGGGCATGGCCTTCGATCGTGGTGATCGAGTTCTTCTTCATGAGGAAGCCGACACCCTTGTTGAGCTTGTCGGCGGCACCACGACTGCTCGCAATGACCTTGCTCCAGTCGACGGATGCCTTCTCGAATGAAAGCCCCCATTCGCTGCCATGGGTCACCGACTCGCTGTACGCTTCGGCGACGTGCAGAAGGGCCTTGCTTGGAATGCAGCCCCAGTTGAGGCAAACGCCACCAAGTCGATTCCGTTCCACGATGGCGGTCTTCATGCCCAGCTGGGCTGCACGGATCGCGCCGACATAGCCGCCTGGTCCAGAACCGATGACGACGAGGTCAAAATGCTGCTCATTAGCCAATTTGAGGCTCCTGCATGGGGTGTTCTATCGAATAGGAAGCTCGGCATTGTAATGGTCCGTGCCTGAGGCTTCAGGCAGATGTCATGACATGGCCTCAGCCTGCCGCTGGCAGTTCAGTTGTGCACATTCCAGCCCGGACAAGCCCGCCGGTGCGTGCTACGTGAACATAAGTCATTGAATTTGCTGTGATTATGGCTATTTCGAGGCTGCTTTTCTTCACGTCCTCATGGCATCCAAGCCAGTTCAGGGCAAGATGGGTTCCAAGGTGCATTCGCTGACGCGTTGACGCCCCCGAGACCGGCCACGTAGCATCACCCACTTGCCGCTCGAGAGCGGAAGTCCCACCTGTTTCAGGAGTGCCTCGTGCGCACCGCGATCATCAGTGACGTTCATGGAAACCTTGAGGCGTTGACGACTGTCCTGGGTGACATCGACAACCGCAAGGCCGACCGCATCATCTGTCTGGGTGACATTCTGGGCTATGGTCCCAACCCGGTCGAATGCGTCGAGTTGATCGCACAGCGTTGCGAGTGGTCGCTTCTGGGCAACCATGACTACGGGGCGTTGTATGAGCCCACGAACTTCAACGCCGCTGCTGAACAGGCCGCCTATTGGACACGTGCCCAGTTCGACAAGGAACCCGATGGCGAGGAAGCCGAGCGAAGATGGGAGTTCCTTGGGCAGCTCAGAGTCCGATGTCTCTTCAATTCGTTCCTGTGCGTGCACGGTTCACCCCGGCGACCGATCAATGAATACATCTTCCCCGAGGATGCCATCAACTCTCCGGTGAAGATGTCGCAGATCTTCGATCTGGTCGACCATCACTGCCTGGTCGGTCATACCCATGTTCCCGGTGTGTTCACCAATGAACCCGAGTTCTATCCGCCGACCGATCTGGGTGGTGTGTACAAGTTCAACGATGATGAACGCGTCATCGTGAATCCTGGTTCGGTAGGACAGCCAAGGGACATGGATCCACGTGCGAGCTATGCGATTCTCGATGAAGACGAGATGAGCGTCGAGTTCCATCGGCTGGACTACGATGTCGAGGCCGTCGCTCGCAAGATCTACGCGATACCTGAGCTGAACAACTGGCTCGGCGATCGTCTGCTGGAAGGTCGGTGAACGAACCGTGCCTTCGCCTTCTCGCAATGGAATGAGTCCGCAGGTCAATCGCAGGTTGCGGCTGATGGTGCCTGCCCTCGTGCTCGGGCTGGCATTTGGCATCATCATGATGGTGGTGTTCTCGCCGAAGATGGCGAGAGAGGCATCCGATGCTTCCGCACAGTCGAATTCGACGGCTGTCGTATCGGAACGGGCCGACAGCACGGCTTCCCCCGTCGCGACGTCGGCCGACAACACGACTACACCGCAGGAGTCCGTTGCGACACCCGCCAGCACACCTGCGAATGAAAAGGCAACTTCGGAGGAAACCACCTCGAGTGGGCCGGAACTGAGTATGGATGGCCTCGTGGTCCGCCAGCATCCGGTCGACGAGAACGAGGTGATCCCTTCACTGGGTGGGTTGCTCGATCCCGACAAGGCGAAGATGGAGATCCTCTTCACCCGTGTCGGGGGTGGAATCGAAAGCATCACCTTCTCGAACATCTGGGAAACCGCGGCAGCGAAGAGACAGGCGGAGGCCTATTTCGCCGCCGAGGCCCGTGGTTCCGTCGAGGGCTACAGCCTGCCCTCGGATGATCAGCGGTTCGTTCTTCGACGAATGCAGGCAGTGCCCTACGCGGGACAGAGCATCAAGATCTCGTTGATGGCAGCCAGTGGTCTTCAGGTTCAATGGAATGAGGGTGACGAGTCCGTTTCGCTTAAGAACCCGTTGCCGCTGCTGTCCGCTCTGTATTGGCAATCGATCGGCCCCGGCATGTTCAAGGCCGAGGTCGAGAACGCCAAGGGCGAACTCGTCTTGGAGATCCTTCGGCGCTTCGAACTGGGCGACGGTTTCGACATCACGCTCCATCAGCGTGTGATCAATCACACCGGTCGCGACATCTCCGTCCAGTGGCAACAGTATGGCCCACCGAACCTGCGACCAGAGCGATCACGCTATCTAGATCGACGTCGCTTCCGATTCGGATACGAATTCAGCTCGGAAGTCGATGCGAATCGAATGGCCGATGTCATAGCCGACGGCGACATGCTGCTCGAGTACGGCGATGTCGTGAATGGCGATGAAGCATTGTTCTGGCCTAATGACGCGAGCATCGAAGAAGGTTTCACGCTTTCCTGGTTCGCCTCGACGAGTCGCTACTTCACCATGGCGATTCACCCCCTGTTGTCATCCGATGGTGCGGGCGATCGCTCGCTCGAATCGGTGGTCAATCGCATAGAGATATCGAAATATCAGATGTCGGCCGACGACACGCTGATCGAGACTGGACTGTTCAGCCCCATGACCGGCATCAGCTCCGGTCAGAAACACGATTTCAGCATGGGGATCTACGCGGGTCCGATGGCTTCGGACGTGCTTGACAAGAAGCAGCCATATGTCGCGCTGAACATGGGCGGCATCATTCTCTATCAGATCTCCGGATTCGCGGCCTGTGCCTGCTGCACATTCCAGTGGCTGGCCGATCTGCTGCTTGGAACGCTTGCCTTGCTGGCCAACCATGTCGTGTTCGACTGGGGTCTGGCCATCATCGTTCTGGTGATCATCGTTCGATTCCTTCTTCATCCGATCACCCGCATGTCGCAGGTGAACATGCAGAAGTTCAGTCGCAAGATGCAGGCGCTCAAGCCCGAGCTTGATCGACTCAAGGAACGCTGCGGCGACGACAAGAAAAAGATGCAGCAGGAACAGATGAAGCTCATGCGGGAGCATGGGGTGAATCCGTTGGGGATGCTCGGTTGTCTGCCGATGCTTCTCCAGATGCCGATCTGGATCGCCTTGTATGCGGGCTTGTACTTCAGTTACGAGCTTCGTCAGCAGCCTGCGTTCTGGGGCTTCTTCCAGTTGTTCGATGGGTGGCCGTTTCTGTCCGATCTCGCGGCTCCCGACCATTTCTTCTACACCTTCCAGGAACCTCATCAGATCTGGTTCTGGCATGTGACCGGCATCAACTTGCTGCCGATTCTTCTGGGCGTGTTCTTCTTCCTCCAGCAGAAATACCTGACTCCCCAGACGGCCATGAGTCCCGAGCAGGAAACCCAGCAGAAGATCATGCGGGTAATGATGGTCATCATGTTCCCGCTCTTCCTGTATACGGCGCCATCGGGGTTGACGCTCTACATCATGACTTCCAGCATCATTGGAACGCTTGAAGGCCGGCATATCCGCAAGCAGGTGGACAATATGGACTTCGATGCCAAGCCCAAGCGGGCGGCGGCGAAGACGGTTGCCAATCGAGCAGCCGATGGCGGCAAGACCATTCGCGATCCGAAGGCTCGTGCCTATGCGAAGATGATGGAAAGGCGCCAATCCAAGGGTGGCAATCGCAAGGGTCGCGGCGGCAAGAAACGCGGCTGATTCGGCAGGAGGTTTCGTGGACCTCAACTCGACCATACTGGCGGTCTCAAGTCCTCCCGGCCATTCGACTCGGGGCATCGTGAGATGTAGTGGCGCGGATGCATTCAAACTACTTGTTCCTCGATTGTCCGCCGAACTATTGATCGAACGTGGAATCCGATCGGTTCGCTTTCGTCTGGCGGAGGTCTCCGTGCCAGCGCTTCTGTCACTGACGCCGGCTCCACGTTCCTACACGGGGGAAGACAGCTTCGAACTGCAGGTGCCTGGGCACCCTCATCTGCTTGGTCGTGTCATCAACGGATTGCTGGAGGATGCGCATCGAGGTGGATTGAATGCGAGACCGGCCGGCCCCGGCGAATTCACGGCTCGAGCCTTTCTCTCCGGTCGAATCAAGCTGGCTCAGGCCGAAAGTGTGGCGGCGCTCGTCGCCGCTCGTTCGGATGGCGAAATCCAGGCAGCCGAGCGAATGCGAGACGATCGTCTCGGACGACTGGCCGACATCGTGACCGATACCCTGGCGAATGCGCTAGCGTTGGTCGAGGCGGGAATAGATTTCACCGAGGAGGAGGATGTGACGGCCATCGAGCTTGGTGATCTGCAAGATCGGATCAAGAAGGCGATCGCCAGCATCAACGATCATCTGAGTCGCAGTGTCGGTCTGGAATCGCTGCAGTCGTTGCCCTGGGTCGTTCTTGAGGGCCCGGCGAACGCCGGGAAGTCGACCTTGTTCAATGCATTGCTTTGCCGGGAGCGTGCAGTCGTATCCGGCATGCAGGGAACGACTCGTGATGTTCTCATCGAGCCTTTGGCCTTGTCCGGTGTTCAGAATGCGGAAGTGCTTCTGATCGACGTCGCTGGAGAGGAGTCGCCGAGGACGCATCTTGACGAGGCCATGCAGGAAGCCGCCTCGATGGCCAGAAGCAGGGCGGATCTCCGCATACGTTGCATTCCCCCGCACGAATCGTCGCCGTCGGCTGAAGACGATGTCATCCGCGTGGCAACCATGGCTGATCTGATCGATGGTTCGCGTACGGATGTCGACCTATCCATTTCAGTGAAGCAGCAGCAGGGTCTGGATGAGCTTCGATCAATGATTGAGCATCGCATGATCGAAAGGTGTTCAAGGCTTGCGGGGGATGCCTTCGTTCTGGCGCCAAGACAGGAGGCCGCCCTCGTCGCATCGGGCAAACTGCTTCAGGAAGCGTCGAGTCTGCTCGTGAGCTGGGAATCATCCGGAACCCTGGAGGCGCCGGAGCTGATCGCCGGTCTGATCAGAGACGCACTGGATTCGATTGGCGAAATCAACGGCGTGATCTCGCCTGATGAGATTCTCGATCGAGTGTTCTCATCCTTCTGCATCGGCAAGTGACCCGCATCGGCGGATGCTTGGGTTGCAGCCGACTGGATATGATGGCGAACATGCCAGAGACACTACGTACCGGTTCAATCGACATTCGTGTTCGCTACGCGGAGTGCGATCCCATGGGCGTCGTTCATCACACCGCGTATCCAGTGTGGTTCGAGATGGGCCGTACCGAACTGTTGCGAGAGACGGGAGTCACCTATCGCGAGTTCGAGGAGACCGGCGTCTTTCTGGCCGTCATCAATCTTACGGTGACATACAAGCAGCCGGCTCGCTATGACGACCTGCTAAGACTGACGACCAGTTGGCTTGATGCGGGACGAGTGAAGATCAGGCATTGCTACGAGCTACATCGTGGCGACGATCTGCTGGTCACTGGCGAAACGACGCTCGCCTGTCTCGATGAATCAGGTCGGCCTCAGGCTCTGCCGGATCTATTGCGGTCGGATTGATCAGCGATCGTCGGCAAGTACGCCGCACAATGCGCCGACTCGAAGCCTCACGCGAACCACGGTTCCTCGACAGGTTGCCCGTATCTCGTCAAGCAGGCCCTCACGGAGCCGTCGATCTACCTCGAAGGAGATGGCGGATGATTCGACGACTACGTCGACGACTCCTCCGCGAATGCCGATGACGCAGGTGCGATCATGCAATTCAGCCGGCAGCAGGGTGTGCCATGCGTCGACGAACTCCCCCACTCGACGATGAAGCTGTCTGGCCTTGCGATCGACGGATGCGATTCCATCGCCGATCGACGTGGCCCGAAGCGGGCGATTTCGCCACTGCTGGAGCCGCTCAAGCTGGCCTGAATTTGCCACGGTTGTCATGTCTCCCATCATCGTGGATAAGTGGTCGATATGCGACCTTCTTCTTTCCTGCTATCGTCATGTGGATATGACGTGCATCAGCATCGAAGGCATCACGAAAAAGTTCGGCAGTACAACTGCTGTTGATGGGATAGATCTTCGCATCGAGTCGGGCGATCTCTTCTTTCTGCTGGGCCCCTCGGGCTGCGGAAAGACCACGCTTTTACGGATGATCGCCGGTTTCATCGATCCCACAGGCGGGCGGATTTCCTTTGATGACAAGGATGTGACCTACCTTCCTCCGAACAAGAGAAACACTGGAATGGTCTTCCAGAGCTATGCCCTCTGGCCGCACATGACCGTTGCCGAAAACGTCGCCTATGGCCTGAAAGTACGCAAAGTTGACCCTAAAAGCCGTAAAAAGCAGGTCATGGAAGCTCTGGAAGCTGTCCAGATGGCTCCCTACGCCGACCGGCGTCCAAACCAGCTCTCCGGCGGCCAGCAGCAGCGGGTGGCCCTTGGCAGGGCGTTGGTCATCAAGCCGAACGTGCTTCTTCTCGATGAGCCGCTGAGTAATCTCGATGCCAAGCTTCGGCTTGAAATGAGGCAGGAGATTCGCCGTCTCTGTAAATCAAGTGGCATCACCACGGTCTATGTGACCCATGACCAGGAAGAAGCCCTGTCGATGGCCGATCGGATGGCGGTCCTGAAGGACGGCCAAGTTCAGCAACTGGGCCCTCCCAGAGAGCTGTATCAGCAGCCCATTACGAGGTTTGTAGCCGAGTTTCTGGGTGAAACCAATTTGCTGCCCGCGACAGTGGGGCCTCGAGAGGGTTCGCAAGTCACTTTGGAGACAGCAGTTGGAGCTGTTCGGGCAGAGCCTTCAGCAGGCGAGATTCCCGATGGGGGGAACGTGACCTGCTCAATTCGGCCAGAAGCCTTTAGATGGCAGCCCGGAGATGGCACGATTGCGGTCCAAGGCGAGGTGAAAGACGTCGTCTTCCTTGGGGACATGACTCAGGCGGTAGTCGCTTTTCAGGGAGGCTACTCGGTTCGAACTGTTGCATTGAATCAAGGCCACCGGCCAATGCCAGGTGAACAGGCTAGTCTGTACGTCGACCCTAAAGATGTTGTGATTTTAAGCGACTGATCGATTAATTTAGCAACAATAGGCGTACTTTATAACAACTTAGCGCTAATAGCATCTAAATGATTTAAAATGACGTCTAAAATCATCAAATTTGCATGTATCCACGCGCTGCTGCTGTTGTCGCTTTCATCCTGGATTAGATCTCGCGAGCGTGAGTGTGCTGGGGCCTTTCCTGGTTCATCTGGCCATATTTGATTTGGTATCGCCTGGTCTTTTAGTTAGTGTCTGTTATTTCCAGTTGTCTCTGGCTTGGGATGCTTTGCTTCTGTTGACGTGATGCTGACTTCATGCGATAAACAGCATGTCATGGCGGAGCGTCAGATGGCAACATGTTTCACGTGAAACATCAGTAGTCTTTTCGCTAGCCATGTCTCGCTATCAAGGAGAGCAGGATGGCTTCAAGGAAGAAGCGTTTGGGAAAAGGGCTTAGCAGCATGATCGCTAAGCCGGTTGCGGTACCAGTATCGGATGGTGGTTCTGGAGTAGAGGCAGTTGATAAAAAGCCGCCGCCTCCCCCCTCCCCTACTGGTGAGGGCCTTGCCACAATTCCAGTTGCCCAGGTTCATCCTAATCCCCATCAGCCCCGTCAGGACTTTGATCCAGAAGCTTTGAAGGCCCTCTCGGAGTCCATCAAGCTGTCTGGATTGATGCAGCCTGTAGTGGTTCGATCCGTCTCTACGGGGTACGAGTTGGTGGTCGGTGAGCGTCGTTGGAGAGCGGCCAAAGCTGCTGGCCTGGAATCTATTCCTGCCGTCATTCGTGATCTGGATGATCGCACATCTGCTGAATGGGCTCTGGTTGAGAACCTCCAGCGAGAGGATCTGAATCCTATCGAACGTGCAGAAGCCTTCCTTGGTCTGCAGGATGACTTCGGTTTGACGCATCAGGAAATTGCCGACCAGGTTGGATTGACTCGTTCTGCGGTCACCAATCAGATTCGATTGAATGATCTCGATCAAGGGACCCGAGAGCTTGTGAGAGCGGGCGATCTGACGGCTGGCCATGGCCGCTCATTGTTAGCAATTACTAACATTGAGCGGCGTTTGAAGCTCGCTCGTGAGGCGATGCGGTCCGGTTGGTCTGTCCGCGAGTTGGAGCGGCGGGTTCAGGATGCCGCGCCTGCGAAGCAATCATCTTCAAAGACCCCCAAGTCAGGCGTTGATGTCGTCAGGCATCAGCATGAGGAATTGGCCAGGCAACTTGGCGAGCATCTTGGCACACGCGTTCAGATCAGGACGGGTCGCAAGAAAGGGGCGGGTCAGCTGGTTGTGGACTTCTACGACCTGGATCAGTTCGACGGTTTGATGAACCGACTCGACTTCAAGCCGGACGCCTAGACCGCGATCGAGTGAACGGACATCAGGAACTCTCTGCTACCGCGATGCGCAGAAAGTGCGCGTTGTGTTCGTCGGCTTCGGACATGAAGCCTCCTGGCCGTTCCCAATCGACGTTCCAACATCGGTCCGCCATTTGCAGGTATTCGATGCTGTCGGTGCGCAGTGACTTTGCAGCAGGGAGGCATCATGGGATCCATTCCATCTGGGTACGGACTTGTCAGCGGATTCGACACGGCCACGCTCGTGCAGCGAATGATGGCATTCCAATCACAGGGCCGTTCACGTCTTGAGGCGAGAGTCGGCTTGATGCAGTCGAGGCAGTCCGCGTTGCTCGACCTCAACGCAGGTCTGCTCGCCATGTCGTCTGCGACATCCCCATTGAGTTCACGCAGCATCTTCCAGGCGGTCATGGCGACTTCCAGTGACAACGCCGTTCTGCAGGCGCAGGCGTCCTCCTCGTCATCGCCGGGTCTCTATCAATTCATCGTGGCGGGCTTGGCCACGAATCATCAGATACTCACAAGTGGATTCGCATCCGATGAATCGGCGCTTGGACTGCAGGGCGCCACACTGGAACTTGGCGGCGGTGGTTTGCAGGAAGACATGCCGCTGACATGGCTCAATGGTGGCGAAGGTGTTGAACGCGGGTACGTATCGCTTGTGAACATCGATACGGGCGAATCGGAAACAATCGATCTCGGCGATGTCGCGACCATCAACGATGTGATCGATCGACTCTCGGAAAATGAACTGGGCATCACCGCCAGCTTGAACAACGGCGCCATCATCCTCGAATCTGCTTCGGGCAACGCCTTCTCCGTATCTGAGTCAGCCGGCTCGTCGACAGCTACCGATCTGGGCATTCTGGGTGAATCGCAGGATGGGACTTTGAACGGAAGCAATCTCGCCTTCCTGGGAGGCGGACTTTCACTGGCGGCCTTGAACGACGGCAACGGTGTTCTTGTTCGCGAGGGACTTGCGGATATCCGCATCAATACAAGTGACGGCCGCGTCTTTGGAGTGGATCTATCCAGTGGAACAGTCGTCAGGATCGACGACGACACACTTCTCTCCGGCTTCAACGAGGGGACCGGCGTGTCCATCGACACGGATGTCGAAACCGCGGAACTGACCATAGAGCTGGTCGAAGGCAGTTCCGGCCAGTCGACAAGCTGGGACATCGATCTCACGGGATGCGTGACCGCTGGTGATGTTCGATCACGAGTTGCTTCGGCTACAGGTGGGGCCGTGACACTGGGGTACCGGGATGACCAGCTGGGATTCAACATTCAGGCGGCCGACTCCGCGGACACGGTGATGGTTCATGGCGCGGGTACGGGTGGCGATGCGACCGCGGAGGATCTCGGACTTCTCAACGATGCCGGTTCACTTGGTGGATTCGAAGGTCTCGAGGTCTCGGCATTCGGCGGCAGCGGATCACCGACTCTCCAGGATGTACTGGACGCCATCAACAACTCGACTGACCAAGCGGGTCTGGCCAATGGTGGCGCGATCAACGCAAGGATCTCGGAGGATGGTCTTCGACTGGAAATCGAAGACACGACAACGGGAACATCCATCTTCTCGGTCGGCGGGACATCGTCCAATGCAACCGCCTACAAGGCGCTTGGCTTCGGGGATGGTGTCGAGGAAGAGGGCATCATCTCCGGTCGACGCATCATGGGATCTCCCGGATCGGTTCTGGTGCACCAATTGTTCGGTGGTCAGGGGCTTCAGGAAGCCGACGAACTCGAGTTGACTGATCGACTCGGAAACTCGGCAAGCATCTCGGGACTTTCACAGCATGAGACGCTCGATGAACTCATCAACGCGCTCAATGAATGGGCATCTTCCAGTTCATTGGCCGTCGAATTCCAGATTGGTCGCACCGGCATTCGAATCCAGGCGATGGACGGGGACGGGAACCTCGAGGTGCAGGGATCACTGGCGGATCAGATGGGGCTCGCGGTCGACGACGATGTCTCATTCGTGGAAACGGGCAATCTCCAGCATCGCTGGATTTCAGAATCGATGCTGCTTGACGATCTCAACCAGGGACGCGGCATCGGTACAGGTTCTTTCCGGCTACGTGATGCGACGGGTGCGACGGCGACGGTCACCTTGTCGCAGGGGCATCAGACCGTTCAGGATGTGATCGATCTCATCAACAGCCGAGGCCTTGCGGTGAATGCCCGCATCAATGATTCAGGCGATGGTCTCTATCTCGAATCGACGGCAGCAGAGAACCAGTCGGTTGTGACGATGCAGGTTGAATCGCTCTCGGGATCGACGGCTTCGGATCTTCAATTGGAAGGCGAATCCGATGTGGGGATCGATGGATCATGGGAAACCGTTCTGTCGGTCGATTCCCAGACGACACTCCGCCAGCTCGTCGAACAGATCAATGAATCCGGTGCCGATGTAACCGCTGCGCTGGTGAGTACCGGGGATCCATCGGCGCCCTGGCGAATGAGTCTGACAAGTGAGGTCAGTGGTGTGGCCGGCCGAATGGTTCTCGATCTCGATGGCATCGACGTGACAATGGAGGATGTCGTCACTGGACAGGATGCCCGGATCGTCTTCGGCGATGACGTGACCGAAGGCGTGATGATCACCCATGGTTCCAACCATCTGGAGAACGTGATCGATGGCTTGACGCTGGATCTTCTCGAGGTCTCGAACCAGCCCGTGACCGTAACGGTCTCGAGGGACGAGACGACGGCCATCGAATCCCTGAGAGCCTTCGTCGATGCGATCAATCAGGTTCTCGAACGCATTGATTCAGTCAGTGGGTATGACCCGGATACGAACGAACGCGGCATTCTCCACGGCGATCCGACGGTGTCGCGGATCCGTCGCGTGCTCATGTCCTCTCTTCAGCAACGATTTGAAAGCGATTCGATTTCGCTCGAGGGGCTCTGGTCGGTCGGCATAACGATCGGGGCCGGCGGTCGTATCGAGTTCGACGAGGCCACCTTCTCGGAAGTCTGGTCGACTCGTCGAGAGGAGGTCGAGCAGCTCTTCACCGCCGAAATGGATGAGGGCGAAGGGCTCGGGCTTCGACTGGACAATCTGCTCGAGAGCTTTACCGGCAGCGAGAGCGGCACGTTGACCAGAGCCGACGAGTCCTGGCAGAGTCGGATCGATCTGGCAATGGATCGACTGGACATACTCGATGCACGGATGGAAGCGAGACGGGTTCGCCTGATCGCGGAGTTTGCGGCCATGGAGGAGGCGTTGGCGTTGATGCAGAGCCAGTCGGTCGCCCTGCTTTCCATGGGATCGGGAATGAATTCAGGCGGTTTGTTCGTCTGAGCGGTTCTTATCGGATCATGGAAATCGAATTCGGTTGATTGACGGTGCGCACCTTCAATCTGCCGATGTGATACCCCATGACTGCATTCGAATCCTATGCGCGAACCAAGGTGATGACCTCGTCACCAGTCCAGCTTCGAACGATGCTTCTCCAGCGGGCAGTGGTGGAATCCCGGCAACTGGCCGAAGAGATCGGTCAGCACAATGGCGAAGGCATCATGCGGACAGGCGGCCGACTTCGATCACTGCTGCTCGAACTCATGCCATCCGAGTCTTCGACGGTCGATCCATCCCTCGTGAGCCATCTTCGTTCAACCGGCGTGTACCTCTATCGAACCGTCACCGATGCCTGTGGTTCGAGAGATCTTGAGGCGGCCGATCAGGTCGTGAAGTTCCTTGAGTTCGAGCTGGAGACATGGCAACAGGTCGTTGCCCGGATCGATTCGGGGGCCTCGGGATCAATCGGGGATCACGGAACGAATCTGGCGGGCTGATCGGCATTCCGATCCGAGCACTCATGCGTGTACCATCGAAGTGACATGGAACGGTCTCCATTGAATCTCGAGGATCATGTCGTGTTGGTCACCGGTGCCGGTGGCTTTCTCGGATCGCACGTCGTGAAGGCCCTGTCGTCACACGGGGTGGATGTCATTCATCCAATCACTCGTGACGACTGCGATCTGCGTCAATCGGATGAAGTGAAGTCGTTGTTCGAACGTGTTCGGCCGAGCATCGTGATTCATCTCGCAGCGGCTCAAGGTGGCCTGCACTGGCAGAAAGCCAATCAGGCAACGGCGTTTCTGGACAACAGCAGGATGATGGAATCGCTGGTCATGGCCTCCCTTGATTCGGATGTGAAGCGATTCCTCTACACGGCGTCGAGCATCTGCTACCCGGCGAACGCAACCATTCCCTTTCAAGAGGATCATCTTTGGAATGGCCCGCCGGAACCAGCCCATCTGGGATATGCCCAGGCGAAGCGGGCGGGCATCGCCTTGCTGCAGGCGGCATATGATCAGTACGAGCTTTCCTGTGGTGTTGTCATGCCGGCGAACATGTACGGCCCAGGCGCGAGATTCGATCCGGATCGAAGCAATGTGGTCGCCGCCACAATTCGAAAATGCATCGAGGCCCGTGACCGCGGGGATGCCTCCATCACCTGTTGGGGTACAGGCAACGCAATTCGCGAGTTTCTCTATGTTGAAGATGCGGCCCAGGGGATTCTTCGGGCAACCACGTGCCTCAACGACCCTCGTCCCGTGAATCTTGGAACGGGCCTGGAAACCAGGATCAGGGAGTTGGTCGAAGCCACTTGTCGTGTGACCGGATTCAACGGCGAGATCATCTGGGACACCGACAGCCCAGAGGGCGCTCCGAGGGTCTGCATGGATATCGGCAGGATGAGGGACGTTCTCGATTGGATGCCGGAAACTTCGCTTGAAGAGGGTCTTCGAAGGACGCTGGACTGGTGGGAACCGAGACACCGGGCCTCCATCCAGTCCTGAGTTCACCCCAAGTGATGCAGGCGGGACTATTCTTTGACCATGCCACTGGATCTCTACAACACGCTGACCAAACAGGTTGAACGATTCGAGCCGCTGTCACCCGAAGGCCCGGTCACTTTCTACTCGTGTGGGCCGACCGTCTACGACTATGCCCACATCGGAAACTTCCGTTCCTTCCTGAACGCCGATGTTCTTCGTCGGACGCTCGAGGTCATGGGACATCAGGTGCTGCATGTGATGAACATCACGGATGTCGGTCACATGACGGAGGACACCGATCCCGATGGTGGTGGCGAGGACAAGATGGAAGTGGCGTCCAGACGGATGCTCGAGGACAAGAAGTCCGGCAAGCTGCCCGAGGATGCGAACGTCGATCCGGGTGATCCGATGGCCATCGCGGATTTCTATGCGGATGCGTTTCTCCAGGATGCGAGGATGCTTGGACTGAAGGTGGCCTTCGAAGTCGAACAGCGTTCGGAGCTGATGCCCCGGCCATCCATGATGGTGCCCGACATGATCAAGCTGATCGAAACGCTCATCGAACGAGACCATGCCTACGTCGCCGAGGATGGCGTGGTCTATTTCGATGTCCAGTCCTTCCCCGACTATGGTCGCCTTTCCGGCAACACGCTGGATGCCGTCCGGAGCGGCGAGGGTGGTCGAGTGGACATGGCCACCCAGGCGGTCAAACGCAACCCCGCGGATTTCATGTTGTGGAAGCCGGACTCGAAGCATCTCATGCGATGGCCGAGTCCATGGGGCGAAGGCTATCCCGGCTGGCATCTCGAGTGCTCCGTGATGGCTCGTCAACTGCTCGGAGACGTGATCGATCTGCACAGTGGTGGAGAAGACAACATCTTTCCACATCACGAATGTGAAATTGCCCAGTCATGTGGTGCGACGGGTGAGGAGTCGTTTGCCCGCTACTGGTTCCATACGCGCCATCTGATGGTGGACGGCAGCAAGATGAGCAAATCCGCAGGCACGTTCTTCACCATTCGCGATCTGCTCGATCGTGGCGTGTCTCCGGCGGCGATCCGACTCGAGCTGATTCGAACGCATTACAGGATCAATTCCAACTTCACGTTCCAGGGTCTCAAGGATGCCCAGCGACAGGTGGATCGATGGAAGCGACTGGACTCATGGTTGGAAGCCAATGCCGAGTCACATCGCCCGTCCCCCGGTCCGCTTGAAGCCGCGTGGCCACGTTTTCTGGAGACGCTTGGAAACGATCTCAACATGGCTGGCGCCATCGGCGTTTTGTCTGAGGCTGCGAGTTCCGTTCCGATGAACGAGCCGGTTGCCGATGACGGGGATGGGACCTGGTCGATCGATCGGGACATTCTGAACAGGATGAACCACGTGCTTGGTGTTCTGGATCTGCAATCCGAGGTGGAACCGGCCGCCGGCGATCTGGACGTCGGGTGGATCGAGTCGCAGTTGACGGCACGTGTGGAAGCCAGAGAGCGGAAGGACTGGGCGGCGGCCGATCGCATCCGCGATGAACTGCTCGAGAAAGGCATCGAGATCAAGGATGGCTCCGGGGGGACGACATGGAAACGAATTGTCCAGTGACGTCATCAGGTACATTCCATTCGTTTAACGAGGCACATTGAGATGGGCAATTGGTCCATTCCAGTCATCGGCCTGACCGGGGGCGTCGGTTCCGGCAAGTCCAGAGTTGCTCGACTCCTCGAGGAACACGGCTGTCTGGTGGCGAATGCGGACCATATGGCTGGCGAGGCGTTGGAATCGCCGACTGTCAGGGAACAGATCACGCAGCGATGGGGTGAAGAGGTCAGGCAGTCGGATGGTGGCGTGAATCGTGAAGCGGTGGCCCATCGAGTCTTCAACGACGAAACGGAGCGAAGATGGCTGGAATCGATCATTCATCCGATGGTCGAGGAGATGAGAACCCGCCTGTTCGACATGGCGCCGGTTGGCACGAGGGCGTTGGTCATCGATGCACCGCTGTTGCTCGAGGCCGATCTTGGAGGCCATTGTGATTCGATTGTTTTCGTGGATACCCCCATCGAAACACGACGGGATCGCGTCCTGAAGTCGCGCCAGTGGGATTCCGATGAACTGGCTCGTCGAGAGGCGGCTCAATTACCTCTTGACGAGAAGCGTTCCATGTCCCATCATGTCATATGTAATGACGGTGAGATCACGGATCTCACCCGTTCGGTCGAGAAGTATCTCGACGATCTCATCAACGATTATTCCAGCCGACCGGACAAGTGACGTCCGGGCTTCCCGTCGAGACACGTTGTCACGACTTCATGGGGAGAATTGCATGAAGCAGATGGCTGGTATTCCCCAAAATGAACAGGTAAGCGTTCGTTTTTTTGGCTGACATAGAAGTTCAGCTATTGAGCACCCCGAATGTCTGAGAAAAAAGAAAGACAGAATCGCAACCGATCCGGTGGACGTCCCATGGCTAAGAAGAGACGCAGACGAAAGAAATCATCAGGTGGCAGCAGTATCGCGACCATGACCCTCCAGCCGGGCGAAGTCCCGACCGACGAATCGCTGGAGGCGGAAGCGTCACAACTGGATGCGGAGCTGGACAAGAAGACTCAGGCGAAGTTCGACAAGGCCAAGAAGGACGGTCAGGACTTCGCTTCCCTGCAGAAGATGAACGGCCAGGAACTGATCAAGGTTGCCGAGAAGGAGAAGATCGAGGAACCGGCCAATCTGTCAAAGCAGAAACTCGTGTTCGAGATACTCAAGGCTCGTGCTGCCAAGCAGGGCCTGATGATGGGCGAAGGAACACTCGAGATTCTTCCCGATGGTTTCGGATTTCTCCGAAGCCCGGAATATTCCTACATGGCCTCTCCGGATGATGTGTATGTGAGCCCTTCGCAGATTCGTCGTTTCGGTCTTCGTCGTGGTCAGACCATCAAGGGACTGATCCGTCCACCAAAGGAGGCGGAGACCTACTTCGCGATGCTTCGCGTCGAGGAGATCAACGGACGCTCACCGAAGGAGCTGCATAATCTGGCCGCCTTCGAGAACCTGACGCCGCTGCATCCAAACCAGCGTGTGATTCTCGAGACGGGCACCGAGCCGCTGGAGACACGTGTCATCGATCTGGTGGCACCTATGGGGTTCGGTCAGCGTGCCTTGATCGTGGCACCACCTCGAACCGGCAAGACGGTTCTGCTCCAGAAGATCACCAATGCCATCTCCGCCAATCATCCCGATGCCTACGTCATCGTTCTGCTGGTTGATGAAAGGCCGGAGGAAGTCACTGACTTCCGTCGGAGTACCCACGAATCGGTCGAGGTCGTCGCCAGTACCTTCGACGAGCATGCCACGCGGCATATTCAAGTGGCAGAGATGGTCATGGAGAAGGCTCGACGCATGGTCGAAGTGGGAGAGGACGTGGTGGTCCTCATGGACTCCATCACCAGACTTGCCCGCGGATACAACAACGCGGCGACCAACTCGGGCAAGATCGGCACCGGTGGTGTTGACAACGCCGCGTTGATCAAGCCGAAGAAGTTCTTTGGTTCGGCCCGGAACATCGAGGATGGTGGCTCCCTGACCATCATCGCCACGGCCCTCGTGGATACCGGTTCCAAGGCGGACGAAGTGATCTTCGAGGAGTTCAAGGGAACCGGCAACTCGGAGCTGCATCTCACTCGAAAGCTGGTGGAGAAGCGCATCTGGCCTGCCATCGACATTGCCGCGTCGGGAACACGGCGTGAGGAACTGCTGCTTGATCCCAAGGAAATGGATCTGGTCGTCAGGCTTCGCAAGGTCGTTTCCGACATGAGTGTCGTGGAAGCGATGGAGATGCTTCGTTCCAGAATGGTCAAATCCAACTCCAACGCCGAATTCCTGATGACCATGAATCTGGGTTAATGGACATGGACCGCCTAAAGGCCCGTTTAGGGTCATTCGAATAGTCTGTAGATCAGGAGCATGCACGAGGATCCGCATTCCCTCGGGATTCGAACAATCTTGGGAGTATGCTGGATGGGCAATGCCACTGGCGGCGACGGACGTTCGCCAAAGCACGGAGATATGGATTCATGTTCAACCCAGGGTTTCAGGATCGAACCAACAAACCTAGACGGCATGTGAACATCCGTCATCGGTCGGGCTTCAGTCTTGTTGAGATGCTCGTCGTCATTTCGATCATCGGAATTCTCGTGGGCCTCACCTTGACGGCCCTGTCGGGTGTCGATGGAACCGAGCAGCTGCTTCGTTCGAGGAACAATCTTCGCCAGATCCACACCTGGATGGAGAACTACTCCAACAACCACCGCGACCGCATCGTTCCCAGCCAGTTCGATTATCTGGATGAAAACGGCACGGAGCTGGGCAAGATCGCTTCTGCCATGGCCTTCAACGGACAAGGCGGCGACCTCGATTGGCTACCCACCAACAATCTCCTTGGAGAGGCATCGACACCAAGGGACGGTCTGATTTCACAGGGAACCTTCGCAGACATCCTCTGGGTGGAGACAAATCTCGCGGATGATGTCGGCGTAGCCGATTTTCCACTCGTGGTACCGGGTGGCGGCATGAACAACGGCCCAACGGTAAACGTCACGTACAAGTACCGTGCACCGAATCGCCACATCTACGACTACGACCCGAACTTCAAGCGACATCCGCTCCGATCCTTCGCGCCCAACACTCACAATTTCCCGAGGTTCCAGGCGGGTGGTCTCGATTCGTACATGTCATACGACGAGATTGGAGAAGCGACCGGAAGCGGCATCAAGGGGTATCCCAAGCCGTTCGGTGCAGGTGCCTACGAGAAGGGTCTTCCTGGTTTCTTCGCGGCCAACAACTTCTTCGATGCTCGTTCGAAACGAGACAAGACTCTGGTCGACGGGGATTCGAACATCGACCGATACGTCACGATGGGACAGCTGACATCGCCAGCAAGTTCGATGTATCTGGTTGATTCATTTGCCGGCACGACCATTGGCGGGGGTCCCGATGATGAACTGGCCACATCACTGGCCTTTCTCATTCAGGATTTCGACTCCGTCAGTGTTCTTGGCCAGGGTGACAATCAGGTCGGGCCAAGCGGGGCATCCACTCAGGAGGTGGATCTACGCTACGGCGAAGGGGAATCCTGCCTGATGCTCTTTCTGGATGGGCATACCGATGTGATCAACCGATTCGGTCGTATCCAGGATCTGCAGGGTGCCGAGGGGGGGCCTCCGGGCCGAGGGATCCGAATTACGGATCTGGATCGCCGTAAAAGCGAGATAAACCCCTGAATATTGGCCCCTCGGGGCCTTTGAAGCCACATTCCATTTCTACCCTTGCTGGCACCTTGAAAGGGATGGCGGTAACGGTACAATCTGAGCTTCCGCCTCGTAATCCGAGGCGGTTTTTATTCAGTCTCGGGGTGAGCCTCCGCAGGCTGATGAGGGAATCGAGTCGCCACCGTAGCTCAGTGGTAGAGCACACCCTTGGTAAGGGTGAGGTCACGGGTTCAAGTCCCGTCGGTGGCTTGTCGGACAGGTGGCACGGGTGGTCCGTGACGGTGTCCAAGAGGAGTGGATGGCTTTCATCTGCTCCGGTAGTTCGGCGTCCCGACAGGGTCGTCGCTCAGTTTCGATAGGAACATTCGGTTAGGCAAGGTGCCCGGCCGAGTAAATGGCGATAGACGGAGACAATACCGATGGCCAAGGAAACCTTTGTCCGCACCAAGCCACATGTAAATGTTGGCACCATCGGACACATCGATCACGGTAAGACCACACTCACTGCAGCGATCACAGCACGACAAGGTGCTAAGGGGCTCGGCGAAATTCGCGCCTTTGACGAGATCGACAATGCACCTGAAGAGAAGGCTCGTGGCATCACTATCGCCACCAGCCACCAGGAGTATGAGACGGATAACCGTCACTATGCTCACGTGGACTGCCCTGGTCACGCTGACTATGTGAAGAACATGATTACCGGTGCTGCCCAGATGGACGGCGCCATTCTCGTGGTAGCCGCAACCGACGGCCCCATGCCTCAGACACGTGAGCACATCCTGCTCGGCCGTCAGGTCGGTGTCCCCCGCATGGTCGTCTTCATGAACAAGGTCGACATGGTCGACGACGAGGAGCTTCTCGAGCTCGTCGAAATGGAAGTTCGTGAGCTGCTTTCCAAGTACGACTTCCCAGGCGACGATATCCCAGTCGTTCGCGGCTCCGCCCTCAAGGCGCTGGAGTCCGAAGGCAAGGATGACGATGTCTGCAAGCCAATTGACGAGCTCATGGATGCTCTGGACAGCTACATCCCAGATCCAGAGCGTGAGGTCGACAAGGACTTCCTGATGTCCGTCGAGGACGTCTTCTCCATCAAGGGTCGTGGTACGGTCGTCACCGGTCGTATCGAGCGTGGCCTTGTTGAAGTAGGCAAGGAAGTCGAGATCGTCGGTCTTTCCGAGGAGCCTCGCAAGACGACCGTCACCGGCGTCGAGATGTTCAACAAGATTCTTGAAGATGCTCAGGCAGGCGACAACGTTGGTTGTCTCCTCCGTGGTATTGAAAAGGAAGATGTCGAGCGTGGTCAGGTTCTGGCCAAGCCCGGAAGCATCACGCCTCACACCAAGTTCGAGGCGGAGGTCTATGTTCTCACCAAGGAAGAGGGCGGTCGACACACCCCGTTCTTCAGTGGTTACAAGCCTCAGTTCTACTTCCGTACCACTGACGTGACTGGCGATCTTGAGCTGGTAGGTGCAGAGATGTGCATGCCTGGCGACAACATCAAGATGAAGGTCGATCTGCACGACAAGCCCATCGCCATGGAGGAAGGCCTCCGCTTCGCTGTCCGTGAGGGCGGCCGCACGGTCGGTTCGGGTGTTGTGACCAGCATCATCGAGTAGCAACAGGTATTGACGGAGATTCAGGGTTATGGCAAAGAAGTCAACAGACCGAGAGTACGTTTGGCTCCAGTGTTCTGAGAGCGGTGATTTGAACTACCGCACGAGCATCAGGGTCAAAGGTGGCATCGATGAGAAGGTCAAGGCCGGCTTCCAGAAGTACAGCCCTCGTCTTCGCAAGCACACGTTGCACAAGATCAAGCGAAAGTGACAATCGCCATGGCCTCACCCCGCAAGGGGTGAGGCTTGTGGCTGAACGCCGGTAGCTCAATTGGCAGAGCAGCGGATTCCAAATCCGCAGGTTGAGTGTTCGAGTCACTCCCGGCGTGTTGGATTCGAATGCCTGCCCTCGAGCGGGCTCAGTCAGAGCGGAGCAGAACATGAGCAGCAAGGGAATCTACAAGAGCGGACAGGGCTACTGGGTACGACTGATGTCGGCCATCGGCTTTGGCGTCATTGTTGCGTTGGGTCTGATCTGGCTCTGGAAGCAGATTGAAACAATTGATTTCGGGATCGAATCGACATACGCCCAGGTCATCGGCATCCTCGTAGCCGCCGGCATATTCGGCATACTTGGATACTGGCTGATCGGTATCAAGACTGGCTCCGTTGACTTCATGATCGCCACAGAAGGCGAGATGAAGAAGGTCAACTGGTCCAGCAAGGCGGAGCTGACGCGTTCAACCATGGCGGTCATCGGACTGACCCTGATCGTGGCGCTTTTCTGCTGGGGCGTTGATGTTGTCTTTGCCCTGATCTTCAGGGTGGCTGGCGTCCTCCAGTCCTGACACCGGCATCGCGGGGGGCATGATTGTCATGCCTGCACCTGCGGAGGAGTATTGAATGTCCGAGCAGAACCAGACGATGACCAACGACGAGCCAGTTTCCAACGGCGCTGAAGAAGCGGCGGAGGAGACGACGGCAACTGCTGATGAAGCAGCGTCTCCGGCGGTAGAGAGCACGGATGCCGATGCGTTCGATCCAGCCGTCGACATGCCCATGTACCGCGAGGGGATGGACTGGTTTGTACTTCGTGTCGCCTCCAACAAGGAAAATGCTGTTCGAGACACCCTTCAGAAGAAGGTCCAGATCGAGGGCCTGGAGGAGCGAGTCGGTCGAATCATGGTTCCGACCGAGAAGACACGTACACTCAAGGGTGGCAAGCAGAGAATCACCGAAACGAAGCTCTATCCCGGATACATCTTCGTGGAGATGCGGTTGGAGCCGGATGGCCGAATTCCTCAGGACGTCTTCTTCCTGATCAAGGAAACCACTGGTGTCGGCGACTTCGTCGGAACCGCTGGTCGTCCGACACCGATGTCACCCGGCGAAGTGGAGAAGATGCTCCACGACTCCAAGATGCCGGAGGAAGAGCCGACCGTTCGTATGGAATTCGCTCCTGGCGATTCCGTCACGATCAAGGAAGGCCCGTTCGAGAACTACGAAGGTACCGTCGACGAAGTGCTGCCGGAACGCGGACTGGTTCGTGTACTGGTCACGATCTTCGGTCGTCAGGCACCGGTCGAACTCGAGTATTGGCAGATCGCCAAGGCCGAGGAATAGTCCTCTTTCGGATCGTGAAGCGTTCAATTGAGCTGGACTGATCACCTCCTCTGCACGATGAGGGTGTTATCCGCTATCGTCCACGTCATACAGGAGTGAACTTCCATGCTTTCAGTCATGTTCAGTGCGTTGGCCCTTGGAGCGGATCCGGCCGCGATGGCGTTGCCTGTGCTGAGTCTCCAGGACTCGGCATCTGACGAGATACCTTCGATTGCGCAACAGGAGGCCGACGGCAAGACGCCGCCTGTCGATGTGTCGCCCGCGGGTCTGGGTCAGAAACCAGAGATGTCTTTCGATACCTCCCTCTCCTTCGATGCGGGATACACCTGGCAGTTCAAGTCGAGTCTGGATCAGGGTGGGCGAGTGGCGCACGGACGTTTCCATACCGACGGCAAGGTCACGGTTCCGGTCGCGGAAGGCTTCAGCATGTCGCTTGGCTGGCGGTATCAGTACGACCACTGGACATTTCAGGATGTCGTGGCGCCCTGGAACAACATCAACACTGCCCAGATAAATCTCGGCTTCAATTGGCGAATCGATCAGAACTGGATGGTCCTTGGCGGTGGTCAGGCCATGTGGGCGGTCGAAGAGGGTGGTGACTGGAATGACGCGTTGATTGGAGGCGGCGTTGGCGCATTCGCGTATTCCTTCTCCAAGGACCTGACTCTGGGCGGTGGTGTCGGTGTTCGTTCCCAACTCGAGGATGACGCGTTGATCTATCCGATCATCATTCTCGATTGGCAGATCACTGATCGTCTCAGTCTCGATACTCGTCTGACCACAGGTTGGGCGAACCAATCGGGTGCGGAACTCGTGTATGAACTGACGGAAGACCTGGATGCCGGCATCGCGGCGGTCTTTGATTACGAGCGATTCCGACTGGATGACTCGGGTCCCCTTCCAAATGGCGTCGGCACAACCGAGACGCTTCCATTGACGATCTATCTTTCATGGGAACCTGTGGAAGATGTCTCCCTGACCTTTTATGCAGGTGCCACGGTCTATGGTCGCATCAAGTCGACCAACGCGGCCTCTCAGGACGTCTATGCGGATAACTACAAACCGGCACCGGTGATCGGTTTTCAGGGTGCCGTTCGCTTCTGACTCGATTCACTCCTGATGGAGCTGGCTGATATGACTTTCAAGGACGACTGGGATCGACTTCGCACTGAGATTGGCAAGGCGGTTGTCGGTCATGATGAAGTCATCGAAGGTGTCTTGACATGCCTGTTCTCGGGAGGACATGTCCTGCTCGAGGGTGTGCCCGGACTGGGAAAGACGCTGCTTATAAGGACCTTGTCCGAGGCCATGCATCTTGACTTCTCCAGGATCCAGTTCACACCCGACCTCATGCCGGCGGATGTGACTGGTACGACCATCGTGGTTGAGGGCGACGGTGGCCGGGAGTTCACGTTCCGGAAAGGGCCGATCTTCTCCCAGATCGTTCTGGCGGACGAAATCAATCGTGCCACACCCAAGACCCAGTCATCCTTACTGGAAGCCATGCAGGAGAAGTCGGTGACCGTAGGTGGGCAGACCCACATTCTCGACAAGCCGTTTTTCGTCATGGCCACCCAGAATCCAGTCGAGCAGGAGGGAACCTATCCGCTTCCCGAAGCACAGCTGGATCGATTCTTCTTCAAACTCGTGGTCGGCTATTCCAGTCGTGAAGAGATGAGCGAGATACTCAACAGAACCACGGCGAATGTGGATATCGCGATCGACCGCGTGCTTGATGGGGCCACGATTCTGGAACATCAGAAATCGATCAGAGCCACCGTCGTGCCTCAGGCGGTTCAGGATTATGCCGTCCGTTGTGTGCTCGCCACCCACCCAGGTGGCCCATTGGCGAACCCGCAGGTCGAGCGGTATTTCAGGATGGGGGCTTCTCCCAGAGCGGCGCAGACGCTCGTCCTCGCCGGGAAGGTCAGTGCGCATCGGGAGGGCCGGTCGCAGGTCGACTACGAGGACATCAGGGCCTCGATACTGCCTGCGATGAGACATCGCTGCATTCTCAACTTCGAGGCGGAGGCCGAAGGTGTCACGACCGATGTCGTTCTCCAGAACATCGTCGATACGCTTCCGGCAGAAGTGGAATTCAGTTCCTAGCGAGCGTTTTCAGGTTCATTGAATAGTCCCAGGCCCGCGTAGCGATGGCTGGTCATCCTGATCCCAAGCGTCGAGATCGATGTAGGCAGGTCGGGGATTCAGTTTCCACGGGACGCATGGCGTCGGGGTCGTCTCGAACGAGTCGTCCCCCGAATGCGTTCGTATGGCGGCGATCTTGAGTAGTCCCTGACCCGTCGGCAACCATGAGGCCGGTATCTTCATGTTGGCGAGCCACCGGTCATCCTGCCTGCGGATTTCGATCTCTGGTGTGCCGGATCCGGTATCGAGATAGCTTCGCCAACCATCCTCTGGCGTGATCACGATGCAGTGCGCGGGCCAGATCTGACTGGACGCGTTCGTGCCCATCAAGATCGTCACGGCTTCGATGCCCCTCATCTCATTCAGATCACCGAGCTGCTCCGGAGAAATCCTGTCGAGCCGATTGCTGCTTTCAGGGATCAGACATTCGATGTAGAGCTCCCAGGAATCATTGATTCGCCGCAACTGCATCCAGCTGACACGATCGGGGGGAGCCTCTGGAGTCTCTCTCGTGCGTGCGCTGCCAAGCGTCAAGGTGGGTGCGAACGGCCCCAGAATCGGCCCAGGTGGCCGGGCTCTCATCACATCATCACCGAGCGAGAACTTCTGGACATGTTCCTTCAGGACGATGTTCAGTACATCCATTCTGGAGAATGGCGCCTTCATCGTGTTCGGCGTTCTTTCCACATTGACACCGGTCACGTCATATGGTTCCAGAAGAACGCCCAATGGGACATCATCACCGGAGCTCCAGACGAGTTCGGCAAGGACCTTGTTGTGCTCCGGGTTGGCGATCTGGATATTCACGTCCGGACCATATGGCTGTTGAATCCATGTGAACTGGCTTATCTGTTCATCGGCCCAGCCCAATGCCGCTGTGATCATGGCTTCATCATCCTGAGACGTGTTCAGGAGAATCTGGATGAGATTGCCGATGCTGTTCGGATTTGTGATCCATGCAGCGATTGAAACATCACCATCCATGCATGTTTCCGTGAGAAGATCGCGACACGTGGATGCCACGCCACGACTGGCCTTGTTCAGGCGAGTCATGGCAATCCGCCACGTCGCGACGGAATGATCGGCGGCCAGATTCTCAACCTCGGAACCAAATGCCGGCGTTGGCGGCTCGAGTCCGAGTCTTTCGGCCAGCAGCTCCCATCGCCACCATTCCATTGCATTACTGGTGGAAGGGTGGTCGTAGGCGGGAACGGCTTCAAGCACACCCGTTCGCTGCATGCCACCGACGCTGATGGCCGGCATCGAATCGGGGAGATCCATCCATTGGAGTGGAATCAGACGATTGCCTATCCGGATGCTTCCAGAACCATCTTCGGGAAGGCGGATGAGCAACTGTGCTCCTGTTCCCGTTCTCATTCGTTCTCTAGGATCATCCAGATCATCACTCCGAATCGATCGGATCTTCATGTCGAATTGTGCTCTGCTCCAGTTCTCGCCGGTTTTATACCGAATCGGTTCCATCCAGCCCAAATGGCCAGTGAGCGTCGTCTTTCTGCCGGAATCTAGTACCAGAGAGACCTTGATTTCATCAGTCCATTCATCTTCTGCAGAAGTTCTCACCACAGGAACCATCATGACACCGCCTCGCGGCGCCAGCACCAGTGGATTGCCCGGCACCTGCAGATCAGAGGAACCGATGCTTCCAAGAAGAGACAGGGTGGATTTGATCAGGAGCGATACGATCATCTTGATGGCGGTGTGGATTCGGAGGACTGCTGCCATCGGTTGTTCACGACTCGACAGGTTTCCTCAACAGCACGTTCGAGATCGTCGTTGATGACGAAGGCGTCATACAGCTTGACCTCGGTTGCCTGTCGAATCTCATGCTGGGCTTCCCCAAACCTTCTTTCTATGGCTTCCTGATCATCACGCCCTCGCGCCTGAAGACGTCGCATCAATTCCTCCTCATCGGGCGGGAGTATGAAAACCATGAAAGCGGAAGGCATGGCTTGGCGGACTTGACGAGCGCCTTGGACATCGATGTCGAGGATGATCAGCTCGCCGCGTTCAAGGGCCTGTTCCACCGGTCTTCTCGGTGTCCCGTAGGCATGTCGACCGAAGACTTCCGCCCATTCGAGGAACTCCCCGCCCCTTTGCATTCGATCAAATTCGCCAGGGGTTACGAAGTAGTAGTCGACACCGTCCTGCTCTTCATCGGATCGAGGGCGTGTGGTTGCGGACACGCTGAAATGACCACCCAGCTGCTGCTGCATTCTGTGCACGATGGTGGTCTTGCCCACGCCGGAGGGGCCGGAGACAACCAGAAGCAGGCCATTTGGATCATTGGAAGACATTGCCCTGAATTGTAACCAAGCTGGGCACGATGCCGTGCCTGCCGAGGACCTACACTGTGCACATGTCGATTCCAACCGTAGCCATCGTCGGGCGTCCCAATGTGGGCAAGTCGAGCCTGCTGAACAGGCTCGCCAAGCGGCGAGTCTCGATCGTGGACCCCACCCCGGGTGTCACCAGGGATCGCGTCAGCGTCATGCTCGAGCTCGATCCGCCTACCGAGTCACCCAAGGGGTCAGAGTCCCGTTTGGTGGACATCACCGATACGGGGGGATACGGGGTCTATACGGCCGATGGAACCCTCGATGATGCCGGTGAAGACCTTTCCAGATTGACCGAGGACATCGAGGATCAGATTTCCGTCGCTATTGAACAGTCCTCGATCATCATGATGGTCTGTGATGCCCAGTCGGGCCCGCTGCCTCTGGATCAGGCGGTTGCCGAGATCCTTCGAAGCCGAGGCCAGTCTCATCGAGTGCTGCTGGTCGCCAACAAGACCGATGGCGACTCATGGGAACCTCACGCCATGGAGCTCTCAGGCCTGGGTCTGGGACAGCCCCTTTGCGTGTCCGCGACCAGCGGATATGGGATGCGGGATCTCGTTGAAGAGCTCTGGAATCGAGCGGAGCATCAGGATGTCGAGCCGCTTGTAGAGACCGAGATGAAACTGGCGATCGTGGGTCGGAGAAATGTCGGAAAGTCGACCTTGATAAATTCACTGGCCGGAGAGGATCGTGTGATCGTATCGGAGATTGCCGGCACCACACGGGATGCCATCGATGTCCAGTTCAAGATGGAAGGTCACGAATTCACGGCGATCGATACCGCTGGATTGAGGCGAAAGAAGAGTTTCGCGGATGACATCGAGTTCTACGCCTATAGACGGATGCTGACCTCCATAAGACGGGCGGATGTGGCACTGTTTCTGATCGATGCAACCACCGACGTGTCGCAAGTCGATCAGAAACTTGGTCAGGAACTTCAACGACAGTTCAAGCCCGTCGTTCTGGTCGTGAACAAATGGGATCTCGCGGAGGGTCATGCATCGCCTGAGGATTACGCCAGCTATCTGACTCAGGAACTCAGAGGTCTGGACTACGCGCCGATCGTGTTCGTGAGCGCCAAGGAGGGCGAGGGACTGAAGGACATGATCACGATGGCCTTCAACCTCCATGCGCAGGCACGACATCGTGAATCGACATCACAGATCAACGAGGTCGTCAAGGGCATCCTCGCCAAGCGAGGTCCGACTTCGCGACTTGGTTCGCAGGCCAAGTTGTATTACGCGTCGCAGGTGGATGTCCAACCACCGACGCTCGCGCTCGTCGTCAACAAGCCGGATCTTTTCGAAGGTCGCTACGAGCGGTACTTGATGAATCGCCTGCGGGAACAACTGCCGTTCTCGGAAGTCCCGATCAGGCTGCTGTTCTCACGCAAGCAGCGTAAGACGATCGAGAAGCTCAAGCAGGATGGTCGCATCGCATCGAAGTCGAAGCCCGATGGCGTCGAGGGCATCGATCAGTCGATCTGGGACGAAGAGGAGATGGCGGATCACGAGGATACATCCACCAGTGATTCATGATGGCCGTGGTTCTTTCATGCCTACGGTATGGCTATGCAGGTTTCGAAAAGTATGCAGGAGTTTTCTGATGAACAAGACTTGGTCGATCATCTTCATGGCAACGGTCTTCGCGGGTGTTGCCCTTGGAATCCAGTCCACATCGACACAGTTCCAAGATGACGGTTCCATCTCAGTCGGGCCCCTGGAGCAGATCGAACCCGGGCCGGCAGCGGAGGCGGGTCGCCTCGGTATGGCCGAGTACTTCTGTCATTGGACGAGATTCCATGCGGCCGTGATGATCATGTTCACCGATGCCGCCATCGAGCTCGGTGAGAATGTCAAGGGAATGCGTGAAATCGCTCGGCCTGATGAACTGGAATCGATGGTTCTCGAATTCACGGAATCACTGTGGGACGACTATGGAAGCAAGCTCGGAGGCATCGCCATAGCCAATGGCTTGGATTCAAGCATCGACTGGATGATCTTCGGTCGTTCGGCTGGCGCCCAGTTGCTTCAGTATGTTCTTGCGGAGAACAACAACTGGCCCGCGTTCGGCCGGCGGATAGCCGATCAGGCCGTGTCGATGGCTCGAGATGGCCACAACCGAAGGTGGACTGAATTCAGCCAGAAACTAGGGGCTTCCCTCGGGAGAGGAACATCCGATCAATGGGCCCAGTGGGGTCTTCAGCTGGCCATGCAGGCCAGAGCGATGTCTGATCAGTCAAACGTCGACTGGAACGAATTCGCGTCGAATGTGGAAACACAGGCGAAGTGGCTCAGTCAGTCGATGCCACCCGTGGATGCCCATCGGACCGGTCGATGATGCTCAAAGCCCCAGCCTTTCGCGATCGCTGGCGATCGCATCGATGCAGAACTGGATGTGGTCGTTGAGATCACATCCCAGCTCCTCGATGCCGATGCGAATGTCATCTCGATTGACCGCGGCGGCGAAGTTCGCGGTCTTGAGTTTCTTCTTGACGCTCTTGGGCGTCAGATCCTGGATTCCATTCGGGCGCACCTTGCAGCAGGCGACGATGAAGCCAGCCAGCTCATCCACTGCAAAGAGATATCTGGCCATCGGAGTCGTTCGTGGTGTTCCTGAATAGGTGGCATGCCCAAGGATGGCATCAAGGATCTCTTCATCCACATCGCCACGACTTCTGAGGTACTCGATACCCACAAACGGATGTTCCTGCTCGGTGGGATGTTTTTCATAGTCGAAATCGTGCAGGAGTCCACAGACGATCCATCGGGATCGTTCAGTTGGCGCATGGGCATCGGCGGCCGAGCCCATGCAGGCGGCTACGCATTCCATGTGCTGGCGAAGGGCCTCGCTCTGCACCCATTCATGCATGATTGATCGTGCGTTCTCGATATCCATGCCGATCAGTCTAGCGATCCTCCAGTATCAATTCACCGATGAACATCAGCGACAGGTCCATCATCGATGCCTCCATCCTGACCATCGAGGAAGTCAATGAGAATGGTGGAGTGCCGCCTTTCACAGTCCATCAGGGCCATTCCCGAGCAGGTTGCCACCAGCACCGGGAGATTCCATGAACTTCGAGACGATGTCACATCTCTGTCTCGTGGGTCAACGGCCATTAGGAGGCCATCCGGTAACTTCAGGAAGGCGTGGTCTGCACAATTCGAAAGATGGGATCTCTGGTAATGGCCTCAAGCAACCCGGAGATGGCCGTTGAGACCCTTGGAGGCTTCGTTTCATCCTTCCAGCTCGATGAGAGGAGCTCTGAAGGACGTGATTCCTCGGCCTGAACAACGCGTCCTCAGCTACAATAGATGCCTGATCTGCGTCAAAGCTAGCACCTGACCAGGCGGGTGTTGGTTCCAAAAAACCACCTGGTGACAGTTCGTCCAGTGTCTACACCACCACGGTTCCCGTGGTGGCTCCATTTGCAGCAGGTCAGCCCATGAGCAGCATCGTCCCCCTTCCGGTTTTCGAACAGGAAGCAGATCCGAGTTTTCGAGATTCGATGACGTTGGAGGAGCAGCATGCTGCACTCGAGCCACCGAAGACGATCGTCGTGAAGTTCGGCGCAATGCAGATGGTCGGCGAGTATCAGCAGGCTGGTGGACTCAAGCCCGGCTGTGGCAGCAAGCTGGTGGCCCGAACCCATCGTGGACTGGAACTGGTCGAGATGCTCACCACGACCTGCACGAACTCGGGATGTGGAAAATCCATCTCACGCGATGAGATGAGGAGCTACATCAACAACTCCGGCGGCCGGGATTTTCCGTTCTACAACAGAGGCCGAGTCCTTCGAGTGGCTACCGCCGAGGATATGGCTTCGAACGCCAACTTGATGGCCAGAAAACCCGAGTTCATCAAGAAGGCTCGTGAATTGGCGGCCTACTACAACATGGACATGAAGATCGTCGATGTCGATCCAATCCTTGGCGAGGAAGTACTGACCTTCTTCTACATGACCGAGGAGCGGATCGATTTTCGCGAACTGGTTCGCGATCTAGCGGCCGATTTCAGATCCAGAATCGAGATGCGACAGGTGGGCGCACGCGATGAGGCTCGTCTGGTCGCCGATTACGAGAAATGTGGCCAGCATTGCTGTTGCAAGAACTTCCTAAAGGTTCTCAAGCCCGTATCCATGCGTTCCGCCAAGGTCCAGAAGGCTACCTTGGATCCATTGAAGATCTCAGGGCGTTGTGGCCGGTTGATGTGCTGTCTTCGATATGAGGATCAGACCTACAAGGAACTCAAGTCGAACCTGCCTCATCGAAAGACCCGTGTCGGCACCGAACTGGGGCCCGGCATCGTCATCGATTCGAAGATTCTGACGCAGCTGGTTCTCGTCAAGCTCGAGCACAACAACGAAGAAGTGGCGATACCGCTCGAGGAGTTGATGGACCCGGACAGCTGTCCAAGTCCGGCGGAACTGGAGGCGAAAGCCAGAGCCAGAGAAGTGGCGGCCCAGAAGATCCTGGATGATTCGTTGGCTCGTGCCCGCAGTGGCCGCGACAAATCGGGTGGTGCCCAGACCGGCGACGGCAAGAAGAAGCGACGCAGACGGCGACGAGGTAAAGGCAAGGGCAATCAGGCGGCTGGAACATCAGGTGAATCCGGCTCGAATCAACCTGCAATTCAGGCGCAATCCGGTGATGGCGACAAGCCGAAGACCAAGAAGAAAAGGCGACGTCGTCGTCGACGCAAGAAGGCGGGTGGCGGCGAAGGTGGCTCATCGGGCGGACAGTCTGGTGGTGGTGATTCCTGATTTGGCCTGCACGGGTATCCTTTGAATGTCCGATCAATCATGATCCGGGCGATTCGCCTGAGATACCATTGGATTTTCCATGAGCAAGCAGCAGAAGACATCCGCAACCACGACAGCCAAGGTGATCGAGCTGGTGCAATCGTTGCTGGTGGCCTTCAGTTTCGCATTGATCTTCCAGGGGTTCGTCATCCAGAGTTTCGTCATTCCAACCGGTTCGATGGCGCCGACATTGCTGGGTCAGCACTGGTTGATCGAATCGAGCCAGACGGGCATGACGACCACTGTCGGACTGGGAGAGACGCGACCGGACACCTCGCGATTGCGGGACTGGCAGATATCCAGAGATCATCGAATTGAGCCTCAGGATGGGCTGAGAACCCGAATGGGCGATCGAATCGTCGTGGCCAAATCTCTGTATCCGTTCTTCATGCCTGATCGATTCGATGTGGCTGTATTCAAGAATCCGACGATTCCATACGGCCCTTCCGCCAACTACATCAAGAGACTGGTCGGTCTTCCTGGTGAATCGATATGGCTGGTTGATGGGGATGTCTTCATCCAGGAACGTGGAGACGATCGTTTTCATGTGGCAAGAAAGCCGCGGCATGTTCAGAACAGTGTCTGGCAACAGGTCCATGACACGCAGTCGGAACCCATTGCTCCGGACAAACTGAGCAGAGCATGGAAAGGTTCCCCGTGGATAGGGGAACCGGACGCTGACTGGACCGCCAGTGGGCATGGTGGATTTCGCTGCGATACGAAAGACCCCTCGACATTGACCTGGGACCGGAGTCAGCCTGGTCCTGATGACTGGACCGCATACAACATGCTGTCGCCTGAACTGCGGCCCCAGTACAGCGTCAGTGATATCCGAATTGAAGCCACGCTCGTTCCGGATGATTCGAGCCTGGATGCGGAACTGCTGATGGAGGTCAGATCCCATCGTTTCAGGTTCCATGTGGATGGTTCCACCGCCGGGGTCTCGATGTGGCCTATCAACGAACCCAATCGGATTGTCGAGGTCTCCGAGCCATTCAGTGGAATGAAGCCCGGACATCCACTCCGTCTGGAGTGCATCCATTCCGATCAACGGCTTTCACTTCAGATCAATGGGGTTGATATCGCGGAATTGGAGTACGACTGGACGCCCTATGAACGTCTGGTGCGCACGATGGCTCCGATTTCCCAGCAGGATTCGGGCGTACCGGCCGCGACACTCTCGCATCGTCTTCCACCCAAGCCGAGTATTTGGTGGTCCTTCGAAGGATCGCCATTGACGATTCCGAGAATCCGAATGGATCGGGATCTGTATTACAGGCCCACGATGCTGCAACGGATGAGTCGTGTCTGGAACGAACCCGCCGAGGAGCATCGGGAAGCAGTTCGATTGAACAAACCAGCTGCGGGAACACATCCAGATACGGTCATCACCCTCAAGGATGATCAGTTCTTCGTTCTCGGGGACAACTCCGGCAAGTCCCTTGATGGACGTCTTTGGGGTGCTCCGCATCCATTTGTCGCGACACAGATTGACGATTCTCCATTCATCGTTCCACGCGATCTCCTCATCGGCAAGGCCTGGATGGTGTACTACCCGGCGCCGCATTCGCCCAAGGCTGGTGGAATGGGACTCATTCCCGACTTCGGCAGTCTCCGCTTCATTCGTTAGAAGTCGTCTTCGCGAGCACGTTTCTGAGCGATCTTCGAATCTGGAGAAGTCGTGAACGTGTGTCATCGATCAGATTCTCGAGATCGATTTCGCAGATGCTCACCGACGGCTCAAGCGGAATGGCCAGTTCAAGCTCCCATGCCTCCATTATCTGAACACCGTCATGTGCAGCTGAATCGATCGATGATTGGAGCAGTGGAGAACAGGCCTTCGAGGATTCGCCATCGGGCCATTGGCAATCAAGATCGAAGCCAATCCCCGTCAAGTCGTATCCGGGCAGGTTTCTGATCCAGGCAGAGGCGTACATCAACGCGTCAGGCTCCGCAGGGAGAGTCTGATTCGACAGAATGTCTCGCTCAATCAGGTTTTCAATATGCATCGACAGTCGCAGCCTCGTCTGATCACAAGACAGGCGAATACCGAAGGGATCACTGGTCGGAATCTCCCTCAGGACGGTCAGAAGACGTCTCGCATCTTCAGTTGGCAATTCATCGCTTTGTCGACCTTCGATCACATCGAGAACCTGGCTCGTTCTGGCGGCGGCCACCACGGAGGATGCGATGTTCAGATCCTCGCACAGGTCACTTATGATCAGCACGGCTGCTTCGAGCGAGGCAATCGAATCGCCGTCATCACTGTTCTCAATCAGCCATCCAACAACGTCGTCGATCGCCGGCAGCCACCATGGAACGACTGGAGCGGTCCAGAGAAGCACTGGTTTTTCCAGAGTGATCGAGAGATCTTCCGGATTGGGAAACCTGAAGACATCGCAGCGAGCCGCCTCCTGAAGAAGACGCACGATCTCAGTGCAGACGACAGGCTTTGATCTCCAGTCGGGTTCGTTCTGGATGATGTTCACGATCTGTGTGTAGAGGAGAGCCGCATTGAGAGCCCGATTCTCCACACGATTTCCGGATTCGATGGATTTCAGCAGATCGAGATCTGATCCGAACGAATCATTCTGTTCGACTGTTCGTTTGAGCGCATTGCCCAGCGCCGCGCCCATGAGCCTCATGTATGGCCCATAGCGAGCTTCGGCGACCATTTGATCGAGACTGTCGCATGCCTGAATGAACGACGGATTTCTTCGATTCTCCCAGACTTGGAAGACATCAGCCCAGTATCGATCCATGTCGGCGTACATCCGATCCGTGATCCCATCCATCCAAAGATCGGGATTGTCGCCCATCCCGGTCATCTCTATGAGCGAGCGAATCTCTTGTTTTTTCTCATCATCCATCTCCGCACCATCCTCGGAGGCGAATCTGAACATGTCGACGATGAGTGATTTGGAGAGCGCCTTCTCCGATTCCAGCGCCTCATGGAAACGTGTCGGATCCTCGGCATCGAGCGTGCTGGCGGCTTTCAGGATCCCGCGTGCTTCAGATGCGGATATCAACGAGCGTGCATCAGCTTCCTGGATCAGCTCGGCCGTGACGTTGAGGATCGCGGTCCGGATCAGTGAGCTCAGAAGACAGTCCGGCCCGGTGTGGCTCACAAGGCGAAGCATGTTGGCGATCCGTTCAGCGACTCGTTCGGAATCACCTTGGGCCATCGCTCTTCTGGCATCACCAACGATGATCCGAGCGAATGTTCTGACCATGGAAAGATGCGACATGTCGACATTCAGTCCTGCGGATACGTCGATTTCCCAATCACAGTGTTCCGACTGCAGCGTCTTGTCGAGTTTTCTTAGTGCCCGGGAGGCCTGCTGAAATGCCGTCTCCAGACAAGCGGGGGGTCGAATCGAGTTCTCCAGAATCTCTCCGTGAAGCTGGATCGATTCCCCGATCCCGTCATCAAGTTCAAGGAATATCTCCCGATAGCCATCCGCGGTTGAATCGGCCGCGGCGTGCATCGACGCCCATATGGACAGCAGGACGACCAGGGCTGCAAGGAGTAATCGAGGTGTCATGATGGCCTCCTGTTGCGTGGGGGCATGGCTTAAAAAGCATAACAGTTGATTACGACGTATCCTGAGTCCGATGCCATCATTCTCGAATCATGTTCCCTATGACCATTGGAAGCCTGACGATCCATTGGAAGCTGCGGAAACCTTTCGAGAAAGCATGGCTCGAAGACGTTCAATACGGACCTTCTCCAGGGATCCCGTCGATCGATCCTTGATCGAATCCATTGTTGCGACAGCGGGTACTGCGCCGAGCGGGGCCAACAAGCAGCCGTGGCGATTCGTTGCCATTGATGATCCGGATTTAAAGCGGCAGATCCGCGAAGGGGCCGAAGAGGAGGAGCGTCTCTTCTACCAGTCCCGAGCCGGTGCTGATTGGCTGCGGGATCTGAAGGCGATCGGAACGGATGAGCACAAGCCTTTTCTGGAAGATGCTCCATGGCTGATCGTGGTGTTCAAGATGATGAAGGACGACCGTGAAGGGATGCCTTCTGATCAGGTGTACTACGTCAACGAGTCTGTCGGAATAGCCGTCGGCATGCTGCTGGCGGCTGCACAGCAGGCCGGTCTGGCGACGCTGACCCATACACCAAGCCCGATGAAATTCCTGGCCAGAATACTTGAGCGTCCCGACTACGAAAGACCATATATGCTCATACCGATCGGTTGGCCTGCTCAGGATGCCAGCGTGCCCGACATCGAACGCAAGCGGATGGAGGATATCTTCGTCCTGAATCGAGGAGATCTGAAATGATCTGGTTGATCACCATACTGTTCATTCTTCTGGGACTGGGTTGCCTGTTCCTGGTCATCATGCAATTGCCCGGTACGTGGGTCATGTTGGTGCTGGGCCTTGGCGCACAGCTGCTCATGGAACATGTGATCGGAGGCGATCATCCCTTCTCATGGGGTTGGTGGGCACTTGGCATAGGTCTGGTGCTCGCCATCATCGGAGAGATCGTCGAAGGACTGGCCGGAGCTGCGGGTACCAAGGCCGGTGGAGGAACCAAGCGGGGGATGATCGGCGCATTCATCGGTGGAATCGGAGGCGCCATTGGCGGATCCTTCCTGATTCCGATTCCAATCGTCGGAACACTCCTGGGCTCGATCATCGGTACCTTCATCGGTGCGGTCATCGGAGAGACGACAGGTGAAAAGGCCAAGCAGGTTGGTGATTCAATCAAGCCGGCCATGGGCGCCTCGCTGGGTCGCATTCTGGGCACCACGGCCAAGATGTTCTGTGGCATCGTCGTCTGGTCGGTTGTGTCCGGTGGCTTCATATTCATCGCGATGGGCAAATGATCAATTCCCGTCGGTGACTCGAAGAACCTCCTGAAGTGTCGTCTGGCCATCGGTCATCTTGCTCAGGGCATCCTGCCGTAGGGTTCGCATGCCCTGTTCGCAGCAGAGATTCCTGAATTCGGTGACGGTGGGACTCCCGGCTATCCGATCCCGCAGGACATCGCCGATCTCGAGCATTTCATAGATCCCCAGTCGCCCTGAATATCCAGAGGCGCGGCAGTTTGGACAACCGCCACCTTCCCAGAGTTGTTCGCACTCGAGATCGTGCTTGGCGAGAACCGCTCGAGCCTCCTGACTGATGTCGATCTCACGTCGGCATTCAGGACAGATCTTGCGTACGAGTCGCTGTGCCAGAACCCCGTTGACCGCACCGGATACGAGAAATGGTTCGATACCGATGTTTATCAGTCGTGTGATGGAGGAAGGTGCATCATTGGTATGCAATGTCGAGAGAACCAGATGCCCGGTCAACGCCGCCTGGATGGCGATGGTCGCTGTCTCATGGTCTCGGATCTCGCCGACCATCACGATGTCCGGGTCCTGACGAAGCAGTGATCGCAGGGAAGCCGCGAATGTCAGTCCGATGCGTTCATGCGTCTGGATCTGGGTGATTCCATTGAGTTGATATTCGACAGGATCCTCTACCGTCGAGACATTCAAGCGGGAGTTGTCCATCTGCTGCAATGACGCGTAGAGCGTGGTCGTCTTACCTGAGCCGGTGGGACCAGTCACGAGAACTACGCCATGTGGCCGTTCGATCTGTCTGCGCCAGGCATCAAGCGTGTCCTCGGCGAATCCAAGTTCATTCAGCTTTACCTTGATGGATCGATTGTCCAGCACACGCATGACGGTCTTCTCCCCGTGTGGGGTAGGGATTGTCGAGAGTCGGAGATCGAGCTGTCGCCCCATGACGGTCACCCGGATTCGTCCATCCTGAGGAAGACGTCTTTCGGCGATGTCGAGGTGTGCCATGATCTTCAGTCGTGAAGTGATCGATGCGAACATCTTCCGGGGCGGATTCATCATCTCGTAGAGCACACCGTCGATTCGCAGTCGGATCTTGAGCGCCTTCTCCGAGGGCTCGATGTGGATGTCGGAAGCACCTTCCTTGACAGCGGTCTGGATCAGGTGATTGACGTACCGAACGACTGGCGATGACTGGGCATCCTCCTCCTCCTCGTTCGGTTGCTCTATGACCTGGACTTCATCTTCCTCGACATCGGCCAGAATGGCCTCGACGTCGTAGTCCTCATGGGAATCCGATCGGATCGCATCCACAACCATCTGCACGTTCGCGGGTGTCACCAACGCGTGCTTGACCGCAGCCACCCCGAGCATGCCCTTCATCTGATCCAGTACGAAGACATCATCGGGTCTGACGGTTCCGACAACGGCACGATTCCCTTCAAGTCGGAGAGGTATGCAGCTATTGGTCTCGCAGAATTCACATCCGATCCTGTCCATCAGTTCCCGGTCAACGAGCGAAGGCTTCATCTGCTCGAAGGGCAGCCCCGCATCGATCGCGACGACCTGCTGGACCTCATCCTGGGACACACCCATCTCCATCAGAATCTCAGGCAGATTCCGACCAGGCGACTGGAGCTTCACGCGTTTGGCGGTCTCCAGAACATCTGCAGGGACCGCCTTGCGATCAAGCAGTTGCTGGCAAATGTCACCGGAAGATTCGGATTTGGCATCCTCCTCCGGACGCCAGAACTCATGTACGGCATCCAGTGGTCGGATTCGATCCCCGTCCGTTTCCAGTGGATTCATGCCTCCGGCAACCGTCTGTCCAAGACCATTGCCGGAAAGATCCGGTGGGGCGGGCGCGGGCGCATGACGTCTGAACATCGTTGGGGTGGATGTACTGTCCGAGTCATCGGGCGTTATGTCGACGAGTTCCGGCAAGACGGTCGATGGTGGATCGTTGTTATTGTGCAGATCGGATGGCCGCGGCGCGTCGACGCCCAGTTCCTGCATGAGGCCGTCAAGATCGTATTCACGAGTGCTCAAATTTGTCTTTTTGGTTCTATTCATGGCGCCTCAGAGGGATTGTGACGACGGTCTCCAGTCCGAGCATGTCATCTAGAATCTCGACCTGAACGGAATGGCTGGATACCGAACGCAGTATGCAAGTCATATCCCGGTCATCGACACGGATCACATCACCAACACGTACAGCCTGTTCGTTTATGGTCGCGATCGGATTGCTGCCGGTCATGACAAGTTGCAATTCGAGAAGATCTGTTGCCGCCTCGAGTTCTTGAAGACGGATAGCCCGTCTTTGGCGGGGGGAGATCTGGGATCTGTTCAATACTGTGTGTGTCTCGTTGCTTACGGTCCATGGAATGATGAAAGGGTTGCTTCGCAAAGATTCCGCCGGCACCTGAAGGGATGCATAGTGATCCGTGACAAGATCATCGAAGGGGCTCGGACTGATTGCCTGCTTCCTGGCCGGCTTGGTGGATTTTCCATCTCGCATGAAGTCGAGAAATCCGTTGACCGTGCTCTCGATGCCGGTGTTCGCCATCACCTGCCCGATGCCACCAGTGAGTGAACGCATGATCACGATGGCTGCCAGTCCCCCGGCGAAGACCGTCGCCATCAGGATGGCTGGTCTCCGTCGATTCCTTCTGGCGAACGAAGGTAGCTCCTCGAATTCGTCGATTTCATCGAATTCGGGTTCGAGCATGGGTGTCTGTTCGAATCCATCTGATTCCCAATTTTCTGTCATCGCGTCATCTCCTGATTCCAGGCCAGAGAGTCGGTCTCGTCCGAGAAGTAGATGCTCAATTCGAAATCCGCATGGATGTCACCCGGCGCACGATCATCCTTCATCCGTGATGCCCCGGGCCTTTTGAGATGCATGTTGAATATCCGGGTTATTCGAGGGAGGTTCTCAAGCTCAAGCAGAAAGCGGTAGTACCCCTTGAATGGTCCTTCGAGATCGACACGGAGCGGCAGCTCGCGATAGACGGTGGATGTCACGGCCGGCATCGTCTTGACGGACTTGACGGTCAGGTCATTGCGTCGAGCCACCTGCCACACCTGCTCGAGAATGCTTTCGACATCCTGTCGCGAAGGCAACTTGGCCTCGACTCGTTCAATCGCGGCTTCTCCATCCAGAACCGCCTGTCGAACATCGCCCATCTCGCTGATGGCGGTCGCTATCAACTGCAGCTGTTCCTCCCGCTCCGCAATAGCGCGAGTTGTCCTGTCGATGTCATCGTTCCGAGGCACGAACACGAAGTACCAAGCCGCCAGAGGCACGGCCAGCAGCACACAGACGTACAGGATCTGTCTGGTATGGCTATTCATCATTGCTGGAAGCTCCCGAGGAGATGAATACGTTTCTGGAACTCGATGTAGCCGGGTTTTCCGAAGCCAGTCTTCGAACATCTGCATTCTGCTGAAGTGAGGCTGTCAACTTGAATTCACGAATGGTGCGGTCCTCCTCGATGGTCTCCTTGGAGGAGACGAGATTCACATCGCGAAGAAGTGGATGGCCGTTCAGCTCGGCAAGAAACTCGGAGACGTGCACATCGGTTGGTGCGAATCCTGTCAGGGAAATTCGGCTGTCATACTGCGGTGGCTTGGGAATGGACTTCTCCCCAACGGATCGTGTGCCGGACCGGGACTTTCGGCCCTTGGCGGACTTGTTCTTGTCCGACTTGGGCGGCAGTATCCGGCTGGATTCCAGCTTGAACTCCAACAGACCGAGTCCCTGGGGCATGTGGTTGATCAGTTCCGCAAGCAGTATCGAGCGAGGCACCTTCTCGACCAGTGCGGCCGCCAACGCAGCCCGGTTCACGGTCGTTTGCTGGGCGACCTTCAGGGCCATGAGTTCCTCCACCTCGACGCCCGCCGCCTCGTATCGCTGCTCGATCTCCTGACGGACCGACTCGACACGTTTCCATTCATCGCGTTTCCACATGAATGCCGCGAACACGGCACCCATCACGATGAAGAAGAGAAGCATCGCCATCACATGGGTGCGACGGTCGATCTTCTGCTCGGTGTACTCCAGCGGCAGAAAACTGTCGTTCATACCTTCACCTTTCGATTGCTTCCGTGTTCCAGAAGGCCGGCGCAGATGCTCCATTCGGGTCGAGGTCGATTGGCCCAACCAATGAGGCCGGTCGCGTCATCGCCGGTGTGAAGTCTGGAGAGTGGGTCGCCGGCCTGCCCGGGTAGCTTGATCGCCTGAACGATGTGGCGGCAGAGCCACGATTGTCGTGATTCACCGCCCACGAAGATTGATCTTCCTATGGACGCCTGCGGGAAGAGCCCCTTGTGGTAGCGGATGCACAGGGATATCTCATCCACCAGTGTCTCCAGCAGTTCGGAGAGATCGATGCTTGAAGGCGGCATGCTGGCTGCTGCGACAGCGCCGCTGGTGCCACTTGGCTGTTGACCGCTGCGACGTTCCCGATGTCCGCCAGCCTGTCGAATCGCCGCATCCAGCATGGCGACACCACTGCTGCCTGGTTCGGATTTCTCATCTCCCGTTCTGACCTTTGACGGTTCGGGTGTGGTCAATGCCAATCTATGTGCGCGGGCGGCAGCCAGATCGCAGTTCAATGATCTGGAAATGGAACGATCGAAGTGCCACCCACCGACGGGTACTCGTCTGGCGAAGACAACCTGCATGCCGTGGGTGATGGCGATCGTGGTGCCTCCGTAGCCAAGATCCACATACAGCGTGGCCTGCTCGTTGTCGTTGGCGCGGCGATTGAGATGATTGAAGGATGCCGCCAGCATGATCGGCTGCGTATGGACTCCGACGATGTCCAGCTTCAGGGCATGGAGCATCTCGACATGCTGCATAACGAGATCTCTGGAGATAGCCAGGCAGATGATTTCGGATTGGGGCTTTCCATTGCGGTGTATGTCGGTCACATCGATCCATCGAGCCATCTGCTCCCCTTCACAGGAATGGAGCTTGGTCTGGATCGCCAGATCCGGATTGCGAATCTCCGAGGCATCCAGCTGCATGTGCTGGATGGTGGTTGCGCAGGCTGGCATCGCGAGCATGACACGCTTGCCTCTAAACGCCCCTTCCCTCAGAACCCGGGGTAGTTCATCGGCGAGATGGGCCAGCCTTCGGACCGGATCCTCACCATACTCATCCGGAACGGGGATCTCGTCTGCTGCAATGATGTTTCTGTCCTCGGAGCCGCCTCGCTGCAGAAGCCGCGTGGCGGAGAAACCAAGATCAATGGCTATTGGTCGTCCTGTCGGGCGACCCAGTTGCAGACGCATGATGGCTCCAGTCCTTTGGAGAAGGGTGCAATAGGCAGGGGATGAAGACCTAGTTGGGGTCGGCGATGACAACCCTCGTCTGAAGTGGGCTCTTTCAGAGGATTGAACGAGCCATGCCCTTGAAACGGACTGGATGAGATGGGGGGATTAGTGGCCCTATTTTTTGATTGTTGAATCAGTCTTTGAACGAGGACACGATCGCTTCGACGGTGTTACGAAGCGACTCGAGTGCCTTGGGAATATCCCATTGCTGAGCGGATCGATGACCGGTGAAATTACTCATGGATCGGATCTCGAGGCCCGGCACACCGAGTAGGCCGGCAGCATGGAGGACGGCCGCGCCTTCCATGGCCTCCGCCATCGCACCGGTTCTCTTCTCGACGAGACTGGCGAGTTCATCCGTCCCGGAACAGGTCGCCACCGTGGCAATTGGTCCTCTTGGCAGATGGGCAGGGCATTTCTCAAGCAATGGGCCATCGACCGGAACATGGTTTCCCCTGAACTCGCCCAGTGGGAAACCCATGGCATCCAGATCCTGGAAGCCCTCGGGGGTTTCTATGCCCTCTTCCATGTAGACGCATTCATTGGCCAGCAGGACATCCCCGACCTCGAGGTCGTTGCCGGGAAGAATGCCCGCGATTCCAGCACTGATCACCATTGAAAAGGGGCCATCCTCCAGAAGACATCTTGTGGTCGAGGCCGCGGCATTGGTTCTACCGACACCGCCAGCGACAACGGTGGTATCCGACAATTGGCCGATGGCCTCGGCCTCCGCCTGAACAGCTGTGATGATCAACGCTCTCATGACGTCTTCAGCAACCTGATCACGGTCGACTCGAGTTCGGTGAGCGGTACGTCATGCTGTTCGCCGGCATCGAGATCCTTGACGATGACGATGCCATCCTGAAATTCACGGCCGAGAATGACGGCGCATCTTGAACGATGCTGACCGGCTTCCTTGAGTAGCTTGCCCATGTTGCGAGTGCTCTTGTACGAGCGACGTGCGTGGAGTCCACGCTGCCTCAGTCTCGCGAGAACTGGAACCATCTGATCGGCTGCACCATCATCGGCGCAGACAACGAAGGCATCCGGTCTTGGAAGAAGCGATTCGGTGTCCAGCAGCCCACGATCCTGAAGAACCAACGACAGCACCACATCACCCATGCCGAAACCGCAGGCGGGTGTGGCGGGTCCTCCGAAGAGTTCGACGAGATGGTCGTACCGACCACCGCCGGCGATAGCCCGTTCGGCACCCGATGTCTCATGGATCTCGAAGACGGTCCCCGTGTAGTAGGCCAGTCCTCGCACGATGCCCAGATCGACATGACACCAGTCGGTGATTCCATGATGCACCAGCGCTTCATGGATGGCGACCAGTTGTTCGAGATCATCGGGATCAAGTTCACCAAGCGTCGATGGGTGGGCACCTGGCTGAGTGGTGGCATGTGCCAGTTGATCGAATCGTTCGACCGCGGTCGAATCGAGTCCGAGCTCGGAGGCCTTCTCAGTGAAGACGTCAGCCGGCATCTTGTCACGTTTGTCGAGCAGATCGAAGGCTGCTGGAAGATGGTCGTCGGTCACGCCGAGTCCGGAGAGCAGTTTCGCGACCACGTCACGATGGCTGTACTTGACCTGGACCATGGAGGGATCGAGTCCCAGTTTCTCGAGCCCGGCGATGGCCACGGAGATCAGTTCCGCGTCGGTATCGGCGTTCGAGAGGCCCAGGATGTCGACGTTCCATTGGAAGTGTTCACGCAATCGACCTCTTTGCGGGCGTTCGGCCCGGAACAGACACGGCATCGAGAACCATTTCGTCGGTACGGGAAGGGCGTTGCCGCGGGCAACGGCCATTCTCGCAAGAGTCGGCGTGAACTCGGGTCGCAGGGCATATTCAGTTTCACCGCCGCTTCGCTTGAAGCTGAACAGTTCACTCACGATGCCGGGTCCGGACTTCACGGTGTAGAGGTCGAGATGTTCGTAGGTGGGTCCGTCGATTTCCTGAAAACCGAACTGGATCGAGGCATCACGCCAGCATGCTTCGATGTAGCGACGCATCGCCATCTCGGTCGGGAAGAAATCCCGCGTTCCACGAGGTGCCTGAAAGATGTTGCCTTTGGATGAAGCCATCTGATGTTGATTCTATCCGCTGCCGAGCGAATGCGGATCCACGAGCTCTGGAGGACATCTTGACGAGGGTATGGCTCGTCAGAGAGACTGGCAGACCATGGCTCCCACTGTCGTCCTCCTGCATGGTCTGGCAAGAACCCGTCATTCCATGCGTCGGTTGAAACGGCGTCTGGAATCGGAGGGCTGGGACACCTGGTGGACGACCTACGCCAGTCGCAAGCAGTCGATCATCGAATCCGCGGAACAAGTCGCGACGTTGATCGAGTCGGATCTGCCTAATCGTGAACTCTTCGTGGTGACCCATTCCATGGGGGGCATCATCGTTCGCCAGCTCGCGGATCGATTCCAGTGGAGAGGTTGCGTGATGGTTGCACCGCCGAACCAGGGTTCCCGGGCTGCTCGATGGGCCCATAAGCTGCCGGGACTGCGGTTCCTGTTCGGTCCGGCGTTGATGGAGCTCGCCTGTCCCGAACGATGGCCCGATCCACCTCGCCCGTCACTCATCGTGGGAGGAACCCGAGGATTGGCCTGGTCCAGTCTCCCTTATACATGGATCCTGTTTTGGGCAGGGATATTCGACAAGGGATGTGCCAATGATGGCACTCTCATGCTGGATGAAACCAGGCACGATTCGGTGGATGATCACATCGCGATCAAGGCGGGCCATTCGACCATCATGTCCAACCCGAACGTCATCGATACCGTGGTGGAGTGGCTCGATGGCCATCGTTGAGTCTTGATGAAAAAAGGGTGTGCAACCGAAGTTGCACACCCCTTGGAATCAAGACGTGGAAGTCGTCATGGACTTCCATCGAGAGTAGCAATCAGAAGCATGAGCCCCAATTGCCAAGAACGACCAGAATGTCATCGATGTTGGTCTGACCATCACCGTTGGCATCGCCACCTGTTCCACCCCAGTCACTGAGGATGATGAGCAGGTCGTCGATGTTGACGACATCATCGCCGTTGAGGTTGCCATCGCATGGGACCTCTGGATCGATCACATCGACGTCACCGAGGATGGTGCCGTTGTTGATGATCTCCTCGCACCAGACGGTTCGACCGTTGGCATCGAAGGTCGCGCCGGCCTCGACGACCAGGGTCTTCACGTAGACGATCTCGTCGCCGTTCTCCGTGTTGGTACGGTCGTCGACGACCATGACATGGCCGTTGATCTCAAGCGTACCCAGCGGGAAGTTGTCGACGATCGAGGAATCAAGACCGTCGAAGGTCTCACCGAGATCCTGAGACATGGCTTCCATGGTGCTGATGCCACTGCCGGAATCGTACATCCGGATGGTAGCCAGCCCCATGTTGAACTTGGTGCTGTCGTTGATGGCGACGTCAAAGTGGCCACCGACCGAAAGCTTCCAGTTCTCATGTGCGAAGGTGAGCGATGCATCAGGACCGGTGGCATAGTTGCCGCCGATGTTCATGCCATCGCCGAATCCAGGCTCGCTGCCTCCACGGACAGGACCATCGTTGAAGTCACCAATGATGGTGCCGCCGTTGAAGACGTTGCCCATGCAGTACATGGTTCCCACATTCACCGAGATAAGTGCTCCAGCTGCGTTGTCGCAATCACCGGTAAGAACCGTGGTTCCGTTGCACTTAAAGGTGTTTGAGTTGGACAGATTCGAATTGAGCGTTCCCTGACCATTGAAAGTACCGTTGTTGCTAATCACATCTGCAGTGACTGAGCTGTCTCTGAGTGTGGTGCAGGTTCCATCGATGGAAAGATCACCTTCGCTCCATACTGATGCATTGTTCATGACGAGCATGTCGCCATTGAGAACGGAGCCCAGTCCAGGAAGGTCACCGGTGATGATTTCGAGGCTGGTATTAGGCCTGACACGAATATCCCCATTGAAGATGACTTCGAACCAGCCGCCGATTGCGGCATTGCCGCTGAATGGGCCAGTGACATCGCCACTGAATGTGGCATAGTCGCCGACGTATGGATTCACGAGTCTGGAACCTGGTCCCAGTTCGATATCGGCAGAGGTATCAAGCTCAAGTGGGCTTGAGCTCTGGAGTGCGAGAACATCCATGTACAGGCTCTTGCCCATGAAGTCGATGTCGGTCTCACTGGCCACGGCGAGGGTGTCACCTTCGATGAGGTCACCGTTTCGAGCAGCCATGATCGCATCGAATGCGGTGTCATATGTCTCACCAAGGTTGACATTTCGATAAGCGGTGTACTCGCAGTCGTCGATGGTGCCGTCGCCGTCTGAGTCGGTCTCGCACTCATCGGGTGTGCCGTCGCCATCGCAGTCTTCGGAGGAACCACTGGCGATGTCGCAGGCGTCGAGAATGGAGTTGCCGTTGCAGTCGGCTGCGCCGTTATCGAGGTCGCAGCTGTCCAGGACACCGTTGCCATCGCAGTCGGCGGCGCCGGCGTCGATATCGCAGGAGTCAGGTGTGCCATTGCCATCGCAGTCGCTGGCGGAGCCATCGGCGATGTCGCAGGAGTCGGGTGTGCCGTTGCCGTTGCAGTCAGTGGCAACACCTTCGTCGAGGTCGCATTCGTCAGGTACGCCGTTGGCGTTGCAGTCTTCACTGGTGCCGTCGGCGATGTCATCGCTGTCCTCTGCACCGTTGTCGTTGCAGTCGAGCGGACCAGCTGGTGCTGGAATAACGATGGAACCAGCGGTCTGCCAGGATGTGGTGCCATCGGCCTCTCGACCCTGGAAGAGTGCTTCGAAGGTCATCGAGGAGCTGGCGTCACCAAGAATGGTGAACTGGCCGATGAGGACGCCGTTGGTGGCGCCATCGACAGAATTGTGAGTGGCGGAACCACCTTGTGCGTCATCAGCTGTGACGAACCAGGTTCCGTTGTTGGCGTCAATCGTTCCACCGTTGTTCTCGAAGTTGTCCCACTCGATGCCGATGTTGCTCAAGGCATTTTCTGGGAACGGGCTGCCGTCCTGACAGAGGCAGCCGATCGTGACATAGGAGTCCCATTCCATGGAGGGGACGAAGCCGAAGAAGCCACAGTTCAGTTCCTTGGAAGTAGGACCGCCATTTGAATTCTGATAGAAGGAGGCAGTGGTCGAGACGACCTTCGACTGGGCGCCGTTACCGGCGACCGCATCGAGACGCTCACCAGCACCCATGTCCGCGTAGACACGTACTGTCCAGTAGTCCGCTTCGTCCAGTGTTGAACTGACGTATTCGTAGCTCAAACCCGTGAGGCCACCCAATGCTGGGGCAGCCAGAATGCCGCCAGCAGCGATAGCTGTGGCGATTCCAAACCTGTTGATTGACATGATTGCCTCTCTCTTCTCTCTCTTTTCGCCAAGTGGTGAGGCCACCCACATCGGCAGTCCTCCCCCCAGCGTCTCTTTCTTCCACCCCTGAAATTAGCGGATTTCCGGACCCTCGTGGAGCGTCAATTGCCCAAATCACCATGGCCAAAGGAGTAATGCCCCTCAAGGGTTGATAATCGAGGTTCAAGCGGAGTTATCCACGGCTAAAAGTCCACTTTTTGCGGTTTTATGAAGGAAGCCAGAGTCGCTTTGTGAGCTTTGGGTTCAGCCAGAAGTTGGCCGGATTTCTGACTTTAGGGCATCAGAAACCGGATTCGGGGGGAATACTTGTATGTCCGTTTTTGTAGCTATCCAGAGAGGAAGAGAGGAAGAGAGAAAGATGAAACTTGACGGTTCTCGTTTGTTGGTCGGTGGTCTGTTGCTGGTCTTTGGATCCATGGCTGCTCAAGCCGAACGTACGGTTGGCATTCTGAAACACGATTCCTCTGCCTATCCGGGCTACACGCTCTTTTCCCCATTGAACACATACAAGACCTATCTCCTCGACAACGATGGGCGAGTGGTCAATGAATGGGAATCCACACTACTCCCGGGTGTAGCGGCCTACCTGCTTGAGGATGGTTCGCTGCTGCGGACCGGACAGGCTGCTGGCAACTCCGATTTCGTTGCCGGCGGGCAAGGAGGTCAGGTCGAGCGATTCAACTGGGATGGAACACTCGAGTGGTCCTTTCGATATTCCGAATTCGGACAGTACAAGTCGCACCATGACATCCAGCCACTTCCCAATGGCAATGTGTTGATTCTTGCCTGGGAGATGAAGACCGAGGAGGAATGCATCGCCGCCGGCCGGGAGCCCGGGACGATGCAGGATGGCGAGCTGTGGCCGGAACATGTGATCGAGGTGACACCGACCGGATTCGACACCGGGGACATCGTGTGGGAATGGCATGCCTGGGACCATCTCGTCCAGAACCACAATGCAAGCCTGCCCAACTACGGCGATCCGAATGAGAGTCCGGGCAAGATGCACATCAACTACGACACCGGGCTCTATGACGGAGACTGGCTTCATGCCAATTCCCTCCATTACAACCCGCAACTCGATCAGATCATGATCAACATGCACCGCCTGGGCGAGTTCTGGATCATCGATCACAGCACGACCACCGAGGAGGCTGCCGGCCCGGCTGGTGACATCCTCTATCGATGGGGGAATGCCTCGGTGTATTCCCGAAATGCCTCTGCGGACGATCGGGTGTTGTGGGGACAGCACGATGCCCGCTGGATTCCCGAAGGCTATCCCGGTGAAGGGAACATCCTGATATTCAACAACGGTCGCAATCGACCGGAAGGCGCCTTCACGACGGTCGAGGAGATCACACCTCCGATTCTGGCAGATGGAACCTACGAGATGGGCAGTGACGGCATGTACGGTCCGGCCGAACCGGAAATCGTCTACATGGCCGATGAGCCGACCGACTTCTATGCGTCCTTCATCTCCGGTGCGGAGCGTCTTCCGAATGGAAACACGATCATCTGCAGTGGCCCGTGGGGGGAATTCTTCGAGATTACGGATGCTGGAGATATTGTCTGGTTCTATCACAATCCGGATACCAGCACGGGTGTCCTGTCACAGGGTGATCTGCCTGCTGGACAGGGCGGATTCTCCACCACCAATCGGACATTCAGAGCAAGCCGATTCGGCATCGACTATCCCGGTTTCATCGGCAAGGACATGACTCCGGGGCTGCCGATCGAGATCTACGACGCCGATTGCCTGCCCGATCTGGACGGCAGTGGCATCATCGACGTCAATGATCTGCTGAACGTCATCAACAACTGGGGCACCGGTGTTGGCGATGTCCAGGGGGACGGCAAGACGGATGTGAACGATCTGCTGTTTGTCGTCGACCAATGGGGTCTTTGTAACTGATCTGAATGCCTGACGAACCGTTTCGTACAAGAATCGGCATTGATGCGTGTCCAGGTGGATGGGCCTGTGTCATCCACCGGTCTGATGCGGCACCAGTTGTCGAGTTCAGAGAATCCCTTGTCGGGATGTTCGAGTCGCATTCCGATTCGATCGTGGGCATCGATGTTCCAATCGGGCTACCGGATGGGACGACTGGAATCGAGCCTGGTATTCGTCAATGCGACAAGGAAGCCAGAAGTCTGCTCGGTTTTCCTCGATCCACATCAGTGTTCTCTTCACCGGTCCGTCCGTTGCTCGATATCGAAGAGAAAGACATCGCCAAGGCGCATCGTGAGGCTTCATCGGTCACCATGAGCATCAGCGAGCGAAAGGTCACTCGCCAGATGATGAACATTCTGCCTCGCATCCGGGAAGTGGACGACCTGCTTCAGCAATCCGGCCAACTGAGAGATCGCATCTTCGAGGTTCATCCGGAACTCATCTTCATGGAGATCAATGGCGACGCCATTGACCAGAGCAAGCGGACGGTCGAGGGTCGTGCCCGAAGGCTGAAGTGTCTTCATGAAGTCTTCGGACCAGAAGCAATCGAGTCCTGCATCGCGATGATCGAAGGAACAACGATCAAGGTCGATGACGTGATGGACGCGTTGGCCTGCTGCTGGTCCGCCGACCGGATTGGTCGTGGAATACATCATGAACTTCCGGCCAAGCCGGAGTTCGATTCGACCGGACTCCGAATGACCATTCGTTTCTGAATCAATAGAAAAACCCCGGCGTCCTCATATGAGGAGCCGGGGTCACTCTGAAACTACAGGTATGTGTCGTTCAGCCTACCACTCGGGCCCTCCGGTGTAGCGGCCATAGACATCGGCCATGGCCTGTACCATTTCGCCAAGCGTGCAGTTGGCAAGTGAGCCCTCGATCAAGGAAGGCATGATGTTCACGTCGTCCCGAGCGGCCTGACGGATGGCATCAAGCGACTTCTTGACGGCATCGTCATCACGTCGCTTCTTGAAATCGGCCAGCTGATCGCATTGCTTGGTCTCCACCTCGTGATCGATCTGGAGGATTTCGACCTGTTGCTCCTGATTGCCTTCGGTGAAGGCATTCACGCCGACTATCAGGCGATCGCCCGCTTCCATCTCCTGACCGAATCGATAACTGGCTTCGGCGATCGAGCGGCGGAAGTAGCCCTTGTGGATACCGTCGACCACGCCGCCCATGTCGTCGATCTCGCGGATGATGTCGTTGGCGCCCGATTCCATCTCGTCGGTGAGGCCCTCGACGAACCAGGAGCCGGCCAATGGATCGACCGTCCGGGTCACACCGGTCTCGTAGGCGAGAATCTGCTGGGTTCTAAGAGCGACACGAACGGCCTGTTCCGTCGGAAGGCCAAGGGTCTCGTCCATCGAGTCGGTGTGGAGACTCTGGCAACCACCAAGGACACCGGCCATCGCCTGATAGGCCACGCGTACGATGTTGTTCAAGGGCTGCTGCTCGGTCAACGAGCAGCCGGCCGTCTGGACATGGGTTCGCATGAGTAGCGAACGGTCGCTCTTGGCGCCGTACCGTTCCCGCATGGCGGTCGACCAGATGCGTCGAGCGGCCCTGAGCTTGCAGACCTCCTCGAAGAACTCATTGTGCGAATTGAAGAAGAAGGACAGGCGGGGGGCGAAGGCGTCGACGGGAAGGCCGCGTTCGATGGCGGCATGGACGTATTCCATGCCATCACGAAGGGTGAAGGCCAGTTCCTGCGTGGCGGTCGAACCTGCTTCGCGGATGTGGTAGCCACTGATCGACACGCTGTTCCATCGCGGGAGATGGTTCATCGCATGCTCGATGGTGTCCACCACCAGTTTCACCGAGGCTTCCGGTGGATAGATGAATTCGTTCTGGGAATGGAATTCCTTGAGGATGTCGTTCTGCAGGGTTCCGCCGAGCTTGGCCGGATCGATGTCCCGCTGCTTGGCCATGGCGATGTACATCGCCCATATGACGCAGGCGGGCCCGTTGATGGTCTGGCTGACCGTGACCTGATCGACTGGAATGTCGGCGTATAGTCGGTGCATGTCCTCGATCGTGTCGATGGCGACACCACAGCGACCGACTTCACCGGCACTCAGCGGGTCGTCACTGTCTCGGCCCATCAATGTCGGCAGGTCGAAGGCAGTCGAGAGGCCGGTGTTGGTCCCCTTGGCGTTCTCCAGCAGATACTTGAATCGGGCATTGGTGTCGTCGGCCGAACCGAATCCGGCGAACTGCCTCATCGTCCAGAGACGTGTCCGGTACATGCCGGGATGGATACCCCTTGTATACGGATACTGGCCAGGTTGTCCGATGCGTTCACTGGGCGTGTCCGGTCGACCGTTTTCGGTCGTCTCGATGGACTCTGGCCCGTACCGCTCCGGAAGCACATAGCCCGAGAGCGTGACCGTTGCTGGATCGACTGGGGGATTGGACGTGATGGAATCAGTCTGGTTCGTGATCGATGTCATCATGAGATATCCGTGTGAATAAGGGTCATCTGCACCCCTCATTCTAGCAGACACCCGTCTCAGGTCGATCTCATCTCATTCGAATCGCCTTGTGAGGCCCGCAATCAAGGATCGTAGAACTTCATGGGATCCGGCGCGACTTCATCGCTTGGCCCACCTTCGCTTGTCCAGCCGGCTGGCCGATCCTCTTTCTTGTCGGTTCGGATCGGACGATTTTCATCGGGGGGCGTATACGCCTCGCCGGTCGTGAGGAAGATGTCGATTCGTCTGGAATAGGATCCCGGAACGGTGATGGACGATGTCAGCATTCCACTCGTGTCCTTGATCGGGAAGACGCCGTACTTCATCAGATCTGGGGTCATGGAGGGATCATCCCCTTGACCCTGTTGGAACTTGACTACCAGAGCCTTGCCAACCGGAATATGCATCTCGAAGATGTTCTCGCCCGTCTTGGTGTTCACCAGAACAAAGGTCTTTGGATATTCGGGTGTCGAGAAGTAGGTGAAGGGGCTATTACTGGCGGCGAACAGTCCGCCACCCGGGGTGTAGCAGCCACCAAGGCCTGTCGAAAGGATGGCAGCGAGGGCAAGAAAAGCAATAAAGGGGATGGCAGTAAATCGTCGGCTCACGACGGATCTCCAGTGGTTTGGGCTCTAGGTCCCATCATAGCCACGACCAGCCCGGAAGGTGCCTGACTGATGTCGCCCCACTGGCGATACACTCTCTGTCATGCGAATTGGCCATGGATACGATCTTCATCGGCTTGAAGCCCGTCCGCCCGCCGGGAACGGACGCGTTTTCATTCTCGGTGGGATGGAACTGGAACATGACAAGGGTCCTGTGGGGCATTCCGATGGGGATACCCTTCTGCATGCCGTGACGGATGCCATTCTGGGCGCTCTGGGAGAGCCGGATATCGGCCGTCTTTTTCCCGATACGGCACCTGAGAATGAGAACGCCGATTCGAGGATCTTTCTCGAGGAAGCGGTTCGTCGCATGAAGAGCCATGCGTTGAGGGTGGGAAACATGGATGCCACCATCATCTGCGAGCGTCCCAAGATCTCACCACATGCCGACCGCATGGCGGAGATTCTGGCCTCGCTGCTGGGTTGTGAACCCGGCCAGATCAATATCAAGGGCAAGACCCATGAGCGTGTCGATGCCGTCGGTGAAGGCCGTGCCATCGAGGTTCATGTCGTAGTTCTGCTGGTTTCATTGGATTGATGGCTCGACTCTCCACCAGATGAAGGGAATAATTCGGTTATGAAGTCATCACCTCTTCTGACTCTCGCACTCGTGATCTCGATGGTCTCCTGCTCGGCAGCGAATCATTTCGAGCAGCCGGTGCAATCAACGGACGTCCATGATCCCATGGATCCCATGGAACCTGGAGGGCCGATGGAGCCTCATGGTCCTTCAGATCCCATGGCGCCTCCTGCTCCCAAGCCTCCGAAACCGCCCGAGGCTCCGAAGGCACCCAAGCCACCTGAAGCGCCAAAGCCCCCAAAGGCACCCAAAGCACCCAAACCACCGAAGGCGCCCAATGCGCCATCCGCACCAAAGGCACCCAAGGCACCGGATGCCCCAAAGTCTCCCTTGCAGTCCGAAGAGGAGCACGAGCCCGATGGCGTGAATCATCTGCTCAAGCGAATCGAGAAGGCTGGCAAGAAGGTTCATGCGCTCACCGGCGACATCACCTACCGTAAGATCGATTCAGTCCTTGGACGGACGGAGATTCGGACCGGCAACTTCGCCTACGAGTCTCCGACCGAGTCGCAGCCTGAACGCATTGGTGTGATGTTCGATCAACTCATCGTGAACAATGTTCGTCGTTCGCGTCAACGGGAATATCTGTTCGACGGTACATGGTTGACCGAACTGGATCACCAGACGAAGACGGCGATTCGTCGGCAGCTCGCACCCGAAGGTCAGGTTGTATCGGCCGGCGGTCCCATTCCGATGCTCTTCACGTATAGCAAGTCCGATCTCGAAAGGCAATACAGGATCACGCGGCGTGATCCGCTTGCCCACAAGTGGACATGGGATCTTGTCAGTGGCGATGAGCCAGTGTTCTGTCTTCGATTCACTCCCAAGGAAGGGACCAGTCAGACCAAGGAGTTCTCGTGGATCGATGTCGTGTTCAATGAGGGGAATCTGATTCCGGAAGGAATGGTTCAGGAATCATCCAACGGGGATCGCAAGACGGTTCGCTTGACCCACGTGAAGCGTGAACATGAGTTGGCACCAGATATGAAGAAGAAACTCTCCCAGGGCATGGCGGGCGAGGTCCCATCCGACTGGAAGCTCAATGTGGAACCTCTGGCGACTCCTGCCCGGGAGGCGTTTGATTGAAACGATGTCTCGCCGCCATGGTGATCCTCGCGGTCGCGTCGTCAACCGCCATCAGCGAGCCCGGAGTTCCATCGCCGTCTCTACGACGCACACTTGATGTCGACTGGCTCGATCCAGAGGAGCGATCGGCCCTTCATCTACAGCATGGCATCTGGGATGAAGATGGCCTTGTCTCTGCGGACGATCGAATCAAGGCGGCCTTGATCATCGGCGATTATCGAAACGAAGATCTTCTACGGGATGATGTCTCACCACTTCTCGCGGCACGTTGGCTGGCCGCTCGAGGCGAGCATCTTCAGGCCATCGATCGCCTGGAATCCTCCGAGGATCCCGGAGCGGGGCTTCTTCTTGGGGATCTGCTGATGGATCTGGGTCGGCGGGACGAGGCCGTCATCGCCTATCAAACCGTCACCCCCGGCCGATCCTCTAGCAGCCGCACGGATGCCGTTACCGCGATGCGCCGTCTGGCCGAGATCGATGGTGCCAGAGACGATGCCTATCGCAATCTCATGGACGCGTACGGGGCCATTCGGGAATCGGATCCTCTGGACTGGACTTCACGTATTCAGGAGGCGGAGCTTCTACTTGAGAAGAACAATCCGGCATCGGCCGATGAGGCGATTCGCGAAGTGCTCGAGTTGAATCCTCGACTAGGTGAAGCCTGGTTGACGTTCGGTCGACTGAATCTTCTTCGATTCGATTTCAATGGCACCGATGCCGTGATCCAGTCATTGCGAGACATCGTCCCGGATCATCCAATGGCGGATCTTCTTGAAGCGGAATCGCTCTTGAAGCAGAACGATCCGGACGCCGCTCTGCGCATCGCCCGTCGTCTTCGAGCGGACGCACCCTTCTGGCCGGAAGCCATGATGCTGGAGTTGTCGATCATGGCGGTCATCGAGGATCCCGAGTTGGATGCCGCGATGGAGCGATACGAGAAAAGATTCCCGGGCAGTGCGGCCGCAGCGCATCGACTGGGTTCGGTGCTCTCCTTTCACAGGCAGTATCCGGAATCGGATCGCTGGCTCAGGCGAGCCATCGAGCTTCGTCCGGTCTGGCCGGCACCATGGATCGAACTCGGGCTCATGCAGTGGCAGGATGCCAGAATGGAGGATGCGATCGTCTCGCTCCGTCGAGCGGTTGCGCTTGATTCATTCAATCGTCGTTCCAAGAACTCCTTGTCGCTTCTGGAGGAGGTGACTTCCTACGAGACGATTGAGACGCCGCATTTCCTTGTTCGATATGCACCGGGTATCGATGAGATACTTGTTCGTGAGATGATTCCCAGACTCGAAAGCGTCTATGAGGACACGGTCGAGGTATTCGGTTGGAAGCCGGAACGTCGGACCGTCATCGAGCTGTATCCCGATCATGAACGATTCGCCATCCGGATCATCGGCATGCCGGACATCCACACGATGGCCGCGTGCACGGGTCCATGCATCGCGATGGAATCACCTCGGACAGGTGTCCCCAGCAAGCACATGGGCAACTACGACTGGGAACGGGTTCTGCGACATGAATTCACACACACGGTGAATCTCGATCAGACCGACTATCGAGTGCCGTTGTGGTTCACGGAGGCGGCTGCCGTTCTCATGGAACCCGGCCCACGAAAATGGCGGACCAGTCGAATGCTCGCCACTGAACTTCAGGCGGGGACACTTCTGGAGCTCGACGAGTTGAGTTGGGCATTCGTGCGTCCGCGTCGACCACAGGATCGTTCGCTCGCGTACGCGCAGAGCAACTGGATGCTGGAGTTCCTGATGGAGCGATGGGGTGCGGAATCCCTTCAGGAGTTGATGAGGCAGTTCCGGGCGGGTGTGTCCTGGCGACCGGCCCTCAAATCCGTGACTGGATTGGATGAGCCTGCGTTCTTCGAGCTCTTTCTCGAATGGGCCCGTCAGCAGGTCCTCGAGTGGGGTGTCATCTCGGAACCATCGCTGCAGGAGATCCTGCTGGAGGATTCTCTGGATGCACTCAACCGTCGAACGCTTGCGGCGGAGCGAACTCATCATCTGAGATTGATGCGGGATTCCCTTGGTAAGCCACGTCAGCCCGATTCCATGTCGTCGATGCCGATATTGAACGAGCCGGCGGCCTCCATCGAGGATGATGATGTCCTTATCAGTCTTCTGGCAACGCATCCAGATCATCCCGACGTTCTCGAGGCTGCCGTTCGAAGATTGATGGAAGGTGGAGTGCTGGCCGATCAGGATCCATTGGCGTTGGCGGAAGCCTATGTCGCGATCAGGCCCGGCGATCCGCTTGGACATGAATTCCTGGCTCGCTGGTGGGAGGACAGGGGCGACGATGAACGCGCAGCGGAAGCGATGAAGGTGCTGGTCTCCCAGGAGGAATACGATCCACTGGTGGCTCGACGTCTCTCACGTTCGATGCGGAGGGCTGGTCGTTTCAATGCCGGGGCCGATGCTATGGAGCAATCTGTGGGCATCAGTCCGTATGATCCCGCCATCCGTGAGGAAGCCGCCGCCGCCTCGATCGAAGCCGGGCGACTCGACGCGGCTCGAAGACATCTGGAAGCCTTGATTCTGATCGAGCCGACCGAACCCGTTCATACGCGAAGATTGAAGGCGTTGGAGCAGATGCAGCGGAACTGATCATCAGTCCTGCATGTTTCTGGTCCGGTGATCGAACAACTTCGGGAACAGATTTCGGACGACCGTCGCGAGTCGAACGATGCGACTGGTCCACACCTCGGGTCGAGGTCGCTTCAGGCAACGGATGATCGCATCGGCCACCCTGTCCGGTGACTGGATGAAGGCTCGGGGGGTGTCCTTCTCGATGGAAAGGTCATCCATGCCGCTGTGCCGGGCAGCGGTATCGAAGAATTCCGTGGTCGTCGTGATGGGATGCACACTTGAGACATGTATCCCGTGCGGTTCCACTTCCAGACGTACGGCCTGACAGAGCATGTCCTGTGATGCCTTGGTCGCCGCATAGGCAGCGTGGTTGGGTATGGCGAATCTGGAAAGGCAGGACGCGCATGCCAGAAGGTGTCCTCCCTGACCATGGGCGATCATGCGACGAGTCGCTTCCGAAAACAGACGGTGAGTCGCGAAGAAATTGACTTCGAAGATTGCAGACATCTCATCGGGGGTCGTTTCGTGACCGGTGCGACTCAGCCCACGTCCGGCATTGGCGAAGACGGCCCAGGGTGTTCCGAGCTGATCTTGAGCGGCATCTAGGAGTCTCGCCTCACTGCCCGGTTCGGTCACATCGAGTTCCAGAAACATGGCCTGTCCGCCGTTCGAATGAATCTGCTCGACGATTTTTCTGAGCGGTTCCGCTCGCCGGCCACAAAGGCACACCCGCATTCCTGCACTTGCGGCCGCGATCGCGGTCGCGGCGCCGATACCCGTACCGCCCCCGGTGATGACCAGAACTCGATCCTTGAGATCAATGCTCATGTATGACCAGCTCCTCTGGTGGACGGATCAGGTCTGGAGAACACCGGTCTTGAACGAATCGCCCATCGGGACGGTCGACGCGGTCTGCAAGGCCATGGCCAGTTCATCCCGCGTGTGCTCTGGATGGATAAGACGGTCGATCCAGCCGCGTGCGGCGCCGTATCGGATGTCCTGCTGATCGGTGTACGACTTGGTGATCGCATCCAGAAGCGTCTTGCGTTCGGCTTCATCGGGTTCCTCGCCTCTTCGCTTGCGTGCGGCGAGATCGATCTGCAGCAGGGTTCCGGCCGCCGACTGTGCGCCCATCACGGCGCATCGACTACCCGGCCAGGCCAGCGTGAGGAACGGATCGAAGGCTCTGCCGCACATGGCGTAGTTGCCGGCACCATAGCTGCCGCCGGTGATCAGGGAGATCTTCGGAACGACGCAGTTGCTCATCGCATTGACCATCTTGGCACCACTTCGAATGATGCCGTCCTGTTCACTGTCACGACCGACCATGAAACCGGTGGTGTCGTGGATGAAGATGAGTGGTATGCGCTTCTGGTTGCAGTCCATGATGAAGCGTGCAGACTTGTCGGCGGAATCGGTGTAGATGACAGCCGGCATGTTGGTCGAGGTGGAGGGGCCTGCCTTGCCACCGGGCATCATCCGCTTGGTGAGCATGTGCTGGTTGGCGACGATGCCGCAGGGCCATCCATCGATTCTGGCATAGCCGCAGACGATCGAGGCGCCGTAGTCGGCCTTGTATTCGTTGAAGGAGTCCTTGTCGACGATGCACTTGAGCAGTTCGTTCACGTCGTACTGCTGACCAGGTTCGTCGGTGAAGATCTCGAAGATGTCCTCACGCTTGCGTTCGGGGTTCGTGGACTCGTGAGGTGGACCATGGCTGGGCGGCGCCGCCATGTCGGCATGCACCAGGCTGCGAAGTCGTTTGAGGCAGGCTTCATCATCGGGTTCATGGAAATCGATGGTGCCTGAGATCGAGGCATGCATCTCGGCGCCGCCAAGTTCCTCTGTGCTGACTTCCTGTCCGATGGCCGCTTTCACGAGGGCCGGCCCAGCGAGATAGAGACCACTGCCTTCGGTCATCAGCAGCGTGTCGCAGAGGACGGGGAGGTAGCCACCGCCGGCGACGCAGTTCCCCATGATGGCTGCCATCTGGGAAATGCCGTTGGCGGAGATGACGGCATTGTTCCGGAAGATGCGACCGAAGTCGTCCGTGTCAGGAAAGACGTCCTCCTGCAATGGAAGAAAGACGCCGGCCGAGTCGACGAGATAGAGCAGTGGCAATCGAGCTCGTTGTGCTATTTCCTGTGCGCGGATGATCTTCTTGCAGGTCATCGGAAAGAAGGCGCCAGCCTTCACGGTCGCGTCGTTGGCGATGATCATGCAGATCTTGCCACCGACGTGGGCGATCGTCGTGACCACGCCGGCAGCGGGGGCGCCGCCGTATTCCTTGTACATCTCAAACGCCGCGAAGAGTCCGCACTCGAACTGTGGTGTCCCCGGGTCAACGAGAAGATCGAGTCTCTCCCGAGCCGTCAGACGTCCATGGCGATGTTGACGGTCGATGCCCTTGGCTCCGCCGCCCTGGCGGATCTGCTCTGCCTGGGCGATGAAGGCCTCCGTGGTGGTCTGAAGCGGTGAGTTCGACATCTCATCAGGATAGCCGACAGGGGCTCCAGTCAAAAAACCAGCGGGCGATGCCGTGTGGCACCGCCCGCTGGGGGTTTTATCTGCTTGATAAGGATCGCACGCCCGTGCAACCCGTCAATCGCACGGGTTAGCAGTGCGACCCCCACATACAGTCACATTCATTCATCATCGGACCACCTCCTTTCATGAGCCCAACCTGTCCCAGCCGTCACCGGATGTGAACCGGCCGCCGGGTTTCTGCCCCCTTCGGCGTCCCAAAGGGCACATCGCCCATGAGCGGGTGCTCACGGTCGTCGAAGTTCATCACGGCTCCTCGGGGCTCGCTCGGACGGGCGTGATGACACTCCGATAGGAATACTATCGCCCTAGTTGGCGAAAGTCGGCCACAATTTCCGGACTCTTCACGATGTCCTGTCACGGGGTCTCTGAGCCGCTAGCGGAGGAAATCGCCGTCATCCTCGTCGGGGACAGGTCCATCGAGCCCATCTGGGTCGTCGTCGTAGACGACCTCGAGCTCATTGGGGGCTTCGCCCTCCTCGCCGGATTCGAGGGCCTGCATCTTGTCCCAGTCGTCGATGGAGATGAGGACTTCCCGGGCCACCGATCCCTTGTGTTCACCAAGGATTCCCGCCAACGCCATCTGGTCGACGAGTCTCGATGCACGGCTGTATCCGATCGAGAGTCTTCTCTGCACCAGTGAGACGGAACCACGTCCCGATTCAATGATGATTCGAACGGCTTGATCGAAGAGCGGATCGCGTTCCTTGTCGGCTTCACCACCACCGGCGAGTCCGTCCGGACGTACCTGGATCAGGCTGCGTTCGAATGTCGGGCCAGCCACATCCTTGAGGAAGCGGACGACCTTGCGTGTTTCCGCATCATCAACCAGCGTGCCCTGTGTTCGACACGGCTCGGGGGCCTGAGGTGTCACCATCATCATGTCGCCATGACCAAGCAGCAGTTCGGCGCCCTTCGTATCCATGACGATTCGACTGTCCATGCCACTGGCGACCTTGAACGAGAGACGGCATGGCATGTTGGACTTGATGAGTCCGGTGACGACGTTGGCCTGTGGTCGCTGCGTGGCGAGAATCAGATGGATGCCCACGGCTCGAGCCTTCTGGGCGATTCTCACGATGTGTTGTTCCACTTCCTTCGCCGACATCATGAGATCTGCCAGTTCGTCGATGACGAAGACGATGTACGGAAGCTTTCGAGGGATCTTGGCTTCCTCGAGTTCCGTGCCTGGCTGGAAGATTTCCTTCTTCTCTTCCCAGGGGATGTTGTTGTAGGAGGGGAGGTCGCGGACACCGGCTTCGCGAAGAAGCTCGTAGCGCTCCTCCATCTTCTTGACGGCCCAGGCGAGCGAGGCCGCGGCCTTGCCTGTTTCGGTGATCACCGGACAGGCCAGATGGGGGATGTCGCCGAACTGGCTGAGCTCGACCATCTTGGGGTCGACCAGAATCAGCTTCAGTTCGTCCGGCCGCTTCATGAACAGCCAGGACATGATCACGGTGTTGATGCAGACGCTCTTGCCGGAACCGGTCGTGCCCGCGATCAGCATGTGGGGCATGCGCACCAGGTCGGCCACCAATGGTTCGCCGCTGGAATCCTTTCCAAGGAACATGGGCAAGGTCATGCCTTCGGCCGCACCACTGGAGATCAATTCGCGGAGACGTACCTTCTCGCGTTTCTCGTTCGGGACCTCGATTCCCACCGCGGTTTTGCCTGCAATTGTGGGTACAATTCGAATGTTCTGTGCTCGAAGACTTCTGGCCAGATCTCGTGAGATCGCATTGAGCTTGGACACCTTGGTGCCTGGTTCCAGTTCCACGGAGAATAGGGTCACGGTCGGACCCGAGTCGATGCCGACGACGGAACCCTCGATACCGTAGACATCGAGCGACTTGACCAGTGATTCGGCTTGACGCCTGACAGTTGCTTCCGCCTGAGCGGAGAAGTCGTCTTCGGGTTCGCTCAGCAATTCGACGGACGGGAAGGTGTAGCCTTCGTAGTCCTCTCGCTGGATATCGTCATCGGTGGCCAACTCGGTGTTTCGGGCACCCATTCGAAGCGGCAGCTTGGCGATCTTGGCGCGCAGCTCAGCCATGCTCAACTTCGGTGCGGCTTCTTCTTCTTCTTCTTCTTCTTCCTCTTCTTCGTCTTCGTACTCGTAGTCACCTTCGTCCTCGTCGACGTATTCGTAGTCGTCGTCCTCTTCTTCCTCTTCCTCTTCCTCTTCTTCACCATCGTCGTAAGCGGCTTCTTCTTCCCATTCCTCTTCTTCGTCCTCGAGTTCCTGTACGGCAGTCGCTGGTCCACCAGCCATGGCGGGCTTGCGACGAGGTCGATTCAGGAGTGAGCCAACCGTGCCTCGTGCACGAGTACCCTTGCCCTTGGTTCTGAAAGCGGCGATCAGGCGTCGTGGGATCTCAAGGATGAATTCGTCTGCGGCAACGATCGCGCCGACCAGGAGAACGGCCAGCAGGATCAGCATTGATCCGAATGTCGAGAACAGCGGGACGAGTGCATTGACCGCGGCATGGGCGAGCAGTCCGGCTGGCGCACCTGGTATCACACCCCAGTTTGGAAGCAGCAGGGCATGCAGTCCCGAGAGTGCAATCACCATGACGAGGAGTCCGCCCAGTCGAAGTGCCATGTGCGGCGGCCGATGACCGGCTGCTCTGAGAATCAACCAACCGCCACCACCGAGAATCAACAGCCAACTGCTCAGTCCAAGTAGTCGGTAGCACCAGAACGACAACCAGCTGCCGGCCGCGCCACAGAGATTGCTGACGGGCTCATTGTGAACAGCCACCAGATGCGACGGCCAGTCTCCCGAGTGAAAGCTCACGAGCGAAGTGGCCAGAAAAAGCCAGGCACCACCGGCGACGATCCAGAGGGACCATTGGAGTGGGGTGTTGGCGGAGGTGGTTTCAGCGGTTGATTTCTTTCGTGTCATACGAGTGGATCTATCGGCAGAAACTCGCTTTTCGACGCAGTAATCGGGGATTTGAGGACAAGTAATAGACGTGGAACCGGTCTTGGTGGCACAATCCAGACCCATGCCAGAGGCGTTTCAACCCGAGGTCGTGTCCTGGACTGCCTTGTTGGGCCGTTGGATGGACTTTGCGCGGGCATCGAACGCACTGCCGAGGACGCCCGAGGGGGACCAGTGGCGAGCTTCGGTCACTCCGATGATCACCCTTCAGGCCATCACGTTCTCGCTCTCCGAGCTGGAATCGGTCCGGCCCGCCGAGCGTCTGCTTGGGTGGGATCGCGCGGATCTTCTGTATGAGGAATCCATGGAGGCGTTGGACGAGGCCTGGGGGCCGGAGATGCCGGCGGACATCGTCGACACGATCGAACAGGCGGAAGCGGCCCTGGAGAATGTGCTGGAACGGTTCCATCTGGTCCTGATTCATGATGGTTCGACACCCATCACGATGCCGGCCATCGAGTCGATCGAACCGGTCGGCGTCTACACCGTCATGGCGGAGGGCACACCGGTCATGCCGGGCAGTCCGATCGCCTGGTGGTCGCAGGTCGACCTCGATCGTGTTCGTTCGATCACGTTGCCGGGAAGCCTTCATCTTCTGCAACATCCTGTTCAGGTCTGGCGATGTCGCAATGATCAGGATCTCTTCTTCGAGGATGTCGTCACCGATCTGGATGCCCAGCTCGAACCCGATCTGCCATTGATGGTGCCACGGGTGCTCGATGGGCTCGCCTTGACGGATCCACTGCCGGTGGCGGCGGATGTCTCGGCGTTCCATGAGCGATTCATGGAATCCGGGGACGTTCCGTTGAGATGGGACGTCACGGCGTGAACAGAGTGTTCGCGACCGGGGTCACGTGCAGCATCGGTGTCGGGGCATGTTGATTCGTGATCGTGATCCGATCCGCCATGTCTCCACCATGATCCTTCCAGAGCGAGTGAACGCGATCGGGGCAGTTGCATTGACGGGACAGATGGAGAAGCACGATGTGCTGGAGACGGGAACCCGCATCGATGGTGCGAATCGCCGCCAGTGATTCCCGATTCGACAGATGTCCTCGTCCGCCCATAATCCGTTCCTTGAGAAACGCGGGGCGACCGGAAGCTTCCTGCATGTCACGGTCGTAGTTGGATTCGAACGCCAAAGCGTCCAGATCGACGAAGGCCTCAAGCAGATGGTCGGGTACGTGACCAAGATCGGTGGCCCACCCGAGTCGACAATCTTCATGTTCAAAGATGAACGCGGAGCAGCCACTGTCGTCATGGGCCACATCGATTCGACGGACGCTCATGCCGGTCCTTGTTTCGGGCGATTCGCCGGCGATCTCAAGCAGGCTGGTCGGAACACCGAATCGGCAGGCCGTATCCATGTGCGATGGTCCGACATGCACCTTCAGGCCCATTCGCTGGACGTGGCCCGGCCAGCTGGTTCCGAAATGGTCGCGATCCATGTGCGTTACGAAGAGTCCGCGGACATTGTGGATCGAGAGTCCTACTGCTTCCATTCGAAGTCGAGTCTGCTTAATGGACAGTCCGGCATCGATCAGAAATAGTTCCTCGTCGACTTTTAGGACCGTGCAGTTGCCACCGGACCCGCTTCCAAGAACACAGAAGGAAATGGACGACATTTCAGCCGGCGCCACCACGATTGGGCCGCTGTGTTCCATGGCAGATGGCCTTGTCACTGGCATCGAGGAAATCGAGGTACTCGCGCACGATGGGATCGGCGGCTTGTTCCTCCAGCGTCTCGCGGGCCTTCTTCAACGAGTAGTTCATTCTGTAGAGGACCTTGTACACCCACTTGCGGCGAGCGATGTCTTCCTTGTCCATGCCGTTTCGTCTCATGCCGATGAGGTTGAGTGAACCGCAGGTGTTGGTGCAGGTCAGCATGAACCAGGGGGGGACGCCCTGGGATGTGGCGTATCCACCGGTCAGGAAGGCGCCCATGCCGATATGCACGAACTGGGCGACGGCGGTGTTACCGCCGATGATGACGCGATCCTCGACGACGACATGACCACCGAGAACGGCACCCGATGCCAATGTGCAGTTGTTGCGGACCTGGCAATCGTGACCGACATGGGTGTTGGACATGAAGAAGTTGTTGGAGCCGATTCGGGTGGGTTCCTCGGTCTTGCCTCGATGGGCGGTGAAGCCTTCGCGGAACGTGTTTTCATCCCCGATCAGGATGCCCGGTTCCGGTTGTTCGGGATCGAATCCGAGATCCTGAGGTGGCCCGCCGATTCTGGCACCGGTAAAGAGCACGTTGCCATGCCCGATCTTGCAATGGCCATGAATCCAGTTCTGGCCCATGAGACGGGTGCCGGACTTGATTCGAACCGGTCCCGTGATGATGCAGTGGGGGCCGATGACGACATCGTCGTCCATCTGGACGTCGCCATCGATGACGGCGGTTGGGTGGATGGTGTCAAGTTCTGGCATGTCCGTCATCCTATCATGGTCAACCGGCTCGAGACCGGGCCTTCACTGCGAGTCTTCCGATGCATTCATCACATCCCGTCGACATCCTTGAGATCACGGATCTTGGACGAATGACCTACGTCGATGCGTTGGCGGAGCAGCGACGTCGACAACAGGAGGTGATCGCCCTGCGGGATTCGGAGGTGCCCCGGATGGATCTGCTTCTGGTTGAACATGATCCACCGGTGATCACGATCTCCAATCGTCCCGGCGCCAGATCGCATCTGCTGGCCAGCGATGAGCAGTTGTCGGCCCAGGGCGTCGAGGTGCAGCCGACGGATCGCGGAGGCGACATTACATGGCACGGCCCCGGTCAGTTGGTGGCCTATCCGATCCTCGATCTGAATCGACTCGAGCTTCGGCTGCACGCCTATCTTCGATGGCTCGAGGAGATCGTCATCCGAACGTTGGCTCGCTATGGGATTCAGGGATTCCGAGACGACTGCGCCACGGGAGTATGGGTCGGTGACGATCCCGCTCGTGCGAGGAAGATCTGTGCGATGGGAGTCAGGGTCAGTCGTTGGGTCACGATGCATGGACTGGCCATCAACGTGTGTCCCGATCTTTCCCACTTCGACCTTATTGTGCCATGCGGACTGGCTGGACGTGGTGTGACGAGCCTTCAGGCGGAACTGGGCGATGCCGCACCCGACATGCAGGACGTGTCGAATGCCCTTCAGGAAGAATTCAGGATCGGTCTGCGTCAGTCAGGCTGAGCAGTTCATTCCAGCGTGATGTTGAGTTCCTCGGCGATGTCCTCGGTGATGTCGTCACGGTCTGGATATCGAAGGAAGGTCCGGAGCCGGATCTGGAGCATTGCGGCGCTCGAGTCACCCTTGGTGAATTCATCATCGGTCGGGATGAAGCGGAACACGGTGTCGATCTTCTTCCGATCGGCTACGACGTTCACGGCGGTGACCAGTTCGCGGTAGCACTGCTCGAGTTGCTCGGCGGTCTTGGCATCCTCTTCGGCCATGGCTTGTTGCTGGAACGCCTGGAGTTGTTGCGCGATGGCCTGTCCCATCTGAAGCTGGGCCTGATGATCCTCTTCACCCGGGGTCATGTCCTCCATGTTGGACTTGATCGTGTCGAGCTGATCGATGAGTTCCTGTGCCTCCTCGGTGAGGCGTTCCCGAAGGGCGTTGCGTTCCTCGGCTCTTTCCTCCTGGCTCATGAGAACCGGGAGCAGTGCGCCGATGTGCACATAGGCGACCGACTGGGTGCTCTGTTGTGGTTCATCGCCCCAGGAGAGTCGCCCATCGACCATCTTCAGATCGCTCATGCTGCCATCCTCGGCCTGAAGGGTGATCTCCGATGCCGGGCCAAGTGCCGGTGCCTTCTCCATGCTCCATGCCATGGCGTTGTTCGACGAATGGACGAACATCGCTGCGCAAAGCAATACCAGAAGGGTCATGACGGACCAGGTAATCAGTCTTTCGAATGTGCTCATGGTTGACTCCGAGCGTGGACAGGGGATTTATTCGTTCTGATCGAGAATCGACAGGAACGCTTCCTGAGGGATCGTCACCGAGCCGATGGTCTTCATCCGCTTCTTGCCGGCCTTCTGTTTCTCGAGCAGTTTTCTCTTTCGGCTGATGTCGCCGCCGTAGCACTTGGCGGTGACGTTCTTGCGAACGGCCTTGATGGTTTCACGGGCGATGATCTTGCCGCCGATCGCCGCCTGCAGTGGTATCTCGAATTGGTGTCGATCGATCTGCTTTCGAAGCTTCTGCAGGATGACGCGACTTCGCTTCTCGCTGTTCTCCCGGTGGCAGATGAGACTCAGGGCCTCCACCGGGCTGGCGTTGACGAGTATCTGGACCTTGCACAGATTGTCCGCACGGAACTCGATGATCTCGTAGTCCATGGTTCCGTAGCCGCGGGTGATCGATTTCAACTTGTCGTAGAAGTCGTAGATGATCTCGGCCAGTGGGATCTCGTAGGTGAGCATCTGGCGTCCGGTCGAGATGAACACCTGGCTGCGGAAGATGCCGCGTCTGCCGTCGCAGAGCATCATGAGGTCGCCGATGTTCTCGTCGGGGCAGATGATCTCGATCTTGACGATGGGTTCCCGAATCTCGGCGATGTGCACGACATCGGGCAGATCGGCGGGGTTGTGTATCTCGACGACCTTGCCGTCCGTGGTCGCGACCTCGTAGGTGACGGTGGGCGCGGTCTGCACGATCTCGACACCGCCTTCGCGTTCAAGCCGTTCCTGGATGATCTCCATGTGCAGCAGTCCGAGGAAGCCGCAGCGGTAGCCGAATCCCAGTGCCTCTGAATGCTGAACCTCGAAGGTGAACGAAGCATCGTTGAGTTGGAGTTTCTCGACGGCTTCCCGCAGGGCTTCGAAGTCTGCCTTGCGGCCGGACCCTTCGTCTGCGGTGGCGGTCGCCGGATAGAAGTCGCAGAAGACCATCTGCTGTGGTTCCTCATAGCCCGGAAGCGGTGCGGCGGCCGGATGGGCCTCGAGTGTGATGGTGTCGCCGACTCGCACATCCGCGAGTGTCTTGATGGCGGCCACCATGTAGCCCACCTCGTTGGTTCCGATCTGCTTGGTCTTCTCGGGTTGTGGTCGATACCTCCCCAGTTCGGTGATGGTGAAGGTTCGACCCGTTCCCATCATGCGGATCTTGTCGCCGACCGAGAGCGAGCCGTCGAAGACCCTGAAGTACACGATGACACCTCGGTAGTCGTCGTAGTGACTGTCGAAGATGAGGGCTCTGGTCTCCTTCATCTCCGGCTCTGGTGGGGCGGGGAATTTACGGCAGATGGCATCCAGCAGTTCGGTGATGCCCTCGCCCGTCTTCGCGGAGCAGTAGATGCAGTCCTCGGCAGGCAGACCCAGGACCGACTCGATCTCCATGGCGACCTTGTCTGGATCGGCGGCGGGGAGGTCGATCTTGTTCACGACCGGGATCAGTTCCAGATCGTTCTCGACGGCGAGATAGGCGTTGGCGACGGTCTGCGCCTCGACGCCCTGGGTCGAGTCGACGACCAGCAACGCGCCTTCGCAGGCGGTCAGGGCTCGGGAGACTTCATAGGCGAAGTCGACGTGGCCTGGTGTGTCGATGAAGTTGAGCTGGAAGACCTCGCCATCGCACTCGTGCTCGACGGTGACCGCGGAAGCCTTGATGGTGATGCCGCGTTCACGTTCAAGATCCATCGAGTCGAGCATCTGATCGCGTGATTCGCGATCGGAGACTGCTTGTGTGGCTTGCAGCAGTCGATCGGCCAGTGTGCTCTTGCCGTGGTCGATGTGCGCGATGATGGAGAAGTTGCGTATGGGCATGGATCGATCGTTTCGGGTTCTCAGGCCCGGATTGAGCAGTATAGGTTGGGTTCAGGGGGTCGAGTACCGGTATGATCGGGCCATGTGGTTGATCATCATCAGCGTCATCCTGTTGCTGGGTGGGATTGGTCTGCTGGCTCTGGCCCTGCGGGGTCCGGGGCTGTTGCTTCTGCTCATGAGCGTGGGGGCATTGGTTCTGGGGATTCTGGTGCTGATTGGCCAGAACCGCCCGGAGAGTGTCGAAAATGCTGAACAGAGCCGGAAGATCTACTACCTGAACAGTGGTTCAACCGGCGGTGGTGGGTCCCATCAATCAGCGGTTGAAACACGTGATGAGGGGAAGCTGGCCCAGTGGTCGGAGGCCCATGCGGCTGGCGACTTGTCATCGGAACAGGCTCGTTCGATCGGTTTGGCCATCATCGATCAGGCTGACATGCTTTCGAAGGAACGTGGTGCCGATGCACCATATGGAAGTGCCTTTCTGCAGAGGCTCATTCGTGATAAGATCATTACGACTGATGATCTGGTCGGCGCTTCGGCGATGTCCGGTTCCTTGTGCATTCTTCCGCAGCAAGCACGGGTTCCCGGTGGTATCGATATTCGCATCAAGCTTGCAACGGAATGGCAGTCGGGTCAGGGCAATTCATCGGTCATCCCTGATGCGTGGGCTGATGGTGAGTTGTCTGAAGAGAGTGGCCCGTACATCGAGTTTCGATGGAAGGAAGTCACGGTCGACGGGGAGCCGTTTGATATCGCCTGGGCGACGTCGGGTGAATGTCGAACGATGGATGAGTTGTATGAACGCGAGATGATCTCGGCACCACGTATTCGTCCGTTTGGTGCGCAACCCATGATGCAGATCGTTTCATTTCCATTTGCTGATGATGCAGATGAAAGTGAAGACAAATTCACGCCGGGCCCGCATCTCTTCGCGGTGAAGGCCGAAGTGATCTGGTTTGACGGGCTCAATGACAATGCGTCGGTGGTAGCCGTCGTGCCACTCAAGGCGACCCGGATCCTGAGTGTCCGACCGACTCCCGGGGCGGCGGCTCCGACGGCCGAAGCGGCCGGTTCCTGAGAGCTCCGTGGGCTCGATCGAGTCACCAACGAATTCCTAACACAGGGCCAAATCAGGACTTGGGGCACGGCTGTTTTTGATGCCGTGGGGGGATGTGGCTCATTCACCCTTCTTGGGGACAAGGTGTGGATAAGCGGTATAAGAATCTACTTTTAAAGGGCTTATGATCAACATCGGATCTGGATAGATGGGATGGTGCTTAAGTTGCCCAAATTGCCACCAACGGCATGTGAATGATTTGAACTATATCGAATTTACTGTTCCTAAATGCTTCAGGAGCAAGGACCTGAGCATGGCCACTGGAAGCCCGGATGGGGCTTCAATGATCATTTAAGTGGCTCTTATCCGAGGCTAGGAAACGCCTACTTGCAGGGGCCCCATTCGCTGATGACCAGCAGGATGTCGTTGACGTTCACGAGGCCATCACCATCGACGTCGGCGGGGCAGGCCTGGTCAGGAACACAGTCGCCCCAGGCGTCGATCACGATGAGCACATCGTCGACATCGACGAAATCGTCGCCGTTGGTGTCGGGGCATTCGCATACATCCAGCTCTACATTGTCGCCAAGGTCCTGCCATGGGCCATTAATCTCTGAAAAAACATGATTGCAAAGTGTGCAATTCTGCAGCGAAGTGTTGCTGCCCAAGAAGCTCACGCCAAGATTTGCAGATGAAATTCCCGAGGAGTTTGATTCGAACAGGTTGTTCAAGATCACCGTGGTGGTTGAGACGAATTCAAACGCCCCACCCCAGATGAAAGCATCATTCTGGATGAATTCCGTGTCCTGGATATCCAGGATCGCATCAGTTGATGCGATCCCGCCACCGCCCCGATTGGTCGCGGCATATGAGGCTTCTGTGGCCACATTGTTTTCGAGTGTACATCCGATGATCCGGACAGGTTCATCGGTCTGATAGCGACCTTCAATGGCAATGCCACCACCAGACTTTGCTTGATTGTCGAAAATACGACAGCCCTCAATAAGTGGGTTCGATTCCGAGATGAATATTCCGCCACCACGACTTGCTTTGTTGTTGGTCATGATGCAGTTTCGCACTACGGGACTCGACTTGGCAATCACCAACCCTCCTCCGGTGCCCGTCACATCACATCCGGTCAGTGTGAAACCATCGACGGTAGTTTCACCTGTGTGACCGGTCCCGATCACCATGGCTGGAGAACCTGTGCTGCCAATGATCAAGGTCGACTCTGGGCCCGCTTTCGAGACGAGTTGCAGATCATATCCGGGAAGGACAATTGGTCCCAGATAAATGCCTGATGCAACAGAGATGGTTGAGCTGGGCATGGCCAGATCTATCGCCGACTGAATGTCGGTATAGAGACCGCTTCCATCAGAGGCAACGGTAATCACAAAGGCGGAGTCGCATTCATCAGGTATGCCATCATCATTGGTATCAGGTGAATGATTGAAGGCAATGTCACAGCTGTCTGGAATTCCATTCCCATTGCAATCAGTGGCTTTGCCTTGTTCCAGTTCGGAATCATCTGGAATCAGATTCTCGTTGCAGTCAGATTCACAGATATCCGGAATGCCATCGAGATCGACATCCAGATAAAGACCATCGTTCAAATCGCAGTCGTCCGGAACCCCGTTTCCGTCGCAGTCTTGACTGATGCCCAGCGAGATATCAAGGGCATCGCAATATGTGTTTCCATTGCAATCGATGTCATTGGCCTCATCATCGGAATTCAGGTTGAACAACGTCACCTCCGAAAAACCAGTCGAGCCATCATCGATATAGGCAACGGCGATCTGATTTCCTGAGAGTGAGATTCGGGGCGAGTTCAGCCATGAGCCTGGCAGATCGGGTCGCAGCAGAGTCTCGATCTCACTCCATTGTCCATTCTCAAGTTGGAAGACATGCACCTTGCCAAGTTCAGGGTCTCCAAAGTAGTTCAAGCCTGATGTGACGATGGCTCGATCGCCATCCAGCCGGACTGCGTAGCCGAATCCAAAATCGTTGGGATCTATCGGGGTAAGTGATTGGCCGAGTTCCCATTGGCCATCAACTCGATTCAGTACCTGAACCCGGTCCTTGTAATCACCCGCGAAGGTACCGACAAACGCAACATCGCCCTGAACATCGATCGTGGAGCTGAACGGTATGCCATTGTTCTCGATGTATTGAATCGGATTCCATGAGGACCCGTCGTGTTCGTAGACGGTGACCGGTGAGGACAGTCCGGTGACCATGATCGTGTTCCCGTCGACTGCCACTTCCGTGCCAAACCATTGATCCGTCGGATCAAAGGGATTGGTCAGGATCGCCTCTTGAAACCAGGTGTCTCCCATGCGTCGATAGACAATCGCGGAATGCACATCTCCATTTATGTTTGGTCTCCCTATGACCGCGACATCCTCTGAAATCGAGACGCTCAGAGCAAAGTATGTGTCATCAGCTTCTTCGGTGTATTGATTGACGGAGACTTCTTCAATCCAAACACCATTCCTTCTGTTGAAAATGGCGAAGCCATTCCAAAAACTCGTATACAGGCCAGCAATGATGGTGCTGCCAGAGATATCAAGTGATTTTCTCGGATACCAGCTCTGTGTTGTGAATGGATCGGCGAGTACCCGGGTCGCCTCAAGCGTCCAGATGCCATCGGCTTGATGGAAGAGCTGGATTTCCAGTCGTTCACCCGTGTCCTGAAGAACAGCTGCGATGTCCTCGTTGATGACGACTTCAAGACCTGCTGAATGCCACTCTTGCTCACCGTCGTATCCGAGATCGAATGAGATCAATGAGCACTGCAATGCGCATCCGTCAGGTATTCCGTTGTTGTCCGTATCGCTGCTGGTTCCATCGGCGATATCGCATTCATCCGGGATGTCGTTGAGATTGCAATCCTGGCTGAATCCGTCCACAAAGTCTGCGACATCGCAAATGCCGTTTCCATTACAGTCAAGCCCGTCCGAAGTCTTGAAGATATATGCGCTGCCAGTGTTGTTTTCGTTTTCAAGATCGCCACGAGTACTCACTACGACGGTTCTTCCCGAGATCGCGACCGAATCACCAAATCCAGAAATGCTATTACTATTGGCAGCCAAAAGCTTGGCTGATTCGAACCATGTGCCATCTTCCTGTCGTTCGAACATGTAGGCGCTGCCAGAACCATCTCCAATGTCATCATCCTCATAGGCACCAATCACGGCAGTGGTTCCTGAGATGGCGACGGAATAGCCAAAGTAGTCACTGCTTGCTCCATCTGAGGCCAGGAGCTTGGCAGTCTCTAGCCAAGAACCATCAATTTGTTGTTCAAAGATGTAGGCGCTGCCGGATTGTGATCCGTTGTCGTCATCAAAACTGCTCCCGATAAGAGCTATGGTTCCCGAGATGGCGACGGATTTGCTGAAAAAGTCATAGCCCTCAGCATCCGATGCGATGAGCTTGGCGGTCTCCAGCCACGTGCCATCTTCCTGCTGTTCGAAGATGTAGGCGCTGCCGGAGTAGTCTCCAATGTCATCATCCGCATAGGCACCAATCACGGCAGTGGTTCCTGAGATATCGACGGAGTAGCCGAAACTTTCCCAATGATCCGCATCCGATGCAGTGAGCTTTGTGATTTCAAGCCATGTTCCGTCGTCTTGCTGCTCGAAGACATAAACGCTGCCGGAATCATCTCCGGTGCCATCATTGCCATGGGCCCCAACAAAGGCGGTAGTCCCCGAAATGGCAACTGAGTAGCCGAAATAGTCACCTTGTTTGCCATCCGAGGCAGTGAGCTTGCCAGTCTCTAGCCAAGAGCCATCAATTTGTTGTTCAAAGATGTAGACGCTGCCGGAGGCACTTCCATTGTCATCATCTCCATAGGCTCCAACCAGAGCTGTCGTTCCTGTAAATGCGACTGAAGAACCGAAGGAGTAGTTTGGATTATCTGATGGAGTTAATTTGGCGATCTCCAGCCAACTGCCGTCTTGTTTTTGCTCAAATACATACGCATTTCCTGATACGAGTCCGGTGTTTCCAGATCCCATTACGGCATTTATTCCAAAAATAGCAACGGGGAAGGTGCTAGGGTTTTCATTTGGTTCTGAAAAATTAATCTTGGCCATTTCAACGGGATCACATTGGATGTCATCGCCAGCCATGACAGCGGGGCTCATCAGCCCCGACACGGCAAGCAATGCAACCAATAAATCTGTGAACAGTCCACGCATGGTGGATCTCCATCTGCAGGCCTTCCATCCTATAGAAATGCAGCATCAGACCACTCATAAATGCGCAATTGCAGCACATCCACTGGTTCTGCATGGCTTTTCGAGGCCATGGAGTGGGTTGAAAACAGAGGGTCAGTGCCAGGTGTCGCCCAGCACGCGAAGCCAGTTGCCATGGGCCATCGCGATCAGCGATTCCTCACTCCAGCCGCGTCCGCGCAGAACATCGAGCAGTCTTGGCAGACCGGTGCAGTCGCCAAGCGGCGCCGGCATCGTCGCACCATCGAAGTCGCTTCCCAACGCCACATGATCGATACCCATCGAGTCGACCATGTAGTCGAGATGGTCGGCGATCACATCCAGCGGAGTGTCCACGTTCTCCTCGCCATCGGGTCGAAGGAACTCAACATGGAAGTTCACGCCCACCAGGCCATTGGTCAACTTGATGATCGCCAACTGGTCGTCCAGCAGATTGCGAGAAGATGCACACACGGCATGCGCACCACAGTGCGTCGCGACGACCGGAGCCGTCGTCATCTCGGCGATGTCCATGAAGCCCCGATAGTTCAGATGCGAGACATCGAGCATGATCCCCAGATCGTTGCAGCGACGGACCAGTTCCTTGCCCGCTTCCGTCAGGCCGGGACCGATGTCCGGCGTGCACGGGAACGCGAAGGGCACACCGTGCGCGAACGCGTTGGATCGACTCCAGACCGGACCCAATGATCGAAGACCACGGTGATAGTCACCCTCCAGATCGGAGAGATCCTCCCGCAGCATCTCGACCCCTTCGTAATGAAGGATGCAGGCCATCACGCTGTCGTTGATGCAACCCTCGAGATCCTTGACCGTTCGAACCAGACGAATCGCACCATCCGCTTCGTTGAAGAGATCGGCTGTTCGTCTCAGGACGCTCTCCGTCTGGGCACGAGCCAGATCGCGATCCAGCGGATCGGCGCACAAGGCCTCGATCTCATCACCATCGTTGGTTGTGATGGTGCGGACTTCGCTCTTGGTCTCGCTGGGCATGAACAACGCGAAGAACCCGCCGGCCAGACCACCCTCGCGGGCTCTCGGCAGATCGATGTGGCCTCTCGTGTCGCGCTTCAGGAAGGAACGCGCCGTTTCATCGGAAGCGGGGGGGAACACACGCGTCAACGTGTCGTTGTGGCCGTCCAGGATGGGAATCAGTTCACTCATGTCGAGATGATCATCCTATGACCGGCAGGCTCGTGATGCGCTGCAGTTCGGAATCCGGACGCACGATCAGGTCGTATCCGTCCGAACCGACCACGCGGGAACGGATCAGTTCGCCCGGCGCCAGCTTCGCCTCACTGGCGAGCAACGTGATCGAGTCGACTTCCGGAGCCTGGTGATAGCAGCGACCGACATAGGTGTTGAAGGTCCGGCCTTCCTCGGTGATCTCGCGATCATGCGACTGCTCATCAATCAGCACGTCGAACATGGCGCCTTCCTCCGCGAGGTAGGCGGCGTTCTCGAAGGCGACGTCCTGCTGGGCAAGCATCAACTCCTCCTCGCGAGCCTGCTTGATCTCATCTGGTACACGCAACGCGGGATCGTTCTCCATGGTCGCGGCGACCGTGCCTTCCTCGTGGCTGTACTTGAAAACACCCATCATGTCGAACTGGAAGTCGTTGACGAATTCCAGAAGCTGCTGATGATCGTCCTCGGTCTCGCCCGGGAAGCCGGTGATGAAGGTCGTGCGAATGGCCAGGCCCGGGATGCGCTCCCGCAGCTTGTACATCAGATCCTCCTGCTCCTTGCGAAGCAGGCCTCGCCGCATTCTGGTGAGCATGTTGTCCGAGATGTGCTGCAGCGGGATATCGATGTACTTGGCGATGTGATCGAGCGAGGCGATCGCGTCGATCATTTCGTCGGTGAAGTTCGTCGGATAGGCGTACATCAGTCGTACCCAGCCATCACCGTGATGAGCAACCGTGTTGTTGAGTTCGGTCAGCAGTCCGACCAGACCGCGATCGTCTCCGATATCGCGCCCCCAATTGGTGGTGTCCTGACCGATGATGTTCAGTTCGAATGCGCCATCGGCCAGCAGGGCATGCGCTTCGCTGATGATGTGATCCATCGACTTGCTTCGCATCTTGCCGCGAATGGAGGGAATCGTGCAGAAGGCGCAACGCTGGTTGCAGCCTTCGCTCATGCGGAGATAGGCCCAGTGTCTTGGTGTCAGTCGAAGCCTCGCACCATCGCCCTCGAAGTAGCCGATGCCCTTGCCGTCCTTGCCGTGCACCGTCAGTTCGGTGGTGTCGACGCCTCGATCACGAGCGGCCTGCAGAGCATTGCCGGCGATCCAGTACCTGGGCTTGTCCGAAGACTCGGCGAGACCCGGACGCTCCGGCGCCTGTTCGTCTATTCCCGATACCGCCTCGATCACATGATCACGATCGAAGACGCCGATCATGGCATCGATGCCGGGTGCCCAGTCGAGCATCTTGGCTCGATGCCGCTGTACCAGACAGCCCGCCACGACGACTCGCTTGAGCTCACCTTCGTTCTTGCGATCGATGGCCTCTCGGATGACGGAGAGGGATTCGTCCTTGCTGGCCTCCAGGAATCCGCAGGTGTTGACCACGATGGCGTCGTGCGGCTCGGATTCGGGCACGACCTGATAGCCGGCTTCGACCAGCGTGCCCAGCATCGACTCCGAATCGACCAGATTCTTCGGGCAGCCGAGGCTGACGAATGCCAGACGGAGCCCGTTTCCGGTCTCTGTCATCAAGTCCGAATTGGTCGCTGAAGTGGTCATGGAGGGGTGATCCTGCAACCCGGGTGCCGCCCGGGCAGAGGAACATCGGATTGTACCGCACCAAACCCTCAATTCAGACACTTAAAAAGGATCGAAGTGTGAGATGCCCCCTCATGGCATCGCAGGCCTTGTGAGATCGTCATGGGTGCGTGCATGGCTCCCAGATGGTCAACAAACCCGTTTTTATCACTCGATGCCAGCTGGTATCGGGCTCATCAGGCCCCGGCTCGGAGATGCATGGATGTATTCAATGAAGAAAATCAATCGACGGCACGTACCCTTCGGCGTTCTCATGTTCATGCTGATCCTGGTCATCGGTCTGGGTGGGCGAGGTTCACTGGCCGAGGAGATGGACATCCAGGACGATTCGTCCTTTCGTAGAGCGATGCTGCAGAGCAGTCCCATCTTCGCCTTCGAATCGAGCGACGAGGCGATCAGCCACTGGGCCCGACTCTGGGACTGTTCCACTCGGCTCGACAGCCACACCTACAACGCACGTCAGAGTCTGCTCATGCACGCGATCGAACCACTGGTCGAAGTGGCCGAGTCCGAGTCGCTGGATCCGATCCGCTCGATCCGCGACTCCCTTGAGGCCACCATGGTCGATCACGCGCAACGTGGATCGACGCCTGCTCGGGAAACCTGCGACTGGATCCTTCTCAACAACCTGCTTGGCGAGAATGATCGGACGCTCGAATGGATGTCCGCGCATGACCAGGCCACGGTCGGTCGTCTGCTTCCAAGAAGTGTCCGGGAAGTGGCTCAGGCCGAGCTTGGCGATTCGATCAAGATGGACAAGCGAGGTCGGCTGCTCACCACGACCTCGTGATGCGGATTCAACCAGTCTTCGAATAGAGCCGGTTGGATCCGATGTAGTCGAAGACGTCGGATGCGAGAAGATCATCGACCGGTTCGTCGCGAGCGATGCGTTCCCGGATGATCGTCGCCTCGACATCCATGATCGGCAGATCGATCCGCCATTCGATCCATCGTCGGATCTCCTCGTCGCTCCACTGGCCTTCCGCCGACAGGGCGGCGGCCATGGATGCAGGATCGGCATGAAGCCTCGGCATGATGATCGGCTCGGCCAGTTCGATGATCTCCCGCCAGTCCTTCCATCGATGGAAGGCCATCGCCTGATCGTCACCGATGAGCAACCGCAGAGGACGATCGTCATCCATCCGGCCGCGAAATGAACGGAGCGTGTCGATCATGTAGCTGGGGCCTTTGCGATCCAGCTCGATCGTGCTGATCTCGACATCGCAAAGACCATCGATGGCCAGTTCCAGCATGGCGAGTCTATGAGCGGGATCCAGCGGTGGTACATCGAGCTTGTGCGGACTGATCGCCGCCGGAACATAGATGACCCGATCGGCATCGATCATCTCCGCGACGCGCGAGGGTTGAACCCTGTGTGCGATCGTGGGGGGATCGAAGCTGCCACCGAAGATGAGTACCGGTTTCGACACGGGTGGATGGTAGGGGATATCGAGTCCGCGCTACTTGGGCTGACTGACCACACGAACCTGGGTGAACTGGCGATGTCCGTCTCGACCACTGTGGTAGCCATAGCCGGATTGCTGGGCACCGACCCAGGGTGTTCCCGACGCACCACCACATCCCTGATTCACACCGGTCATGCCCGCCGTGAGTCGACGAGCCACCTGGGCGGCGCGGTCGGCTTCGCCGTAGACGGCGGCGCCCAGACCGTACGGGGTGTCGTTGGCGAGGGTGACGGCCTCGTCGGCATCGGCGACCCGCATGATGCAGGCGATGGGACCGAAGGTCTCGTCACGCATGATCTGCATCTCGTGATTGAGTCCCGTCAACACGGTCGGCACCACGAAGTTGCCATCGGCGGGCTCGTCGCCGCAGGCGACGGTGGCGCCTTCCTGCTTGGCTCGCTCCAGCTGGGCGATCACGTGATCCTTCTGCTGACGGCTGATCATCGGTCCGATCTTGGTCTCCTCGTCCACACCGTTGCCGATGGTGAGGGCCTTCGTTCGTTCAATGACGGCCTTCTCGAATTCGTCGGCGATGTCGTTCTCGACGTAGATGCGTTCGGTGCTCACGCAGACCTGCCCGCAGTTGCGGAAGGAATTGTTCACGGCGAAGTCGGCGGCGGCGTCGACATCGGCATCGGAGAGCACGATCATCGGATCCTTGCCGCCCAGTTCCAGGACGACACGCTTGAGATCGGCACCGGCTGTGGACAGGATGTGCTGGCCCGCGGCTCGTGAACCGACGAAGGCGATCAGATTCACATCCGATTTCACCAAAGCCTTGCCCTGATCATCGCCGCCATGAATGATCTGCAGCACGTTCTCGGGCAGAACCTCCATGAAGATCTCGGCAAAGGCCTGTCCGGTCAGCGGCGTCTCGTCGGAAGGTTTCATGACGACGGTGTTGCCGGATGCGAGCGCCGGGACGACCACCTGCAGCGGCATGAGGAACGGGAAGTTCCAGGGCGTGATCGCGGCGCAGACGCCGAGCGGATCGTGATACAGCGTGGAGGAGGTCCGTTCGTCCTCGTGTTTCTCTGGTCTGACCGCATCGGCGATCTCATCGAGTTCGGCTTCGTAGCCACCGATGCCGTAGGCGATCTCGCCGGCGGCTTCCTTGAGAGGCTTTCCCATCTCGGCGGTGAGTTGCTCGGCAATCGATTCCTGCCGAGCCTTCATGACGTCGGTGGCCTTTCGCAGAATGGCGAGTCGTTCCTCGAGCGACATCGCGGCCCAGCTGGATTGTGCGGTACGTGCATTGGCCACGATCGAATCAATCTCGGAGACAGAAGTCACCGGAACGCTGCCCACGGGTTCGGCGGTGGCGGGGGTGAACGATGTCAATTCATTGGTGCTGGTCGCGGTGGTCATGATCTTCTCCCTGTGAGGACCTCGAGCCTGATCGATCATTGTATAAGGTAGGCGTCGGTTTGGAATTCGGTCCACAAGCCATTTGCAGGGGGGAATCGACATGTCCGTTCTCGTCACCGGTGCGACAGGAATGTTCGGCGGGCTGATCGTCGAGAAGCTCTCGCAGGGGGATGTGCCGGTACTGGCGGCATCCCGGAGCGAGTCGCGTGCGGCCAGTCTGACCGATGGCTCCGTGACCGGGGTCGTCGCCGACATGGACAAGCCGGAGACATTCGTGCCGTTGCTCCAACAGGTGGACCGGATGTTCCTGGTGAGTCCCATGCATCCCGATCTGGGCGAGCGGGAATGCGCATTGATCGAATGCGCGAAGCAGGCGAACCTCAAGCAGGTCGTCAAGCTCTATGGTTCCGTCGAGCACGAAGGTGATCCGCTGGATCTCCAGCACTGGATGGCGATCGATGCCTTGAAGGCCAGTGGTTTGTCCTGGTGTCTTGTTTCGCCGCAGACCGTGACGGATTCACATGTCATGGCTCAACTCGAGACCATTCGATCGGAACGACGCCTGTATGCCTGCGCCGGGGACGGTCGGATGGGAATGGTGACCGCCGACAACTGCGCCGAGGTGGCGGCCCTCGTGCTGCAGGAACCGGTCGAGCGCTTCGCGGGAAGGAATCTTCAGATCACGGGTCCGGAAGCGATCACCTATGCCCAGGTCGCACAGCAGATGTCCTCGGCACTTGGCGAGAACATCGAGTACATCGACATGACCGAAGAGGAACTGGCTCGGGCAGCCGTGGAAGCCGGCATGCCGGAAGAGGATCTCGAACTTCAGGTTCTCTGCCATTTCAGACAGATTCGAAACGGCAAGGCGGAACTGGTGACCGACACATATCGGGAAGTCGTCGGTCGACCGGCGACAAGCGTCCATGACTGGACATGTGCGAATCGAATGTTCTTCGAATAGACGTTTCGGCGACACACTCGAGTCGACGTGTTCGACCTGTTTTAGAGCGCATCACGCCGCATTCGAAAACTCCAAGGATTGTTCGTTCGAATCGACTCGTTCAGTCCGAATTTGAAGTGTTTCAAACATCTTGTTTCATGCGCAGTGGCTGCACGGAAGTCGTCTATCTGGGGCAGTCCCATGTATGGCATGCATGTTCAATGAACGAGCCTTCCGAAGATCTTGCTCGATTCCTGGACGGCCTCCGGCTCAAGAGGGCATGCCGCCAATCAAATGAAGAGGAGAATGTTCATGAAACATCCGAGCGTATGCAAACTGGCAGTGGCCACAGGTCTTCTTGCCTTCAGTTCGTCGGCCATCAGCAGTGAATGTTGTGTAGCGGACTTCACGGGAGACAACACGGTCAGCGCCGACGAGGTGCTTCTGCTTCTTTCCGCGTGGGGGTCCTGCTCCGGTTCATGCCCCGAGGACATCGATGATTCGGGTGATGTCAACTCCAACGACCTGCTGACACTGATCGATCGTTGGGGCGACTGCCCCGAGCCCAATGGCGGTGATTACGTCGAGGATCCCGACAGTCCGTACATGGATCTCGCCGTCTGGGGCAAGTTCCACGGCTCCAACAACAACTCCCGTCTGTACGAGATGGTCGATGGCCGAACGCCGATCACCACCGAGGCGATGGAGGCCTACAACAACCTGCGTGGATTCCTGGGCCTGTCGTCACTGGACTACGAACAGGTCGGTCAGTGGGCGTTCAGCGAGGCCTTGACCAACAACAGTCAATGGTGGGGCAACGATCTCAAGGGAGTGGGTCTCTACTACGCGATGCAGGGGGCCAAGGTCGGCTGGGTCACCGATGAGAACTACTATCCGCAGTTCTTCGCGGACATCCAGCGAACGGCTCGGCGGGTATGCGATCCATACGAGATGAAGATCCAGGTGCTGAACATGGCGCGCCAGGTCGACATCGATGGATTCGTCGAGTATCTGGAGGCCAACGGCATGACCGATGCGTTCGTCAACACCATCAAGATGGAACCGCACTATGCGGGTTGGATGCATGGTCGATGCCACGGGTTCCGAAACGTGGAAGGTGTGGCGATCAACCACGATCTGAATCACCTGACCGTGCTCAGCTGGGACCAGATGCAGCCCTTCATGAACGACACGTTCGACTGGCCGCAGTGGAATGCGCTGGATGTATCGGACTCGGGAGTGATCGACTACTTCCAGAGCATGGTCATCCTCGGCGATCCCGACGACGACAACCTGTGACCGGCAGTTGTTCACCGGTACACGATCGAGATTGACAACACAGTTACCGATTGATGCACCACTATGTTGCGATCTCTGAAAACGACACCCCCGCGCAGGCGGGGGTGTCGTGGTGTTGAGCGTGGCTTGAATCCGACCTGAAAATCGATTCAGGCGGTCATGGGGACGTCAATCGCAGTTGGAGCCCCAGTTCTCGAGCACCATCATGACGTCATTGACGTCGTAGGGGTTTTCCCAGTTGCCGATCACATGAAGCACGTCGTCGGTGTCGACGGAGCCATCATCGTTCATGTCGCCGACGCACAGATCATCTGGGACGTCGATGACAAGGCGGAGCTTCGGCGCCAGCGTGCCGTAGTTGTACAGGCTCATGCCCGAGCTGTTGTAGGCGGTGAGCACCAGATAGTTGTCCGTCCACTGGCCATTCAGGAGTTCCATCGGCAGCGGTGCGGAGAACGCGCCGCTGGACGAGCTGGCGGTACCGACAATGTCACCGTAGCTGTAGGTCGATTTGGCTCGGGTGTATGTCAGAGCGGAATCGGGATACCACTGGCCACGGTAGTAGACCAATGCGCTGCCGGAGTTGTGTCGACCCTGGAAGCTCGCGGACATCAGAACCGCATTCTGCGGAAGGACCGGCAGTTCGAAATTCCACACGGCGACTCGCTTTCCATCGGTGCAGTAACCGCCCATTGTGGCGCAGGTCCCGACCGTGATCAGGGATGTTCCGTCCGAGATGGAATCGAGATCACAGCAATCCCCGAAGGTATAGTTCGCGTATAAACGAACGGAATCGGTCGCCTGGATCTCGATTATCTGTTCTTCAGCCTGCGATGAGATCGGCATGAAGGACGATGCGACGATGGTCATGAGAAGGTATTTGTTCAGTTTGGCGATCATGCGTTTTCCCCCGAAAAAACAGATGTGAAACAGTGGTTCAAATCCTCGGCCGACTTGGATTGTAGGAACTCGCAACGCCTTTTCAATCGTCTGGCCGCCTGTGTACATCTGAGCAGCTGTTGTAATTGAGAATCTGCCTCAGCGAGATGGTGCGGCATGGCTGCATCACTAGATAAAGACCAATTTGTGGATGAGATTGAAACGCAGTTGACGGTATTTTTAAATTGGTTATTCAGATCGATTGATTGTCGATCAGTCGAACAGCGTCAAGATGAGCCGCAATCAAGGCTCGATGTCCATGTATGGATCCAGTCACCGGCATGAGCGTGTGTGAATCCCGCACAACCGCATAATCAACGCGCAGATCATGCTCCTTCAGGACAGTTCGCATGCGGTGCTCCGCAGTGGCCGCATCCGCTACTTCGCTCGCGGCCTGCATGGCACGTGTCAGACCCAGTGCCCGATCGCGATCCGACTCCGCCAGATAGGCATTGCGACTGCTCATCGCCAGACCATCCGGTTCGCGAATCGTCTCGCACCCGACCACCTCGACATTGTTCCACCGTCCTGGATCGGCCGCGACCATCGACTGCAGTACCAGCAGCTGCTGGTAGTCCTTGCGACCCATGATCATGTGCGATGGGCGAACGAGATCGAGGAGCCGAGCGACAACTTTGCAGACACCGGTGAAGAAGTGGGGGCGGTGCGCGTCTTCGAGTCGCGGTTCAGTGGCAACCGATGGCAACGGCGGACAGGCGATGTCTTCATCGGCGGGATACATGACACTGTTGTCAGGCACGAACACGACCTGGGCGCCAGCGGCCTCAGCCTTGGCAAGATCATCATCGATTGGACGAGGATAGGCGTCGAAGTCCTCGCCGGGGGCGAATTGCGTCGGATTGACGTAGATGCTCATGATCACGGGATGTCCCATCTCCACACCGGCTCGCACCAGTGATAGATGGCCATCATGCAGGGCGCCCATCGTGGGTACGAAGGCCATGCCTGCAAGATCCGCCAGATCACTTGCTTGGTTGACGACGTGGAGACTCATGACGTTGGATGGTCAGTGCTTCTGCAGGACCAGTGTGTCGTTCTGCCCGCCGAAGCCGAAGGAGTTGCTCAGGCAGGTCGTGACGGTGGAGTGACGGGCTTCGTTTGGAACGTAGTCCAGGTCGAGTACGGGATCGGGTTCGTCCAGATTGATCGTCGGCGGAATGATGCCATCCCGCATCGTCAGGATCGAGGCGATGCATTCGACGGCGCCCGCGGCCGCGATCAGATGACCCATCATCGACTTGATGCTGTTCATCGGAATCCTGTATGCGTTGTCGCCGAACACGCGTTTGACGGCCAAGGTCTCGATGCTGTCGTTTTCCTTGGTGCTGGTTCCATGGGCCGAGATGTACTGCACCGGCGGCACATCGCCTTCGGCCATCGGATCGATGCCGGCGCGGTTCAAGGCCTGATGCATGGCGGCGGCCGGCCCTCGTCCCTCGGGATGGATGTCGGTGATGCGATAGGCATCGGCGCTGCTTCCGTATCCGATGATCTCGGCGAGGATGTTCGCACCGCGTGCCTCGGCGTGCTCGAGCGTCTCGAGAATGACGATGCCGGAACCTTCGCCCATGACGAAACCGTCACGTGAGCGACTGAAGGGTCGGGAGGCATGCAGGAAGTCGTCGTTTCGAGTCGAGAGCGCCGTCAGACGGTTGAAACCGGTCAAGCCAAGGACATGCAGCATGGTGTGGGTGCCGCCACTGACCATCACGTCGGCATCGCCACGTCGAAGGATCGACCATGCTTCACCGATGGCCTGCGTGCTCGCGGCACAGGCGGTGAGGCAATTGAAGGCCGGGCCGCGAAGTCCGAACTCTCGCGCGATGTGACACACCGGCATGTTGGGTTCCTGTGCCGCCTCGTCGGCGCCATCGATGTACTGCCGGGCACCGGCCACCCACTTCGAGCCTTCGACCTCCCGCTTGTCGGGATTCCATCCGGCCAGCGAGGTCTTCTGATAGGAATCGAAGTTCAGAACACCTTCGCCCGCGCCCAGATACAGGCCGACACGCCGTCGATCGAGATCCGACATGTCCCCGAGGCCCGACATGTTCCAGGCCTGTCTCGAGGCGCCCAGCGCGAAGGCGGTGTGCTTGCCGATGTTTCCATGGGCGGAGGCGTCATCGACGTAGTTCGTCCAGTCGTAGTCGCTGATCTGCGACGCGAAACGCGTCGGGAAGGTCGATGCATCGAAACGCCTGATCGTGTCGACGGCGGTCTCGCCATTGACCAGACGCTTCCAGACGGATTCGAGATCATGACCCAGCGGGGTGATCCATCCGGCACCGGTGATGACGATGCGTTTGCCGCTCATGATCGGACTCTCCCGAGAATGACGGCGGTGTTCTGTCCACCCTGACTGCAACTTGTCACGAGGATCCGTTCCATGTCGTGCGACATCGAGTCGCATGGACCCGCATCGAGTCCCTCGGCGGTTCCGGCATGGATTCGGGCCGGGAGCGTCTGCTCGCACAACGCGGCGGTCGCCACGCAGAGTCCGATGGCGCCGTTGCCGGCCGTGCAGTTGCCGGTGTAGGGAATCGTGCAGATGGTCGGTATGTTCGAAGCGCGATCGCCGAGTGTGGCATGCAGTGCATCACGTTCACCGGCGTCGATCGCGGGGATGCTGCTTCCGAACGGAACGATCGCATCGATATCGTCGGGCTTGCATCCGGCGGAATGCATCGCGGCATGGATGGCATCGCCGAGGCTGGTTGCCGAGACGCCGAAGCCGTCGTCGTCGAATGATTGCGTACAGGCGAATCCGTCGATGGTCGCTCTGCCGCGTCCCCCTCGTCTGGCGAGGCATTCGCTCGATTCAAGAACCAGAATGCCGCCACCTTCGCCAAGGATGGTTCCGCGTGCGTCGCTGCCGAAGGGCCGGAGAATGCCGGAGGGATCCTCGTCCGGACTGGTCTCGGCCAGACGACCGGTGCAGCACTGACGATAGAAGGCCATGGGATTCAGCCTGCTTTCGGCACCACCGGTCAGGCAGGCGTCGGCGTCACCGCGTTCGATCACACGCATCGACTCGCCCAGGGACAGGGCGCTGCTGGATTCGCAGCAGGTGATGGTGTTGCTGGGGCCATGGCATTCATGAACGATCGTCACATGGCAGGCCAGCATGTTCGGGAGATACTTCAGAAGCCACAGTGGGGTGAGGTTCTCCATGCCCTGTTCACCCCAGTGATGAAGATCGAAGTTCCCGTCCTCGCCTCGACTCGGCCAGAGCGCAGCGGCCAGCTCGTTCACATCCGAGCAGATCAGCCCGGCGCCGATGTGGCAGCCCATGCGTTCGGGGTCGATTGTCGGTTCAGCATCTTCAGACGTGGCGGCCGTCACCAGCCCGGCGTCCTCGACGGCCGCCGCGGCCGCACCGATGGCCAGTTCGATGTCCCGACACATGACCTTGGTGGCCTTGCGATACGACTTGGGGACGATCTTGCGAACCGAGAAGGCGTCCTTTCCGACTTCACCGCCGAAGCTGCAATGGAAGTCGCTGGCATCGAACGCCTGGACAGGGGCCACGCCGCTTCGTCCAGCAAGCATGGCTTCCCAGGTGGCCTCGATGCCGACACCGGCCGCTGAGATGGGGCCGATTCCTGAAATGACGACTGGTTCGGACATGGATGGTGATTGTATCCATTCCACCGATTGAAGGGTGGATGCCTTGCCGCAGAACGGCCGCTCCCAACCGCCACGGGACTCGATGACGACTGGAGCACGCCTGTATCGCATCGACGGGGGGCGGCCACCGTTCCATTCGTACTATGGCAGTCGCTTGGTTAGCATTGAAATCGCAGCAAGCTCCTCACCCGAAAGGAATCCAACATGGACGACATCACCATCGGCTACAACGAAGAAGACGTCAGGACCAAGAAGGTCGTTTGCGGCGTGCTTGCGATCGTCCTGCCGTGGTTCGCCATTCACAAGTTCATTCTTGGTTACACACGTACGGCGATCATCCAGCTGATCCTGTCCTTCGTGACATTCGGTCTCTTCTCGATCGTGAGCTTCGTCGAGGGGATCATCTATCTGACGAAGTCGGAGCGGGTTTTCTACGACACCTACATCGCCAACGAGAAGAAATGGTTCTGAGCCGACGTCAGTCGCCGATGCGACGGGCGATCAGCATCGCCATCTCGAGCGACTGCTCGTAGTTGAGTCTCGGGTCCACCAGGGATCGATAGCCTTCACGCAGATCGTCATCGGTCAGGCCGCGGGCGCCACCGGTGCACTCGGTGACGTTCTCGCCGGTCAGTTCGAAGTGAACTCCGCCGAGGTGTGAATCGCAGTTGCGATGGATCTCGATGGACTGTTCCAGTTCCATGAGGATGTCGTCGAAGCGACGGGTCTTGATGCCGGCGGAGGTCGATCGGGTGTTGCCATGCATCGGATCACACACGAAGAGCACCTTCCGGCCGGTTGAACGGACAGCCTCGATCAACGCCGGCAGATGCTCGGCAACCTTCTCGGCGCCGTAACGGTGGATGAATGTCAGACGGCCGGGTTCATCATCGGGGTGGAGGGTGTCGATCAGCGGCGTGACGGCCGACTTGAGATTCCTCGGCTCGATGCCGGGCCCGATCTTGATGGCGATCGGATTTCGAAGTCCCCGCATGAATTCGACGTGGGCGCCGTCGGCGGCCGCGGTTCGCATGCCTATCCACGGGAAGTGGGTCGAGAGGTTGTACCAGCCGTCACGACGAGGAACCATTCTGGTCAATGCCGCTTCGTATTCAAGCAGCAGGGCCTCGTGGCTGGTGTAGAACTCGACTCTTGAAAGATTGCCTACCGAGATGCCCGTGATGGTCTCCATGAACCGGACGGCATCACCAAGCTGGTTGACCATCGACTGGTATTCGGAGGCGTGCGGTGAATGTTCCACCCAGCCCAGATCCCAGTATTCGGGATGATGCAGGTCGGCGAAACCACCGCCGACGAGTGCCCGGATGAAGTTCATCGTAAGGGAGGAACGTTCATACCCCCGAAGCATCCGCCACGGATCGGGTCGACGCGACTGTTCATCGAACTCGGGACGATTCACGATGTCGCCGAAATAGGATGGAAGCTCGACACCATCACGCGTTTCGGTTGGTGAGGAACGGGGTTTGGCGTACTGGCCACCGAGACGACCGACCCGGATGATCGGCAGTCGCGTGCCCTGGACCATGACAAGAGACATCTGAAGAAGGATCTTCAACTTGGCCGTGATCTGGTCGGAAGTACATCCCTTGAACTGTTCGGCGCAATCGCCGCCTTGAAGCAGGAATCTCTTGCCTTCGGCCGCTTCGCCAAGCTGTTGCTTGAGTCGTTCGATCTCCCATGAAGTCACCAACGGAGGAAACTCCGCCAATTCAGCGGCGGCTTCCTCGAGCGCGGTCTGGTCCGGGTAGACCGGTTGGTGCAAGGCCGGACGATCTCGCCAGGAATCAATGGACCAATCAGATGACTTTGGCTGCTTCATGGAAATCGCAAGGGTACTCGCTCGAGGCTCTGCAAGCCGGTGGTCATCCCGATCCGGGGCCTCCGGCGGGCTGGTCCGGAACCCTTCGAGGGCTGCAAAATACGGGTGAGAGGATTCGAACCTCCACGGGTTGCCCCACTGGAACCTAAATCCAGCGCGTCTGCCAGTTCCGCCACACCCGCCTTGCAGTACCTCTGAAGCCACAAGGGGCTACAGGACGATGATGGTCGAGTACCCTGCTCGAGTCAAGATCCGGTCGTCGACTCGGCCGTTATTCACCCAGGAGTCATGTCAGATGAGCATCAGTCAATCCGCCGGAACACGTTTCATACCTTTGCTGAGCAGAATCGTGCTCGGTGCGGCGTTCTTCTTCTCAGGCTGGTACCACTGCTTCTCGATGGCCACGTTCACCCCATCGCAGAAGGAGCAGATCAAGGAGATGCAGGCCACCGGTCCCGATTCGTCATCGACCAAGCTCGTTCGATGGCAGTGGGATGGTGTCGTCGATGCCGCGAAGTCTCAGGCCGAGGACTCGAACAAGGAAGCAGCGAAGAAGGTGGATGACGACAAGCCTGCGGATACGTCGGCCACTTCCGAGGATGGAACTCGGGCCGTCTACAAGATCGCACTCGATCTCCACTACTGGGGGATTCAGAAAGGGGCTGTTCCACTGGCCTGGGGCATCGCCGTCTTCGAGGTGGTTGCGGGCGCGTTGGTTCTGCTTGGTCTGTTCACACGTATCTGGGGATTTCTTCTGGCGGTCCTGATCGGCGGTGCGTTCACGCTCACATCCGTGCAGCAGAACGAGATGTTCCAGATGAATCCATTCCATTGGCGAGCTGATTCGATGCTGTACTACGAGATGTTCTTCCAGGCCGCCGCCTTCGTGCTGGCCTTGGGTCTGTTCATGGTGGGACCGGGCATTCTGTCACTCGACAGCCTTGTGTTCGGACGCAACAAGGAGCAGCCGGCCGCCAAGCCTGCTGCATCAGCCTGATACAGGTGCGTCGATCGTCCGGGAGAATGCGATCAGGGCAGCCGCCAAGACGGATACGTCGTTCACGGGTCGTTCCCTGGATGGCATCCGGCCTTCTGCATGCCATGGTCATAGCGGCCGGTCTCGTCATCACCTGGACGGTCATTCAGGACGAGTCCCGACCGAAGCCCAGACCGATCATCTCCGATTTCCGTTCCACGGCTTTTCTTCCGGTTCAGACGCTTCCGGTTCCGGAGGCGCCCGCGATCGATGAAACGCCCGAGATCGAATCGCCGCCCGAAATCATGATCCCGGTGCTTCCGGAATTGACCGAGCCGACATGGGCAAACATGGACATGTCGTATGGGTCTTCGCAATCCAGTTCGGACACTCAGGCGGAATTCGCCGGAGCCCGGGTCACCAACGCGAGATCACTCGTCTATGTCATCGATGCCAGTGGGAGCATGATGACCTGGTTGCCGATGGTCCTTGATGCCCTCGAGCAGTCGCTCGAGCGGCTATCCCCATCCCAGCGATTCTCCGTTCTCTTCTTCCAGAGGGATCGATCCATACCCGTGCCGCCCGAGCGGCTCGTCAAGGCGAGTCCCGCCAACATAGATCGAGTGATGAAGTGGTCGAGCCGTGGCGCGAACCTGATACCCGGTGGCGGATCCAATCCAATGCCGGCCTTGGAGCAGGCATTCGCCCTCGAGCCTGACGTCATCTTTCTTCTCAGCGAAGGTCTGGATGGGACCAATGGTTCCACTCTCGAAGTCGACCAGTTGTTCCAGAGGCTGGATACGCTCAATCCGATTGCCGATCCGGTGAACAGCACACGATGGACACGCATCCAGTGCATCGAGATTGGCGCCGATCAGGAGAACGACGACGATGGCGATTCAACCATGCAGCGTCTGGGTGAACGCTACGGAGGATCCGATGGATGGATACGACTGGGACGAAAAGAGCTGGCGAAGCAACCAGCAGGAGCCCCGTGATGATTCGAGTGAATGACAAACGTCTTCTTGTGACGGCCTGCGGCCTCGCCTGGCTGGCAACATCGACTTTCGCGAATGCCGAAACGGTCGAACGTACCTTTGCCGAGGCGTTCTTCGTGGCACGTCGCGCAGATGGGAGTCTGGAGATTCTCGGCAGCGCGGTGATCTGGCTGCTGCTGGCAATGTCCGTGTTCGGCATCGGGCTGATCGTCTCGATGGCGGTCGCGAATCGTCGTGAGACGATTCTTCCCGGCGATTCGATCAAGCGGATCAGGAAATCGATCCAGGCGGGCAACTACGAGAAGGCCATCGCCACCGCCGATGCCGATGGCAGCTTCTTCGGACGCGTGCTCATCGCGGGGTTGCGACAGTCGCCGCATGGATACGAGGCGATCATCCGCGGTCTGGAGCAGGTTGCCGACGAGGAGACGACCATTCGTTTTCGACGAATCGAGCTGTTGAATGTTCTGGGGCAGGTCAGTCCGATGATCGGTCTGTTCGGAACGGTCTATGGAATGATTCTGGCCTTCGGTGCCATCGTGGCGAGTGGTGGAGCGGCTGATCCGGTCATGTTGGCCGGCGGCATCGGAACCGCGCTGACCACGACCTTCTGGGGTCTGGTGGTCGCGATACCGGCTCTGGCGGGATACGCACTGCTGAGAAATAAGATCGACGAACTCACCATCGAAGCGACTCTTGAGGCGGAGGAAATGATGGCTCCGTTTCGTCCAGCGGGGGGGGAATCGGCTGGATGAGTTCAATTCACCATCGTGGACCAGCTCGGGTGCAGGCAAGCCTGACCCCGATGATCGACGTGGTGTTTCTGCTCGTGGTCTTCTTCGTCGCGGTTTCCCAGCTGGTCGATCGAGATCGTCTCGAACTCGATCTTCCGGATCCGAAACCGTCCGCTGCCCATCAACCCGAGGAGGGTCTTCGTGCCGTCGTGAACGTGCTGCCCGGCCCCGATGGCACCAGCATCGGATATCAGGTCGATGGAAGATTGTTCGCCGTGGACACATCGGGGCAGAGTGAACTCATCGATCATCTGCGTGCGAGACTGGAATCGACTCCGGGTCTGTTCATCAATGTCCGTGCCGATCAGGCGACGGGATGGGGTTGGGTCGCACCGGTCATGGCCGCTTCGCGCAGTGCGGCGACTCTGGCAGGGGATCCCGCGGCCAGAGTTCGGTTGAGTGTCGAATCGGGAGGTCGATGAGCATGCCGAGACCATCCCGATCAGCATCACGACGCTCATCCGGAACCTCCTCGATCGGCGTCAATCTCGCTTCCATGATCGATGTGGTGTTTCTGCTGCTGATCTACTTCATGGTGGCGACCGATTTCAGGCCCGGTGAGCAGGTGTTTCGTTTGGACCTTCCCCAACGCGGCGAGGGACAGCACGATGTCCTCTTCGATCAGGCCGAAGAGCCGCTGCGAATCCGTCTAGACGTCTCCGCCTCCGAACCGGGATATCAGTTGCGGTTGGAGGGTGGCTGGGGCGACCCCGTCGACATCCCAGAGCTGGCACGGTTCATGGCGGCTCATCGCATAGGGGGCAGCGGGCAGAGGGATCAGGGCTGGTTCACCAGCGATCATCCGATCGTGATTCTGGCCGGCCCAGCCGTTGCCTGGTCCAGAGTGGTCGGCACCTTCAACGCTGTGGTCGGAGCAGGCTACGATGTCGTGTCTCTCGAGGTGAAATGAGAGTTGGAGGAGATCGACCATTGTCCGCATACAAGCATCTCATGAAGCTGTTGGCCTACTTGCTGTTGTTGATTTCATCCAGTGGCGTTGTTGCGCAGCAACTGGATGCTGAGATCTCGGCGCTTCAGAAACAGTACGAACAAGCAAAGCCCCATGAGATGAGTCCGTTGCTCAACAAGCTCATGGTTCGTCGTGACCGTCTGATCAACGAGAACCCCGGGCATCCTGATGAGATCTTCTGGAGACTGGCGCAGCTTGAGGACGCGATGCTCAAGGCTTCGAGGTTCAACGGTCTGGAATACCGTGTTCGATACGGCCTGCCTGATAAGACCGAGGTGGTGCAGCTGGAGAAGATGACCCGCGTTGCCCTCGAGCAGTCCGAGACCATCATCCGGGAGCTGCCTGGACTTCTTTCCGAGTCATCCAAAGACAGTGTCCTTACGGATCGTCTCATGGCGATCCGCAACAATCGTCTTCCATATCTCAGAGGGATGGCGCTTGTGATCGCCGCGGATCAGGGAATCATGCCGTCGGCCTCAAGTGCTCGTCAGGAGGCCATTCGACTTCTGGGCAGCGATGCCATGCAGTTGCGACCGTCCGAACGCGTAAACGCCTCTCGCTATCTGGCGGAAGCCCATGCCGGCGAGCAACAGCTGGACGTGGCCAGCCAGATACTGGATCGGCAGCTTCAGGCTCGGCCTGAAATGGACTTCGACACCCTTGGTCTGTTACTCGCGGGATACGAGATACGTGCATTGAACGATCCCGGGAACGCCGCGGCCAGAGGACAGTTGCGAGCGGCCACGACCGGTACGGCATCCCATCGTCTGCTTCTGATCGAGCAAGCAGCGAGGCATTGGATGGAGGCCTCGCGTCAGGCGTTGGCTGATCAGGACGATCCGGATCGACTGGCTGCCCATGCGGAGCTTGAACGAAGTGCCTTCGAATCGTTTCTGCTCCTGCTGCCCGAGCAGGGCGGCATGGAGGTTCCCGACGACCCGACGATGGTCTATCGGCTCATCGAGCAGCGTCATGGTCGCCTGAAGGTGCGTGATTACAAGGCGGACCATGTGCCCGTCTCCGTGGTTCTGTCGCAGCTGGTGCCGATGTTGGATGATCCGGAAAGAGTTCCGGAAGCGCACGAGATGCTGGTTTCGATAGTGGATCGAAAAGGTCTCATGCCGAGGGTTCAGACAAGGCTTCTGGCATTGACGATGCGGGCGGAGGCCTTGATGGGACGTCACGCCCAGGCCGTTGATCACGCCATCAAATGGTCGACGATCGCCACCGATCGGGAGGAGGCGTTCACCGCAGCGGGGATGGCTGCGGCGATGTCTACAGAGGCCTTGAAACTTTCCCCTGGAAGCACTCAATTGCAATCCGCCAAGCAACGATCCATCACGCATCTGCTGCAGAACTTCCCCGACCATCCCGACATCGATCAATGGCTTTTGGAATCGGGCGTGATGGCCGATCAGGATGGCGACAGGACGAAGGCCCTAGAGTTCTACGAGATGATCGACGGCGAATCGGTAGCCCGCGTTCAATCCATATCCAGAAAGGCTCGTGGACTCTCCGTCGAGCTGGTGCATTCACCGGTTCTTCCCGGCGATCTCGACAAGGCCAGAAAGCAATTGGACGGTTATTACTCAGAGAACAGGGTGCTTGCCCGCAAGTTTCCAAGAGAAGCCTCACTTGCGCGAGTGGATCTCAATCTGTTGGCTGCCCAGATAGAACTCATGAGGTCCAATCCGACCAAGGCGTTGGAGTATCTGGGGCGTATACAGGCCCATGCGATTGATCCAGCCCAGGCTAAACGGGTCTATGGTCTCAAACTTGATTCTGCCATTGAGACAAAGAGAGTTGGGGCGGTGGATGCAATCGTCCTCGAGATCCCCGCTGATCTGAAAGCGGACATGCTTTCGAATCGACTGGTCAAGAGACTGCTCGAGCCCGGACCGCGTCTTCCGCTGGATCCACTGGTTGATCCGGAGAATCGAGAACTGCTTCTCTATCTCACCGAGGCGTTGGCCGACTCCCTGCCAACAAGCCAATATCATCAAGCAGCGATCATGGAGGGATACCGTCGAATAGGCGAGCCTGAGAAGGCGATCGAGTTCTCCAGCCGGGTACTGGCGGAGAATCCAGATCTGGGAACCGCGATCTTCTCACGGGCGGAAAGTCTGTTGATGATTCCCGGCACCGATCGGGCGGAGGCGATCAGGCTCTATACGCGACTTTCCAAGCTAGATCCGGCTGATGAGCCCAATCTCTTCTGGACGTCGCAGCTTCGACTGTTGCAGCTGATGCAGGAAGATGGTCGCAGCATGGATGCCATCGAAGCGAGATTGAATCGGTTGCAAAGGCAATACCCAGATCTTGGTGGCATGCCGTACATCGGTGAATTTGCGATCGTGCGATCTGGGCTCAATGATCCCATTCTGCCCTGACGAGTCCCATCGCCCAGGTCGGATCGGATTCAGGACGCCTTGTTGTGCTGGACAGGTGGATTCGTCGCCAGACTGCGGAACAGATTCCGCTGATCGTCATTCAGTCTGGCCTTGATTCGTTGCAGCGTATCGACCTCGATCTGCCTGACGCGTTCGCGTGTGAGTCCGACAATTGTGCCGATCTCCTTCAGAGTCAGCGGTGCCTGCCCGGATAGTCCGAAGCGGAGCTTGAGGACCCGTGCCTCCCTGGGACCAAGGGTGTTGACCATCTCCATCACCGCCTTGATCTGCTCATTCTGTTCGGTTCTCTCGAACGGCAGTTCATGACGAGAATCCTCGAGGATGTCCGCGTAGTCCAATGGCTGTCCATCTTCACCACGAGGTGTATAGGAACTCGACTTGTAGGCCCGCATCGCTCGAACGATCACAGCGGCCTTCTTCATGGGTACACCCATGGATTCCGCCATCTCCTGCTGGTTGGGTGTTCTTCCAAGCTCGTCCGTGAGCTGGCGGTGCATGTGCTTCCACCGACCGATCAACTCGACCATGTAGGCAGGGATGTGGATTGGCTGGACCGCGTTGATGAGCGTCCGCTTGATCGATTGCTTGATCCACCAGGAGGCATAGGTCGAGAATCGTGCGCCCTGTGCCGGATCGAATCCCTCGACGGCTCGGATGAGGCCGATGTTGCCTTCCTCGATGAGATCCGAGAGGGAAAGTCCCCGTCTGGTGTAATGCTTGCTGATCGAGACGACCAATCTCAGGTTGGCCTTGACCATGCGGTCCTTGGCGTCGAAGTCATTGTCATTGATGACTCGCCAGCCCAACTCCTTCTCTTCCTCAGGAGTCAGGAGAGGCGTTCGATTGATCTGCTTGAGATAGGTCTCGAGGTCACGATCTGAAGTGCGATAGGCCATGCGGAACTGGTTCCCAATTACTGTGTTCAGACCTGGTTCGGTGGTTCCGCAACGAGCGGAGAATCATGTCTGGTCGGTTATCAAGTATGCGTCCGGACTATCCGGAAGCTCTCACTTAGCTGCTCAGTTCTTCATGATTCCGGTCCTGAATTCGGTCTTTGAGGCCTTCAACCCCCGTAAACCAGTCGGACACAGCTTTCATGGCGAACCTTGAAGCCTTTCGAGCGTTTAAATCGGTATAGAAACGGGGTATCTTGACCCTCAGGCAAGCCAATAGCGTGAATTGGAACCGGAACCACCCCATTGGCAGCCCCCCAACCAAGACAGGCCGCACAACCGGCCCCGGGTGAGGTTTTTCGCCTAAATTCGCATCTTCAACCCACGTACCATGCTTTATTGAATGCCAGAGGACGTCTGAACACATATGGCTCAACAAGATCTCAGTGAAATCCTGCAGGCCTGGCCCCATGAGCCGGGTCGTTTTCTCGTGAGAATCGTTGAAGGGCCAGAGGCTCGTCCCGTGCTTCAGGTCCGGATAGATCTGGGCATCCTTCAGATGGAAATGGCCGGCCGCCCTGACGGCATCACCATCAGAGGCTTCGAATCGTGTCTCCATGCCGTGCAGAAGGATCTCGCCACCTATCAGGAAGCCCATGGTTCAAGTCGAGGCTTTGTGATCTCCCCAGAGGATGCCAGATTGCTCCGTGAGGAAGCCGCTCAGTACTTTCATCGATACGTGGCCCTGTTCCATCTGGGCCGATTCGAGGATGTCGTGAGGGATACGAGGCGGAATCTCGAGTGCATCGATTTCTGCCAGTCATTCGGATCGACCGATCAGGACCGATTCGGTCTCGACCCATTCCGACCGCAGGTCATCACCATGAGGACCCGCGCGGAAGCGGAGCTGGCCGTTGGCAATGAACAGGGAAACATGGCGGTCCAGCTGATCAACCACGGTCTGGAGGAGTTGGAGGAGATCCTGCCAGCGGAGCATTTCGAACAGAGCAACGAGGTCATTCTCCTGCGTGGGATGCGTGATCTGCTTGTTCCCAAGCTCCCTTCATCCCAGCGGGCTGAACTCGAGGATCGCCTCCAGCGTGCACTCGACGCCGAGAATTACGAGCTGGCGGCCATTCTTCGCGATGAACTCAGGCAGATGTCCTGAACTCCTCCACTCCCGATATCCTGTACGGGATGTCAGCAACACAACAACTCGATCAGACCCCGTTCCACCAGTACCACGTCGAGCACGGCGCCAAATTGGTTCCCTATGCCGGCTGGGAGATGCCGCTCCTGTACTCCTCAATCATCGAGGAGCACAAGCAGGTGCGAAACAGCGGTGGACTCTTCGATGTTTCCCACATGGGACGGATACGTTTCAGTGGTCGCGATGCCTGTCGTTTCCTGGATCGCATCTGCACGAGGAAGATCCACGGTACGGCGATCGGACAGGCTCGGTACACCATCATCTGCAACGAGCGTGGTGGTTGTCTGGATGATGCGTTGGTGACACGACTGGACGAGCACGAGTACCTCATGGTCTGCAATGCGGCGAATCGCGAGAAGCTGCTGCAGCATTTCGCCAGGGAAAAGGGCGACTTCGTCTTCAAGCAGGTCGATCAGACCACCAAGACGGCCATGATCGCGATTCAGGGGCCTCGTGTCATGGAGATGCTCTCGGCCTTCTCCAGTGAGATTCCCAATCTGAAGCGATACCGAAGCACGACGAAGAATCTTCTGATGGCAAAGTTCATCATCTCACGAACGGGCTATACCGGCGAGGACGGCGTCGAGGTGATCCTTCCATCGATGTTCGCCAACAAGGCCGTCGAGATGATGCTCAAGAACATGGATTCGCCCGACACGATCAAGCCATGTGGACTTGGTTCCAGAGACAGTCTGCGGCTCGAAGCGGGCATGGCCCTGTATGGACACGAGATCGACGAGGACACGGATCCACTCACGGCCAATCTCCACTTCGCCATCACTCTGGACAAGGGAATGGATGATCCCGAGGTCGAGAAATTCATAGGACAGGAGGCGCTTCAGCGCATCCATGCGGCCGGGCTGAAACGAACGACGACCGGACTGATCCTCGAAGGACGGCGGGCGCCCAGGCAGGGCATGCCTGTGAAGTCGGGTGAGCAGACCGTGGGTGTGGTGACCAGCGGATGCCTGAGCCCGACACTGGACAAGCCCATCGCCATCATTCGTGTGGACATCGAGCATGCAGAGGCCGGAAAGCCGCTCCAGATCGACTTCGGCAAGCAGGTTCTGGAAGGCGAAGTGACGAACCTGCCGTTCTATTCTTCTCGTTGATTCATCTTGTCGATGGTCCGTTCCAGTGAACGGACTCTTCGAACAAGTGCGCCCAGGCTCATGGCGGCCAACGCGTTCCTCTTGGCCGTGTCCGCATCCACGGCCGGCGCGCCGCCGACGATGGACCCGTCGGGGACATCACCCGTGATGCCGGTCTTGGCCAGTGCCTGGACCTGGTTTCCGATCCGCAGATGGCCGGCCACGCCGGTCTGACCGCCCAACGCCACGTAGTCGCCCACCTCGACGGAGCCCGCGATGCCGACGAGTGAGACCAGCAGGCAATGCTTGCCGATGGTGGTGCCGTGTCCGATGGATATCAGATCGGCGAACTTCGTTCCTTCGCCGACCACGGTGGCGCCCAGAGTCGCCCGTTCGATGGCGCAGTTGGATCCGATCTCGACGTCGTCCTCGAGAATGGTGATCCCAGTCTGTGGAATCTTGTGATGGGCACCGGCGTGGGTGGCGTATCCGAAACCATCATTGCCGATCGCCGAACAGGCGTGAACCGTCACCCGGTTGCCGAGCTTGCATCCATCGTAGACGGCGACATTGGCATAGAGAATGCAGTCATCCCCGATTTCCACATCGGGGCCGATGTACACGCCCGGATACAGGTGGCATCGATCGCCGATCCGAGCGCCTTTTTCGATCGTCACATTCGGATGAATCCGATTGTCGTTTCCGATCGAGGCTTCCGGGTGGATCACGGCCCTGCTCGATATGCCTCGGCCCTCATCCTCCATGACCTCGGGATGGACACGATGCCCATGCAGAATCACAGTGGCGTTGCGGAAGGCGAAGTAGGGGTCGTCGCAGATCAGCCTGTTCACGCCTTCCGGGCAGGGATCGGACTCCCTGATGAATACCGCGGCTGCCTTGGTGGCCGAAAGATGAGATTGGTACTTGGCATTGGCCAGGAAAGTGACCTCATGAGGACCAGCTTCTCGAATACCAGCACAGGCTGATATCTCGATTACTCCATCGCCATCAAGTACGGCATCAACCTGCTGGGCCAGTTCCGAAAGAAGCATTTCCGGGGGATCTCCTGTTCCAGGGGGCGAATTGAACCCTCCTGAGGCGAGCAGACTACCAGACAACCGGGGCCTCCTCGTAGCGGTCAGCCCCGGGGGCGGATATCCTCCGGTCGATTCATGCGACGCTCGCTTTACAACGCAATTCGTGGGGTGGCGCCACTGCTGGTCCTGCTCCTGGGGGTCGTACAGTTTGGTACCACCGCCGTGATGGCTCAACAGGAACAGCTCCTGGACAGGCCTGTGTCGAAGATCACCTTCTCCGGTCTGGACCGTGTTCCGGAGCAGAAGGTACTCAACAACATCCGATCAAGGGTCGGCTCACCCTACGAACCGTCAACTTCACGTGGCGACATATCGAGGCTCACTCGTCTGGGGGACTTCTCGAGCATCGATGTCGAGGCCACGCTTCTGGATGATGGAACGGTTGCGCTGACGTACTACTTCAAGGAGCAGACGCTCCTTGCTCAGGTTCAGGTCGTGGGCAACCGTGTCATCAGCGACTCCGCATTGCTCGGTCCCACCGGCTTGCGAAGGGGTTCGGCACGTGACGACTTTCTGATCGAGCGAGGACTGCGGACGATGCGCGAAGCGTATCGCAAGAAGGGTTACTACCTCACGACCGTCGGGATCGATCAACAGCAGCTGGATGAGAACGATGTCCTGATATACGAGATCATCGAGGGTCCGCGTGTCCGGGTCCGACACATCGAGTTCGTTGGGAACACGCACTTCCCGACCAAGGTTCTTCAGGCCGAGATCAGCACTCGTACCTGGTTTCCGTTCCTCATCCGCGGCGAGCTCGACAACGAGATGCTGGCCGCGGATGTGAAGTCGCTCGACAACTACTACAAGGATCGTGGTTACCTCGATGTCAGGGTCGATCGGACGATCGAGATCTCGCCGGATCAGAAGGAAGCCAAGGTTCTCTATCTGATCGAGGAAGGCGAGCGATTCCGTGTCGGCGACATCCGCTCGAGCGCCTTCAATGGAAGTGAGCTCGAGGTGTTCGCCGCCGACCAGCTGGCTGCGCTCATCACGCTCAAGAAGGGTGATGTGTATCGCGCCGATCGGGTGCAGAAATCGACTGAAATCATTCGAAACAGCTACGGCGCGATGGGCTATCTGGATACGCAGGTCCAGCTCTTCCCGGTCCGTCGAGAGGCGGGATCCGCGGTCGTGGACGTCCGTATCGAGGTGCGTGAGGGTGAGATCGCGAAGGTCGGCATGGTGAACATCCATGGCAATAGCCTGACCCGGGACCGGATCATCCGTCGTCCGATCTATCTTGAGCCCGGCCGACGATTCGATGGCAACGAGATCGAGGGTGCCAAGGAGCGGATCGAGCAGACAGGTCTGTTCAACGATGTCCGTGTGACTGTTCAGCAGGAATCGGAGGACAACCCGGGCCATCGAGATGTGCTCGTCGAGGTCAAAGAGAAGAACACGGGATCGCTTAACTTTGGTGTCGGTTTCGGTTCCGACTCCGGTGTTCTGGGCAGCATCTCGCTGAATCAGGACAACTTCGACATCTTCGATATCCCGGAGACCTTCACCGAGCTGGTTCGCGGTCGGGCATTCCGCGGTGCGGGACAGAAGTTCAACGTCACCTTCCAGCCAGGTAACGAGATCTTCGCGTACGACGTCTCCTTGTCGAATCCGAACATCTTCGATACGGCCTACACCCTCGGTGGAACGGCCGGGTACTATCGTCGAATCTTCCGCGACTACACGGAGCAGCGTCTCTATGCCGGCGCGCAGTTGAGTCGTCGGCTTGGGGATGTCTGGGTGATCGAGGGCAGGCTAAACGTGGCCAACATCCGCCTCGAGGACATCGTGTTCGGGGCACCGCTCGAGATCTACGAGGATGAAGGGCCTGATGACGCGGTCGACACGGGCTTCTCGCTCGTGAGGACCACGATCGATCGGATGGTTCGTCCGACCTCAGGCAGTCGAATCGATCTGAACTTCGACAACTTCGGACTCTACGCGGGTGATCTGACATTCAATCGGACCCGGGTGGATTACACCGGATACTTCGCGCTGGACAGGGATTTCCTCGGTCGCACATCGACGCTTCGTCTGGATGCCTCCGCGGGCTACATCTTCGGTGGCAACGCGCCAACCTATGAACGGTTCTATCTGGGTGGTCGAACCCTGCGTGGATTCGAATTCAGAACGGTCAGTCCAAAGGGGACCCCGAGCGTGCCGGGGGGACCAAACGACATTCCAATCGGTGGCAACTGGCTTGTGTTTCTCGGCTCGCAGTACCAGTTCCCGCTTGTGAGCACCGTGATCGATGGGGTGGTCTTCTGCGATTCGGGCACCGTGACCGATACGGTCGGGTTCAGCGACTACCGGCTCGCGGTAGGGGTGGGTGTCCGCCTGTATCTGCCCCAGCTGGGGCCGACCCCATTGGCCTTCGACTTTGCCTTCCCGATGATGAAGGCGGAGTATGATGACACTCAGCTTTTCAGCTTCTCTGCTGAATTGCCGTTCTGATTCCATACCTGACAACGGGATAGGGAGAGGCCATCACATGTTCAATCGTGACAGAATCACTTTTTCAGTATGCCTTGGGGCCGTAGCAGCCGTGTTGGGCCTGACCATGAACGTCGGTGCAGCCAGAAACATGGCGCCGCCATCATCCATGGCCATCATCGACATCAACCGTGTTCGAGAAGGATTGACGGAACGGGTGGATGCCCAGGCCGGATTGATGGCGCTTGCCCAGAGGATCGAGACGGAGAACACTGATCGTCTGGCCAAGATCGAGGAACTCCAGACAGAGATGGAGGACACCGTCGATCCAGTCAGGATGGAGACGCTTCGACAGGAACTGGATATGACGCTCGTTCGGGCCGCGGCCTGGCGTGAATACATCAAGCAGCAGGTGGACATCGAGAAGTCCCTGCTGCTGCAGGATCTCTTCAAGAAGATCTCCGATGCGGTCGCAGAACTCGCCGAAGTCGAGGGGATCAGCATCGTGCTCATCAGTGATGCCGGTCAGGCCGTCCGGACCGTCAAGGACGCCCAGATGCCACGGGAAACACAGGTCCGGCAGCAGATCAGCACGCGTCGCGTGCTCTACGCATCGCCCAGCATCGACATTACCGAACAGCTGATCATTCGAATGAACAACGCCTATGCAGCGGATCAGGGAACACGCTGATCGCCGTCCATCGCATCAGTACACGCACCTCCGCAACTGGAAGCAAACATGAAACAGATGAATACACTCGGCAACATCACCATTACCGTTCTGGCCACTGCGCTGGCCATCTCGCTCCTTTTCAATGATCGGACCGATGCCAATCAGGCATCGCCGGCACCGAAGTCCGCTGTCGCCGTGGTCAACCTCGAGAAGACCTTCAACGGCCTCGAAGAATGGGTCTCGGTGGAGGCCCAGTTGCTCGAGATGGGTTCGGAACTCGAAGAAGAGGCCGTTCGACGACGCGAGGAAGTGGAGGAGATGCTTGCGGATACCGAGGACTACCCCGTCGGTTCCGACAAGTACAAGGAAGCAGAACGCAAGTACGAGATGGCGGCACTCGAGTTTCAGGCATACGTCGCGCTTCATCAGGGTCGCCGGATGGAATTCAACGACACCCAGATCAAGGCGATCTACGACAAGATCAAGACGTCCGCCATGGACATGGCGAACGAACAGGGTCTGGATCTGATTCTCGTCGACGACTCTGTTGTCCCGATTCCAGAGGACGCCAAGGACATCCTCGCCCAGATCTCAAGCCGTCGAGTGCTCTTCGCTCGAGAGCAGCTCGATGTGACGGAAGCCTTGATCACCAGAATGAATGCGGCCTTCCGAGCCGGAGGCTCCTGAGCCATGCCGGAACCCTCCGGTGGACCCATTCAGATCGGATCGACTGTTGCCGACATCGCCGCCTTTCTGGGCGAGCCGTTCGATGGTTGTGGCAATCTGGTCATCAACGGTCTCAACTCCCTGAATGATGCGGGTTCGGACGAACTGACCTTCATCCATGCCGACAAGTGGTCGCGGAGCTGGCAGGATGCCGCGGCCGGCGCGGCGTTGGTGACTCGAGGCATCGATGTTTCGGGACACGATCCATCCGCTCGTGCGGTGATTCTCGTCGAAGATGCCGAGATCGCGATGCTGCATGTTCTGGAATCCTTCTCGAAGGCGGCTGAACATCCCATGGAACCGGGGATCCATCCGACGGCGATCATCCACGAGTCGGCGCAGGTCGACTCAGGTGCCCATGTCGGTCCCCATGTGACCATCGGGGCCCGTTCCGTCATCGGAAATGCCGTCATGCTCGATGCCGGTGTACGAATAGGCTCCGATGTGGTCATCGGCGACGGCACCACGCTTCACGCCAATGTGGTCATCGAGCACACGTGCTGCCTCGGTCGGGGTTGCCGTGTTCATCCATCTGTCGTGGTTGGCGCCGATGGATTCGGGTATCGACCGGATCCCGAAGGTGGTGGATTGTTGAAGGTTCCGCATCTGGGAACGGTACACATCGGTGATGACGTGGAGATCGGGGCGGGGAGCTGCATCGACCGAGGCAAGTTCGGTGCCACGACGATCGGGGACAACACCAAGCTCGACAATCTCGTTCAGGTCGCCCACAACGTGAGCATCGGTCGTTCGACGGTGATCGCCGCCCAGGCGGGCATCGCGGGATCGGCCCAGATCGGGGATGGTGTCCAGATTGGTGCCCATGCCGGGATTGTCGAACACCTCAAGGTCGGTGATGGGGCCAGAATCGGTGCCAAGGCGGGCGTCATAAAGAATGTCGCCGCTGGAGAGGTCGTAGCGGGCATTCCTGCTCAACCTGCCAAGGAAACTTTGCGTCAGGTTGCGGCCCTTCGTAAACTGCCTGAATATCTGGCCCGTCAGGGGCGTTTGAAGGGCTGACGTCCCCTTCCTACCCGACCCGTGTTGGCCGCCGCTCGACGTCGGAGTGCCAATGATCCAAGAGGCAGAAGATAATCAGCAAGTCGGGGTATCCCCGGCTCCCTACCAGCACACGGTGGCCAAGCCGACCTCTGTCACCGGCCGTGGGTTGCTGCATGGGCAGGAGGCTGAACTGGTCATAGAGCCGGCCCCGGTTGATCACGGAATCGTGTTCGAACGGGTGGATCTGGATCCACCGATCCGGATTCCGGCATTGATTGATCACGCCGTCGATCGAGAAAGGCGGACCACGCTCAAGAACGGCTCCAGCACCATCGAGACCGTCGAGCATTTCCTTTCGGCCTTGGCGGGTCTCGGCATCGACAATGCGCTGGTTCGCCTCAATGGTCCCGAAGTCCCGCTTGGGGATGGAAGTGCCGCACCCTTCGTTGACGCCATCCACAAGGTGGGCGTTCAGCAGCAGGATGGCTCCCGACTGGTCTACCGAGTCACCGAACCGATCATCCTTGACGAGGGTGGATCCATGTTGGCCGCCTTTCCAAGTCGTCATGACGATTTCCGCGTGATCTACGAACTGGATTATGGCAATGCGGAAAGTCGGATCATTCGGCAGTCCCAGGGATTCGTGCTTGATACGGACCAGTATCTAAGCGAATTGTCGACCGCAAGGACATACAGCCTGAAGGAGGAGGCGCAGAGCTTGTGGGAGAAGGGGCTTTGCCGACATCTCACTCCCAAGGATGTCCTGGTCATCGGTGAAGATGGTCCGATCGAGAACAGCTATCGCTTCGACAACGAACCGGCTCGCCACAAGATTCTGGATCTAATTGGGGATCTGTATCTCCTCGGCGGTCCGGTGCATGGCCGTTTCGTGGCTTCGCGATCCGGACACTCCCTCAATCGGAAGATGTGCGAGCGAATTCGCGAACAGTCCGAGTCTCGTCGGCGACAGGAGATGCTTCGTGATGGTCGTGTCATGGACATCCGGGCCATCCAGCAGATCATGCCCCATCGATATCCGATGCTGCTTGTTGATCGAGTCATCGAGGTCGAAGGAAATCGTAGAGCCATCGGGGTCAAGAACGTCACGATCAACGAACCTTTCTTCGGTGGTCACTATCCAAGCACGCCGTTGATGCCGGGTGTGCTGATCGTCGAGGCTATGGCCCAGCTGGGAGGACTCCTTCTGAGTCAGAAGCTCGAACATGCCGGGAAGATCGCCGTTCTCCTGAGCCTCGACAAGGTGAAGTTGCGTCATCCAGTGACGCCTGGGGATCAGCTGATACTCGAGGCGGAAACCGTCCGAGCCAGTTCAAGGACGGCATCGATTCATTGCAAGGCATTTGTGGGGAGCCAAGTGGCGGCAGAGGCTAACATCAGGTTCATGATGGTGGATTCGGAGAAGCACTAAGTTTTTTCATTCGTGTCAGAAGCGAATGAGCGTGAGAGCAAGCATGGCCAACATTCACGAAACAGCAATCATCGATCCGGCCGCCAGAATCAGCGCCGAGGCGACCATCGGTCCGTATTGCGTCATTGGTCCGGATGTCGAGATCGGCCCCGGAACACGACTGCTGAACCACGTTACGGTTCAATGCCTCACTCGAATCGGCAGCAACAACGTCGTCTATCCGTATGCAGTGCTCGGCGCGGATCCTCAGGACAAGAAGTACGACGGCGAACGGACGGAATGCCTCATCGGCGATGGCAACGAGATTCGCGAGCACGTAACCATCCATCGTGGGACCGGCAACGGTGGCGGTGTCACCAAGCTCGGCGACGGCAATCTCATCATGGTCGGATGCCATATCGCCCATGACTGCATCATCGGCCACGAGACCGTCATCGCGAATCAGGTCATGTTGGCCGGTCACGTCATGATCGAGGACCGCGTCGGAATCGGCGGCGGAGCCGGCGTGCACCATTACGTGACACTCGGACAGTCCGCATTCATCGGTGGATTGGCGAGAGTTTCCCGCGACGTGCCACCGTTCATGATCGTCGAAGGCCATCCAGCAGAGGTGCGAGCGGTGAATGTGGTCGCGATGTCGAGACTGGGCTATTCAAGCGATCAGATCGACTCGATGAAGGAGGTCTATCGTCGCCTCTTCCGGGACAACGGAAACATGTCCAGTGCGATCGAAGTCGTTCGATCCGAGTTCGCCGATTTCCCCGCAATAATGTCGATCTGTGATTCACTGGAAGATTCGGCGAAGGGGACCCATGGTCGTGCTCGTGAAGCGTGCAGGACGGACGACAAGTGGATCGGCGCCAGTCAGGGCTGAACCGGCACGGCCATCTATGGTTGCATGAAATTCAATCAGTCCGCATCGAGTCCATCGGGATCATCGTCCACGACCTCGACATCCTCGTCCTCGCGATCATCATCGCTGACGTCGTCCTCGTCCTCGTCGTCCATGGCTTCGTCGAGAAAGCCGTATTCCATCTGATCGTCTTCTTCGATTGGCTGGAATCCATCTAGTTCATTGCTGTTGATTGCGTCGTTCATGTCTGTGCTCGTCTGGGATCTCACGGGGCGTCAATGGCGGGTGGGAGCGTGATGGCGATGACCTCATCCTCAGTCGTCAGAAGCATGGTGCCATGCATGGCACGCCCGGCGCGAATTCTACTATCGAGCGGGAAGAGGTCAAGAATCTCCACGCCTTTTCCATCCGGAGAAATGATCTGGATCTGGTAGAAGTGGCGCGCGGACGAGCGTCCAGCTGCGGAGTGGAGCCGAGGATCTATCTGATCCAGAACGGCGAGCCCGTCCAGAAATGGGATGGCTTCATCGAATCGGTGGTTCATGGCCCGGCTGCCCGCACTGGAGCCCATCACCTGTCCGCTGGAGTCCAGCATCAGGATCATCTTGTCGAAGAGAAGGCTCTGGCTGTCCCCATAACCGTGAATTTTGGGCATTCCGGTTCGGAAGGGGCGATCCGGCAGGGGATCGAGTTCGAGTTTGCGGCCGGTCTCGAGCGAGAACGCCTCCCGGTCGTACTGCAAATCGGTGGTCTGAAGAATTCTGGCGGTCAGATCGATGCCGTCCAGCAGGCGGCTCGTTTGAAGTGACCGATCCTGTGAAATCCAGCTTGGCCCCTTTCCGGGGTTCCGGTACAAGGCGGCCCCATTCGTGCCGCCGACGATCAGATCCCCGATCTCGTTCGATTCCAGCCAGCTTGCGGCACCTATCTGCATTGGAAGATCTATCCATTGGACATCCCCCGTGCCCGCATCGAACCATCCCAGGATCATGTCACCTTGCTGTGGGCCTCTATTGAGCCAGGGATCGCTCGCATCTATGGATCGGTAGCCGATCACGGCGACACCGTTCTGCCACGGGGCGTGATCCTGAATGAAATGATCGGGCAGAGTCGCCGACCAGACGGGCTCCGTGGTTCCATCGATATCGAAGGCGGTGGTCCGTCCATCCTGATGGATCAGGATCATTCGATCATCGACTGGTTCAACGGCGACCCAACTGGCGGTATTCAGTGGAGATCGACTCTTCTCAAGGGCGTTTGGCATCTGTTCCGGGAAGGCGTCGTCAGGAAGGATCAAGTCCCATTCCCTGCGTCCATCGGCCAGCGATAGGCAGACCAGTCGCCTTGGTCGCCCCAGCTTGGCGAGCTGCACCACGATCCGCTCGTCATCCTGCCATGAGATTGAGACTTCATTTCCGGGAAGCTCAACCGTCCAGCGAGGATCGAGGTCGGGGCCGGCATGCCATGACAGTGTGTCATCGAATGAACGAAGGAATCCGTCTCTGGACAGCCGCTGCTGGGCGGATTTGTTTATTGCCGGTACAAGAACACCGGGCCATCGCAGGGAGCGGCCGCCGATCTCGACACCTCTGGGAATTTCGGGGAGACCGGCAGCGAGCAGACGTGTTCTCCATTCAGATGCTGTTCTTCCATCCGGGAAGTTGTCCGCGGGCTGGTGGAAAGAGGACCAGAGATCGAGAATCTCAAGACCAGCCTCCGTTCTCGAGGTGTTTTCAGCCTCCTTGAGTATCTGGAGCGTCTGTGTCGCCACACGGTCCGAGCCACCTCTGTTCCTGAGGTTGGACGCCAGATCGGCCAGCCGCTGTCCCCATGGATTTGAACCATTCAATGCTCGTTCTGGCATCGGTTCGACCAGTTCGGGGTTCGACTCGGCAATCTTCGTCATTCTGTTTCTCGACCATTCACCGGCCGGGGCGAGGATGCCGTCCGCCTCATGGAGCTGGGCTGAAAGTGTCGGATCGGACGACAGCATCTGCCATTGCACGATGGCCGAGGGCATGTCGAAGTCCATCTGCCACTCGCCCAGTGCGATTCGTGCCGAGGCATCCAGAGTGGTTCCCGACGTCAGCGAGGTCAGCAGCGGCTGGATTCTTTCGACATGGACCGGATCAAATGAACCAGATCGAATCTGATCGCGGATCTCCTCGAAGACCAGTTTGCGAATCTCGTCTGTACGACCATTCCGATCCATCCGATTGATCGATTCGGCCAGAAGCGAGGACTGGTCAAGCAGTGCATCCGTATCGCCCGATCTGGCGGCCAGTCGTGCGGTACCGAGAATGCTCTCGAGTTCTCCGGGACGTTCGGCCAGACGTTTCGACAAGGCATCGGACATGACGGCGATGTCGGCGTGGAGCGCCATGCCGTTCGGACTCGTCGCCAGAAGATGTCCATCGCTGATCAGTGGAATGGATGATCCTTCCAGATCAAGCGAATCCAGCAGTCTTCCGGTCGGGCCATCCAGGATCTGGAGCTGTTCACCGGTGGGGACCAGCAGTTGATTTCCAGCCACATGCACTCTTCCTGACAGAGGTGTGCTGCGTGCTCCTGGCCTTGGCCACTTCGTCCAGAGAACTCTGGAGAGATCCCGCGGGTCGAATGCGACAATGGAGCTGCCGATGACGTACACCCGTTTCTTGTCCGTCAGCAGATAGGCCGGTCGACTGCGGCCCGATTGATCCTCAAGAGACATACGTTCCAGTATCCTGCCGGATTCCCGGTCCAGACGGACAAGTCCTCGGTAGTCGGGAGTGAGCGAGATCACCTGATCCTCGAATACAAGTGGTCGATGCAGCTGATAGGGCCGAACACGACTGGTTGCGAGTGTGCTGCTCACGGGGGTCGCCATCCTCTGAAGCCATTTGATTCTTCCGCTGGCGATGTCGACGCAGGCCACGGCGCCGATCGATGTGGACACCAGGATGTCGCCACCATCGACAACCGGCATGGTGAGCGGCCGTAGTCCATCCGATTGGCTGCTTGTCGAGGCAATGTAGCTAGTGAATACGGGGGTCCCATCCAGTCTGTCCAAGGCAAGCAGATAGACACTCTTGAGTTTCTGTCGTCGTTCGCGTCGAATCAGCACAAGCACACGGTCTTCGTGGATCACGGGTGGGCCCGCCGGATAGAGATCGGCCGCGTCGTCTATCCCGGGCGTTTCCGAAAGGTTGAATCGCCAGCGTTCTCCGCCCGTCTTCAGATCGAGGCAGACGACGTCGTCTGTCTCCGATACGCCGCCTTCCCTGCTGTATCCAGTCCATGCAACGACATCGTTCTCATCGACGGCCACGGCAGTCGGTCCGATCGGGTCATCGATCCGATCGGCTCTGGCGGCCTGTTCGAGAATGGATGTCCGCCAGATCTCGCGCCCCGTCAGCAGATCGATCTCGACGACTTCGCCACCTTCGTTGAAGACGATCCGATCACCAACGATCGAAGGAACGACGGCGGTCAATCGGCCTTCGGACAGGTCCATGGCGATCCTGTCGGAATCGAATTCGTTCCGTGCGCGTATCTTGGCCGGGACACGCTGGAAATCGTTGCTCCAGAGCGCGGGCCAAGTCGTCTCGCCGATCGGTTCGATGGCATCATCAATGCTGTTGCGGCCCCGTCGTCTCTCCGGCGGGGTCGATCGAGTGAATCGCCGCATCGCATCGAGCCAGAGTCTCGCGTCTTCACCGGCGTCCTCAAGTTCACGCATGTGTGTTTCATGTCTCTGCACATCAGAACTGGCATGAGCGGCCATGGCGGCCATCATCGTCGCGGACCAGCGATCACGATCGGTGATCTGCGGGTGCATGAGTGCTTCGTCCAGATAACTGGTGGCCGTGGCCAACCTGCCCATCTCGAGATTCTGCTGGGCCAGCATGAGCAACGCTTCGAGTCCTGCGGTCGTCATCGACCGAGTGTTGACCAGACGACGCAGCCGCCCCTCTTCGAGAAGTCGATTCGCCCGTTTCGACTCGACTGACTCGTATCGCTTCCAGAGCTCCGGATTGGATGACAGAAGTTCGATGGCGTCCTGGCGAACCGAGGTGAAACGCCCGATCTGGGCCTCGTCCGGATGGAGTGTGTCGTCATGCTCGTCGAGGATCTTCTGGATGAGTCGGATGGATTCGGAGGGATTCTTCACGGCATCGCCCCGGGCCTGCCGAAGCATCCTGGCGGCTTCGGCCGAGTCGTTCACGAAGACGGGATTGGGCGGGGGTGCCTGCGCGAGGCTTCCGGCTGACATCAGAGTGGCCAGCAGAAGTGAACTCAGGATTCGAAGAGTCGGTTTCATGGTCGATTTCCGGGCTATTCCCGCATTGGATCATACGACGGCCATGAGGCTCCTGTTCCGAGCCTGATACAGTGTGCCCATGAGAGCCATGTTGCTTCTATCGATGTGCTTCCTTCTGGGGGGCTGCCTGACCCGTCCCCCGGTGATCGCGGTGGACAGCGTCGAGATCGTCGAACGCAACGAGAACGCCATGGCACTCCATTACAACCTTGTCCTGACGAATCCCAATGACAAGCCGATCGAGCCGTTGGAATTCACCTACAACCTGTCCGTTGCCGGCAGAGGGGTCTACTCGGGCCGACACGCTGCCGAGATGACACTCGACGCTGGTGGTCAGAAACGTCCGTTGTCCCTACCGGCCGTCATTCCATACCAGCGTGTCGGCTGGACCGATGGAACAGTCCCCGATTCCGCACGCTGGTCGTTGTCAGGCACTCTTGTCTACGTCGACGAGGGCGTGTTCGCGGAGACGTTGCTTGATCTTGGATACAAGCCTTCAACAGGCTTTGCAGCATCTGGCGATCTGAAGACGGTCGTCGTGCTGCCGGAACCCGGGCCACCCGCACCATCGGACTCTTCGGTCCAATCGTCTCTCCCGGATGAATCCGCAGGCTCCTGAGAGGCCACCCAGTCATTCAATCTTCTGTCAGAGCTCTTTCGAATGGATCGGACGTGCTGATGAGTTGTCGTTGTGCCGCCGATAGGGGCACCTGACGTCCTCTTGTTCATCTCCACCCATCGTCTGGATTTTTCTGATGCAGCTCAACGACATTCTTCGAATGGCAGATGATCGTGGTGCCAGTGACGTGCACCTGGTACCTGATCACCCCCCGATGGTTCGGGTTAATACGGTCATGGAACCACTGGTCGAAGGCTCGCTCTCGGCCCAGCAGACCAGACGTTTTCTGGACGAGATGATCAATGACCGCCAGAAGGAGACGTTCGAAGAGAATTTGGATCTTGATTTCTCCCATGCGGTCGAAGGCCTGGGGCGCTATCGAATCAATGCTCACGCGCAGCGAGGTGGTCCTGCACTGGCCATGCGTGTCATCAGGACACAGGTGCCGGATCTCACGGATCTGAACCTGCCTGAGGTCATACAGAAGCTGACCTGGCTTCCCAGGGGGCTCGTGCTGGTGACCGGCGACACGGGTTCGGGCAAGTCGACCACCCTGGCCGCGATGATTCAGGCCATGAATGCTCGATATCGCAAGCACATCATGACCCTCGAGGATCCGATCGAATATGAGTTGAAATCGGAGGAGTGTGTGATCGAACAAAGGGAGCTGGGTGTCCACATGCCCAGTTTCGCATCGGGGCTCAAGCACGCCTTGCGACAGGACCCCGACATCATCCTGGTGGGCGAGATGCGTGACCTGGATACGACTGCTCTGGCGATGTCCGCGGCCGAGACGGGCCACCTTGTTCTCTCGACTCTGCACACCTGCAATGCCGGCCAGACCGTCGAACGGATCATCGACATGTATCCGGCCGGCCAGCAGAATCAGGTTCGATCCATGCTCGGGAACACGTTGCAGGCCGTGGTGTCCCAGACCCTCTTCAGTAGAGTCGATCGCCCCGGAATGGTTCCGGCCGTCGAAGTTCTCCTGTGCACTCCTGCCGTCCGGAACATCATCCGGGAGAACCGGACATTTGAAATACCCAATGTGATTGAGACCAGCCGCCGTGCGGGCATGGTCAGCCTCGATTCCTCGATTGCGGAACTCTACTTCAACGGTTTCATCAGTCGACAGGATGCCGTGGCCCAGTCGGCCTATCCAGAGCAGATGGAGCGAAGCCTCGCTGCCTGATGGCGGCCGTTGAAACGAATTCACGATGCCTCAATACCGATATCAAGCCCGACTCAACACCGGCAGGCTCCAGGCGGGCGTGCTGAATGCGGACAGTGCAGCTGCCGCCGCCACGATGTTGAGGAGTCAGGGGCAGCATGTGCTCAAGCTTGTTCCGCTTCAGGGGACCGGTTCGGGTGATCTGGTCAAGAAGATCGTCAATGGCCTGAATTGGAGTTCTGGACCCACGGCGAAGGAGGTTCTCGACTTCACTTCCCAACTTGCCGTGATGATTCGCGCAGGCATCAGCATTCGACAGGCGCTCGAAGGTATCGCGGAACAGACTGCGAACGCTAAGTTCAAGAAGATTCTGCAGGCGATCCGTCAGGACGTCGAATCCGGAAAGCAGTTCTCCGAGGCGATCGCGAAGTATCCGCGTCTATTCGACGCGTTGTACGTGAACATGGTGAAGGCATCAGAGATGTCCGGTTCGTTCGCCCACATGCTCGATCGAATCGCGACATTCATGAAGCATCAGCTCGAGACTCGGAAGATGGTCATCGGGGCCAGCATATATCCGGGCGTGATCGCCACCATCGCGACTTCGGTCACGATCTTTCTGATGACATTCGTGCTGCCGCGTTTCGCGACCGTGTTCGAGGGCAAGGAAGCGGCACTTCCATGGCCGACGAAGTTCCTGATGGCGACCTCAAACTGGATGGTCGCCAACTGGTGGCTGCTGGTACTGGTCCCGCTCATGGGGATCATCGCGTTCATATTCTTCATACGGACCGAGGTCGGCCGATTCTGGTTCGATGGCATGAGACTCAAGGTCCCACTTTTCAAGCCGATGTTCCGGGCACTCTACGTGAGCCGTTCGCTGCAGACGATGGGAGAGCTGCTCAACGCGGGTGTTCCGGTCCTCGACGCGATGACTGTGACAGGCGACATCACAGGAAATGTTCTCTACCGGGGACTCTGGCGCAAGGTGCATCTGGCCGTTCGCCAGGGCCAGAAGATCAATGTCGCGCTTTCGGGGACGAGTCTGCTGCCGCGGTCCGTGGTCCAGATGATGGCTGCTGGCGAGGATTCGGGAAAACTGGGCGAGGTGCTCGAGGAGATCGCGGGTTTCTACGCATCGGCACTTCGGGATGCCATCAAGACGATGACGAGCATGATCGAGCCGATTCTGATCGTGCTCATGGGCTCGATCGTCGGCTTCATCGCGATGGCGATCATCCTTCCGATCTTCAAGATGAGCGCCATCGTCTCAGGCTGAATTCAAGGGAGCATCCTCATGCATCGACTGTCATCGCACACCACAGTATCGAGACCGCTTGGGCGTCGCGTCCACGGAGGTTTCACCCTGATTGAGACGGCGTTGGCGATCGTGATCGTCGGTGTCGGTGTACTGGCGATGATGGCCGGACAGCAGGCCTGGCATTACCAGAACGACTGGGCCCAGCAGGTCGGACTCGCTTCCAGACTTGGCAACGAGATCCGTGAAATGACCCTGACGCTTCCTCGTCATGATCCGGTCGCTGGTGCCGCCACATGGGGAGCCGAACTCAATGAAAACGGACTAGAGGACTTCGACGATCTGGATGACTTCGACGGCGATGGCGGTGGTGTGATCTTCTCAGGTGCCGACGGCACAGGTCCGGTGAACAGCCTTCGTGAAACGATCGAGGGTCTTGAAAGATGGTCACAGGAGATCAGGGTCTGGAATGTCGATCCGGGCGATGTCAACGCGGAGGTCCCGGAAGGGGATTCCGAGCTGATGCTGGTCGAGGTCGTGGTCCGCTGGGACGATCCTCGGTTCGAAGGAATTCGGGAGATGACGCGGGTCAGATGGATTGCGCCGAATTGAGAAGTCCTCTTATGCCAGATAGTCCGTGTTGTCCTCCATCCAAGTCGAACTTGGATTCGATGATGAATGTGATGGTTTCGGAGTCGATCCCCATGTCAGACGACAGTCAACGACATCTTCGGCCGAACGCTGTGAACCGTTCGAACGGTGGACGTCGTGGTGTCGCCTCGGTATTGGCGATGATGTTCCTCATGCTCTTCTCGTCACTGGCGGCGGTCATGGCGATTCTGGCGCAGGGGAATGTCCAGACGGCGTACTCCTCGCTTCGCATCTCGAGGGCGCTGAGTGCCGCGGAGAGCGGGCTTGCGTTCGCCGCGAGACGACTCAGGCTGGAGAGCCGTCGTTTCATCGTCGATCAGGGGGTGATCGACTCGGGTTTCGGGGAACGTCTCTGGCTAGGCACATGGGTTGGTGGTGACGGAAGCATCGAGGTCAACGATCCGGATGGATACGTTGTTTCGAATCCCTCCGGTCCCGGCCTCGTCCATGCCATTCATGATGCGCATCGCTACCTGGACGACTACGAACCGATCGACGATGAGGGGGTGGTCCATTCGCTGATGCTCGATTCCGAGAATGGGATCATCACGACCCCTCCGATTCGACTGGGTACCGGCGAGGCCGATCCCTGGTTCAGGCTCAGATACGAACTGCTTGCCGATGGTTCGCAGGTACGAGTCACCAGTCAGGGGCATGATCAGGGCATCAGGCGAAATCTCCAGTTGGACTTCCTCATAGACAAGAAGATCGAATTCGCGGTTCTGGCCCCGAACAGGATCATGATCGGCAAGAATGTGCTCGTGGACGGTCCGATCGGATCGCTGTACGGAACAGTGCAGGGGGAACTCGAACCCGGCAACGGGGATCCGCTTGTCCTCCGAAGCGACTACTACGATCTCGATGCGGTACTGGATGAACAGCTCGACGCGTTCTATTCGGCGGTGGCGCTTCACGATGTCGACGGAGACAATCGACTTCGTCCGGCCCATCCAACGGAATCCGATGGTGTCGCGCTCCAGGGTTACTTTCAGGATCGCGATGGCGATGAATACGTGGACGATTTCGATCTCTTTCTCGGGATCTTCGATTCCAACGGGGATGGTCTCGTGATCTACGACGAGACGCTGGCCGCCTCGACAGGGCATCCCGGCTCACTGGAGTTCGAGATCGATCCGCAGCTTGGCCCGCTTGTCGATGGCGCATTGCCGGATCGCAACAGCGATGGGCAGGTCGATGGTGTCGACACGGCGCTCGGTTGGAAGGATGGGGTTCTCGACAAGCGAGATCGATACGCCAAGGCTCGTGGTGGTCTCAATTTCGCCGTGGCACGTGACGACTGGGATACCGCCAATGGAGAGGGGTATCAGAATCTCGTTCAGGGGCCTGTTTCCACCGGTCCCGATGTCGCGCCGGCCGCCTTCGAAGTCGGTGAACCCGAGATGATCGAACTCAATACGGACATGTTCTCCACTTCCCAGACATGGTTCAGCGACCGTGCCGATTCCGGAAGACCGTTCGGCAATGAAAGTTCAGGTCAGGTGGCCACGGGTATCTCATCAGGCGGGGTCTACAGTCCTGCGGGAAGCGAGCCCGCCGAATCCGTTCCGTACGGTTCGCTCGGAGCCTACGACTACTACCAGCGTCCGGTCTACGAGGACATGACATTCACCGATGTGAAGATCCCCAAGGGGACCAACGCGCTGTTCCGCGACTGCACCTTCATCGGTGTCACCTGGATCGAGACGGAATCCGACTGTACGGATCCCAACTGGAACTACTCCGGCTCCGTCGAGCCCGACGGCTTCGGTGGCTTCACGGAGCGTTTCCCCGATCTGGTCTCGACGCTCGGGAACGAGACGGTGACTGATACACGTTCCTATTCCAACAATCTGCGATTCGAGGGCTGCACATTCCTGGGCTCGCTGGCCGGCGATCGTCCCGGTGAATACACACATTGGCGGAACAAGATCCAGATGACCGGCAACACCAGATGTTTCATCGATCCATATGATCCGGATCTCCTTCAGGAGGGCGACGCCGCGACACTCCAGTCCGCATTGCTCAGCATCAGCAAGGAGGATCGCGCCGAGCTTGCGAGAAGTTCGATACTCATGCCGGGATGGTCGGTCGACGTGGGCAACTTCGAGAACGATTCCGCCACCAAGATCAAGCTCAGTGGGACGATCGTCGCGGGACTCATCGACATCCGCGGCACGGCCGATGTGCATGGAACCGTCCTGATGACGTACCGTCCGGAGGCTGGTCAGGGCCCCTTGTTCTATGGCGGCACGCCGGATGCGTTCAATACGACACTGGGCTACTTCGGAAACGAGGAGGGTGATGGTGAAGGTGTGGATCCCGATTCACCGGGCTTCGCCGGATTCGGCGAGATCACGCTTCGCTACGACCCCGATGGTCGACTGCCCGATGGCATCCCGTGGCCGATCCGGATGTCGCCTCTTTCCGGAACCTATGTCGAGGGAGGTTCGCTATGAAGCGTACGAGGAGAAGACGAACGGGATTCAGTGTCCCCGAGCTGATGATCGCGCTCCTGATCTCGGCCATGCTGCTGCTGGCAACCATGATTGCGCTTGGTGCTTCGTTCCATGCGTTTCAGTCGACCACTCGAACGGTATCGACGACCGTTTCGGGTCGCATCATCATCGAGCGCATTCAGGCGATGGTTCGATCAGGAACGGATTTCGGACCACTGCCCGCCAGTCCGCTGGATTCGGTCGTGGCGTCGAATGCCATCGAGATCGACATGGGCGACAACCATTGGATCACGCTTCGATGGGACGAGTCGACCGCCGCCTTGATGTGGGAGGACGGTCCCGATTCCTGGCCACTGCTGGAAGGCGTCACGCAGATACCACCCGGCGCCGACTCACCGGTGCCGCCTTTCACACTCGAATTCAAGGATGGTCGGTGGCTGCATCGAGCATTCATCGATCTGGTGGTCGAACATGACGATGCTCAGGACATACAGGTGGAGGCGGATGAGATCTCGCCACTCCGTCTTATTGGTTCGGCCATGCCGCGTCTGGCTGCCTGGGATTGAAGAACGCCGCTTGAAGTGGTCCAGTCGGCTATCTTGCCGACATGTATTCAATACGCATAGAACGAATCTTCTCGGCGGCCCACGCCATGCTCATCAACGGCGAGCCGGAAACGCTTCATGGCCACGACTGGCGCGTGCGGGTGACGCTGGATTCCCCGACACTCGATGCCGATGGCATGGTCTGCGATTTCCACGAGCTGGAAGCGTCGCTGGACCTGGTTCTCGCTCCATTCCTCAACGCTAATCTCAATGAGACACCACCATTCGATTCGGTCAATCCGACGGCCGAGAACGTTGCCGGTCATGTCGCTGCGAAGCTGCAGCCGGATCTGCCCGCGTCCGTCGTGTCAATAACGGTCGCCGTGACCGAGGCGCCCGGATGCGAGGCTTGCTGTCGGCTTGAACGAGGTTGATAGAATTTCTGATCCATGAGTGAACACGAATCCAACGAGGCGCCCTTGATGCTCTCCGTTTCCGGAGCCAGAGGCATCGTGGGCGAATCGATGACACCCGACGTCGCTCGACGTCTGGCGACCATCTGGGGATCGCATCTCGCAACGACGATCGAGGGGAGGGCCCGTGTCGTCCTCGGTCGAGACAGCCGACCATCCGGTCCCATGCTCGCGGACGCGGCTGCAGAGGGACTGGCTGCCGCGGGATGTGAAGTCGTACGACTCGGGATCGTGACCACCCCAACGGCCGGAGTGATGATCGGCGCGATGAGAGCCAGCGGCGGCATCATGATCACGGCGTCCCACAATCCCACCCCATGGAACGGGTTGAAACTCCTCGATGGAAATGGAACAGCACCGGCGGCGGAGACGGCTTCGGCAATCATCGAGCGATTCAAGTCCGACGAATCGATGCCGTCCAGCGCCGGTGAGCTGGAGATCTCGACCGAGACACGCGGTCACGACACGCATGTCGCCAAGGTGCTCGGTCAGATCGATCCGGTTCCGATCCGCAGCTGCGGTTTCAAGGTAGTGCTGGATTCCGTCAACGGTGCTGGCGGTCCGGCGGGCGCACAGTTGCTCAATCATCTTGGCTGCCAGCTTCATCATGTCAATGCGGAAACCGACGGCAACTTCGCCCATCCTCCTGAACCCAAGGAGGAGAATCTCCAGGACCTTCGTGAACTGGTGAAGACCACCGGATCGGTAGTCGGCTTCGCACAGGATCCCGATGCGGATCGTCTGGCGATCGTCGATGATCGTGGACGGTACATCGGGGAGGAATACACCCTGGCTCTGGCCGCCCAGTCATGGCTGGCCCTGAACCCCGGTAGTCCGGTCGTCGCGAATCTCTCGACCAGTCGGCTCATCGACGGTGTCGCGGAGTCATTCGGTTCCAGCGTCCATCGGTCACCGGTCGGGGAGGCCAACGTGGCGGAGGTGATGCGGGCGAATGACGCCATGTTCGGCGGAGAAGGCAATGGTGGTGTGATGCTGCCTGCCGTCACCTGGATCCGGGACAGTCTCACGGCCATGGGGCTGGTGCTTCAGCTGATGGCTCGTGAATCGAGACCGTTGTCCGCAATCGTCGACGACATGCCCTCCTACACCATGATCAAGCAGACGATCAAGCTTGAAGGTTCGGATGCGTCGGAGAGGCTCGCGGCCTCGATGGCATCGCTTCAATCGAACTACGAACAGCAGGCGGATGCAAGAGTCTCGACGATGGACGGTGTCCGCATCGATCTTCCCTCGGGCTGGATGCATCTGAGACCGAGCAACACCGAGCCGATCGCCAGACTCATCGTCGAGAGCGCGGACGCCGAAGCGGCCGAGGCGCTGGCCGGGGAAGCCCGTCGGTCAGCAGGCCTCTGACTAGGATGAAGGAAGAATTTCCTGCTCGAGCGTCCATGTGAACGGATCATTGCGACAATCGATGTGCACACCGAAGAACCCGCCTCGATGAGACTGGGACATCGGCCATATGACTCTTTGGTCGGTGTCCGGAATCGAGAGTTCCGCCACCTTCTCCGGTTCGATCCATTCCAGTCGCCCCTCATCGAATTCGACGAATGCGAGTTCGGAGTGTTCAACAGCACGGGTCACCTCGAACAGGAACAACAGCCAGTGACCGCTGTTTTCATAGGCGGTCTCGGAGACCATCCCCTGGAGTCGGATGTCGCCGGGTTCGATGTCGAGACCGGTCTCCTCCTTGATCTCGCGGCGGGCGCATTCCCAGGGACTTTCCCCGAGTCCGGTCTCGAGCTTTCCGCCAACCGGCGAGTACAGATCCTGATTGGGTGGCTTCGCCCTGTGGAGCATCAGGATTCGACCCTGCTTGTCGTAGATGTAGCAGAGCACGGCGATTCGATACGGCAGCTCGGGGGTGTGTTCACTGGTGGACATGAAGGGGCTTTCAGATCGAATGGGCGGAGGCCATTCGTCGAATCATTTCCCGGGTGGCCTCGCGTACCCCCACGAAAATCGATCTGCTGATGATGCTGTGTCCTATGTGAAGCTCGGAGAGGCCGGGTATTCCGGCGATTGGCGCGACATTGGCGTAGTTCAGGCCATGGCCGGCGTTGCATCGCATGCCAGTCTCCAGAACCAGTCGACTCGCCTTGGAGACCCGTTCCAGTTCCTCCATGACGGCCGGTGCCTCGATGGCCCGTCCGTATTCATGGAAGCATTCGGCATAGGGACCCGTGTGGAGTTCACACACATTGAAGCCGCAGTCGGCTGCGGCGGAGATCTGATCCGGCTCGGCATCGATGAAGGCGCTCACCGGGATACCGGCCCCCTTGAGGGCATGGACGATCGGGCGAAGTTCATCGATTCTGCCAACCACATCGAGTCCGCCCTCGGTCGTGATCTCGTCACGGCCTTCTGGTACGAGCATGGCCATCTGGGGTTGCAGCTCGATGGCGATCCCGAGCATCTCGGTGGTGGCGGCCATCTCCATGTTCAGTCTCGTGTCGGTGAGGCCCTTGAGCTTCCTGAGATCGTCATCCTGTATATGGCGACGATCCTCACGAAGGTGGAATGTGATGCCATGGGCACCACCCAGCTGCGCCTCGACGGCGGCCCAGGCGGGGTCGGGCTCCCAGGTCCGGCGGGCCTGGCGAACCGTGGCGACATGATCGATGTTGACACACAGGTCTGGCATGGGGGTGGTATCCAAGCATGGAATCATAGCGTCGCCCTTGCGGAAGACCATGTCTGATCGAGTCTTCGGGCCATTTCGAGTACGGAGGGGCCATTGGACGGGTATACTTCGCGCGGTTGCTTTTTCTTTTCCTGGTGCATGAAGAGCCAAGTATGGAAGAGTTTGTTCGCAGGCATGGACAGCTTCGAGACGATCTGCTCACTCAGGGAGATCGCGTGGTGTCGCATGCCATGCATGCTGTCGAAGCGTTCTTCGGCAATCAACCGGAGAAGGCCCAGTCGGTCATCGAGGCCGATCGTGTCATCGATCGAGCGGATATCGAGATCGAGCGGGCATCGATCAAGCTTCTCATGCTGGCGCCAACCGAGGAATACGACATCCGTTCGGTGTTCACGATCGTGAAGATCAACAATGAATTCGAACGAATCGCGGACTGTGGGGTCAACATCGCCGAGGCGACCTGTTCCCATGATGGTGACGCGCCGCGTTCGGGCACATTCGAAGTCATGGCCAACAGTGTCATCGGCATGGTTCGTGACGCCAATCAGGCGCTCCGGAACCGTGATACGGGTCTGGCTCAGAGAGTGCTCGATTTCGACGACACGATCGATCGATTCAGAACCGAAGTGGTTCGTCTCGTCCAGGCTGCTGTTCAGGATGGATCCATGCCTCTGGAGGAGGCGTTGTGTCTGCTGAACGTGAATCGTGCACTGGAGCGCATGGCCGATCACTGCACCAACATCTCCGAACAGTTGATCTATCTGGAATCCGGAAAGATCGTCCGGCATCTCTCCTCGGGCTGGACCGAGCCGGAGGAGCCGGAAAAGAGTTGAGTGTGGATAACGAGCAGATCCGTTCAAGATTGAAAGCCTCTGGTCAGGATCACATCCTCGATGCCTGCGAGAAGCTTGATCCTGCACGTGCGTCTTCACTGATGGAACAGGCATCCCGTCTGCCGTTGGAATCGCTTCCCGAACTGATCGAGCGCTTCGTCTGCTGTGAAAGTGGGGATTCCAGTTCAACCGACATCTCGCCACCTCGGGTCACGATGCCGGATCCGGAACTGGCAGCGGCACTGACGGAACGTGGTGAGCAGGTGATTCGCGAAGGTCGCGTGGCCGCGTTCACGGTGGCCGGTGGTCAGGGGACGCGTCTGGGCTGGGGCGGTCCCAAGGGGACCTATCCAGCGACGCCGGTCAGTGGCAAACCGTTGTTCAGGGTGTTCGCCGAACAGATCGAGGCTGCCAGCATCGCCTGGAACACACCCATTCGCTGGTACATCATGACGAGTGAGGCCAACGATGCGGCGACTCGCGCCTTCTTCGCGGACAACAACTGGTTCGGTCTTCCCCGAACCCAGATCATGCTGTTCCCGCAGGGGATGATGCCTTGTTTCGACATGCACAAAGGCAATGTCCTTCTGGAGGCGCCTGACCGATTGGCGATGAGCCCCGATGGCCATGGTGGCTCGATCGCGGCATTGCATGCCAGTGGTGCACTCGAGGAGATGTCGGTTCTTGGCATCGACACGATCTCCTACTTCCAGGTGGACAACCCGCTCTCGAGCGTCATCGATCCGATGTTCATCGGATTGCATGCTGATCCGGAGCGATCATCCGGAGAGATGTCGAGCAAGATGGTTCCCAAGCGTGAATCCGGTGAGAAGGTGGGCGTGTTCTGTCGCGTCGGCGACCACACCCGGGTGATCGAGTATTCGGACATGCCTCAATCGTTGATGACCGAGGTGGACGACAACGGACGACTGCGCTACGACGCCGGGAACATCGCGATCCATCTTCTGGGTGTGGATTTCGCCAGACGGGTCTTCGAGGCGAACGAACTTCCATGGCATCGTGCGGTCAAGAAGGTGCCGTACTTCGACCTGGAGACCGATTCGCAGATCGCTCCGGAATCGCCCAATGGTGTGAAGCTCGAACGTTTCATATTCGATGCGCTGGGTCTGGCATCCAATCCGGCCATTCTGGAAGTCGATCGTTCCCTGGAATTCGCACCCATCAAGAATGCTGCGGGTGAGGACTCTCCTGAATCGTGTCGGCAAGCCCAGAACGACCTGTACGGCGGCTGGCTCGAATCCCGGGGAATCGAAGTGGCCCGCAACGAGGAAGGCCATGTACTTGCCGACATCGAGATCAGTCCGCTGTCGGCGATGGGGTCCGATGATTTGAAGTCCGAGGATCTGCCGGAAGCCGTTGGCTCCGGCGATCGAATTCTCATCTGAGTCAGCGGGCGGAAAGTATCGCTCGAACGGTCTCTTCGAGACACGACGAGGTCTCCTGAAGACTTCGTTCTTCCCCATGCTGCCGGGAGAGCGAGACGATCCGGTCGATCGGACCGCCGTTTTCGGTGAGGGCCGTCTCCCATCCATCGCCTGTGCAACCGCAGACGGCAATGGTCTCGATGCCCATCCCATGTGCTTGCTTTGCAGCGATGAACGGCGCCTTCCCGAGCGTTGATTGCCGATCAAGTCGGCCTTCGCCCACCATCAGCAGATCGATCCCCTCGAGTCTGGCATGGAAATCGATCATCTCGAGAACGGTTGTCGCACCACTGGTGATGCGAGCGTCCGTCATGGCATGAAGTCCGAAGGCTGCGCCGCCAGCAGCGCCACCTCCTGCGACGAGTCGATGCCTGCCGTCGGGATCCATCACATCCGCGATATGCATGAGATTCGCATCAAGCACCTCGATATCCTCGGGACGAGCACCCTTCTGATTTCCAAACAGATATGCCGCGCCCTGTTCGCCAAGCAGCGTCGCCTGGACATCGACGGCCACTTCGATTCGAGGCATGTGATTCGGGATCTCGATGCTGCTTATTCTCGTTAGTGTCCCATTCGTGATCGGATCCTCGATCGGTTCCCCGATTGAGTTCAGCAGTCGGCTGCCGAATGCCTGAAGAATTCCACAGCCGCCATCCATCGTGGCTGTTCCACCTGCGGCGAGAATGATATGTTCGGCCTCTCTTGCCGCAATGGCCATCAGTTGTCCGGTTCCATACGAGGATGTCCGGAATGGATTACGTTCCGTCGTCTTGAGCCGTTCGAGTCCGCTGGCTTCGGCCATCTCGACGATCGCGATTTTCCGTTCATCGAGAAAACCTATTCTGGCTTCATGCGGTCTTCCGAGAGGATCCAATGTGCCGAAGCTGGCGAATCTTCCGCCACAGCTGCCGATCAGCACCTCCAATGTCCCTTCTCCACCATCGGCAATCGGACACGAAATCGCGGATTCGACGAGTCCTCGTGCTCCTCGAACCATGGCGGCTGAAGCATCAGCTGCTGAAATGGAATCCTTGAAGCTGTCGGGGGCGCAAAGAACTTTCATGGTCATGAAAAGGCTATCAGATCAGAATGCGAAACATGAGTATCGGCCAATGGTTACCATGCTTCGCATGACATGTCTCCAGCGGCCCGGCAGGTGGTCGACCATTTCATGCCTGCTCGCCGTCGGGTTCGTCATCATCGGCATGGCTATTCCACGACTGGCCCTTGCGGAGACGCCGGCGGATCAGGCATCGAGTGAGGCGGCCTCCGTACTTCCGAAGGACTCGCCCAAACTTGAGTCCGAGGACAGTTGGGTTGAATCCGCTCTGACCAACTACGGTCCGTGGCTGCTCTTCGGCCTGCTGATGGCATCGGGAGTCGGCATGGCGTTGGGCGAGGATGCCTTCATCATTCCTGCTGGCTTTCTCATGGAGCGGGAGCTGATGCCCTTCTGGTGGACGATCGCGGCGGCCTATTTCGGAGTCGTGTTCGCGGACACGCTCTGGATGCTGGTCGTGCGGCAGTTCTCGGGCACGATCATGCGATTCCGATTCTTCAGGCGGATGTTCCATCCACGTCGCATTCTCGAGATCAAGTACAAGTTCGATCGATGGGGCACCTGGGTCGTCGTGCTGAGTCGATTCATCCCCTTCTCCCGAACGCCTGTCTTCACCGCCGCCGGTCTGGCGAGGATGAAGATCTGGAAGTTCATGATCGCGGAATCGCTCTCGGCCTTGCCGGTCGTCGGAATGCAGTTGGGATTCGGTTGGCTGATCAGCAAGGGCGTCTCGATGACCGCCAAGCAGAAGCATGTTCAGGAGACGATCTTCTTCTCGATCATCCTGGCGATCATTCTTGTGATGTTCTGGTTCTGGTGGCGAAGAAAAAAGCTCAAGATCAAGGCTCCAAGGGCTCCTGCCGCATGGTTGCGCGAGGTTATGGGCCCAACTGCGCACAGAAGCATTTCCAAGAGCGACTCCTGAGTCAGCATGCGGTATCCTGAGGCTCTGGCGAAGGTGCCAGCTGATTCGAGAGGATTCCCATGCGTGCAGTGGTGACTGGACAGATCGGTTTGGACAAGAAACCCTACCTGGAGTCGGTCGCCTCACTGGCGGGCAGCCGCGGGCAGCGTCTGGAGTGCTTTCACGTCGGATCGATGATGTACCAGGAGGCGCCTGACGTCAGATCGGGTCGCATTCTGGATCTTCCATTGAGCCGACTGGCTTCGTTGCGACGAGCCGCCTTCAAGGACATCATCGCCCAGACGACTCCGGCATCGGACCATCCCGATGTAATCGTCAACACGCATGCGACCTTCCGTTGGCGCCACGGCCTCTTCAGCGCGTTCGATTTCGATCAGATGTCGCTTCTGAAGCCGAACATGTTCATCTGCCTTCTCGACAACGTCGAGATGGCCCATCATCGCCTTCACAACGAACACGAGATCGACGCGACACTCAAGGACTGCATGGTCTGGCGTGAAGAGGAGATCATCGTGACGGAGCTGCTGGCGAATGCGATGGGATGCCACGACAACTTCTACATCCTGAGCCGAGGTCGTCACGAGGAGACGCTCGAGACCTGCCTGCGTCTGATCACCCGTCCCGAGATGCGAAAGGTCTACCCGAGCTTCCCGATGAGCCATGTCGTCGACATGCCGGATGTGCTTGCCGAGATCGAGGCGTTCCGGGCGGCCATCGCCGAACACTTCATCGCATTCGATCCCGCCGACGTAGACGAGAAACTGCTGCTTGACCGAGCGATCGCCGCCGAGAAGGCCGGGGAGGAATGGGTCGATGTCACACCACATGCCTTTGGCGGTGGTCGTGGACAGGATCCCATCCGATTCCCGGTCAAGGAGGTGCTCGACATCGCGGGTGATGTCGACGGACAGATCTACATGCGTGATTTCAAGCTCATCGATCAGAGCGACATGATCGTTTCCCTGATTCCCGAGCTTGAAGGCGGAATTCCGGCGCTCTCCAGCGGCGTCGAGCGTGAACTCCAGCACGCCTGGGAGCACACCAAGGAAGTCTATGTGGTGTGGAAGCCGGCCAAGCCGCCGTCACCGTTCATTACCGAGACCGCCACGAAGATTTTCCCGACCGTCGACGATGCGCTTGAGTTCTTCGAGAACCAGGGCATGTTCGCGACCGGAAATCTCTTCGGGCATTGACCGACCGAGCCCAATGGGTGATCGAGCCTGCTCATCATGCGCCGTTATGCAATGACCATCGCCTACGACGGAACCGGTTTTCACGGATGGCAGAAACAGCATCCGCCTGACTCCGATCCGTTGCGGACCGTTCAGGAGGTCGTCGAGGCCGCGGTCCAGGAAGTGGTGCGTGAACCGGTGCATGTGCTGGGCGCCTCCCGCACGGATTCCGGTGTGCATGCCGAAGGACAGGTGGCCTCCTTCCTGTCACCAAGGGAATTCAATCCCGAGATACTGCCGGCCGCGATAACCTCGAGATTGCCGGATGACGTCCAGGTGAAGTCGGCCTGGGAAACGGATCCGGCCTTCAATCCGATCGGCGATGCGGTTTCAAAGGGATATCGCTATCGAATTGCGCATGCGAGAAACACGGCCGATCTGAGACCGCTGTTCGATCGTCATGTGACGGCATGGTCTCCCAATCATCTGGATCTCGAAGCAATGAAGGAGGCGGCCGCCCATCTTGTCGGTGAACACGACTTCGCGGCCTTCACACGTGTACGTCAGACGCGGGAAAGCACGGTGAGGACGATATTCGACTGCACGGTCGAGGCCGAAGATGATGATCGTCTCGCGATCCACGTCAGTGGGAACGGCTTCCTCTGGAACATGGTGCGCATCGTTGCCGGAACACTCGTGGGTGTCGGCGAAGCCCGCTACAAGCCGGAGGACATCCCCGACATGATCGCCAGCGGTGATCGTCAGAGAACCGGTCGGACCATGCCTCCGGAAGGCCTGTGTCTGATGTGGATCGAGTATGGCGAGCCCGGATCAGGACGTGCTCGACAGAAGCAGGCGACGGCCGACGCGGCCATCGCCGATCAATCGGAAAACGGTCCATCGGAGTGATCGCTTCGAGTTATCGTATGCTTCGTGTCGGACGACAACCCAGGTGACATTCGCATGACTCGATTGATCTCGACCATCATCCTGTTTTTGATCCTGACCGGCTCGGCATACTCGGACAGGCCCGAAGTCGCGTCGCCGTCATTCGTCGAATCGATTTCTGGCGATGTCTCGTCGCAGAGAAGAGAACTTCGCCGGGCCAGTCGCTCATCGAAGGATCGGAATCCCGACAAGCGAGTGCTCGATGCGGCGTTGGAGCAGTATCTGGTGTTGACGGAGACGCTCTTCAAGCGTGCCCGCAGGATAGAGGGGCCCACTGGTTCACGGCTTCTGCTTGCTGCCATGACACTTCTGGAGGGATTGCCCGACATGGGGGATCTCTTCGAGCCTTTCGCCGAAGGCGAGCTGCCGGAGTCCAAGGCTGCCGAGATTAGATCGAAACTCATCGGTTTCACTCGCACAGTTCGCGCGGGTCTTGCAAGACTGCCGAATTCACCGGTGGAACATCCCGAAGAGGTGCTCGTCTCGATGCTGACACCATTGGCGCAGGCATGTCGGGAAGCCACCGGTGTCGATTTGCCTGATGGATGGTGGGTGTCAAACGATGATCTCAGACCGACTTCATCGGATACTCCGGTGGCAGCATCAGTATCCCTGGATGATCTCGAGATGGAGGAGTCGCTTCGATCCGAGATACGGTTACTGTCGGACGATGCCCTGTTGCGTCCATCTGCGGTGTCGCTTGTTGACGGGATGTTCATCCATGCCTGGATACATGGTGGTGTCAGACGGCGTGTCCTTTCCACCTTGCAGAAGGAGCTCGCGAAAGCTCGTATCGACAGGCTTCCAGAGATGGAGATCGTCCGCAGAATCGACGCGATGCGTGAGTTGGTGGCCGCCTTCAGGGAGTTGTCCGAATCGCCTGGCGGGCGATCCGTGGCCAGTCGAAACAGCGAGTCGATTCTGGAGTTGATGGAGCCGTGGCCGGAGCGTTTTCCACCTGCGGAACCGACCATCGCACTGGCCGGAACGGTTCGGACGGTCGCGATGATCCGGGCGAGGGAATCCAAGGGACTCGATGGTGAGGATGCCAGGATCCACGCTCGGATCTCGAAGCAATGCAAGCTGGCGGAGCGCAGGGTGTTCGATTCCTTCGCCGAGATCGCGCAGTCCGATTCTCCGTGGACGGATCCGGGTCTGGTGGTGGTTCTGGGAGAGCCCCGCAACATGCTCGAGGCGCTGACCTGGCTGCATGATCTGGAGTCATGGAGTAATCGTCTTGACGATTTCGATCCTGCAGGAACCAAGCGTCTGATTGCCGGTCTGCGGCGCCTGATCTCGGCGATGGTCGAACAGACGACTCGTGAGGACGCCCGACGGGCGTTGCGTGAATTCGAACGGCAGCTGGAGATGTTCATCCTGCTCGATCAGGCCGATGACCATCTCAGAGGTCGGCATTCGGCCGGTGGTCGCCATGCCGATCGGATAGGTGAGGCGTGGTCTCTCTGGATAGACGACTGGTCGAGTGGCCGATCCGCTGGTGAAGGCGGCGCGGCTCTGTACAACTATCGCCGTCTCCTCGACCATCTTCGTCTGATCGAGTCAATCGACCGGGACTCCCTTCGCAGAATCGATGCCTGGTCGGCATGGGAGCTTCCAGTCGATCACATGATCGAACGACGAGAGGTCTTCGAGGATCTCGTCGATCGCTACTCGGACGCGATCGCCTCCGGTGACCGCTCGACCATGAACGAACTCGCGATCGAACTGGAACATCCATTCTCAGGCTTGAGACTGGTCGGTGCCGTTTCCGTGCACATGCCAGATGATGAAGCAGACAATCCGGCCTTGATGACCATCGGGCAGCTTGTGAGTGTTCCGTCACACGATGGTCTTCTGATCGAGGAGCGTTCACGATTGGCGGCCGTCACGCATGCGTTGCTTGAGATCCAGTTCCTGCGGGAACAGGAGCGATTCGAGGAGGCGGAAGCTTTGCAGGAGTGGCTTGGACGGGAGATGCTTCGCTTGAACCGACGAATGGGTCTTGTCCCGGCCCGACCGCTGGCGGTTCCAGGCATGCGTGAAGAGGCGACTGGAATCGGTGTTGACGGCATGCGAATGATGCAGTGATCGCATGGGCGGCTCCTGCCGTCTATCATGCGCGAATGGCAAGAATCTGCGTAATTGGACCTCACCCGGATGATCAGGAACTGGGCATGGGTGGCACCATCGCCTCGCTTGCGGCACAGGGTCACGATGTGCTCGTCGTGGATCTGACCGACGGCGAGCCCACGCCTCATGGTGATCCCGAGACACGTGCGAGTGAAGCGGCCGCGGCGGCGGAGATTCTCGGTGTCAGAAGAATCCAGGCGGGTCTGAAGAATCGGGAAGTCGTTCACGATCTCGCATCGAGACATGTGGTGGCTGGGATCATTCGCGAGCATCAATCCGAGATTCTCTTCGCGCCTCATCCGATCGATGCGCACCCGGACCATGTAGCAGCCACCAGGATCGTCGAGGACGCGAGATTCGACGCCAAGTTGACCAAGACCGATCTGCCTGGCGATCCGGTCCATCCACGCTGGCTCTTCTACTACTACTGCACGCATCTGCGTCGCGTTCCCGATCCGAATTTCCTCATCGACATCACCGGTTTCGAGGATCACAAGCGAAGAGCGATGCTGGCCTATGAAAGTCAGTTCGTCGTTCCCGAGAAGAATCGTCGCATCATCGATGTGATGATGTCGAGTGTGACCTACTTCGGAAGCCGTATCGGGACCGCTGCCGCCGAGCCCTTCTACACGAAGGAACCACTCGGGCTGGCTGGTCTTCAGGGACTGGTTGGGCTTTAAGGCCGCTTTGATCGAGGATGATCGAAGGCAGATTTCGAATATCGAAGAAACCACTTGTTTCCATTCGCCAGCGGATCTACTTTCAGGGATGAATCTACAAGACGGACCATGTTGATGGTCCTTGTTCCTGTCGATTAGGGAAAAGAGAGATCATGCGTGCAATCGGACTTTTTGCTGCTTGTTTGACGTTTCTCGGTGTGTCGACTGCGCAGGCTGCGGATATCTACGTCCCAGATGACTTCGCCTCCATCCAGCAGGCAATCGATTTCTCGCAGAATGGCGATGTCGTCTACATCCGCTCCGGCTACTACACGGTCTCGAATCTCAATACCAATGGCAAGGCGATATCGATCATCGGTCTGGATACGACTGAGGATGGATATCCCGCCGCTGAGCTTTCAGGTGGGTACAGTTCTTCCGTATTCATATTCAATTCCGGTGAAACCTTCGATACTCGAATCTCGAACCTGACTATTCGAGATGGATGGAGTGAAACGAATGGCGTCGGCAGCGGCATAGATTGCCGTGGAAGTGATCCGACAATCGAGGACTGCTTCATTGAAAACAACTACGCCCTCTACGGGGAAGGTTTGGAGAACATCTTCCAGATTCAGTGTTTCGACTCGAGTCCGCGAGTGAGCAACTGCACTATCCGTTGGGGTGTCGGCGGAATCTCGTTCGATGGCGAATCGGTGAATGGATCAGGGTCTGCAGAAGTCCATGGCTGTACCTTTGAGAGTTGCTATAGAAACGCTTCCATGCATATTCGAGGGTCGAATCCTCAGGTATCAGCCACGACATTCATGAATTGTTCTCGTGATACATCGGGTTTCAATCCCTCGTACTTCGCAGGTGTTGTCCAGATCGACGATGGCAGTCCGCAATTGCTCGGCTGTACGATGACCTCGAATCGGCTCTATTCGGTGCAAGGCGGCGCCGTCTGCATCACAGGCTCCGGCAATACCCAGATGCTGGATTGCATCATTTCTTTCAATCAGGTCTATGGCGGTGATGGTGGTGGAATCTACGTTGTTCCATCTTCAGGTCATCTGCTCGAATTGACGGATACCCTCGTCTGCTACAACTCCCCAGCCCAGATTCGTGGTGACTGGACGAACCTCGGTGGAAGCTCGCTTGGTTGGTATACCCTTGGCTGCGAGAATCCCACATGGAATGTACCTGGAGACTTCGCCACGATTCAATCCGCGATCGACGCCTGTCAGGATGGCGACTCGATCGGGGTGGAGGCGGGGACCTACTTCGAGGATTCGCTGGATACTCAGGGCAAGTCCGTTCTGATTGAAGGGCGTCTTGATTCAAATGGCAATCCACTGGTCACTATCGATGCCAAGCAGAATGGGCCGGTCTTCATCTTCCAATCCTCAGAAACGAATGGGACGGTTCTCTCGAACCTCATCCTGACGGGCGGATCCTCCTCACAAGGTGGCGGTGTTCGCTGTATCAATGGCAGCAACCCATCTCTGAGAAGGTGCTTCATTGTCCAGAATCAAGCCGTCGAAGGTGGCGGCGTCTATTGCAGCCAGAGTGATCCGGCAATGATTCGTTGTGAGATCAGAGGCAACATCGCCGTTCAGAATGGTGGCGGCATATTCTGCATCGCTGGCTCAAGCCCGTCGATCTATCAGATGAAACTGCAGGACAACACAGCTGGTTTCAGAGGTGGCGGTCTGTACTCCACCGGCAACGGCAGTCCGTTCCTGTCATCGAATTCATTCAATCCTTCAAACATCTACTCGTATCTATCCACCATCGAAGGTAATTCGGCAGCAATCGAGGGTGGTGGCATCTGGATTGGAGACAACACATCGGGTTATCCGCTGATCCGGAGATTCTTCATTCGGAACAATGAATCTGTAACAGGTGCGGGTATGTACCTCGAGGAATCGTCCGTCGGTGTTCTCAAGTGCGACATCTCCGACAACCGTGGAACAATCGGTGGCGGCATCGCCCTGGGGTCCAATTCGATTGGCGTGCACACCATCAGTGGTTGCCGTCTGATCGGAAACACGGCCATCGATCTGGGTGGGGGCGTATCTGCCTTGCCGGGCAGCTATGGGGAGATCTATACGTCAACCCTGCAGTTCAATTCCGCCCAGGAAGGTGCGGGTCTTCACTGTGACGTTTCCAGCATTCTCGACCTCGCCTTCGATGCGATCGTCGGCAATCATCTGCTTGACGAGGATGAAACGGCTGTTGGTGGTCTGGAGATAGAAGCCGGGGCGTTGGTGACCATGCGTGGGACCTATCTTGCTTGCAATGATGGAGAGCAGCTGGATGGAACCTACGAAAACGACACCGACGATTACAACACCATTGGAAGCTGTTCGAATTGTCCTGCGGATGCCACGGGCGACAATGTGGTCGATGTCAACGACGTTCTCTATGTGATCTCCGTATGGGAGACATCCGATCCTGCGGGAGATCTTGACGATGACGGACTGGTCGCAGTCAATGACATCCTGATGCTTCTGGATGCGTACGGCGACGATTGCTCGGAAGACTCCGATGGCCATTCACCATACTCCTACGGCTACTACTATTACTACTACTACTACTACGGTTTGAGAGTCTTCGGGGAAGAGGCTGTTTGGGTCAGTCCTCTTGCGATGGCGTCACTTCTGGGCGTGTTCGTCCTTGTACGCGTGCGACGATAGAGAAGCCAAGACCGACCAGCATCCAGTAGAGATAGACCACCCAGTGCTTGTAGAAGGTCAGATCGAACATGGCCATCACGAGTATGGCGGACCATGAAATCAGCAGAGCGATCGCCCAGTTTCGAAGATCATCCGTACGGTCACCTGATGCTCGGCGTTCCCCGAACACTGCTTGAGCCAGAAGTTTGCCCATCAGCCATGTCGTGACGATGGCATAGGCGAGAAAGCCGGGCAGTCCGTATTCCGCAAGCAGTTCCAGATACATGTTGTGGGCCCATGGAATGAAGCCCGATTCCGCCTGATAGCCCTCAGGCAGCCGAACCATCGACACTACATCGGGATACGCGAAGCCGAAGGTGCCGGCGCCGATTCCAGTGAACGGATGTTCGAGGAACATCGCCATGGCGGCGAGCCAGAGTCCTATCCTTCCGTCACGCATAGGGTCCGCAAGCGACAGCAATCTGTTCTGCATATCGGCAACATCGATCGCCACCAGAAGCATGGCGATGATCAGTCCACAGCCGACCGAGATCCTGATTAGGCCACCTTTCCAGATGGCCAGAGCGATACCGGTGACGGTCAGGCCGATCCAGGCGTTCCGACTCCACGATGTGATCACCGTGAATACGACCAGTGGGACCAGAATGGAACCGGTTGCCACCGCCAGAGGTCTTGGAAGATGCCTGATTCCAATGACGGCGATCGGAAGCAGCATCGGGAGAATCGCGATGTCGTTGGGATGAGGCATGCTGGATCGCACTCTGTTGCCGGCCATAGAGCGGCCCGAGAACAATCCATTCGTGAAGAGATACTGCAGTGTTCCTTCAAGCGCGATCAGGAAGATCGATATCAGGGCCGCGATGGCGATTGTTTTCCGGCCGGCCGCACCGGCAATGCAGATCCCCAGAAACAGTACGAATCCGATTGGAAGAAAGGCGAGCGTCTCCTGGCTGGCCTGAAGATTGATCGAATTGAAAAGGCTCGGCAACACGCCCAGAAGCACCAGGAGAATCGGCCAGAACATCAGTGATCGATTCTGTTCCGTTCTTCCAGGCAGTGCGACGCACCAGATGACGCCAATGGCGATCAACATGAGTGTGCCACCTCGAATGAGACCCGGGATGAGAGGTCCCATCGCGATGGTGAGGAGACTGGTCGACAGTCCAATGAGCAGAGTGATGTCCGATGGGCCGATCTTCCGGAGTTCGAGATCGCTGTTCGTCATGAGGGGCCGGTTCCGGTCGAGCCGAATCCACCGGTTCCTCGATCGGTCTCATCAAGTTCATCCACTTCATTCAGGACGCATTGGGCAACCGGGCAGATCACCGCCTGTGCGATGCGCATGCCTGGTTCGATGGTGAACGCTTCACGCCCGAGATTGATGAGCGGAACCTTCCATTCGCCGCGGTAGTCGGCATCGATCGTTCCGGGCGAGTTTGGCATGGAGATGCCATGGCGACTGGCCAGTCCGCTGCGAGGTCGAACCTGTGCTTCCCATCCAGGAGGTATGGCCATGGCGAATCCCAGTGGAACCATCAGGATGTCGCCAGCGGGAAGTTGGATAGGTTCATCTATGGCTGCATGAAGATCCATGCCGGAGGCGCCAGAAGTGGCGTAGCCAGGTATGACTGCCAAGGCGGACAGCCTCTTGATTGGAATATCTGGTCCCTGCATCTGATGCAAAGGCTAACTCAAACCGGGCGATGGTTGTAGTCAGTGAGAGTGTTCGGGTGCTTTCAGGCGCACTTGGAGGTCTTCAGGCGTGAAAGACCGTTGCAGGTCGTCCTGAACGTGTTCACTTCAGGGCATTCCTTGTCGAGGATCCTATCGAGAGATCGAATGAGTTCCTCGGCCTGAGAAACAGCCGCATCCAATGCGGATTGGCCGGTTGAGACCTTCATCGGGTCCATGGTTCCGAGATCCTTGTGTCTCATGGATTCTGCCTCACGATCCTCAAGCAGGCGTTGCAGATAGATTCGTGTCTGAATCCTGAGCTGTCGAGGATCTCTATTCATCATGCATTGTCTCATCGGGCAAAAAACCCTCTCCAGTTGTCTCGGCTGAATCGGACTGTTCTCTTGTGTTTTTGCGTTCGCTCGATCTTTAACTCAAAGAAAAGACGGCCCTTGCGCATGTAAGGGCCGTCTCGCTGAACTGTACGAATGGGAACGTCGTGATCAGTTCAGATCATGTTGTCTGTAGAGCGCTGCACCAAGTGCATCTCCAGAACCCATTGCGAATGGGTTTCGATTGGTATCCATGGCGCCCAATCGGACCATGTCGCTGGCGGTATTGGTGCTCGTCTGAGTGGAGCATCCGAATCCGAATGAGGCGCTCATGAGAGCAGTCGTGATGAGGGCAAGCCGCTTGAGGGTCATGGCGGGTAGTCCTTTGGGGAGTTCAATGAGGAGGGCGATCTATTGCCTTCTATGGAGTCGGGGCGTGGGTGTGAGTCGAAATCCGTAAAAGAGGGAATGGAAGGCCCCTCACGCCGTACCCAGGGCCGAAAACCGCATCGGCTTGATCCCGGGCGGAGTTAACCGGCAACACATTCCTTTGAACGTAGGTCCCAAAAAAACCCACGGGCCGGCAATTGTGCTGGCCCGTGGATCGGAGGAGAGAGAGAAGAGATTGAGTTGAGAAGAACGCAGGCAGGTGATGGAGTTCTGGAGGAGGATCCTGCATCCTTCACCCCCATCTATACGCCTGATGCCCTCGTGTGTGACGGTTCGGTTGTTTTTTCTGTAATTGCTCTACAGGCTTCTCATGGGCACAAAAAATCACCGAGCCCGCTTCGAAGCGGGCTCGGTGATGGAGAGAGAGGAGAGAGATCAAGTTGTGAAGAAAGTGAGAGAGAAGAGATGGAGTTCAGGAGAGATGTGCTTCCTTCACCCCCATCTATTCGCTTCATGTCCGTGTGTGTGACGTCATGGCGAAAATTTCGTCTGATTCCCATCGCCGGCCCATGGAGGGCAAAAAACCACCGAGCCCGCGTTTGAGCGGGCTCGGTGGTGGAGAGAGCGGAGAGAGTGTGAGAGAGGAGGGGGGTCGGGAAGGCGTTGATTCATTGCCTCCCGACATACTCAACTACGAGCCAGATCCCGTTTGGTGTGTCTTAAACCTGAAATAGGCGAAAAAAGGCTCTAAGAGGCCTTAAAACAACGATTTAAGTTGTGTTGCCATTCCGCAGTTGACTGCTTAAAAGCCGTTAAAATCCCTTTTTGGACCTCTATCTCAGCTCGGCGGCATCTGCTGACCGGGTGGATTTCTTCTCCTTCCCGAGCATGGTGATGCCCAGGGAGATGATGAATCCAAGCACGATCAGGCCGAATGCGCCCAGCAACTGCTGGCTGGAGGGAGCGAACTGGGCCACCGGCCAATCCCGAGGTTTGAGCTGCTCGATGTTCTCGATCGTGAGCCCCATTTCCGTCATGAGCACGTCGGTCTCAAGTGGGGCGTGAAATGGCCAAAGGCCCAGTACCGCACCCAGCAGAAACCCCATCAGGACGCCCAGCGTGACCTTCCTCGCATTGGCCAGGAACCACTGCATCACATTGGAGACGACGACCACGCCGATGATCGCGCCGATGCCGACTGGGATCAGGATGGCGATGGCCTCCGACATCTCGCCATCACCCTGGACTCCGCTCTTCAGGGCGCTGATGGCGGAGAGGATCACGAGATACTGTCCGAGGACAAGCAGGATGTAGCTTCCGGAGACACCGGGCAGCACCATGGTGGCACCGCCAGCGGCACCGGCAATCATAAGCATGATCCAATTGGCTTCCACACTCTCGACGGCACGACCTTCCAGATCGAACATCGCGAGCATCGCCATGAGCAGTATGCCCATGAAACAACCGACGATCGCACTGGAATTGAATGGTTTGATCATGCTTGCCAGCAGCGGCACCCCACCGAGCGTCAAGCCGATGAAGAGGCTGAACATGATCCATCGTTTCTCATGGACCAGTGTTCCCAGCACATCGGCTCCGGTGATGATGGCGAAGCCGGCTCCAATAACGATCACGCCTAGCAGAATGATCGAAGGAAGCCTGAATCGGAAAGTCGTCACCTGCGATACAGCCGAGATGAATCGATCGTAGATTCCAGTCGCCAGCAGCATCGTGCCGCCCGATATCCCCGGTACGAGATTTGCCAGACCCATGAGAAAGCCGCCGAGGAAACTTCGAATCAGGAGTGGTCCCGAAAGATCATCTTGGTCAGGCTGGTTTGTCTGCGTATCGGTCAAGGGCTTGTTTCTTCCGGTTGGGGGAGATTGAGTAGATCGGTCAGGGTGTCGATTCAGCCGCCGATGGCCGACATGCTTCGTTCCGGTTGCTCGAAGGTCTCTTCCCCGATGGCATGTCCCGACTGCTTGTTCCAGGCGGCATCGATCAGGAACCGTTCCAATTCAACGTTCGAAGACCCTCTCCGGAGTATCGGTTTCAGGTCCCATTCGTCATGACTGAAGAGGCAGGGGCGTATCCGACCTTCCGCGGTGATCCTCAGCCGATTGCACGCGCCGCAGAATGGTTGGCTGACGGGCGCGATGAAACCGAGCTTGCCGTCCGCGCCATCAGCGAAGGTCCAGTTGACGGAGGTCGAATGGGCGTGGTCGCCATCAAAGGGCCTGAGCGACCATCTCGATTCGATCGCTGCTCTGGTTTCCCGAGCGGTGTGAACATCCTTGGAGGTCCAGTCCCGTGCCGAGCCAAGCGGCATGAATTCGATGAACCGTACGTCCAGATCGCGGTCTCGAGCCAGTTGGGCGAAATCGACGACTTCATCCTCGTTGACATCCCGCATCACGACCATGTTCAGTTTCGGTCTCGGGAAGCCCGCTTCCCGGGCCACCTCGATTGATCGCAGCACCTGCTTCACACTGGTTCGTGATCTCGTGATCTCCTTCATTCGATCCTCACGAAGCGTATCGAGGCTGAAGGTGAGTCGTCGTAGCCCTGAATCGAGCCAGCGGCGGGCGCGTTCCCCATCAACGGCCCATCCATTGGTCGTCATCGCCATGTCGTCGAGACCCATCGCGCCAGCTTCCAGAATCAGTTCATCGAGTTCCGGATACAGCGTAGGCTCGCCACCCGTTATACGAAGTGTTCGGACGCCTCGGCTCATGCACGCCGCGATGATTCGGACATACTCGTCCAGATGGAGCAGTTCCTGTCTGGGCAGGAAGCGGACGCCCGGATCAAGGCAGTACGTGCAGCGGAAGTTGCACCGATCGGTCACGCTCAATCTCAGATCGGTGATGTGCCTGCCGTGCGTATCCAGCAGCATTCCCGACGACCGCTGAGCGATACTGGCCGGTGGTGGGCTCGATTCGAGAGTGGGAAGTGAGACACGCATCTGGAAAGGATGATACGGGACAGACCGCTTCTCCAGTGTCGGCTAGACTCGCGGCATGAGAACTCTATTCAGAACGTGGATGCTCCTGGGATGTCTCGTGCTCTGTGGTTGCCAGGTCTCCAGAAACGTGCCGACGCTCCCAAGCGATTTCCAGCAGGTGTACGTGGCTGGTCGAATGGCCGATCCGCCCGTGATCGACGGCAAACTCGATGATCCCGCCTGGAGGACGGCTCCCTGGACGATCGCCTTCCGCGACATCGAAGGTGACGCGAAGCCCGATCCTCGTTTCCTGACCCGGGCGAAGATGGGTTGGGATGACGAGTACTTCTACATCGGGGCCGACATGGAGGAGCCCCATGTCTGGGGAACGCTGACCAAGCGGGATTCGATCATCTACAACGACAACGACTTCGAGGTCTTCATCGATCCCGATGGAGACAACTACGACTACTACGAACTCGAGGTCAATGCGCTGAATACCCAGTTCGATCTGATGCTCACGCATCCCTATCGATGCGGCGGCACCTACGACATCGGATGGGACATCGAGGGCCTGAAGACCGCGGTCGACATCCGGGGCACGCTTAACAAGAGCGACGATGTCGATGACGGCTGGTCGATGGAGATCGCCATCCCCTGGGAATCCCTGCGAAGTCATGCTAACCGACCGATCCCGCCGAACCCCGGCGACCAGTGGCCGGTGAACTATTCGCGCGTTCAATGGAAGCATCAGCTGAAAGAGGATGGTTCCTACGAACGCATCCCCGATGTCCGAGAGGACAACTGGACCTGGACACCCCAGGATGCCATCGACATGCATCGTCCCGAATACTGGGGGCTGGTCGAGTTCTCGAGCAGGCCGCCGGGTCGTGGGGAGTTCACGCTGCCGGACGATGCGGTGGCCTGGACACTGCTGCGTCGGATCCATCATGCGGCGGAACAGTACAAGTCCGCGAACCAGTCATGGCCCAAATCGCTGGCGTTGATTCAAGATCAGTACGAACCAATGAACATCGAAGGATTGGGTGAACCCAGGATCAGCCAGGATGCCGAGGGATTCATCGTCACGGTCGAGCAGACAGGTCCAAACGAGGTTCGGGAATACCAGTTCGGGCCGGGATGTCTGCGAAGCATGAAGGCAACCGCTGTCCCGTCGTCCTGAGGGAATGTCCTTTTCGCCACGTCTCGATGCTTGTTTGAACATGTGTCCAGTCGATATTCACCGTCATGTCATGCCATTTGGCAGCACATGACGGTGTGCTTTGGAATCGATGCGAAAATTGGAATCAAACCCAGGTGCTCTCTCCCCTGGGAAGTATGGTGCCTCCTCGATCGGCTTCTGCTCTGATCCGGTCGGGGAGGTTTTTCATGTACGCAAGGATGCGCAACCGAATTCGGACTCCTCACGCAGCGCTGGTGCTGGCACTGACGACAAGCTGTCTGTCAGCACCGGCGTTGGCCTTGGAGGGCATGGTGCATCGGGTCCAGTCTGGGGTGAAGACGATTCAATCGGCGATTGATCAGGCGAATGATGGCGATGAGATCATCGTGGCGCCGGGGATCTATCGTGAGCAGATCGATCTGCTCGGCAAGTCGATCGTCATTCGAGGCGAGGCCGGTGCCGAACACACGTTGATCGATGGCGGCGCACTGCCGGAGGATTCGTCAAACAGAAGTGTCGTGACGATGCGATCGGGCGAAGGCCCTGATACGCGATTGATCGGATTGACGATTGCCGGTGGCAGCGGCACCGCTCTGAATCGACGTGGTCGTGAACGGGATTGCGGTGGTGGGCTGTTGCTCATCGGAGCCAGTCCGTTCATCGAACGATGTCTGATCCTGAACAACGAAGCCGATGAGGGCGGTGCCTGTTTCAGTCAGGACGGCACGCCCGTATTCAAGGACTGCTGGTTCTACCTGAACGATTCGGGTGCGGGCAGTGCCGAGATCCGATGTCTCGAAAGCCGGCCCCGGATCATCGCCTGCGGGTTTCACGGCGATGGCATCCAATGGGAGGACGCCGGGGTGATCGACATTCGGGATGACTGTGGTGTGAGCGGGGCGTGCTGCGTTCGCGACGACTGCATCATGGTGACCATGACGGCCTGTGTGGATGCCGGCGGTTCATGGAAGGGGGAGAACCGCATGTGTGTCCAGGGAACCTGCCCCGCATACTGCGAGGAGGATGTGAACGGCGATGGCCGCGTGAACATGACGGATGTTCTGCGGGTATTGGATGCCTGGGGAATGTGTGGAGGCCATTGGCCCGGATAGTTCGAGCCTCTTCGTCGTCAGGATCAGATCTCGACTTCGATCTCGCCGTCATTGACTCGCACAGGGTAGGTGGTCAGGTCCCCGTCGGCGGGTGGCCCGCCGGCTTCGCCGGTTCGAATGTTGAAGCTCGCGAAGTGGAGTGGACAGACGATCTCGTCATCCTCGATGAATCCTTCACTCAGATCCGCCTCGACATGGGTGCAGGATGGCGATGTGGCGTAGATCTCGCCATCGAGGTTGTAGAGTGCGACTCTCGTTCCGGCCACCTCTACGCAGATGACGGTTCCCGGTGCGACATCGGCGACAGTCGCGGCTTTGTGGAATTCGGCCATCGGTCGTTCAGCCCTGCTTCTTGCGGTTGATTGAAAGTTGAGTCGGACTCTTCTTCATGAACTTGGCAGGATCGAATTTCCCCGTGAAGTCGAGTTCCAGTCTGGCCACCTCGGACATCATCTCGGGTTCCCATGTGGGTTCCCAGACGAGCTCGACACTGACGTCCGAAACGCCATCGACGGCTGCGACGGCGGCCTGCACCTGCCCGGGTATCACTTCGGCCATCGGGCAGTTGGGGGTCGTCAGGGTCATCTGGATCGCGACCTTGCCACCATCCTGTATGTCCACGGAGTAGATGAGGCCCAGATCATGGATGTTGACCGGGATCTCGGGATCGTGGACCGTTCGCATGGCCTTCACGATTCGATCGTTGAGTTCTGCCTGTTGTTCGCTCATCCGAATACCTCGATCACGCGACGAAGCGCCTTGTCCAGAGCCTCGATGTCGGAGTCGTCGTTGAAGACGCCCAGTGAGGCCCTTGCTGTTGCGGGTACATTGAAATGCTGCATGGTCGGTTGCGCACAGTGGTGTCCGGTCCGGATCGCCACCCCATGCTGATCGAGCATGGTCCCGACATCATGTGGATGCAGGCCTTCGACCATGAATGAGACGGCGGCAGCTCGGTGGGTGGGTCTGCCGATCAGATCGACTCGTGGAATCGCATCCAGCGTGGCGGCGAGCTTCTCCACCAATGCCGCTTCACTGGCAGCGACCGCTTCCATGCCGAGATTGGAGAGCCAGTCGACGGCGGCGCCCAGTCCGATGGCGCCGGCGATGTGCGGAGTGCCGGCTTCGAATTTCCACGGCAGCCGGTTGAAGGTCGTCTTGTCGAAGGTGACCTGTTCGATCATGTCGCCGCCACCCTGCCAGGGTGGCATCGCCTCGAGCATCGCTTCCCGGCCCCAGAGACATCCGATTCCGGTCGGGCCGTACATCTTGTGTCCGGAGAACACGATGAAGTCCGATCCCAGGGACTGCACATCGACGGGCTGGTGGGGCAGTGCCTGGGTGGCATCGACCAGAGTGGCGACACCGGCTTCGCGTGCCATCGCGACCATCTCGTGAATAGGATTCACCGTTCCGGTCGCATTCGACACCCATGTCGCCGAGAGCAATCGTGTCCGGCTGCCCAGAAGCGACTTCACATCATCGAGCGAAAGCATGCCGTCGCCATCGATCGGGATGACCTTGAGTTCGATGCCCAGTCGTTCCTGGAGCAGTTGCCAGGGGACGATGTTGGCATGATGTTCCATGGCGGTGATCAGGATCTCATCGCCTTGCTCGAGCGAACTCGTTCCCCACGCATTGGCGACCAGATTGATGGCTTCCGTGGCGCTTCGGGTGAAGATGATCTCGTTCGAGGAGTCGGCCTTGATGAATTCACCGATCCGTCGTCTGGCCGATTCGAATGCCTCGGTGGCTTCGACACTCAGTTCATGTGCGGCGCGATGGACGTTGGCGGTTCCCATCGAATAATGGGCATCGATGGCATCGATGACCGCCTGCGGTTTGGGAGTCGTCGCCGCGCTGTCAAGATAGACGAGCGGTTTGCCGTGTACGGACCGCTCAAGCACCGGGAACTGGGCACGGATGGAAGCGACATCGAGAATGGGGATGCTCCGATCAATCGATCATGGCGAGATGTTCGGCCGCTGGCAATCGATCTCGAAGCAGCATCATGGCCTGTTCCCGCAGGGCTTGTGGTCGGACATCATCGAGTATTTCACCTGCGAACGCCTGGATCAGCATTCCACGAGCGGCATCGGCGGGCACGCCTCGAGCCTGAAGATAGAACATGGCTTCAGGATCCAGTTCCCCGGTCGTTGCACCATGGGTGCATTTCACGTCGTCGGCGTAGATCTCGAGCTGTGGTCTGGCGACCGCCTTGCCGGTCTTGGTGAGTACCAGATTCCGGTTGGTCTGGACCGCGTCCGTCTTCTGGGCGCCTTCGGCCACGTAGATGCGTCCGGTGAAGGCTGCGGAGGACTTGTCGTCAAGCACATGCTTGAATTCCTCGCGACTTCGACAGTTGGGAACCATGTGGTTGACGCGAAGCAGGTTCTCGACATGGCGTGTGTCATGTCCAAGGGCGAGACCATGAAGGATGGCGTTGCCGTGTTCACCCGCAAGTGTCGCTCGCATCCGACTTCGGATGAGCGGCCCGTCGAATGCCAGTACGCACGAGGACACCTCCGAAGAGGCCCCCTGATGCATGGCGAGATCGCCCAGATGGGAGGTGTTGCTGCCTTCGCGAATCATCCTGTAATGGTCGAGATTGACGTTGTCGCCGGCGATCAGTTCGGTGACGGGCGCCGTCAGAATCGTGTTGTCGGTATCGCCTGCATGCGTCTCGATGACGGTGCCGCTGGATCCGTCGCCGGCCACGACGAGGATTCGTGGATGGATCGAGATCGGCTGGTCACCACCACTGGAGTAGTAGATGACGTGGATCGGTGACGTCATGTCGGCGCCGGCGGCGATCTCCACCATCACGCCATCGGTGAGCATCATGGTGGACAGGGCGTTGGCAGGGTCATCCTTCCATTGCGCATGGGCGGCGAGCCGCTCCATGAGCCGGTCGGGTTCACTGGCGATGACATCGGCGATCCGATCAATTCTGACCTCGCTGCTCGATTCGGCGGTCGAGAGACTGGGTTGATAGATCCCGTCGACGAAGATCATGCGAGGCATGTCTTGACCAAGCATGTATGGGGCGAGTCGATCGATCTCGACCGAGGCACCGGGGTCCGCTGTGGAGAATTCGGTGCTCGCGATCTTTCTCGTGTCCGTGTATCGCCATGCTTCATCCCGCATGGAAGGCCAGCCCATCTTCTGAAAGGACTCGTTGGCTTCCGTTCGCAGTGATGTCAGTGCATCCTCAGGGATGTCCTGAAGTCGCATGTTCAGATTGGCATGTGGTGAGGTGGTCATGGTGGACATTGGTGTTTCCAGCTCAGGCATCAATGGCGTGTTCGGCTTCGATCGGAGCGTAGCCATGCTCCTCGAGTTCCAGGGCAAGATCCTTGCCTCCGGTGCGGACGATGCGTCCATCGACAAGTACATGGACGACATCGGGAACGATGTAGCTGAGCAATCGTTGATAGTGGGTGATGACGAGGAAGGATCGATTGTCGGCTCTCATCTTGTTGACGCCGTCCGCGACGATTCGAAGGGCGTCGATGTCGAGGCCCGAATCGGTCTCGTCCAGGATGCAGGCCGTCGGTTCGAGCATGGCCATCTGGAAGATCTCTGCTCGCTTCTTCTCGCCGCCGGAGAAGCCGCCGTTGACCGGTCTGTCGAGCAGATCCGTGTCGAGCTCGACCATCGCGGCACGTTCCTTCACCATGCTCAGGAACTCGTAGGCGTCGAGTTCGGACTGCTCGCGATACTTGCGTACGGAGTTGATGGCGGTTCGAAGGAAGTACTTCATGGTCACTCCGGGAATCTCGACGGGATACTGGAACGCCATGAAGAGTCCAGCGGCTGCCCGCTCATGCGGATCGAGTTCAAGGAGATCCTCGCCGTTGAGGATGATCGACCCCTCGGTGACCTCGTAGGCTTCGTCGCCGGCGAGCACCTTGGCGAGCGTGCTCTTTCCCGAGCCGTTGGGGCCCATGATGGAATGCACCTTGCCATCTTCTATGGTCAGATCGATTCCTCTGAGAATCGGAGTGTCTTCAATCGATGCGTGTAGGTTCTTGATCTCAAGCATGTGTTCTGTTTCTTTCGTGAAACTTGATTCGATTTCCCGGCGTCATCCGACGCTGTCTTCGAGACTTACTTCAAGCAGTTTCCGTGCCTCGACGGCGAATTCCATCGGCAGCTCGGCCAGGACTTCCCGGCAGAATCCGTTGACGATCATCGAGACCGCGTCTTCGGGCGAGATGCCTCTCTGATTGCAGTAGAAGATCTGATCCTCGCCGATCTTGGTGGTCGATGCTTCGTGTTCGATGTGCCCGGTGTCGTTTGCGACTTCGATGACCGGGAAGGTGTGCGCTCCGCATTCCTCGCCCATCAGCATGGAATCGCACTGCGTGTAGTTGCGTGCGTTCGTGGCATTCCGTCGGATGTTCACGAGTCCGCGATAGGTGTTGTGCCCGTGTCCTGCGGAGATTCCCTTGGAGACGATGTTGCTTCGGGTGTTCTTGCCGAGATGGATCATCTTTGTTCCGGTGTCCGCCTGCTGGCGCATGTTTGTCAGAGCCACCGAGTAGAACTCGCCGATCGAATCGTCGCCCTTGAGGACGCAGCTTGGATACTTCCAGGTGATCGCGGATCCGGTCTCGACCTGGGTCCATGAGATGTGGCTGCGATCCCCATCGCAAAGGCCGCGCTTGGTCACGAAGTTGTAGATGCCACCCTTGCCGTTCTCGTCGCCCGGATACCAGTTCTGGATGGTGGAGTACTTGATCTCCGCGTCCTCCATGGCGACCAGTTCGACGACGGCGGCATGCAGCTGGTTCTCGTCCCGCATGGGAGCCGTGCAGCCCTCGAGGTAGGAGACGTAGGACGCGTCGTCGGCGACGATCAAAGTCCGTTCGAACTGGCCCGTGTTGAGTGCGTTGATCCGGAAATACGTGCTCAGTTCCATCGGGCATCGAACGCCCTTGGGTATGTAGACGAAGGACCCATCCGTGAACACGGCGGAGTTCAACGCGGCGAAGTAGTTGTCATTGGCCGGCACGACCGATCCCAGATACTTCTTCACGAGCTCGGGATGTTCCTGGACCGCTTCCGAGAAGGAGCAGAAGATGACACCGTGCTCCTTCAGCTTGTCACGGAAGGTGGTGGCGACGGAGACGCTGTCGAAGACGGCATCCACGGCCACGCCGGCAAGCGCGGCACGCTCTTCGAGTGGGATGCCGAGTTTCTCGTAGGTCTCCAGAAGCTTCGGATCGACTTCATCGAGACTCTTGGGACGATCTTCATCCGATTTGGGCGCCGAGTAGTAGCTGATGGCCTGATAGTCGATGGGGCCCCATGGACGGTCGGGGAAGTGGGGCCACTCGGGTGTCTCCATGGTCAGCCACTTGCGATAGGCATCAAGCCGCCATTCGAGCAGCCATTCCGGCTCATCCTTCTTGGCGGATATGAAGCGAATGACCGATTCGTCCAACCCTGGGGGGACCGTATCGGCTTCGATATCGGTCACGAATCCCCATTTGTAGTCCGGTTGCTCGGCCCACTGGTCCAGCATGGCATTGGGATCGTTCGTCACGGTCTGAGGCTCCAAATGGGGACAGATTGCGTCAATCTCATCGAGGCTGAGATTGTAATTGCCAGATTAGAATCATTCTATGCTTTGGGATGTTTCAGGCCTGTTTTTGGAGCTATAATTAGTGGCTAAGCCGATTTGAGGAAATCGACCCTTCCCAGGACCTGATAAGGAACACATTCATGCCAGTCACAGTCACTGAGACCGCTGCCCGTGAGATTGCCTCGATCATCAAGCAGCAGGAACTTGCGGCCGAAAGCATCCGTCTCCGCGTGGGTGTCAAAGGTGGTGGATGCTCCGGATTCAACTATCTCCTGGACCTCACGGAGAACACCAAGGAATCCGATGAGACGTGGGAATACGCCTTCGAGTTCCCTCAGGCTCAGGAAGAAGAGGCCTTGGAGGGGGAATTCGCGATTCGCGTGGTCTGTGATCCCAAGTCCTATCTCTATCTCAATGGCACCGAGATCGATTTCAAGGATGAAATCATGGGTCGTGGCTTCGTCTTCAACAATCCGAACGCCACCAGCACCTGTGGCTGTGGAAGCAGCTTCTCGGCCTGACCCGGGCCCAGATTCCATAAATAGGTACAATGCCGCCCATGAAGGAAATCGTCGTCAGCCTGGTCTGCACCTTCGTTCTGGCTCCGGTGCTGGCCTTTGCGATCTTCGCGGTCAGTTGGTGGGGCACCGCACCCGATCCGATCATGCCTCAGCCATCCCATCTGGCTCCTCGGAACACCAATACGACGACTGATCCACCGGGCGGCAATCAAGTCATTTCAACCTCCATGCGGCCAGTATCTGGCCGCTTGTTGTTTTTGGCCAACTGCGCAAGTTGCCATGGGGCCGATGGTTCCGGCAAAGGGGATCTGGTTCTCGATCGGCCTGCCCGTTCCTTCAAGGATGGGGGCTTCTCCTTCGGAAACACGCTGCCCGCGATCGAGCGTGTCATCGCCTCGGGTATTCCCGGGACACCCATGCCCGGATTCAAGCAGACCTTCACACCTGCTCAGCGACGATCGATCGCCAGATATGTCCAGTCGCTGGGCCCTCCGATCATCAAGTCGGATCCCGATGCCACGCAGATGGTGATCACCGATCGGCCCAGGGTGGTTCGGGGTGAACTGGCATCACTTGGAGCGGATCTTCCATCGCATCCTCGAGGCATCATTGCCGGTGGCACCGATGGTCTGAGCTGGGAGTACCGGGTGGATGATGTTCGTCTGTTGGCGGTCCGGCAAGGCGGCTTCGTCCAGCTTCGCAACTGGGACGGCAGAAGTGGGGAGCCCCTGCTTCCCCAGGGCCGACTGGTTCGACTGATCGATGATGGGGGACCCGATGCGTCCTTCCTTGTGGATGGCAGACCGGTTCGATCCGTTCTCAAGGGCACAGCGTTTGAATCGGACACGATTGTCATCGAACAGTTGTTGGACGATTCGGACATCGCCGTCGAGGAGGCCGGTCGTGCCATCACGATCGGCCCATTGTCCGGTTATGCCAGATCATTCCGGTTTGGAAACCCGAAGAATCTGAAGGTCGGAATCAATCTTCATCTTGTCGGAGAACCGAAGGAGATCGGTCGCGACTCGAAGGGGGTTGTCTGGTATCGGACCCTCGGGCCCGATGGGCTGGTCGAGTTGACGGGTCTTCGGAATGCCGCGCTTGATGAGCAGGATGGATCCAGCATCGCGGTAGTGGCCGGCGGTACCGATCAGGAAGTCGAGATCGTCACACTCCTGATCGCCGACTGGGACGACTCGATGTCGCGGACGCTTCTCGAAGATGAGGTGTCTACATGAGCTGGTTGATCGCGATGTGTCTGGTCATTGGAGCCAGTGAATCCGATTACTACGTGATCGAGAACATTCCATCGCCGGATGGCGAGGTGATCGAGATCGGTGGCCTGGACATGTTGCCGGATGGGGCGTTGGCATTGAGTACCAGACGCGGTCGAGTCTGGATCGTCGAGAATCCGGACGCCGAGAATCCGGCGGATGCGACCTGGCATCTTTTCGCGGATGGATTGGCGGAAGGGCTCGGCTTGAAGGTCGTGGATGGCGACATCCATGTGGTTCAACGCGGAGAGCTCTCCCGGCTGGTCGATATCGATGGTGATCGTCGTGTGGATCGAATCGAGACGATCACGCAGGACTGGGGCCTGTCGAACAACTATCACGAGTACGCCTTCGGACTTCCGGTCGACGAGCAGGGCAACTTCTATGTCAGTCTCAACGTCGGCTTCATGGATCCCGAGTGGTGGCATGGTCAGTCGGATACCCCCTGGCGAGGTTGGGTGCTCCGTGTCTCGCCCGATGGAACCGTCACGCCGATGGCCAGTGGTCTGCGAAGTCCATGTGGTCTGGGCATGAACATGGAAGGCGATCTGTTCGCCACCGACAATCAAGGCGACTGGATGCCGGTGTGTCCCATCTTCCACATCGAGGAAGGTGGTTTCTACGGGCATCCCAATTCACTCCGATGGACGGATGAATGGCAGAGTCGAGGGGAGATCCCAAGCGATCGCGAACCCGTATCGGAGTCGCGCAAGCCGGCGGCGATCTGGATTCCCTACGACTGGTCACGGTCGGCGGGCAATCTGGTTCCCGATACGACAGCTGGCGGATTCGGGCCGTTTCAGGAACAGATGTTCGTTGCGGAACTGACCAATGGAATGGTTCTCAGAGCGGATCTCGAGAAGGTCAATGGTCAATATCAAGGTGCCGTCTGGCCGTTTCGCAAGGGCGTGGGATCGGTCTGTCGAGTGAGGTTCGGATCGGACGACATGCTCTATGCCGGATTGACCAATCGTGGTTGGGGCGGAATGGAGCCCGGATACGGCCTTCGTCGAATTCGATGGACGGGTGTCGAGCCGATGGAGATGAAGCGGGTTCATCTGCTGCCGGATGGATTCGAGATCGAGTTCACGCAGCCACTGGCGGATGATCTCGAGATCACGCCCGAGGATGTGAAGGCGAGGACCTATCGATACAACTGGTGGTGGGAGTATGGCTCGCCGGAACAGGACAAGCAGTCGCTTGAAGTGGTCGACCTGACCATCTCACCGGACCGTCGCCGTCTGATTGTCCGTACACCGGATCTCGAGGCGGGGCGTTGTGTCCGGATGGGCTTCAAGGGTATTCGAAGCAGTGATGGTCATGAACTTCTTCATCCCGAGTTTTCCTATACCGTCAATCAGATGCCCGGTCAGACGAGCGAGACGCCGATGATCGCAATGCGTGTCGCGCCACCACTTGAACGTGGTTCGGAAATCCTCGATGGCTGGGTGCGGTTGACATGGGGTGATCCATTGGACCGGGTGAAGGGTGACGGGTGGGCCCTTGGAGCGGCAGAGCTGGATGTGAATGGTCAGTTCCTGACACAGCCAGGCAATGGTCTGCTCATGAACGACCCTCCGGTTTCCGGAGACATGGATCTTCCGACGGGAGGCATCGATGGACGATTGCAGTTCTCGACCTTCCTACCATCAGGTGGGGGAGTCGGTGTTGGTCTGCCATCCGGTGCACGCATGGTTCTGCGGGATCACGGCTCCGATCCTCCTTCCGCCACGATTCGTGTTCTTGATTCCGATGACACAGTCATCGGAGAGTGGCCTGTGGAGTTCTGGTTTGGCCCCGGGCAATGGCAGGTGCTTTCAATCGATTATGAAACGCCGAGGTTCAACGAGCAGGGGCGTCAGGTTGATCAAGGTCGCATCGCGGGGATCTATCTTGAGGATGTTGCGATTGCCGAGGCGATCGATCTTCCGATGCCTGGCGGTGACGGTGGCTCGGACACCATGCGAATACTCGGCGATGTCGGGCCGGGTGGGATCTCCAACATACGTTTCCATGCCAGGGAGCGATCCTTGCCACGGGGTGGAACCAGTCTGATCGCGGATCAGGCGATGGCTGATGCGAAACGCATGGGTGGTCTGAAGCAAGTGCGGGCTGATGGAAGCCTCGAGTTGTCGGGAGCCGGCGTTCTTCAATGGGGGCTGGCATTGCCGGATTCATTCACGGTTGCCGCTCGCATGCGATACAAGACCGGAACCATGGCTCGGCTCGATCTTGGAAATGGTCTGGCGATCCATCTTGGTCATGATGCGGTGAGTGAGCCTTCGACGGGTTCACTCCCGGGGCTGGACGAAGTCACCACGCATCTCGTGGCGGCGGGCTCATGGTTCAATCTCGAAGCATCGGTGACCAGAGAAGATGGGAAGTCGAGCCTATCCGTCATGCTCAATGGCGTGCCGTTGTCATCGGGCAGTTTGCTTCAGCCTGGGAATTCGCGGCAAGCCGAGAACAGTCCGATGATCCAGATGCAGTCCGGTGAGCTTGAGATTGCGGAACTCCGGATCATCGATACCCCTTGATCTGTCATTTCACCTTGTGAACCAGTGCCAGCTCTGCACTGCAGAGGGGTGTTCTGTCGCACGGCGCATGTCCTGCTTTCCGTCACACAAGCGAGTGGATGGTTCATAGGTAAAGGTGCTCGAGGCGACGTGAATACCTCAGACAGAGGGCGTGAGCCTCTTTTCAATGCTGAAAAGGCGGGTTTTCAGGAGGCGGGCAGATCGCCCACTTCCGACCTGAAACCTCCAGAACCCCGCAAGGAACCAATCATGAAGAACAAGTTCGCTCTGACAGCCACATTGACGATGGTCTTTGGATCATTGGCCTGTGCCGATACGTATGTCGTTGATCCAGCCGGTGGTGGAGACTATCTCACGGTGGCTCGGGCAGCCCGGTGGGCACCCGAGGGCAGCACGGTCCTGGTGACGGCTGGGGAGTATGAGGAGGCTGTTCGAATCGAAGGCAGGACCTCGCTCACCATC
>PBAX01000013.1 GCA_002716385.1 Phycisphaerae bacterium | reverse complement strand
GTGATGGAACCACCACCAGCAAGATGCGTCTCTGGGGCCATTACACGGCTACAGGCGGTGACGTCAATTCCTATGCAGGTTCCGCCAGTGGTCCAAGTGGCTACAGCGAATCCGCCACCGAATGGACGCTCCTGAGCCACCAGTGGACCTTCGATTCAGATGGTGGTGCCCGAGATGGACTGGTCATCGAGGCCAGAATCTACTCATATTCAGACGCCGAGCCATCTGGCCATGTGACGGATCTGACCGTGAATGCCCCTGCTGGCGCCACTGTCAGCTTCCCAACGCCCTGATAACACACTTATTCAGGTACATAGAAACCCCCTGGCACACCGCCAGGGGGTTTTTCATTCACGAGAACCGGTTTTACGGAAATTCCAACTTCCAACCAAGGGCCGCTCAAGGCTTAATAAAGACCCTTCTGGGGGGGAATTCACCGCAGGCCCCCTTTCAGACATGTTTGAACGCTCGTTATAGCCGGAATATTCCGTCAATTCCGACCCCAGAATGACCGACAACTTCTTGACAATAGGCCAGTTGGCGGCCAAAGTGGAGGTGTGTAGTGCCCTCGGAAGGGGTCTGCACAGAGAGGGAAACTGCGATTCTGAAGCCGGTCGCGCGGCCAAGGGATGCAGACAGGAGAAGAGAAAACACTCCTGGGTCCCATAGTTTGCTGGATCAGTCATGCCTTGCGGTGTGTCTGCATCCTTCGTGTGTTTCGTTTGAATCGTGTAAGTGTCTGTTAGAGGGAGAAGTGTGAGGCTTCACCCGTGTGGATCAGCCGAAGCTGGTTCCGCAACAAAAACTGTGTTCCCATTTGGAGGGGAATAGAAGATATGAAAACCCTACCGTCTTGTATTTGTATTCTTGGACTGGCAGCTGGTACCGCCATGGGCGGATCATCCGTTCTGATGGACCAGATCGGTCCAAACGACGGCTCCAGCGAAGTCGCCAATGGCGGACTCGCCAGTCAGTACTTCGAAGCAGCATTCTCGATCTACGACATTGCCGCTCTCGATGATTTCGATAACCCTTCTGGACTCTCAGGAAGCAGCCTGTCCATGGTACTGACCTTCAGTACTGGTTCAGCTGATCTTGTCTCTGGTGCCCAGATCAACTTCTACTCGTCTTCCGACGCAGCCGGAGTCAGCCTGGTTGGCGACGTTGCTTCAGAAGACTTCGTTGGCACTCCAGCCGTCAATGCGGACTGGGCAGGCGCCTCGACCATGTTCGATTTCGAGGGAACTGGATTCTGGCCACTCAACGCGGGCATGAATTACGCTGCAGCAATTCCTGTCAACGAATTCGGTGTCAATGGTCAGACTTTCACCAGCTCATCCAACATTGGTGACAACAACTGCTGGCAGGCCAACCCCGCTGGCGGATTCGGCTTCGGCGCTATCCAGGTGGCTGCTGCCAACCTGATGTACCGCATCAATGGCGGAACTGGCAATCCTTGCGATCTGCCTCTTTCAGAAACCTGCAGTGGCGACATCAGTGGCCCTGAAGGTACTCCTGATGGCTTCGTCAGCGTTGACGATGTTCTGACAGTCATTGCTACCTTCGGTCAGCAGGGTGATGGCACATTCCGTCCACAGGGCGATGTGGCTCCACTTCCAACCGGTGACTGCCTCGTTTCGGTCGATGACCTTCTGGCAGTAATCGAACAGTACGGCGCTGACTGCAGGCCTACTGGCGCATGCTGCTTCGGCGTCGATGGCTGCACCTCCGACGTTGCTGAAGATGATTGCTCCGGCGATTACCTCGGCGACGGCTCCTCCTGTGACGCTTGCGTTTCCGGTGCTTGCTGCCTCGCAGACAGCTCCTGCATCCAGGCCACTCCAGAGGACTGCTCGGCGGGCATCTATCAGGGCGATGGCACCGACTGTGCTGACGTTGTCTGCCAGGAAGCTCCTGCCAACAACGACTGCTCTGGCGCTATCGAAGCCTTTGATGGTGTAACAAACATCGCCAACGGCAGTGCAACCACCACTGGTGCACCTCTCGTTGACGATTGCACCACTCAGGCAGAGCCACAGATCTACAACGATCTGTACTACTCATACACCGCCACATGTGATGGTGTTGCAAACTTCAGCACATGCGATTCGGCTGCCTTTGACACCATCATTGCTCTTTATGATGCATGTGATGGCGCACAGCTCGCCTGCAACGATGATGGCGATGGCTGCGGCAACTTCACTTCAAGCCTGGACTACAACATGAACGCTGGCGACACCGTCATCATTCGTGTTGGTTCATGGACTGACGGTGTAACCGGCGAAGGTCTCATGACCATCTCCTGCACTGTTCCAAGTGAAGGTGCATGCTGCGTTGACACTGACTGCTTCGAACTTCTCCCAGATGACTGCACCGCATTCGGCGGCGAGTATCAGGGTACAGATCCTTGCGACGCTGACAGCTGCGCTATCGTGGGCAACACCTGCGAAGACGCTGTTGAAGCAGCGTGTGGCGATTCAGTCGAATTCGATACCAGCAACAACTTCGACAGTGGCTACGGCGAACCTGATGACACACAGTGCTCCGGCACTTATCTCGACTGGACCTCCAGTCCTGACATCTGGTTCACGTTCACTGCCGATGCAGCCGGTTCAGTCGATCTGAGCCTCTGCGATGCTGCTTCCTATGACACCTCGATGGTTCTCTACAGTGGTTCCGATTGCGGAGCACTCACTCAGGTCGCCTGCAACGGTGACGCAAGTGTGGAGAGCGGATGCCAGAGCTACTACTCCGGCATCTATGGCCATCCTGTCTCAGCTGGCGAAACCCTCTACGTCCGCGTTGGTGGATGGCAGGGCGCAGTCGGAGCTGGCACGCTCACCATCACCTGCATCGGTGAAGGCGCTGTTGGTGCTTGCTGTCTGCGAGATGCTGACGGTACCTGTGTAGATGATCAGACCGCTGATGACTGCACGGCACTGGAAGGCAACTGGAGTGCAAACTCCGCATGTGCTGACGTTACCTGCGCTACCTACATCGTCTGCGACGGTGTCGGCGAAGGCCCAACACCTGAGTCAGGTGCCTGGACCGCTGGTACTTCAGACAGTGGAGGCGGCTTCCTTCGAGCTGGTGCAGCAGCAGGTTCAAGCTCAAGTTCCATCGACGTATGGGGCCTCGCCCTTGTCTACAGCGGTGGATTCAGCGCTTGTGCTGATGCAACTGAAGCATCCGTGACAGTCGCTCTGCACGATGGCAGCTTCGGGACCTTGGCCTCGAGCGGAACATCGTACTCAGATGAAGGCATCTCCTATGCCGACATCTACCCACTTTCCAAGTGGACCGCAGCACTCAGCTACACTGGTGACTTCCAGTACGTAAGTGCTCAGTCCGGTAGTGGTGGCCAGGGCGAATGCTGGTTCCTGTGGATGTCCGCAGATGCCGGTACGTCATACCTTGATGATGGCAGTGGCGCTGGTTTCGTTGAAGAGACCTTCGCTGTCGCCTACTGCATCACTCCCTGATGCAGTTCGATGTGGATGAGATCGCCTAGGCGATCAACTCCAAACGCACCTTATTCATCCCCCCGATCCTCGGATCGGGGGGATGTTCTTTTTGCGTTTGACAGGCGTTTCAAGGCGTAATGGAACTGTTCCAACTCATGAGACTAGATTCCGGAAGAAACTGATGTAGTCTGAATGGGACGCCTGTGAATTCATTCAAGTCGCCAGAGATGACGCGATCATCCCTAAGGGGGGGAAACGATGAAACTCGGGAATCATGGACTGTTGACGCTGATCATTCTGTCAGGGCTGGCAATCCCTTCTGTGGCCATGACCCAGACAGTCATCATCAGCGAGTTCATGGCAAAGAACGATCTGACGCTGGAGGACGAGGATGGGGACAGCTCCGACTGGATAGAGATCTGCAACATAGGGCAATCCACCCTCAATCTGGCAGGATGGTCGTTGACTGACGATCAGGATGCGCCGGACAAGTGGATCTTCCCCTCATTGCTCCTGAAACCGAGCCAGTCCCTCATCGTATTCGCATCAGACAAGGATCGAAGAGATCCATCGGAACCACTGCATACGAACTTCAAGCTTTCGTCCGATGGCGAGTATCTTGGACTCCTCGATCCAAGCGGAACGATCATCCACGACTACGCACCCTTTTTCCCGGTTCAGCAGGAGGACATCTCCTACGGCCTGATCGCGGACATCTACAGTCAGACCGTCATTGCCCCATTCAATCCAGCCAGAGCAATGGTGCCCAGTTCCGACAACGGTTCCACGGACTGGAAAGAGCCCAGCTTCGACGACAGTGGCTGGCTGAGTGGAAAGACCGGAATCGGCTATGACACGAGCTCTGATTTCAGACCCTACATCGGACTTGATGTTCTAGAGGAGATGTATGGAATTGCGACAAGCGCCTACATTCGCATCAACTTTGAATGGACAGCGGAAGACATGATAGGGCTCCCAATGAGCCTTTCGATGCAATACGACGATGGATTCACCTGCTGGCTCAATGGCACCCCCATCGCCATGGCCAATTCTCCCGACCTTGATGAACTCGAGTGGAACAGCCACGCCACCGACACCAGAGATGATGAAGATGCGATTGCTCCCGAAACATACCCGATTGATCCTGAGCCATGGACACTTTTGGAGGGAATGAACACGCTCGCGATCCAGGCGCTCAATGACAACGCCACAAGTCCCGACCTGCTGCTTGCCCCCACCCTCAGCTTAAGCCAGGGCTCCTATCTTCTCGAGCCTACATACCTCTCAACTTCGACACCGGGCGAACTCAACATCGCCGATGGCATCGGAATCGGGCCTGACTTTGACGGAATGGAATTCGAGCCATCTCAGCCGTCAGCTGAAGAGAGCATAACGATTCGCTGCGAGGTCGAAGCCGAGGATTCCGATGTCGAATCCGTACAGCTGATTGTGCGGCGAAACTTCGATCCAGAATCAGACCCGATTGAAATGACGCAGATCAACAAGGACACGTGGGAGACATCGATCATCGGGGGTGCGCCAGGGGAGATCATTCGATGGTATGCCGTGGCCACTGATTATGAAGGCGACACCAGCGAATACCCGAGTCATCTGGATCCATTCAATTCCCCCCGATTCATGGGCCTCCATGTCGCCGATCGAGTCGACACCCCACTTCATCTGATCAGGCTATTCGTGGAAGATACCGACGCGATGGATGTTCCCGAGGTCGGCACTCGCGGCGTCGTCGTCCATGACGGAATCCTATATGACAATGTGCTCATCAGACCAAGAGGCCAGACAAGCCTGAACTGGCCAAAGCAGAGCTACAAGCTCGATTTCAACAGCGATCACCACATCCCCTTTCTTGACGATGGCGATCCTCAGGAGGAGCTGAATCTCCAGAGTAACTACAGCGACAAGAGCACCATGCGAAGACAATTGTCATGGGATGTATATAAATGGGCCGGAGTCCATTCAAGCATCGCGATGCCGGTCAGACTTCATCTCAATGGTGAATTCCACTCGCTTGCTACATACAGCGAACAGATCGACAAGAGAATGCTGGATCGTGTCGGACTTGATCCCCAGGGCGCGCTCTACAAGATGTTCAACACGTGCATCAGCCATTGGGCCAATGTTGAAAAGAAGACGAGGGAATTCGAGAACAACCACGATCTCAGGAAGCTCACGGAGGGCATCCTCGAAGAGGATCCCGAGCTACTCCGACTTTTTCTCATGGATGCCCTGGACATACCGGCCGTCCTCTCCTATCTGGCCGCCACAAGCCTCATTCAACACAACGATCATGTAAGCAAGAACTACTACCTCTACCGGGATACCGAGGGTGATGAGGAATGGCAATTCCTCCCCTGGGACAAGGACATGACATTCGGACGTCTGGGGATTCCAAACGAGGGACTCCTGAACGATGCCATCACATCGAGCACCGACCCCCAGTCCCACCCGCTCTACGGTGACGAGGAGCATCCGAAGCTGAACAATTCCTGGAATAGATTGATAGATGCCGTCTACCGAGTGCCGGAAATCCGCGCCATGTATCTGAGACATCTCAGATACCAGATGGATCTGATTCTCCAACCCCCGGGCACCGAGATCGAGAACAGGCTGCTTGAAAACAGAATCGACGAGCTTGCCTCGTTGGCGGGTGCGGAAATGGCACTCGATCAGATCAAGTGGCCATACGAATGGGGCGAAGAGCAGAGCCATCAGCAGGCCATTGAAATCCTCAAGAACGAGTACCTCGAACCACGGCGACAGCACCTGTATCAAACGCATTGTGAAATCGGAAACCTCATACCGCCAACACAGGCAGCCATGCCGGATATTCAGTTCGGACAGATACTCGCCCAGCCATCTTCAGGCGACGCGGACGAGGAGTTCATCGAGCTGATCAACAATGAAACGACACCCATCGACATTTCAGGATGGCAACTGACCGGGGATGTCAGCTTCACATTCTCCTCGGGATCGGTGATTCCGGCGATGGGATCCGCCTACGTCTCACCCCATATCCGGACATTCCGACAGCGAGCGGCTTCTCCAAGAGGCGGAGAAGGGCATCTCGTTCTGGGGCCCTTTTCAGGCCATGTTTCGGCGGATCCTTGCGAGGAGATTCTGCTCATCGATCGTGATCAGAATACGATTGATTCAAACTGCAATGGCATCATCGGCGACGCGAACGGAGATGGTGTCGTTGGAATCAATGACATACTTCAGGTCATTTCCGACTGGAGCTGCACAGGGCAATGCGAGTCCGATGTCAATCAGGACCTGATCGTGAACACTGACGACATTCTCCTCATCATCCAGAACTGGTCGTTCTGAACGCCCCGCTATTGAGCTTGACGAATCACGGTGTGCTGCCGGTTCAACCGCAGATCCGCAGGATCGACCCGCTGGACACCCCCATCAGGCCAGATGATCTCCAGCTTCTCGATGTCGGTCTCTTCCTCGAGACCGAACGTCACAGGAAGCTCGACCTGTGAGAGATAAGACCGGGTCGGCATGATCTGTCGCCTCTGCGTGATTCCATCCGAGGTCAGCTCGATCCAGGCTCCAATGGCGTTGGGATTGGCCGAGGTCGGATCCTCCAACTTCAATCTTATCCAACTGTGCCCCAGAGACTGCTCATTACGAAGCAGCAATGGACGATCCCCCGCCTGGGTCACGATGACATCGAGATCGCCGTCCATGTCGATGTCCGCGTAGGCGGCACCACGCCCCACGATCGGAATGACGAGGTCGCCCGCCGTCTCGGACGGAACGATCTCGAAACAGGATGCCTGATCGGGACCCGCATTCCAGAACAACTGCCCCGGCTGGCGATATTTCTGGCTTGACTGAATCTGGCTGATCTCCTCCTCGAGATGCCCATTGGTCTGAAAGAGATCGAGGCGTCCATCAAGGTCGTAGTCGAAGAAGAACAGACCGAAGGAAAGCAGTGGACGAGTCGGCGAACCGATCCCCTCGAGGATGGCCTCATCAGAGAAGAATTCACCATCACCGACATAGAAACTCGTCATTTCATTGGCGAAGTTGCCGATGCCGATACCCATCAACTCGTCATTTCGATAATGGGCGGCATCGATTCCCATCGCTCCCGTCGCCTGCCCCCGATCGTCATAGGCGACACCAAATCTCGAACCGACCTCCTCGAATGTACCGTTCCCGAGATTGCGATATAGAAAATTGCGAGTCGTGTCGTTGGCCACGATGAAATCAATCCAACCATCACGATCGACATCGATCGGGACCACTGCCAGCGACTTGCCGACGGGTACCCCGCTGGCGTCATTGATAACATGAAGCCCCGCTGCCTCGGAGACCTCCTCGAAGGTGCCGTCTCCCCTGTTCCGATACAGATAGGGCTGAGTACCCGCATACTGCTTGGGCGGCCCGTAGGCCCGATCAGTCCCATTGAGAGTGAAGTTCAGGGCAAGGTCCTTCTCCCGGCTCCAATCGACGTAGTTGGGCACGAGCAGATCAAGGTCGCCATCAAGGTCGTAGTCGACGAAGGCGGGACTGCTACCCCAGACGGTCGGGCCTCCGGCGACCCCCGCTTCACTCGTCACATCGATGAAACCATCTTCACGATTGAGATAGAGCCTATTTGGCCCGACGGCCGCTATGAAGACGTCGCGACGTCCATCCCCATCCACATCCCCGACCGCCACTCCGGTGCCGTAGATCGTGTCTGAGAGCCCGCTGGAGGCTGCCACATCCCTGAAGGCCCCAGTCCCGTCATTCTCATACAAGGCCGCTGGACTGGCTGTGGACGCTTCTGGGGAATGCGGCCAGTTCGCCGAATTGATCAGAAGAAGATCCTGATCCCCATCGTTGTCGTAGTCGAAGAAGGCGACGCCGGAACCCATGGTCTCGGGAAGCATCTTCTCGCCGCGAGCACCTGATTCATGTATGAAGTCGATGCCCGCCTCTCGAGTGATGTCCTTGAAGGAGACATCGGGCAGCACGGCCAGATCGGGCACCAGGGCCTCAGGGGCCACGACCTCCTTCTCGATGATGACTTCCTGATCCTGCCCTCCGAAACCAGTGAGCAACCAGATCAGAAGGCCTATGCCCAGCAGCAAGACCAGGACGATCAATGACCGGCGAAACACGACCCCGATGATCTCATCATCCTGGATCTGTTCGTCAACGGGCTCGGGTTGATTCACGCCCTCATCTTCAGGACGCCTATCTGGCTCGGTCATGATCCCTCGTCGGAACTGGAAGCTGGGAAGACATCCAGATCGTAGATCACAACGGCTTCGGATGCACGATTGGCGGCGGGATACTTTCTTCTTGCTTCGGAAATCGCGTGATCACGAGCATTGTCATCGACCTTGTAGGTCGAATGCAACGAGGCATGATGAGCCGACTTCTCCTCGTCACCCAGATCCGCCCAGATCTGCTTGAGGTTGTAGTGGGCGTCGACGTTCTCCGGATCCAGATCGAGGGTGGCCTCGAAGAAACCGGCAGCCTCCTCCATCAGAATCGTTCGCTGTTCCTTCCGGGCAGGCCCTCGTTCCTGACGTGCCCGCTGATACAGCGTGTTGCCCAGTTCGTTCAGCACACGCCAATCCTGGGCGAAATCGAACCCTCGACCGGCCGCCTGCTCGAATCCGCCCTCGATGACCTGCTTGAACTTGCTGATGGCTTCATCAAGTCGGCCATTCTGCTTATCGACCTGGCCACCGAACCAGAGGAGATGCCACTCACGGCCCTTGTGATCCATCTGGGCGGCTCTGGACAATGCACCGGGCGCATCCTCGGTGACCCGACCTTCCTTGAGATAGACCCTGGCGAGATTGATAGGCCCTTCCGAACGGCCGAGCTCCTCAACCCTCGAGAAGGCCGCCTCGGCACCTTTCAACTCTCCCAGATCCCCCTTGCGGAACAAGCCGATTCCATAGTCGTTCCATCGTTCCCACTCGGGGACCTCCATCTCCTGCTCGGCAAGCACAGGACTCCCACCCTCCACGGGAAGGACCACCACATCCTCCGCCAGAACAGTGACCGGCAGCTCGTTCACCCACTCCTGATCGCCATGGACGAACCGCATGTATTCGGTGTCGAACTTCCGGTACTTCAACGCCGCATGAATCGTCACAGGCCCCTTGCAATCCTGAGGTACATGGAATCGATAGTGGACAGCATCTGCCGCACCGGGCGGGATCTGATGGTTGTACAGGGACGTGAAGATGTCCTGTGCGTTTCGACGGGCGATACGATCGCCCTCTCGATCTATCACGAACGAATTCACAAAGTGGGACCAGGGATCGATTTCGCCATCGTCGTTCATCTGCCCACTCTCGCCAATGACCTCATCGCCGCAGGTGACCACGACATCGACCCAGACCTGGTTTGAATCCGCTGTCCCCTGGGTGAACAGATGCCCCATCTTTACTGTTCTGATAATCGCCTCGAGAAGGTATTCCTCTCCTGGCTCAAGAACCGGAAGCTCCGGCCTGAGTGGACCAAGCAGTTCGCCATTGATCTCGCCACCCTTCTTCAATCCGAAGAGATCCAACCTCATCACCCCTTCGAGAAACTCCTGATGCTTGGCAATGGTCTCGTCAGGACGCGCCATGTCGACCATCCTCGCCATGGCGGTGTTGGCGGATGGGAACATGTGGTCATGCACCTTGGGTATGCCCGAGTCGTCACGGACCTGTGCGCCGAAATCCGTGGAGGGCATCAACGGCATATGGCAGTTGTTGCAGTTGACCTCGGCAATGGGCGGGTAGTAGAAGCTCTCGACGCCGTGCCCGGAAACACCACTGAGCCGATAGGAATCCAGATGATTCTGGCCACGAAGCCATTTGTATTCGTTGAGTTCTTCAGGCAGGTGGACCTTATGGCAGGCCCCGCAGAAGTCCTCCGTCTGATGAAGCGGCTTGAGGAAGCTCTTCTTGTGGAATTCCGGCTTGGCCTTCACGAGCTGCTTGTTGACCCATGAGAGAACGGGATCGTCGGAGAAGGCGAACGGATAGTGCTGGGGCTCATCGATCGTGTAGTCGGCATTTCCCCGCGGGCTGTTCACGTTGCTGATCACATGGCAGACCGTGCAGGTGATGCCTGCATGCGCCGTCGGATCGTTCACCATGTCGTAATCGGGATCGTTGAACGCACCGCTGAAGAACGGAACCGGGTCATGGCAGCCAGCGCAGAAACGCGATGCGTTCACATCGCCGTCTCGCTCGAGGGCCATCTCCCTCGTCTCCTTTACGGACGCTAGATAGGCGGGATTGTTGAACGAAGAGAACTTGTGGACGGAGTGCATCCAGGAATCGTGGATGTCCGCATGGCACTCGAGGCAGTACTCGTCGTTCTGGAGCACTTCCTCGCTGATGAAATCACCTGAGACTGTTCTGGCAAGGGAGGGAAAGAAGTACTGATCACCCTCCGGATTGCCCTCGATGTTCCATTGGCGAGGATCCTGGGACTGGAGAGCGACCATGATCAACGCGAACACACCTGCGACGGCCGCCCATCCAAGACCGACCCCCCACTTGATCCTTCGGCCGGCCAATCGATGAAGGATGAAGAGCCAGATCACAACCAGCGGTACCAACACATGTATCCACCAGATGATCGAACGAGCGATCTGATCGCGTATGTCGATGATCCCCTCGACTCTCATCAGAACGACGCCTGTCACGAGCAATATGATCGCGCTGCTGAATAGCGCATACCCTGCCCGAACAGCACGGCGATTCGGACGGTTATGAGCATTCCTGATGTGACCGATGCCGAACAGAATCACCGGAATGACCAACGCCAGGCCCATGATCAGATGGGCCAGGAACATGATCAGATAGAACCAGTTCTCATAGCTCTCGCCTGTCGAGAGACCCATGATCCGAATGGCTACGAGGTACACCGAGTTCACGACGAGCAAGGCGAACAATGCAAAAAGGCAGATGAGAAGTACTTTGAGCTTGGGCCCTATTACCGCACGATAGCGAGGGCGCACGGGGCGACCGGATGATTGGTTCTTCGTATTTTCCGGTGCACTGGGCATTTGCCGAACACCCTATCGGCTCTGGGTGGACTTTCATTGCTGTATTTACATGATGATTGAGTAGCCACAGGCTTTTAACAACCATAAACCGGGCAATCCAGAAGTTAAAGTGAGGAATTCAGGGCCTTAAATCATGTCTGGAGGACAACTTGGCAAGATCGGCCTGATACCGTCGCTGTGCCGACTCTCCTTGAAAGGCAAGAAAAACGGTGTCACGGCCGGCAATCGATCCCAGCAATCCCGCCCCACCCGATTGATCGATCTCGATCGCTACTGGACCCGCATATCCAGAGGTCACTCTCAGTACCAGGATCAGACCCGCTGATTCGACACTGATTAGATGTTCCTTCAACAGATCAGCCAGCCGCCTGCGTGCCGCCCTATCCGTCTCGCCCAAGGACGTCGGCTCGTAGCCCGAGGCTCCCTTGGTGATGCCCATCGATCGGAGATCCCGCGACAGCGTGGCCTGATCGACCGAAATGCCCTCGGCGACCATGATCTTGACCAGATCGCCTTGAGAGTGGATCTGCTGACGCCGAAGCACGTCAAGCAGAACAGCTCTTCTGCGTTCCTGAGTGGCGGCTTCAGAATCCATCATCGCCCCCCCATCCACCTGTCATTGAATCCCTCATGAAGGAGCGATGCTTCACCGACAGCCTCCACCGGCAATGGTTCGATCGTGTCACCGTCTGCGGTGAACATGTCCTTGTCCTTGCACCAGCCTTCGATCTCGAGGACAAGACGAGAGGACCAGCCTGGAGACAGCTTCGACTCCGGAGTCTCAAACCTGATGTTGACAGCCTCCCCCGTGCCGAAGATGGCGAGCGCTGAATCGTGGTGCCTTATGAGCTCAGAGACGTCTCCATAGCGAGTGTAGAACCCCTTCTGGTAACGGGTGTCCCAAAGCGGCGCACGCTTGGACCAGTCGAATCCTGGATACTTCTGATCACTGTTGGTTCTTGCCGGGAAACCCACATACATGAGATCCGCACCGGCCATGGGAAGCACCACTCGGCGAGCACCTGGACATGGCTCACTCCCAGCCACCTTGATCGAATCCCAGTAGAGATCCAGACTCGTACTGATGCGCAAACCTCGGCAGTCGTCAGGCAGCCCATCCAGAGGAACCGACATCTGGCGAGGCATGCCGGCGGGATATCCCACCTTCTCAAGGATCGTCATCCATCGACCATCTGCATCCATCGCCTCGATGGTCGGCGGATCGTATGTGGCGCCCGCCTGCCAGGCCGCGAAACAGGTCTGCGAATACGGATACTCGACCCACCCATCCATCACGAGAACAGGCTGCCCCTGAAGCTCCTGTAGCGGACGCTCGAACATGAGCGTGAGCACCTGCGGGGATTTCAGGCGGCCGAGAAAACGGGTATCGACATCCCCGGGATCAACTGCCCGACCGTCGACTTCCAGAAGATCATCCAGAACACCGGTCCCATCGACGACCGTCGCGGATGACGGACTCATCGAACTTCGATAGAAGACCGGCTCGCCGGTTGGCTTGGGCAGCCCCGTCCCCATGCGTTCGTCCAATGTCATCGACCAACCTGGAGGAAGCGCCCACTGAACGAGCTTGATCGAATCGAGATAACAGGACTCCTCCATCGGTTCAGCCAGGATCAGATCGACCGTATCAGTCTTCCACTCGATCTCCGGCATCAGGAAACGCTCCCAGGGGCGAGGACTGACGACCGTGTCACGCCCCGTCCTGAAGCCGATGCCTCCGACCCCCAGCAGATCACTGATGAACACGTACTCTTCACCATCATGCATGAAGAGAACCGGGCAGCTGGAGAGCTGCCGCTGAGTCTCCTCGATGACCGTGGACCCAGAGAGCCCAAGCTCGGTCTGATACACGCCATCGGACCATTCGATGGCCAGGAAATCCAGACGAGGACTTTGCCCCAGACCGATCGAGACCGGCTGCAGACTCTGACCGGGGCCGGAGTCGTCCCTCAACACCTGCCCGATGCTCCAGTTGGTTCCACGACGAGCGGCATACTGTGTCCCGATACCACTGGCATTGGATCGCATCGATTGCCCGGGATCATCCTGCCCCGTAAATGACACGGCGATGAACGGCAATCTTCCGGGACCGGGTGGAAACTCAACCAGGCGAAGTCCTCCGTCAGAACTCGATTCAATCGCAACGATCGAGGGCCCCTTTTCGACCTGCAGACTCGCGGGTACCCAGCTTTTCAAACCCGAGGCCGAGAGCAGCCGAGTACCCGACTGCAAACCGCCATCGACGGGATAGAGCAAGGTGCCTTCACCAGTACCAGTGACATCAAGCATCGCCAACTCGGGCATGGGCTCGATGGAAGTACCAAGGCCAACCGCCTCTTGAATCGGAGCGGAGACCCATTGACCATCATCGGCGGGCATCCAGTGGTGCATCTCGCCGGTGATTCCACGAGTGATCAATTCGATTGCACCATCGGCGTCCTGATCTGCGGCGATGATGGCGGTGGCCGCATGCGATCGAAGCGAGTCGAAGCCTTCTGCTTTCCGATATCTCCATAATCGATCGTTGATGAACACGTCGTTGGGCAGTTCGGTGTTCAGAACAATGAGATCCAGATCCCTGTCGCGATCAATGTCGGCGACAAGCACTTGCCTGGAACCCCTGTCAATGGCCGGCAATCCCTCCTCGGCACCGATGCTTCGCCATGTTCCGTCACGATTGTTGTTCAGCAGGACGTTGGGCCCGTCTTCATTCACGACGTAGATATCCAGATCGCCATCATGATCAGCGTCGAAGAGGGCGCCGTCCACCGTGTTCAGGGCGGGGCCTTCCACAGATTCGATGGAGTCGTCGCGTGTCCACTGTCCATCCGTCTGCAACCAGAGCTGATTGGCTCCATTGCGACACAGGAACACATCCGGCCAGCCATTGCCATCCACATCGCCCCACATGGAGGATTGCACCGAAGAGACCTTTGCCAATGGCGAATCCCAGTCCAGCTTCCATCCACTGTTGGAATTCCAAAGCATCACCGACGCGTCGTCCACAGCACCGGAAACCCGCAGTCCATTGCAGAACAGATCCAGTCGCCCATCGAGATTCACATCACAGGCCGAGACACCGACTTGGGTGGAGGCCTTGACCGATGTCAGCGAGACCAATTCGCGAGCCTCTCCCCAGATGGTCTCCGGATTGAGAGGTTTCACCTCCACCGGATCTCCAAGCACCTTGACTTCTGCCTTTGGACCCATCTTGGTGTACTTGATCTCCGCAAGATGGGCCCGAGGGTTGTCTGCCAGAAGCTGGAACTCCTCGAGAAAACGATCCGCCTCCTCTGATGAACCTGCTCGACGCGTAGCCTGAGCTGCTCCATAGATGGCACTACGAAGATAGGGATCCAGTTCCATTGATCGTTCGAACCACTCAATCGCCTGCGCATGCTCACCAGACTGGGCAAAGCCCTGCCCCGTGTAGTACGCCGCATAGGCATCCGAGGGATCGGCCTCTGCGACGAGCCTGAATCGATTGTTGGATGTTTCGACATCACCCATGTATCCCGAGAGAATGGCGGAGACGTACAAAGCCCTCAGATTGGAAGGATGCTCATCGATGACCTCTTCAAGGATCTTCATCGCCCCCTGCTCGTCACCGGGACCCTGACGATTCAATTGGGCGATGGCGAGATTGATGCGAAGCTGAGGATGATCCGGATAGCTCTCGACAAGACCATTGAAGACCTCCCACGCACCGTCGTAGTCGAATTGACCCATCAATCCAACGCCACGGTTGTTGCCCTCGATCAAGTTCGCTGGAAGCGAGGCGGAGGCCTCCCCGGCACCCGAGTCGGATTGCCCACAACCCGGAATCATCGCGATCGAAGCTGCAATCAAAGCCAGGATTGGATAGAGGCGTCTCAAGTCATATCCCCTTTTGATCGGCGAATTCTGTCTTCCAAGGATCTTTTCGTGAGCGGATGAGCATCAGGTGGTCTCAGACCCCCCTTCGAAGCATAGGCATGTGGCTCGGGCCTGTAGTGGGACATCATGTCGTGACCGAGTGAACGGGCCCTTGTCTCCCTCAAGGCCCGCACATCGATCGGAGCTACCACAATCTTTTCACCCGGGCCGGGATCCGCCTGAGCGAGTAGTCGTCCGTCGTAATCCACCACCATGCTCCCGCCCGGCCAGGAGAAGGGGGGATAGCCCTCCATTGAAGCGCCCTGATTTGATGCCACCACGAATGCACGATTCTCGATCGCTCTTGCCCTGTTGATGACCGTCCACCAATCCATCGGTGGCGTCGCACCCCAGGGATCCATGTACGCGGAAACCCGACAGATGATTTCCGCTCCGTTGAATGCAAGCTGCCTGATTGATTCCGGAAACAGCCAGTCGTAGCAGATCGCCACACCGATTCGACCGATTTCCGTATCTGCCACAGGGAAGTGATCGCCCTTCGGATCAACATCGTGAGGCGAGGCATGAATCTCCCAGGGGATCCATGGGTTCACTTTTCGATACTTCAACAACGGGCCATCGGGACCAACAAGCATCGTCGTATTGAAGAGAATGTCATCGCCAAACTCCGGATCGTGCTCGATGAAGGTACCTGTCTGTATGTAACAACCAAGCTTGCGACAGACCTTCTCGTAAGCCGTGATATGCTCATTTGGAAGCTCCACGGCCAGCTCACTGCGAAGTCGTCTGACCGAATCGTGAATGGGAACGGCATGAGCGAATTCAGGGAATACGAGCAATCGGACATCGAAGAAGGGCTCATACCCAACCACTGTCTGTTCAACCATTTGAATCATTCGCCCAGTCCGATCCGCAATCTCGTCACGGTGACGAGGTGCCTCGAACGAGGTCTGACAGGCTGCTGCATGAGGGATGCTTGCCATTTGAATGAATAGTAGCAGGCAACCAGACAACTTCCGAGATCTGACAGCCCGGGCAGGCTCCTAATTTGTATCATCGGGCATGGCATCTGCACTGAAATACATCTGTGCTGTACCGCTGGTACTCATGATCGCATTTGCGACTTGGGGATGCAGCGACTCTGCGTCCACACTGCCACCACCACCAAGTCCCGATCAGGGCATGGCGCCGGCAGGCGAAGTCAAGCAGGCGATCGAAGCCCAGCTGGCCACGATCCAGTCGGACCCCAGCAATATCACCAACAGAGCGGAACTGGCGATGATCTATCAGGCCAATGCCATGCCTCAGACGGCCGTGGCGACCTGGAATCAGATTCTTTCTGTCGAGCCGACAGCCCCGCAGCACTGGTACATGCTGGCACAAGCTCAATACAAGCTTGGAAACTACGAGGATGCCGTATCCGCCATGGCCACCGCACGTGATGCTTCGCCCGAAAGATCTCCTCTCTGGTGGCAGCCAGCCTTCTGGCATATCGAGATGGGCCAAGCAGCTGAAGCCGAGGCCTTGGCGAGACAATCGATCACGATCGACCCCAACAATCCCGGAGGCTATGTCGCATGCGCATTGGCGATAATGGAACAGGACAGACCATCGGAAGCACGAGTCGTCCTTGAACAACTTCTGGCCAAGGTGCAACACCCCTACATCCGGTACCTGATAGGGCAGACCTATCAAAGAGAAAGACAGCCTGCGTTGGCCGAACCATGGCTCGCTCAGGGAGATCCTCGCAAGCCCAGCTTTCCGGATCTCTGGCAAACTGAATTGAAGGAATTCGAGCGTGGAATCGATGCATCACTGAGTCGCATCGATGATCTGCTTGAGCAAGGCAGAAACACCGACGCCTCCGCACGAATTCAAGAGGCGATGTTGAAATGGCCTCAAGATGTGAATCTGATGCATCGCCAAAGCGAAATCTACCGGCGAAAAGGCGATATCAGGCGATGGCTGGTGGTACTGAAGCAGGCAGAGAAGATCGATCCTGAAAATGCCGCCACGCACCTCAATCTCTCTCTTGCCTACAACCAAAAAGGCGATTCCTCTCTGGCCATGACTCATGCGATGAGATCGATAGATATCAACCCCACCATGACCGCTGCGCATCTGCAGCTGGGCCGACTCTACATTCTGAGCGACAATCTTCCGGAAGCCGCCACGACGCTCGACAAGGCATTTGAGCTTGGTGTAGAGGATCCGAATGAGCGGCTTCAATACGCCAATGTGCTGATGAGAGCCCGCCGCCCTGCCGATGCTGAACGAGAGGCGCTACTCGTCACGCAGGTCAGCCCCACCAATCCGCTGGGATGGTGCGTCCTGGCGGAATCGCGCTACGCTCAATTCAAGCGTGATGAGGCCTTCAAGACACTGAGCGACGGCCTCGCCGTGCTTCCCCGAAATCAGTCGATTCTCATGATGCGACAGAAGTTCGAAGCCTTTGAAAAATCCCAGCAATGACCCACCCGCTTACAACAAGCCTGCTGCTTGCCACCATCACCGGCACGTTCACGATGCATGGATGCGACAAGGATGATGACCATCAGGAAACCGCACCATCATCCAGCCTGAAAATCGATACAGCTCCTTGGTTCGAAAACAAGTCGGGGCCATCGGGAGTTGATTTCAATTGGATCTCAGGTGCCCAAGGTGAATTCAATCTTCCTGAAATCATCGGTGGCGGAATCGCCATGATCGACTATGACAACGATGGCGACCTCGACCTGTACTTTGTTCAAGGTGGCCAGCTGGTGAATGCCATCAAGGACCCCTTGTCAAACGATGTCTCCGACAAGCTGTATCGCAACGATGGTGATTTCAAATTCACTGACGTGACCGAGGCCGCACTTCCATCGCGATCAGTTCGCGGCTATGGCATGTGCCCTGCTGTTGGCGATTATGACAACGATGGTGATACAGATATCTACATCGCCAATCTGGGCCGAAACACGCTTCTTCGAAATGACGACGGACAGTTCACGGATGTAACTGAAATGGCGGGGCTCGGTGATGACGGTTGGGGATCCGCAGCCGCATTCTTGGACATCGATCTGGATGGGGATCTGGACCTCTACAGTGGCAACTACCTTGAATGGTCTCCCGAAACGGAAATCACCTGCCATGCTACACAGGGCGGAGAAGACTACTGCGCCCCCACCAACTACCCGACGCCTGCAATCGACCGGTTGTATCTGAATCTGGGCGATGGTCGCTTCAAGGACATCACACGAGCATCCGGAATTGCCTCCAATGCCCGGACAGCGTTGGGAATCTCAATTGCAGACTACGACCAGAATGGTTTCCCCGACATCTTCATTGCCAATGACGGAATGCCTGACACGATGTGGAGCAATCAGGGGAATGGACGTTTTGTGGATACGGGACTGCAATCCGGTTGCTCGGTGGACAACGATGGCCAGGAGAAGGCTGGAATGGGAGTCGGTTCAACAGACATGGACGACGACGGGGACATAGATCTGCTTGTATGCAATCTCGGAGGCGAATCCGATTCCCTGTTCCGGAACGATGGCGATCACTTCACCGACCTGACTGCCAGATCCGGGATCAAGACCACCACATCCAAGTACACGCGTTTCGGACTGGGATGGGTGGATTTCAACAATGATGGATACCTCGATCTGTATGAAGCCACAGGCCGTGTCCAGAGAGCCGGAGAGTCCGTTTCCGGAGATGACCCATACGCCGAAATGAACATCCTGCTTTCAGGGAAAGCCGGGGACCGAATGAGCCTAAGGACACCTGTTGGCGGAGTCGCCAATCAGAAGCCCAGAACAAGCCGAGGCGCCGCATTCGGCGATCTTGATGATGACGGAAAGATCGACATCATCGTGATCAACAAAGATGCGGCAGCCAATGTCTATCGAAACATCAATGAAGAAAAAGGCCGATGGATGCTCATCAAGGCACTCGACAGGAATGGCCGAGACGCCATCGGAGCCAAGCTGACCGTCAAGGCGGGCGATCGCCGGATCACCCGCATGATCCATCCTGCGGGCAGCTACTACGCCTCGAACGATCCGCGGGCCCATCTGGGGCTCGGTCCAATAACCAGTGTCGAGTATCTGGACATTCTCTGGCCGGATGGTTCGAAGGAACGGTTCGACGCCCTCGAGACCAATCGAGTTCATACGATCCGACAAGGCGAAGGCCGGGCGGAGTAGTCGCGACGAGCTTCTTCTCGGACTCAGCCGCCCCCCTGCATCAAGCGGCCGATTAGCGGACTATGCCCGGACGTAACCGCCCTCTTTTTTTTCAACACAACATGATGTGGTTTCGATTTCAACCATCCGCCCCTTGTTGTGAATCGAATGCGCAAATGGCCATCAGGTCGACTGAAGGCTGTTGTTATCCGCTCCCCATGCGACACGCATCGTGCCGAAAGATGAACCAGCAGCCGATTGAACTCGAGCACACAGGGAGTAGACGCCATGCTGACCAAGACAGGACTGATTGACCTTATTCACGACATCAACCCAACCGCCGATCTGGGCTGGCTTGATGAGTTCTCCCCTCTTGACCTCCAGCGATATCTGGCTCATCTCCAGCACACGCTCGAACCCCGCGGATCCTCATGGGAACGACTTGGTGATACGACAGCAATCGTGTCCCGCAAGCCTGCCGCCTGATTGCACTGACATACAAACGATCAACAGGACGATGCACCCGGGGTCTCTGGTGGGACCGGGTGTGTCGCCGTTTGCCCACACGCAGCCGACGATCTTCTCAGTGTGTCCTGAGCCAGGCGATCTTCTGCTTGATCAGGCCTGCCAATTCCGGAAGTAGCCCCGGGGTTGGGATGGACCATACGGCCCATCGGGTCGTGAATGGTGGACTACCCAACTCAAGACCATCACGCACCCCCCTCTTCAAGCGGCGGGTGTTGATCGAAGAGGCGAATTCAGGCGTCATGGAGATGGCCAATTGGACATCCTCCGGTGCCGGAATAATCAAGGCCAGGGGGTCCCATTCATCCGAGGGTTCGCGAAACGGCTGTTCGTCGAGCAGATAGGTCAATGACCAATGCCAACAATCGCCGTACCAGCGACAATCCTCCGTCACACCATCGAATCCGTTCATCAGCTTTCGAAGCTGATCAAAGGTCTCCGTAGACTCCTCGACGAGCTCCTTACGAAGCGCCTCGGGGGTCGGAACATTGAATTCATCGGTCCAACTGGCTGGCTTCTGGATTTCGGCCATGAGGCTCTCCGATACGGCAGGGACTTAGGGACAATCCCGTATTCTAGCAGCGAATTGGATCCTCATGGCACTCCGATCCACATCAATCCAAGGAGAGCTCAGGATCGATACCATGCCCATCAGGCCCCGTCATCGGGGCACCTGAGAACCCCTGCCAAGCTCGGAGCCTCGATTCATGAGCAACCCCACACCCACGAACCCCCTTCCTGATCTGGCTGCTGCAACCATCCTGATCGTCGATGACAATCAGCAGAATCTGGAATTGATGCAGGCCTATCTGGAAGATCTGGGCTGTCGGATCCTCACCGCAACGGATGGGGACGAAGCGCTTGAACTTGTCGAGTCCTCGACACCGGACCTGATGCTGCTTGATGTCATGATGCCACGGGTATCAGGCTTCCAGGTCTGCGAGAAGCTCAAATCACAACCATCAACACGCGACATCATCGTCATTATGGTCACCGCCTTGAATGAAGTCGGCGACTATGAGCGGGCAGTCGAGTGCGGAACGAATGACTTCATCGCCAAACCCGTCAACAAACATGAATTGATCACTCGTGTCCGATCGCTTCTGGAACTCGGCATGCTCAAGAGACAGTTCGATCAACTGCCGCTCGGAGACCGTGATGCGGTTGCCGATCGCGGGCTCCTCGATGAAGGCGATTCCATGCTTCCTCCCCCCGGCGAGGACGAGGACACGGATCCCGAGTAGACCCTATGGCGACCAATCCCCGTCGATCCAACGCGCCCGATCTGCGGAGATGCCGAAAATATCCGCCAGCGGGATCGGCTCGATGACCGTCAGTGGACGGCCCTCTCCAGTACGAAGAACGACAGACCAGGGCTGATCGTCACTACCGAGCAACTCGGCCTGAAACTCGAGCGTCGACACCTGATCATCTTCACTCAGTTCGACACCCTTGCTCTGCTTCTGTTCGATTCGCCTTCGCATCCAATCGACATCCCCGGGAAGCCGATCCGCATTGGCCTCGAGAATATCGATGACTTCAGTCGAATCGACAAGGCGAAGAAACTTCTTTTCATCACCATTTCGAAATGCGGATATCGCGTCCACCGCATTCAAAACCATCTCGTCGTCACGAGTCGACCAATGGCCTTCCGCCGGCATGTACGACGAATACGGCGTCGCCGCACGCAAGTTGGCCTGCAGCAAACGACGAACGGACGGATCATCGACCAACGGCTGTATCCCAAGAATCGAACTTCGGCGGTACATGACCGGATTCAGATGGTCCGCAAGCACGTACAATCTGATGGCAAGCGCTACATCAGCAGGCGAGGTGCCCGCATCGACGACATCTTCCGCCAACTCGAAATAGCCGGCAGGATCCTCCGGACTCAATCTTTCAAGACGCTCAATGTAGCGGACATGTTCATCCGAGAACGCCATGGGGATGAGCATCGTCATCAATAGGAAGGCCATAATCATCGATTTCATCCAAGCGCCTCCTGTCTTCGAACGAACGCATCAAGCACCTTCTCCCATATGCGACCGGAAGCCTCTTCCACAAGCACCATTTGCTCAAGCACATGCGATGCCACCGGAAGATCGAGCCTGAGATCATCCACCAAAATTTCAATGTCCTCAGAAAGCGATGGCAATCTGGTCGACCACTCAAGGGCAAGCAACTCGAAAAGGAACAAGGATTGCATCAGCGAAGCCTGCATGGCATCACCCGCAAGCCTACGCCTTGCCTCGTGCCTCTTCGCCAGATCTGTAAGCACCATGGCATCGGACAAGGACAGAAGCTCCTCCAGCCGATTCATCCTGACAGCACATAGCAGTGTGATGGCATCGCCTGGAGACTGTCCAGAAATGGTCGAAAGGGCCTTCATTCCGAGCCTGCTCGACTCGTCGACATATGACGCCGACAGCCGTCTGGAGTATCGATCTATGATCGCCGAGCTGGCCAGTCGCAGCAGGAGAGATCTCTCCACCAGCAATCTTCGCACTTCTGAACGCCATCTTTCAGAACGGATTTCGGGCAGCTCCCTATCGAGAACCGATTCGAGAAAGGCCCCGATCTCCTTGGTCACACGATCAGGAAGAGAATCAAGCAAAGCGATCATGACCTCGGGATCCTCGGAGAATCGACCGATGATGAGCTCCTGGGCTCTGGATCGAATGGCTGAGGTCGACTGATAGGCGACACCAGCGAGCTGGATTGCAGCAGCCGAGCTGAAGCTGCCCGGTGGAACACCCCTCAGCTGATCCAGGACCTTCAACTTGTCATCCCGAGTACGAGCAAGCTTGAGTCGAGCGGACCACTCATCCAATGAAACAAGATCGGGAGCAATCATTGCTGAGGAATCCTGCACTTCCCCAATCCCGTTCTCGAACTCTCGAATCAACTTCATCCCGACCTCATTGCGCCCCTCGCTCAATGCCGCAGCCGCCTCGTTGAGGAGACGCATCTCGACTTGTCGCTGAAGAAGCGCGGCATCCGACATCTGCATCACCTCGGATTGGATGCCCCTCCATAACGTATCCCAAGTGCCCACCCTGACTGGATCGAATCCATCGGGAACCGGACTCCTCCACTCGAATTCGTCTGAGAGACCTCCGCCCCAAGACCGGCTCAGCGATTCCCTTTGTTCCCGGGCAACAGCTGGCCCGGACTCCGGCCGAATGATCATTTTTTCATCGAATCGATCCGAGAGGCCCAGCTCCACGAGAAGCGTCGTCAGAATCTCAAGACGTTTCAATGGGACATCCGAATCCGTATACCAACCAAGCACCATGTCTCTGGCGACAGCCGATTCTTCGTAATCGAACAGCGACAACAGATCGGCCAGAACATCCCTGGCCGTACCGGCCGAAGCCGGATTGATGCTTCCTCTTATGATCGCATCGACCGCCTGTACATAAGCCACCTGACATGCCGGGTCACCCAGAGATTCGATGCAGCTCACCCACAGATACCACTGCAAATCGGAATCGCTCTCGACATCTATCAACTCGATCATCCGCGGCAGATACGATTCGAGACAATGCAGTACCCCCGAGGTGAAATCCATCGAACTCGGCCCCGTCTCACCCGATCTGCCCAACAAGGTGGTCGCCAAAGAACGGACCGTCGGAGACTGTCTTGACGATCCAGCAAGCATCGAGAGCACACCTGATCGGAATCCCGATTCCGGTATCTGCTCGGCTGAGTCGAAGACGCCGGCCTGGAAGTGAAGGGCATCCATGTAGGCAACCAGCGATTCCTGATCACTGCTGATCGAATCGAACACCAGAGAGATGCTGCTGAGCAGAAGCGTTCGCTGGCCCGGGCCGATGAGGAACCATCCGGCAGAGGCCTTGCCAACGAGATCGGCGAATTGCTGATGCTGCCCGCTTGCGGGATCACTCCCATTCAGATCAAGCACGATGGCATTAAGATCTCCGATGATCTCGGGGATGGCATCGGCGACATTGGTCATGTAGACGGGAAGGTCCGGCCTGCCGACCAACCGTGCATCCAAACTGGATGGAGCCTCGGTATCCGATCCGCCACTGGACACCACAGGTGATTTGATTTCTGGCGTTCTGGCATCGGAGACGATTCGCCCCTCCTGGGACGGAACGTCCTCCGATGGCAGTGTCAACAGGAAGATCATGAAACCGAACAGAAGTAAAGCCACGGCACCGAAAAGGACCGACATTCTGTTGACGGCCTTGGGGTCGTCACTTCGAAGATCTGACATCCAGCGATTCACGAACCGGTCAAATACAACGGCCACCTTGTCGTCCATGTCCCCCTTGGGAATGTGCAATGGCGAGTCGGCAAGAACAGAGGCTTGCGGGCGAGCCTCGGCAGCTCGACCCTGCAGCCAGGATGCCATACCCGTCAACACGGACAAGAGCCGCTCGTTCGAGACGCCATAACGAGATGCGACCGCCATGAGCCGCGCCCTGCTTCGTGCATTCCACCCACCGCAGGCGACGAGAATGCCCAGTACATCGCGATCGAATCGGGTCAGTTTTTGAGACGATTCGGCAGCACCCCCACCTCTTGCGAGCAATTCATGAGGAACATGCCGAGCCAGAATGGATAGGCGAGCAATTGGATTCAGGAGCAGTTGAGCAGCATCCTGAACATGCTGACGGACGTTCTTCGCTTCTTCGGATTCACCATCCGGATGATCCGTTATCTGTCGTTCTCGCCGGTCGACCGAAGAGCGGATCGAATCCTCATCAATGTCATTGACAGACAGGCCCAGGATATCCAGTGGATCCGATTCCGGATCCAGACCCAGGAAACGCTTCATTGGATGCATTGCATTCATGGGGCGCCACCATCCCCAACGAGCGGCAATCTCTGAGCGAGCGATCTGAGAACCTCGCCCCACGGGTCGGGACCATACTCCGGATACAGAATCACATGCTGCGAGAGAACCTTCGAGGCTCTCTCAGGATCGACCTGCTCAAGCATGAGAAGAAGCTCGGTTCTGGCTTCGAACCATTGATCCGAACCAGCAGGACTGCCTGCGGCAATGATTCGCCAGCATCGGAGGGATTCCTCATTGTCCCCTTTCAGAGAGGCGAGTCTGGCCCTGGCCGCCAGATACGATGTATTTCGGGGCTCTGCCGCCAGGAGTCTCTCGTACAGGCTCCAGGCGAGATCGGTCATCCTCGCTCGCTCCTCTTCGGGGACCTCAGGCATCATCGACAGGGCAACAGCGGATGAACCGACCTTCGAAGCTACCAATCTGGAGGAAGGATCCTCCGAAGCCTCTTCGAATGAGCCCTTCCCGGAAAGGAGCCGAAGCCCCAGCTTCACCATTGATCTGTGCGGGACTGCAGAAGCCTTCTGATCCGAGATACCGATCGCACGCTCTGACGCCAACAAGATGCGATTGTCGGCCAAGCCGGACCATACGGATTCCGGCGCACGATCGTGGAGAAGATCGGCAGCCGCCATGGCATCCTCCAATCTGTCGCGTTCGATCATGATCAGAATGGTGCGATACTCGACTTCGTCCAAAACCGAATCCCATTTCGGCAGCAGACGGGATCGTTCACTGCCGAGGATTTCAATGGCTCCATCAGCTGCGACCAACCTGCGCACGTCGTCATCCGTGGCAACCTTGAGGACGAGCAGCGCGAGCTCCACGCCTTTGGAGATCCGCTTCTCATCATCCGAGGCATGATTGGCCTGCATGATTGGAATCGCCACAGAAAGAAAACGCGATGCTCGCTCCTTCTTTCGATAGCCCGGCGCAGCCTCGAATAGCCTGTAGAGCATGACGGCTGCCTGAGATTCCGCGTTACGCCGCGCAGGCGAGTCGGCAGGCACCTCAAGCAACTCCTCGACAAGCTGATCCGATGGATCGGATTCACTGGCCGCCACAATGACCTTGAGTTCACCGGCATGTTGCCCCTCCGGAAAACGTCGGAGATAGGACGCGATCAAGCCATCGGCGCGTTCACGCGACAGATCGGGGTCCAAATTGAGCCTTCGATCCTCCGATCTGAACGCCATCCACAATGCTTCAGCGGATTCACGCTCGGGGAGAAACTGGGAAACCGACTCGAAGATCTCGCTCGCCTCCTCGAACTGATCTAGTCTATAGAGAGACAAGGCATGAAGCAGACGCGCTTGTTGACGTGCCTGGTCGAATCGATCGACATCGTCGGACTGAAGGGCCCGCTGGACACTTCTTCTCGCATTCATCCAGGCTTCGCGCCTCGTCATCTCGTCGACATCGGATGCATCCTGCATGTCACGAGCCTCGCGATGATCCAAGACGGCTCGCGCATAGGCGAAGGGAAAGCTGTCTCCACTGATGGAATCGGAGTAGCGACTGACGATGTCCTGCAATTGATCCAGCGCACCAAGGGATGCCAGTTCCGCCAGGGACATGGAAGCCAGCTCTCTCGCCTCAGGCTCCCCTTCCGCTTCAAGCGCCTGGACTGAAGCCATCCTGAGCCATAAGACGGGCTTCCTGGAAGACTTCTCGAGAAATGCCATCGCTTCCTTGAATCGACGCCCCTCCAGAAGAATGATCAGCTGATATTCAGCTATGCGCGATCGCATGGCCTCCGGAACAATGGGTTCATCGAGCAGTTCCAGCCAGTCAATCGCCGATGTCTCCGATGCGACCATCTGGTTGACCAGCGCCATCCCGATGATGGACCATCCTATTAACTCATTGGACCGCAGATCCATGGAGACCTCGTCCGGAGACAATTCATCCAGACCTAGCACCGTTGCGAAGTAGCGTTCAGCCTGCTCGGCCTTTTTCACCTCATCCGTAAGCCAGCCCTGGTAATACAGACACCAACCAAGCAGGTAGTCGATTCGATGAGACATCGCCAGAAGCACAGCCTGCTTGGTCCTGCCTTCATGAATTCTGGAAGCCGCCCTCTCCAGACCTTTTCCCGAGTACTCGATCAGCTTGTCGACACGGACGCCTAGTTTTCTCAAATTGTCGATGAGGTCTTCGATATCGCCGATCAGCGACGCCTTCTCCAGATCATCGAGCAGACGGAGACGATGACGTTCAGCGGATTGCTCGATGGCGAGATAGGCGCCGTTGTACAACTCCAACTCGAGCGCGTGCGAATCGGCCCCTCGAACATCTTCGAGAAGTCGACGCGCCCGTTCCTCCAGAACCATACGTGCAGCACGATCGTTCGCATCCGCCAAGAGCTCCGGATACAGCCTGGCGAGTCGGATCAGGACAGGTCCACGCTTCTGCGGATCCATGGACTCCAATTGACCTTCGAGATGTTCGACAAGCAGATGAGTGAATCCACGACGCTCCAGCCAAACATCAACTTCTTCCGCTGAGACGGTGGGGCCGGAAGAGCCCCATGCAAGCAGTAGAGCAAGCAGAGCGAAGGCCGTCGAATCGAATCGATGAGTGAGATTATTTTTCCAGCGGCACATACGTCACCTGCTTGAATCCAGCATCTCGAGCGGCCTGCATGGCCGCCATGGTGAAGCCGACCGATACGCCATCCCCCGCCCGGATGAACACTCCTAGATCCACCGGTAGGCCCGACAGTCGCTGGCGAAGCTCCTGTTGCGTCTGCATCGTCTGCTGCCCAAGCTGGTAGACCTGAACACCATTGACAAGCAGGACATCCACGGACTGAGGCTGAAAATCGGCGTCACTTCCTCCCGCCGACTGATTCTGCGTCTGGATCGTTGGCGTCAGACGATCCTCCGGCTTGGCCATCACCGTCGAGACCATGAAGTAGACCAGTAGAAGGAAGGTCACATCAATCAAGCTGGTCATGTTCATGACAAGCCGCTTGCCGCCTCGCTCCTGCTTCATGGAGAATCTCATGGCCTGCTCGGAACCTCCGTGGCCATTCGCACGGAGGAAACCCCCGAGGCCTCCAGAACCCTCACGATTTCATTGAAGATGACGATCGGCGCCTGTTTGTCTGCTCGAAGAGTCACCAGAGGAGCCCCTTCCGTCGCGAGATAGACACTCAGCCGTTCGGCAAGAGCCTCGAGCGAGACCGGAGGCTCGGATGTCGAGAGAAGGATGTCGCCATGCTCATCGAGATTGATGTACATGCCCGCCTCTTCCATGCCTTCCATCTGCTCGCCATCGAGACGAGGCAGGGAAACCTCCGCTCTGGCATCGCGAGCAAAATCTGATGTCACCATGAAGAAAATGACCAGCAGAAAGACGATGTCCACCATCGAGGTCAGCTCGAGGATCAGCGTCCGATCACCTTGTGCACGATTGGTCAATCGCATCAGTCACTCTTCGAGCTTGATTTGGCCATCCCTGAACCTGCCACCTGACCACTCTCAAGATGCAGAACCAGCCTCTCGACCTCGCGCCCCGCCTCGGAGGCAAGCGAATCGATTCGGTTGCGGAACCATGTGAACAGGGCCACACAGGGAATCGCCAACGCCAGACCCATGAGCGTGGTCACCAGCGCCATGCTGATGTTGGCGGCCAGCTGCTCCGAGTTCGAGCCGCCACTCAACGACATCGAATCAAAGGCACCGACCATGCCGACTACCGTGCCCAGAAGCCCCAGAAGAGGCGAGATCGTCCCGATCACACCCAGGCCATCCGTTGATCGATACAGTCTGGCTGCCTGATCCTGCCCCGCCTCCTCGATCGTGTTCTTGATCTCGAATACACCGAACGCCGAGGCCTGATATCTGGAGAGGCCCGCTCCCATGACACGGGTCAGGAAACTGTCGTTCATAGGATCGAGACAGTACTCCGTGGCGCCTTCGATATCGCTCGATTTGAGACGCTGGTCGATTTCCATCAGCTGATCTGACGGCATCAAGGCGCTCTTCCTGATCTGGATGAAATGAATGATGCACAGAGCAAGCGCGACCACGCTCATGGCGATGATGATGAAGCCGACCGGGCCACCGTCGACCACGGTATCCCACCATGTCCGCACTGCCTGCGAATCTGCAGAAGAAGGGACCACTCCACCCACAAGGAGATTCTCTATCTGGATACTCATCATCGAATCATGTCCCCTTCTATCCATTCACCAGTCATGTACTTTGCCGAACTGAAAACAGGATGGTCCGGAAAGCGTTCCTTGAGTTCGGCGTACAGCCGCCTTGCCGCATCGATCTTTCCCTGACGAGCTAGTTCATTCGCCATGATAGCCATGGCGATTCCCGAGAGATAAGGCTGCTCATTCGAGTAGCGGGCAGGCAACCATGCCAGTTGCACCAGTCCCTGACGACGAAGCCCGTCCCCATCCTCCTCCAGCAGTGAAATACCAAGCAGGAAATGCAGCCATGCCTTCTTCCAGCCGGGCTGACGATCTAGTTGACTCTGCATGCGTACCCGTGTCCGACGACGTACATCCGGACTCTCATCCCTTGAAAGGATGGACCAGCGCAGCAATTCCGAACCTGATTCCCCATCCGCACTTCGCACCGGGGAATCAGGCATGTCGCCAGCATTCGGAGAGATCGTACCGAGGCGATTCTCGAGAAGGAACCTGTACTGTCCCGCCACATCCGACAACGTGGAATCACCGCCGGAGTCCCACGAGTCAAGATGACGAATAAGTCTGGGCACCTTCGAATCATCCACCCATACTGGGGGAAGGAAATGACACAGTGGCTGATCCGGGTCGTACACTGGAACAAGATCGGAATAACGGTCCGTCGTGACACCGAGCCTCAGTAGCCTGCTGACTTCAAGCGCGGGTAGCAGGGCATCCTCCATGGCGCCTCTTTCAAGACGACAACGCAGAAGACCCTCCGCAATGATCAGATCGGTCTCATTCGACCTTGTAGGATCTGCCTCGAACAACTCAGCGAATATCGGCTCCGCAAGGGCATGATCACCACGCTGCAGTCTGGATCTGGCTCGCCAGATCCTCGTGGCGCGATCCAGTCGATTCTTCAGTTGATCCTGCAATGCCGCCCCTGACCCAAGCCTGATGTCCCGAACCTGGTCCCAGGGGATCTGAACGAGTTGCTCATTCGCATCCTGCAATCTGAGAGAGCTCTCGTCGGAGGCGAGGATGGCTCCCGTTCTTTCACCAAGGCCATCCCTGAGCACCACGACATCATCACTCATGACTGTCAGCGACAAGATGAAGATCAGCAGGGAGTTGATCATCTGGCGCCCCTCACTGGAACGAATCTGAACAAGCCGCCTGAATCTCTCGCCAGTTCCTCGAGAAGCACCTGACTTTCATTGTTGTCGAATGCAATTGTGTTGATGACCACCTTTCTGCTACGGCGGTTCATCTCTGAGATATCCATCGCCTGCTGGCCTGAAATGCGACCGTCAGTCAGGAAGAAGATCACATCGGGAGGCGGCCGGAGATCGAAGACCATCCGGAAGGATTCGGCTGGCTCGGTTCCGCCTTCCGGCGGAATCGTGTTGATCCATCTGGAGACTTTCTTGACCACCGATTTCTTCGCCCTGAACCAACCTGTTTGTCCCGGAGGAATCTCCATTTCATTGGAGTAGAAGACAACGAAGAACTTGGCGTAATCCGGAAGCCGTGCGAGCGATCGCTTGAGCTCCTGCTTCGCCTGACCAAGCCTCGGCCCCGTCATGGAGCCTGAACGGTCGACTATGTAGGCGAATCTCTGACCCTGGCTGGCGATTCCAAAGAAGGATGCCGCGCCTCCAGAACCACCAAGTGTCCCATCCTCCGAACCGACCCCCTTGCCGGACCCCCCTAGGGTCTCCATGGAGCCGACGTCCGTCTCCATCAGATCGGCGAAGGGATCGTCCTCCGGAGGGGTCGCATCAGGCTCGAGAATCTTCTCCAGATCTGCCAGCGAGGATTCCTGTGGCTCGGCCAGATCAAACTCTCGCTGATCTGTCAGTTCCTCCACGGCAAGCTTGGTGGGGAACTCCATGACCATCTCGATCGACTGTGCCGGTCGCCCCGCCCGCTCCACCAGATGCAGATAGGCGACGATTCCAATGTGGATGACAAGGGACATCGCAGCCGCAAAGGCGATCAATTGCCAGAAACGACGGCGAATGACCTCCTTGCGGAGACGATCCTTGTCATTGATTGGCGGGTCTTCCAAAGTAGGCATGAATATCTCGAAGTTGCAGCTGATGGAGCCATCAGATTACCGGCGTTCCAATGCACCTGTAATGATATTGCGTTTACGCCTCAGCACCTCCCGGAAGAGGAATCTGGAACCCCTGCACCCGATCGCCTTGACCGTGCCGCCAGTTGCGGGTCCAATGCGGGTACGAGGAACCCCAAATGGCTGCCCCATCACCCTATAAACGAGTCCTGCTCAAGATCAGCGGAGAGAGCTTTTGCAAGCGTGGAGAGATGGGGATCGACCCCGATGCCCTCTCGCACATCGCCTCGGAGATCGTCCATGCAGCCAAGAGCGGTGTTCAGATCGCCGTCGTCACCGGTGGAGGCAATATGATCCGTGGAGCGGATCTCTCCGTCAGGCTGGACATAGACCAGTCGACAACCGACTACATGGGCATGCTGGGAACCGTGATCAATGGAATGGCGCTCAAGGAAAGGCTTGAGCAGCTGGGCCAGCCGGCCCGACTCATGTCCGCCATCGATCTTCCCGCACTCGCCGAATCCTTCGTGCGAAAACGTGCCTTGAGGCACTTTGAAAAAGGACGCATCGTGATCCTTGCCGCGGGCACGGGCAATCCATTCTTCACGACCGATACATGCGCCTCTCTGAGAGCGACAGAACTCAACTGCGATGTACTCCTGAAGGCCACCAAGGTCGACGGGATCTATTCGGAAGATCCGACCATCAATCCCGATGCCACCAAGTACGACACGCTGAGCTTCCGAGAGGCGGTCGACAAGCAACTGGGGGTCATGGACATCACCGCCATGTCCATGTGCATGGAGCAGAATCTACCGATCGTCGTTTTCAACTACCAGGAGACTGGGAACATCCGACGAGTCGTGGAGGGTGATGTGATCGGAACCACCGTGTCAGAGACCGGCGTTCGAGAAACAGCGACCCACTGAAACATCACAGCGTCTATCAGGACGCGATTCCGACAGAGAGAGATTTAGAAATGGACGACAAGGCAATCCTCAAGGCTGCTCGAGACGGCATGTCAAAGGCCATCGACTATCTGGGCAAGGAACTCAGAGGCATTCGAACAGGTCGCGCTTCGACCGCACTTATCGAATATCTGAAGGTTGACTACTATGGAGCCAGCACTGATCTGCGGGACCTTGCCGCCATCAGCATCCCAGAACCAACACAGCTTCTGGTGAAGCCCTTCGATCCTGCCGTCAAGAACACCATCGCCAAATCGATCGAAACAGCCGATCTCGGATTGAATCCCGTGGTCGAAGGCGATGCGATCCGCATTGCAGTGCCCTCCCCATCCGCCGAACGTCGAGCTCAGCTGGCCTCCCAAGCCAAGAAACTCGGCGAGGAGACGAAGGTGGCCATCCGCAACGAACGCCGCGACGCGGTCAAGCAGGTCGACACGCTGGTCAAGGACAAGTCCAACTCCACCTCAGAGGATCAGGGCAAGGCCGTGAAATCCAACATCGAGGATCTCACGAAGGAGAAGATCAGCGAGATCGACGATTCAATCACCAAGAAGGTGAACGAGATCACCACGGTCTGAGCTGTTTAAGGCTAGTACTGCTTTCTGAGCCGCCCGGGAGGAATGCCCAGCTGCTGGCGATACTTGACCACGGTACGTCTGGCGATATCGATCCCCTTTTCCTTCAGGGCCGCCGCGATCGCTTCATCGCTGAGTGGATGCAGCTTGTCCTCCGCATCGACGATCTCCTGCAGAACCGCCTTGATCGCCTCCCAGCTCATGTTCTCTCCACTGGCCGTTTCAGTACCTCCGGAGAAGAAACGACGCAACGGAACGATCCCCCTCGGTGTCTGAACCCACTTGTCAGCCACCGCCCGACTGACGGTCGCCACATGTATTCCGAGTTGATCCGCGACTTCGACCATGGGGAGCGGCTTGAGCTGCTGGGGTCCGATGTCGAAGAACTCCCGTTGCCTCGAGAGCACCACATTGACGACGCGAAGAAGAGAATTCTTCCGCTGATTGATAGATTCGATGATCCACTGGGCATTACCGACGCTCTTGCCTAGAAACTCGCGAGTCTCCTTGTCCGCGTCACGATCCTTGGACATCTCCTCGTATCGCGGAGACACGCGAAGAGGCGGGATCATCCCATCGCAGAGTGCCGCGATGTACTCGTCTCTAGCTTCGTCATATTCAACGATCACATCGGGCAGAATGGGCTTCACATCCTCGCTGACCAGACGTTTGCCCGGTGCAAGATCCAGCTTGTGCATCAACTTCTTGGCTTCGTGTACACGATCCATGTCCAGACCGGTCTCCTGAACGATCTTGGGCAGACGATTCTGAACCAGATCGTCCATGTGATCCTCGATCAGACGTTCAACATCGTCCCAGCAGTCAGAGAGATCCCCCTCCTCGTTCTCACGAAAGGCTTTGACCTGCAGCAGAAGGCACTCCTTGATGCTTCTGGCCGCGAGCCCCGGCGGATCGATCCAATGATGGATCGCATCGAGGGCCTCCACCATGGTCTCCATCGTCACCCCTTCGGCTTCGGCGCTTCCGCTTCGCTGCTGAAAGATCCCTTCGAGATCGGACTCGAGCAGCCCGTCATCATTCAGATATTCCAGAATGATGCGACCAGCCTTGGCTATCGGCTCGGGCACTTCGGCGAATGTCCATTGATGAAGCAACTGCTCGGCAAGACGTTCGCCCCGGGCACTGATGCTCGCCATCGCATCCATCTTGCTGTCACGTTCGCCGGCAAGCCGGGAACTCGACAAGCTGCCTGATGAATATTCGTTGTCGAAGGCTTCCCGGTAATTCTTCTCCATGGAGTCGAGTCGAGCGAAGTCATCCGCCGCGGTATCGCCGACCACCATCTCCCGGGAATCAATGTCCGAATCACGATCACTCTCGGCAGGGGCCGCCGCCTCTTCCTCGTTGACCTCGAGCGCGATATTGGTCTCGAGCTCCTGATCAATCCGCTCCTGCAAGGCCAGAATGGGCATCTGCAGAATCTCCATCGACTGGATCATTCTCGGGCTCAGCTTCATCTGCTGACCGAGCTTCATGTTCTGGGATGTTTCGAACCGCATCATGATCCTGTTCTCCGGATAGACAATCGATCGACTGCATCATAGTGATCGTTGCCATGGAGCAACCGTTGAATACGAATTTCAAGTCAGCCGACACCGTCCTCGACGCCCTGCCTGCCATGCAGTGCATCGGCAAGGATCGCATTATTCGCGAATTCCAACTGGGATCCGCTGGGCAGACCACGAGCCAGACGGGTCACCTGGACATCCCTTTGAGAAAGAACCTCGGCCAGATACAGCGTCGTGCTGTCCCCTTCGAGATTGGGATTCAAGCCCAGAATCACCTCGGTGACCCTGACTCCCCTGGCGTTCTTCTCAGGCACATCTATTCGCTCAAGCAAGGCTGGAACCGTCAGATCCTCCGGACGCACGCCGGCCAGTGGATCGATGCGTCCGGCCAGCACGTGGTACAGCCCACGGAACATGCCCGTGCCTTCGAAGGTCATCAGATCCCCAGGCTGCTCCACAACAAGAATCGTGGAGGCGTCGCGTGCCGGGTTCGTGCAGAGACGACATGGCTCCACGTCCGTGAGCTGGAAGCAGATGCCGCAGCAGGAGATGTGGGTCTTCACATCCTCGATCGCCTGCGCGAGGGCGTGCGCATGATCATCCGTATCCTTCAACAAGTGGAATGCCAGACGTGTCGCAGTCCGTCGACCGATGCCCGGCAGACGCTGCAGCTCTCGAACAAGACGATCAACCGGCTCGGGAAAGGCATTCATTCCTTGTGGAGACATGTCACATCAACTCCATCGATCTTCAGGGGCCAAGCAGGCCACCTGGTGGAATGGGCAGCCCCATTTCACTGGCTGCATTCGAGAGATGCGTCTTGGCCGCTTCCCGAGCTCTCTCCATGGCGGCTCTGACCGCTCCGGCAACAAGCTCTTCGGCCATTCGATGATCATCTGGGGAATCCGCATTGACCAGACTGGCCATCATGGCAGGATCTATCTTCACGGACTCGACGTTCATGTCACCGGTCGCAATGACTCGCACGGCACCGCCTCCGGTCTCCGCTTCAACACGAATACTCGACAGCTCCTGCTTCATCTGCTCAAGCCTGGCCTGCATCTTGGGCAGGTCCTTCATCATGGACGCCATCCCCGCCATGTTCTTCAGTCCATCAAACATCATCGACTTCCTTCCTTGGCCTCGTTCGACCCCGCATTCTTTTCAACATCCACGACGATCGCCTGCATCAGATCCGCAGCTATCTTGACTGCGGGATCATCCTGCACCCCATCGATCGACTTGGTCGATCCTGGTCTTTCGACGACAGCAGGCTCGAGTTTCTCCGAACCGACCACCTTCAATCTCAATCGCCGACCTGCTGCTTCGGATACCAGATCCAGCAAAGAGTCGACCGTGTCCGCCAGATACCCGCCACCACTCGAGGCCAGAAGCCTCAGATGCAGGACACCATCGACGATCTCGATCGGCTCGAAGGAACCGACCTTGGCCTTCAAGCTGGGCGAGGAAGCCAAATCACGAACCTTCGCCCATATCTCCTCGGCATCGCCGAGTGGCGACTTGACTGAAGGTGCGACCGGCGCGGGTTTGGATACTGCGGGCTTCTCGGTCTTACTGACCGGTTTCACTTCCGGCGTGCGGCTACTTTTTTTTTGAGCCGGTGGCGATGCCGGCGCAGACTTCCGGCCCGCAAGGAGCGATTGCACATCAGCCAGCTTCTCGGCGAGCGCCATGCGAACGATCGTCGCATCGAAAACGGCTCGCGCGGATGCCGAAAGCCTCGCGGACCTGGACGCATGCTCGCACAATGCCAGAAGATGAAGCGTGCCCTCGGCATCAAGCTGTGCCGACTGCGACTTCAACTGTGCTCTGAACGCATCGGTTATCTCGAGCAATTCCGTCTCCGGACCACATGTGACGATCAGGAGCAGTGATCTGAGATTGCTGACAAGACACTCCATGAGCTGATCCAGACTGGTGCCATCCGAAAGCAATGAAGCGGCTGAGGCAAGTGCATTGGCAGGATCCCCTTCGAGAATCGAATCGATGATCTCGCCGACCCGCTGCTGATTGGGCAAACCGAGGACCTGATCCATCACCGATGCCTCGAGTTTCTGTGAGCCCGCGGCCAGCAACCTCTCGAGAACACTCAACGCATCCCGCATCGAACCATTGCCCAGCTCGGCCACTCTCGAGATGACTTCATCATCCGCCTCGACACCCTCCTTGGAGAGGACATCACGAAGATGATCAGTGATCTTGGACGAGGGAATCGGTCTGAAATCGAATCGCTGACAGCGACTCTGAATGGTATGCAGAACCTTGTTCGGCTCCGTAGTGCAAAGGATGAACTTCACATGCGGAGGTGGTTCCTCCATGGTCTTCAGAAGCGTGTTGAACGATTCCGTCGTGAGCATGTGGACTTCGTCGATGATGTAGATCTTGTATCGACATCGAGTGGGTGCCAGACCGGCATTGGCGATCAGATCCCGAGCCTCCTGAACACCCCTGTTCGAGGCGCCATCGATCTCTATGACATCGAGATCCTCGCCTCGCATGACGGCTTCACGGATGGCATCGGCGCTTTCCAGACCGTCACGCGTATTGATCTCAGCAGCGAACAATCTCGCCATGGTCGTCTTGCCGACTCCACGAGTGCCACAGAAGAGATACGCGTGCCCCACCCGGTCGCTACCGATGGCCGTCTCCAGTGTCCTCGCGACAGCTTCCTGCCCAACGACTTCGTCGAAGGACTGGGATCTGTAGCGACGTGCGAGGACGGTGTAGGCCAAGGTGACTCCGTTCTTTCCCGATGGCAGGAAGATCGAGGGCGCACAAAGGGCGGCCAGGACACCCACGGCGCAAATGACGACGCTTATGGCTGCTGCGATCAAGCCCTGACCAGGTTCACGAGACACCTGCCCACGAGGCCCGACCGCCCTTTCCACGCCCTCGATCTCATGCATGGTAGCAGGCCTCGGAAGCGACTTCCTGCGACCAATTGGCCAATGTGGATGAAGATGGCGGCTACGAATCGCTTCAAAGGAAGACGACTCATGGTCCTTGGTACAATTCGCTCCATGAGCCACAAGGAAGGGTCAAGCGAGATGCCGCCGAAGCTGAAGACGCCTCAAGAAGAGGCATCGCAGCAGGACTCCCAACACTTCCTGCTTCTCTCCACGAGACTCGTCTACGTGGTGCTCATGATCGCGGTCTCCACGCTGCCCTTCATCAGCATCGTAAGCCCAGTGGAGGAGGGACTCGTCTTCTGGGATTATGCCGCGCCCGTCGTCTCGACTATGGCACTGGCGGCCATCGTCCTCCTTCTGGACATTCTCAATCCCAGAAAACGTCTGGCCAACGTCTTCGGCCTCTATCTGGCAATCGTCGCAGGCCTGTTCGCCGCACTGGCGGTTGGTGCCTTGATCGATCTGATAGCGGATGCATGGGGGCTGGATCGCGGAGATTCCGCCCTGAAGTATCTCACCCTCCTGAAGCTGGCTGTCGGGTTGACCCTCTGCTATCTGGCAGTCTCCATCGTCCTGACCACCAAGGACAACATCAGGATGGTCATCCCCTATGTCGAATTCTCCCGGCAGGTCAGAGGGGTACGCCCCATGCTCCTGGACTCCTCCGCATTCATCGACGGTCGGATCAACAGCTTCTCGCAGACTGGATTTCTCGATGCACCGCTGGTGGTCCCCCAGTTCATCATCGATGAACTCCATCAACTCTCCGATTCCAATGATTCCGCCAAGCGTGCTCGTGGACGCAGGGGCTTGTCCAACCTGCGCCAGCTGCAGGACAATGCACGGACGACGATCACCATCGAGCAAGCCGATCAAGGGGATGAAGCCGTGGACCAGGCCCTGTTGCTCCTGGCAGAGGAAAAGTCCTTCAGAATCGTGACGACGGACTTCAATCTGGCTCGCGTTGCGGAAATCCGGGACGTGAGCGTGCTGAATCTCAACGATCTGACGGATCAGCTTCGTGGAGCCGTCGTTCCCGGTGAGACCATGCCGATCGCGATTCTGCGAAAAGGCGAGTCCAAGGATCAGGGAATCGGCTTCCTTCCGGACGGAACCATGGTTGTCATCGAAGGCGGTGACAGACATATCGGCGAGGAGATCATGGTCACGATCAACAACTCGGTTCAGACATCGGCTGGACGGCTGGTCTTCGCCAGAATGACCGATGAGCCCGCCG
>PBAX01000012.1 GCA_002716385.1 Phycisphaerae bacterium | reverse complement strand
GTTGGAAAGCGGGTGAGGCGATTCGAACGCCCGACATTCACGTTGGCAACGTGACGCTCTACCACTGAGCTACACCCGCGAGGTATTCACTTGTCGCCAGGTCGCCATCAGGCTCGCCGGCAAGTCCGAGAGTTTAGCAGATCCAGATCCGGGGCTGCCAACAATGGTCGGACGAGGCATTATGGCCGCTCTGAAGCCTCAGGCAAGCCCGATGCCCTCAAAAACTCATTTGTCCAGCTCGATGGCCAGCTTCTTGAGCTCCATCAGGCGACTGGCGGAGAAGCCCTGATCCCAGAACCATCGCACGACGCCTTCCTTGTCCAATAATAGAAGCCGTCCATTGCGGGGATTCTCGGTCCCGGTGAACTTGGCGACCGGAGTCGCCTCCTTGCCGTAGAGCGTGATGACGATCGCCCAGTCCTCGGCCGGAATGCCGCTTCGCATGCCGTTGTCGATGACACCCTTGAACATGGAAGGGAAGAGGCCCGGAATGGTGGGAACCTCGATGACCTGGGCCGGGAACTCGACCTGATTGAGCCCGATCGCCCAGCGATCCAGATCGAACTGGGAGTTCTGGGCATACCCGGCCATGTACAAGGCGGGCTTGCCCAGATACTTCTTGGGAAGTTCCACCTGCTCCCTGTCGAGGTTCTCGCCGGTCGCCGTCGGGAACATCTTGCCGGTCGGATTCTGGTTGGGATACTTGGCCATGCAGCCTCCATTGGTCAGAAGGAAGCCGATCGCGAGCAGGATCAGCAGGACAAGAAAAGGTTTGAGTCGTTCGGGCATCGGCATGCTCCTGGGGTGAATCGAGAATGAAGTTCACAGCATACCGCCTCGATATGGAAGCCAACAACATGCCAGCGGGCTATGCTTCTGTCCCATGACCATCAAGACATCCATTCCGGAACTCGAGCCGGGCGTGCCCGAACTGCCCGCCACCGTCGAACGCATCGACGGGGAATACGTGCTGACCGCACGAGCCCGGATTCCGCGGCCGCTCTCGGAGGTGTTTCCGTTCTTCTCGAATGCCCGCAATCTCGCGAAGCTCACACCGGCGAACATGCATTTCACGATCCTCACCGAAGGCGAGATAGACATGAAGCCCGGGGCCATCCTCGACTACAAGCTCAAGGTCAAGGGCCTGCCCGTTCGCTGGCGAACCGAGATCACCGTCTGGGAACCTCCGCATCGCTTCGCCGATCTCCAGGCGAAGGGGCCGTTCAGGCAATGGATCCACGAGCACCGCTTCATCGATGAAGGTGACAGCACGCTCATGCAGGACCGAGTTCGCTACAAGGTGTGGGGGGGATGCCTTGTCCACTGGCTGGTCAAGCGCGACAATGCCAAGGTGTTCGCCCACCGGAACAAGGTCATGCAGGAACTCTTTCCACCAAAGGACGCTCGGTCGTGACGGAACAGCTTCAGCTCGAGGTCAATCTCATCGCCCAGGCCGTCGCGACCTTCGGCATGTTCGGTGTCATATGGCTGGTCCAGCTGGGTACCTATCCACTGCAGGTCCATGTTCCACCGGAGAACTTCGTCGACTATCAGGCCGCCCACATGAGACGCATCACCTACGTGGTCGGTCCGCTCATGCTGGTCGAGGCCGGGACCGCCGCCTGGCTGCTCTTCATCCCGATGTGCGGTTGCGGGTTGACGCTTTCCTGGGTCGGCATGGGACTGGTGTTCCTTGTCTGGATCTCGACCATCGTGCTGCAGGTTCCCTGTCACTGGAAACTCGAGCGTGGTCGGGACGATGCCGCCATCAGAAGGCTGGTGGCGACCAACTGGGTTCGAACCCTCGGTTGGACCGCCAGAGCCGTGGTGGTCGGCTGGTTGCTTGTCCTCCAGATGGGCTGATCACGGCAACGGCTTCAGGCCTCCGGATCTCCATCGGGACATCCCGTCAGTTTCAGCAGGAAGAGACAGATCGGGAACAGGATGAAGCTGGTCAGGAATCCTTCCCAGGGGAGTTGGGGTTCTCCCGTGTTCCAGATGACGCCGATCCACGTGGCTGTGCCAAGCAGCAATGTCACCAGCGACATTGTGTAGATGATCCTGGTGGTCTTCATCTGTCTGCTGCCATTGGCCAGACAGGTTGTCAGAAGTCCCATCATCGAAGTGAACAGCACCGTTATCGCGGTGACCATGATCTTCAGCAGGATGATGCTGTCAAGACTCTTCGCAAACATGGCGAACATGGACAGGATGCATCCGGCGAGGCTGAGCGTCAGGACCGTCATGAACACGAGCCATAAGGTTCGCCCCCAGCCCTTGAGTTCATCCGTGGGGTAAAGAGGGCTGGCAATTCGATAGTCGACAGGGGCGAACTGGCTCATGCCCAAGAGAGCCATTCAGGCGAATGATCTGCGCTGGCTTTCTAATCGAAACTTGAATTGGCCGCCTGCAACCCGCACAGGCGGAAAAACCGGGAGTATCCCGGCCCCGGGCAGGTGGATCATCCAGAGGCTGACTGGTCCTGAGGGAGTGGGTCCAGGTTCTCGTTGTCGGGAGTGACCGCGTTGTCCCAACCGGGTCTTGTTTCGTGCATCTTCAAGGCCGCCAGAGTGGCCAGGAATATCGCGACGAGGAACACGACCAGGGTCTTCTGGTAGGAGTCCAGGGGCGCGGTGGTATCTGTGCTGATGAACAGTCCTGGAATGAACTGAAGCAGGGCGCCGGTCATGATGCCGATGGCGTTGACGGCTCCGATGGCGGCTCCCGAGTAGCCTCTGGGCAGTGATTCACATACCGCTGGAAAGACGAGCACGCCGGAGCCCAGCAGGAAGCCGTTGACGAAGAGCTGCATGACGGTGAGGTTGTAGGAGTAGACCGGGGTGAACAGGACAAGTCCGACCATGATCGCGCTGCCGATGCCGCCTACGACCATCAGCGGTTTTCGTCGACCCCACCAGTCCGCGATGAGTCCACAGGTGACTGCGCCGATGCCCATGCCGATGAACATCCAGCTGTTGAGCGTCAATGCCTGATCGTGACTGAACTCGAACGCCTCCTGGAGGGGTACATCCCAGAGGCCGTAGAAGCCGAAGACATTGGCACATATGCCGCCGTAGAAGACCATCCCCAGCCAGACCTGTCTGGTTCGTATGAGTTCCAGAAAAGACTGTCCGAGACTGATATGTCCGGACATGGCCGGTTGAGCATGTCCACGTGGTGTTGAGCGGATGAACATGGCCGCAAGCAATGCGATGATTCCGCCGATCGCCGCCAGCCATAGCATGATCGTCTGCCATGACATGGAATGGAGGAGCTTCCCGATTCCGACATTGCCCACGATGGCACCGCCGCAGAAGAGCAGATCGATCAGTCCCATCGCCAACGCGAACTGGGAGGGTTTGATCCAGCGACGAGCCACGACGCCGGCGCCCGGAAAGGCGAAGCCCGCCGAGATGCCCATGAGTGCCCTGGAGATGACCAGCATCCAGTAGTTGTCTATCACGCTGAAGGCCAGCGTGGCCAACGAACAGATCAACGCCGCTGCCGAAAGTATCCATTTCAGATTGTGGCGATCGAGAATCAGACCAGCTGGCAATTGAACGAGTGCGTAGGTAAAGAGGAAGCTGGCGGCCAGAAGACTCGACTCGGGCCCACTGATCGAGAGTTCTTCGGTGATGGACGAGTCCAATGCCGCATAGCTGGTCTGGAGGATGAGCTGATAGACGACGAAGATCGTGGCTATGAGCCAGATGAACCAGCCAATGAACACAGGAGGATTTGAGTCTGGCTGATTCACTGCAGCACCATGTGGTCTTGCTCCATGAGGCTCAAGGATATCGGCCACAGGCTTTCAGGAATGTGAGCGAGCGGCGGTGTTTGGCTCTCCAGCAGGCGGAGCCATGACGGCTTCTGGAGAGTCGGCCTGCATCACAGGGGGTATTTGCGGCTCCAAGGCTGAAATTCACGCCAGTATCCGACTTTAAAGGAGCCTGAGGCCCATTCGTGGCGTACTTTTCCATGGACCACAAGGGTAGTTGGAAGCATGGGCTTCCCATTGCTCGATGTCCTGGAGGAGAGTCTGGATGTACATGCGAAGAGATCATTTATTGGCATCCGCTGTGGGCGTATTGTCCGCGGCTGTCATTCTGGCGATGACGCCAGCGACTCAGGCCGTCGAGCCTGCCGATGGTGTCGCACTGGGCGTGACTCAGGTTCGTCTCGACTGGACCGATGTGCTCGACTCGGGCACGCATGATGTACAGGTCGGACTGGTATCCGGCGGTGATGATCCCTTCCAGGATCCGATCATCGACGTACGTCTGGATGGTGGTTCACTGATCGTCGATCAGGGCATCGAGTTCGGAGCGAACTACCGGTGGCGAGTTCGTCCCGTCGAAGACGGAGTGCCTCAGGAGTGGTCGGTGCTGTCGAGCTTCTCGACGGTGTCGATTCCATTGGGCTACCCGCTCGAGGTCCAGACCCAGTTTGGCCAGACGCCGCCGCAGCCCGGCGTGACGGTGTTCAATCACTGCAACTCGGTTGTAGGCTTCGATCTCGAGGGTAATCAGGTTCTCTACGTCGAGACACAGGCCAGGGTCGGGGATGTGAAGATCATTCCCGGGGGCCGTCTGCTACATGTCGGTAGTAGTCGAGCCTGGATACTCGATTTCTCAGGCGAGTTGCTGTGGGCCTCTCCGGACTCCAACGATCTGCGCGTGCACCACTGCGCATCGATCATGCCCAATGGAAATGTCATGCTATTGACGCGGGACTACCGCGACATCACGCAGGACGGTGTCACCAGGGAGTGGCAGGGCGATCGCATCGTCGAGATGGACATCACGACCAACGAGATCGTCTGGGAATGGTCCACATTCGACTACTACACCACGGACGACTACGACGTGTTCCAGAACAATCACTGGAATGACTGGACCCATGTCAACGACGCTCATTACGAGCCGGCCGACAACAGCGTCTACATCTCGTGCCGACATCTCAGTCGCATCACCCGGATCGACTACGACACGAAGGAGATCGTCTACAACCTGGGCATGGACATGCCCTCCGGAGACGTGCCGGTCGGAAATGATCTCTTCTCCTACCAGCATTCGCCTCAACTGCTGCCCAACGGCAACCTGGTTCTCTTCGACAACGGGAATCGGCGAGGTGGTCAGCCCGCTGGCAGTAATGGGCAGACCTTCGCGATCGAAATCGAGCTCTCGGGTTCGCCGCTCGAGGATGCGGAGATCGTCTGGTCCTGGCAAACGCCTGTCTATTGCCCCTCGACCGGTGATGCGGATCGGCTCGAGAACGGCAACACGCTGGTGACCAGCACTCAGCTTTCGGCGGTGTACGAAGTCGATCAGGCTGGCGACATGGCCTGGCAACTGGACATGCTTTCGGTTGAAACTTGCCCCGGTCTTCGGCCAGGCTATCGTTCCACGCGAGTGCCCAATCTGTATCTCGAGGACACGGAGTCCCCATGTCAGGGGGATCTCGATGGAGACGGACAGGTTGCGGTCGATGACATCCTCAGCCTTCTTGCCCAATGGGGCGGTCCCGGATCCGCGGATCTGGATGGCGACGGGCAGGTCGAGGTGGATGATGTCCTGCTGATGCTCCAGCGATGGGGACCATGCATCTGATCACCCGTTGTCGGTAGGATCGACGACATGGATCTCCCGAAGCAGGACCTGACGCAGGCGATCGAACGGTGGTTTCGAGAGGAAGCACGGGATCTGCCATGGCGTCGAAAGCGAACCCGATGGCGCAGCTTCGTCTCCGAGATCATGCTTCAGCAGACCCAGGTCTCCCGTGTCGTCGAACGGTTCGAACCGTTCATGAAGCTCTTTCCGACACCGGCCGATCTGGCGAAGGCCAGCGAGGATTCCGTGAATGCCGCCTGGGCGGGACTGGGCTACTACAGACGAGCGAGGAATCTGCAGACCGCCGCATGCCAGATTGTGCAGAGACATGGCGGTCGCGTTCCGTCCAAGCTGGAGGATCTTCTGGCCCTTCAGGGTGTCGGTCGCTACACGGCCGGTGCCATCGCCTCGATCGCCTGTGGTGGACAGGCGCCGATCGTGGATGGAAATGTCCATCGTGTCCTGGCTCGGCTGACAGCCGATCCATTTGCGCTTGATGATCGCGAGTGCGCCAAGCGGACATGGGCATGCTCGGAGGAACTCGTTGAAGCCTCCGGCGATCCAGGTGTATTCAACGAGGGCCTGATGGAGCTGGGCAGTCAGATCTGCACCAAGCACTCGCCCGTGTGCGAGCGTTGCCCGGTCGCCAGATGGTGCGAATCACGGAAAAGGGGACTGGTCGACGAGATCCCTCCGGTTCGAAAGCGGCCACGGAAACTGGTCGAGCATCATCACGCCGTGGGAATCCTGCGGGGGCGTCGGATCATGTTTCAGCAGAGATCCGACAAGGGGAGGTGGGCTGGCCTCTGGCAGTTGCCGACGGTCGAATCGGAGAAGCGGCTTCGCCCCGCGGAGATTCGATCGAAGCTTGATTTCGATGTGGATGCTCTGAAGCACATCGGCAGCTTTGAACGAGTGTTGACCCATCGGAGGATTCGATTCCACGTCTATCGGGCAGCCATGCAGTCCGGACAGCGAGTCGGCTCGCGTGGCCGTTGGCACGGGTTGACGGAGGGCCAGATGCCGCCACTAGGTGCTGCCCAGAAAAAGACTCTCGATGTGCTTGCGGCTTCCATGAGATGCGATTGAGCATTTCAGGAAGATTCCATATCCGTTTTTGGCCCTTTAAAGCGGTATTTGCCTTGCAAGCGGGCAACTTTCTGTCACGATAAGTTGTTGTAGATAATGCCTTTGAGGGTCTTTGGGGCCGTCTGATTCAAGTTCTGATCACGACAAGCATGAACTCATGCATCTGAAGTACTGATTTCGGCGAATTTATGTACATAGGGTGCTCTTTGGCAGCTGCCAAGTGCGCAAGAGAGACAAGGGCTTCCAGTCGCGTATAGATGACGAGGAGTCTGATGAGATTCCAATCAGGCGTCTGCAGGCGTCAAACAGAGAGAGTGAAAGTTCCAACCATGAAGACTACCAGCCGATTTGCCGTGGCGATCACCATTGGTGCGGGCGCCTTTGCCGGAATGGCGATGGCCTCCTCGCCGTCAGTGATTCAGAAGGAGAACGCCGCAAGGCAGTTTCGTCTGGACAATCCAGAAGCCCGAATCATGAATCGTTTCGATCGCCCGCACAAGATTGCCGCCACTCGCATCGCGGGTGGAGCCACGGCACTCGAATCGGCCAACAACGCGTTGGAGTCGGTCGCGACGATGCTTGGTGTCGATGCTTCGGCATTCAATCCAGTCGGTCCTTTCCCAAATGGTGCCCATACGATTCAACTCGGCTATCAGCCGGATTCAGGTGAGTACAAGTTCACCAGTGTCTACTGGACTCAGACCGCCGACGGTCTGCCCGTCTACAACACCCGGCTGAACATTCTCGTTCGAAACGTGCAGGACCATCCCGCCGTATACGTGACATCGGATCTCCGGGATGTCGGTGGCTTCAAGGCATTCGGCGACCTTCGCCCCAACAGGAACATGGCTCAGGCCGCGGCTGCCAGGCAGCTCGGTGTGGGCTCGACGATCTCCAACCCTGAGATCGTCTGCTTCGCGGGCGTCGAGGACATGAGGATCTCGCCTCGTACCGCCATGGTCTTCGATGCCCAGAACGGGTCGAAGCTGGACGGCACCTTCAAGAAGTTCCTTCTGATCGTCGATCTCGAGACGGGCGTGGTTCTCCATGAGAAGAATCTCATCGTGCATGCCGCCGATGGCTCCGTGAGCGGTCTGGCGACCGAGGACTCCGGGGCGGACGAGTGCCACGATGAAGTGCCCACTCCCATGCCCTATCTCCAGGTCTCGGGTGGCGGAAACACCACGTACACGGATGTGAACGGCAATTTCTCCCTTCCCTCTTCGGGAACGGTCAATGTCACCGCCGGCGTGTCCGGCCAGTTCTACACCGTCAACAACACCGTCGGTGGCGAGACATCGGGTTCGACCACCATTCCAAATGGCGGGTTCGGATCGATCACGCTCAACGAAGCCAACAACGACGAGGCGACAAGAGCGCAGATCAACGCCTACGTGGAGGCCAACAGGTTCAGGGATTACCTGATCGATCTGGTTCCAAGCTATCCGGTCATGAGCACGGAATCCTTCTTCCCAATCAACGTGATGGTGAGCGGTTCCTGCAATGCGTACTACGATTATTCGTCGATCAACTTCTTCCCGGCCAGTGGCGGCTGCAACAACACGGCCTTCAGCGTCGTGGTCCATCATGAGATCGGGCACCATGTCGTCGCCTCCGGTGGATCCGGTCAGGGGTCCTACGGCGAAGGTCTCGGCGACATCTGCGGCATCGCCATCACCGGTGATCCGCAGCTTGCCAGAGGGTTCTTTCAGGGCGATTGCGGAACAGGCATTCGCAATGCGGACAATGATTTCCAGTACCCATGCACCGGAGGTTCCTCGGTCCACTACTGTGGCCAGCTGCTGTCCGCCTGCTTCTGGGACATGCTCGGAACGATGTCCGCCTATCCAAATGGAAACGACATCGTGTCACGCCTGTTCTTCGAGTCGGTGACCGTGCACAGTGGTGAATCGATCGATCCCACGATCACACTCGACATCCTCGTTCTCGATGATGACGACGGCAATCTGGACAACGGAACGCCTCACTCCGCGGAGATTCTCCAGGCCATGGAGCTGCACAGCATGGACGAGATTCCCGAGCCCCTCGGGAACGACTTCTGCGCCAGTGCCTATCCCGTCACACACGGTGCGACCGCATTCTCGACGGTCGGAGCCTTCAGTGATTCCGATCCATTCTCCGATACCCAGTGCTCCGGAACCTATCTGGGCACGATGGATGCGGATGTCTGGTTCAGTTATGAGGCTTGCGAAAGCGGGCCCATGACGGTCAGCACCTGTGACACGGTGTCCTTCGACTCGAGCATCGTCGTCTACGAAGGTGATTGCGACAACAAGACGCAGGTTGCCTGCAATGGTGATGGGCCCGGTTGTGGCGGTTACACGTCATCGCTCTCGCTTACGGTCAATCAGGGATCCCGCTATCTCATCCGTGTGGGCGGATACGACAGTGGTTCTATCGGCAATGGCAACATCATCATCGAAGGTCCCTCGGACGGTCCTCCATGCAACAACGCTGTGGTCATCACGATTCCAGAGCTTCCGGAACTGATCGATCCCTCGGGTGGAACGACCATGAGCGTTTCCATCGAGCCTGGTGATTCCCAACCGGATGAAGGTACGGCCATGCTGATGTACCGCAACAACGGTGGTGCATGGATCTCATCGGATCTCGTCGCCGCCGGCGGCGACGTCTACACCGCGACGTTCCCGGCGATGGAATGCGGCTCGGCCGACTTCTACATCTCGGTCGAGGCCGATGGCGCCGAAGTGACCTTGCCTGGTGGTGCACCGGCCGACGTCTACAGCAAGCCCGTCTATACGGATCTTGAAGTCGCCTTTGACGACAACTTCCAGACCGATCAGGGTTGGAGCGTCATCAATGGCGCGACCACTGGCAACTGGGAGCGAACGACACCATCCAATGGTGGTGTTCGCTGCGACAATCCAAACGATGCCGACGGTTCCGGCATCTGCTACCTCACCGGCAATGGCGTCGACGAGGACATCGATGGCGGATCGACCACGCTGATCTCGCCCGTCATCTCCTGCACATCAGGCAGCACCGTCTCCTACTGGAGATGGTTCGCCAACAACTGCGGCGCCGATGCCAACAACGACACGATGGATATCGACATCTCCTACGACGGAGGTTCGACCTGGAATGTCCTCGAGGTTGTCGGTCCGGTCAACGAGGCGAATGGAGGCTGGTACAACCCGAGCTTCATACTCGGTGACGTGCCCAACGAAACCATCGTCCTTCGCTTCATCGCGAACGACACCGGTGCGGGTTCCGTTGTCGAAGCTGCCGTCGACGGCATCCGGGTCGAGCGGCCAATCTGCAATGAAACACCTGAATGCCCAGGCGACTTCGATGGCAACGGTGTCATCGATGTCAACGACCTGCTGTTCGTGATCAGCGCCTACGGCACGCCCGAAGGTGATGCGAATGGCGATGGTGGCACCGATGTCGACGACATCCTCTTCCTCATCAATCTGTATGGTTCAGTCTGCTGAGGTCGAGCATAAGGATGGCATGATCAGCGGCCCGGGAGTCTTCCCGGGCCGCTTTCAATTCACATGGATGTCGTTCAGCTGTCCGTGGCCTTCTCGATGTCGGGCTGATCGGCCAGATCGTCGTCGGCTTGTTCGGCCTCCGGATAGGCGATGCGCCCGTGATAGATGGCGGTGACTCTGGCCGTGATGGCGGCCTGTATCGCATCGAGCTCGCGGAAGGTCAGCGAGCATTCGTCGAACTGGCCATCCATCAGTCGCTTCCGGGCGAGTTCACGAACAAGGTTCTCGATCTGGGCGGGCTTGGGATCGCCCATCGCTCTGGTGGCCGATTCGACACAGTCGCTCAGCATGAGGATCGCGGCTTCCTTGGTGCGGGGTCGCGGTCCGGGGTAGCGGAACTCGATCTCGTCGACGGCTTCACGCCCTTCGTCCTCGGCCTTCTGTCTTTCGGCGTGATAGAAGTACTCGACGAGCGTCGAACCATGGTGGGATTCGATGAAGTGGATGATCTCGCGTGGGAGGTTGTACTCCTTTGCCAGTTCGATCCCATCCTTCACATGTCCGATGATGACCAGCAGACTCATCGCAGGTGACAGCTTGTCGTGGAGATTGTCTCCGGGTTGCTGGTTCTCCACGAAGTACATGGGCTTGTTCATCTTGCCGATGTCGTGGTACAGCGCACCGACATAGATCAGGAGGCTGTTGGCGCCGATGGCGTCGGCCGCTGCCTCGGCGATGTGCGCAACCTGCAGTGAGTGGTTGTAGGTTCCGGGCGCATGCTGTTGAAGCTGCTGGAGCAGCGGTCTCCGCGGGTCTCTCAGTTCCGCGAGTGTCATCCCGGTCGTTATTCCGAAGACCTGCTCGATGCTGGGGAGTATCCCGAGGACCAGGAAGCCGATGGCGAGGCTGGCGACGGCGGACTGGAGGGCCTGCAAGGTGACCTGGCTCCAGGCCTCGAAGATCTGCGGCAGTTCGATCATGTTGAGCACCACGCAGCCGACGGCGAGCACCACGGCCGTCACGAGCGAAGCTCTGATCAGTGAATTGCGATGTCGGACCTCCGTGATCTGGGCGATCATCGCGCCCACGCCGGCCATCATCAGAATGAACCAGCCGATGTCCTCCTGAAGTGCCATTGTCGCGATGGCCGCCTGGATGCCGCCGATGAAGACCGCGAGCCGGCGATCGTAGGCAAGTCGAACCACGACGACACTGAAGAGCAGTGGGGCGATGGTGGCGGCATAGAGGAAGGCCGGCGCTTCCACGGATATCCATGTCGTCACGGCAAGCATGGAGGCCACGAGGAAGCACAGCGCGATGAGTCGGAAGGGATTGCGGCTGATCCTCTCGTGCGAGCTCACCGCATAGGCCGCCATGAAGATCGAGAGGATGGCCAGCAATATGACGATTCCGATCCTGGGAAGCCACCGCTGGATGAAGCTGCCCGAATTCCGGAAGTACGACGCTTCCTGAATGGCGGCGTCGATGTTCTCGGCGGTGATCTCGTCGCCTCTCTTCCAGATCACCTCGCCCTTCTCATGCTTGTTGATCACCGGTTTGACCGCCGTCGAACGTTCCTCACGAAGTCGATCGGTTTCCGCGGAATCCAGCATGATCGTGGGTTGTCCATCGCGGGCGATTCGTCCGGCGATCGTGGGGATGATCGCTTCTGGGAAACCGACCCTCGAGACCGCTTGTCTCAATCGTTCGGGGGGATTGGTTGCGTTGAGCTGCTTGGTGGAAGTCGATTCGCCGGCAAGCGTGAGCATGCGTCCATCGGGCATCTGCAGCTGTCGACGATTGGGCGCCGTGAGCTGGTAGATCATGTATTCCTGGTCTTCCAGCAACGCGAGGTTGCGAAGCTCGATTTCGACCAGCTGCTTGACCCATTGCTGCCACTGCGGCGTGGCTTCGCCTTCGATCGTCATGTCCTGGAGGACCGAGAGCGCGAACTCGTTCAGCTGGTACTGGTCCTGAAGCTCGCTGGCCAGAACGGTTGGATCGGTCTGCCCGGATACGGCGGTCGGCAGGCCGCTCAATGAAGCCTGAAGCCGATCCAGCAGATCGTCATTGGTGGTGTAGATTCTCGGTGCGTTCTCGGCGGCCTCCTGACGCTTGGCTCTGGTCGCATCCACGTCCTGCACGTCGAAGTCGAGTCGATTCAGTCTCGTGTCCGTCACGAACTGTCCGACCCGAACAAGAAGCTGTTCTCTGGACCAGATGACAAGCAGGCTGAGGAGCACGAGGAATCCGAAGATGATGAAGGCTGTTCGGATGAAATCCGGACGAAGCATCGCCTGCCGGATGGCCGTGGTCGGCTTTGGCAGATTTCTTCTGAGCTCCTGTCGACGCTGTTCGGATCGGCTGGAGTTGGGTTTGGAGCGGATGGGCTTCGCCATGTTGAGGAGGGGTCCAGTTCGGTCTTTAGGAATCGAGAATCGTCTTCTTCTATCGGTCCATTTCTCTTCATATCCAGCATGTCTTGCCGGTGACAGCGTTCAGGGCCACGTGGTAGTGTGGTGGCAAGTCGGCATGATGATCTCCGAGCCACAGCCTGAGTCAACCCATGGGCCCTTCAACGGGCTCTCAGGGCTGTTTTTGCTGTTTCTGATGATCATCATGGTCCCCGGGTGTCAATCCGGTCCACCGCCGGCTCCGGCATCCAACTATGTATTCACCACATCTCAGGCCACCCAGACCAAGGATTTGCTCGAGACCCTCGCCAGAGAGGCGCCCAGAGAGCCGATCGTCCCACTGGATCTGCTTCCGGCCGATGGTGTTCGATGGAAGACCATCAGGGATGCCGTCACGCATGCCGTTGCGGTTCCCGAGCTGGAGATGGCCATCACGCAGACAGTGACCGTCTCCGACAAGGAGCAGATGTTCTATCTGGTCGATTCGCATTCCTGGCCGGCCAGAATCACGGTCAGAAGAATCGAGCAGGCTCCAGGTGTGGCCGTGGAGGCGATCATCGGACCGGATCCCTTCCGTATACGGAACCAGCGCGTTGCTCGTGACATTGAGCGCCGTGTCGTGGAGTCCATACGAAAATACGGACGCATCAGGCGTCTCGCACCGTATGAGATCAGGATGACCCCGCGAAGCGTGGTCACCCCGATGACCAGAGGCTCGGACTCCGTCGAGTAGTCGAGCGTCAGATCAGCGTCGTATACTCGAACCGTGATCATTCAATTCATCCTGTTGGTTCTCGGGCAGGCGGCGTTCTTCGATGAACTCGAGCCTCTGTATCCCGACTCATCGCTCGCCGATGGTTCCATGGCCTGGGTCGGCGATGCGGCTGTTGAGGTGCCCGCCGGTGTGCACATGCTCATCGATCGATCTGTATTCAACCCGACGCGACTGGCGGTCGAGGACGGGGCAGGTCGGCCTGTCGCGGGCATATCGATATACAGGCTTCATGATGTTCCGGTGGAGGAGAACACCGGTCTCGACAGCCGGACCGAGCAATTCAAGGGTGACCTCAATCCCCATGTCATTCGAAGAGCGCCATTTCGAATCTACGAGGCCATCGAGCCACTTGATGTGAACGAGGCGACCGTGAATCTGGAGCGGGGCGAAGGCCCTCTCGCGTTCAGGCTGGAGTATCTCCCGGCATCGCCAGGTCCAAAGGACATCCGGCTTGTCCTGCATGATGGAGAGCAGACCATCAGTCTGCCATGGAGGATCAATGTCCATGACTGGAAGCCGGAGGCTGGCTCATTGGATTCGTTTGGATACACCAACTGGTTCAGCCCGTCGGAGATCGCCAAGCGGCACGACGTGGTGCTCTGGTCCGATTCGTTCTGGCCGATACTCGAGCAGTACGCCCGACTCATGGCTCGGTCCGGACAGAACACGTTCTGGATGCGTTGGCCGGATTTCTTCGAGCGAACGGGAGACGGCTGGACGTTGAACGAGCCGAGGCTGGATCGATACATAAGAATCTTCTTCGACGCTGGACTCGTACGCATCGAAGGGGCACCGATCGCCCGGCGGCCCGGTGGAGACTGGTCCAGCCCGACACTGGAATTGTCGATTCCGGGAGTGCCGGCCGAATCCAAGGAAGGGTTGCGGTCCCTTGGGGAGTTGGCCGGCCAGCTCCAGCGTTTCATGAAGGAACGCGGCTGGATGGGCGCATGGGTTCAGCACATCGCGGATGAGCCGACCGACGTCAATGCAGGGGCCTATGGCGCACTGTCATCGCAGTTGCGGCAGTCGATCCCCGGTGTTCCCATCATCGAGGCCACCATGTCGAGAGAGTTGATCGGGGCCGTCGACATCTGGTGTCCTCAGGTCCACAAGTACCAGGAGAATCGCGAATTCTTCCTCGAGCGACAGGCTGAGGGGGACGAGGTCTGGACCTATGTATGTCTTGTTCCCGGCGGACCGTGGCTGAACAGATTGATGGATCAGGAACGATTGCGTTCCGTCTACTTTGCATGGGCAGCCGAACGATTCGACGTGGAGGGATTCCTGCACTGGGGACTCAACCATTACAAGGCCGACCCCTTCGAGCAATCGGTGGTCGATCATCCGGCGATGCCCAACACGACGAACAAGCTTCCGGCAGGCGATACCCATGTCGTCTTTCCCGGGCCGGATGGGCCATGGTCGAGCACCAGGCTGGAGGCTCAGCGGATCGGCATGGAGGATCTTGCGGCGTTGAAGTCGTTGAAGCGCAGGGATCCACAGGCGGCGGAGGCGATCGTGGGCCGGATCTTCCGCGGCTACGACGATTGGGAGCCGGATGTGGAGGCCTACCGATCCGTACGTGCGGAACTGTTCAGTCAGGCTGCTCGACCGGAATCATCAACCGACCGGTGAAGCCAGATGGTGGCTGCTCATCTGCTGAAGCATGTGGGCGGTACGCAGCAGGTCCGGTTCGCCCAGGAAAGGCGCCTGCAGCTGGATGCCCACGGGCAGCTTCAGGCCACCGGCTTCCTTGAATCCCCCTGGAATGGAGATGGCGGGGATACCGGCGATGTTCGCGCCGACGGTGTACCGGTCGCAGAGATACATCGTGATCGGATCGGCAATTGAACCGATCTTGAATGCGGGCTCGGCGGTGGTGGGTCCCAGCAGCAGATCGCATTTCTCGAAGACCGACCGGTATTCGTCGTGGATCACACGTCTGGCCTGCAATGCCTTCTTGTAGAAGGCGTCGTAGTAGCCGGCACTGAGGACGTAGGTGCCGAGCATTATGCGTCGCCGGACTTCCGGGCCGAAGCCTTCTCCTCTGGATCTTGCATAGAGGTCGTCAAGCGATTCGCCAGGTTGGCTTTGGGCACGACGGCCGTATCGAATGCCATCGAAGCGGGCAAGATTGCTGGAAGCCTCGGCGGTCGCGACGACGTAGTAGGTGGCGATGCCATGATCGGTCATCTCGAGATCGACATCGATGAACGTGGCGCCTTTCGATGCAAGCGCGGTTCTGGCCTCCTCGACGGCTGCCTCGACGGCTGGATCATTGGCTTCGTGTCGGTGCTGGCGGGGAATGCCGATCACCAGTGGTTTCTCGTCGGCCAGTCCCGACAGATAGTCGGGAGGCGCGGAATCCAATGAGGTCGAATCATGCTTGTCCGGTCCGGCGATGACATTCAGGATGGCCGCGGAATCCTCCACGGATCGTGTGAGTGGTCCGATGCAGTCGAGGCTCGAGCCGAAGGCGACCAGACCCCAGCGACTGACCCGTCCATAGCTCGGCTTCAATCCCGTGACTCCACAGAGGGCAGCGGGTTGACGAATCGAACCTCCGGTATCGGATCCCAGTGCGGCCGGTACCAGTCCCTGTGCCACCGCGGCGGCGCTTCCACCGGATGAGCCGCCGGGCACATGATCGGTGGCCCATGGGTTGCCAACCGTTCCATAGGCGCAATGTTCAGTTGATGAACCCATGGCGAATTCATCGCATCGGACTGTTCCGACCAGAACGGCGCCGGCTTCCCGGAGTCGTTGGGTGGCGGTGCTTTCATAGGGGCTCACGAAGCCTTCGAGAATGCGCGAGCCGCAGTTCGTCTCGCGACCCTCCATCACGATGTTGTCCTTGATGGCGATGGGAACGCCTGCCAACGGACCTGGTTCGCTGCCCGCGGCGAGGGCCGCGTCGACGGCCTGTGCCTGATCGCGAGCGGATTCCTCATCGACCCGCATGAACGCCCGGGTTTCCGAGTCGCCGGATTTGATTCGATCGATGCATTGACTGAGCATCTCGCATGCGGTGGCCTTGCCTTCGCGAACGAGTCGAGCTGTTTCAACGACGCCTGGATGACTGCTCATGCCGAATCTCCTTCGGCACCAAGCACCTTGGGTACGGCGATGAACGGGCCCTCGGTGGCGGGGGCCATGGCCAGCACCTGATCCTGAGTCAGCGATTCGACCGGTGTATCGGGATCGATTCGATTCGTTCGATCGCCTGGATGGGCCATGGGCTCGACCCCCTCAAGATCCAGACTTCCAAGAGTGGCCACATGGTCGAGGATGGCGACCAGATCGTGGCGGCAGGCTTCCAGCTCCTCCTCGGAGAGTCGAAGTCTGGCCAGTTTGGCCACGTGGCGGGTCTCATCCAGAGTCAATTTGGGGCTGCTTGAATCATTCATGGAGGGCGAACAATACCACTCTCGGGCAGATCTGTAAGGATCTCGGCTCGATCTACCCGAAGTGATGGCATACCCTGAAGGGCTGCAAGCCCCCGAAACCTCCTCCCATGGCCTCCAGGCGTCCCCGAAAATGAGCAAGCCCAACATTCTGATCATGTGGTTGACCCGATTTGCGGTAGGGGTCGGATTGATTGCGCTGGCCTTCGCATCGGCCTTCTGGCTCGTCCGGACCGCTCCCAGTGCCGGGGTGAGCGATGAACCAACCGCTGGGCGTACTGTTCTGGTCCTCGAATCGAGACCGGTTCAGGTCGCTCGTCAGTACACAGGCTACGGAGTGGCCCGTGCCATCGAGGACGCCGATGTCCCCGCAAGAGTGTCTTCGACCGTCACTCGTCTGCCCGCTGAAAGCCGCGCTGGTAATGCGGTGACCGCCGGCGATGTGCTCATGGAACTTGATGCGACCGATTTCCGCGAAGAGCTGACCATGGCGAAGCAACGCATCGCGGATATCGAGGCGCAGTTGAAATCACTGGATGTCGAAGAGGGCGCCTCCAGTCAGAATCTCGAAATCACCCAGCAGGATCTCGAACTGGTTCGTCGCGAGTACGAACGCGTGCAGGAAGCGGTCCGAAAGGAAGCGGCCATGCCACGCGAGGCCGATCAGATTCAGAAACAGGTGCTCGCGGCGGAGCAGGTCTTGCTGCGGGCCCAGGAGGATCTCGATCGACTGGCGACAAGACGGCTGGGGCTCCAGGCCCAGCTGCACCGCGAAACCGCCTCCGCCAGAATCGCGCAGGAGCGTGTCGATCGTTGTGCGATCATCAGCCCGATCGACGGCTTCATCGAACGAATCGATGTCAGTCAGGGAGAGAGTCTCACCGCAGGTGCGCGTGTTGCCAGAATCATTGACCCACGTTCTATCGAGGTGCCGCTTGGCCTACCGGCCTCGGCACGGGTCGACATCTCGGTCGGCAATCCGGTTGAACTGTCGACGACCGGTTCTCGAAAGAGGACCTGGACGGCCCACGTCGCTCGACTGTCGCCCGAAGACGATCCGTCCAGCAGGACCATGCGTGTGTATGCCGAGGTCAATCAGCAGATGACCGGTGATCTCCATCTGCCTCCGGGCGCCTTCCTGCAGGGCGATGTCTCCGCGGGGGACGGTGCCGATGCCTGGATTGTTCCAAGACGAAGCGTTCGCAAGGATCGTCTACTGGTCGTGCGTGATGGCATCGTCACCAGTGTGCCGGTGAGCATTCGCTATCCCATCACTGGTGAATACCACGAGTTCTCGGTTCCCGATCGGGACTGGGTTGTTCTGGAAGAGCCGTTGCAGGAAGGCGAGCTGATAATCCTTTCGCCATCCAGGACCATGACCGACGGCATGCGGGTCGAGGCCATTGCGGTCAAGGACTCCCTGGCAAGCGTGCATCACGACTCCAGAGGTGATGGCCAGTGAATCTTCCCCGTTTCAGTGTGAACAACATTGTGCCGGTGAATCTGATCATGGTGGCGATCCTGATCGCCGGCTGCATCTCGGCGTTGACCCTGAGGCGTCAGTTCTTCCCCGAAGTGACACCTGGCGGTGCCATCGTCCGTCTCTATCTTCCCGGCGCCTCTCCCGAGGAACTCGAGGAGAACATGGCGATCAAGGTCGAAGACGCGTTGGCCGGCATGCGCGAGATCGACGAGATCAGGACCAACATCACCGAGGGAATGGCGACCATCGACGTCACCTTCCATGACGAGGTCGATGACGTGTCCGCTGCCGTCGAGGAAGTCGAGAGCGTAATCGATCGCCTTCAGGATCTTCCCGATGAAGCGGAGGACATCGCCGTCACAGAAATGGAAAGCCAGCTTCCGGTGATCATGCTGCTGACGTATGGGGACGTGGACGAGGAGGTCCTCAAGCGCACGGTTCGGAACATCCGAGACGATCTTCGCAGCCTTCCGCGAATGGGCGAGGTGAGAACCGGTGGTGTGCGTGACTATGAACTGGCCGTCGAACCGGACACAAGCGAACTGATACGACACGGGATCAGCCTGCCTCAGGTAAGCAACGCCGTCAGCCGATGGTTGGCCGAGGTCCCCGGTGGTTCACTTCGCAGTGCCGGGAGCACGGTCGGCATCCGGACACTGGGCGTCCCCGAGCAGGCGGCCGCCATCCGCGACATCGTCGTCAAGGCCCTGCCCGATGGGGAAGTGCTGACGGTCGGCGATGTGGCGACGGTATCGGAGACCTTCGTCGATTCGCCGGTGCGAATCCGCTATGGAGGAAAGCCGGCTGCGAACCTCACTGTCTCGAAGATCGGTGGTCAGGACATCGTGCTCATGGCGAGGATGGTCCGCGCCTATGTCAAGGGACGAAGCGGCGAGTCGCATGGTCACTCCAGTTTCGATCTACTCCTGAATCCAACCATCAAGCAGGCCTGGGAACTCGGGTACGAGCAGCGGGGCACCTTGCCTCCGGGCGTGCAGCTGGACACGATGACGGATCTCGCCCGCTTCGTGGAAGGTCGTCTTGCACTGCTGTCGGAGAACGCGTTCTACGGGGCGATTCTGGTGTTCCTGACGCTGCTGATATTCCTGAACTGGAAATGCGCGTTCTGGGTCGGCATCGGTCTCACGACGGCGATGTGCGGCACGCTGGTCCTCATGCAGGTCCTGGACGTCACATTGAATCTCTTGACGATGTTCGGTCTGATCATCGTCATCGGACTGCTCGTGGACGATGCCATCGTCGTTTCCGAGAACATCCAGGCTCGCAACGATCTGGGAGACGAGCCTATGGATGCGGCGGTCAACGGCGCCTCTCAGGTTCAGTGGCCGGTCGTGGCGACCGTGCTCACGAGCATCGTCGCGTTTCTTCCGCTGATGTTCCTCAAGGGCATGGTCGGCGATCTCATGGGGGCACTGCCTCTGGTCGTGGCGCTTGCGTTGGCCATGAGTCTGCTTGAATGTCTCGGCATGCTGCCCGGACATCTGGGGCACGGCCTGACCGGAATGAGCAGGGATCGTTCCAGTGGTTTTCGCGGTTGGCGGGACAGACTGCTGTATGAACGTCTCATACCGGCCTATCGTCGGCTTCTGAGAAAGCTGCTCGCCTTCCGCTATCTCACGGTGGCGGTGGCCTTCGCGATCCTGGTGTTTTCGATCGGCATGGTCGCGGGGGGGCGCGTTGGATACACGTTCCTTCCTAGTGACGATGCAGAAAGCGTCGCGGTGAACATAACGCTCCCGCCTGGAACGGGCATGTCCCATACGCGTCGGGTCACCGAGGTGGTCGAGGAGGTGTCGGGATCGCAGGATGAGATCAAGTCGATGCTGTCACTTGTGGGCATATCAACCAGCATGGAGTCGGGGGCCGGTATGGGCTACTCGACGAACATCTCGCAGATCTTTCTCGAACTCGAGCCGGCGGAGACCCGTGATCTCAACGCTCAGGCCGTCTTGACCAATATCCGGGCGGATCTTGAAGGCAAGGTTCCAGGTGTCGATCGACTGACGACCATGGAGATGACCGGCGGTCCGATCATGGAGGACATCACGATTCGCATCAATGGGGACGACCTTGATCGAATGATGACGCTTGCCGAAGTGATCAAGGCCGACCTGAGGAAATTCGACGGTGTCGATGAGATCGGCGATGACCTCGATGACGGTCTGCGTGAACTTCACATTGAACTCAAGCCTTCGGCGGCGCCGCTTGGCTTCTCGGTCTCTGATGTCGCGTCCCAGGTCCGCGGGATGGTCTATGGAATCGATGCCCATGTGTTTTCTGATGAGCGTGAGGACATCGATGTCCGAGTGAGGTCCTCGGGCGGAGGTGATGACGATCTGGCCGCGATCGAACAGATGTGGCTGATCGGCAGTGGAGGCAATGCCGTGCCTCTTCTGGAAGTGGCGGATCTCTCGGATGGTTCGGGCTACACGGCCATCAAGCGGGTGAACCGCACACGGTCGATGAACGTCACGGCCGAAACGGCCGACGGGCTCAGTCCGGAACTGGTCGTTTCGTCGTTGCCGATCGATCAGTGGCGCAAGGACTTCCCCGATCTGAACGTGAGTCTCAAGGGACGACAGGAGAGTCAGAGCGACGCCTTCCAGAGTCTTCCGATCGGGCTCATCACATCCATCCTTCTGATCTACCTGATCCTGGCCTGGCTCTTCAGCAGCTATGGCTTGCCGCTTACCGTCATGTCCGCGATCCCATTTGGGCTCGTGGGAGTCATCTGGGGTCATCTGCTGCTTGGTTACGAGCTGACCTTCCTGAGCATCATCGGATTCGTTGCGCTCAGCGGCATCGTGGTGAACGATTCCCTAATCCTCGTGGACTTCTACAGGACGGAACTGAGGAAAGGTCTTGGTGTTCGAGAGGCGTTGATCAGTGCCGGAGGCATGCGATTGAGGCCGATTCTGCTGACGACGATCACGACGGTGCTTGGACTGACGCCACTGATGCTCGAGCAGTCGTTCCAGGCGAAGTTCCTCGTTCCCATGGCCATCGCGATCGCCTTCGGTCTGATCGCCGCAACCGCTCTGATTCTTCTCATGCTTCCGTGCTTAATCCTCATTCTCGACGACATCCGTGAGGCGTCCTATTTCCTCTGGTTCGGTCGCCCCAAGGATCACGAAGACACCACTGTCGTTCAGCATCATGCCGATCCAGTGGCTGATGCAGGCATCTCCTGAGCCTGTAAGTCCCTGTATTTGTTGATCATGCAATGCATGGCCCGATTCCGCTTCAGGGTTCCTATACTCTGTATTGACCAATTTCAGGCCAGGAGCCAGTAGCGACACGAATCGTGTCGCCATTCACATGAAGACCATCAAGGGCATAGCGGTGGCACCGGGCATAGCCATCGCCCGCGCTTTCGTTCTGGAGCAATTCAGGCAGCGGGTGCCGCATCATCGTGTGGCGCCCGAGGAAAGGGCGGGGGAGCTCGAAAGATTCGAGCAGGCGCTCGAGGCCGCCACCAACGATCTGGCGGCTGATCGCGACCGGGCGGCCAGTGACCTTGGCAAGGAAGCGGCGAAGATCTTCGAATTCCACCTCGGGCTGCTCCAGGACCCCACTCTTCTTGGTCCGATCAGGGAGAAGATCGGTGAAAAGGGGGCCAACGCCGATTTCGCCGTGGCATCCTCATTCAGTCGGATCATCGACCAGTTCAATTCCATGGGATCCCAGGTCTTCCGTGACAAGTCGCGGGACATTCTTGATCTGGAACGTCGAGTGCTCGACCATCTCATGGGGCGCTCGCAGGAACGTCTTTCACGCCTGAACGAGCCGGTCGTGCTCATTGCCCATGAACTGACCCCGACACAGGCGGCATCGATGGCCATAGACCATGTAGTGGGCATCGCGACGGACGCCGGCGGTCGAACGGACCACACGTCAATCATCGCAGCCGCGATCGGTATTCCGGTTGTGGTCGGTTGCCATGCCATCACCGAGCAGGTCAACGACGGTGACCTGCTCATACTCGATGGTCGCGGCGGTCAGATCATCATCGACCCCGATGAGCAGACGCTGGCTTCGTTCAATGAAGCTCGGGACCGAATGGCCCAGTTCGAAAGCGAGACGGCTCAGGAAGCGTCCGCTGATGCGGTCACGCTCGATGGTACGAACATCACGCTTCTTGGAAACATCGAGTTTCCAAGGGAGATCGAGCAGCTGAAGAAGTATGGCGGTGAAGGCGTCGGTCTCTACAGGACCGAGTTCATCTATCTCACCAACGACACCGAGCCGACCGAGGATGAGCTGTTCACCCAGTACACGAACGCGATCGAGATGCTCGAGGGCAGACCTCTGACGATCCGCACATTGGATCTCGGCGCAGACAAGCACACGCAGCAACAGGCGTTGGAGCCCGAACGCAATCCGTTCCTCGGACTCAGAAGCATCCGGCACAGTCTGCAGCATCTTCCGATGTTCAGGCGGCAGCTGCGTGCGATCCTTCGCGCATCGGTGCACGGTCCGTTGAAGGTTATGTTCCCGCTCATCACGACCGTCACCGAATTGAAGCAGGCCCGCATGGTGCTCGATGACGTCGCCGAGGATCTCCGGCAGGAAGGTGTCGAGGTGCCTCGCGATATCCCCATCGGGATGATGATCGAGGTGCCCAGCGCCGCTCTGATGGCCTCCACATTCGCCAAGGAGGTCGATTTCTTCTCAATCGGGACGAACGACCTGATTCAGTACACGGTGGCCGTGGATCGCAGCAATGAGCGGGTCGCCAACCTCTATTCGGCCTCAAATCCCGCTGTTATCAGGCTTGTGAAGAACGTAATAAGGGCTGCCAAGCGTCGAGGGGTCGATACGAGCCTTTGTGGAGAAATTGCGGGTGATATCACCTACACTATGCTATTGATTGGTTTGGGCCTCCGGTCCTTGTCGCTCGTGCCCTCCCAGATACCCCGGGTCAAGCAGTTGATCCGCCGCGTGACGCTGGAAGAGTGTGAACGGCTTGCAAGGAGAGTGGGGGCGTTTGAGAGCCAACGCAGGATCCTGAGGGTGCTGCGCCTTGAGACCGCACGAGTATTGCCCGAAGCTGACGGTGGATGGAACGCCGGTTAAAGGCTTCGGTTAACGAAAAACATGGCCCTGGTTTGAAGTCTTGTGATGGCCCTCGGGGTCTCCAGGATGAACCAGACCTCGGGCCACCCAGCGACTGAAGGGGGCTCGACCTCCTTGTGCCGCCATCGAGGGAGACCGGCCGCTCTGCGCGGGCCAGGCACCCGATGGTGCAGGCAGCTTGACTGCAGCCCGTCGTGAGGGAACTCCGGAAAGAGGTGCCTCTGTGGCATCCAAGAAAACGGCAACACAGCCAGAAGAGCTGATGCTTGTCAATGACGTACCCGGTGAAGAGACGCGAATCGCGATTCTCGAAAACGGGCATCTTGAAGAACTCTTCGTTGAACGCATGTCGACGGCGACTTCGGTGGGCAATGTCTATCGTGGACGCGTGACGAACGTGGAGGCGGCCATCCAGGCTGCCTTCGTGGATTTCGGGCATGCGCAGCGTGGGTTCCTCCACATCTCGGATCTGCATCCCAGGTATTTCCCCGATGGCGATGCCAAGGAGAATGTCGGACGAAAGACCGCCCGTCGTGACCGGCCTCCCATTCAGGAAGCGCTCAAGAAGGGTGATGAGATCGTCGTCCAGGTCCTGAAGGAAGGCATCGGCACCAAGGGGCCGACGCTGACCAGCTACATCTCAATACCCGGTCGAATGATGGTGATGATGCCGCACATGGATCGAGTCGGCGTCACCAGGCGGGTGGAGGACGAGGATGAGCGTCGTGAGATGCGGAAGATCCTCGATACGCTGGATCTGCCCGACAATTTCGGCTTCATCCTCCGTACCGCCGGCATGGGCAGGAGCAAGGCGGAGCTCAAGCGTGATGTCGCGTATCTGACCAGGTTGTGGAAGATGATGGATCGCCGCGGCGAGACCGTCGGCACGCCATGCGAGCTCTACACCGAGTCGGATGTCCTGATCAGGACGATACGCGATGTGCTTCGACCATCGATCAAGGCCATCGTTGTCGATTCCGAATCGGCGTATGAACGTTGCAATGCGTTCCTCAAGGTCATTGCACCCCGTTCGGCTCCCAAGGTGATTCTCTACAGGCGGGCCCTGCCGCTGTTCCATGCCTACGACCTCGAACGGCAGATCGAACTGATCAGGGCCAGCGAGGTTCCCTTGCCCAGTGGTGGGCGTCTTGTCATCGAACAGACCGAGGCGCTCGTGGCCATCGACGTCAATTCTGGCAGAAGCCGCAGTGCGCGGGACAGTGAGACCAACGCCTTCCGGACGAACATGGAGGCGGCGGATGAGATCTGCCGTCAGCTCAGACTGCGGGACATGGGTGGACTCATCATCCACGACCTGATCGACATGAGACATGCCAGTCATCGAAAGACGGTCGAGGAACGCTATGCGGAGAATCTGAAGAGGGACCGTGCTCGAACAACGATTCTGAAGATCAGCGAGTTCGGAATCCTCGAGATGACCCGACAGAGGATGCGTCCGGGTATACGAAGCGGCAGCTTCATCGAGTGTCCGACCTGTCGTGGTCATGGTGAGATCATGGGAGCGGATCTTGTCGCGGCGGACATCGTCCGTCATGTCGGCTATCTGCTTCATCATGAGGATGTGGGCAGGGTCGAGATCGTGGTGTCGCCCAAGGTGGCATCCGTTCTGCTTTCGACAAGGCGGCGTCATCTCAACTCGATAGAGGAGAGATTGAGCAAGAGCCTCGATGTGAGGGTCAGTGAAGCCATCGCCATCGATCGAGTGGATTACTACGCCTATGACCGGCGGAACTCGGATCTCGATCTGAGCAAGCTGTCCTCGAAGAGTCCGCCAACGGTCGAGGAGCTCGAGACGGACAAGGATCAGCTCGAATCGAACGGTGGTCAGGGCCGATCCCGCCGCCGTCGTCGTCGTCGTGGCAGTGCACCGGCGGCGGATGCTACGGCTGTCGCCTTGTCAGGTGAACTCGCGAAGGAACTCGAGGAGATCGATCGTCAGGAAGAGGCCGAGGCCAAGGAGGCCGCGAAGAAGAAGGGTCGATCGAAGAAGGGTTCCTCGTCGAAGTCGAAGGAGACGGGGCCGGTCAAGCCGGTCAGACTCTACGTCCTTGCCAAGGAACTTGGCTTGACCGCCAAGGAGATCATCCAGAAGTTCAAAGAGCTGGATGAGGATGCGCAGGGTGATCTCGAGTTGAAGAGCCACATGTCCATGGTCACCGGCGATCAGGTGAAGATCATCACAGGCTGGTACAAGCCTGAAGATGCCGAGGAAGAGGACGGCGGCAAACCCAGACGGCGGAGACGACGAAGGGGTGGTAGAGGTCGTCGAGGTCGTGGTCGAGGCAATACAGAAGAGGCTCAGACCGGTAGCGGCGAGAATTCGGACGCCGAATCCAGCGACGACAACGAGGTGTCCTCGGATTCGTCGCAGGAAGAGGCGGCTCCAAAGAAGAAGCGGCGTTCCCGTCGTCGTCGAAGCAAGGCCTCGGAGGGTGATGAGCCGGCATCCACGGCAACCGAGGAATCAGCGGAATCCGACTCTGCCCACGCACCGGAGGAGCAGGCCGGTACCACCAAGAAGCGGCGTCGCAGACGTCGTCGTCGTTCCGGCGGTTCGTCCGAATCGGGTGATGCCTCCAGTGGCCAGCAGCCTTCGGAAGGTGGTTCCTCGGATTCCGAACCAAAGCCGGCCAAGAAGAAATCGAAGACCACTCGTCGCAAGAAGGCGGTGGTATCAAGTGATGGTGACAAGGCCGCGCCGGCTTCCCAGGAGGCGGAAGCCAAGCCGAAACCCAGAAGGCTGTACGGATCACGTCGCGGAATTTCGACTGTTGACGCCAAATCCCGTGCTGAGGAACGTGACTGATGCAGGTTTCCAGACGGGTCATCCTTCTTGGTTCAACCGGTTCGATTGGCCAGAGCACCCTTGATGTTCTGCGTCACATGCGAGATCTTCCGGAGCTCGAATTCGAGCTGGTCGGTCTCGGTGCGGGTACCAGAGGCGACGAGCTGCTCAAGCAGGCGAAGGAATTCGGTGTCCGTGACATCTCCCTTGCCGATGCCGAAGTGGCTTCGGGTCTCCAGTTCGATGGCACGTTGCATGCCGGCGCCGGTTCTGCCAGAGATCTCGTCGAGTCCATAGCCCGTCCAGGCGATCTGGTCGTGGCGGCTATCGTCGGTTCGGCGGGTATAGACGCCGTCATGGCGGCGATCGATGCGGGTTGCGACATCGCATTGGCCAATAAGGAGACGCTCGTTGCGGCCGGATCAATCGTGATGCCTCGGGCCGCCGAGCGTGGGGTGCATCTGATTCCGGTGGATTCTGAACACAATGCCATCTATCAATGTCTTCGGGGATGCGATTCGGATAAGGAGATCAGGCGAATCGTGATCACCGCTTCCGGCGGCCCGTTCCGAGGCATGGATCAGGAAACGGTTCGAAACGCGACACCCGAGGAGGCGTTGGCTCACCCGACCTGGGACATGGGTCAGAAGATCAGCATCGACTCGGCTTCCATGATGAACAAGGCGCTTGAGGTCATCGAGGCACATTGGCTCTTCGGCCTCTCCTCCGATCGAATCGAGGTGATCGTCCATCCCCAGTCGATCGTCCATTCCTTCGTCGAGTATGTGGATGGGTCGGTGCTGGCCCAGATGGGGCCGCCCGACATGAAGACCCCGATCCAGTACGCCATGACCTGGCCACACAGGATGGAGGGTTGTTCGGACCGGATGGACTGGGAATCGCTGCAGTCGCTCGTATTCGAACAGCTGGACCATGACGTGTTTCCTCCCGTGAAAATGGCCCATGAGGTCATCGAAAGAGGGGGCACGGCGGGGGCGGTCTTCAATGCCGCAAACGAAGTGGCCGTCGAGGCGTTTCTCAACAGGCAGATTCTGTTCGGGGGTATCCACGACCTCGTTAGGGAAGCACTTGACGGCATTCCTGCACAGGAAGTTCATTCACTTGCCGATATAGAGGGGGCCGATGCTGCGGCCAGAGCATTGGTTCGTGAACGAATTGGTGAATTGATGAATCGGCCTGCCACCATGGGTGAGAACAAGTAATGGATTTCATCACCGGATTGGCAAGCATACTGCTCATCGTCCTCGGATTCGGGATCCTGATATTTGTTCATGAGCTCGGGCATTTCCTTGCAGCCAAATGGTCCAATATCAGGACCGAGGCGTTCGCCATCGGATTCGGTCAGCCGATCATCTCGTGGCGAAAGGGGATCGGCTGGACGCTCGGTTCCACGACCTCCAGGGTCAAGCAGAAGACCGGTCTGGATCCACGGCAGTTGAGTGATCAGGCATTGGTCGATCACGGCATCGGTGAAACCGAATATTCGATTCGTTGGTTGCCGCTGGGTGGTTTCGTACGCATGCTCGGTCAGGATGATCTGGCCCCCGCATCGAGTTCAACCGAAGAAAGAAGTTTCAATCAGACAGCCATCTGGAAGCGGATGATCGTGGTCAGCGCAGGCGTGATCATGAACCTGATCTTCGCCGCCATCCTGTTCGTGATCGTCTTCTCGATCGGTGTCCGATTCGAGGCGCCTACGATCGGTGTCGTCCAGGTCGGTTCGCCGGCTTCACTGGCGGTCGGGGTGGGCGAGGCCGAAGGCATGATCGGGCTGCAGCCCGACGACAGTATCGTCGAGTTGGATGGCCGGGTGGTTCCCACGTTCCTCGACGCCACTATCGGTGTGGCCATGGCGCGCCCGGATGAACCGATCGAAGTCATAGTCGAACGGCCTGATCATGACTCGCTGCTGCCATTCATGGTGACGCCCGTCAAGAACGAAGCGGCAGGTGTGCTGGCCATTGGTGTGGCACCGGCCTCCTCCACGACGTTGGCCGGAAGCGACAGCAGCGAAGCCTATGAGGTCGTCGCCTCGATACTGGAAACGACCGGATTGTGGTCTCAGGGGCTCAGGCCCGGTATGTCCGTCATTGAAGTGGATGGAAAACCGATCGACAGCTACGCCCAGTTCCAGTCCAGCATGGATCGGGCTTCATCCGAGGCGGTCGTCACTCGGTGGCGTGACGGCTCCGGGGTTGTCGACGTCAGCATGAAGCCTTCTCCTGCCTGGCCTGTACTGAGGCCAGCGGATAGTCGCGAGATCGTCGAGGGTCTTCTTGGACTCGTTCCACTTGTACAGATCAATGGGATGACTGAAGGCAATCCCAACAAGGGGGTGCTCGAGCCAGGCGACGTTATTCTGCGAGCTGGCGATGTCCAGGCGCCCAGGCGATCGCAGTTCCTCCGGGTGATCGCGGATCATGGTCCCGGTTCGATCGATATCACGGTCATACGGGAAGGTAAACGCAAGTCTGTTCAGGCAGAGATACAGGCGATCGGACTTCTGAAACCCGAGCCCAGACTCGGTATCAGTGTTGGTCAGGCATGGGATGTTCCCTACGTGGCCCAGCCGATCACCGCGATCGACTGCGATGTGCGGAATGAAGGCAAGCTCGAGAAGATCGATACTCAGGTGTCCAAGGCGGGCATAGTGCCGGGTTCCAGGATTGTCTCGGTTGAAGGAAAGTCGATCGAGAACTGGGATGATTTCTTCGAAGCGGTAGCTTCAAATACAGGCGATGAAGTCGTCATCGATTTCGAGAATCCGACTCCGGGTCGTGAGATTCGTTCGATTCGGGTATCGCTTGCAGGCGATGAATGCTCGGGACTGGTCGACATGACTTATGAGGCCGAGCTGCCTGGTGGGATTTTCGATCCCGTCTACACCATCCGAAGTTCCGGTGGCAATCCGATCACGGCCATTGAAATGGGTGTCAACGAGACCATCACCTTCATGATCCAGACCTACCTGACTCTGGACAGGCTCTTCCGTGGAAGCGTCGGCGTCGAGCAGCTGCAAGGCCCTGTCGGGATCGTGCACCTCGGGTCGAGGATCGTGGACAAGGGCTTCACCTTCCTCCTCTTCTTCCTCGCGCTCATCAGCGTGAATCTCGCCGTGGTCAACTTCCTTCCACTACCGATCGTCGACGGCGGACTCTTCCTGAATCTCGTCTACGAGAAGATCAAGGGCCGTCCGCCATCACCGGGTTTTCAGAATGCGGCGGCACTCGTCGGGCTGCTTCTGATTGGAACTGTCTTCATCATGGTCACCTACAACGATCTGGTGCGAATCCTGGGGTGAATGACCATGGCCATGCGAGCGAGATCGTGCATCGTGACTGGAGGTGGCAGTGGCATCGGCCGGGCCATCGTCCAGCTGCTGTCATCAGTGGGATTCGATTGTCTGGTCGTCGGTCGCCGGGAGCAGCCTTTGATCGATACCGCATCCCTGTGCGAATCGTCATCTGGATCGGTGGTGCCGTTGGTTGCAGATGTCTCGTCACATGATGAAGTCTCCGGAGTCATTGCCAACGCGATGGATCGGTACGGGCGGCTTGATGGGATCGTCAACAATGCGGCTGGTGGGGGGCTGATGCCTTTTCCGTCATGGACCATGGGTCAGTTGACGGATCTCTGGAAGACGAATGTTCTCGGCCCTGCGGCATTGGTTCTGGAAGCCTGGCCGCATCTGCTCGAATCGGGGGGTCGGATAGTCAACATCTCCTCGATGGCGGTGTTGGGACCATTTCCAGGAAACGGCGCCTACGGAATGACGAAGGCGGCTCTGGATGGAATGACGCGGGCCATTGACGTGGACGCCGCCGGGTCCGGTGTCGAGGCCTACTCAATAGCGCCGGGTGCGGTCGAGACCGAGATGCTTCGATCCCTGGTCGACGATTCGCAATTACCACCGGCCAAGGCCATGGATCCCTCCGAGATCGCCCAGCTGACAAGGGCCTGTCTGGAGGGTGAGCGGTCAGGGGATGCCGGCAAGGTGCTGTATGCGGCCATTCCGGGCTTCGTGACGACCGATCCTGAGGAGGCCATGGTCGCGTTGGGTCGGTTTCATGGAAGCTGATTCCGCCTGTACGGTCTGTGCGGCTTCAGGGCCGATATTCACGCCCTGATCGAAGACATCTTGAATGCCTGTGCCTGTTTCTGAATAGATAGTACTAGGGCTGGGAGTTCTTCCTGGTCAGAGGGACATGTCGTTGGAGGCGGACAACATGGCAAGTCATCATCAAACAGATCCGAGTGACCGCGAATCGCATCAGGGGCCGGGGGGCCCGAGGCGTCCGCGGATTCTGATTGCCTGCGCAGCGGAGGGGCTTTCGCAGGCGATCATCTCGGCTCTTGTTTCTGATCGATTCGCCAAGGAAGCAGGCCGACGCTCGGATGCCGCGCCTGCCAGAGGCTCGAGAGAGCTGCATGAACTGGCAGGATGCGAAGTCGTCAATACGCTTTCATTGCTGCACGCTCTGCCGATGCAGCAATTCGACATGATCTTCACCTCGGCATCGCTTCCGGACGCGACGGCGATCGACGTGCTGGCCTACGTGAGAGGCACTGTGCCCGACATGCCCGTGGTGGTTGTCGGTGAAGCAGGTGATGTCGATCTCGCGGCGGAGGCCATTCGCTGCGGGGCGGTCGAGTTCCTTCTTGCCACGGGGCATGAAATGGTCACTGTTCCACTGGCGGTTGAGAAGGCGATGGCCCACCGGGTTCTTCGTCGTGAAAACGAGCAGCTGCAGGAGAACCTGTCTCGATCGATGTCCGAGTTGGCCGTCACCAACCGAAAGCTGGAACGGTCCATACGTCAGCTCGAGGTGACGGCGAGAACCGACGAGTTGACCGGTCTAGTGAATCGGCGATGGCTGAACCTCATGCTGGAAGGTCGTTGGGCGGAGGCGGAGCGCCACGACCTATCCCTGGGCTTCATGATGATCGATCTCGATGGATTCAAGGCGTTGAATGACTCGCTCGGTCATCAGCAGGGCGACGAGGTGCTCAAGGCAGTCGGCGACATGCTTCGGTATGCCTGTCGTGAAATCGATGTCGCGGCAAGATTCGGAGGTGACGAGTTCTGCGTCTTGCTGCCCCATACCGATCTCGATGCGTGTCGTCGTGTCGCCAATCGAATCGCCGAGACCTTCCATGCCCGCATGCAGAGGTTGCAGCTGGGCGAGATCAGCCCCGGCATAAGCATCGGCATAGGTCATCGCGACCTCTCGTCACCAACCTCCTCCGAGGAGCTGGTGCATCATGCGGACGAGGCGATGTACGCCGCCAAGACGAGTAATGTGGAAGTCATGATGCGGACGGCTGCCGGACACATGATGGGGCGGGCCGCCTGAGAGGTTCAGGGCCGCGTATCGTGGTCACGTTCGGGATATCTCCAGAACATCGCCCAGGGAGGCGAGGGTTCCTTCCATCTGCTCCGACGAGCGGGCGGCTGATCGGCCGCATCATGGACCGCGAGCTCCACCTGTATCCCAAGATGATCGGCGCCCGGGATCATGAAGGTGTTCATGGCGACCGGCTCTATGTTTCCACGAACCAGGCAATGATCGATCGGCAGTCTCATGATGGCTGGTGCCTGAGTAGGCCAGGTTCCTGAGTTGACGCCCTTGAATCCCATGTTTGCACGAGTGCTTCGAAGGCCGGTTTCATGCATGAGTTTCAGGAGGCTCGAGGACCACAGAGAGGCGTTCAGATCGCCAATGAGAATCAGATTGCCGGGTATCTCCCGTATGAGATCGGTGAGCATCGCGAGTTGCGCATCTCGAGTTTCAAGCATGTGCAGTGACTGGGGCGACATCGCATGCACGGCCAGAACGGTGACGGGCATGCCATCGACATCGATCTCGAGCTTGAATGCCGGGTAGCCGCCGGGCGTGAGCATGATCCACTCGCTTGATTGCACGGGTGCTCTTGTGAGCACGCTGATGCCGAATGGGTTGTCTCGAAGATCGCTCCAGTGGCGTGGCCAGCGTTCCTCCAGCGAAGGAAGGATGCCCTTCCAGGCACTGGACGTTTCGATCAAGGCGATCACGTCCGCATCGGGGAGGCTGTCGACGACCTCGTCCAGATGGATGTTGGAGACCAGGACATTGCCGGCCGCGATCACCAGATTGGCCGCCTTCAGGCCCGCGGGGTGCCTGCTTGATCCGAGGTAGGGAGCAGTCAGCAGAAGGGCCGAGAACACCATCGTCGCGAAGCCAAGCCAACACGCTCGCCAGCATCTGGTCACGGCCAGAATCGCCGTCAGGATCACCGATCCGATCAGGGCGGTGGCCGGGAAATGGCTGAACCAGTCCAGCGGAGGAAGAATGAAGGCCAGTCTTCCAAGGCCGAGCATCACCACGATGGCGACGAGGCAGATCGAGCAGATGATTTCAAGCAGTGATTTTGGGGCCATGAGGAACGCTTCCGTCTGCCAAAGAGGATACCGTCTGGCATTGATGCATCACAGTTGAGAGAATGCAGGCGAAGAACAAACCTCATGGCCTCCAAGAAATCCAAACTGAAAGAAAGCAACGAGCCGCTCATCCAGAACAGGAAGGCGAGGTACGACTATCTCATCTCCGACACGCTGGAGTGTGGAGTGAAGCTCACCGGGACCGAAGTCAAATCGGTTCGCAATGGCCAGGTCAGTCTTGGAGAGGGGTATGTTCATGCGTCACTGGAGCCGTTGTCGCTCCTTCTGCATGGTGTCCATATCGCGGAGTATCCACCAGCCAGTTCAGCCGTGCAGCACGAACCGGTGAGGAACAGGGTGCTGCTCGCTCATAAGCGGGAAATCCGAAAATGGGCCAACATGACTCGGGAACGAGGAAAGACCATCGTCCCCTTGAAGATGTATTTCGTCGATGGACGGGTTAAGATGCTCATCGGCCTGGGCACCGGCAAGAAGCAGCATGACAAGCGACAGGCCATAAAGGCCCGCGACGCCCAGCGTGACATGGAACGCAGGATGTGATCGTGCCCATGCCCTCCGAAGAGGGCTTCCGGGGCGGCCCGGAGGATCAATCCTGGCCACCTGAAAATGCGCGAAAGAGGACTCGAACCTCCACGGGATTTTACTCCCACCAGCACCTCAAGCTGGCGCGTCTGCCAATTCCGCCACTCGCGCTTGGGTAAGTCCAAGAGGATAGCGGGCGAACGGGACATGTGCGAGTGAAAGGCCTATCATCGACCTGTGCCAGCTGATCAGGTCCTGATAAATGAGGTCTTTCACAGTGTCCAGGGGGAATCCACCTGGGCCGGGCTGCCCTGCGTCTTCATCCGACTGAGGGGTTGTCCGCTGCGATGCCACTACTGCGACACCGAATACGCCTTTCGAGAGGGGAAGGCCAGAATGGTCGACGAGGTGGTCGAGGAAGTCACTTCGATCGGCTGTCCGCTGGTCGAGGTCACCGGTGGCGAGCCACTGATCCAGCCGGCCGTCCATCCGATGATGACCAGGCTGTGCGATCTTGGTCACACGGTTCTGGTGGAGACGGCGGGGGCGCATGACATCTCGGTCTGCGACGAGCGGGTCATTCGCATTCTGGACATCAAGACTCCCGGCAGTGGCGAATCCGAACGGGTCCACTGGGGGAATATCGAGCATCTCAGGAAGCGTGATGAGGTCAAGTTCGTGCTGGTGGATCGTGCCGACTACGACTGGATGAAGCAGGTCGTGCAGCAATACGACCTCTCGGATCGAGTCGATACGGTTCTCGTGTCACCGGCTTTCCAGCAGGAAAGTGGTCGGGACATAGCGGGCTGTGAAGGGCTCGATCCCGCGGAACTCGTGAGTTGGATACTTGAAGATCGTCTTCCCGTCCGGATGCAGCTTCAGATGCACAAGTTCATCTGGGATCCGAAGACCAGGGGGGTGTGATGAAAGGTCCTTGCGGGCACTCCCTTCTCGTGACTGGTGATGACCGTTCCGGCGGCTGGGCGACGGGCACTGTTCAGCTTGCAGAGGTGTCGATGCGTCTCCATGGACCGGAGGTGCCCATATCAACGATCAGGGCCTCCGAGGAGTCCATCATCGAGATCTTCTTCTCCGGGGAGTCGGAAGGGGCCATCCCCTGGGGCAGCGATGGATGGGAGTTCCTTCGCAAACGGGTTGGCGATGTCGGCGGCGGGATGCTGTTGCGGCCTCATCATCGGCATGTGCTCGCGGATGCACCGGCCTGCCGACACTGGCTCTGTTCATCCGAGCCGGAGCTTCCGCCCTGCGGATTGGCGTTGTCCCCGACATCGATTCTCGTCCCCTCCATGGTCGCTGCCTACGCTGATCACATGGAAAGACTTTTCGAGTTCATCGGTCAGTCATGCGGAGCGGTGATTCTGGAGGACTTCCGTCTGGCGGATTCTGGGCAGATCCAATGCGTCTCGATGGGTTCAGGCCTTCTGGATGGGGGCCTCGTGGGGGGCTTGATCAACATGCATGTTCCATCCGAGGTGCCCATCATCATTCATGCCCGGTCCGTCGAGAAGGCCAATTCATGGCTGTGGCCGGGTTCATCGCATTAATGACTTGTTATCGAAGCGACAATCGATTTGAATAGACATGTAGGTGGCCAATCGATGGCCGCATCGTCCCTCCTGGAGTTGATCAATGACCAATGAAATGCCAGACCATCCTGCCTTGGCTTCCGTTAAGTCGGCCTTCGGCGACAGGCGGTTGATGGCAACCGAGTTTCGTGGACAGGTGGCGTTGATCGTCGATCCGGAGGATGCCCATGAGATCCTTCGTTTCCTTCGAGACGATCCGGGATGCGATTTCAAGCATCTGGTCGATGTGACCGGTGTCGATTATCTGGGGTATCCGGCTGCGACCGCAGGTCGATTCGCGATCGTCTGGGTTCTCCGGAGTCTCACCCACAACACGTTGCTCGTGGTGAAGTCACATCTGGACCCGAGCATCGACACGACGGGAATCGAAGCCGACCCGGCATTGGAGATGGACAGCGTCTGTGATCTCTGGGAAGGCGCCGAATGGAGGGAGCGGGAGGTGTTCGACATGTTCGGGATACGGTTCAGGAACCACCCCGATCTGCGGCGAATACTCCTGTGGAGAGATTTCCCGGCACATCCATTGCGCAAGGACTACCCGCTTCGCGGACGAGGCGAGCGGGAGAACTACGCGATTGTTGATCGTGAGGATGCCTGATCCGGTCGGATGTCAGGCGGCCGCGACTGGGCTGTATCCATCACAGCTTCCAACGACAGCAACTCGAAGATGCAGGCTGGAGTTCGAGGGATGGTCGCAACCACCGACTACCTCGTCATCGGATTCTCTGGAGATCCGGATCTGAACAAGCTTGTCTTCAGGGATGTCGCTGCCAAAGTGTGCACAGGTTCCGCATTGGCCATTGGAGAATGTGATCATCTTGGTGCTCCTTTGTTTCACTTGAACAGGTATCGTCAAACAAATACCTCTACTGAAATGTATGCCTGGAAAGCAGGCAGTCAAGTTGAAATCACGAATACAGAACACTTGCGAATGAGACTCAGAAGCAACTTTCGTTGAGACTGAAACGCAAGAAATTCATCTTCAATTGTGAGCGATGTTTAGCGTACGCCAGTGCCACTGGGTTCGACTAGTTGAATGGAATCGACGAGTGGATCCATGTTCCAGACCATCTTGGTTGCCTTGACGGGAAGTGGCGAGCCTTCCGTCATGATGCTCACTTTGCGGCCCGGTCTTGCCGTCAGGGTCGCGATCTGTGTGCGCGTGTCGTAGTCGACTTCGTGCGCATCCGCTCGGCGAAGTGGCGTCGCCAGATAGACCTCGCCTTCTGCGCGAAGCTGTTCGATTTCCATGTTGCCCTGAAGATCGAGTGGGTTGCTGCTCTGCTGTTCCCTGGTGTTGCGGGAACGTTGCGTGATGGCATCGACCTGATTGGCGGTGATGGTCGCAATGTCGTCATCGGTGAGTCCCCGATAGAGTCCCTCCACGTCGCCCAGCATCGACATCTCATACCGGTCTCCGGGCATTCGTTCCAGGTCAAGCCTCTTGGACCATACGAATCGACTCGTGCCGGGGCCCGAGAAGGGGCCTTCCGGTACGGTTTCATCCGCATCCCCTGTTTCCGGTTCCCGAATAACAAGCGTGCCGTCGCCGATCACTTCAGCCGTCACATCGAGATCGTTCCAGGTGATGTGCTTGGCGGAGATGTAGAACACGCGAGGCAGATCCGTTCTGGCGGGCTGCACCCATTCCCGGTGTTCAAGCCGTGCATCGCCCTTGGCGATCATGGTCTCGAGAACTCTGGACTCCTGCTCCGCGGCATCGATGTCGAGTGGGTCGATTGTCGACCGACTGTCGGAACGAGCGGTCTCGTCCGCGAAGGCGAACTGGAGTGTGAGGGCGTCTCCATCCATCGTGCTTCGTTCGGTCGGGCTGCCATCGGCCACAACGGCCACCTTGCCTCGGAGCTCGATCGCTCCTGCGCCGTCGTTGTGGCGACTGTCGTAGGTCATGGCTTCGTTCCAACGAGCTCTCATCGTGACCGGGCCGCTGCCGACGGCTGCTTGTTTCTGATTCTTCGCATCCGGGGCTCGGTTGGGTACTCTTGGTCTTTCGATCCGCTGATCCGCCGAGACATCAAGTGGATCACGAAGCATGCGTGCCTGGCCGGGACCATCCCACTTGGCAGTTCCTGTCATTCTGGAGATCACCAGCTTCTGTCCGTGATTGATGAGCATTTCCTTGCGAGCGACGGTGACATCCTTGCCGGTGAGAACAGCTATCTCCTGTCTTGCATCGCCTTCAAGTCGATCGGCGAATGCCCGTCCGCCATCTGCAAGCAGGACCTGCACATCTCCGGTCGCCAGGAAGTCCTTGATGTCCACGTTTCCGCCAAACAGATCCTCCTTCTTCTGGTCAGCTGGGGCTGTGGTCTTCTGGCCGGCTTCCATGGTGACGATGAGCTGGTCGGTCCAGAGGGTCTGGTCATCATTGCGGGCTCTGACGTTCTCCAGTGCGACCATCCGCTCCGGTTCGGAACCGCCATCAGGCCCACGAACGAAATTCATCTTGAGCGATCCACAGTCGATGGTCCCGTCTTCGGATTGAACGGCTACCTGATCCCTGAAGAGGATCGACTTCAGGGCGGGATCGCCATCGGCCTCCTCGACGCCGGGCGTGTCCGGTTCGAACTCGATGTCGACACCACCTTGCCATGTCAATTCCAGCTGGACACCGGTATCGTCGGCGTCTTCGATCATGGCATCCACGGCCGTTCCGATCGGGATCTGTTCACCCTCGAACTCCATGTCCATCACTCTCGCCAACGGTGATCTGCCGGACATCACTTCGATGGTGCCCGGGTTGATGAAACCGGCTTCGCCCAGCTCTGGACTTGCCCACATCCACGAGCCTTCTGCACGGAAGCGATCGGTCAACAGATCGACGTCGTCAGCTCCATTGCCAAGAAGATCGAACCGCTTAGCAAGCGTTCGGTATTCGACGGTTGGGCATGTGATGCGAAGTCGTCGCTGGGGATCCTCGATCAGGACCGGTGCGCCCAGAAGCTTAAGTTTGGCATCTCGTGGATCCTCGAGATGGTTCTCGGTGTCCAGAAGTGGAATCATCGTGACCGGCCCCACGCAGGTCACCAGGATCTCATTGCCCTGTTCCATGCTCGGTGTTCCCATCGCCATGGACGCACCGATGGCAGGAACCGTCAGGGGCATGCCGCCGGCGAATCCTGATGGCATCGGTTTCATGGTCGTGGGCGTGGCCGCGAACTGTTCGCTCTTGAGCGAGAAGACGACGTTCATTCGATCGCCAACGGCCGTCCTGGCATCGGCGCCTTCACCCTGCTGGATCCGGACATCGTCGCTGAGTGTGAGTTGATAGAAGACCACCGGGGCCTCCTGGTCATCGGCCAGTGATGTCGTGTCGGGTTGGTAGTTCGCATTCAGGACTCGTCGCCCCGATCGAGCCAGTCTGGACTTCTCCGGAGAACGGATCAGCAGGTAGTCCAGTTCCGCCATCTTCAGATATTCGATTCGCTGATCCTGATCGTTGAGCAGTACCTGCAGATCGCGTCCGACCATCTCCTCGCGAGGAGTATCGAGTTCAATGCGGCCGTCACAGGAGATCTTGCCCAGAAAGTTGTCGAAGGTCGCTCGAGGAGTCCTGATGACCAGTTCCGGTTGATCGATCATCGGATTGGCCGGATTTCCATTGACTGGTTCATACATGGCGATTCGGACGTTGCCGTTGAACTGGCCCTCTTCAAGCTCGCGTTGCGGGGCGTACGCCAACGCGGTGTCGCCGGTGAGCGTGACCAGGCGATTCTGGCTCATGTACAGCTCGACCTCCGGACGGTCCATGGAAATCCAATGGGCATCGAGTTCCTTTGGATCGGGGTCAAGGTGTTCGCAGCGGTACTGCTGTGAGAGACGGCCGTTCTCGTCGGCGACCTGTATCCAGCCGCCGCGAGGTAGATCGAGTCCCATGCTGGGGTCGACCATGTCGGATGCGATCTGCTGGCCGTCGAGTTGCAGCGTGCTGGGGCCGATGAGTTCGGTCACGACCGCCTCTTCCTCGATCTGTCCCTCTTCGGTTGGCCGGTCGATCAGAATCACGAATCCAAGAAGCAGAACGCTGCCTGCGATTCCGATCCATGTCGTTCGCCATGGGCGACGGGCGGCGCGTTTCGCCGAGTCGGATGCGGTGAGCAGTACATTTCGTTCTTTCTGATTCGAATTCATGTGGTGTTCTCTTCTTCATGGGAATAACTCCTGACGAGTTGATCCCACTCACCATTTGATTTGAGGATGGCTTCGACGACTTCGCGGATGGCGCCTTCTCCACCTCTGGAGGTCGTTACGAAATCAGCGGCTTCTTTTACCTCTGGTGCGGCATTGGCCACCGCGACGCCCAGTCCTGCATCGATGATCAGGGGCATGTCGGGAAGATCGTCGCCGACCATGGCGGCTTCCTCGGCGGGAATGCCGGTTCGTTCGAGCAGCTCACGCCAGGCTGGCAATTTCTTGCCTTGTCCATCGGCAAGGAGGGTGATCCCGAGTTCTCGACAGCGATTCCGGACGGGCTTGGAGGCTCGCCCGGTTATCACCGCGACCGTGCGACCAGTCGACTGCCAGAGTCGTATGGCCAGACCGTCATGGATATGAAAGGTCTTCATCTCGCGACCTTCGCCATCCAGCTGAAGTCTGCCGTCGGTCATGACTCCATCCACATCGAGACAGAGAAGTCGAATACGTGCTTTGCCGTCAGGTAGCATCTTTCTCCAGTCTATCCCGGCAGATTGCCTCAGGAGGTGGGGACCCTCACCATATCCAGTGATCCGCCGCAGTGGACATCCAGCCGACAGGCGGTCTCCAGTGCGGCTGTCACGAGTGTCTCATCATCATCGATTCGATCCCAGAGTGCCTCCAGGGCGCCGATGGCGTACTCGCTGCCCGATCCGATCGAGGCATAGCGTTTGAATTCAGTGACGCCAAGATCACTCGAGACCTTGAAGAGACCTCCCTTGCTTCCCACGAGAAAGGACGAGTCCAGATCTGTGAAGGGGGTGTCCTTCGAATTGGCCTGATCATTGACGAAGGGGTAGCCGTCCCGCATCGATCGCCACAGATCCAGAAAGAAGCCGAAGACGGCGGACTTCGAATCGAGGGCGGGGGGTTCCTTCTCGTTCATCCAGTGGTCGATGATGTCGTCGTAGACGGCCCATCCTGTTCCACCGATGAACGCATCGCCCATCGTGAGAATCTTCCGGGTGCGGCAGTTTTCGGCGGGGGCCTTCTCGCCATCTCCAAAGCAGGTGAGCGTATCCGCCCCCATGGTGACGTGCCCGTTCCGTTGAATGGCGACGATGATGGACATGAGGAAGCTACTCGGATACGACTCTTGGGGTCATGAGGTCCTGGACATCGATCATGCCTACGGGCCTGCCCTGTGCATCGACGACCGGAAGCTCGTCGATTCTGAATTCGGTCACCAGTTGACGAGCTTCGGTCAGGGTCTGATCCTCCATCACGTGACGTGGAGTCGAGGTCATCACCTCGCTGATCACGACCTCAAGTGGAGATGCCTGTTCCAGGACAAGCCTCTTGAGATCGCCGTCGGTGAATATGCCCGAGAGCCTGCCGTCCTTGTCGACCAGCATGATGGCACCGGCGCCGCGAAGCGAGGAACCCTCTTCGCCAGCTTGCGCCTGCCTGAGCGATTCGCCGACCGTCATGGTCTCCGGAAGCACGGGGAGATTCTGGCCGACGCGGAACCGAAGGAGTTCGCGTATGGGTCGAAGTCCATCCCCGAGGTTGCCTCCGGGATGGCGATGATGGAAATCCTTCTCGTTGAAGCAACGTCTTCGGGCGACGGCCAGAGCGAGCGCGTCACCCACGGCCAGCGTCATGGTCGTGGACGTCGTGGGGGCCAGGCTCAATGGGCAGACCTCCTCGAGGGGTCCAAGGGCCAGATGCGCATCGCAGAGTCTGGCCAGATCCGAATCATGCGAAGCCGTGACCGCCAGTCGTTTCACCCCGTCGGCCTTGAGGATGGTGGCCAGATTCACAACCTCTTCGGTTCGGCCCGAGTGGGACAGCAGCATGACCACATCATCTCGTCGAATCGCACCCAGATCGCCATGAACGGCATCGGCTGGATGGACCACATGGGAGGGGATGCCCACGCTCGACATCGTCGCTGAGATCTTGGCGCCGACGAGGCCGGATTTGCCCATCCCGCACAGTACGACGTGCCCCGGGCATCGGTCGATCATGTCGATCGCCTGTTTCCAGTGTTCCCGTTCGGATTCGTCACTCGTGAGGCATCCTGAAAGCTGGGTCAGGGCGGCGGCTTCACCGTCCAGGATGGCGGCGACGAATCCGATTTCGGATGTGGCGTCATCACCTCCGGGGTGTTGCGAGTCCTGGGTCGAGGGTGAGATTGGTGAGGTGCTCATGGTTCAACGCCTGAGGTGGTTATGATGCTCGCAGGTGCGAGCCACCTTGGTGGCCATTGTACCGCTTTGTTCGCCCATTCACCCCGGAGGCCAGCTTTCATGCCGGATCAGGTACAGCAGGACTACAAGGTGCGTCTGGACTCCTTTGAGGGGCCGCTGGACCTGCTGCTCTTTCTGGTGAGAAGATCCGAGGTGGATCTTCACGATATTCCGATCGGGGAGATCACCGACCAGTATCTGGCACTCCTGAACCATGCCGACAAAGTCGATGTGGAGCTGGCAGGAGAATTCCTCGTCATGGCGGCCACGCTGGTCGAGATCAAGTCCAGAACCATCGCGCCTCCCGAGACCGATCAGGATGAAGATGGCGAGATGCTCGAGGGGACGCCCGAGGATCCTCGGGCCGATCTGATTCGTCAGCTCCTCCGGTATCAGAGAATACGACTGGCCGCGGAACGGCTCGACGACGGTCGTGTTCGCTTTTCCCGACAGCTCGAGGCTCGGGCGAAAAGCGATATCGACGACAGTCCTCCAGCCGAGGGGCTTGATCTGGAAGATGTCCATGTCATGGATCTGGCGGAGTCGTATGAACGGATCGCCAGTGCCATCAACTTCGATGCGATGGGGGACCATCGCGTGGCCGTGGACGACACGCCGATCGCATTGCATCAGGCGGATCTGGTCGATCGTCTCACGCGTCGTGGTGGCGCGCCGATGACGCTGCAGGACATCTTCGCCGGACAGACCGCCAGTCACAGGCTCGGGCTATTTCTGGCGACACTCGAGCTGGTTCGGATGCATCGTGTCGATTTTCTGCAGGAGGACGAAGGTCCGATCAGGCTTACGCTTCGTCCCGAGGCCGACGTCATCCGACATCAGGAACTCGAGCAGGCGTTCGAGGAGGAATCCCGGGAATTCAACGAGACGACTTCGGATCAAGACCCGTCGCACGACGAAGCGCCCTGAGTTCCGATGTCGTCAGGTCTCGCCACTGTCCTGGCTGAAGTCCCTTGAGATTGAGTGTCCCCATCGCGGTTCTCTGGAGTTTCTTGACAGGGAACCCCAGTCTGGCCAGCATTCGCCGAATCTGCCGGTTTCGACCTTCACGAAGGATCAATCTCATTCGAGTCCGATCCCGGTCTCTTCTGAGGATCTGAAGGCGTTCGGCGGAGGCTCGCTTGGCGGTTCTGCCATCCGACAGGAAGATGCCACGACGGAGTCTGGAGATGTCGGACTCCTCGACCCGGCCCTTCACGATGATCTCATAGGTTCTGGCGACTTCATGAGAGGGATGGGTGAGTTTCTGCGCTAACTCGCCGTCATCAGTCATCAACAGCAATCCCGAACTGTCCTGATCCAATCGTCCAACCGGAAACAGGCGGGCCTTGCTTGGGTGCTTGATGAGATCGATCGCCCTGGTGCGGCCTTCGGGGTCATCATTCGTGCAGATGGTTCCTCGGGGCTTGAACAGCATGACATAGGTTCGGGCCGTGCGTTGTCTGATCGCCTTGCCGCGAACCGTGATTCGATCCTGATCGGGATCGACCCATGCCGGAAGATCGGCTACGAGGTGGCCGTTGACTCGAACGACACCCTCCGAGATCAGTTCCTCGCAGCTACGACGCGAGCCAAGTCCGGCGGATGCAAGCACCTTCTGGATACGCTCCCCTCGGGAGGCGTCCCGGAAGTCGTGTTCCATGCCCGTTGGTTTCCCGGGGTTGTCCGGGGTCGCGCTGTTCCAGCCAGTTGTCACCACATTGCTCCGGCCTGAGGTACCATCCGCGGGGATTCGCGGCTTCGACAGGTCCTTAATTCACGAACAGGCCTGTCTGAATTCGATACAGCCTACCTTGCCCGAGGCTATTTGGTCGGCAGATCAGGTTCTGAGCGAAGGAGACTAGTCATCATGGCCGGTATAAATCAGGCTGGGCGACGCAGCAACTACGGACTCATTTCACTTGGTTTCGGGATCATCGTCTGGTTGGTTCAGATCCTCACGCCTGCCATCGGCATCGGTGTCCTCGGTGCTGATTTCGAGAACATGAGTTCCGCAGGTCGGAATTCGATGCCTGAGGAGCAACTCGGCGACTTCGTCCTGATGATCATCATGGGCGCGGCTGGATTGGCTGGGATCGTCGGCTTCATCATCGGCTTGATGGGCATTACGACAAGTACCCACGGCCCCGGGAAGGCTGTGATCGGAGTGGTGATGAACGCATCGAGCTGGATCTGGACAGCCCTCTTCTTCATCTTCGTGGGCTCCCACGCTTCCTGATCCGACTTCAACTTCGAAGGTGCGTGCCCGGCATGTTCCGAAAATGGAAACTTGCGGTAGAGAAACGAATCAACCATGTGGTCAAGATGACCACCGAGGGTGTTCGGCGTCGGGATCGATTTCTCAGGGTGCTGATCGACGCATCCCGCATCGCCGTCCGTCAGATGCGGCGGGACCGCGCACCGATGATGGCATCGGCGCTGACGTATCGACTGCTGTTTTCGCTTATTCCATTGATGATCATCGCCGCTTCCGTCATGAGCCTCTTCATCACCGAGGATGAAGTCAAAAGAGCGACCTCTGAGCTTATCGCCCATCTGCAGCTGGACTCCATCGAGGTGCATGATCTGAGGGTGGACAAGCAGGGGGATGATGGCAACTCGCCCTTCACGCTCGGTGATTGGATCAGCGACACCGCCTCACAGGCGGCGGGCTACAACACATCGGGGATGACCATTCTGGGAATTCTGCTGCTGGTCTATTCGGCGCTCAAGCTCTTCGGTGAGATCGAGGCCACCTTCAGCATCGTCAGTGGGCGGGGGCGACGGCGTTCGTGGTGGAGACGATGGGGGATGTATCTGATCGTTCTTCTGCTCGGGCCACTGTTCCTGGCGGGTGGTCTGTGGTTGATTCAGTGGGGTTCGAACCAGCTGACCGAGATCGGTGGCGGTCATGTCGTCATTGTCAGTGTGGCCGAGCGTGTGCTCAGCTGGGCGTTGATATGGGGGCTCGTCATCGTCGGCTATCTGTTCATCCCGGCTCAGAGGCTCGGCCTGCGTGCGACGGCCTCGGGCGCACTGGTCGCGACGGTGATGCTCCTGTTGGCTCAATGGGGATTTGGGATCTACGTTCGCAAGGCGGTTGTGGGCTCGCCTGTGGGTTCACTCGGGCTGATGCCGCTGTTCCTGTTCTGGTTGTATCTCAACTGGGTGAGCCTTCTGTACGGACTCCAGTTCGCCGCAGTCGCTGCCCGGGTGAGCAAGCTGGTCAATCGTCGACGAACCGCAGTGGCCTGAGCAGCCACTCTGTAACGATTCAGTCGTGTCGCTTGCTACGCCAGTCGGTCCGCTCGATCTTCATCCATCTCTTCTGAAGCTTCTCGATGTTTCCGAAGTGTTTCTCGAAAACGGCTTCCACGTCATGTTTGCCTCCGAGCTCGGGTTCGGTGGACAGATGCTTCAGGAAGCTGGCCAGCTGTGGCGTCCTGTACTCGTAGAGCCACGTGATCAATCCATAGGATTGGGTGTAGAAGACATGCAGCGCTCCGGAATCCACATCTCCATATCCGTCGATGTTCACGAATTCGCGTAGTGGAATGAGCTGGTCGGAATTCACCAGGCCGTTGAACGGGATGTCTCGATGGATCGCCAGTTTGTCTGGTCCGAATCCCAGGGTGGCATCCGATGTCTCGAACGATGTCGCCATCCCCTCGTGAAGCCAGCTTGGCCAGGAGTCCTTGTCTTCCCAGTTGCCGCAGGCGCTGGTGAATTGATGGATGGCCTCGTGGACGGCGATTCGCGTTCGCCTGTTTTCAGCCCATGTGGATATCTGCTTTCGTGATTCATCGATGAAGTCCTGCTGCGTTTGCCAGGTCTCAGCGATTCTTTCCGCAGTCTCGGGATCGAGATCGTCCAGTGAGGTGTTGCGACGCGAGTCATCGATATGTCTCTGGTATTCATCCAGACGTTGATGTTCATAATCGATCATCTGCTGATGCTCGGGCTCGTAGAAGACGATCCAGTTGAATCGGGGTGAGAAGTATCCACCGGCATGTTCGAGCATCGCGGATTCCCCCAGTGTCTTCCTCGAGAACTCGAGAAAGTCCTGGCGATCGTTGAAAACGATGCAGGCCAGTTTCTCATCCGGCTTCATGAGCACGACGCCGAGTCGTCGAGCCAGACTTCGGTATTCACCCCAGGCTCGACGAAGGGCTGTCCTGATCTGAATCAGAGAATCCCACGAGGCGTCGGTAAGGATCACATGTCTGAAGTTCATGTGCCGCTTGAACCGCTTGGGCAGCAGCTTCTGGGCGAGCTCGATCGAATCCGTGCCACAGCACCATGGAGGCAGCGGAATGCCATCCATCTCCATGGGGAGCGAGGGGCGTTCCGGAGTTGGCGTCGGCGGGGCCTTCAGGGGGGGCTGGCCGCTTGCGGATGTCATGAGCACAAGGGCCAGAAAGGCTGTTTGGCATATCCAGAAAGGCATGGTCATGCCTTCATAACGGCATGAAGTGGTCTCTCATTGCACGAATATTCCGATTCTGACGGTTCCGAGTGTCGAATTTGGTGGTTCTAGGCTGTTTGGTGGGGTTCCGTGGTCAAGTCGAGGTCCTGAGGGCCCGATTGCAGGGGTGGCTACAAAGGCCATAGACGCACTCGTTTGCGGAGGGAATCTGAAGATGACGTTGAATTCACAGGCATTGAAGAGCTGCCATTTGCAGCATGGAACGCTGAAAGTGACTCCTGCAGGTCCACGATTGACTGATCGGGATGCCTCCAGGCTGGCTTCCACGGTTGGCACGATCATGAGAAACCGTGGCAAGTCCGTGAAGAGACTGGAGCTTGACCTCTCCGAGGTCTACACCATGTCGATTACAGCGTTGGGAATGTGTCTGGAATTCGAACGGATGGCTAAGTCGGCTCGTTCGGATCTCGTGCTCAACGATGTCAGTGAACCCATTCGAGAGGTGCTCCGGCTCCTGCGACTGGACCGGCTTCTGGGCGGCACACCACGCCCACGAGCGTGGTCCCCAAGGCGTCGTCGAGTGGCCTGAGCCCCCTTTGTGATGAAAGTCATCGCCTTGTGATGCCTCAGAGACTACTATGGACATGTGCGACGCACGTGATTCTAGGAGTCTTCAATGGGTCTTGAAACGGCCATACCGGTTGATGGATATCTCACCACTCAGTTGAGCAGGGTCGTCAATTGGGCGAGGCGTTCGGCCCTCTGGCCCATGCCGTTTGCAACGGCCTGCTGCGGCATCGAGCTGATGGCCACGGCGTCCAGCCGCTACGACCTTGCCAGATTCGGGGCAGAGGTGTTTCGTTTCAGTCCGCGTCAAGCGGATCTCATGATCGTCGCCGGGCGGATCAGCGTGAAGATGCTTCCTGTGCTTCAACACATCTATCAGCAGATGTGCGAGCCCAAGTGGGTCATCTCCATGGGGGCCTGTGCATCGACCGGCGGTGTCTTCGATACCTACGCCGTTGTCCAGGGAGTCGATCAGTTCCTTCCTGTGGATGTCTATGTGCCGGGTTGTCCGCCGAGACCCGAGATGCTTCTTGAGGGCATCATGGCGATCCAGAGGATCATCGACGAGGACAACATTCCAACCGATGGGAACGGCAAGCGGATTCCACTCTCCCTGGCGCTTGATCCAACGCATCACACGACACCTCAGCCGCTCGATGTGAGCATCGGCGCCACTTGAGGCCTCGGCCCGCCGGCATCAATGGCGGAACGTGCGAACCCCGGTAATCAGACAGTTGGCATCCCTCGATCGACAGAGTTCGAAGGTGTCCTCGTCACGCTTGGAACCTCCGGGATGAACGAGGCACTTCACGCCTGCATCAAGAAGTATCTCGGGGCCGTCTGAAAACGGGAAGAAGGCGTCGGAGGCCGCGACCGCATCACCGCAGGCCTCGATGGCATCACCGGATTTCTCGACAGCGAGCCGGCAGGCCGTCACACGATCGACCTGCCCGGATCCAACCCCGAGCAGTCGTCCGTCACCGGCGATGGCGATCGCATTGGACATCAGATGCTTGGTAACCGTCCAGGCGATCAGGGCATTGATTCTTTCATTCTCGGATGGGGCATTGCCGGTCGCGACTTGCCATCGGTCGGGAGAGGCGAGTTGTCGATCACGATCCTGAACCAGAAAGCCCCCTCCGATCGATCGGATGTCGAGGCCGCTCCGTGGCGTTTCGATGATGTCCTGAATGGCCAGCAGTCTTACGTTCGGCCAGCGTGACGAGAGTTGATCAACGGCTTCATCGCTGTAGCTGGGTGCCAGCACGACCTCGAGGAACCTCGCCGTGCCCGTGATCGTCGATGCCAGCGAAGCATCCACATGCGAGGTCATCGCCAGGATGCCCCCGTAGGCTGCCATGGGATCGCCGGCATGGGCAGCTTCGAACGCCTTGCTTGGGTCATCGGAGATGGCGGCCCCGCAGGGATTGGTGTGTTTGATGACGACCGCAGCTGGCAGGTTCGATGAGATATGGAGATCTCTACAGGCTTCCATGGCGGCAACGGCATCGTTGATGTTGTTGAAGCTCAGGGGTTTTCCAGCCAGCTGTCGTGCCGATGCTATGCCCGCCTCCTGGCTGCTGGAGTCGACGTAGAGCGCCGCCTTCTGATGCGGGTTCTCGCCGTAGCGCAGCACCAGCTCACGGTTGGCTGCCAATTCAATGGTCTCCGGCATGTCGTCCGATGACCGCCTGCTCATCCATGAGCTGATTGCCGCGTCGTATCGGGCTGTTCGGGAGAATGCGGCGGCCGCCAGCGATCTTCGTAGCTGCATGCTGGTGGCACCATCCTGAGATGTCAGCTCGCTGATCACCATGTCGTATTGGTCAGGAGATGTCACCACACAGACCGACTCGTGGTTCTTGGCGGAGGAACGCACCATCGAAGGTCCTCCGATGTCTATCTGTTCGATTGCTTCCTCATCCGAGATACCTTCCTTCTGGATGGTTCTCTCAAACGGATACAGGTTGATGCAGGCGAGATCGATGGGGACGATCTCATGGGCTTCCATCGCTTCCAGATGCGACGGCTCATCGCGTCTAGCAAGCAGTGCGCCATGGATTCGCGGATGAAGAGTTTTGACTCTTCCATCCATGATCTCCGGGAAGCCTGTGACGTCGGCCACGTCCGTGACTGGAATGTCGGCTTCCCGCAGCGCCCGTGCGGTGCCTCCCGTGGACAGAAGTTCGATCTCCAGTCGAACCAGAGCCTTGGCAAAGGGGATAAGGTCTGATTTGTCGCTGACAGAGAGCAATGCACGTCGGACCGGGACGAGATCGGACATCTCCGGGACTCCTGGTTTGGCTTTAGTGGACTTTCCTGAGATTCAGTTCAGCGGGATCAGGCAGTCGAGGTACCCACGGTTGTCGAGAACATAGAGGCGGCCATTGTCCTGCTTGTCGGCGACGACCATCTGGACCTCGTCCAGTTCCATCTTGGCCTCGATCACACCGGTCGATTCGCTGACGACATCGAGAACACGGTTGTCCTTGTCCCAGACCAGCAGCCTTCCATTTCGGCGGGTGAGTACCTCTCCGCCGGCATCCTTCGCCACCCAGAGGCGTCTGCCGTCGTATCTGTTGACCGGCATGGCTTCATAGCAGGCAAGTCCTGTTCCAGGGATCTGCTGATAGACGGCATTGCCGATGGCCACAGGACTGATATCAAGTGGTGTTTCCGTCAGGGCACGCCAGATCAGCCGGCCAGAAACAACATCGAACGCCCTCAGGTACTGGTCCATGCAGGACACATAGAGCACGGATCCATTGGTGGCCGGTGATGCGAGGATTTGGCCCAGAAGCTTCTGCTTCCACCGCAGTTTGACCAGGCGGGCATCCATGGCGGCCACTTCACCACTTCTGGCGACACCGATGAGTAGATCGCCGGCCAGCATGGGCTTGATGTCGATGTAGTCACCGATGTTGAAGGCCTTGTACGAGTAGCCGATGTTGAATGCCTGCCAGACCAGATCACCACCCTTGGAGCCATAGATGAAGTTGTCCTGAAAGAGGACCGGTCCGGTGTTGGCCATCCATTGAAGTGACTGGATCGGGGATCGTCCCTCATCACTCGTCAATGCGCCAGTCGCAGCGGACACGGATGTGATTTCACCATGGTGCGTGATGTAGACCCGCTCGTTGGTCTTCAGATAGTTGATGCCCAGTATGTTTGCGGCAGGTGTTCCAGCTGTGATCGACCAGATTCTGGTACCGGTTGCGGCGGTGAGCCTCTGAAGATTCTTGTTCGATGAGAGAACGAAGATGGAATCCTCCTGAGGTGAAATCAGGGCGGTGTTCTTCCCGGCATCCGGTGCCTGCCAACCTAGGCGGTAGCCAAGCGTGCGAGCGGCTTTCGGGCCAATCGCATATTCCTGTTCAAGTGCTGCAAGCACCTCGGCATCCTTCTGTGCGGCGGTCTGATCAGCCTGTCGATCATTCGATCGTGCCGTCTGCTGACCGGTCTTGCATCCACCTGTGGCAGCCATGATCAGGATGGCCATGAAAGTGATGGCAAGGGATCGAAATTGCAGGGAGCTGGGGGGGAGCATGGGCATTTCCGGGATCTCCAGACGGGTCAAGGGAGTCGGCTGAAGGCAGGCTTCGGTCGACGTGGGATTCAGCAGAGCAGTATAGATGGCCTTTGGATCACGTGGTGGTCGGACGGGAGACATGTCCCGGACGGATGGCGAGGCTACAGTGGAGGGATGTTCACAGGATTGGTACAGGCAGTAGGGCGTGTCGAGGCATGTCAGGAGAACTCTGACGGGGGTGTTCGGCTGGATCTGACCACGCCTGCGTGGGCGGATCGACCGTCTCCGGGTGATTCGATCGCCATCGATGGCTGCTGTCTGACAGTCGTGGATTCCACGGCGGTGGGCGAGGACCAGTTTCGGCTTTCCTTCGATGTGGTTCAACAGACGCTCCAGAAGACAACGCTCGGCGGTTTCGGGCCAGGCAGAAGGGTCAATCTCGAGCGAGCCGCAACTCCGGAGACGCTGCTTGGCGGGCATCTGGTCCAGGGGCATGTTGATTCGCTTGCAGAAGTCGTTCAAGTCCAAGAATCGCCCGGGAACGTGAGGTTGCATCTTCGAGTCGTCGCTGACGTGGCAGAACTCATCGTCCCACAGGGGTCCATCACGATCGATGGTGTCTCCCTTACCGTTGCCGATGTGGCGGGCGATAGATTTCAGGTAGCGTTGATTCCTAAGACGCTTGAATGGACAAACCTGAGCGATCGATCGGTCGGCGACAGGGTCAACATCGAGTCGGACATTCTTCTTCGATCGGTTCGTCAGCTCATGGCTGCACGGGGGATTCTGCCTGCCGTCGATTCGTAGCGCTTCGTCTACGAAGATCCTCGAGCGCCCGCATGTTCAATCCGGTTGCCTGTCCTGAGGCCAGCCCTAGTTTCTCAATGGAGCCCGGGGGCAGTTCGATGGCGACTCTGGCGGGGAAGATGCTGCCGTAGCTTTGCATGCGACCAAGGTAGGCCTGCTCCGATTCACTCGGTGATCTGGGTGGCTCGACTTCCATGGCGTGTGTGGCCGTGATGCGACCGGTTCCATCGACGAACACCAGATCGATATCCGTGAGGCAATAGGCCATCCAGAATGATTGGATCCTGCTTTCCGGGAAGATGAAGATCATTCCCGTGCCGGGATCGATCGAGGGCCGATTCATCAGTCCGGCTCTAATCTCATCTGGATGAGTTGCCAGTTCCATGATCCACTCCTCGCCACCAAGCGAAATGACGACATCCTCCGGGGGTTGGGACGGTCCGCATCCCGCAACGATCAGAGCGACAAGCAGGAATATGCACTTCAGCTTGTCAGCCATGTCTCATCCTCGTGTGAATAGACCACATCTTTCGGTGGGAGTCTGGACGCATCGAATGCTTCAAGGAAATCCTCCTTGGTGATTGGCTCTCGGCAGGAAATGAGGCCGCACCACCATGCCAGAAGGCCCAGAATCTTCTCCGGTGGCACACCGGCGTCTCGATAATGATCCAACCTCGTATCACCATGTCGTTTCGCGAGTCTTCTGCCGTCTGCACCTCTGACGAGTGGCATATGCCACCACCGTGGCGGATCGGATCGGAAGGCCTTGTAGAGCAGTTGTTGTCTGGCGGAGCTGGCGAGCAGGTCGTCGCCGCGTACGACATCGGTGATTCCCTGTCGGATGTCATCGGCCACGACGGCCAGCTGATAGGCGGGTTCATCCCGGACGGTCCAGACCACGAAGTCGCCGCATTCCGAGGCTGGCTCGAAGTCATGAACGCCCGAGATCTGGTCATGGACGGATTCGTGATGTCCTGATTCCGTCATGAATCGCCAATGGGAACCTTCCCGCCACTGGAACGGCAGTGAATCACCCGCTTCTTCAGGACGCAAGTCGGCCGGGAACACAAGTTCATGATCCCCTTCGTTGGGGGCCGCGGCTTCCGATCCGATCTCGCGTCGAGTGAGATGGCATTGATAGGCCAGACCGGCCTCCGCAAGGGCGTCCATTCTCTCAAGATAGGGCGTGCGATCCGAACTCTGAACCAGGGGTTCATCATCCCAGTCGAGTCCAAGCCATCTCAATGTATCCATGGCGGATTCGCCGGCACCCGCGCGTATTCGAGGACCATCGAAGTCCTCGATCCGCATGACCAGACTCCATCCTCGTGTTCTTGCCAGTGCCCAGTTCCACAGGAATGTCCGGGCATTTCCCAGATGCAGCGCGCCGGTCGGCGATGGGGCCAGTCTTGAGCGAGGGGTGGTCATGGCGTCATGCTACGTTCTGGCGGCCGGTTCTTCCGTCGCACTGCATTGACAGGAGCCGGTGAATGGGTGACTGTATGGGCACGAGAAGGGGCATCAGATGGATCGACTTGAGCCAGACCAGATCGAAGCGGGCTTGTCCATGCTTTCCGAGTGGACCGTCAGTGGCGAGAATTTACAGCGAACCATCAGCTTCGGCGATTTTCGCGAAGCCATTGCGTTTGTCAACAAGCTCGCTGACGCCGCGGAAGCAGCGGCTCATCATCCTGACATCATGATTCGGTACGGCAAGGTCACGCTGACGCTGACCACGCACGATGCCGGCGGACTCACCCAGAAAGACTTTGAAATGGCCGCTGTGATCGATTCGCTCTAGCGATATCAGTCGCCGATCAGAACCTGACGGACAAGATCGGCCCGCACGCCTCTGGCCTGTTCCGGCGAGATGGTGCAGTTGACATGCTGTCTGAGATGGCCTGGCTGCACAAGCAACATCAGATTGTCGACCATGTCCACCGTGATGTTGGCATCTGTTTCACTGAGCATGTTGAGGCACACGCCCAGTCGCAGGCTGCTGAGCAACTTCTTGGCCTCATCCAGCTTGAGCATTCTGGCGGTTCCCAGCATCCCAAAGGCTCGGAAGACCCGGTCCTCAAGTTCCCGCCTGTGCTTTTCAAGAAGCACCTGACGAGCCGCTCGCTCATATTGAACAAGTGTGGGGATGATCATCCCCTCGAACTCCTCGAGAATCGCTTCCTCGCTTCTGCCAAGCGTCACCTGATTGCTTATCTGGTAGAAGTTTCCCGTCGACTCGGAGCCCTCCCCATAGAAACCGCGGACGGCCAGATGGAGATCCTTGGCGGCCTGTCTGACGCGATCGATGTCGTTGGTCAGTCGGAGTGCCGGCAGATGGAGCATTGCAGAGAGTCTGATGCCTGTCCCGACATTGGTGGGGCAGGCACTGAGGTATCCCCATCTTTCACGATAGGCGTACTCGAGATGGTTGCCCAACGCTTCATCCATGTCCCGACAGGCTTCATTGGCGTCGGTGAGCTGGAGGCCCGGCCTGAGAGCCTGCATCCTGACATGGTCCTCCTCGTTGATCATGACACTCGACTGTTCGCTCTCGGCCACGGCAACACCGCGACGTATGTTGTTGTCGGCATGCTGTCTTGAAATCAGATGTCTTTCAACGAGAAGCTGGCGTTCATGACTGGATGACTGCTCTAGATCGACCCAAATCATGCGATCACTCGTTGGAATGTGCATGAGTAGGTGCCGGGTGGACTTGACGACGTGTTCGCACTGGTCCTCGCTGGCGCGATTGACGAAGGGGAGCCCATCCAGATTGCGTGCTATGCGAACTCGTGAACTGAGCACGACATCGATATCCGGGGCCTTGGGCGCATCGAATTCCTCTCGATTGTCATCTCTGGGCGGTTCTCTTCGAGTGCTCACTGGGCTTCGCTTTCCAGAGATTCATCCGTGGAGTCGTCCGAGAGTTGGCTGATCTGATCCCGTATCTCGGCCGCTCGTTCGTACTGCTCGTTGCTCAGCGCTGAGGCCAGAGCGTCCATGAGACGACGCTCCCTCTGCATTCGATCCGATGGTCGATCCGCGTTGGTGCCTCGGCCGACATGATGGGTCGCGCCGCCCTGGGCACGTTCGATCAGACGTCCCAGAGGTTCGACAAAGGAGTCGTAGCAGCTTGGGCAGCCTATGAGGCTGTGCTGACGTATCTGGGCAAAGCTTGTTCCGCATTCGGAGCACCTAGGCGCCATGACGGTGGGCTTATTCCCCGCGGAGAACTTCGACAGGAGCTTGTTGGTGGAGGCGATGCCCGGCATGGCGATACCCGCTTCATTAGCATGATCCACGCAGAGGTGCACTTCTCTCTTGACGCCATGGACAATGGTGACTTCATGTACAACGGCCGGCTTGTCACACATGTCGCATTTCATGAACAGGAATCCTCTCCTTCATTCTAGCATGCCAAGTCGCATGTTCCCCATGTGAATCTGCGGGAAATCAGGGTGATGTCCCGGTTGCCGGCTGAAGAGAATCCATGGCAAGTCTGATGGCGGCGGCTTGTCGAATCAGTTCGCCGATCTTCGACAGTTGAACGACCGTTGCAGCGTCGCTCGAGGCATTGGCAGGATCGGGATGGCATTCGAGGAAGAGGGCATGAACGCCGGCGGCAGTGGCGGAACGGGCAAGCAGGTCGGCACGATCGGGGCGGCCTCCTGATTGGCCGGTTCCAGCGCCTGGCAACTGGGTCGAATGCGTCACGTCGAAACAGACGGGATGTTCAAGTTCCATCATGTCCCCTAGGCCAATGAAATCATTCACCAGGCGGTGATACCCGAAGAAGGTCCCTCGTTCCGTGAGCATGAGTTGCTTGCATCCAGCGGATTTCAGTTTTCCAACCACATGCGTCATGTCGGAAGGGGCGAGAAACTGCCCCTTCTTCACATTGACTGCACACCCCGTTTCCGCACAGGCGGTGAGCAGATCGGTCTGCCTGCAGAGAAAGGCTGGGATCTGAAGAAGGTCGACGACCTCCGACGCTGCAGCGGCTTGAGCGGGTTCATGAATGTCGGTGCAGATGGGAAGGCCTGTCGCCTCCTTGATCTGTGCGAGCATCTCAAGGCCCTTGTTCAATCCCGGTCCTCGCTGGGATGTCAGACTGGTCCTATTGGCCTTGTCGAAGCTGGCCTTGAAGATCAGGGGCACCTCGGCCTGCTGACAGGCGTGGCTGAGCCCCTGGGCAATGTCCATGTCGATGTTGCCACCTTCAAGAACACATGGGCCCGCAATTATTGCCAGGGGTTGTCCCGGCCCGATTGTGATATCGCCTACTTGGCATGTATTGACCATGAGAACAGCCTATCCGGGTACGGCCTTAAGCGAAAAGGGGCTTTATCGGCCTTTGAGGGGTGCCAGCCGAACCATCTGGTCCGGTCTGGACTACTTAACTATGAGGAATGATCGTTCCAAACGGACATTCTTCTTGACTCGATGCCACTCCGGGCCGATCTATTTGATGTGCTGCCGTTTTTGGAGTCAACGCTGAGGCAGCCAGGAGGCCAGATATGTCACAGATGCCAAGGGAACCCGAAGCCTTTTCAGAGCAGGTGCTGCGAATTCTGAAGAGGTTGTGCCCAGAGAGCGACGCCTCATTGTCAGGTCCGATGGATCTGATCTACAACGGCCGCCAATTGGCTCTGAACAATCTCTACAGGATGGTCTGCTGTGATCCGGATCGGGGCGTCGAGATCGTGGATGAGTTTCTGGATCGAATGGCCGAGGGCGATTCGATCGGATCCTCCGTGATGCCTCTGGAGCTTGCCCGGACAAGAGTCATGCCTCGCATCCAGCCCGAGTCTATCTTCGAACGACTCGATCGGCAGCAGGTGGCGCATATGCCCTTCGTGAATGGGACAGTCATCGTCTTCGTACTCGACATGCCTCGACTGACCGTCAGCATCACGACGGAGCAGATGCTTCGTTGGGGCGTGACCGTCGACGATCTCGATGGCTGGTCGCGTGAGAACCTGCAGGTCTACACGCCTGATCTGAAGGTGCAGTTCATCGAAGGCGATGACGGTGGTCGCGCAGCGGTCTTCTCGGTTCAGGACGGATATGACGCAGCCAGATTGCTTCTGGGTTCGTTGCATGAGCGGCTGGCCCCGGAACTTCATGGCGATTTCTTCGTCGCCACGCCCGCCCGCGATCTCTTCGTCGCGCTCTCGATCGCGCCCGACGCCTTCGTCGAACGCCTTCGCAAACGGGCTAATCGCGACTTCAGAAGACTGCCGTATCCAATCACGGATGATTTCTTCGTGGTCACCAGAGACGGGGTGGCCGGAACCCGAGCCGCCTGAACCTCACTGGCGACTGCCCGTCGGGGTATGATCGATCGACATGCTTCTGCTGATCGACAACTACGACTCGTTTACATGGAATCTGGTCCACGGGATGGGGGCAATTGCTCCGGATCTACCCATGGAGGTCAGGCGAAACGATCAGATAGGTCTCGATGAGGCTGAGGCGATGAAGCCGACCCATCTGGTGATCTCGCCCGGTCCGTGCACACCAGAAGAGACGGGCATCTGTCGAGATCTCATACGTCATTTCACGGGGCGAATCCCCATCCTCGGTGTGTGTCTCGGTCATCAGGCCATCGCGGATGTTCATGGCATGGAAGTCATTCAGCATCAGCAGCCGATGCATGGGAAGACGTCGATGATCCATCACGATGGACGTGGCCTTTTTCAAGATCTGCCCAATCCGTTCGAAGCAACCAGGTATCACTCCCTTGTCGTTCGGCGTGAAAGCCTGCAGCCCGACATGGAGGTGACCGCCTGGACGAAGGATGGTGACATCATGGGGCTTCGCTGGCGAGACGGTATTCCTTCGGGAGACAAGCCGCCACTCGTGGGGGTTCAGTTCCATCCCGAGAGTTTTCTGACCACTCGAGGTCCGACGCTTCTGGGCAATTTCCTCGACTTCACCAATCAGAGAGTCGATTCCTGAAGTAGGCATTCGGCGACTTCCGATCGTTCCGTCATGAATGCGGCATCGGACACGATATTTGCAAGAGGCCATTTTTCGTGGTGCCGTAGCCTCTACGTCATCCAGTTGTGGCCAAGCTGCTCATGTCGAGGTACGGTGCACTTTCATGAGGAGATTTGCTATGACGCCATCAGTACAGTTCGAGTCGATCGTCAAGGCAGCCGATTCCGATTCGGTCGTCCTGCATCCCCCGGGAAACAGATATGAACTGCACTTCTCGCTCGAGGGATCGATCGATTCGAAGATGGTAGGCAACCGGATTGTCGGGACTGCGCATGCAACCGCTCTCAAGGTTCATCAGGCGGTCGGAGGAGGCGCATTCATTGAGCCCCTGGAGGGAGAGCCCAGAATCGTCGCCGGTCGTGTCATTGGACGCGATGAGGACGGGGTGGTGCTGGTGAGATCGGCCATTCCTCTATCGGTCCGCGTGGATCAGGAATCGGACTTCGACAAGTGCAAGCTCGGTGAATTCATCAATTTCCATGTCGAGTCAGGGATGACCTTTCATCCTTCTTCCGCTGGATGAGCATGGATGAAACACGCATCAGGCCGTTGATCATCAGTCCCGACACGCTGCGGGGGGACGGTGACGAGGCTGCCCGTACGCCCCCGGGTCAGACATTGACCAGCAAATGGCCGGTGCTCCACTTCGGTGAAGTCCCCGAGCTTGAAAAGGCGTCGTGGGAGCTGACCATCGATGGGCTTTGCAAGCATCCAGTGAGACTCGACTGGGACGCGTTGATGCAGCTGCCTCAGGTGGAGGTTCTCTGCGACATCCATTGCGTCACCAGATGGTCGCGTCTGGACAATCGATTCGTAGGCGTATCCACCAGCGCTCTGATCGATCTGGTGGCTCCGTCCGCCGATGCACGCTTTGTCATTCAGCATGCCCAATCGGACCCTGATGGAAAGTGGACCACCAATCTCCCCTTGGAGGCGTTCACCGCGGAGGACTGTCTTCTTGCATGGTCGCATGACGGGCATCCTCTGACAGCTGATCATGGGGGGCCTGTGCGGACCGTCGTTCCACAGAGATATTCCTGGAAAGGCGCAAAGTGGATACGGCGGATTGAACTGGCGGCCGAGGATCGGCCTGGGTTCTGGGAGCTCAATGGCTACCACAATGAAGGGAATCCATGGCTCGAGGAACGCAGTGGATGGTAACCCGAGACTGTGTGCTGATCAGTTCGAGCGCATGGCCATGACATTCAGATTGTCGATAAGATCCATGTAGCCGTTTCGATTGGCTGCGACGGTCGACTCTGGTCCCAGAAGCTTGATGAAGACAGAGCGATCAACCGTTTCAACGATGCTCACGATCATGCGATAGTCGACCTTGTGGAAGCCACCACCCATTCCAAGATATTCACCTTCGAGATCGACCAGTGTGACCGAAAGTCCGTTTACGACCTTCGACTCGACAACCGGCTGTGGCGGGCCTCCCTGAGTCGATCGGAACTGCTGCTTCCATCTCTCGATGTTGTTCTGGATCGTGTTGCCGCTCGCCTCGGGAAAGGTGGTCACGACCAGTTCGGCCGGTTCCCCGCCGTCCCGGCCGGGTACGACCCATTGTGCGGCTCTGAAGTGGTGTCTTGGTGGTTCCCATTTCCATGTGGCCGGAATGGGGCCCCTGAGGCCGGCGAACTCCGCTCGTGAAGGATCCGTCGGTGGGGTGGGCGAATCCTCGGCTGGTTTGGAGGCGGCCTCTCTGGAGGACTGTATGCGGCTGGTCCCGGGCGTTGGAAGTGTGGGCCTGGTCGGCTGCCCTGGCAATGCGGTCGCCTCTTCCACCGGGTCGGGCTTGGGAATGGAGGGGGTGTCGTCGCAGCCTTGCAGCACGAGGGCGGCAATCAGGCAGGTGAGGATGATCTTTGGTGAGGATGTCATTGTTTTCAGGTCTGGAAGAGAGGGGGGTGTCGGGACTTCCTGAGTTACAGTCAATAGCATAGGCGCTTGAAGGGATGATGGCGATCATGAATGCAGACTGGGCCATAGCAAACGCGAAGATCTGGACCGGGCACTCCGAGCGTCCATGGGCGACAGGAATGCGCATCCAGGACGGCTCGATCGCCTCGGTGGAGGCTTCCTCGGGCGATGCCGACGGCATCGACCTCGCAGGGAGATTCGTGACGCCTGGATTGATCGATGCCCATCTGCACTTTCTGATGGGGGGCGAATCACTCCAGACGCTGGATCTGAGTGACGTTTCGAGTCCGGATGAGTTCAGGAAACGTGTGCTTGTCGAGCATGAATCCCTTGAGCCCGACAGATGGCTGGTGGCAACCGGCTGGTCGGAGAATCGCTGGGATCCTCCGATCGTTCCCGACAGTTCATGGTTGTCCGGTTGCGGTGATCGTCCCGTGGTCTGCTGGCGAATGGATATGCACTCGGCGTTGGTGAACGATGTGGTCATGGATCTGCTGGATCTCCCCGATGACGAGACGCTCCTGGCCGAGGGAGGGCATGTTGTTCGGGATATCCATGGCAAGCCGACCGGGCTTCTGCAGGAAGCGGCCGCCTGGCATCATCTCAATCCCAGAATTCCCGAGCTTCCGGAACATATTCGAGCCAAGGCCATCGAGACAGCGACCTCGCACTGTCTTTCGCTTGGCATCACGGCGGTTCGAACGATGGAATACAAGCGTGATCTGCTCGGGTTGTTTCTGGATCATCATTGCGAGTCCCCGGGGATTCGAATGTCGGCGGTCGTCCTGGATCGGACCTTGCCGCTCGATCTGGAATGGACCGAGCAGATGCCCAGGGATGACTGGTTCAGGATCACGGGATGCAAGTCGTTCCTCGATGGAACCCTCGGCTCACGAACAGCCCGATTGTTGTCGCCCTATGCGGATGACCCGGGCAATTGCGGCAGCTGCATGGAACATCTTCTCGAGGACAGATTGGACGAATGGGTCGAACAGGTCGTGTCGCTCGGTTTCGCCCCGGTGATGCACGCCATTGGAGATGCTGCGGTGCTCGCCGCGATCGAAGCCATCCAGGATCTCCCTGACAATTGCCGCGCGACCATCGAGCATGCGGAGGTGATGACGCCTCGGATAGTGGAGGCCTTGTCGGAACGTCCCGATCTCCGATTGTCGGTTCAGCCTCTTCATCGGGCGGATGACGCTGTCTATGCGGCAGTGGCACTTGGTCCGGAGCGAACAGGCAGTCTGCTTCCCATGGCGACCGTGAGTGGTCTTGGTGTGCGATTGGCATTTGGTTCCGACTGGCCGATCGTGAGCGTGGATCCCATTGCCGGTATGGCAGCCGCCATTACGGCAAAGGATGTCGAGGGCAAGCCGTTTCATCAAGAGGAGGCAATCGGCGTCGAGGAGGCCTTGCGAGGCTATACGGTCCTTGCGGCCGAAGCGGCCGGGCTCGACCATGTCGGCGTTCTGGAGCCTGGTCGCAAGGCAGATTTCGTCGTCTGGGATCGCAATCCCTTTGACGTGGACTGGTCTCATGAGCGACCATCAATCGTGGCGACCGTCGTCGATGGTCGACTGGCTTTCGGGAACCTGCCTGCAGAGGAGCACTCATCATGACCAACCATTCCCTCAGTCATGTCGATGAGAACGGACGCATCTCAATGGTCGACACATCTTCCAAGCCGGTTGTTCATCGAGTCGCGATTGCCGAAGGATTCTTCGTGGCGGCCTCGGCGACACTTGATCAGCTCATGGACGGTCAGATGCCCAAGGGCGAGGCATTGGCGACCGCTCGCATAGCCGGGATTCAGGCGGCCAAGGACTGTGATCGACTCATACCACTTTGCCATGGCTTGCCGCTTGATCAGGTTGTCGTTGAATTCGACCGAACGGATCCGGAACGTGTTCGCATCCAGTCGTCTGTAACCGTGGTTGCTCGCACTGGTGTCGAGATGGAGGCGCTGACTGCGGTGTCGGTGGCTGCGTTGACGCTCTACGACATGACCAAGGCGGTGGATCGATCGCTGCGAATCGAGGGTGTCCGGCTGGTCTCCAAGGAAAAGACGCCGGTCTGATCAGGAATTCCCGGCTCGAACGGCATCGCAGAACGCCCTGATGAGATCGGGATCCTTCTGGCCTCGTTCGGACTCGACTCCGCTGCTCACGTCCACGCCCCAGGGTTTCAGCAGACGAATCACGTCGCCGACGGTTTCCGGGCAGAGCCCACCGGCTATGACCAGTGGCTTGTCGACGCTGTCCTTGAGTTCAAGCAGTTGATCATGATCGAAGCGTTCGCCTGCGCCCTTGCCGGGACCGTCGATCAGAAGGATGGAGACCGCCTCGCATTCATTCCATCTCCGTACGGCTTCAGGTGAAAACGAGAATCCGCGAATCACCGGCCCCGACGCGGCTGATACGAGTGCCTCGGACTCTTCGCCATGGAGCTGTACCCATCCCCTCGTATCGCGGAGCTTTTCAAGAGACGGGTCTACGAGCACTTCGACGGAAGGAAAGGACGAGGGGATCGATTGCCTGATGTGGGCGATCGTCTTCTCGTCGACATGTCTTGGTGAGGCGGGATGATTGACCATTCCGATCGCCGACGCACCGGCATCGATGGCGACATGGGCCATTTCAGGATCCTGAATTCCGCAGATCTTGATTCGAGTCTGCCCGTCGCTGCCGGGCCAGTTGTCGGCGATCATGGGGAGGGCTCCTTCGCCGTACCGGCTTCATCGAGGAGTTTTTCGGCCAGTCTTCGATGGGATTCCGAGATCAGGTCAGGAGTCGCTTTCTCAAGCAGGGGGATCGCCTCCTGGGATCGATTCAGGAATCGAATCAGCAGTACGGCCAGAAGCAGCCGGACCTCGGGAGCCTGTCTTGACGATGGATACCGCTTCAGGAATCTTTCGTACGCCACTGCGGCGGTGTCGCGATCGCCATCGGCCTGGATGCGATTGGCGATTTCAAGCTGCATCGCTTCGGGAAGAACGGACTCGGGATAGTCGATCTGCAGTCGTCTGAATCGATCCTGCGCTTCCTCGAAGGCGTTTGTTCTGATGAGCTTGATCACCTGATTCCGCTGGCGAGTTTCCTCCGGATCCCTGTCGGGTTCGGAGAGAAGAGGAAGTGCTTTGCTGTCACGCTGTTGAGTGAAGGTCGCAGTCTGGGATTCTTGGACTACTCGACGGTATTCGGCTCGTCTTCTTCTCTGCTTGATGATGTAGAGAAGATCCTGCTGATCGGACTTGATGATTCGCAGCAGGAGCAGGCCCGTTATGAAGAGGAATCCATAGAGGTAGCCCGCGAGATGTGCACTGTAGGCGACCGGCTCGCCGGGATTGAGCCAGCCGAACAGATCAAGAAGGATCTGAAATGCCACGAGCCATATGGCTGGAATCATGTAAATGCCAATGAGGAAGAAGAAGAAGACGATTCGAATTCTTGCCATGGGGAACAGGATCAGGAAGCCACCTGTGGCGGCACATACGGCGCCACTGGCGCCGATGACTGGGGACAGAGAGTCGATCGTGTGCGCAACGCCGGCCACAGCGCCCCCCATGAGCAGGAAGAGGGCGAAGTTCACATGGCCCAATCGATCCTCAAGCGCCGATCCGAAGATCCAGAGAAAGAGCATGTTGAAACCCAAATGGAACAAATCACTGGGGCTGTGTGCGAACTGGTAGGTGATGAGTTGCCACAGGTGACCCTGCTTCAGGCCCGCATTGCTCAGCGAGAGCTTGTCCATGAAGGCTTCAAGACTCGAGCCGCCGCTGGCTTCCAGGACAAGCGCACTGAGATAGACCAGCATGTTCAGGACGATGAAGGTCCCGGTCACTCTGGGGCGTCGTCTTCGGGCCCGATCGGTTCCAATGGGGATCAGCATGCCGAGAGTGTAGGTCGAGGCCTTCTCAGAGGCTTTCAGGGGATGAGATTGGATTGCAGAATGACTGCGACAAGCCTATGATGGGGGGCTTGAGTGCCCGATGGTGGAGGTGGGTTTCCCCATGGGCACATACAATTTGAATATGCCAGTTTTTTACGAGGGAAGGCAATTCTCATGGCCGACGTGACCGCCACTCCGGCGATGGTGACTGACAAGGGTCTCGACCGTGTCATCATCGGAGATTCAACCAAGTCATTCATTGATGGCGTGGAGGGTGTTCTTGAGTACGTGGGGATCGACATCGACGATCTCGCCCGCAACTCCACATTCGAGGAATGCTGCTACCTGCTCCTGTTCGATCGTCTGCCCACGTCTGCCGAATTGCAGTTCTTCGAATCCGAGATTCGGTCCCACTATGAGCTCTCCGACGAACTGAAGGAGATGATCAAGGTGACGCCCAAGACGGCCTCGCCCATGCATGTCCTACGGACGATGGTGTCCGCGCTGGCCCATGAGGATCAGGAATGCAATGACCAGTCAATCGAGGCCGAGGAACGCAAGGCGCTTCGAATTCTGGCCAAGAGTCCGGCCATCATCGCCGGATTCGATCGTCATCGTCGGGATCTCCCACTCGTTGATCCCGATCGCAATCTGAACATCGCCACCAACTTCCTCATGATGCTCAATGGGGAAATGCCCGGCGAGCAGACGGCCAGGGCGCTCGATGTCTGCCTGATCCTCCATGCGGATCACGGGATCAACGCCTCCACGTTCGCCGCCATGGTCGCCATCGGCACCCAGAGCGACATGTACTCCGCCGTCACGGCCGCCATCGGGACACTTCGTGGTCCGTTGCATGGTGGTGCCAATGAACGAGTGATGGACATGCTCAACGAGATCGGCGATCTCGAGAAGGTGGACGGATTCATCAATGGTCGACTCGAACGCAAGGAAAAGGTCCCTGGCTTCGGACACCGTGTCTACAAGGCCTACGACCCTCGTGCCAAGTATCTGAAGACCTTCGCCAAGACGATCGCTGAGGAGACCGGAAACCACCATCTCTTCGAGATGAGTCGGAAGATCGAAGAGATCATGGAAGCCGCCGTGGGCTCGAAGGGCATTCATCCGAATGTCGATTTCTTCTCCGCTTCGTCCTACTACTCGATGGGGCTGGCTATCGATCTCTTCACGCCGGTCTTCGCGATGGCTCGCAATGCCGGCTGGGCCGCCCATGCTCTGGAACGTCATCAGGACAATCGTCTGATTCGTCCACGATGCAACTACACCGGACCACATGCGGCGCCCTATGTTCCGATCGAAAACCGTTGATAAGTCGGTTCTACTCGCCTTCTTGCCTGCGAGCGTGTGCTTGGTGCTGCTCGCGTGTCTCGTGCAGGGTTGTGCATCTTCAGAAAAGCTGATCGGAAAGTCTGATTCGGATCCAGCGTCCGTTTCGACCGCAGCTTCCAAGATCGATGCGAAGTATCGCTGCTTGGACGGATATCAGCTTCAATACGAACTGTGGCGGCCTGTGGATGACGACAGTGCCGGTCGATATCCGCTGGTGCTTTGTCTGCATGGCAAAGGAGGAGCCACGCACGCCCCGCGAATGATTCTGGGGCGAGCTGATATCCCACCGTGTTTCGTCCTTGCACCGAAGGTTCCGCCAGACGAGTTTTCCTGGGCTCCAATACGCCGTGATGGGATGCCATACGTCTTCGAACTTCTTGACGCTCTCGTCGATCAAGAGGCAGTCGATCCCGATCGAATCTACATCACCGGTCAGTCCATGGGGGGGTTTGGGACATTCGCAGCCGTATCGGCGCGTCCGGATTTCTTCGCGGCGGCGGTACCGGTCTGTGGCGGATGGAAATTGGAGGATGCGTCCGCCATTCACAAGGTCCCCATGTGGGTCTTCCATGGTGATGCCGACAAGGTGGTGCCTGCCCACTACTCCCGGGACATGGTCAAGGCGCTTCGAGAGGCCGGTGGTACGCCTCGATACACCGAGTACGAGGGAGTCGGTCACAATTCCTGGATCAACGCCTATGGCTCGGAGGAACTCTGGGTCTGGTTGTTCAAGCAACGGCGAAAGCCCAGCTGATTCACTTCTCGAGGAATCCACAGATTCCATCGTGCCGCCTCTGCAGAAAGTCGGTGGCTGATCTTCCTGCTTCGTGATCTCTTCTGAGGCTACGGTCCAAAGAAAACGCCCGCTTCCGGGGAAGCGGGCGGTCGTATTTGGGTGATATCCGGAGGACTACTGGGGATAGAGGAGCACTCGGTCATGGCAAAGCATGACGACATCGTGCTTTCCGTCTCCGGTGAGATCCGTGATGATCAACTGCATGGGCTGGTATTCACGTCCATCGCCGCCTGAGAACATCTTCGATTCGAAGATCTGGAATCCTCTCGCATGCAGCATGTCGCCCGACTTGTTGTAGGTGAAGATGTCGAAGTTCTGATTGCCCGCATCAAGTGAGACCATGTCTCCGTAGCCGTCCGAATTGATGTCGCCGACAGCCAGTTCGTGCGGGACGCTGCGGTCATCCTCGCTTCGCCAGGAGCCGACTTCCTCGAGTGCCCGACGATCCCCGCCAAGCCGCACGACGGCATAACCATCCTTGCCCATCACCAGAACGCTCGGTTCGCCATCGCCTGTGAAGGAACCTGTGTGGATGGGTCCCAGGGGGAAGCCGTTGAGCGTGAGCGTCTCCGTCTGCTTCCAATTGCCGGAGTCATCGGCTTCGAAGATGACCAGTCGGTTGCCCGGCTTGTCCGCGGCAACGATGCGTGGTCCTTCCGCGGCCACAGCGACGAGTTCAGCCGTCGGATCGTCCATGTTGATCTGTTTCACGACCTGCCAGCCAGCACTTGCGCCGTCTTCGGGCTTCGTGTCGTATCGGACCGCTCTGACGAAATTCTTATCCGCGATCAGCAGCTCCATCTTGCCATCGCCATCCACATCGAAGGGGAGGGTGTTGTCTGCAGAGGCGGCGGAGACGAGCCCGAACTGGCCCATCTGATCCTTCTCGAGCTTCTCGAATCGCACACCGTCCTCGGACGGCTCTATGGCATGGAGCATGATCATCGGCCTGTCCTGTGTGAACAGAAGCAGGTCCGTCATGCCGTCCTGATCGGCATCGGTGGCCACGACTGTCTCGGGCGCCTTGCTGATTTGGCCAAGCTTGATCGTCTCGAGCGAGCCGTCATCGGCGATCAGATCGATGACATAGTCGCGCTTCTTGTTGGCGACGACGGCCATGTGCGGTCCATCCTCCAGTTCGACCAGATTCATGGCGACTGGGGAGTAGGTTTCACTTACTGTCAAAGGCCTCGGGAAAGGAACATTGTCGGTGGACAGCGGTGATCTTCCGACGACTCCTTCCTTCTCGGACAGGACATACAGCTGTGCGTCTTTTCCATCGGCGGGCTTCTGGGCAGCGAGGTAGCCGATATCCGAGAGGCTCGAGTACGTCTCGCCAGGAAGCATGCCACGTCCGGCAAGTTGTCTGTGGACCACCACGGCATTGGCCTTGGTGTCCGTCGTGATCAGATCATCCATGCCGTCCTGATCGATGTCGATGATGACCTGATCGCGGTTTCTGTTTCCGGGATCGGTATAGCTGTAGACGACGAAGGAGGCTTCCCTGTCTCCGGTCCCCTCCGCCGATTCGGTTGCCAGGTCGTAGACAACCACGCGGTGGGAGGCCCGCTCTATCACGGCAATCAGCTTGTTCTTCTGTCCGGGAAGGCCGACGGCCTCGAACTCTATGATCGGAGGCATCTCGAAGATCGTCTGTGGGCCGAGCATTCGCTCGTCGCGATGCTTCTGGCCGAACCAGATCCGGACCGGCGCCACATCGTCCGGGATGATGCCCGCGATATCGATGAGTTCATCACCGTCGTAGTCCGCTGCGACGAATGCCTGCAACCGAGTTCCTGCGGAGAGCTTCTCGGGGGATCCCATCGAGGTGCCGTCAAGTGGCCAGATGGTGATCTTGCCTTCCGTGATCGAGACCATCTCCGGTTTGGCATCACCCATCACATCGAGAATCGTGAACGCAGCGGGGTTGGCTTCGAGTTTAGGAATGGTACGCCGGGCGGCCACCTTGAAGCTGCCGGGGGCGTCCTGCTCGAGAAACACCACACGGTCATTCTTGGCAGCGGCGTAGATCAGGTCGAGATCGCCATCGCCATCGAAGTCATGCGTCTGGATAGCCGAGATCTCATGAGCGACCCCGACCGATTCGCGTTCGAACATCCAATGGTCAGGGAGTTCGTTGACTCGATCCGGCGCCTCGATGGGGGCGTCTCGTTTGGCATCCGGCTTCTGACGAAGAAGATCGATGCGACTGTCGCGATTGTTCACCACAACCAGATCTTCGAGTCCATCCCCATCCATGTCTGCCACGAGCATTGGCCCGGGGCGATTTCCGATGGAGATGATCTCGAGTCCATCGAAACCGAAGTAGTCCCCGAGCGGGGTGGCGGCCTGCGAGGAAGACAGCCCTGTCATGGCCATCACCGAGGCGAGGATCTTGATTGGTAGCGTCCGTGTGGGCATCTGCTTGGCTCCTTTGGGCATTCATCCCAAGCTGGGAAGACTGGCATCCTAGCACCCTCCGGGGATGGCTTCTCCAGACTTCCACAATGGGGCTCCCAGAGGCGGAGTTCCCCCTATACTCCACTGTTCACCCAGAAGCTCATTGGAAGGACCTCGACCCATGTGGACTCTCAAATCACTGCTTTTCGCCGCTTCAATTCTGGTGATGCCCCTGGCGGTATCGGCTGACGTGATCACTCTCGAGGGAGGCGATCAGATCCATGGAGACGTCATCGGCAGCGATGAATCCAGTCTCTGGGTCAAGGTCGGCTCGCAAGTCGTCCAGGTCAAGCGAAGTCAGATCTCCGATCACAAGGTCGCGAATCCGGATGAAGCAGGTACGGTCATCAGGCGGTTCCTGTACCACACCAAGGATGATCCGACCGAATTGAGCATCGAGCAGCAGGCCAACAAGGTCAAGCCAAGCGTGATCAAGGTACAGACACCGGCCGGCCTAGGCTCGGGTGTCATCATCAACGAGGATGGCTATGCCATCACCAATGCCCACGTCATCCAGGGTGAGACGGATCTTCGCACGACCATCTGGCTTCCGACCGAGGACGGCAAATCCCGTCGTACGACACTCGAGGACATCGAGATCGTCGCGGTCAACAACCACCTCGATCTCGCCCTGCTGCGATTGAAGCATCCCGACGGTGATCCGTTCCCATACTCGCCGTTGGAGTCGTGGGAGGGAATCGTCGTCGGGCAACCCGTCTTCGCCATCGGCAATCCGCTTGGTCTCGAGCAGACCACGAGCGACGGAGTGGTTTCCACGAAGCAGCGTAACTTCCAGGGACTGACCTTCATTCAGACGAATACCGCCATCAATCCGGGCAACTCCGGAGGGCCGCTGTTCAACACCAGTGGCGAGGTCATCGGCATAACGAACATGGGCATCCTGGCAGGCGAAGGTCTGAACTTCGCGATTCCGACCCGGTATGTGAAGGATTTCATCCGCAATCGGGAGGCCTTCGCCTACGACATCAAGAACCCCAATTCCGGCCACAACTATCACGTGCCACCTCAGCGATCCCAGGATGGCGTGGCCAAAGAACTCAACAAGTAGACCGAATCGTGCTCGGGTGATGGCGACTTGCCAATCAGCCGTCTATCGGAGGAGAGACTCTCGTGTTTCTGACAACTGCATGCCTAACCGTTTCCTGCCTTGCCGCTTCTGAACTCACCCTCGACAAGGTCGCTCCCGAGCAGACCGTCTTCGCGATTTCATTCGAAGATCTCGGTGACATGATGAAGCGGTTCGAGGACAACCCCGCGGCCGAGAAATTCATGGGGATGGATGAGCTCAAGGATCCCTTCATGGATCAGATGCCTGATCCCATGAGCGATGCTCTGGAGGCCGCCATGGAGGACAAGTCGCTGGTCGAGGTCGCTCAAGACATGCGAATGGGCATGGTGCTGTTCCCGGTCGTTGATCAGGAGACAACGGCCGTTTCGATCGGCATGACCATGTATCTCGATCTGGGCGAGTCCGCCGAGTCGCTCGGCAAGGTCTGGGATGAAGCCATGGAGGAATCCCAGTCCTCGATGCCTGACGACATGAAGATGGAACTGCTCGAGATCGGCGATACGGAAGTCATCCGCATAGATATCGAGCAGGCGGAGGACATGGACGAGGAAGAGGATCCATTCGGTGGCCGCGGCAGAGGAAGAGGAAGGGGCATGGGGCTCTCGATGGAGGATGCCAGTCCGAAGCGATTCTTCATGGTGAGAGTCGATGAGAACATCCTCGTATCGACATCCCGCAGCCAGATGCAGCGAATGCTCGATGTGCTCGAAGGGGAGGATGTCGAGGGAGGCCTTGGGGGGCTTGATTCCTGGAAGGGTGTCAATGGCTTTCTCGGTGACTCGGGCTTCCGCATGGTGCTCCTGACGAACCATCTGGGTGAGATGATGGAGTCGATGGGGCAGCCCTTCCTCGTGAACATGGCCAAGCCGATGGTCATCGCGATGTTCGGTCGAATCGATGCGATCGGTTTCAACATGGAGTCTGCCGAAGCGCCTGCGTTGGCGACATTCAACATGGGTGCCTGGATTCCAGACGGCAAGGAAGGGCTCATGAAGCTCATGTCCCGCAATTCCCCTCGTGAGCCGATTCCGGGCTGGCTGTCGGCCGAGTCCGTCAGCTATGGACGTCTGAACTTCGATTTCGATGGTGTCATTCCGTGGGTGAAGGATGTCATCAACTCCAATCCGATGATGGCCATGCAGGGCGCGCAGGCCATGGAACAGATGGAGCCCATGATGCAGAAGTTCATGGATGGGATGGGCAGCACCGTTCAGATGAGCAGCAGCATCAGCTATCCATTGACGGCTGAAAGCATGGGGAACATCTGGGCAGTCGACTCCAAGAATGCGAAATCGTTCACCGACACGCTCTCCGAAATGGCCCCCCAGATGGGATTCGAGCCCCGTGATTTCCAGGGGCATCAGATCTACTCCATGGAAACCGGAGGAATGCTCCCGGGAATGCCGTCCGAGATTGCCGTTGCCGTAGGCGGTGGCGAGATCTACATGGGTGCCATGTCATCGGTCGAGCAGGCCCTGCGTTCAGTCGGCTCCTCGACTTCCGAGGACAGCCCTGCGGCCACGACCTTCAAGCCGATCGAATCGATGTTCTCGTCCGAACCGGTCGTCTACTGGACCGTGTCCGACATGGGTCGCTCCATGGATGCCCAGGCGAAGGTCTCCATGATGCAGTGGTCCCAGGAGATGGAGTCCCTGCGGCAGGAGGATCCGGAGCTTGCCGAGGAACTCGGTGAGATGATGAAGGACGAAATCGGACCGATGGCGATGTTCGGCGAATTGAGCGAGATGATCGGTCTGGTCGGCTATGAGGTGACGTCAGTGGAGAACGGCTTCAAGGGAACAGGCTGGATCCTGTCACCAGTCGAATAGTCCTCGTTCAATCATGCCTTCCGTCAGGTCCAGCCGAGGACCAGGAAGATCGATGTGAACACCAGGTCCGCGATGATCACGATCACGATCGTCTGGACGACGGTGTCGGTGGTCGCCTTGCCGACTCCAGCGGCACCGCCGGTGACCTTGAGGCCGTTGTAGCAGGCGATCGAGGCAAGGATGACACCGAAGAAGAGCGACTTGATGAGCCCCGTCAGGAAGTCGGACAGGTTCAGCTGCGCCAACGTGTTGTCGATGTACACCTGGGAAGAGACATCGAATGAGAGACAGGTGATCAGCCCCGAGCTGACGACGCCGAATACGTCCGCCAGGATAGTCAGCAGTATGAGACTGATCACCGTGGCGATCACTCTCGGGACGACCAAGAACCGGATCGGGTTCAGGGCATGAGCCTCTAGTGCCTCGATCTCCTCGCCCACGACCATGGTTCCGATTTCAGCCGCAATTGAAGCGCCTGCGAATCCGGTCAGAACGATGGCAGAGATCAGCGGGCCCAGTTCACGGAATACGGCAATCCCGACTATGTTCGCGATTCTGCTCTGCTGGCCGAGTTCGGCCAGCGGGGGGTACATCGACATGGCCAGAATCAGGCCGATGCAGGAGGAGACGACCAGCACGATGGCGATCGACTTCACGCCCACGCGGACCATCTGGGCCACGATGGCATCCTTCCCGAGTCTGACCGCTGGAATGAGCAGTGGTCGAACGGTCCATTTGATGGACGTCCAGATGATGAACCAGAGACCTCCGATGAGCGTGAATATGCTCAGCCAGAAGGCGCCCCAGAACGCCATGCCTCTGATGATGAACGAGCCTCGTGTCGACATGTCGCTGGTCGAATTCATTCAGTCGGCTGTTCCGGTGCATTCTTCTATGGAACCGGCGATCTTGAAGACGCCGTCCAGTCGGGCGATCTGGAATACCGAGAGGACCCGTTCTCCCAATCGACACAGGGTGAGATCAAGTCCCTTCTGGCGACAGGACTGGAGCAATTCGACCAGTGTCGCGACACCGGATGAATCCATGTAGGGGAACGCTTCCAGATCGACGACGATGGCATCATCCGCTTCACCGACGATTTCACGAAGCTGTGCTCGCAGGGAGGGTGAGCTGGCGAGATCGATGTCGCCTTCGGGCCTGGCAATGACCATGCCCTGTTTTCTTTCGATTGTCACGTTCATTGCTTGGTCACCCATCAGATTGTCCTCTCCCCGTCGTTTTCTTCAAGCTGGGACCCAGTGGGTGCCGCATTGTCAGTCTCATGCCGCCACCCTCGCGGTGGTTGTATTCGACACTTTCCATGATCTCGTTGATGATGTGGACACCGAGGCCACCAGGGCGAATCTCATCCAGATTGCGGGATCGGATCTTATCGAGATCCGCATGTTTGGCTCGGTCCAGAACCTCGATCAGAAGCTCGGGGTCCGCCTTCTCTATTCGTGTCAGCGTCAATGTGATTCTCCCATCGGGGGAATTGTCGTATCCATGACGAATGACATTGCAGATCGCCTCATCGACAGCAAGGCAGATCCGGGCGGATTGATGGGGGTCCAGCCCCATTCGTTCGCAGAGGGAATCGAGCATTCTTCGAATCACGCCCAGATACACGGGGCGGCTGAAGAACTCCATCTGGATGTCCGGAATCAAGTTTTGATTTGGCTCTGGATTGGTCATGGCTGGTTCAGCAGGGCCGCTTTCCGGATTGGAGGAGGCTTTCTTCTTGGAATCAGGCTGGGATGTGATGGCTGACACGGGGATCATCATACGGGAACGTGTCCGCTTCGAGTGATCTGGATTTTCCCGATAATCGACATCCTCCTCCTCTTGATACCATGACGCATCCTGATGGGGTTTTCAGGGGATAGTTCAGTCATCTGATTCTGAAGGAGCCTGCTTCATGACGTCTGGAGGCGATTTCCCGCATCACGCACCGCGAGATGTCGAGACCGTGCTGATTCTGGACTTTGGCAGTCAGTATGCCCAGCTGATTGCCAGACGAGTTCGAGAGGCGGGCGCATTCAGTTTGCTGGTCGCGCCCGATACCCCAGTCGAGAAGCTGCGTGCGCACGATCCAAGTGGAATCATACTTTCGGGCGGACCTTCGAGCATCAATGAGGAAGGCTCGCCGCGATGCGATGAACGATTGTTCGAGCTCGGGGTTCCGGTTCTGGGCATCTGTTACGGGATGCAGCTTGGTTGCCATCTGCTTGGCTGCAACGTGGAAGCGGCCGAGGCTCGTGAATATGGAAGAAGTCGTCTGACGGTCCAGTGCACACAGGGGCTCCTTGCCAACATCCCGCATGAGACCGCCGTGTGGATGAGTCATGGGGACCAGGTTTCTGGTCTCTCGCAGGAATTCGAGACTCTGGCATCTACGCCGACCTGTCCGCATGCGGCGGTCAAGCATCGCTCCCTTCCGTTCCATGGGATCCAGTTCCATCCGGAAGTGACACATACTCCGCATGGTGTCGATATTCTCCGCAACTTCCTCTACGAGGTATGTGGCTGCAAAGGCACATGGAGGATGTCCGACTTCCTCGAGGCGGCCTGCGAGCAGGTGCGTGAACAGGTCGGCAAGGACCGGGTGATCTGCGGACTCAGTGGCGGCGTCGATTCATCCGTCGTAGCGGCGCTTCTGTCCAAGGCCATCGGCGATCAGCTCACCTGCATCTTCGTCGACAACGGACTCCTGCGAAAGAAGGAGCGTGATCTTGTCGAATCGACTTTCCGCGACCACTTCGACATCGATCTCCGGGTCGTGGATGCATCGAACGAATTCCTCTCCGATCTCGAGGGTGTGACGGATCCACAGGAGAAGAGGCGTTTGATCGGGCATCGCTTCATCGACGTGTTCAAGGCTTCCTCGGATGAAGTCGCGGCAGAAGGTCGAGGTGAAGCTCGTTTTCTCGCTCAGGGCACTCTGTATCCGGATGTGATCGAGTCGGGGCACGGCCATGCAGGTCAGGCTGCCAACATCAAACTGCATCACAACGTAGGTGGTTTGCCTGAAGATCTAGGCTTCGAACTGATCGAGCCGCTCCGTGACCTGTTCAAGGACGAGGTCAGGGCCCTCGGGGAGGTTCTCGGGCTACCATCCCAGATCGTCTGGAGGCATCCGTTCCCCGGTCCGGGGCTGGCGGTTCGGGTGCTTGGAGAGATCACACGAGAGAAACTGGATGTCATCCGTGAATGCGACGAGATTCTGCTCGAGGAGATCGTGGCCCGCAATCTGTATCGAAGTACTGATCAAGTGTTCGCGGTGCTTCTGCCTGTCCAGTCGGTCGGTGTGATGGGCGATGGTCGGACCTACGAATCGGTGGTCGCTGTCCGCGCGGTCGAGACATCGGATTTCATGACAGCGGACTGGGCGAGGATCCCGCACGACGTGCTGGCAAACATCAGCAGTCGCATGATCAACGAGGTCGCGGGTGTGAACAGGGTTGTCTACGACATCTCCAGCAAGCCACCTGCGACGATCGAGTGGGAGTGAGCGTTCATCCCCTTCGAGGACTACGTCCTGAGCCAGACCGTTTTGTTGGTGGGGGCGTGGTCTGTCGCGGCTGATCGGTGGCGGCCGAAGCGATGGAGCCTTCGGCGGCTGTCTCGTCGGCGGG
>PBAX01000011.1 GCA_002716385.1 Phycisphaerae bacterium | reverse complement strand
TGCAGATCCTCGCCGATTACGGCGGCTGCTGATCCCGACGGCTCGAACAGGTTCGATTCCAACCGCCCGGCTCCCAGGAGCCGGGCGGTTTTCATTGATCAGTCATCAGGATGATCGACCAAAACCGCCACCGCCGGGTGTCGTCAAGAGGAAGCGATCCCCCTCGAATACCTCCACACTCGCTGAAGCCTCGAGGTCTTCTCGTCCACCGTTTGATCGCAGAACACACTGAAGTCCACCAGAAGCCTCCTCGCCCCCTTCGAGTCCATAGGGCACAAAGCGTCTGCGGCCCGCCAGCAAAGTGACTGTCATGGCTTGGAGAAACCTGATCTCCCGAATCGCTCCACAGCCACCCTTGAAACGGCCCTTGCCTTCGGAACCTCGACGGATGGCGAAGCGTTCCAGCCTGACGGGATAGCGGGCTTCGAGGATCTCCGGATCAGTCAATCGGGAATTCGTCATATGGGAATGAATCGCATCCGTTCCATCGAATCCCGGGCCGGCACCGGTTCCACCACAGAGCGTCTCGTAGTACTGATAGTGATCGTTCCCGAAGGTCAGGTTGTTCATGGTCCCCTGGGAAGCCGCCTGGGCCCGGACTGTTCCAAGGATCGCGTCGACTACGCACTGACTGGTCTCGACATTCCCTGCGACGACCGCAGCTGGTGAGTTCGGATTCAAGAGCGAGCCTTCCGGAATGATGATGTCAACGGGTCGCAGACACCCTTCATTCAACGGAATGTCATCATCAATCAGGCAACGAAGCACATACAGAACGGCCGCACGTGACACTGCCGGCGGCGCATTGAAATTGGTGTCACATTGATCTGATGTGCCCGAAAAATCGAAGACCATACGGCCGCCTTCAAGACGGAGCTGAAGACGAATGAGACTTCCGTTGTCCATGGGGACTTCGATTGAATTGGGTTTGATTTTCGGAAGCAATGAACGCACACAGGATTCACCGTTGTCCATCACGTGCTTCATGTAGGCCTGAACCGTCGGAAGGCCGAACTCAAGGACAAGTCTCCGGAGTTCCTCGACACCTCGAGTGTTGGCAGCCAACTGCGCTCTCAGATCAGCCATGTTCTGATCGGGATTGCGTGCTGGCCATGGCCCACTGGTCAGATGTCCACGGACCAGCGCTTCATCAAGCATGCCATCACGCACGATCCGAATCGGCTGGATGATGACACCCTCCTGTTCGAGCGAGCAGGACGTCGCCGGCATCGAACCAGGCGTGATACCGCCAATGTCCGCGTGATGACCTCGACTGGCAACAAGGAATTGAAGCGACCCGGTACTCTCCGAGAACATCGGCGTGACCACCGTGAGATCCGGCAGATGGGTTCCGCCGTGATACGGATCATTCAGGAGCCATGCATCGCCCGGCTTGAGATCATCACGATGGGCGGCAAGCACCGATTGAACACTGTGGTCCATCGAGCCCAGATGGACCGGCATGTGAGGCCCATTGGCGACCAGATGTCCGGACTGGTCGAAGATGGCACATGAGAAGTCCAGCCGCTCCTTGATGTTCACCGAATGGGCCGTCCGCCGCAGCATGGCACCCATCTCATCCGCAATGGCCATGAATCGATGACCGAACACCTCGAGCAGAACCGGATCGACATGATGGTCTGGATGATCCTGATCGTGGTCTTCCTGATGGACATGTTCCAGCAGGAAGCAGCCATCCTCCCGACATGACAAGGACCATCCGGGTTCAACAATGGTGGTCGCACCCTCCTCTGAAATGATCGCAGGCCCCTCAAGCGTCGTACTGCTCGGCATGTCCTTGCGATTCCAGATACCGGTTTCGTGACATTGACCCTTGAACAGGGTCTTCACGAAACGGTCCGGTTCGGGCATGACATCTCCCATCGGCGTGAACCCGGGCACCTCCTTCCGGGTGGTGATGCTGATTCGGAGCTCCAGCATGGCGACCACAAGCGTTTCCTCCTTGAGATCCAGTCCATAGCGACGCCGAGCACGCTCAAGGAAGGTCTCTCTCATGGTGTGAGGATCGCCTGCTTCGACCGGAATACTCCCATCCCAGCCAGCCACCTTCATGTGGACAAGACGGTGAACACTCGCTTCCTCCGCTGAAACGCCCTCCTGCACAAGCGATTCATGAAGTGCCGACTCCATGTCTTTGAAGCTCGTGAGGATCTCATCCGAATCAATCGCACAGGACACCGTGCGCTCCGTGGAAAGCGATGGTGTCGCCAGTCCGATTCCCAGTGCCGAAAGAACGCCGGCATGTGGATGGACCAGGACACGCCGGATCCCAAGTGCCTCGGCTACGAGGCATGCCGTCTGACCACCGGCACCCCCGAAGGAAACGAGTGTCACGCCATCCAGAGAACGGCCCTGTTCGATCGAGATCTTTCTGACCGCTCCGGCCATGCGTTCCACAGCAATCCGCAAACAGCCTTCCGCAAGCTGTTCGATACTCATCGGCGATCGACCGGATGCACGGACCTGCTCTGCCATCGCAGAGAATGATGCCCGAGAGGCATCCGGATCGATTGATTGGGTTCGGTCAGGCCCAAAGACAGTTGGAAGCAGATCCGCATCCAGACGGCCTAGCACCACATGACAATCCGTCACGGTCGCCGGCCCACCACCCCGGTAACAGGCTGGCCCGGGCTGAGCACCGCTGCTTTCTGGACCGACGCGTAGTCGCTGACTATCGAAGCGGCATATGGAACCGCCACCGGCGGCAATCGTGTGGATATCCAGCATGGGTACCCTCAGAGGGATCCCATCGACTTTCGAATCCCATCTGCGATGAAACGTGCCGTCATGCCAGGCCACGTCGGTTGAAGTACCACCCATGTCGAATGTGATGATGTTGCCCATCGATCCCGCGACAGCAACCGCACCCACAATGCCGCCGGCTGGCCCGGAAAGAATCGCTCTGGAACCCCTGAACCCTTCGGCGGCGGTCAATCCACCGCTGCTCTGCATGAACTCCAGAGTCGCCTCCGGCATGGTCGCTCGCATCGCCCTGATTGAATCCTGAAGAGTCGGTGTCAGGGAAGCATCGACAACCGTCGTATGAGACCGTCCAAGAAGACCCTGCAGCGGACAGACTTCATGACTGGAGACGACTTCCTTGAAACCGACTTCACGAGCGACTTCGACGACTCGCTGCTCATGTTGTTGGAATGTCCAGCCATGCATCAAGGCAACCGCGCAGGCTTCCACGCCCGCTTCACGAGCAGATGCGAGATCTCGGTAAAGCTGATCTTCATCAAGCGGCCTGAGCACCTGGCCATCGACAGCGATCCGCTCATCGGCCTCGATGACAAGATCCCAGGTCGGCGGTGGTCGTGAGATATCGAGCTCGAAGAGTCGAGGTCGCGACTGGTCACCGAGGATGAGCAGATCACCCAATCCTTTCGTCAGAACCGCGGCCGTTCGCACGCCACTTCGTGTCAACAACGCATTCGTTGCCACCGTCGTACCCATGCGGATCGAGACGGCACCCAATGAGCGGAGATCTGCCGAATCGTCCAGTCCGAGAACGGCACGAATAGCGGCGAGACTGGCGTCCTCTCTTCGACCGGGATCCTCCGATCGGACTTTGGCGGTCAGCAGTTCCGAGGAGGCCTCGTGCCAGGCGACGATATCGGTGAACGTCCCTCCTCGATCAATCCAGAAGTGCCAACTCGGCAAAGCTTGTTCAGAGTTCACGAACATGTGCTCGCATGGCCGGATCAGGCGCGATGAGTCCCATGGAGACGGTTGCCGACTTGGCATGTTCCTTCGCAGCATGCTTGTCGATGGCACCACCGATACCAGAGATGATCATCTGAGTCGCAATGCAGATCAGGATGAAGCCCATGATCCTCGTCAAGGAATTGAGACCACCATGTCCCATGAGACGAAGCAGATATTCGGAAAAGCGAAAACACAACCAAGTCAGAATGGAGATGCAAAGAATCACCAGACCGATCGTGAGCCATTCCTCCCAGCCGCCTTTCTCCTTCTCGATCTTTGATGCGAAGGAAAGCACCACGGAAATCGCACCGGGGCCCGCGATGATGGGCATCGTGAGCGGAATGAATGAGACATCCTTCTTGGCTTTTCCTTCCGCATGCTCCGCCGGCGTGACCTTTCGCTTGTCCTTGGGATGCATGAACTGCCAGCCCATGACACCAATGACCAGCCCACCACCGATATCAACCGCCTCCACCGAGAAGCCGAAGATCTTGAGGATCCAGACACCGCCAGCAAAGAAGATCGTCAACATGAAGAAGACCTTGATGCCGCATCTCAAAGCCTGTTTGTGTTTCCATTTGGGGTCGTCACCCTCCGTCAACGACAGGAAGACGGCCACCATCCCGAAAGGATCCGTGATGACCAACAGGGAGATCAGGGACATGACGAAAAGGCTTGTGAGATCCATAAGACCCGCAGGATACCTCATGCATCCTCACAGGACCCTGCCACCGCAGACCCGCAGTCCTACAAATGAACAGCCCCGCTGAAATCAGCGGGGCTGTGAAGTTCAATACGTTGGTCGTGTGGATCAGTGTCGACGACGACTCCGTCCAGCCAGTCCAGCCAAGCCAAGAAGGGCCAACGCGCCGGGTGCTGGAAGGGTGTAGGTGAACATGTCGGTCATGGTTGAGCCATTGCCCCAACCTCCCTGAATACCTTCACCGCCCATGAAGTCGATTGCGGGATCGTTATCACCACCGCCGGTGGAGACGATGTCGAACTCGAAGCCACCGTAACCTTCACTTGAATTGACGTAGAACTCAAAAAACCCACCTGCATCGATGGTCCAGCTCACGGTGTCATTGTCCCAGTCGATTGACTGCTCGACATCGTAGAAATAACCCCAGCCGCCCATGGAATCCCAGCTCATCAGACCAGTGGTACCACCACCGTTATCGAGCCAGGAGCCAAGTGCAAAGTCGACATTGATCCCATCGCCGTAGGTGATGTCTCGGCCCCATGGGTTCGTGTGGTCACCACCCAGGATGCCGGTGTCGATGAGAACCATGTACTTGCCCCAGTCGGCATTCAGGTCTGCAACCGTCATCGAGATCGTGAGGCTCGAATCGTTATGACTGACCGATGCAGAAACGATGTCGAGATTGGCATTGCCAGTGGCAATGTCACCAACTGAATCTGTATAGGTTGCTGCCATCGCAGGAACGGCGATGAGCAGAGCTGAAGCAGTAAATATGCGCATGGTTCTCTCTCCTCCGGCAACACTAGGAATGCTTGTTGCCTGACCCCTCTCCCAAGAGGCCTAGATAGATAGTAATGGCGACAAACAGCATCTCAAGCATGAAAAATTGCCTTTTCAAGATTTCGTTTTCTTCCTTCTCACGGCAAGAACAGCGTTTATTGCCCCAAAAACGCCTATCATTCCACTGAGCCAACACATACCCGCCCCAAGAGCCCATTTGGATGATCCTGCTGCCCCTTCTGATATTGCTGATGCCCCCCCCGGAGACGCCCTCCGACCATGGGCCCCCCATCATCAGTTCGCCGGACCGGAATCCAACGGCACCAGATGGCATGGTCTGGCTCGATGGTGGCACCTTCAAGATGGGGGGCGTTGGCGAAGAGGCTCGCGATGATGAACGCCCCGTTCATGAAGTGTCCATTGACGGCTTCTTCATCGACATCAATGAAGTCACCAACAGGCAGTTCAAGGCATTCGTCGATGCGACGAACTACATCACCGTCGCCGAACGATCGGTCGACTGGGAACAATTGAGACAGCAACTGCCGCCGGGTACGCCAAGGCCGTCGGATGCGATGCTCGCACCAGGCTCACTCGTCTTCGTGCAGCCCGATCATCCAGCCGACTTGAACAATCCCGCCATGTGGTGGCAATGGACGAGTGATGCGAATTGGAAACAGCCGCAGGGACCTGGCTCGAACATCGAAGATCTCTTGGATCATCCCGTTGTCCATGTGAGTCATGAGGACGCCATGGCCTACTGCCGCTGGGCCAATCGACGACTGCCCACGGAAGCCGAATGGGAGTTCGCCTCCAGAGGTGGACTCGAAGACAAGATCTATACATGGGGCGATGATCCGATCCAACCAAAGCATGCCAACGTATGGCAAGGCCGGTTTCCCAACGAGAACAGCATGGAGGATGGCTACCTGCTGACCGCCCCCGTCGGCAGCTATCCGGCGAACGGCTACGGGCTGCACGACATGGCCGGCAATGTCTGGGAATGGTGCCAGGACCGCTATCGCCTCGACACCTACAGACTTCGAGCCGAATCGGAGGGGCCTGTCCATAACCCAAGCGGCCCCGACAAGGCGTTCGATCCCAGAACACCTCATGCACCGGATTCAAGGGTTCATCGCGGCGGCTCATTCCTGTGCAATGCCGTCTATTGCGACAGCTACCGACCCAGCGCAAGGATGTCGACGACCCCGGACACCGGCATGTCCCATCTGGGATTTCGAACGGTGACCACCCCTGAACTTCTGATGAAAGCGGATGGGCCGGCTTCGCCTGCACCAACCAAGCCCCCTGAGTGAGGCTGTGAATCTGGCCCAGTCGTGCGGCTAGTTGTTTCCAGCCGATGCCCCGTTTCTAAGCACAGATATCCGGTTGATCGGCTGGGAACCGAACCGCTCGCTGCGTCCATCCGGCCAGACGACCTCGACGTCGTCAACAGATGCTATGTCTCCGAGTCCGAAATGGACCCGGGGATCACTGGCGGCACAGTAGCTGCCATCGGTATGGACCACCGTGATCCAGGATTTGCCACCAGCCGTCAATCTGACCGTGGCACCATGGGCATCGCGCCCGGATGAATCCAGTACACGGAACTTGATCCAGTTTCCCCTGTCATCGACGACGTTGCGCAGGACCTGAGGAGGCCCGTCACGGTTGATCACGACGATGTCGATCCCTCCATCGTTGTCGAAGTCGCCGTAGGCGGCGCCGCGACTGACCAGATTCGCCGGCGTTCGTGTTCCGGAACGTGGCGTCACTTCCTTGAAGCGGCCGGCGGCATTGCCTTTGAACAGGAGATTCGGTTCACCATATGGATCGTCCCCCCAGTTGTTGTCAAGCAGCGCAACCCGCCCGTTGGCCTCGTATAGATCCAGATGCCCGTCGTTGTCGAAGTCGTGGAATCCAAGGCCGAATCTCGTGAACGTCTTGGGCAGGGCCGCCAGACCACTCCGAATCGTGGCATCCTCGAAGTTACCGTTCGCATCGATCAGATACAGCGAATCGGTTTCTCGCCAGAGATTGCACACCATGAGATCGACTTCACCGTCGTGGTTGATGTCGCCGGTGGCGATGCCCATGCCCGCCTTGGATTTCCCACTGATATCGGTGGCACAACCGGCTCGCAAAGCATTCTCGATGAAGACACCGTTGCCCTGATTCATCCAGAGATGATCCGGCATTCCGTCATTGGCTACGAAGAGATCCTGCCTCCCGTCGGAATTGACATCCATCGCCACCACACCAAGCGCCGTGCCCGGCGCCGCGGCGACCCCCGAAGACTCCGAGATGTCGACGAATCGACCGGTGCCATCATTCATGTACAACCGATCGGCGGCTGGAGCGTTGTAGGACATCGGTGCGCAGTAATCCGCTTCACCGATGCTGTTGAGGCAATTCTGTTCCTTGTCAGGGCTCCAATGGAGATAGTTGCACACGAACAGGTCGAGATCCCCATCCGCATCGGCATCGAAGAACGAGGCGCTGGCACTGTAGTCCTCGGCCTCGAGACCGGCTTCCAGTGTGGTATCGACGAATCGCCCCTGGCCGTCGTTCACAAGCAGGGTGTTGCGCCCAAGATTCGTCACCAGCAGATCGACATCTCCATCGTTGTCGACATCACCGGTGGCTACGCCGATTCCATAGCCCTCGTCACCGGCACCACTGGCTTCCGTGACATCCCTGAAGGTTCCGTCACCCTGGTTCGCATACAGGACGTTGCGACCGGATGGCCCCGGCCCGTCGATGATGGAACCGGATTGAACGAGATAGAGATCGAGATCGCCATCACCCTCCATGTCGAAGACCGCCACCCCACCCACCATGATCTCGGGAATGAGGTACGCCTCTTGATGACCGGAGCGATGGATGAAATCGATGCCCCGTGACTTCGTGACATTCTCGAACCAGATGTTCCCTGACGAGTCGGTCGGCGCGGGCGCCTCCTCGGAGGAGTCCTGACCACAACCATGCAGGGCCGACAGTGAAGCCATGAGAATCAAAGCTGGAACAAGTCGCACTGGATGTGGCGTGTGATCAATCATCATTGGCGGCTCATGGCGTCGATGGCCTGCCGGATCTCCGGATCACCAGGCAACCCCTGCGATGCCATCGAGAGATTCCTCTGGGCATTGATCGAGTCGCCGCCCTTCCACTGCTCGAGTCCCAATTGCTTGCGAGCAGCATGATGCAGCGGGAAGCGATCGCAGTAGATACCGAGCAGTTCGATTCCTCGATCACGATCGCCGGACTGAAGAATGGTTCTAGCCCCCTGATAACTGAACCGTTGATCCGCACGATCAAGACGATCGGCCTCCATCCAGGATTGATAGGACTCCTCGAAGCGCCCCATATCCTCCAGCACCTGCGCACGCAATGCATGGGATGGCGCGTTGGTCGGATTCAAGCCGATGGTGTGATCACTCTTCTCCAACGCCTTCTCAAGGAGTGCATGCCCTTCAGGCTTGCCCATGGAGATCCAGTCATCACGAATCAGACCCGCCTGCTGATAGGTGGCACGAAAGTTCCCGGGCTCGATGGCCAATGCCTTCTCGATGGCGGCATGCGCCTTGGCGTACGAACCTATCTGTCGCAGACACTTGCAGACTTCGATGTGGTATCCCGGATCATCCCCCAACCGTGGCTCCAGCGACTCCAACGCCGCGATCGACTCACGCGCCTTGCCCGAATTGGATCGTTGTACGAGACGCAGGAAATCCGCTCTCGGGCCGGTCGTGAGCTGCGACAAGGCCTGCATGTGGACATCCGTCCAACTCGGCTTGGCATGGCGACCCACCTCGAGAAAACTCTTGGCGTCGTCCGCCTGTGTCCCTGACCGCTGCATGGCCGTCCCAAGAAGGAATCTCGCATATCGATTCGTCGGACTGATCTTGATCAACTTCACAAGCGGGCCGATCGCCTTCTTCGGCTGACCGGAATCGATGAGGTACTTGGCGGTCGCCTGGAGAGTCAGCTTGTCTTCGCTGTTGTTGTTGTAGGCATCGAGAAAGATCTGCTCTGCCTCCGCATCCTCTCCCGCCTCGAACTTCCATTGGGCCAGCCGCCACTGGCTTGGCTGAGAATACGGTTTGAGTGCGGCAGCACGCTCCATGGAGGCGATCGCCTCGTCGCGATCACCCACTTCATCCAGTGCCATGGCAAGCAGATGAGCCGTGCGGCTATGGGCATCTCCCAGATAGACCGCCTGTTGATAGGCCGCGATCGCCGCATTCAATTCCTGATGGGCATGATAGATGGCCGCCAACCTCGCCCAGTTTCGAGGGGTGGGCGATTGCTCGACCGACTGTGCGGCCATGTTGAAAGCCTTGGTGATTTCAGGTTCGAAGTCGCTCTTGAGCGGCTTCGGAATCTCCATGTCCGATCGAGCGGAACCGGAATCACCACAACTGGTCAAGCAAAGACAGAACCCGACAATGAGCAGTCGGCTCAGGTGGGACATCGGAGAAGGGCTCGAGAGTGATGACATGAACAAGACGCGGTACTCCTGAACGAAGTGTACCACCGCTCTATCGACCAGCCCACCGCTTGAACTGTTCAATCAGCCAACAACGGCCCCAGATGAGACTCGTAGTTCTTGTACCGCCCCAGCGAGCTCGAATAGATCGGCTTGTTGACCTGATCGTAGCTCAAGGTCATCACCGTTCGTCCGGAGTCGTAGAAGGACAGGCAGCGTTCATCCCATGGCAGACCTGCGAATTCGATCAGTGAACGGCTGACTCGATCCTGATCATGGACCATGTCCGCATATTCGACATCCATCCACTCGAGCGGCAGTTCCGACTTCCAGTGATCCAGTAGCCGCTGGTTCTGTTCCACCGCAATCGCGATGCTCTCGATCGACTGCAGTTCGGGATGCATGCGATTGGAGAAGTTCCCGAGGAAACAGGACAGCCCCATGTCCCGGGGATCCCTGTGCGTGAACACCACCTTGGCCCTTGGAAACAGCATCGCGATAAGACCCAGGAACTTGAGATTGAGCAGATGCTTGTTGACGAACAGTCCACCAGGCTCGAAACCATATCCGAGGATCGCCTGTTCATAAGACTGCGACAATTGCTGCCTCTGCACGGCGGTCATGCCGGAGGCGCATCCGGGCCAGGGAGTCCATGATCCAAGCGTCTGCTGAAGACGACTCGCCATCACATGGATCTCTTTGGCCTCTCCCACACCGGTGGCACCCGGATGGGCATCGAGTATCTGCTCGACGAGCGTGGTTCCCGATCGAGGCATGCCCGCAATGAATACATGCTTATGATCACTGACCTCGAATCCTGGAAGCGGCGCAAGCTTCTCCCGGGTGAATATCTGCAGAATTTGATCTATCTCCGAAATGTAGGCCTGCGAGTCGAAGGGAACATGGGTGTTCTCCTTGGCAGCGACTGCATCCGCAAAGGCATCGTCATACCGACCAAGCAGATCGTTGGCCTTGACGCGGAGATACAGGAAACGAGCCCGCCTGCCGGCTGCCTGCGGCCCCGTCAAGGACCATGAGCCCAGACATTCGTCGATGATCCTGATTGCATCCTCATGCTGCTTCAGGGCAATGAGACTGCGCGCACGTATCAGCCCCGCCTCGAGATCATCCTCGGGAACGATCGGCTGATCGAGTATCTCCAGAGCGGCCGAGCTCTTGCCATCACGCTCCAGCAACTGAGCCTTCTTGATCTGACACTGAATGGAGCTGGGATTGATGGCCTCGATCCGATCACACCACTCGAGCCCTTCACTCGTTCTACCACGGGCGGCCAGAATGCCGACCATGAGCAGCATGGCTTCCTCGTTCTCGGGAGACAACTTGAGAACCTTCTCCACCGCGATCTGAGCGTCGGCCGACAATCCCTGCATGAGCCTGATCTTCGCCAGGACCATGTTGGCAGCCGTGTTCGAGGGGTCCTGCCCGGTGATGGCCGTTGCCAACTGTAAGGCACGACCGAGATCACCCGATTTCATGAAGGCGTCGAGCTGAGCTTCCGGTGTGTTCTGTGACATGAAACCAACCTGCTGGATGCCGGGTGCTAACCAAGGCCCGAAAGCTTACCTGTACTGTCGCCGAACCGATCCAATGATATGCCTGCCTGATCGAGCATGGTCAGGTAGAGATTGCACAGAGGTGTGCCCTTCGAGTACTTCACATGACCCTGTCCGTTGAATCGGCCACCGCCCCCACCGGCGAAGATGATCGGCAGGTCATCATGATTGTGACGATTGCCATCGCCAATGGCGCCACCGTAGACCAGCATGACATTGTCCAGAAGGCGGCCTTCCCCCTCCGGAGTCGATGCCAGCAGATCAAGTAGCTCCGCGAACATCGTCGACTGGAACTCGTTGATTCTTCGTATCTTGTCGATCATTCCCTCATCACCCTTGTGATGCGAGAGATGATGATGGCCCTGGGGGATGTCGAGGAACGGGAACGTACGATTGGTGCCTTCGTTGGCCCACATCATGGTGCAGACTCTCGTCAGATCCAGCCGGAAGGACAGCACCATCAGCTCGTGCATGAGTCGAAGGTGTTCACGATAGTCCGCGGGGATGCCTGCCGGCGTGGACATGCCGGCCACGTCCTGGGGATCATGTGCAACCGACTCGACCAGCTCGAGCCGCTGCTCGATCGATCGGACACCGTCCAGGTACTCGGTCATCTTGTCTCGGTCACGTCGGCCAAGTCGGCGATGGAGCCTTCTTGCATCCTGGGAGACGTAGTCCAGAATGCTTCGACGCTGCGACATGCGTTCCACGCGTCGAGCGGCGGATTCACCCGGAGGCCCGACCTGGAACAGACGCTCGAAAAGAAGTCTGGGGTTGATCTCCTTGCCCATCGGACTGCTGGCCGTACGCCAAGAGATGTTGGCCGAATAGGCGCATGAGTAGCCCGAATCGCAGGAACCACTCTGCAAGCCGGGCTCGCAACCGAGTTCAAGAGAGGAGAATCGTGTGGCGGAACCGATCTTCGACGCGGCGATCTGATCCACGGAGACACCCGCACGGATGTCGGCCCCGTCTGTCTTGTACGGATGGGCGCCGGTCAGGAAGCAGGCCGATGATCTGGCGTGATCGCCCGGTCCATCCCCAAGCGCCATCGCGTTGTGATGACCAAGACCCGTGAGTATGGACATGTTCTGACGGTGTCGCTCCAGCGGCGCCAGCATCTTGGGAAGCGTGCACGACTGACCGAGGCCGGTCGGTGTCCACTCGGGGGCATGCACACCGTTGGGAATGAACAGGAAGGCCATGCGAACGGGAGGTGTCCCGGGATCGACAGCCGCCATCGCCTGACCGATGCCCTTGATCGGCGCCATGGCCTCGAGCCACGGAAGCGCCATCGCCGTGCCCATCCCGCGAATCATGGTCCGTCGATCAATTGGCTTGAATCCAGTCATGCCGTCTCCAGATGATCCGTACTCATCATAGTGGAAGCCCCCCCGGTCTCATGCGGAAGATCTCCAATTCAACGATCTCGTGCACCAGACCGCGCAAACGCGGGTCCTGCTCGAGTGTCTCGAGCAGAATTCGAATCGCCGGCTCGTCTTCGGAGGTCAGTCCACGCCCCAAGGCGTAGATCAGCATGTGGCTGGCCAGCGAACGCTCAAGTGCCGGATCATCCACGAGAACATCCCGCAACTCGAGTGGACCATTGATGATTCGCCCATCGGGCAGCTCGCCTCTGGAATCCACCGGCCCGCTTTCATCCGAATCACGCCAGCGACCGACCGCATCCAGAGACTCGAGCGCGAAGCCCAGGGCATCCATCCTGACATGGCAGGCGGCGCAGGATGGATCGGCTCGATGCTTCTCCATCTGTTCCCTCAGCGAGGCCGAAGTGCTGCCCCCGTCCTCCGCCAGACCATCGATACCCGGCGGCGGCGGTGGTGGTGGTTGATCGAGCAGCGCTTCAAGCACCCACTTGCCGCGTTTGACGATGGAGGTACGGGTGGGATTGGAAGTGGCCGTCATGATCGCCGCGTGATTGAGTACGCCACCACGATGGGCGATGTCCTCGAGTGCGACTCTCTGGAACTCTGACACGTCGAGATCCGAAAGTCCGTAGTGATCAGCCAGCTGATCATCCATGTACGTGAAGTCGGCGACCAGAAGATCGTCCACAGGATGCCCCTCCCGGACCAGCTCGTCGAAGAAGAGAATCGTCTCCTGCTGCATCGACTCGAGCACGTCCCGGTTGACGCCGGGGAATCGAGCGGGATCGGGCGTTCGATCCGGCAGGTCCCTGATCTGCAGCCATTGGGTCGCGAAGTTCTCGGCGATCGAGACGGATCTCGGGTCCTCAAGCAATCGGGCGACGGCCTCATGTCTCCCATCCTTGGTGGCAAGCGACCCACTTTCGGCAGCTTCCATCAACCAATCCGGCGGCGTACTGCTCCAGATGAAGTAGGACATGCGAGTGGCCAGCTCATGTGGCTCGAGCGGCACCGGTTCTTCACCCGGCGAGACCTCGAGTCGATAGAGGAAGCGTGGGCTCACCAACGCGGCAGTCAAGGCGGTGCGAAGCAGCTGTTCTCTCGATGCGCCATCCTCATTGACGTCGACGGCCAGGGCCACCAGTGCCCGACGATCATCCGCCGCGACCGGACCTCTCCACAGTCTCGGAAGCACATCGTCGAGCACGACATCCACCCAGGCCTCGGGCGCCTCGGGGTGGGTTGGAAGCGAGGATTGGAAACCGTCGACGATCGGCTGATCAAGCGGTCCTTCCAGTTCGATCCAGGTGACCACCGCGTTTCGATCACGCTGGGAGGGATCCGGATCTTCAGGCTTGTAGTAGTCGTTGATAAAGGCGACTTCGATCGTGGCCTCTCCTGCCGGAAGCTCGACTTCGACTTCACGAACGCCGGGATCGCTGGCGACTTCCGGAACATCATGGACGACGATGCGCTTCCTGCCATGACGGACAGCCAACCGGACCGGCTCATCCCCCGCCTGCTGCCCCCATGCGCCGTACCGGATGCGATAGGGACCGGAGCTCATCAGTTCGAAGTCGGCGGCCGCCGCGCCTCTGGAATTCATCCGCACACCGCCCGAACCTGTCTGTCCCCGACCGGTTGCCCGAAGCTGACCGGGCTCGACCCTGAGGAGCGATAGTCTTGGATCGCCGGGATCCCTGACGACTTCCGCGGCGATTCGTTCGGCGGCGTCAAGATACCGCTCGGTCAGCAGCGGCGACATCGTCAGGACATCGCCGATGGTGTCGAAGCCGTAGCCGATATCGTCATCCGGAAAGAAGGCATCCGAATCGAACTCGATGCCGAAGAGATCACGGATGGTGTTCTGGTACTCGGTCTCGTTCAATCGCCGAAGGGTCACATCACGTGGCCCGGTCGAAGGCTTCATCGACTCCACCCAGGCGATGAGCGATTGATAGTCCTCATCGGCCGGGCGCTGTCGGATCTTGGCCGGCGGCATCGTGCGGCCTCGAAGATGCAGTTCGATGAGGGACCAGGTGGCGGCCGGAACATCGGCTGGATTCTCGAACGCGGCCTCGAGATCCAGGCCCGCCTTGGGCCGTGGCGACTCGTGACAATCGAGGCAGTGGCGAACGAGCAGATCGCGAGTGGATTCTGTCGCCATTCCACCGAAGAGAGATGCATGTATGAGGACTGCCAGAAACATCGACTGCCACGATATCACGAAGATCAGATCCACACGATCGGATTCTCGAATCATCCATCTTCAGTTGATGAAACGCCTTTCAATCGAAAATGCAGACCGGTCCATTGGCACGTATTCGGATCTCGCTGCCCACTTCTGGAAGGTCTCCATGCGCCTGCCGGATCGACAAGGCGGTCCCGTCCGCAAGCTGCAGACTCGCCAGAGCATCGTGACCGTAGTAGGCACCTCCGATGACCCGGGCCGAAAGTGGTGCATCTGAAGAAAGTTCCAGATGTTCTGAACGTATAAACAGTTCGCAGGGACCATCGGGACGACCAGATGCGGGAAAATCCCCGATACAGCAATGGACGACTTCGTTCTTGATGCGACCATCCAGAACATTGCCATCACCAAGCAGCAGCCCAATCGCCCTGTTGACAGGTTGCTCGTAGACTTCCCGAGGATTTCCGGACTGAACCACGCTTCCTTCAAGCATGATCATTAGTTCATCGGCAGCGCTGATCGCCTCTTCACGATCATGAGTCACCATGATCACCGTGGTACCGGTTTGCTTGAGAATATCGATCAGTTCTCCCCTGACACGCCCTCGGAGATCCGCATCCAGATTCGCGAACGGCTCGTCGAGAAGCAGTACATCTGGATCGGGGGCCAATGATCTGGCCACGGCGACCCGCTGCTGTTCACCCCCGGACAACTCGTGAGGCAGACGATCTCGCAGTGCCTCCAGCCTGAGCAGTCGGAGCATGTCATCGACTCGAGAAGACCTGGATTCTCCCACTGGCAATCCGAACTCGATGTTGGCGGCCACCGTCATATTCGGAAACAGCGCGAGATCCTGAAACACAAGGCCAACCTTCCTTGATTCCGGTGGAACATGGCCGGCACCGGCGACTTCCCTGTCGGAGATGATGATCGTTCCCCGATCGGGTGTTTCCAATCCGGCGATCATTCGAAGCAAGGTGCTCTTGCCACAGCCACTCGGGCCCAACAGCACCGCGAATGTGCCGGACTCGAGCCGGAAGCTCACATCGCTAACTGCCGGATGCGATCCGTATGACCTAGCTATGCCTATTAGTTCAATCATTACTTCTCCAGAAGTTCCTCACGCCACGTGAGAATAGCCACGAGAAGCCCCGAAAGGAAGATCAGAGCCAGAGCGGGCATCGAAGCCTCCGCATACATGGCCTCATCGGTGTATTGCCAGACTCGAGTGGACAGCGTGTGCGTACCCGCCGGAGAGAGCAGGAGCGTGCAAGGCAGTTCCTTTGATGTGCTGATGAACACCAGCAGAAAGGCGCCGAAGAGCCCTGGACGGATGACTGGTAGAACAAGACATCGAAAACGTCGCGCCCAACCCGCTCCCAACGTGCGGGCCGCTTCATCCACTGTGAGGGAAGCCTGCTCGAGGCCTGATCGAATCGGCCCGATCGCCAATGCCAGAAAGAGAACACAATATCCAAGAAGCAGAACGAACCACGACTGATACAACGCGGGTATCAGACGCAATGCCACGAAGACCAGCGAAAGACCGATGACAAGACCAGGGAGCCCGAATCCGATGTGCGACATGCGATCGATCATGCTGGCAAGACGCGAAGGATGTCTGGTAACGAGCAAGGCGATCGGAATAGACAGGACAAGAACAATTGCGCCGGCACTCAATGCCAGAATGAGTGAATTCAGAAGTGGATCGATGAGCCCGCTTGCAAGCTCGATCGCCTCTGACCCACGCCCCCACCACGCGAACAAACTGATCAGAGGAATCACAATCGCCAGACCGACGAGACACAGGCAAATGGCCAGAGCCCCCCATCGCCAATGACCGATGCTCCATTTCAAGGGTGAAACGGAGCGACCACTGCGATCCTGGAATGAATTCCCACGCATCCATCGCCCCAACAACAACACAAGAGCGATCAATCCGACCAATGCAAGGCTTGATACGGCCGCACCTGTTCGATCGAATGCGGATTCGTACTGGACATAGATGACCCTTGTGAAGGTGTTGCAGCGTAGAAGCGACACCGCTCCGAATTCACCGAGTGTGTACAAGCCCACAAGAAGTCCGCCGGAGACAATCGACGAGCGAAGCTGGGGAAGCACACCTGCCCTGATCGCCATCAAACGCGAACGACCGAGCATCCGCGCCGCCTCATAGGCGCTTCGATCGACTCGTCGAAGTCCAGCACGAATCGGCAGATAAGCCAATGGATAGATGAACATGGTCAGTACGAATGCGGAAGCCCAGAAGCCATTGAACCAACCGGGCTGAAGTCCCAGCGATTCAACGACTCCACCCAGAAGTCCGCTCGAGCTGAAGACACCGATGTAGACCGCGGCCCCCACATAACAGGGAACGGCCAGTGGACAGACCACCAGAATCGTGAAGATGCGACTGAATGGCAGATCGTCCGCAAGCGTAAACCAGGCCAGACCGATCGAAAGCAGCACGGACGCAACCGCCACGACCGCTGCCAGCCCGAGACTTCGCAGACCGTAGAAGAGGGTATCCACGCTGAATATCGCAGATACGGTTCCCGCGAACCCGCCACCTTCAAAGGCTCGTATGAACAGGTAGGCCAGCGGTGAAAGAACGAGAAGCCCGATCAGCATGCAGGCAATCAAAAGCGGAGCGGGTGCTTGAACCCGACTCCGCCTGATGGTCTGAAAAGATGTTCCTTGAAGAGAACTCAGGGTAGCGCATCCACTTTACGAAGCATGACCAGAGTACCTTGAAGATCATCAAGATTGCTCAGATCCATGTCCGGCGTCTGGATCTTCTCCAGCTCGATCATCTCGACCGATGGGTCAACGCCCTTGATCAATGGATACTCGTAGGTCTTGTTCGCGAAGTAGCTCTGTGCATCCTTGGCCAGGAGGAACTCGATGAATTCGAGTGCCTTGGCCTTACGAGCCTCATCGAGATCGGGATTGGGAATGCAGGCACCGGCCACATTCACCAGTGAGCCGGGATCGCCACCGGGCATGAAGTGATTCCGGGCGGGAAAATCCGAATCCTCATTCAGGAATCGATACAGGTAGTAGTGATTCACGAAGCCGAGATCGACTTCACCAGCTCCCACGGCGCGAACGATCGCGGTGTTCTTGGGGTACACGACCGGCTCGTTGGCCATGATGCCGCGGAGCCACGCTTCCGTGGCTTCATCACCATCACGTTCACGCATGCCAGTGACGAACGCCTGGAAGGAACCGTTGCCCGGCGCCCAGCCGATGCGACCCTTCCACTTGGGATCGGTGAAATCCCGGATGGAAACCGGCATCTCGGACGGGCTCGTCTTGTTGACGTTGTAGACGACCGCACGTGCACGGCCGCTGATCCCGACCCACTCGTCCTTGGGAGAACGGAATCGGGAATCGACCTTTCCAGTGATCTTCTTCGGCAACTTGTGCAGTCGATCCTTCTTGGCCAAAGCACCAAGAGCGCCGGCGTCCTGCGCGATGAATACGCTTGCCGGTGTCGCGTCTCCCTCCTCAAGAAGCAGAGCGGTCATGCCTGAAGTCGAACCGTATTTGACCTTGACCTTGTTGCCGGTGGCTTCCATGTACTTGGCGATGGCGGGACCAATCAGCGATTCCTTGCGGCCGCTGTAAACGACGATTTCGACAGGTTCCTGCTTCTGCTCACTCGACTGCAGGGCCATGACGACCTGAGGAATCATGGCAATCGAGAGCATGGCACTCAGAAAACAGAGGGACTTGATGAAACGGTGGGACATTTGAACTGGTCTTCCTGTAATTGGATTCGAATGTGCTGATATGAATCAGTGATCAGCCTGGAACGCCGATCTCGTCACGAACGACGATGATCGCGTCGCGATAGCGATTGCTGGCATCGGCGATGGCACGCCGTTCCCGATTGGAAAGTCCGCTATAAGGAGCAGCGGCTACGACACCAGGCTTGAAATATGGCTTGAGCGTATTCATGGCATCACGATGGGCAACCGCAACTGCGATGACGGATGGCTTATCGGCACCGACCATCTGGCCGAATGGTATGAACTGACTGTTCACGCCAAGCCAGTTGTGCTTGAAGATCAGAAGGGACTGGTCGGACCATGTCTCCTCTTCGCTGGAGATCTTCTTGGCGGAGAGCTCGTTCGTCAGCGCCACCATGCCACCGAACTGGCCTTCGGCGTTGAAACGATCGGATTCGTCAAGCTCACCACGGAGTCGCTTGATACTCTCGACCAGTTGAACGGCATATGGATGGGCCGCATCGAGATCCTCCTCTGCGAAGATCAGATTCTCGATCTTGTGGAAACCACGGAAGTCCGGATCATCTTCACCACCATCGAAGGAGTATGGACGAGCGTCGATGTCACGATCGGAATCCTCGAAGGAGCCTGCGATGGTCTCGATCTCCTCATAGGGAGGACGAGATTCGATGTAGGCTAGCTTGGCGGCAGCAAGATCCTTGCTGGCAATGGCCTGTTCCAAGGCAATGACGGTCGGGATCTGGTCATCACAGCGTCTCTTGAAGTAGTCCACACCGGAAGCGACGGCGACCTTCACCTGAGCTGAGTCATCCAGTTTTCTCAGACGGCTCTTCTTGATTGAGCCTGCACCGAGGGCTGGCATCATGGCGGCTGCACCCACAGTGCCGGCCAAGGATGATCGAATCATGTCTCTTCTATTCATTGTGCTTCCTTCCTGCATGTCAGATTTGACGAACAACAAGCGGGCTCGCCAGACAGGGAATCATCAAAATTGAAATTGAGTCTGAGTCTCAATAGTATAGCGGATCTCCGGGACAGGCCACACCCTCTGTGGTGGCCAAATTGTCGCAGGAGTCTGGAGCCCAAGATGTTCACCTTCAAGTCCATCATTCAAATCTGTTTGATTACCTCAGCCTGCCTGCCATTGATGGGCAGGACCGCCAATGGGCAACATTTTGCCACGCCTGATGATCCGGATCTCAGCTCCGGTCTGCTTGCTGGCGAGCCTTGCAGCACAATCGCCAGGCCCACCACCAGTTTCGGCTCGGCCACCGACGACGGCTGGCTGTACGTCATGGGCGGGTATCACGGAAGACCTCACGATTACCATGAAGAAGGTCAATCCAGAGATTTCTACCGAGTGAATCTCCATGACCTCTCCCACAAGGAACTCCTGCCCAATTCAAGTGGAATGCAAAGCTGCCCACTGGAAGCCTGGAATGGCAAGATCATTCGAACTGGTGGACTAGTCGCCGAGAATGCGCCTGGTGAACCCGCCCATCTCGTGTCCTTGAACACGGTCCACTCCTACGATCCTTCAAGTCGCGAATGGACCGAGCTGCCCCCCATGCCTTCTGGCAGATCCTCACACGACACGGCCATTGTCGATTCGAAGCTGTACGTCATCGGTGGTTGGAATCTCGATGCGAATACCAAATCGCGTGATTGGCATGGAGAAACATGGGTACTGGACCTGAACAATCCGAATGAAGGCTGGACTTCCATTGAAACTCCATTCAAGCGGCGTGCGTTGGCCACGGTAGCCATCGATGGAAAGATCATGGTGATCGGCGGCATGCAGAGCGAGGGCGGAACCACCAAGCAGGTGGACATCTACGAGCCGGAAACGGGAAAATGGATGATGGGCCCTGAATTCCCGGGCCAGGGCTTTGGCGCAGCCGCCGATACGGTTTCAGGGAAGGTCATGGCGACAGCAGCCGAGGGAGGCGTATACACATGGGCTCCTGGAGATGAAGCGTGGAATCACATCGGCGTACTCACCTTTCCTAGATTCTTTCATCAGGTCGCCGGCGATCACAATGGCGACCTACTGATCATTGGTGGCATCTCCGGTGGAATGCGACCATCACAGGTGGAGCGAATCTCCTACAACTCAAGTCCCGTTTCGGCCATCGTCCAGCATTGGACCGTACCAACGCCGTCTGATGCCAAGAATCGTCAGGCGTTCTTCATCCGAAATGGCTGGATCTACATGTTCGGGGGCAACAACAGCACCGGACAGCATGATTTCCAGAGAAACAACTTCCTTGATGAAGGCTATCGAATGAATCTGGCGACAATGGCATGGCGGCCCTGCTCCGACTATCCGATGCCCAGGCAATCGATCCAGACCGTCATGCACGAAGACGGAAAATCGGGTTTCGCACTTGGCGGATTCGGATTCGGCGAGGAGGCAGCCGAAACCCAGAACGAAGGATGCACCTACAACTTCAAGAAGAACGAGTGGGTGGTAACGGGCCCCCATCTTCCTGTCTCAAGAAGCCAGTTCGGAATGGCTCGTCACGGCGATGAGATATGGGTCTTCGGTGGACTGGACTACGATTCCACTCGTGAACAAGGTGATCATTTCAGACATCTCGAGGAAGTGATGGTCGCCAATGCCACCACCCCCGATGAACCATTCAGGGAATCGGGCATCGAACTGTTGAACACACGGCGAGCATTCGGTGGTGTCCATGCAGATGGTCGGTACTACATGATCGGCGGAATGACCGATGACTTCGAACTGGTCGAACCCTGCGATGTGTTCGATTTCAACAGTCGGGAATGGGGCAGGATCGCATCACCTGAACGCAAGCGGCTCTCCCCCGAAGCCGTTGTTCTTGGAAATCACATCTTCGTGACCGGCGGCATGTCCCCGAAATCAGATGGGAGCGGTCTCGAGCCAAACAAATCACTCGAGATGTACGACATCGAATCCGATACATGGTCGACTGTCGTGGAGGAACTGCCCTTCGCACTCAGGCATATACAGATGATGCCATTTAGAGGACAGCTGGTCATCTTCACCAGCCACGAGACCGATTCGAATCTTGCACAGGTCGTATTGATCAATCCCTACAGGATGATGAACCCGATGAAAGAGATCACCATGGCCGGCAAGGAATAGGCACTTCGATGTCGGGGATCTGGCTCAGTGCGACACGACTCGAAGGTGGCCACCCTCATCGATCCGCATGATGCCCATGCGAACCAGGAAGTCCGTCGCCTCTTCAACCAACTCATCGTCCATGGTGCAGGGGCATGGCGGGTCCATGGCCGGAGAAAACCAGGCTGGCACGAGCACCGGAGCCATCTGGACTGTGGACTCACATTCCAGAACCACGAAGAAAAGGGCCGCCGCAGCCTCGAAAAGCCTGTCTACATCGTCTTTGGTCAGATCATCTGCTTCGTAATACATTCCCTAGACCCATTCCTCTATAGATATTGAGACTCAATCTCATTGGTGATATCCTAGTGACTCGCCCATGAAGCAGTCAATCCCGGTCTGAGAAAAAGAGAGTCACCGACTGCACTTCGCCATGAAAGCATCCCCCCGCTTCCATGCTGTCTTCCAATGGAATCCTTCTGGCATGTCACAGGGAACACTTCAGGAACCTGGTGTCGAGACAAAGCCGACTCTGCCTCCCCGGCAGCGGACGGTGATCCCAAGCAGGAAGAAGCACCCTGCACGCAGGAAGAGTCGGAAGAAGTACAACGCCACAGTCAAGATCATTCGCCGAATACACATGTACTTCGGCCTGGTACTGGTTCCGTTCGTACTGCTCTACGGCGTCACCGCATTCCTCTTCAACCATCCAAGCTGGTTTGGAACATCGACCACCATGGACAACGACCCGAAACTTCTCGAGTCGATCCCGTTTCCATCCGCACAGACCATCGCAACCAACGTCGTTTCGGAATTGAATTCGGAATCCGATGTGGAGATCAGCCTGGTAGATGACAATGTCCCCAGTTTCACTGGCGACATATTCATCGATATCCGTGAAGAGGAAGAACGCAAACGCTATCGAATCAATCCGAATACGATGACATCAACGCTTCAGATCACTCCACTGTCCACACCGGATGAAATCGAAACACCATTTCCGGACAAGGTCGAGCCCAGTGAAGAGGAATCTCTGGACTTGATGCTTGAAACCGTCAAGGAAGACGCCCAGACCGAAAAGGGCAGCATTCGGTTCATGCCCGATGTCGAATTCACCGTCGAGGCCGAAGGCAAGCAGTGGCTCCTGACCTACGATCTGAGATCCGGGGAGCTGGAGAAGCATCTTGCCGGCGAGCCGACGCGAGAATTCAACATGCGATCCTTTCTGCTGCGACTCCACAAGGCACACGGATATCCAAGCCAGGCCGGCGCACGCACCTCATGGGCCATCATCGTCGATATCATGGCCGGGCTGATGATCTTCTGGGGCCTCTCCGGAATCATCATGTGGTGGCAGATGAAACCGACCAGAGGAATGGGATTCATATCAGTCGTCGCCGGCCTGATTCTTTCATTGGCACTTGGATACACCATGTATCTGTTGATCTACTATTGAGACCAACCCCGAGGACCAAAACATGCAGGACTTCTTCGCAGGACTCGCCGTAGGCGTCATCATTCTCCAGACCGCCATCTTCGCTCCGACGATCTTCACGACCATCGAGATGGCCCCTGCCGGGAAGCTTCTCCGGGCGCTCTTTCCCAAGTTCTTCCGGCTGCTGGTCGTCATCGGCATCGCCACGATCATCTCTCTGATCTTCTCGGAAAACCGCAGTGTCGCCCAGTTCATTCTCGCCGGGCTGACGATCGTCTTCCCACTGGTCTGTGCAGCACTGGTCCCGATCACCAACAAGGCCACCGACGCCGGCGACAAGGCAACCTTCAAGCGGCTTCACACCATCAGCGTCGTTCTGACCATGATCGTGCTGTTGGCGAACATAGCCCTCCCACTGGTCTGATATTCATCGGGCGGATGCATGACCTCACTCACGTTTTCGGACCCTGCCGCCGATAAGTGACGCCTGCTTGATTGCCGGATGATCAATTTCAATTCAATTGAGTCCCGGACTCAAGACGCTCTACCCATTGATCGATATGGCTGGCACACCTGTCCCAATCCCCTCACTACAGGAACAAGATGATGTGCATCAACGGCCAATGCCAGAAAATCTGCCAACGCAATGGAATCGCGCCACCTGCCTCATGCCAGAAGGCGGTGTTCACCACCCTGACACTTTCCAACAATGAAACATCAGAAAACGTGGTGTCAGCCGTTGTGGAAATCGATGTGAAGCCAATCTTCAAATTTGATTCCTACGTTCGAAGCATCAACAGCTACCGACTCTGCGCCTGACAAACGCACAGGAAACTGATGCAACCTATTCATTGAACGTCCGATCGACCGTCCAGAGCATGGACTGCTCGTTCTCGGGATCCAGATCGGTCCGGAAGATCATCACGCCGCCATACCCGCCATCGATTACATGCCGGGTCTTGGCTCTGGCGAGTTCCTGATCGACCCCTTCCCCATTCGGCCCCCAGCCGCCGGCCATGCCGAGCATCATCTTCTCGCGAGGCACACCACGTGCCTCCCAGTAGGCGATCATCTGCTTCATCTCGTCCATGTCCACGTAGGACATCAACTGCAACCAGTCGATGGCCTCGATGGCTTCGGCGTTGATCTCGTCACGGAAGTAGGCGTCGATGCTCACGGTCTTGCCCAGCGGCCGCATGATCTTCACCGTCTCGATGACCAGATCGCTGTAGAGCTTCTGCTGTTCGGGCGAGAACCCCCCACCGATCTCCCAGTCGTAGTCGACCCCGTCGATGTCCTGATCGATGCAGAAGATCCGTAGTTGCTCGAGGAATCGATCCCGGGAGCCGTCGGCGTTGTCGCTCATCGGCAGGAAATTCTCCTGCCAATGTTCACCATCGAAGCTGACGACGACCTTCACTCCATGCGCATGGGCTTCCGTCACGATGTCGGCCAGATCCCATTCGGCCAGATGGCCCTCGCCATCGAAGGCCAGGAATCCGGGGATGACGTGGGTCATCCGCTCATAGCGCCAGGGACCACCACCGAAGAAGCCGATGACCTTGTAGTCATGGGACTTCAGCGATGCCGGTGTCGGCGATACGACGGACTCACAGCCTGGCACCATGTAGAGCATGGAAGCCGCCAGGCTTGTCGTCAGCCAGTGATTGAGGATCATCCGATAGTCGCACCGAGCCTGATCACACGTCGCACTCCTCGGCAACAAGAGCTGTATATATGGATCGCATGATCTCGCCTCTCCCCTATGGAATTGAATTCGCCCATTCTGGCGATCTAAACACCGATATTCAACCGAATTACGGAATTGTGGACACCCCTGAGGGGCGATCCTGATGCCCTGAGGGGCCATTCCGGACTTTTTTCAGAAACAGCACACACACATGACCCCCACCCGACTATTTGGGGGTGTTACCGGATTGAAGTCTCATGCGTAAGGGGCACTGCATCCGGCGGACAGGACAACCAGGATTCCCTTCCCCTTCCAGCACTTCCCTGGAATCGATGGACTCCTCCTGAATCGCTGCAGTGGGTCGAAAGACCATGTTTCCCTACACAGGAGCCTCTCCAATGTTCACCAAGGCACTCATCACCCTGACCACCCTGAGCGTGTCCATCACGGCACACGCGTACTCCGTACCCGATTGGAAGCCGGATTTCGACGGCCGTTTCAATCCCGACGACCACATCTTCATTCCTGGAGATCGACTCGAACAGGGTGAGGACGACGGGGATCGCATGATCTTCAACTCCGTCCTCTCGGTCGGGGCCGATTCCTTCCACTGGTATCGCAACGATTCCATCGGTGGCGACACCTTCGACATCGACAGCATGGTCACCAACGTGGCCGCGCCATTCCAGATCCAACTGGAAGTCGCCGGATCCTGGGACTTCACCGTCCACAGCGCCACCTCCATCTACGTCTACACGGTCGGCGCCGGAACCTCGGCCGTCAACACCGGCACACTCACCCTTGGTGATGGCACCCATGTGATCTACAACGACACGGCCGCCGGCGGTTCCGAACTGCACATCGATCTGCCTGGCCCACCAGCACCAAGTGGCGGCGGCGGTGGCGGCGGCATGGGCCCTGGCCCCGGTCCTGGCCCCGGCCCTGGTCCTGGTCCTGGTCCTGGCCCTTCAATGGGAAGCAATCCCCTCTGGGATGAGATCCGCGCCGAGTTCGCCAATGTCGAATGGGGCATGGACGAAGGTCGACTGGGCTATCAGTTCGCCGGCAACAACGAAGCCAGCACGCTGTGGACGGATCTCCATCAGCCAGGCGGTACTGGTGACATCAAGGTCTCCTATCTCGGCGATACGAACTGCAGCTCGCTGAGCCTCCCCGCTGAACTGGTCGAATCCAACATCAGCGTGTCGGCCGGACATCACTATCTGATGGCCGGAACCTCCGGCGACGGACCATGGCGTCTGAATGTCGGCTGGGGACCAGAGACCTGTGCCGAGGATCTCAACGGCGATGGCCGAGTCGGACCCGCCGACATGATGATCCTGATCTCCTCCTTCGGATACTGCCCATGACCTGAACGCATCCGAACAGAAACGAACACGACCCCCTTCAATCGAAGGGGGTCGTTTCATTGTTTGTCCGGACGATTTCGGATGCCCTTATCTGCAAACATCTCCGAAGCTGCTCAGGAGCATGAGGAGATCGTCTATGGAGACGACCTCGTCGCCATCGATGTCACCCGCACCGGACTGCCCGAAGTTGTTCAGCAGGATGAGCAGGTCATCCACATCAACGACATTGTTGCCATCCAGATCCGCATCACACGTGGTCTCCACGGGTACGAGCAGGGTCTGCTCGAATTCCCCGAACTCACCACCACGAAGGGCGGAGAGACTTGCGCTGCCGACGACCCAGTCGTCCTCCTCGTCCTTGGGATCAAGGGTGCCGGAAGCCACGCGCCGCGGCGAGGAATTCGTGGTGACCGCCTGCTTGGACCAGCTTCGACCACCCAGGGCCCGCAATGGAATCCCCGGCTCGTCGTTTCGAAGAAGCAGAAGCGGCTCGCTGCTGGAATCCGGGGACGCCAGAATGAAATCGAGATCGTCATCATCGTCCGCATCCAGGATCACGAAGTCCTCGACAGGAACCAGCACATCTATCTGGATCGGAGGACCGAAGCTGGATGTGAGGCCCTGGAACAGGAACAGCGTTTCATTGGACTTCGAGCACAGGGCGATGTCGATCAGCGAATCGCCTCCGGCCTTGTCAAGATCACGCGCCTTGATGACACTGATTTCGTAGGGAACATCGCCCGGCTCGAGCAACTCGTCCAGCGAGACACTCGACGAGTTGGCATGAACGACCTGTCCGGTACTCGTGCCGCCGGCGAAGCCCCAGGCATCGCTTGCGGGACCACCGCTCACACAGGTCGGCACACCGCTTGATACGAAGCTGGGGCCTGTGATTGGTGTCGCGGAGACATCCTGGATAACCTGGAACACGTTCGATCCACCACCGAAGTCGATGCCGATGACCACATCAAGATCCGATGAACCATCCCAATCGATGATCGCCGTGCAGGTGGGCGATCCGCCACCAACGACTGAAAGTGTCGTGGTCGCGAAGCCAACTCCTGGCGTGCTCAACAGAACGGTGACGGTCGAATCTGTCGCGTTTGCCACGAGGAGGTCCTCATCGCCGTCTCCATCGAAATCGGATGCGTCGAGACTCACAGGACCGTCGCCGACCTGAACACTGAAACCGGGAACCAGTACCGGAGCAGCGTCCTCGGTGATGTCGTAGACGCCGATGGAACCGGGCGCTCCGTCGAACAGGGCCGCGAGCTCGTCGTCGCCATCCCCGTCGACATCGATCGAGATGATGTCCAGTGGCGGATCATCCACGAAACTCGAGAACGGATCGTCGAATTCGGGAGTATCGACCTCGATCACCTCGACACCGACTTCGCTCACGCCGCCGCTGCGCCGACTGAGATCGTCCACCAGACGAAGTCCTAGACCATCGGGCATGATCGGAAAGACTGAACTGGGGAACTGTTCACCCTGGAAATCGGCTCGGATCAGTGGATAGAGATCGCCGGGTTGGGCATCGGTGAAACTGCCACTGGAATTGATGATGCTCAGGCACCCATCCGGATCGAGCTGACCCGTCATCTCGAGCACCACCTCCGACGTCGGGAGATCCAGATCGAAGCGGAGGTTCACGTAGCCGTCATCCATTCCGGTGACGATGCTCTCGACTTCACAGTAGGCATCGGACTCGAAGATCATGGTCGACTGCGACCCCCGGATCAATGCCCCGAGATCGTTCTCTCCCCTGATGAAGCAGTTCTCTCGATACCCCATGTTCAGATCACAGGTACCGGCCGCCGTGGACTGATTCGCCTTGAAAACGGTTCCTTCCAGGAAGAGTTCGCCCTGACACCATATCGATGCGTAGTAGCTGAAGGCATCGATGACGTTGTTCTGGATGAGACAGTCCGTGAGCGTGAAGTCGTGATCACCGAGGACCCGAATGCCGGCGGCGATGTTCGATTCGTTGTTCATGACGTAGCAGTTCGAGAGCCCTGAAACGACCTGGTTGCAGTAGACGCCGGCACCGTAGGTCGTCGTCTGGCCATCGGGAATGATGTTGTCGCTGATGGTGCATCCGTTGATGACCACGGAGTCTTCGTCATCGTCGGACCAGGCATAGATGCCGCGACTGTTGTTCTGGGATATCGTCGCCAGAATCGATCCACTCGACTTGTAGAACAACACGCCATTGGCCCCGTTGCTCTCGAGCCAGCATCCGGTCAGCGTGATGGGAACCTCGTTTCTGCGGACATTGATGCCCTGTTCATCGTTGGACGCAACATAGCAACCAGTGATATCGATGTTCTTCGCGACGTCCTCCTGAATGAATTCGAGATGGATGCCACTACCTTCATGACCGATCACTTCGCAGTTGTCCATGCTGGCCGCACCCATGAACGCCATGACGCCATGACCGGAGTTGTTCTGGATTGTGCAGCTGTCCATCTGCAGTTCGCAGTCCCCATACACGTAGACACCACCGACGTTGGTATTCACATTCGAGGCCTCGTTGCCATCGACGAGACAAAGCGTCATGGTTGGCTTGTAGGAACCGAAGGATGAGGAACCCTCGAACTTGACACCAGCACCGGTCCCCATGGCTCCGGGAGTTCCCGAGGTGAAGGTGTTGTTGGAGATGATGCATCCATTCAGAGTCATCTCGGAGTTCCAACCGTACACACCGATACCACCATCGTAGGAACTGCCGCTCGAAAAGCCGTAGTTCCCGTCGATGACGCAATCAAGGATCGTAGGATCGCTGTAGTAGCAGTAGATGCCGGCACCGTTCGATGCATAGCAGCTCCTGATGGTGAACCCCGAGATCACGGTATCGCTGGTCTCGTTCGAATCCATCTTGATGCCGCGCCTGAAACCCTGCCCATCGATGATGGTATCGGCCGCCGTACCGCTTGATTCGATCAATATGGCCTTGCCCTTGGGGTCGATCACGGCATCGCCAGATCCGAAATACGTGCCTGGATGGACCAGCACCGTATCCCCCTCCGACGCATAGTCGATGGCGGCCTGAATCGTCGGGAACATCGTGGGTACTTCGAGTACATCGATATCACATTCATCGAGTATCCCGTCGCCATCGATGTCACCGCAGGAATCACTGACGCAGGTATCGCCTTGGATGTCCACACTGCCGCCGATCTGAGTCTCGCTGTTGCTGCAGATTTTGCTGTCCACAACCCAAACATCGGAGCCCTGAACAAGCATGGCTCCATAGGCTCCCGCCTGGTTGTTGAGGATCTCACAGTCCCTGATCAGGACATTCGAATCATTCTGGATGTAGAACGCACCACCCTTGTCAGCAGCGATGTTCCCGTCCAACGAGCATGACTCCAGTTCGACGTCTGCAGCATAGATATAGAAACCACCCGCATCGTTGACACTGGTGTTGCCGCTGATGGTGCAGTTCACCATCTTGACCCCGCAACCACTGACGTAGACACCACCAGCCCCTGGACTGTTATCGAACATATGGTTCGATTGAATGATGCAGTTTTCGAACTGGGGATTCCCATAGATCCAGGCGAATACGCCACCAGCGACATCGCCTATGTTGTTCTCAATGAGACAATTCACCACCTTGATGTCCGAGGCGGTAATCAAGCCACTCTCCTGACCTCCGGTGAGCGTGAATCCGAACAGCAATGTGCCTGGTGCTTCAAGCTGAATAGCCTGGACCACCGCATGAGGGCCCTGCTGTTTCAGGATGGTGTCCTCCATCGTGCCGATGATCTCGATCATCTTGCCGTTGAAATTGATGACTGGACGGCTCGATTCCGAGTAGACGCCCGGCATGACGTAGATCTGGTCACCATCGGACGCCGCATCGACCGCATCCTGAATGATCCTGAAATCGTAGATGGGGCCATCATCGTCGACGACCCAGACTGCAGCAGATGCTGATATAGCCATGGCGGCCGCGCTGAGCACCGTAAACAGGACAGACCATTTGAATGTCATGACTCTCTCACTCCCGCACAAGAAGTTCTCTCACCGTAAGTATGGCCCAGAACTGGCGAAATACAGCCCCCTGATTGCCAAGTAAAGATGAAATTTCGATGTCTGGACCGCTGAAAGGCGCTTCAAGGGGCCTGCAGGGAGGCCAGTATTTCGATCCACTGCGTACGGCCACCCTTGGCCTCGGCCTCGGCGATGCACTGGAGCTGGGTGACGGCCAAATCCTTTATTCGACGTCCGTCCTCGTCACGAGCGACGGATGCCATGTGGGTCATCATGGACTGCACCGTGTCCTGGAAATCCGACTGGGACACGGGCTCCATCGGACTCTCGATGGCACGGGTCGTGAAGTGATCGATGCTCTCCTCGTAATCCCCGATCCCGCCATCGATGTCGGAGAGCCGAACAAGCCGAATCTCCCCGCGAAGGGCGAGCATCTTCGCCAGATCACGCAGTCGCCTGACGTTGTCCGGAGAAAGCGCAATGATGGCTCTGGTCAGTTCAATGGCCTCGTCGAGCTGCGAACGAGCCTTCGTCGACAAGGTATCCGGCTGAACACTGGCCAGGGCATACAGGCAGATCGCGCGATCCCTGAGCCGGCGGGTCCGATTCTTCTGATCAATCGCCTCCAGTCGTCGGGCATGTTCACGGGCCTGCTCGTACTGAACGATGGCCTCATCCTCCCGAGCCAGTTCGACCAGTGTGTTGCCCATCCCCATGCAGGAGGAGTACTGGACGTCGACCGACTTGATCTCATCGCCACCGGCTGCACCGTAGGCCGCCGCCGCATCCCTGCGCTTTCGATACTCGGCCAGAGCCGCTTCCAGAAATTCGGTCCTGGGTTGCCCCGGTTCGAGACTAGAGGCCTGCATTCTGGCCAGTTCGGCCATCTGCTTGGGATGATCCAGTCTCATGGATTCGATCGCGCGGCGGATCTTCTCGTCTTCGATTGCGGAATCATCGATATCCTCGAGGAGCTCACTGGCATTCTTCAAGGCCGACTGAGCCTCTTCCGCACTGCCGTACCCAACTCCCGACATGTTGATGTGCGACTTGGCGATGCGCATCCACGCGCTGAGCATCTGGGCTCGTCTCATCGGCGTGTCACGATCCTCCGTGACCAGCTTGTCCAGGTTGTCTCGAGCCATGTCGATCAGGGCACGTTGTGCATTGGCCGAATTGCCCAGATACCGGATCTGATTCATCACATCGGAGAGCATCCCGGCAATCGATTCATCCAGAATGTCGTTGCGAGCCTCGACCTCGTTCCGCTCCGCGATCACCAACGCCTTCTGACGTTCGGCCTCCTGCCAACCGAGCAACGAGATGATGCCGCCCGCGATGATCGCGCAGAGAACGATCAATGCCGATATGGATGCCGCCCGGTACTTGCGGGTGAACTTGCCGAGACGATAGACCATGCTTGCCGGCCGTGCGTCGATCGGATCTCCGGACAGATATCGCTCGATGTCATGCTCGAGATCAAGCGCGCTCTGGTATCGACGATTGCGATCCTTCGCCAACGCCTTGAGGGCGATGGTCTCGACATCACCCCGCAGTCGCCGGTCGATCGTGGAGATCCGCGTCGGATCCTCCTCCATCACCACCCGCGCGACCTCGTGAATCGCCGCGTTTCGAAGATCGTAGGGAAGCTGGCCTGAAAGGAGCTCGAAGAAGATCACGCCCATCGCATAGACGTCGCTTCGCGTATCGATGGCGTTGGAATCACCTTCAACCTGCTCCGGACTCATGTACTGGAGCGTGCCGACGAGCGTGCCGACGTTGGTCTGGAGGGTCGTCACCAAGAGATCGGAGTCGGTGCTTCGAGCCACGCCGAAGTCGATGATTCTGGGCTCGCCGGAGACATCGACCAGGATGTTGCCCGGCTTGAGATCACGATGGACGATGCCCTTCTGGTGACCATGATGAACGGCGGCACACACCTTGCGGAAGAGCTCGAGCCGTTCCCTCGTGCTGAGCTTGCGTTCCTGAGCGTACTCCGTGAGCGTCTTGGCATTGGCGATGTATTCCATCACGAAGAACGGAACATTCCCCGATGCACCCTCGTGCATGCCCGACTCGTAGACCTTGGCGATGCCCGGATGCTGCAATCTGGCCAGAAGCTGCGACTCGAACTCGAACCGCTGGATGGCCTTGGGCGACTGGAATCCGTCCTTGAGCATCTTGATGGCGACCGTGCGACGTGGCGACTTCTGCAACGCCTCGTAGACGGTTCCCATTCCACCCGATCCGATGATTCGACGAATCGTGTACTGACCGATCCTGGAACCGATCAAGGTGTCCGCAGGCACGACATCATGTCCAACCGACTCACCACGTGTGATGGTTTCCTGAACATCCGGGTCATTGGGATCCGGTGGGATGGTGTCGGCCAGGTCATCTACCATGCCACCAGCCTAACGTATGCCCCAGAGGATCTCACATGCCTGTCCGGTAAACGGCATTCTGGATTCAGAAACGCCTGCTTCTCTTGACTCTCAAGTGTCAGGAACGATACTGAGTGATGCCGCCTCTTTCCGAGCACTGCAAGGAGCCACATGCGGATGCGTTTCCTCTGCCTATTCATCGCCATGGTCATGATGCCCGTCCTTGAACTCAAGGCGGAGGTCATTCAGGTTCCAGATGATCACCCCACCATCCAGCAGGCCATCGATGCGTCCGATGACGGCGATGTCATCGAGATCGCTTCCGGAACCTACAACGAGATCGGTATCACGACTGACGGCAAGGGGATCACGATCCGAGGGCACCTCGACATCGATGGCGTTCCCACGACCATCATCGATGGACAGCATCAGGGCATCCTGATGAACTTCAGTTTCGAAGACGGCAACGACACTCGTATCGAGGATCTGCTCTTCACCAGAGGTGGTACCGACGAGTATGCCGCCGTCGTGCTCTTCCACGCCAGACCGATCTTCACCAATTGCCATTTCGTGGAGAATGGGACCAGTACCGGCATCAGATTCGGAGGTGGCGTCTACAACCTCAATGGCGCCCCCCAGTTTCACGACTGCCGCTTCATCGACAATCAGGCCCGCTGGGGCGGCGGCTATGCCACGTGGGAAACTGGACAACCCGATCACCCCGTCTTCATCGATTGCGAATTCATCGGCAACATGGCCCAGCTTGGCGGCGCGATGACCAACATGCGAAGCCAGCCGCTGATCAGCGATTGCGTCTTCAGGAACAATCTGGCCTTGCAGAATGGCGGCGCGCTCTACAACGATGGCTCGGACTGCTGCCCCCACTGGAATGGAAGCTTCACGCTCAGGAATTGCCTGATCGAGGAGAACATCGCCGGCGAATCAGGTGGCGGCCTCTACAACGGCTTCTTTGGACTCCCCATGATCGAGGACTGCACGATTCGAGCCAATATGGCCACCAGTTCGGGAAGCGGCATCGCGAGTGAAATCGACATGAATCCGACACTCATGGCAAACACCATCTGCTCGAATTCAGGAACTGCGGATCAGATCAGCGGCAACTGGACCGATGGTGGCGACAACGACGTTCTGGACGCCTGCCCGGAATGCACCGGCGATCTCGACGGTTCCGGCATGGTCGACGTGAATGACCTGCTGACCCAGCTTGCCGCCTATGGGAACAATGACCAGGGCGATTGTGATGCGGATGGCGATACGGACGTCAACGATCTGCTCATGCTCATTGAAGCCTGGGGCGATTGCCAATAGGGTTCCTGCATGGGAATCGTCCTCATCCTGGAACTTCTGTACAAGGCCTTCGGGCTGGTCTTCATCGCGTTGCTCTACATGAGCAGCTCGGAACATATGGAATCAATGAGCCGACGCGCCTTCATTCCCATGGAGGAAGCCCCCACCTATCACCTGCTTGAGGGATATGACCCCAAATGGAGGAAGCAGATCGAGCGAGGAGTCGAAATGGCCCGCGACTACTGGGGAAGCTACGGGCCGGCACACGTCTGGATACTCGGAAGTGAGGATGATCAGGAGATAACACCCGAAGCAGTCGATGCATTCGTCGATGAATACTGCCGTTGGCGCATCCCCCTCGAGGACCATTCCCCTGAAGAGTGCCGGAAGCAGGTGATGGCCAGATTCATCGATGTGGCACGAAGGGGTGAATCGGAGGCCTACCTGTCGTGGGTCCAGGCGGATCAACCGGTGGCCGAGCTCGTGTTCATCAACACGCACGGCTGGTACCACGAGGACGAGCCATTGCCCGATCCCATCCTTCGAGGCATGCACGAATACACGCATGTCTACCAGAAGGGCTTCGACCTTACACCAACCTGGATGATGGAAGGCGGCGCCGTGTTCACGGAGGGCTGGCTCCCCTATCTGGAGGGCCTTCGACCACGTGGATACAACCTCGAGATGATCATGGAGCGTGCCCAACGAATGCGGCACACCGGCTTCACGATCGCGGACATGGAGAACATCGGCCTGGCATCCGAGGAAGTCGCCGAGTACTACCTTGAACTGGCCTACGACACCGGCGGCTGGGCCGTCGCGTTCATGGTCTACAACCACCCCGGCCGAAGCGTCGCCACGCTTCGGGACGAGTTCTATCCGATGGTCAATGAACTGGGCTGGGAAGAGGCACTCTCTCGATATGTGGGCATGGAGAACAAGGAGGCGTTCTACGAGGCCTTCGAGTCCTTCATGGATCAGCCCAGGGAATCGCAGTCGGCTATGCTGGAAACACTCCAGCCCTGATGGAATTCGGACTCTTCCCGATGACTTCCCCCACCACACCACAACTTGTCACCGACAACCAACGCTATCACGGCCTCGACGCCCTGCGTGCGATGGCCATGATGCTTGGAGTGGTCCTGCATGTGGCGCTGTACTTCCAGGAATCCAATCCCGATGAGATATGGCCTGTTCGAGATGTTGAACGCAGTGCATTGGCCGGCTTTCTGAGCATCATGATCCACGTGTTCAGGATGCCGCTCTTCTTCGTCATGGCGGGCTTCTTCGCCGCCATGATGCATGGAAAACGCGGCTCGGCGGGCTTCGTCGGAAATCGCTTCTTCAGAATCGCGGTCCCACTCGTCGTCGGCTGGTTCATCCTCTATCCACTCGTAAAGGCCGCATTCGGATTCGCCTTCATTCACGCGGAAGGACTCGACATCAGCACCTCGCTGGGAATGGCGATCGGCGGAATGGTGTCCGAAGGCCCCTGGTCGGATCCACATCCAATCCATCTCTGGTTCCTCTACTACCTGCTGATCCTGTACGTGTGCCTGCTGGCGGCAGGCCTCATGCTCAGACTGATTCCGCCGCTCGGACGTGCATGGGAACGCTGCGCCGAAGTCTGCACGAGAAGTCCCCTTCGACTTCCAATCCTGATCGCCGCAACCTTCGGCCTGCTGTGCATGATGGAAGGCCCGGGAGTGGATACCCCCTCGGACTTCATTCCCAGACCGAGGATCCTCATCTACTACGGGCTCTACATGATCGTCGGCTGGGCCATGTGGAACAATCGCCGGGTCATCGAGGAACTTCATCGAGGATGCTGGCTGCGTTTCCTACCGGGCTTCCTGCTTCTGCTTGTCACGGTCGTTCTGACCATCGCCTACTACATGCAGCAGGCCGAGTCCGGCTGGACTTCGAAGAACCACCTGCTCTTCTACATCACGCAGGCGGCCGTCGCGATCACGAACTGGCTGGTCATTCTCGGGGCCATCGGCATCGCCGAACGGATCATGAGAAGACACCATCCGGTCATCCGTTATCTGGTGGATGCTTCCTACTGGATCTATCTGGCCCATCTTCCATTGAGCGTGTTCATACCGGCTCTCTTCAGAAACTGGCAGATCAACGGCACTTTGAAGATGTTCATCATGATGATCCTAGTGACCATCCCGTTGCTGCTGACCTGGCAGCTGATCATGGGCATAGTGCCATCCAGACGCTCCAATGGCGTCGCGGCATCATCGAAGTGAGATAGAGAGCCGACTGCTCAGGCCTGAGCGGCTGCCGGCTCGTGAGCGACCGGGATCTGCTTCGAGATGTTCATCACCATCTTGAAGGTTTCCTGAGCCACTTCTAGGCACTGGTCCTCTTCCTGCTCCGTCAGGTCGAGCTCGTTGAGCTGTTCCTTGAATGCGTTCCAGCAACGACGCTGATCCTTGCCATGCGGATCGAGATAGCCCATGGCCCTGCCTTCGTCGAGACCCATCGTCTCCCGAAGCTTCTTGGCGATGAACTTGTTGCCGTTGGTGGCACCTTCCTTGACGTAGAGAACACCGATCATCGAGACCGGGCTCTTCGCGGAGATATCGGTGACGAAGTTGACGAAATGGGCCGTTGCTGGAAGTGGTTCGGCCACATCGGTGCAATCGAGATCCTTGAGATCCTGATCGATGCGATGCAGACGCAGGTGCGAATCCTGGAAGATTCTGCCGACTCGCTCGTCCTTTTCAGACGCGGCTGTCATGGCCGGATCGATCGTGGCATGGACATGTCGCATCTGGCCGAGGAATGCCCCGAACTCGAGACGAGCCAATTCCCCATTGACCATGCGAACCTGGAAATTCCCCGACTCTGCCTGATCATGCAGTGACTGAGTGCCTTCCTTGAGCTTCTTGTGGAAACCGGTCACCTTGTATGCACCGTGATGACCTTGATGACCGTGATGGTGGTTCGTTGTCTCTGACATCTACTTCTGCTCCTGAATAGGCAGTTGGATTCGAAGAACTCATGATATTGAAATCCGATCTCAATGCAATCAAATCCCCTCAGACGCCGATTCCGACCCCTTGGGAATCTGTCCGTGGCATATGACCAGTGGCTGCCCCGAGTCGGGATCATGCCCGATAGAAGCCTCGATCCTGAACACTGAATGGAGAATATCGGGCGTCATGACTTCAAGAGGTGGCCCATCGGCGACCAGTCGCCCGTCCTGAATCACCAGTACTCGATCGAAGAATCTCATGGCGGTCGAGAGATCGTGCAGCACGACCATGATGAGTCGACCCTGCTCATGCATGAATGCGAGCAGATGCAGCAGAGCGTACTGATGCTCGATGTCGAGTCCGGTGAACGGTTCGTCCAGAAGCATCATGGAAGGCGATTGGGCGAAGAGCGTGGCGATTCTCACACGCTGACGTTCTCCGCCCGAAAGTCGTTCGACCGGTCGATCGATGAGATGCTCCACTTCACAGAGCTGGATCGCCTCATGTATGGCCTGCTCATCCTCGACCAGACTCTGCCTGAACAGACGACGATGAGGATGACGACCGATGCCGACATGCTCCCTCACCGTCGTCATCATCGGGGCCACATCGGACTGACCGAGGAAGCCGAGCTTCCGGGCTCGAATGCGACGCGGGTAGGACGACAGGGATTTGCCATCCAGCTTCACGTCACCGGCATCCGGCTTGAGTATTCCCGAGATGGTCCTGAGCAGAGTGGATTTGCCACAACCGTTGGGACCGACGATGGCGATGCGCTCACCAAGATCGACGGTGAAGTCGATGCCCTTGAGCACCTGCTTGTTCGCCAACTGAACATGGAGACCGTCAACCGAAAGACTCATCGCAACCACCTGGCCCGATACAGCAGATAGATGAAATACGGACCGCCGATGAGGCCGGTCACCACGCCCACAGGCATCTCCGCCGGCGCCAGCGCGAGGCGCGCCACCAGATCCGACCAGAGCAGCAATGCCCCGCCGGCAATGGCGGCGACCGGTATGAGACCGTAGTTGCCTCCCAGAAGCAGACGAATCAGATGAGGAACGACCAGACCGATGAAGCCGACGAGTCCGGCCACACTGGCGGCCGAACCGGCCAGCAAGGCGGCGGCGGCAAAGGCCAGCAATCGCGTCATTTCGACGGGCACCCCCATCGTGACCGCGGAGTCGTCACCAAGTTCCATGACGGCGAGTCGGGATCGAAGCCAAAGTGCCATGAGCAGACCGCCGACCGTGTACGGCCAGATCATCTCCACATGTCCCCAACCTCGACCATTGAACGAGCCGGATGTCCAGAACATCATGGCTGGAATCCGATCGGCGAAGGCCACCATGAGCAATCCGATGACCGCGCCGAGAATGGCGTTGACGGCCACGCCGGCCAGAATCATTCTCATGGGAGACGAGCCTGCACCCGGTCTCCATGAAACCGTGTAGACCACAACGGCCGCGATCATGGCGCCGACGAAGGCGAAGACGGGGAGCAACAGGGCATATCCGGGAAGAACCGCCAGAACGATCGTCGCCGCCAATGCGGCCCCGGCCGTCACACCGATGAGCCCCGGATCAGCCAACGGGTTACGGGTGACCGCCTGCAGCAGTGTTCCCGATACCGCCAGATTGCAACCGACCATCACGGCCGCGATCGCGCGAGGAAGCCTTGCCTCGATGATGATCTGGCGATTGACCTTGGTTCCCGATCCCGTGATCACATCCAGAACTTCACGGATCGGTATGTCCACCGCCCCCATCGCCAGCGAGGCGATCACGCCGATCACCACCAGAACCGAGACGATCGATGAACCGAGGATCACCCGGGCCCATTTTCGTCTTCCGCCCTGAATGGACAGGCGTGTCGTGACGGATAGCGAAGTGCTCATTGCAATCGCTGTTCGACATCCTTGATGTAACCGTTCACCTGGGTCATGGCCAGATCCATCTGGGAACCAGGTCGCATGGCATAGATATCATCGGCCAGGAAGAACATGCGATTCTCGTTGACCGCCGTCAACGAACTCCAGAGAGGATCACCCTCGAACATGGCCCGCGACGTGTCTTCGGGACCATGGAACAGGACCAGAAGAAGATCAGGGTTGTATTCCACGACCGTCTCCATGCTCAGTGGCGCCAGTCCCTTGTAGACCTTGTGGGAAACGAGGCCCTCGGGTCCGATCTGACCACCCGAATGGGCGACCAGATCACCTAGATAGGTGTCCGGCATGAATGCGTAGAAGGAATGTGGCGTACCGAAGATGGCCAGCACCTTGATCGGCTCGCCTTGACCGCTGCTGACCGGTGGCATGAGTCTCGACTTGATGTCGAGGATGACCTGCTGGCTTTCCTGCGGTCTGGAACAGATTTCACCCAGCGTGTTGATATGTTCGAAGACGCTGTCGATGGATTCGACATCCATCATCACGATCTCCGCTTTCGTGACGGAAGCGATATGCGGCATGAACTGGGCATAGGTGCTGCCGGTCACGATGTAGTCCGGTTCCACGGCGATCAACTGTTCGAGATTCGGTCCCGCACTGTGATCCAGCTGCACGGTCGGAATGCCGCTCCAGACCTCTGGAGTCACACCTCTGAGACCTGGAACGCAAACCGGAGTCACCCCCATGGCGATCAACTGATCTGCAGCAAATGGCAGCAAGGTCGCGATGCGAACCGAATTCGTCTCATTGGTTGCCGCTGCGGTGACCACATCAGCCGACGTTTCGGCGACTGGATGATGATGCGGCGAACCACCGATCAGACTTCGAATCGCGCCCGTGACGGGACATTTCGATTCGGTTTCGGTCACTTGAGCGACTTCAGCGACAGTAGTCGTTGGCGACAACGGTGCATCGGGCGACGACTTCAAGCTGATGAACACGCCAGCAGCCAACGCGAGCACGGCGACGGCGCCAAGCAGCATCCAGTTGCTGGATCCTCGGGATCGACTCCTCTGTGGCGAAGTTGATGATCCGGATGATGCGATCTTGAACATGATTCAAATGGCCCTCTGGCAATTGATGGATGAAAAGAGCACGACAGAAGTCAGCACTCAAGATTGAGACTAAGTCTCAATCGTATCAAGCCCCGAGGAATAGGCAAGCCTCGGAAGGGTTTCATCAGTGAATAGTGCGGAAAAGGCGAGGCCACCCCTATTGGGCAATGCCGGCACAGGCCGACCCGAACAGGGCCAGCAGCTCGAGCAGGTCATCGGCATCGACCAGACCATCCTCATCGAGATCGGCATTCTCGTCCGGAGTGTTCCACGCGGCGATGAGGGCCAGAATGTCCTCGACATCGATGACCTGATCACCAGTGAGATCGCCATAGCAGTCGACGATGACTTCACAGCCATTCAGGAAGTCCCGTACATAGGCTTCCTGGATCGAATTCATGCCATGTCCTGCGAATCCACGCAGATGAACGACATCACCATTGAGGTAGACGTATTCGAATGTATCTCCCTCGAGCAGAACCCCGTCACCGATGATGGGCTCGCCTTGATACCCCTGAGTGATCGCAACGAAGAAGATGGACCACTGCGCAGGAATGAAGTCGACACCGACACTGGATGGCCCGCCGTAGTAGGGAATGAAATCATTAACATTCGATATCGCCAGATAGCGGCGACCAGGAATGATCGACTCTGTACTGTCATATCCGCAGTAGGGCTCATTCTCATTCGTGGCTCCACTCGGGCTGTGGAAGCTCCCGTCATGGAACTGGAACTCGGATATCTGGGAGACGACCGACACGACTGACGTCAGACCCTGGTTGTCGTTCTCGATCAGGACGCTGTTGGCCAGCGCTGATCCGTTGGACACACCAAGAATCTGTATCCGATTCTGATTGATGTTGTCATAGGTCTGCAACTCGCTGATCAGATCTCCAACCATCTCGACGTCCGGCGCCTCGCTCGGCTCTGTGCAGATGTTCCATGAATTCTGATACCCGGTCGGCCCGACGAGCACATGGCAATCGAGGAGCTGCCTGAACTGCCCAACAAATCCCTGCCCGCTGCTGCCGAAACCGTGAAGCAGGATGCACACTGGCCACCCCCCGTTCGGAGTCGGCCCGTCGGGCACCGATATGGCCATTGGATAGGTCCATCCCGCGGGCTCCTGCGACCATGCCTTCGTGATCGAGATATCGGTGTTGTTGGAGAGGTCCTCGGCCATAAGCGGAGAGACCAGGACAAACGTCAGAATCACGTTCAGAAGCGTCTTCATCTTCAGAGCTTAACTCGAAAATGACCTCCAAGAGTCGGACAAATGGAGCATTTCCCGCACTTCTAAAGACACGGCAAGACCAGTGAATCCTATACCGAACTCCCCGGCGTCTATACTCCCCGCATCGAAGATTCGACCTTGAATACGGATTTGAAACCCGAGGCCACAGGAAGGAACCCATGATGCTTAGAAAGATCCGTCTTGCCGTTATGACACTGGTGACCACGACCCTGGTCGGTGGCTGCAGCTATGAATATCAAGTGGAGATGGGCGTCAAGAAGGATGGTATCCAGACTTCCGTATGGTCAAACGCCCCACTCATGCCCGTCGAGAAAGAGCATCTTGCAAAGGTCTTCGGCAAGCCTCAAGCAGAGCAGAAGAACAAACGCAGAACTGCCTATCCAGGGAAGTTGATGAGTGGTATCTGGGACAACGGTTTCGGCGGCAAGGCCATGCTCGACGAATACGAGAGCCCCCTTGGCAAGGCCCATGTCTACATGAACATGATGGGTGGCGATGTCCGACTCTACGAAGACCAGAAGGTCATGCACGAATGCCTGGACATGTTGCTCGACATGGTGACGGAACAGATACGAACCAAGGCCGAGAACAAATCCATCGCCGGGAAGATGATCAAGCTGGCCGATGGACCACTGCGAAGCGATCTCCATGACATCCTCTCCGTCGCCGTGGGGTTCAACATGGCTGCCAAGATCGCCCATCGAATCGATTCCGAGAATTCGAAGGATTCCGGGATGAAGGACAAGGTTCAGGAGCAACTCACCGCCACCTTCATCGCCCTCCTCTATCAACGCGGCTGGATCAACGAACGCGAAGCAGGCATGATGGCGAGCGGCACCTGGGCCTCCCCATTCGCCGAAGGCGCATTGATCATCGCCTTCTTCCGAGCCATCGACATGCCGATGTCCAAGGAGAACATGGACGAGATCGGACAGAACATGAGCAGCATCCTCAATGAGAAATTCGGCGACAAGCTGAGATCAGCTCTGACCGCGAAATGCGAAGGCCACCCTCATCTCCAGATCGCCATCAATCATGCCAGTGAACTGCTCACCAGCTACAGCTACGACCAATCACTTCAGACCGGCGACTGGGGCAAGCCGACCCTGACGCTCGGGAGCTGGAACGAAACCACCAGCACGGTGTCGTGGTCGAACGATGTCTCCCCCTGGTCCATCGGACTCCTGTCGGTACCCACGACCAACTACGCCATCTGGGTCTCACCAGAGAAGGGTTCCGGCAAGCAGTATTTCGACAAGCCACTCACCAATGAGCAGGTTGCCAATTTCTGCGTTGTGTGGGCCAACGCGAGCAAGGCTCAGCAGGACGATGCCATGGAGCTCATGACTTCCAAGACGACCAACAAGAAGAGTCTTCTCATGAAGGTCATGAGCACGCTGCTCGAGCCGACATCGGATTCGAAGAAGGACTAGCGATGGCACACCAGCAGGCCGGACTTCGACACAACATATCGTTCATCACGCTCGGCGTGGCGGACCTCAAGCGAAGCCGAAACTTCTACATGGCCATGGGGCTCGAGGAGCATCCCCGCAGCAACGAACACGTCGCGTTCTTCGACATGGGTGGACAGCTGTTCGCTCTCTTCAACCGCGATGACCTCGCGACCGATGCCGGTGTCGAGCCCGGTGTCGGCAACGGCATGACGGGTTCGCTATCCCAGAACGTCGCCGAGCGGGAGGACATCGATCGCATACTCTCGCGAGCGGCTATGGCCGGCGGTCGCATAGTCAGGGAGCCGTCGGCTCCTCCGTGGGGTGGTGTCCGTGGCTACTTCTCCGATCCGGACGGCTTCATGTGGGAGATCGCCTGGAATCCGGCCACGACGATAGACGCCGATGGCCGCGTGCATCTGCCCACGGATCAATGATGCTCAGACCGCAGCCGACTGAGGCCTCGATCGCCAGGCGTTGAAGAGGATCGCCCCGAACGGGATCCACCAGATCAGATCGTTGAAGATGATGACGAACCCGAAGGACCAGGGGATGTCCCCCATCATCGCCGTCTGGAGAAACCCGATCGGCCCGAAGATCTTGCCGAGGAAACCCACCAGTACGATGGGCCAGTGCCTGAGTGGATCACCGGCGGCGACCAGATAGCCGATGCCGTAGACACCCACGATCATGCCGATGCATTGCCACAGGAAGAGATACGTGGGCGGTTCCATGCCCAGCCAGTTGAAGATGCTGGATGGCCAGATGACCACCCAGGCACCAAACAGTAGGTTGTAGAGCCCGGCCAATGTGAGGGCGTGGCGCATGCATGCCGATTTCACGAATCTATCCTCGCTTTAAGCCCGGTTCACATCTGCATCTGACCGTTGAGCATCGAATCCATGATGCGGCGGTAGGCCCAGGCGCGTTCCGAGGCGTCCCGCATGTCGGCGATGGACATGAGCTGCTTCGAGAGTCTGGCACGACTCTGGCTGCTGAGACCGAAGCCATCCACGGATGCGATCGCATCGAGTGCCGTCGCATAGACGGCCGCACACCCCTCCGCGTTGTTGTTGTTGAACATGGGCACGCCGAGTTCGATCGCATTGGTCAGCAGCATCTCCATTGGTGACGCCTGCACAGGTGGAAGCATGACTCGATCGATGACGTGGATCACGCCGTTGGATGCGCCGATGTCGGCCGACTGGACGAGCGCCTTGTCGACGAAGAGACGATCACGGGCCACCTCGAGGGAAAGCGTGGTGCCGGCGAGTGTCTCGACTTCGGTCTTGCCGACCAGATCGGAGGCTCCGAGTCGCCCGGGGACGACGTGATGAAGAAGAATTCGCTCGAGCTGTGGCCGGCCCTGGTCGGTCAGCAGAAAGGCGATGGTGTCCTTGTCGATTCGACCGAAGGCTTCATTGGTCGGCGCGAAGACGGTGACCGGACCTTTAGCCGAAAGCGCCTCGACGAGTCCAGCCGACTTGACGGCGGCGACGAGTGTGCTGAAGTCGTCGTTCGAAACGGCGATCTCGACGATGTTGGGCGACTGTGCCATGAGACTGGCCGTCATCACCTGTCGTGAGGAGACCGGCATCGACTGGGTGCCGCTGCAGCTCTGCTGACATTCGGAAGCACCGCCGGTCTTGGCCGTCATGATCTGTCGCGAGGAGGTCGACTCCTTACTGCCGCAGCTCTGCTGACATCCACAGGAGTCACAGGCCAGCACGGGCTGAATCATCAGAAGTGAACCGGCCGCAAGGCCAAGCAGACTGGATTGGAAAGACATGGGGAGTTGCCCTCTATATATATGGATATCGTCAAAATCGGATCCCCCGGAAACATCCCGGGCACCTAACTGTCTGCCTCCGGCCATCGTATTTCAAGTGAATGGAGAAAAAAAAGAGGAATACCGCCTCAGACAGGCATGCGAGGCTCGCTCAGCCAGCATCTGGATTCGATCACACGTCCCAGACGGAGCAGCGTGCCCTCGTCGAACAGCCGCCCGATGATGGTCACCCCATGTGGGCTGCCGGAGGGCTTGAGATCGACCGGCACGGTGAGCGAGGGATTGCCCGTGCAGTTCATCGAGATGATCAGCCCATCGACGAATGATGGTGCCGCGATGGCATCGATGCTGTCGAAGAGATCCGCGAAGTGTTCCATGCATCGCCTTCTGAAGCGATCCACCTGAATCAGTTCCGGAGCGGGAATGAACCAGGACTGTCGGAAGGTGTTGGGCCAGGCTTCCGGATCCTGCCAAGCCAGTTCGTCGTCTCGATCGTTTCGCGTGATCGATTCGAAGGCCGCGGCCGCTTCCGCCAGAAGAATCGTGAACAGACTGTCCCATGGCCATTCGGGCAGCGTGATCTCAACAAGTTCCACGCCAGCAGCCTTCAACGCATCGATGGCCTTGCGTTCAATACCGGCGGACTCGGAATCCTCGAACCACTTCGGGTTGTAGCCGACCCTGAGCCCCTTCACGCCAGCGGTCGAATCGCAGAACAGCTGTTCCGTGACGGACGCGGGATCACCCGGCGAGGCGCCGCTGATGGCCGCCAGAATCGGAGCCGTATCCTCCACGTGGCGGGTGATTGGACCGACCTTGTCCAGAGACCAGCACAACGCCATGGCGCCGTCTCGAGGCACACGACCGAAGGTGGGCCGAAGTCCCACGGTTCCACATCGCAGTGACGGCGAGACGATCGATCCACACGTCTCGGTACCGATCGAGAATCCAACGAGACCAGCCGCCGTTGCGCAGGCGGAACCGGCGCTTGATCCGCTGGATCCCTCCTCGGGATTCCAGGGGTTCCTGGTCTTGCCGCCGAACCAGATGTCGTTGTAGGCCAATGCGCCGAGACTCAGCTTGGCGATCAGCACGGCGCCGGCATCATCGAGACGTTCGACGACGGCGGCATTGCCGGTGGGCACACGATCCCGATGGGTGGCCGCTCCCCATGTGGTCGGCACTCCCTTGGTATCGAGCAGATCCTTGGCACCCCATGGAATTCCATGCAACGGCCCCCGCCACTGTCCGGCATCGAGCTCCTTGTCGGCTCTGGCCGCCTGAGCGAGGCCCGCCTCCTCCATGAACGTGATCACACAATGAAGCGACGTGTTCATCTGCTTCAGTCTCGAGAGATACAGTTTGGTGAGCGCCACGCTGGTGATCTGCCTGGTCTTCAACCAGTGGGACAATTCCGCGATCGATGCGTAGGCGATCTGTTGTTGGTCCGAGGGAAGTTCACGCGTGATGCTGCCGAGTCGGCTCGGATCACCGGTTGGTGTCGCCCGTTCTATCTTGCGGCCCGGCAGCAGCGCCTTGAAGAGTGTCGCGGGATAGAGCGAGTCGGGCAGATCGATTCCCTTGAGCCGCGCCTCGTACATCGAGAGTTGCGAGGAGATGGTCTCGGCCATCATCGCTCGTTCTTCTGCCGTGAAATCAAGGCCGGCCAGCCGCTGTGCCTGCTCAATGGTTGCGGCGTCGATGGAGGGCTGATTCTTCGTCGCTTCTTCGGCAACACCGGTGACAAGCCGCGTCAAGTGGAGAAAGCCCTGAGTACCTGATGTCCTGCTCATGGCGCCGATGGTATTCAAAGATCAGCCACGAGTCGGCAGGTTGCAGGTTGTCCACTGGATCGAGTCGGTGAATTCAGGTTTCTGTGTTGGCACTGGCTGCGGCCCGGCGATCGGATCGTCGCTGGACGATTCGGGCCACTCGCTCGATGGTGAGTCCCTGGAAGAGGATCGTCGAGATCACGATGACGATGGTCGCCACCAGCACGCTGGTCCGGAAGGGCTCTTCTGAACCCTTGGTCAGGATCGTGACCGGCAAGGCGATCGCCATGGCGATGGACACCCCCCCACGAAGTCCGCACCAGGTCATCAGCCCGACTTCATCGAACGTCATGCTGGTGCGGCCGGTGAGCCACGCGACCATCCATGGCAGGAACAAGGCGATGAACCGGGCGATCAGCAGAATCGGAATGACGGCCAATGACCAGAGAAGCGTCTCGAATTCGAAGGTGATGGTCAGCAGTTCCAGACCGATGACCAGAAACAGCATGGCGGTGAGCGAGCTCTCGACCAGTCCCCAGAATCCGATGACCAGTCCACCATCGCCCTTGCCCTGACTGAGCACGGAGGAGCGGCCCAGAACCAGACCCGCGACGACGGCACACACCGGCGTGGAGACCGGGATGCTCGGTGCGATCAGTCCGATCAACAGAATCGTCGAGATGGAGATCAGCACGATGACCGATCCCTGCCTGATCGTCTTGATGAGCAATCGGGCGACGAGGCCCATGATGAATCCAAGCAGGATCGCCCCACCGGTCTCGGCGATGAAGCCCAGCCACCAGTTCTCGTATGGAAGATTCGTCTGCCCCGGATCCAGGAACGCGATCAGGAAGAGGACGAGCACGATCGAGATGCCGTCGTTGAACAGCGATTCACCGGCGATGATCTCCCGGACTCTCGCCGGTGCCGATGTCCGCTTGAGCATGCTGATGACGGCCACCGCATCGGTCGGTGCCAGGATGGCGCCGAAGAGCAGCAGATGGCCGAAGATGTACGGTGTTCCGGTCAGGGTCATGAGTGCGGCCAGAACCATGGCCGTGATCAGGGCGGTGAGGATCACCCCCATCGTCGACAACCAGGTGATGACGCCGAATCGACGGGCCATGGCGGAGGGCTCGATTCGCAGGGCGGTCGCGAAGAGCAGCAGGCCCAGGATCATCCCTTCCCCGATCGAGTCCGACTTCTGACCGCCGATGAGGAGCTTGTCGAAGTGAAGCGATTTGACCAGTTCGATGGCGTGGCTGTCATCGAGCCAGTCGAAGAGATTCGCCAGCATGAGACCGCCCGAGACGAACAGGCCGAGGAGCATCACCCCGATGCCACCCGGCAGCTTCAGGAAGCGGGCGTTGAGCCATCCTGAGAGAGCCGTGAAGGTCACGACGATGGTGACGATGGCGTAGGCGTTCATGCCGTTGGTCGATTCCGGGAGTCAATCACGATGGATGGGCATCATCCCGAGGAACCGTTTCCCTCGGTGATGGTCATCAGGATATCGGCACACAGGGTCGGGATCATCGATCTTGAGGATCAACATCGCTTTCCAGAGGCCCTATCGGGGTCGTGGCGTTGGTTTGATTGAGATGGCCCCAGGTCTCCGGTTCGTTCGGATCGCTGGTGACGATCAGCAAAATGACGAAGCCCACCGGGATGAGAAGCCCGATGATCGAGAGGATGATGCCGATAATGGATACTCGACTCTGCCATCGTTCGGTCGCGATGCTGTGGGCTATGACACAGAGCACCAGTCCGACGAGTGCGAATGGAATGGAAACGAAGAAGAACACACAGGTCAGGAGGCTCAGTGAACCCAAGGAGATGCCGACTATGGACAGTACGGTTGCAGGTGTGTTTTCATTTGGTGGCATAATCTTCTATCGACTAGTTAAGGATTATTCAGGATTTAGTTTCCGTATAACATCCAATGGAAGTTCGAATCCACTTATCTCAAGATAGCCAGACCTTCTCGCAACCAATGCTTTCAGCACGAGCGTACTAAGGATATCCCCCTCTTCCTTAGCTAGAACTTTCAATTCTTGATCTAGCCTTAACAAGATCTGCTGATCGTCCAATTCCTCTTCAATCCAACTACCCACCATCAAAGAAAGTTCACCCTCCATCTTTTTAAGATGACTACGCTCCATTGCAACTACACTCCGTGGCCTTACATCCCAAAATGTAAAATCACCCGGCATGTAGGGGCTTTGAACATACGGGCCAAATTCCAGATCATTCCCACCGTCCGTACGCAGGCGCGACTGACCTGCGGGACGCCTATCAGGCTCAAAGTCAACGAGAAAGTTCCCTGTTTGTAGATCAACAAATCCAATTACACCATTTCCGTAGACCAACCTAAGCCCATCCGAGGTAATGCCGACGCCCCCCGTGTTAGTAACACCTGGCAAGCTACTAGGCACCTGATACTCCCACGCTTGAATACCGGTCACTGGATCCCAACATCGGATAAAACCATCCCATCCACCAGTAACTAAAACATCTCCTGAGAGCGACCAAGCAATCTCCCGAATTGGTTTGCCTCTTACGGAGTCATGCGCAATGATGGTTTGAGTTAGCGACCAATCAACAACCGACCAGAGCAACAACCTTCCATCATCACAAGCGGTAGCCAATACAGACCCGTCAGGACTAAAACCGCGCATGTCACCTTCTAAAAGTACAGAATCTGAAGTCTTCAAATGATCTTCATCCAGACCATAAATCAGAAGCCCACGCTCTTTATGGCCCACAAGAAGCCAGTTACCATCTGGACTAAAATCAAGACTGGCTATATTTTTAACTTCAATGTACTCAGGCAACTCTAAGGGCTTCAGCTCTTTACCGGCCTGAAGTTCCCAAAGCCTTATGTAACCGTTGTTTTCGGCTTCGACTAGCTTGCCATCCAAATCAAATCTTGCCGGAGGCCCATTCCAAGCAGCAATTTTCTGTGCATCTGGACTAAAGGCCACTTTTGCAAACTGGCTCTCCGAATAACTGTCTGCCAGAGTAAAACCACCTCCATTTGCGTCTGTCCTTGCCAGCCAAAGCGCATTCCGGTCACGGAGCGGATTAATGCCGCCCATTTGCTTATGGTATGTATACGCATAGAACCTCCCATCGGGAGAAGGCACATGCTGGGAGATCATCCAACAGCGAGGCGACCTAGAGTTTCCAGATTTGTTTTGCAAGTCACAAGTAATCCATGTCTTCACCTCAGAACCATCGAATGAAAACAATCGCGATGAGTCTTTGCTAAAAGACAAATCCAGAATTGGAGCCGTATGACCATAGAGCTCCGCTTCCCCCAAATTGCCGGTTATTTTTTTTCTCAAAGATGATGAAAACTGCCCCTTACCGTACAAAGTAATCGGACCACTACTAGTCCCTATCGCCAGCAATAAGCCATCATTCGAATATTCGAGCGATCGAACAAAACCTCCTTCTACCGAATGAGATTGCGGCTTCTTCACCGAATCAAAGTCAGTATCACAGATAACCACATCTGCCCCTTGGCCTACAGCAATCTCATTGCCGTCCGGATGAAAGGCAATCAAGTGACCAATCCCATAGTTGGTTGAAGCACTAGAACCAATTGGGATACGCCCAATAGGCTGCTTGTCCTGGAGATCTCGCAAATATAGATAGGATTGTTCTGATCTGTGATCAAATGTAAAAGCAAGTATTGATCCATCAGGACCAAAGGCTAATCTTCCGCAATTCCAATTCCCTTTGGTTGGAAATTTAATTTCATCTACAAGATCACCGCTACTTGTCTCTATAACTCTGATCAGTACGCCCGCCTCAGTATTATTTGGGCTAATCAGATTGCAATAATACGCAAAGAGCGAGCCATCACCAGATAACGCGACGGCATCTGTAACTTTCTGAGACGGCTTCAAATCTGGGGAACCAGAATCAACCACTCGATCAATTACAGCAATTGGGGAATTTCCCGAAAACAGGCTCCATACACGCAATTTTCCAACAGTATGACCGTCATCAAGCTGAGCAACTGATACTAAGGTCGATCCATCTTTGCTAAAAATGATTTCAGGCCTACATTTTCTACCTACAGCGGCTGTCGAATATTTCGCATCGTTTAGCTGCAAATGCAACTCGTTGGTACCGACATTCCTAATGTTAATTTTATCTGAACCACGCTCTAAGGTTGCTACAAGAGTTCCTTCACTATTGAATCCAATCGCTGCTCCTGCTGGCTTGAAGTAATTCATCGGCCGCGAAATATCTGGCTTAGGATCAAGTTTCAAAGTGGATATTGAACCATCTCTTTGCCCTTCCAAAACTCTCAGCTCAAATGGAGCAGGAGTAGCATTGCTATTACTCAACTCGCCCCAGGCTGATCGAGCATCCGAGATCGCCCTATCAAACTTTTGATATCGCTTTTTGTCCCATGCGTTCTTAGCAATATTCAACTGCGCAGAATACAACTTTAGATTTGCGAGCCTCGCTTCTTGTAGTGCAATCTTTCTTTGCACATCAGCTTTGTTTGCAAACCACAAGGACACCACCACACCGGCGATGAGAACCAGGAAGATCGCCGCCACGGCCAAGTAGGCACCCTTGTGACGTCGAATCGATTTCCGAAGGCGATAGGCCGCCGAGTCCGGCCCGGCGATCAATTGCTCACCCCTGAGGTACCGTCGAATGTCCTCGCCCATCTGCCTGGCGGATTCGTAGCGTTCCTCGGGCTCCTTCCTGAGGGCCCGCATCGGTATGTACTCGAGTTCCCGGGAGAGCTTCTGCGACAGATCGCCGACCTCGGTCGACCGCTCGAAGGCGATGTTCAGACCACGCTTCCCTGAACCGGTCGCCAACCATTGTCCCGGTCTCGGTGGAGCGTCTTCACAGATCAACTTTCGCTTCGCCTTGTAGGCCGCCTTGTGGAGATCGGAATACTCGACTGGAAGCCTGCCGGCGAGCAACTTGTAGAGAACGACACCGAGGGCATAGACATCGGTCGCGGTACCGATCTTGTCCAGCTCGCCATCGAACTGCTCAGGACTCATGTAGCCGAAGGTCCCCATCTGTGCCCCCGTAACCGACAGATCCATGTCGGTGGGCGATCCCTCGCTTTCGGTGGCCTTGGCGATTCCGAAGTCGATCACCATGGGTCGCCAGCTCCGGGACTCCTCATCGAACTTCAGGAGAATGTTGCCCGGCTTGAGATCGCGATGAACGATCCCCCTGCTGTGCGCGTGAGAGACCGCATCGCATATGTCCGCCGCGATCCGCAGACGGGTTTCTATGTCGAGCCTCTCCTTATCACAGACATAGTCGAGGCGGTTGCCGTCGATGTACTGCATCACGATGAACGGCCGCCCCTCCTCGTCCTGATCGGAATCGAAGAAGGACGCGATGCATGGATGATCCAATCGAACCAGCAACTCCTGCTCACGCTTGAACCGTTCGATGAAGTGACCGCTGTCCCTGGTGTGCCTCGGCAGAATCAGCTTGATCGCGACATCCCGGCTTGGATTCTGCTGACTCGCCAGATAGACGAGCCCGTAACCGCCACGACCCAGCTCCTTCTTGATGGTGTATTTGCCCAGACGATCGCCAGGCGAATAGGGAGACACCATGTCGGAGTCCGGCGATCCCTCCCCCTCGACCGTTGGCAGCTTGGGAAGCTGTCCCAGCAGTTCAAGAATCCTCTGCTCGAGATCACGATCCCCTTCGCAGGCGTCGTGGACGAACACCTCCCTCTGATCAGTGGGCAGATCCGCAGCCTGATCGAAGATGTCCTGTATCTGATTGGAATTCTGATCCATGTCCAGCTCCTGATTTTCATATTCCGGGCCACAGAGAGGCATCAAGGGATTTCCCCCCTCCACGAACCTCATGCGCAGGATCCGGGACATCCTGCCCCCGGAATTGAGAATTATTCGATTTCGACCTCTGACTGCAGCTCATTGAGCAGCCAGGCCTGGGCGAATCGCCAGTCCTTGCTCACTCGATCCGCCGATATCTCCAGCGCCGCGGCCGTTTCCTCGATGGTGAATCCGGAACACCATCTGTAGTAGGCCACTGCACCCTGTCTGGGGAACTGCTCCTGAAAGTTACCCAGGGCCCTGTTGACCCGGGCGATCGAATCGACGTCGTAGGAATCGAGTGTCACGAGTTCGCCGACCGTGAACTCGAAATCGACACGCTCCCGATCGCCCCCCCGTTTCAGACTGTCCCGTTTCCGGGCCCGATCCACGAGATACTGCGTCATGGCTCTGGCGACACTCCCGAAGAAGTGCTTGGAGTCGTCCCATTTGGGAAGCGTGCCATCCTTGCCGACAAGTTTCAGATAGAGCTCGTTGACGAGCATGGTCGTGCCGGCCGTGACGCTGTGACGCTCTCGCCGCATCTTGGCGGAGGCCATTCGGCGGAAATCTTCCATGACCATTTTCCAGAGTTGGTCACCTGCCTCCTTGTCACCTTCATGAGCAAGCTGAAGCAGACGCGTGATCTCACCATCCTGTGTAGCCATGACCTTCTCCCCGATGCACAGCCGTGGTATACGACATCGGTCACGATATCCCAAAGCCTGTCCGACTACCACTTGGGAAGAACGGGATGCGGCCTCGAAATCGCTGGATGATGTGAAAACTCGCTGTGAACATGGATCGAGCGGAATGCTATGCTGACACCACTTGACGGCTCATCTCATTCAGGATTTTCCACCACATGATTGACAAGCAAAGCGACTCGAACGGCAACAAGGAGCTTTCCGACGAGGAAGCCCAAAAGCTCGCCAAGGAAAGGGATGTTGAAGCCTTGGTGTTGAAGCTCGGGCACAAGCATCTGACGCTCGCGCACAAGCATCAGACGGGAACGTCGAGCGAACCGCCCCCGACGATCGAGGACGAGTCATGGGCCATGAAGCACTGGTGGAACCCTCGGGTAGGACGCTCCAGTCTGTTTACGGCGATGCTGATTGGTGGCTTCGTCGCGTTGCATCTTGACGACGACACCAGAGCCGTCTTTCGCTTTGACGTGTTTGTGATCATTTCCATCATTGCCACTCCGTTCATCTATATCTCCACATGGCTGGCGACCAAGAAGAGCTTCATCATGCGATCCTGGTGTCGCAAGCATGACTGGAAATTCTCCCGCGACAGCGCCGGGACCGGCCTTGTCGGAAATACCGCCGCACTTCAAAAATCCAAGCTCTATGACCTCCATGGAGACTCGAGCTACACCATGAGCAAGGAGTTCGGGGCCAACAAGGTCGTCTTGACACGACACAAGAGGGAACATCGAGGCAAGCAGAACACCAGGGCCTCCACCTTCCTGTTCATGAACTACGAAGGCCAATGTCCTGACATGGTGATACACGGACATCACAAGACGGACCTGATCAAGCTGCCCGGCCAGATGCCGACCGTGAAGTTCGAATCCGACGAGTTCAACAGCAAGTGGACGGTCAAATCGGAGGATGCCAAGGCCGCCTACGACCGACTGGACCAGTCCACGATGGAGTATCTACTCTCGGTCGACATTCCGCTGATCATCGAGTTCATCGGAGGCCTCCTGATCATCCAGAGCCAGGTGGACACAATCCAGAATCGGGTGCGTCTGATCAAATTCGCCCAGGGACTCACCATGGCGGTACCCGACGACCTGATGCCGTCGATTGAAATGCTGCCGAAGGATTCCGACGAGTAGCCTCGACTCGATCTCATTCGGTAATGGTCACGACCATCTGTCGGCGGGCATGTCTCAAGGCATCAGCAGAATAGAGAATCACTGCGTCGCAGATCAGAACAAAGCTATCAAGACGAATTGGAAGGTAACTGGAAATGCATCTTCACTTCAGGGAGATCCAGTACCACCAAATCGTTCTTCCATGGCCCTGAGTTCGCCACTCCGCTCAAGCCGGGACTGATCCGGCATGGAGTCATGCCAGAGTTGGTAAAGCGAAGCCCCCGCAGAAGCGGCACTCTGTTTCAAATCGTCTGAATTCGTGCCGAGTGCCAATGGAAGAATCTCTTCGAACATGTCGGCGGCTTCGGGATATCGACCAGCATCACGAAGGAGCTGTACATGGTTGATTCGGCAGAACAACGTCCGCTCATTCTGTTCACCCAGATACTCACGATGACGACGACAGGCTTCATCCATCATCACGATGCCCTCATCAAGACGGCCTCTTGATGCCATGTTCATTGCACGCTGCCGATACATGAGATTCGTCCGGTGATGCGATGCCCCATGGACCTCTGTCATGTCCTTGATCAATCTTGCGTACAGCACATCAGACTCGTCATGTCGATCATTGATCATGTAGAGATAGGCAAGCATGTGGGCGGTATCCAAGCAGGCGACATGAAGTCGTCCCTGAGTGAATTCCTGAGCCTCAAGGGTTTCTTCCAGAAGTGGCAATGCCTCCTCGAATCGACCGCTGTCCATCAACACCCCGGAGAGGAAGGCCAGGGAGCTCAGCGTCCTCGGGTTTCGACTGCCATACTGCTGTCGAGAACGATCGATGGCATCCCGCAGGATCGGGATTGCTTCCTCGAACCTGCCATCTGATGTCAACTGCCAGGCCTTGTTCAAAAGACAATCGATACTGAGATGGTGAGTCGGACCGTGGGTTCTGGCCACCGATCGATCCAGCTCGTCCATGAGGAGCACCGCCTCCTCTTCCCGATCCAGATACATCAGCAGATTCGCCTTGACGTTGACGGCTGCCAACGTTCCAGTGTGATACTCCCCATTGATTTTCGTTCGACCGGCAATCACTTCATCAATCATCTCGAGTGCCGTCTCGTAGTCTTCGAGACCAGCCATCCCACCGATGTCCGTATGGCCCGTTGCCATTGATGCCCTGTACAGCGATTCGAGTGTGAGCAGATGTTCAGGCCCAATGAGCACCTTCTGCCTGTTCCAGAGTTCAACGAGCTGTGACTGCCCAAGTTCCACACGACCCATACGACAATTCAGCTTGCCCATTTCGAGCATTGCACGCATCGTCAACTCATGATCCGGACCGTAGAGCTCCTGATGCAGCGAGAGTGATTCCTCCTGTACAGGCAGGGCATCACGAAACTGACCGTAGATCTGGTAATACCGGGCGATCGATTGCAGAATGGCGGCTCGCCGAACAGGATCATCGGCCTCGGCGGCATCAATGGCATCTCTCAATGACTGAATGACACTGGTCTTGATGACCTGCAGGCCAACGTCCGTTGAATTGATGTCATCGAGCAGTCCGATGATTTCCGTATCAAGAGGCGTTGCACTGTTGCCCAGTGTGTCATTCATCGATCGCATGATGAGCTCACCGAATGCCTGGGGATCCAGACCATTGATGATCTGGCTCAGCACGGCGTTGGTTGCTGTTACCTGTGCTTCACGTTCACGTGCAAGATCGCGTTGAGATCGAGCATCAGCAGCAAAGAGCAGAGAGATGACTGTCGATGCCAGCAGCGCCAACAGGATGACGAAAGCCGATATGGCAATCGCCTTGTTCTTGCGAACAGCTCGACTCAATGACTCCATCGCCCCTGGAGGCCTTGCCAGCACGGGCTCATCACGCTGATAGCGACGAAGATCTTCGGCAAGATCCCCCACCGACTGGTATCGATCCTGCCGATCCTTGCGAAGCGACTTCAGGCAGATGGTCTCGAGGTCAACCGGAATCCCCTGGCGAACAGCTCTGGGAGGAACAGGCGGCTGCTCTACGACGATTCTGGAGGCCGTCGTGATCGCAGTGCCTTCCAGCTCATAGGGCAGTTGGTCCAGCAACAACTGGTAGAGCATCACTCCTAGCGCGTAGACATCACTTCTCGTATCCAGATCCGATGGATCAAGCTCGATCTGCTCCGGGCTCATGTACTGAAGCGTTCCAATCAACTGCCCACTCTGCGTCTGCAATGTTGCAGACTCGACAGTCGAATCAACTGAGCGAGCAACTCCGAAATCAATGACTCGCGGTGCTCCCTCGAGATCGACAAGCACATTACTGGGCTTGAGATCACGATGGATGATGCCTCTTCGGTGCCCGTACTCGACGGCATCGCAGATTTTCAGAAAGAGATCGATACGAGCGCCAAAATCCAGAGATTCCGAAGCGACGTAGTCATTGAGTTCCCGGGCACTCGACACGTACTCCATCGCAAAGAAGGGCCTGGCCCCGGAACCATCGTCCCAGGTGCCAGCTTCGAAGATCTGAGCAATTCCAGGGTGCTGAAGCTTGGCAAGCAGTTGAGCCTCATGTTCAAATCGCCGAAGCGCTCTGGGAGAAGCCATCGATGGATGCATGACCTTGATGGCGACATCTCGACGAGTTCCGGGCTGCTGAGCCTGATAGACAACGCCCATCGCACCCATTCCGATGCGTTGCTTTATCGAGTACTCATTGATCTTCTCAGGGAGCGTGACATCACCTGCACCCTCAGAGGACGACTCATCGGAAATGACCGTTTCCTTGTGAGCAAAGTTGTCGCCATGTTCCCCAACCATGGGATACAGAATATTCGATGAATCACGATCATGACCAGTTCACCATGCCTGTTCAGCCGCACACAGCCAGAAGTGCTTGCTTCTATTCAGGAATGGTCACGACCATCTGTCGACGAGACTGCCTCAGGGCATCGGCCGAATAGAGAATCACTGCGGCCTAGATCAGGACGAATGCGATGATGCGATCGGGCCCGAAGGCTTCACCGAAGGCGAAGACGCCCAGCAGGAACTGACCGGTCGGCGCGATGTACTGCATGAGACCGACGGTGGCGAGTTTCAATCGTCGTGCACAGCCCGTGAAAAGCAGCAACGGCACGATGGTGACGGGGCCACCCAGCAGCAGCATGATGATGAGCCAGGTCGGGCCGTCGACGATCATGGCACCTTCGCCGACGCCGACGAAGATGAGCACCGCGAACATGAACGGAAAGAGCAGCATCATCTCGACGGTGAGTCCGGTGGCGGCATCGGCCGAGACCTGTTTGCGGATCAATCCATAGAACGCGAAGGATCCGGCCAGTGACAGGGAGATCCAGGGCACGCCGCCGGTCTTGATGGCCAGGACGGCAACGCCGATCGCCGCAATGATCACGGCGACCCATTGCAGGGCCCGCATGCGTTCACCGAGAAAGATCATCCCCAGCGCAACCGACACCAACGGATTGATGTAGTAGCCCAGGCTCGCTTCGGTGAGTCGATCGGTATCGACGGCGATGATGAAGACGAACCAGTTGATTCCAATGAGGATGGCCGACAGCGCGAGGAGCCCGAGGACGCCTGGTTTCTTGAACAGGTTGAGCAACTGGGTATGTCGACTGGTGGCCCACAGCAGCAGCAGCATGATGGGCAGCCCGGCGAGGACCCGC
>PBAX01000010.1 GCA_002716385.1 Phycisphaerae bacterium | reverse complement strand
TTGAAACCCAATTGAGACATCTGCAGGATCTTCCTCCCGATTCAACGACACGTCGGCCGCCGGTGCTCATCAAATCCGAGGTGACCGGTAGGCGTCCCGACCATCCGGCATCTGGTGTGGAGCTGCATCTTGGTTCCGAGCTCTCAGGTCGAGTCAGTGAAGGCGATGCGGTCACATGGGATGGACGGTGGTTGGTGGGAAGGGTGACCCGCGTCTCGGATTTCCGTCTCTCGGCACTTCCGATCACCCATCCCGATGTCGGACCCTTGATGGGTGTGCTTCTGCCCGATGATGCAGAGGTGGATATCGCTGCGGCTCCCCGGATTCTCCTGAAGCAGGATGGAAGCGGCAGCCTCTTTGGGGAGATCGATCGACGTGCGGCAGTAGCGGTCGGTGATCGTGTGATTCTCGCGGACAGGAGTTGGCCCGCCTCGCTGCAGGCCTTCAAGATCGGCCGAGTGATCTCCATGGACGATGTTGACGCGGCACCACTTCGTGTTCGCCTGCACATCGAACCCGAAGTCCATCTTCACCAGTTGCCCTGGGTCGTGATCGTCGGTCAGGATTCACGGAGGGGCGGCCAATGAGATGGATCGTCTTCGTAATAGCGGCCTTCGTGGCTGTTGCGCTCGACTCGGGATTCAGTAGTATCTTCACCCTCCGAGGTGCATGGTTCCTCACACCCAGCTTCGCGGCCTGTCTTCTGGCCTTTGTGGCATTGCTGGGTCCACCCGTCGTGGTCATCTGGGCGGCCTGGTTTCTCGGTCTCCTGGCTGACCTGTCACCGGGGCTTGGAGAGGCGGGGGGTGGTCTGCACGTGATCGGCCCCCATGCTCTGGGCTATCCACTTGGTGCCTGGCTCGTGCTCAATTTCAGGACATGGATGTTCCGGCGGCGTGTGACGACGGTTGCCTTGCTGACGTTCGTCTGTGTGCTGGCGGCCGGCATGGTTCAGGTCGTCATAGGCATACTGAGATTCTGGCTCCCCTGGGCTGGAGGCGAGCTCGTCCCATTCGGCATGGGAGAGATCCTTCATGAATCTGGAAATGCAGCCTATTCGGCGATCCTCGCGATTCCAGTGGGCTGGCTGCTGCTTCAGACGCTGCCGTTGTGGCGGTTCGACTATGGTACATCACGTCGATCAGGCTGAATCCACCCACTCATAGAGATCCAACACGTATGGCTGAACTGATCATCTTCGACGACGGACGCGGCCGAATGGGTCCGCTTGACGATCTTCGACCGGTCTTTGCACTTCGAAGTGGGGGCATGCTCACCTATGAACGTATCGAGCGTGCCCTTGGCCAGTTCGTGAGCGGTTGGTGGGTTTCTCCTAAGCATGAGGCCATCTGGTCCACCTCCAGCTCACGTCCGGTGAACGAACTGCCTTCGGGTGACCACTTGCTCTGTGTCAACGGGCGATGGTCGGGCTGCGGGCAGTTGACGCCACCACGGGCGGGTCATGCGATCGTCTGTGAGGAGGGCGATGTCATCTCCGTTTGTCTGGAAAGATCTGATGCGGTCGACTTCCTCGAAAACGGTCTGCTCCCGGAATCCATCAAGAAGGAGGTCGTGGATGGTCTCCCGATCTATCGAGATGCCTGGGATCTGCTGAACTGGCTTTCGGAGTGTCTGGCGGACGACCTCGAGGCGGAACCGTTCTCACCCAATGCGGCGGACAGGGCTGAATGCGCAGGTGAACATCCCGTGAGCATCGACGACACATCGATCGTTTTTCCGGGCGTTGTGTTCGATACACATGCGGGTCCAATCTTCATCGGCCCAGATGTGACCATCCGTCCCAATGCCGTTCTGGTCGGCCCCTGCTGGATCTCCCGCGGCAGTGTGATTTCAGAGGGTGCCGTGATTCGTGGCAACACGGTCATCGGCCCCAATTGTCGTATCGGCGGAGAGGTCGGAGCCTCGGTCTTTCAGGGCTGGAGCAACAAGGTCCATGATGGATATCTCGGCGACAGTGTGATCGGCTCATGGGTGAATCTCGGGGCCGACACCGTCACGTCGAATCTGCTCAATACATATGGCGAGATATCAGTACGGCTTGAGCCGACAGCTTCACGCAGACGCACCGGCCGTATGTTCCTCGGAAGCCTGATCGGCGATCATGTCAAGACGGCAATCGGTACGCGTTTGATGACCGGAACCGTCATTGGGACCGGTGCGATGATCGCCACAACGGCTTCGCCGCCGTCAACGGTTGAGCGGTTCGCCTGGCTCACCGATGATGGCCAACGTCGTTATCAGATCGGCAAGTTCATCGACATGGCACGAACCGTGATGTCCAGACGAGATCTGGATCTCGATGAGGCGTCGGAGGCTCTTCTCAGATCCATTCATGCGGAACTGTCGTCATCAGGCGACTGAAAAATGTCCGAAACCCTATACATCATTGATGGATATTCGCAGTTCTTCAGGGCCTACTATGCACGGAGGCCGTATCAGACCTCCCCTGTGACCGGGGAGCCGACCAAGCTGGTCGCCGGTTTCGCCGACATCCTGATGAGTCTCATCAGGAATGAATCGCCGACATGGCTGGCCGTCGCACTCGATGTCTCGGGTGACAAGGGCACATTTCGAAGCGAGATCGACGCCGATTACAAGGGAAATCGCGAAGAGGCGCCCGATGACTTCGGTCCTCAGGTCGATCGTTGCTTTCGAATGCTGGAGCTGCTGAACATTCCCATGATTGGCATCGAGGGGGTCGAGGCCGATGATGTCATCGCGACCATAGCCAGGCGAATCTCCAAGCAGTCCGATGGCGTCAATGTTCGGATCATCTCCAGTGACAAGGACCTCACTCAGGTTGTCAATGATCGGGTCGAGCTCTTCGATCCATCAAAGGGCGTACGGACTCCATCCGACGTGTTCAAGTACGAAGGTGTCGAGCCCCATCATGTTCTTGACATTCTGAGCCTGATGGGTGACAGCGTCGACAACATCCCGGGGATTCCGGGCATCGGACCGAAGACGGCCGCCAAGCTTGTTCTTCAGTATGGAAGCATCGAGGGCATATACGAGCATATCGAAGAGATGACCCCCAAGCGTAGGGAGAATCTCGAGGGTGGTTTGGAGCGAATGGAGTTGAATCGCGAGTTGGTCAGGCTGAAGGACGATCTGGACTTCGATTTTCCGCTTGAATCCGCCCGAATCGATCCTGGTTCGCTCGATATGGTCTCGCTGGATGCCTTCTGCCGTGAACTGGGTTTCACCAGATTGCCTACCCAGTTGCGTGAGTTGATCTCTCGCTCGATGTCGGCGGGAGAGGTGGCTGATCCCGATGCGTTCGGCACCCTCTGGGCCGATTCCACTGGAACCGGTTCCGTCAGACAGGCTGATCCCGATGCGAAGTATGAACTTGTGGGATCCGTTGATGCATTGAAGACGCTGGTCGACTCGATTCGTTCGACCGGACGTGTCAGCTTCGATGTCGAGACGACCGGACTTGATGTCATGCGCGCGAATCTGTGTGGAATCGCGATTTCCCACGAGGTCGGAAAGGCCTTCTACATACCGGTTCGTTCGCCGTCACCAGCCGACCATCTCGATGAGTCTGCCGTCGTGAAGGAAATCCGGGGGGTCCTTGAGGATCCCACCATCGTCAAGATCGCTCATAACGCGAAGTTCGATATCAAGATGCTGCGACGTGTCGGGATCCGGGTGGCTGGTCCGATCAAGGACACGATGATCGCCTCCTATGTCGTCAATTCGACGCGTTCCAGACATCGCATGGATGATCTGGCGCTTGGTCTGCTTGGTTTGAACTGCATCCCAATCAGCTCGCTCATCGGATCCGGTGCGAATCAGAAGACATTCGATACGGTGGATCTGGAGCTGGCTGTTCCCTATGCCGCCGAGGATGCCGACATCACGCTGCGACTCTGGGATTTTCTCGAGCCCGAGGTGGCACAGCTGGATTTGGTCGATCTCATGGACGAGGTCGAACTGCCCTTGGTGCCCGTCCTCGCCGAGATGGAATACACGGGAGTCCGAGTGGATCCGGACGAACTGGATCGACAGCGTGTCAGACTAGAGGAAGCATTGGAGCAACTTCGTGGAGAGATTCTCAATTCTGCACCCGGTCCCCTGAATCCCGACTCCCCGAAGCAGCTGGCAGCGGCCTTGTTCAATGATCCGGATGCCGATCCGCCGGGTCTGGGTCTCACGCCCGTGAAGAAACGCAAGACGGGCCCATCTACCGATCAGGAAGTGCTTGAAAAACTCGATCGCGATCCCGAGGTCACGACACCATTGCCGGGTCTTGTGCTTGAGTACCGCCAGTTGGCCAAGCTGGTGAGCACCTATCTGGTTTCCTTGAAGGAATCGATAAATCCCGATACCCATCGAATTCACAGCAAGTTCAATCAGGTGGGTACGGCCACTGGTCGGTTGAGCTCGAATGATCCCAACCTGCAGAACATTCCCATTCGAACGGAGACAGGAAGGGAGATTCGTCGCGCCTTCATCCCCGAGGATGGTTTCCAGTTCGTGACCGCGGACTATTCGCAGGTGGAGCTTCGTCTGCTGGCTCATCTCGCGGATGACGAGGGCTTGCAGTCAGCTTTCCATGCGGGTGAAGATATCCATCAGGCGGTCGCGGCGGAGGTCTTCGGTGTTCCCATCGAAGAGGTGACCAAGGATCAACGCAGTGCTGCGAAGATGGTGAACTTCGGAATCGTCTACGGAGTGACTCCCTATGGTCTGGCCAGAAGACTGGACCAGGATGTCGCCAGAGCCGCCAGAATAATCAGTGACTACAAGAGTCGATTCAAGGGGATCGAGACATTTCTGGAATCCTGCGTGGATGAGGCGCATGAAAATGGATTTGTCCAGACAATGCGCGGTCGAAGGCGTCAGATCAACGACATTCAATCTCCGAACCGTCAGACTCGTGCCATGGCGGAGCGGCTGGCCATCAATTCGGTAGTCCAGGGCAGTGCGGCGGATCTGATCAAGATCGCGATGATAGATGTCGCCAATGGTCTGCAGGATGTCGACTCGAGGGCACGTCTGATTCTGCAGGTCCATGACGAACTCGTGCTCGAGTGCCCTCAGGAATCCGCCGAAGAGGTGAGATCCTTTCTGGTGGAACGCATGGAGTCGGCGATGGACCTCTCGGTCCCGTTGCTGGTCGATGCGAGCATCTCTGACAACTGGTTCGAGGCCAAGTAGCTGCTCATGACGTGAGCCGGGCTGAAAGGCGATTTCTTGGATTTATCGCGATTTTCAGTCCAATAACAACCACCCTCCAACATTGGGCAGTCGCGGATACGGCACTAAACAGCAGTGTTCGGATTAGTTTTAGTCTTTGTTCAGTCTCGTGGTAGGTTGAATTACTCCTTATTGGCATCAATAGGGGGGTTCGGGGCTTTGCATCCGCTCATCGAGTGGATGTCTGGAGTGGTATTGGCGTGAGAGACAGGCTTCAATCCAGTCGATTCGAGTTGAAGTATGTGGTCAGCGAGGAGAAGGCCAGAGCTATACGTGAATCCCTTCGGATCCGTCTGTTTCCCGATGCCTACACCCAGCCTGACGGGACCGGATATACGGTGAACTCCCTGTATCTGGATTCAGATGGTCTGGATCTCTGCAACGCCACGGTTCAAGGACACAAGAATCGTTTCAAGCTTCGTGTTCGGTGGTATGAGGGAGATGGGGAAAAGCCATATTTCATGGAAATCAAGCGACGTGTTGATGATCAGATCCTCAAGAAGCGTGCGGCTGTCGGTGTGGATGCGGTCCGTGAAATGCTCGGAGGACATTTGCCTCAGCGATCGCATCTTTACAGCGAATCTGATCTTCATTCGAAACTGGGCGTACTCGACGAATTCTGCCGGCTGCGCAACTCGCTCCATGCTTCTGGGGCCGTATATGTCAGATACTGCCGTGAAGCGTGGATACCCGATGAGCATGAGACCGCTCGAGTTACCTTCGATAGAAACCTGCACGGTTCGGAATTCAGCGGCGAATTCAATCCGTCCAGCGATTCTTGGTCCTGTGTACAGCCCCGTGGAACCATTCTCGAATTGAAATTCACGGATCGTGTGCCTGGTTGGATGCGAAGAATGGTCTCTGATTTCAATCTGAACAGGGAATCAGTTCCAAAATACGTGTCCTGTGCCGCGGGTATCAACAATTGTCGTAATCGACTGATGCTTGCTCGATGGGAGAATTCCTGATGGATTCATTCGTGGGTTCCATGTTTGAGCGAGGCGCAATTTCGGGCATGCCTCTGGAAACGGTGGTGCTGTCCTTGCTTCTGGCCTTTGCCATCGGGCACGTGATCGGCTGGATCTACACCTGGACCCATCACGGACTGAGTTATTCCCAGTCCTTCTCTGCCTCACTGGTCGTCATGCCAGTGCTGGTCTGTCTGGTGATGCTCCTGATGTCGGACAATCTGGTCGTTGCCTTCGGTCTACTGGCCGTATTTGCGGTCGTTCGATTTCGCAACGTACTCAAGGATACGCGTGATACGACTTTCATTCTCTGGAGCATCATCGAGGGAATGGCATGCGGCATACTGAAGTTCGAGCTCGCCATTGTCGGGGCGATCGTCGTCGCGCTGGTGATCGCCTACCTGAGAGCAACCGTCTTCGGAGGTCGTCATCGATTCGATGTGGTCCTGTCGCTCCAGCTGACAGGGGATCTTGTTGGTGGCGTCGCTTCGCATCGAAACATTCTCAAGAGGCACAGTCGTCGCATTCATCTGGCGACGGAGCGGCGTTTGACAGATGAGGGTCTGGATCTTTCATACCGTCTGCTGCTTCGTGATCCGGAGAGAAGAGATGAGTTGCTGAGAGCTCTGGAGAACTCCGAAGGTATCCAGAATGTATCGCTGTACATGCGTGATGACGAGTCGGAGTTCTAGTATGGCCCACTCAGACAGGATTCCGATTCCACTGAAGCACAGATGGCGATTGATGAGACTTCAATGGATGCCATTGGGGATGTTCCTCATCGCCGCTATAGGTGTCGTCGTTCTCATGGATAGACAGGTCGGGATGCCCTTCGCGACGGGGAAGGTGAATACGGAGATCTATGCGGCCACCAGCAGCTCCGAAGGTGTTCTCGTTGATGCCGGGCTTGATCACCCCGAGCCCTTCCAGCGTGTCGTTGCCGGTCAGGTGATCGGCCGACTCGATGATCGCCCCGTGCTGGCATCTCTGGAGGTTCTTCAGGCAGAGTCAGCAAGGCTCCGACTGGAGGTGGCGGCTGCTCGTGCGACTTGGGAGCAGGCCAATGGGCGTCTTCTCGTGGATTCACAGAGCGAGTGGCACCGTCGAATGCTGCAGGTGGAAGTGTTGAGATTGGATGTGCTGGATCGTGAGACTCAATTGGAGCTTGATCAGGTCTCGCTGCAGCACGAGGAGATGCGTCTGGCTCAGGCGCAGCAGGCTTTTCGGGGTGAAGCCGTCAATTCACTCGAACTCGCGAGCGCGAAGGCTCGTCGAGATGTGATTCTGGAGCGGATCGACCACAACTCGGCGGCGTTGGATGAATCCAGGCTTCAGCTTGTTTCGGCGCGGGAACGACTTGCTGAATACGAAGCCCCCCAGTCCGATGAGCTGGCGGCGGTGCTGGCGCCCTTGCAGGCGGCTGTGACCACACAGGAGTCGAGGATACAGGAAGTTCGAATTCGTTCCGAAGGGCTTGTGATTCATGCGCCCATCAGTGGCATGATCACTGCCGTGCATCGTGTGCCTGGTCAGACCGTTGTCACAGGTGAACCGATCATCTCGGTCGCGGCTGAACATGGAAGCTACATCGTTGCCTACTTGAAGCAGTCGAACAGGATTACTCCGGAAGTCGGCATGAATGTGACCGTTCGAATGAGATCGCAACCACAGAGGAAATTCACAGCCATCATTGAACGAGTGGGGGCCTCATATGAATCCATACCGTTGGACCAGCTTCGAGACCCGCAGCGTCCCGAATGGGGGCTTCCGATTCGAATCAGTATTCGCAACGATGCAGGGCTTGTTCCAGGAGAACTGGTGGATCTCCATATCGGTTCCTGAGGGCCATCGAGCCCTCTTTCTGCACCACAGAGAACCGGTTCTCTCATTTGCTGAACTCATGGAATCACCTCTCAGATCCTCCGGGACCGTTGGGTACTGCTTGAGTGACTCAATTGCATGCTGGTGACAAGGGCTCCGGACAGCTCATCTGCAGACGTCTCGATGCTCATGGGCTGTTCTTCCACTTCACAATTGGAAGCAAGGGGAACCAGCAAGTCTATATGGACGAATGTACTGATGCCGGACGTTCCGTCGTTGTTTTCTGCCGGAAACCGCGAGTGGGATCGGTCTGGAGGTATTCCATCTGAATAGAGAGATTCTGTTGGAATTCCAAATGAGTGAGAGCACGTTTGAAAATCCATTTGAACATGTCTGAGGAGAGGACAATGAAAAATCTGTGTGGTCTCAGGGTTGCTGTCGGCGCCCTTTCATGTGTCGGAGTCTTGGCCGTTGGAGGAGCATTGAACTCTGTCCAGGCCGGTGGTGGTGCCGATGGCGACTACTACGATGTGACGACGGTCTTCGTCGCCGAAGAGAACTATGGTGGAGGCGGCCATGACATGGAGTTCTATGGCAGTTCCAGCGGCAAGGTCGGTTGGGCCGTTGGCACGACAAGCTGTAATAGAGGAAACATCGTCGCGCCCTGGTACGGCGGTACCTCGAACACCCCGGTCATCGCCCAGAACTGCTACCGCTACAAGGATGGTCGTTTCGAGCAGATCGGCCTGAGCTGGTTGAAGCACAGTTTCTGCGCCATCAGCGAACCTGGTTGTGACACCTGGGAAGGTGACGGCTGTCAATCCACGGGATGTGACACGCTTGGAGTCGGTTGTGCGGATACGTATTGGGCGGATCTCAATGCCGATGGCGATGCGCCCCGTTCCGAGATCAATGCCTACACGGGCATCTACAACTATCCATTCCTGCTTTCGCCATCGGGCCCAAACTCCATTCGAGGAAAGATCCAGCTTTCACCGGAGGACATCCAGCCGGAGGACAATCCCGGTGCGAGGTACTTCATGGAAGGTCAGTATGTCGAGCCGAACGAGTATCAGTTTGGTGTTCACATGAACAATGCGTCCTACAAGGAAGTCAGCTTCAACTCGATCTCCTCGTCTTCAGGCGTCGGTTCCACTCAGCACATGGTGCCCGGCGTCTACGCATGGAAGGCCTGTGATCCACAGGTCACCGTCACCGACATCTACACCGTCGAGGAGGACGGCGGCCCTGCACTCGGGCATGTGGCCTACAGAGCCTCTGACAACGGTGATGGAACATGGCATTACGAATATGTCCTTCATAACCAGAACTCACATCGTTCCTTCCGTTCATTCTCGGTTCCGGTACCGGCTTGCGTATCGATCTCCGGTGTAGAATTCGTCGATCTCGACTACCACTCCGGTGAAGTGATCGATGGCACGGACTGGTCCTTTGCACGTGATGGAGACATGATTACCTGGAGTACCGAATCCCACGATTCCAATCCAAACGGCAATGCCATTCGCTGGGCGACCATGTACACCTTCCGATTCGATGCCAGTACCGCACCAGTCAGCGATGCCGATGGTTTCTCCGCATATTTCCGTTCGGGCATCGATGATGGTGTCGGTTTCGAACTGGATCGACCAGGTGACTGCCTCGGCAATGACTGCCCCGGAGATCTCAACGATGACAATGTGGTCTCGGTCGAAGACATTCTGGTTGTCCTCGATTCCTTCAATCTGAACGACTCGGGTGATACGGATGGTGACGGTGATACCGATGTCGTGGATCTGCTCACGGTGATCGGAGAGTTCGGCAGCAGCTGCTGATTTCCGAAGATGTCCAAATCAGGGTCCGAGGTTGCATGGCGCCGCCTCGGGCTTTGTCTTTCCGGGGAATTTGCCATCAATTTTCGGGATTGATTTGTCATGCCTCCGGATGGGGGTACATATCTAGTAGTTCCTCGAGGTTGGAGGACCCGAGCGAGCTCGACAACAGGCTCTGAAAGAGACTCCAGGAGAGGGAGGGTCTGGGCTAGGCCAGGGGAAGGCCCCCAGACTGAGTCAGGGCGATGGGAGGAAGAGAAACGCTCGTCACCATGCGGTGGCGAGCTTTTTTATTGACGGGGCTGAGCGACTCCAGCTTCGCCTCACAGGCCGAGGTCGGGCTCGAGGAGGCGTTGGTTCCGGTCTGTGGCTTCCGGAGAGTAATGGGGCTTATCCGGCGATCTCAAGGATTCTGGACATTGGAAAACCGGTCATCTTGACCCTATGAGCCGTCCTGCTACACTCTGGGGCCCTAATTGGGGCGGTAGCTCAATTGGTTAGAGTTCTGGACTGTCGATCCAGTGGTTGCGGGTTCGAGTCCCGTCCGCCTCGCTTCAATACTCGCGGCCCCAGCAGAATGGCTGGGGCCGCGTTTCATTTTCCGATGGCTGCGGAGCCACAGTTGTGATCAGGTACCCTTGATTTCATGGTCGATGCACGAGCTCTGCGACAACTGCTGTGTGTACTCCCGCTGCTTGGCATCACGTTGCTTGGTGGATGCGGCCCCCGTGAGAAGAACCTGTTCAATGGAGAGGATCTCTCCGGATGGAAGAAGGTCGGAGGCGATGCCACCTTCAGGGTCGATGAAGGATGCATCGTCGGTGAGCACGGACCGGGCCCGAACACGTTCCTTCGTACTCGGTCCATCTATCGGGACTTCGAGCTTGAACTGGATTTTCGATGGGATGAACCAGGCAACTCGGGGATCCAGTTTCGTTCAAGCCAGAGAGCGAACGATGGCGTCGTGGTGGGGTATCAGTGTGAACTCGATCCATCCGATCGAAGCTGGACCTGCGGCATCTACCACGAAGGTTCCAGAGGTTGGCTCGCCCCGTTGGATCAATCGCCATCCGCGCAGTCGGCTCGAAGGCTCGATGACTGGAATCATGTACGAATCAGGGCCAACGGTCCACATATCCAGACCTGGTTGAATGGGACGCCTTGTGCTGATCTGATCGATGCCAATGGTGAGGAGCGTGGGTTCATTGCTTTGCAGGTGCATTCCGGCGGTCAGGGCATCATTCGATGGAAGAACATCAGGTTGCGCAAGTTGCCTTGACGGCATCCATCCAACCACATCTCAGCACAATCTGCAGCCATCGGGAACGGGCCGCTCGGTGGACGCGAGAACGATGTCATCATGCTCATCATGAAAACCGAGCACGAGACACTGTGACATGATCTTTCCGATCTGTCGGGTTCCGAGATTCACCACGCCCAGAACCTGACGATCGACGAGATCCTCCGCCGAATAGTGGGCTGTGATGCGAGCGGATGATTGGAGAACGCCGATGTCCGGTCCGAAATCTATTTCCAGTACCCAAGCAGGGTGTCTCGCCTCTGGCAGTGCTCTCACCGTCCGTACGGTTCCTGCGCGGATATCGACGGACTCGAATGTCTGCGGTCCGATCACATCTCCGGCTTTCATGGCATCGGTGCTCGGGTGGCATTCATCATGAGGAAGGCTTCGAGTTCGCCGGCATCGTCGCTTCGGCACTGGCTCCACGTGTGGCTGTCCTCTTCGATGTTCCAGAGCCTGTAGAGCGTCTTGATTTCCTTGCCAGTCGCCGGATCCTGGGTCCGGATGACGAAATCCAGTGAATCATTCACCTCGTTCCATCGTCCGGTTCCGCTGCTTGGCAGAGGCCATCCACTGGAATACATCTGGATGAGATATTCATTGGAGCTGGGGTCCCAGCTGATGAGAATCAGCTCGAGAATGGTCTCACCGGGAACCTCATAGATGTACTTGAGTTCCAAGCATCGCTTGAACAGCCGCCATCGACATTCGCATACGGGGCGTATGGCCGTCTTGGGCCCGCCAGGCCACCCCTGATAGTCACCTGTCAATGTCCAGTCGCCTTCGAGTATGTCCAGTCTTCTGAGAGCGGACTGATCCCGATCGAGTTCCAGAGCGGCTTCACCAAGCGCATTGAATTCCGATTCACTCGTCGGAAGATTGCGCCCAAAGGGCCCATCTGCTCCCAGCTTCCTTGTTGTGCCGTCACAGCCGGGTATGGCCATAAGGACGGATATTCCAAGCACTATCAACCAGTGATTCATGAGCTGTTCCTTGAATCCTCTTGTCCGAGAGAGGGGCCCAGAGACGTCCTTTACGATTGGAACGTACACTACGCGAAAATCATCCAGCCAAGCGCTCAGGAGTAATTCGAATGCGTAAATTCGGCATCATCATCTCGATTATCGCAGGCGTACTGCTGCTGCTGATCATCGCCCTGTACCTTTCGGTCGATGCCATAGCCAGATACGCCATTCGTACGGAAGGTTCCTCGTTGATGGGTGTCGAGACATCCGTCGAATCCGTCGATCTGGGCATATTCAGGAATTCCACGACGATTACCGGCTTGAGCATCGCGAATCCGAAGGGTTTCAAGAGGGACTATCTGCTGCAGGTGGAGGATTTCTACATCGAATCCAATCTCAGCAAGTTCCTCTCCTCCGACATCGACATTCCACTGGTACGCCTCAGTGAGATGAACTTCGATCTGGAACAGATCGATGATCGGCTGAACGTCACCGAGGTGGTCGATCATGTTGCCAAGGACGTGTCTTCGCAGGACGATACCGACAACAGCGGGAGCGTCAAGCTCAACATCAGGCGGCTTGAGATCGACGACATCACATTGACAGCCGAAGGCAAGATCGTGAACATCGCGGGCGGAAGCCTGACCGCACAGATTCCAAAGATTGCATTGGCCGACATCGGCACCGAATCAGATTCGGATCAGATCATTGGTCAGTTGGTCGGGGTGATGATGAAGATCCTCGTCCAGCACATCGCGGCAAATCCGATCAAGGGACTTTCCGGATTCGCCATTTCCCAGATTTCAGCCAGTGTCGAAGCCATACCGGGACTCAAGCAGATCGGTCTCGGTAAACCCATATCGGAGGCCATCCAGGGAATCGGTTCCGGTGCATCCAAGGCCATTGGCGGAATCGGCAACGCCATTGATGGCATCGGTAATGCGATCACCGGAAACAGGGGGGGCAAGGATGACAAGAAAAAGGAAGACAAGGGCAGCCCTTGAATCCCGTTCGCCACGATCCAGTTGACCTCATTCAAGGAGCATGCTGACCATGGCGGCGCCTCTGATGAGTGGCTGGCACTTCTGGATTGATCGAGGTGGGACCTTCACCGACATCGTAGCATGGCATCCCGATGTCGCAGGCGTCCGAGTCGCCAAGGTTCTCTCCGAGGATCCAGCCCGGGTTGAAGCGGCGCCATTGGCCGCCATCCGATCGGTTCTTGAACTACCGGTCGAATACGCGCTTCAGGAACTTGGCCCGCTCTCGATTCGAATGGGCACTACCGTCGCGACGAATGCGTTGCTGACTGGTACCGGCATTCCGACCGTATTGGTTCAGACGAAAGGTTTCGGAGACCACCTCCTGATCGATGATCAGTCGCGGCCTGATCTGTTTTCTCTTGAGATGAGGCGGCCGCGACCTGCATGGCACAGCATCATCGAGGCAGATGAGCGTATCGGGATCGACGGCGATGTCGTCGTTCCACTGGATGAACAGAATCTCAGCCGCAGTCTGGAAGAGGCCTTCTCCGGGGGGGCGCGTTCCTGTGCCATCTCCCTAGTCCATGGTTGGCGACATCCCATTCATGAATCCAGAGCCATCGAAATTGCGATTGAAACCGGTTTCAGCCAGGTTGTGGCAGGTCATCAGGTCAGTCCGCTTGAAGGTGTACTGGCACGTAGCCAGACGACCCTGATCGATGCGATGCTGACACCACTATTGCAGGATTCGATTCGTTCTCTGTTCGAATCCCTTCCAGAGGCCAGTATCGAGTTCATGCAGAGCAGCGGTGGATTGGCCAGGCCCGACGACTTTCGAGGAGCACAGGCGGTGCTGTCGGGTCCAGCAGGGGGAATCGTCGGTGCAGTCAAGACCGCGGAGGTTTCTGGTGTCAGGGAGATCATCACCTTCGACATGGGCGGAACATCGACGGATGTCGCCTGGTACGACGGGAAGCTGCACCGAACCTGGGAGTCGAAGTTCAACGGTCTGCGATTGAGGGTCCCGATGCTGGAGATAGACACCATTGCGGCTGGTGGCGGTTCCATCTGTCGATTCGATGGCCAGCGTTTGCGCGTCGGACCTGGAAGTGCCGGCGCAAATCCCGGTCCCGCCTGCTATCGAATGGGGGGACCAGCCACATTGACGGACTGCCAGATGGTGCTGGGCAGGCTCGATTCGGATTTGCTTCCTTCCGTATTCGGATCCTCTCGAACCGAGCCTGCCGACATCAACGCCTCCCGCGAGGTGTTCCAGCGGATCAGTGATTCCATGCATTCTCATGCCAAGATGAGCCTCGAAGAGATTGCTGAAGGCTGCCTGAAGATCGCCGTCGAGCACATGGCCTCGGCTGTCAGGCGGATTTCCATCGAGAAGGGTCGGTCGGTCGAGGGTGTCACGATGATCGCATTCGGTGGGGCGGGAGGTCAGACGGCATGTCTGGTCGCAGAAACCCTCGGCATTCAGCGGATCATCATTCATCCACAAGCCGGGGTGCTGTCCGCACTTGGCATGGGATTGGCTTCACCCCGTCTGTCCAGCGAACGCACCGTTGGCTGTCCAGTCGATGGCGAGCATGCCTACCGAGCGGTGATTGATGATCTCGAGAAAGATCTCGTACATCAAATGTCCGAAAGAGGCGTCGCACGAGACAAGCTTGGAATACGGAGACGTCTCCATCTTCAGGTGGCCGGCTGGGATGGAAGCCTCTCCGTTGAACAGGCCGAGCCTGGCGTCATGCGTACATCGTTCCTGGAGAAGGCCCATGAGAGGTATGGCTTCCATCTGCCAGCTGACTCTCCACTCATGGTGGACATGGTCGAGGTCGAGGTGGAGGTTCGTGAAGCCGTTCCTGTCCTGTCTTGTGATTCGGAGGCGGTGTCCGGCATCCCACTGCGTCGAACCAATGCCTGGTTTCGGGGCAGCAGAATGGAAGTGGATGTATGGCACCGTTCAGCCATCGATTCGGAAACTCGCATTCAGGGACCTGCCATCATTGCCGAGGATGGTTCCACGACGATTCTGGAACCCGGTTGGAATCTGAGTGGCACACCTCAAGGCGATCTTCTCCTTGAGCACGTATCCAGCGCGCCCGTCACGAGGGCATACGGGGAGGATCCCGTTTCACTGGAGATCTTCAGCCATCGATTCATGTCCATAGCCGAGGAGATGGGGGTCACGTTGCGGCAGACGGCACACTCCGTGAATATCAAGGAACGCCTGGATTTCTCCTGTGCGATCTTCACCGCCGATGGCCAGCTGGTCGCGAACGGTCCGCATGTCCCGGTTCATCTGGGATCAATGGATCACAGCGTCATGGCAGTGATCGATGGGCATGCCCATGATCTACGCCCGGGAGATGCCTGGCTGCTCAATGATCCATATCACGGAGGGACTCATCTTCCTGATCTAACGCTCGTCACACCGGTGTTCGTGGATGATGGACAGAAACTGGCCTTCTTTGTCGCAAGTCGGGGACATCATGCGGATGTGGGCGGACTCACACCTGGCTCCATGCCGGCGGATTCTCGAACACTTGAAGATGAGGGTGCGATCATCAGTCCGGTCAGAATCGTCCATGACGGACGAATGAATGAGCCACTGATCCGCGATCTCTTCACGTCGATTCAGCATCCATCGAGGAATCCTGACCAGAACATCGCGGACCTGAGAGCTCAGATGGCCGCGAATGCCCGCGGGGTCGAGGAACTCACCCGGCTGGTGGCGACTCACGGTATTGGGATGATCGTCGATTGCATGGAGGCGGTCATCGATGCTGGCGAAGCATGCGTGAGGCGATTGCTCCCGACGCTCAGGGAGGGATCCTGTGAAGCCAACATGGATCATGGCAGCACGATCCGTGTCGCAACGAGGCTGGATGGCGACTCCTTCGTGTTCGACTTTGGCGGAACCAGCAAGCAGGTGCCCTTGAACTTCAATGCCCCTCCGGCGATAACCCGAGCAGTCATTCTGTATGTGCTTCGTTGTCTGATCGACGATGATATTCCCTTGAACGCAGGCTGCCTGCGACCGATCCGAATCGAGATACCGTCGGATTCACTTCTCAATCCACGGTCGCCATCTGCTGTCGTCGCAGGTAATGTCGAGACCAGCCAATGTGTCGCTGACACCCTGCTGGCGGCACTTGGTGTCCAGGCCGCATCGCAGGGCACGATGAACAACCTCACCTTCGGGAACAACGAGTATCAGTACTACGAGACGGTCTGCGGGGGAGTCGGGGCCGGGGATGGTTTCCATGGTGCTGATGCCGTGCATTCGCACATGACGAACTCGCGATTGACTGATCCGGAGATCCTGGAAAGCAGATTCCCCGTCAGACTCGATCGCTTCGCTGTGCGTGCCGGATCCGGTGGTAATGGTCGTTGGCGAGGAGGAGAGGGTGTGATACGGCAGATACGTTTTCTACAGGACATGACTTTGACTCTCCTTGCTGGAAGACGTTCTCAGCCACCATTCGGACTTGCCGGGGGGGCTGCTGGCTCCACGGGTTCCCAGTTCCTCATCAGGGCAGATGGAGAAATGGAGCCACTGTCAGCCCGGTGCACCATCCAGGTCGCGGCGGGCGACGTCTTCCATCTTGAAACACCGGGTGGTGGTGGATTCGGACCAGTCTCATGAAAAACACCTGGCCCCGAATGGGGCCAGGTGTTCTGTTGATGCAAGTCGTTGACCTGACTCAGCAATCGTTGCCGAACACCCCGAGAAGTTCGAGGAGGTCGTTCACGTCCACTTCGCCATCTTCGTTGATGTCGGAATCGCATCCACCGGAGCAATTCTGACCGAACTCACCCAGAAGGAAGAGAAGGTCATCGACCGTGATGCCACCATCACCGTTGATGTCTCCGTAGCAATCCGAGTCGTCGCATTCATCCGGAACACCGTTTCCGTCGGCATCCTGACTGTCGCCGTTGGCGAT
>PBAX01000009.1 GCA_002716385.1 Phycisphaerae bacterium | reverse complement strand
CTCGCAAGAAGGCCACTCGCAAGAAGGCCACACGTAAGAAGGCAACTCGCAAGAAGGCCACTCGTAAGAAGGCCACTCGCAAGAAGGCCACTCGTAAGAAGGCAACTCGCCGCCGCCGTTGAGCCTCGAGCTCTCCGGACCAAGTGCTCCAGGATCGTGGAACGCTCAGGAGCAAGGACGGGTTTCCGTTCGAAATTCGTCAGAAGGTCGACTGAAAAGTCGGCCTTCTGGCATTTTTGGCTGCAAGACGCTGATGAATCGTCAATGAAGTAATTTAAGAGTTGCCGATGTTTCCCATATTGGCCGATTGGATGCTTTGCCCTAAAATGACCCGTTGAGAATATTGCTGAAACAGTGAGTCAGGACTCATGACACACATCATTGCCGAACCCTGCATCGGAACCAAGGACACCGCCTGTGTCGATGTCTGTCCCGTGGATTGCATTCATCCAACGAAGGATGAGGACACCTACGAGGGATTCGAGATGTTGTACATCGATCCAGAGACCTGTATCGACTGTGGTCTATGCGTCGATGAATGCCCCGTTCAGGCGATATTCCCGGAAGAGGATCTGCCGGAGGAATGGCAGAAGTACATCCAGATCAACGCCGATTGGTTCACCGAAAACGGCTGATCAAGCCGCATCCTCTGCCTGATCCAGCCCTGTTGGTGAATTGGCTCTTTCAGTCCAATCCTCGACTTTGGAACCCAGCTGCAGCTCACTCGGCATGGTTTTCCGGTATCCCAATCGTCTGATGACCTCCAGAACGTCGGTCCATGTGGGGAAACTCTTGCCATTGGCACGTTTGAAGGCATCGATCGCCTGAACAAACATGAACTGCTCGCCAGTCATCTCACCCTCTTCAGCCGACCGTAGAAAATCGCTCCTACGCCGGCCTGGGCCACGCCGCCGTTCAAGATTGGTTAGGGAGGTGGAGTGGTGGGGGTCATCTCGACGATCCAATCCACTTCTTCGATCGACAACCTCTGTTTTCTTGCTGTCCTCAGACGCTCGACTTCGATCTTTCATCTTGGCCAGACCTTTCGCTCCGGTTAGTTAAGACACCCAAATGGCGCCTCCCGCTACGATGCGTATTCGGTTCTGGTGGTACGAAACTTCAGCCCGATCTGTTCAGGTCGCGAGGAAGAACCACGTATCATGGCCGTTGAGGCCGAATTTTCCGGACGACCCGCATGACCCGACCACGCAAACATGATCAGTTGGCAGCCGGTGAAAACCCGAGGAGCTGCTACCCGATGGCTGCACTCATGGCTTGGATCTTTCCAGGCCTTGGACACATGCTTCTCGGTCAACGACGGAGAGGACTCCTCATCATGTTTGGAATTCTGTTTCTTTTCTTCTCGGGGCTGCTGATAGGTGGGCTTGATGCGGTGGACATGAAACAGGATCGCATCTGGTTCGTAGGGCAGGCCTTCAACGGTCCGATTGCGTTCGTTGCTGACTTTCTCAATCAGGCGTTCATTCAGAATCAGCCTATGGACATCCGCATACATCGCGTCGGACTTGCCAATGTCAACTGGCTCGCCATGCTGTTCATAACACTGGGCGGTCTGATGAATCTGGTAGTGATTCTGGATGCGTTCTATCCCCCAAACCGGATGGATCACCCGCATCGAAGGAGTGATGACCAGTGAACCTGCTTGCCTGGATCCCTTTTCTCGAGCCCATGAACGTGTTTCATCAGTGGTGGTACCTGTTACTTCTACCTCTGGCCTTCGGTCTCGCAGTGACCTACAAGGCCATTCGGCTGCCCACCTTGAAGTCCTACTGGTGGCAGGTGGGGGTCATGACCGCCCAGATAGTCTGTGGTGTCGTCGCCCTAGGGGTGCTGGTGGCCCTCTTCGTTCAGTTCGCCATTCCCTATTTGACCCAGTGAACGCCTGTGACACCCCCCATCTGAGGGTCTGACAACTCAATTGAAGGAAGCTCCACCGTCATTGGTGAAAAATCGCCAAGTTGCCGATGAGTATTGGTTGGGCTGTGCCATGGACGGCATCCCACGGAGAAGAGTTGACCTTGCCAGGGACGGTGCACGCATGAAAACCATCACGAATAAGGGAATCCATCGCCCAGCAGCGATGGGCTCTGGGCCATCAATCGCCCAAAAAACGCCTGCTCGACATGGAAGAGACGTCGAACAGGTCCAAATGACGAGCGGACGAAAAACCCGCCGATCGCCGGAGTCTCAGTACATCATGGATACGTGGGCCAGATACAAGGAAGAGCCCACCATCTATCTCCGAGACATTCTGATTGCTCACTACATGGAAAGACATGTCAGGATGATCGCTGAACGTTTTCGGACCTCGCTGCCACCATCCGTCGATATCGACGATCTCATCCAACAGGGGTATCTGGGCCTTGTCCGATGCATAGAGAGGTTTCAGCCGGAAAGAGGCATCCGCTTCGAGACATTCAGTTCACTTCGCATCGTCGGTGCCATGCGTGATTGGCTCCGAGAGCAGGACCATATTCCTCGACAAGCTCGTCAACGGTCCAGAATGCTCAATGCGGCAAGGGATCGATTTCGTATCACTCACGGGCGTTCGCCGGATACCAGCGAGCTTGTTGGGCTTCTTGACCTTTCACTCGAGGATGCGTTGGCCTGCATCTCGGCATCGAGGCCTCCGGCCATGGTCACCTTCAGCACCGTCATGATGAATAATGGAGGGGATGACAACGAATCGTCTGAATTAAGCAGTCTGACCGATAACAATCCTTCCAGCAGCCCGCTTCATGACATTGGAAGATCTGATCTCAGACGCTGGCTTACTCGTGAACTGGAATCCAGAGACCAACTGATTGTCGTGCTGTACTACTACGAAGACATGACCATGAGGGAAATCGGCATGGTCCTGGGCTGCTCGGAGTCAAGAGTTTCACAGCGGCTCAATCTCATCCTCCAGAGGCTTCGTTCGACTTTTAACGGTGTCGGGTCAGCCGAGGAGCTTATTCCCCTTGATTGAGTGGGCTTCGCCTGAATGCACTAAAATCCGTTCTCGATGCCTGGCCCTGCCAAATTTGTCGCTTTGCTCCTGCTGCTCTGTCTTGCCGCGGGCTTGAACCTTTGGTTCACGGAGTGGGGGACAAATCTGGAAGGGGCCCCGATCCTGACAGTCCAGCTGGACCCCGAGTACCCACGGAGCACCGGGATGTCCCCGGGATTCGGGCTTTATTCGCCCGTTTCCCTTGGTTCCGCACCCTGGATATCCATGTGTTTCGGCGTGCTTGGACCCCTCGTCTGCTTTGGTGTGATGGCCTACATCCTTGTCAGGGTCGACCCCAAGACAACTGGATCCTGAAAATGGTTGCCGAATCCCATTTCGATGGGCAGCCATACCGCCCGTGACATTGCTCACCCGTCTCTGACCGGATACTCTCCTAGGTTCAACTTTCCGGATTTTCACCCTCATGTGGTGAGGAACCACGCTCAGGAGCCCGTGCCATGTCCAAGATGTTCTACACGATTGAAGAAGTCTGCCAAATACTTGGTAAGAGCGAGGGTGAGGTCAATGACATGGTCTCCTCTGGCCAGATTCAGGAGTTTCGCGATGGCGACAACCTGATCTTCAAAGTGGAACAGATCGATCTTCTGGCAAGCCCCGATGATTCGGGTGCCGTCGAACTGGATCTGAATGATTCTTCCAGTGATGGTTCGAATACCGGCCTGAACATGGGCGGTGGTGAGAGTTCAGGATTTGATCTCGATGGCTCTTCATTGGCGCCAATGGACCTCTCCAGTACTGGTGACGCGATGTCACTGAGCAGCTCCTCAACCGGCATCCCCTCGCCGCCACCAAGTTCACCTTCCCCAATCGAACCCGCGGATACGGGAATGGCTGTTGAACTCAGCGGCTCCGGCTCCGGCATCTCAGCCTTTGAGACCACAGGGGATGCAGGTGAAACGCAGCTTGGCAACGAACTCGATGAGGACCTGACACTGGAATCCGTCGGCTCAGGAAGTGGGCTTCTCGATCTCACCAGAGAATCGGATGACACCTCACTTGGAGCGGAATTGCTCGAGGAGGTCTATTCCGGAGAGGAAGAATTCGATCTTCCCGAGAACTCCTCTGGTCTGTTTGAAGCTGTCAACACCCCGGAAGCGGGGGAAGCACCGGCAGCAGCTGCCGGCATCGCACAAGCACCCGCCGTCATGATGGAAGAGACCGTGGATATGCCCAGCTCAGGCCTTGGTGTAGGGCTCTGCATCGGCGCATTGGTGGCCATGATCATCATCCTGATCATCCTCGCATCCGAACTGGAGGGTGGTGCCTCGGCCTTGACAACCACCATTGCCGGCAGCCTATGGGTCTGGACCGGTGGGCTCGTTGGCGGTGCCTTGATTGCTGCTGGTGTGGGCTTCTTCATCGGTCGAGCCTCCGAATAGACGTAACCACGCGAGAGACTCGCTATCCAACTCACTCATCACGGCATACGCGAATGGGGAACGGCTACCGGAATATTCGGTGCCGCTGCTGGTGTCACGCTGTTTCTTCAACCGCCGCTGGCCGTCACTCTGGCCATCCTGATTCCTCTGGGCATCCTGTTGCTTGCTGTCTATGCCTTCTTCCGCGATCCACGCCGACAGTTACCTGCAGACTGGACCCAAGATCAGATGGTCAGTCCTGCCGACGGGGTGATCTCGAGCATCGAGAAACATGATCATCATCCGGATCTCGATGCACCAGGTGTCGTCATTCGAATCTTCCTGAGCGTTCTTGATGTACATGTCAATCGATGGCCATGTAATGGTGTCGTGACGCTCAACCGCCATGTACCAGGCCGTCACCACGATGCTCGTTCCGATCGATGCCACATGGAGAATGAGCACAATCTGATCATGCTTCGACGGGATGACCAGAAGGTGATCGGTGTGCGACAGATTGCCGGTCTCATTGCCAGAAGAATCGTCTGCCCAGTCAGGCTGGACGATCGATCAGAGGCTGGGGCGGTCTATGGCATGATCAAATTTGGTTCGAGTACGGAGTTGATCCTCCCTGACCCTGAAGATGCTGAGATTCAGGTGGAGGTTGGACAACGAGTATGGGGTGGTGAAACCGTCCTCGCTCGACTGGCATATGACAGTCATGAGGCATCCTGAAGAACGATTCGATCAGATCCTCAGATCCACCTTTCGAACTCCGCGAGGATGGCCATCAGCCTCTCTTTGCTGATGTTCATGACGAGACTGCTCTGAACGGTTGTCAGGGAGCTCCTGGACCGCCTCTGAGAGCTCCACCCCGTCGACTCTGGGTCTGATGCGGTCCGCGGGCACCTGGTCTTCCTGATCTGCCTGACGACGGCTGCGGAGACGTCCAGCCACCTGCTGGGCCTGGGAGGCCAGCACCGCGGATGCCTGAATGAATCCATTGATCAAACCCATGAATGTCCTATCGGCGGTATCGACGGGACATCGAGATTCCTAGTCGAGTTCGACTCTCGGGAACAAGGCCACCTTGTTGATGGTGGTTCCAGCAGCCAATCTTCCCCACTGGCATTCACTGCGAAGATCTCCGCTGGGTTCACCGAGATTCCAGGCCTCGCGCAATTCCCCAATCCTCTCGGGCATGGTCGACTCGAGGAGACATGAAGCAATCCTGATGGCCTCAGCGCATCGGTAGAGAATGTTGCCGACCTGGTCGGCGGCCTCCGGATCCTTGGCCAACTTGAATGGCGCCGTTTCGTTGATGAAGGCATCGACTCGTCTGACGATGCCCATCGCCGCGGCGATCGAACCGGAAAGGTCGAAACGATCCATCGCATCGATTGACGCTTCGACCTGGGACGCCGTGAATTCCGGCCATTCAACACCGCCGCCTGCGCACTCGCCGGTATCCGATGGACAGAGGCCATCACAATACTTCCCGATCATGGCGGAGGTCCGACTGGCACAGTTTCCAAGCGTGTTGACGAGGTCGGTCGTATAGGTTTCATGGAACTGGCTGCGTGAAAAATCGGCGTCTGTCGCACCAAGCGGTCCCTGAGTACAGAGGAAGTAGCGAAGCGCATCGCTTCCATACCTCTCCATGTATCCCTGAAGTTGCTCGAGATCAATGAAGTTGCCAAGTGACTTGGACATCTTCTGGCCTTCGCTGATCCAGAATGAATGTGCATAGATGCAGGATGGGAGTGGAAGTTCCAACGCCATCAGCAGTGCCGGCCAGATGACTGCATGGAACCAGAGTATTTCCTTGCCTATGACCTGAATATCCGCTGACCAGTAGTCCTTCCGGGCGGTATGCCAATCCGAATTCTCATCCGCCAGTCCAAGAGCCGTGATGTAGTTGAACAATGCGTCGATCCAAACGTAGATCACGTGCTCAGGCGCGCCGGGAACACCTATGCCCCAGGCGAAGTTGGTTCGACTGATCGGAACGTCCTGGAGCCCCTCTCGCAAACGCCCAAGCACCTCGTTCCGTCGTGCATCCGGCCGTACGATTCCAGGGTTCTCCTCGAACATTGCACGAAGACGTTCTTCATAGGCACTCAGCTTGAAGTAGTAGTTCTCCTCACTGGCACGTTCCAGAGGTTTGCCGGATATGGGAGAATTGAAGTCGACCTCACGAGCCTTGGTCTCCGTGTAGTACTCTTCCTGACCTGCGTCATACCAGCCTTCGAAAGTGCCTAGATACACATCCCCGGAATCCATGAGTCGTTGCACAAGTGCCTGCACCTGTTGCTCATGCCTTGGGTCCGTCGTTCGAATGAATTCGTCATTCGTCAGATTGAACATGCCCATGATGTTGCGGAACTCAGCGGAGTTCTCATCCGCCAGCATCTGTGGGCTCACACCGCGCGCTTCAGCGGACTGCTCGACCTTTTGACCATGCTCGTCCGTACCAGTCAGGAAGAAGACATCATGGCCCGAGAGCCTTTGGAATCGCGCCCACGTATCGCAAATGGTCGTGGTGTACACATGACCGATATGGGGGCGGTCATTGACGTAGTAGATCGGTGTCGTGATATATTTTGTTGAAGTGGCCACGGGGGGGGATGGTAGCAAGCTGCTTGGATATAGGCCTGATGAATCAAAAAGCAGCCTGAAACACTGCGAAACGCGGTATTCCTCTCACAATTGGGGTCCATCTGATCCGATGAGAGATACCATGAGACTGTTCGATGATGGCTTTCATCTCGAACCGATCGGAGCATTTGCCAATGCGTTATCTCAGTCTGGCCATCCTCACGCTGACCCTTCTGCCCACCACATCAGCCATTGCCCAGAATGCATTGGGGGATGGGCACGCTCTGGATGGTGGCCTGAATACACGTGGCTCGAGGAATGAACCGACCAGACCAGGTGATGTTGCGCCTGGACAGTCGGCCAGAGGGCTCGTCAATCCGAATATCGCGACAAGACTCTCGACCAATGCCGATTTTTCAAAGCAGAATTTCGCCGATCCCGGAGCCTTCTCCGAAGCCGGTGGTGGCGTCGGCAGCAATCCCTGGTACTGGCAGCAGGCTGGAACTCTGGAAGGCGAAATGATGGGGGGCGGTTACGGCGGTATCGGGGGAGGGCTTGGAGGCGGTGTTTCGGCGCGATACTTCTCCAGAGACAGCAACGGATTCAGCACATCAGGAATCAACAGCCCGTTCTTCAACAAGAACTTCGGTGATGCCAAGAATCGGGTTTCATTTGGATCGGATCTGGACTCGTTGGACAAGCTCAATCAGATCAGCAACCGTTATATCCCCGCAAGCCAACCCGGCAACGTCCTTCAATCCGCCGGGGCAACGACACCCGATGATTTCAACATGCCATGGCAATACACCATTGGTGGCGGAAGCCCGTTTCTGCGTGATACGCGGCGTGGTGAATTGATGCGTCAAGATCTGACCAACCGTGAACTCAAGCTGGAACCACAGCCAGTGGGATCGGGTATCGCAGCGAACCAGCAGATGATCCAGTACACCGCCTCCAATCTCGTCGGACTCGGTGCTATTTTCCCTGGCACGAACGCTTCCGATGTCGGCCTCACCAATTACGACGTCCTCCGTTCAAAGGAGGATGTCAGTGAAGGCAGGAGTCTCGAGTTCAAACCAGGCAGGCCTTATGAGACTCGCTTCCCTCCGAATCTGATGGAAAGCAAGCGAATCACGAATCGCATGGCTGAAAAGCAGGATCCCAGCAGATCCCCGCAGGTCGAATCGATCGTCGAGAAGATGGCGCAACGCTACAAGGAACTCAACCCGAATCCACCCAAGGATCTCGTCGGCGAATTCGAACAGGACTACGGCCAGATCCAGCGGGGTATCTCCCAGTACCAGATTCAACCTCGACTGGATCGAATGGCTGAAATCGAATCGCTTGATGAAGAGATGGATCAGGAACTCGAATCAGGTCCGGATCTTCCGATTCCTCCGAAGCCCGAGGAGCGTATTCCCGGTCAGATAGATGACAGCAACTCGGATGAGGACACGAATCCACTCAATTTCGATGATGTGGGACTGGTTCTTCGTCACGGAGAACGGGTCGACTCACTTGCATCCGGCAACCGGACACGCTTTGACGAGCTCATGCTCGCTGGCCAGAACAAGCTCAAATCCGGTGAGTACTTCTGGGCGGAAAAGAGATTCGGCCGAGCCCTTCGATTCACTCCAGGACATCCACTGGCAACCGCGGGTCTTGCCCACAGCCAGATTGGGGCTGGTTTGAACCTGACGGCGGCCTTGACACTCAAGAGTCTGCTGGGCTTCCAGCCCGAGATGATCGATGTCGTCTATGACCCCTCCTTGCTGCCCAGGATGGAGGATCTGGAAGATGCCATCGATTTCTGTCAGGCTCGAATCGACGAAGATCAGGATCTGGACGACTTCGGTTTTCTTCTGGCCTACCTTGGTCATCAACTGGATCGTCCAGAGCTGATCCGTGAAGGTCTCAATGCCATGTCGCGGGCCAATCAGGATCTCGTCTTTCTGGACATCCTCACGAGAGTCTGGCTGCCTGAGGTTGACATCGAATTGCCTCCACTCGAACCCGCAGACAAGGGGATCGAGTTGAAGGAGGTTCCTGTGGAAGTAATCGAGTCTGTTCAACCAGTCGAGAACAAAGAGGAAATCGAACTGGTCCCGCTCATCGAGCCCTGATCAACACCGGTACCTAACCGACAATCAATCTGGCAACGAATACCGGTGGACCCGACGATGCGGGGTCCGGTGGCAACGGCACGTATTTCTGGACATGCAGCCCAGATGTCTTCGCGATGGCCTCGAGATCATCGTTAGAAAAGCCAAGATGCAGATGACCCATCGTGTCACGGTAATCCTTGCGATCATGGCTCATCATGTCCAAGACCATGATGGGACCCGCAGTGATCCTGCTGGCTTCTCTCAAGGCCATTGAAGGATCCTCCAGATGGTGGAGTATTAACGAGAGGATGGTTGCGTCGAAGTAATCATCATCGAATGGCAGTTGGCAGGCGTCTGCTCGATGGAAACCGATGTTGTCAACACCAAGCAGTCTCTTGCGAGCCGCCTCGAGCATGGCCTCCTCACGATCGACGGCCTCAACCCTCCGAACCCAGTTGGCCAGTTCGCCGGCCATCTGTCCGGTACCACAACCAAGGTCAGCCACGGTCCAGTCGGAATCAAGAAAAGCCAGCAGTGGCCGCATGTTCAGAGATTGACCGAAAAGCGTCTCCCGAAGATCGGTCCACTCGCCTCCAAGGTCACCAAAGAAGCGACGGCTGTCCACATGTCGTCTGGAAATGACCTCCTGTACGCGTTGTTCATCCTCCAGACAGGCTGGTATCTCCGAGATCGCGGACTCCGCCAGCGACCAGAGAGTGCGGGCAGAATCGTCTAGGGTGGCACTGGCCAATCGGTAGAGGGCGGATGTCCCGACACTTCGACGGACAATCCAACCTGCCTCCAGTAGGCGTTTCAGATGTCTAGAAACCGTCGACTGGGGAAGTTGCAGGACAGCCGCAAGCTCCCCCACGCCAAGCTCATTCGCCTCGAGTGTTCGGAGAATACGTAGACGTGCCAAATCATTTAGTGGCTCGATCCACTGCAGGAGGGGTAGCGGCGAAGTGGTGTTCACCCGCCCATCTCTACCGAACCAAGCATCGTTGGGCCCGGGACTTCACCGAGATCACGAATCATCGTCTGCACCTTCTCGTTGTCAGGCTCGAGTGTCCAGGCGATCTTGAGCGACTTGAGTGCCCCATCGATGTCACCGACTCTCTCGGAAAGCTGGGCCGAGACGATGTAGGGTTCGGCCGAATCGGAGACGTCCAGTACAAGCGCTTCCTGAATAGCCAGACGAGCCATATCAGGATCATCGAGATCCAAGCTGTATCTTGCCAGCATCAACCAGTCATCCGAGCGTTGTGTGGATTCTGCTCGATCGACCAGGAAGGTGAAGAGCGCATCGCGGTCATCCTGGCGATACATCGTTTCGGCGAGCTCCGATGCGATACGACCATCCTGAGGACGCAACGTCTCGGCAATCGAAAGACTGCTTCTGGCAATGTCCAGATCGTCGTTGTGGAGTGCCGCTGAACCCAGATGGAACTGGTACTTCCAGTTGTCAGGGACGCGATCCACGAGCTGTGCATACTGTTCCTGGGCTATTGACCAGTTGCCGGCCCAATAGTTGAAATGAGCCCTCTTCGCCAAAGATTCGGCAGGCACTCGATTGTTGCAACCAGAGACGGCAAGGAGGCCAAGGGCTCCCAAAACCACGACAATCATGTTGATACGCTTCATGCCGTTCATCATACGATGAGTGTGGTGGCTCTTCAGACAATCAGGACAAGGCTGAGGCAGAAGGTTTCCAGAGATCCATGAAGAGAACAGTCCAACTCCAGCATGATCTTCCTGACGGCAGTTCACACGTCGATTGGATGCTTGAATGGGCCGACTGCCAGGCTGGACAACTGGTCTCTATCCGGCTGGAAACACCTCTGAACACGCTTGAAAAGGGTGGGTACCTGCTCGCGACCCGGCTGAAAGACCACAGGGCCGCCTATCTGGAATACGAGGGTCCGGTTTCCAACGACCGCGGCCATGTGCGAAGGCTGGAGCAGGGGCAAATTCTGGAATGGGTATGTACTGGGGATGAGTGGTGGATCACTCTCAAGTGGTCCGGTGGCCCAACCCATCGGGTCCGTGTGAGCGGAGATGGGGCGGCTCCAGAAATCGGGAAAGCCTGTCGAGTCTATGCATCCGATCAATCAGGGTCCGACTCGGATCGTTGACGGTACGCCTGACGCCTCTTCGCATACGACTCTGGAGAAACCGGCAATTCAGGCTCCTCGCCTTCGGACCATTGCCGATGAAGCTTCTTCAGGAATGGAACACACCACTGGCACCCGGTGCCTGCTCCCAGACATTCCGAAAGCTGCGATGGAACTCGAGGTTTCTCTCTCGCAAGATACGCACGGAGCTTGCGAAGAGAGACGTGGAAGCAGAGGCAGACGTGATCATCTGGTTTCATGTTGGCAGGGTACCGATTCCTGCTAGGAGGCTCTCAGACGAGCTGCCCGGCGAATCTCCGCTTTGCGAATGAACTCGGCCAGTTCTTCCACAGGCTCGATCAAGACGACCCCAAGGAGATGACGGTCACTGCGGCCATCCTTGCGGACATTCATGATTCGGACCGGACGGTCCAGCAGGCCAACTGGACTTGGCAATTCCGTCTCCAGCCAGAGGATGTCGCCCGGCTGGATGGATGGTGAATCATCCCGCGACCTCAACTGCATCCCCTCCATGCTGATGTCGATGATGTCCGCAAGCCAGAGGCTCCCGGTCTCAGGATCCCGAAGCTGCCCCGTGGGTGCCAAGTCGAAGCCGACGCTCACTCGATGGCTCTGTCGTCGTTCGCCGCCCTGCAGCCGATTGGGCAGACTCAGCCGGATTGTGGGAATGGGCCGGCTGCCGCCACTTGGCCGTTCACTGAGTCCAAGACAACGAGCACGCCCGCGAAAGCGGCCTCCGCCCCCCTGAAGGACGATCTCCAGTGGCTCGCCGGGTCGAATTCTATTGGTGCCTTCGGGACGAGTAATGACAAGTCCCGTGCGTTCAACGGCCAGCAACGTCGTGGACAAGGTTTCAGGCGTCCCGTCGTCGCACCAGCGGATTACGCGGACGTCACTCCTCACGGCTTGCCGCAGAACCCTTAGAACGGCTCCTGCGGGTGCTGGAGGCATCCCACGCCCACCTCGAATGATTCTGGTCAGTATGCCCGGCATACACCTGACATCGGCAGAGCTGCCCGAGTCCCTGTAAAGGTCGGGTGAATGCCGATCACAGGGTTTCCAGAACCACCGAATGGTTGGTGTAGATGCAGATATCAGCGGCAATCTCGAGCGAGGCCTTGCAGATCTCGCTCGAAATCAAATCGGTTCGGCTCAACAACGCGCGAGCTGCCGCCAGAGCAGCTGTTCCGCCGGAACCAATGGTGCAGATCCCATCGGCCGGCTCGATGACGTCTCCCTGTCCAGAAAGCATCAAGGTCACATCACGGTCGGCCACGATCATGAGCGCCTCCAATCGTCGCAAGGCGCGATCAGTTCGCCATTGTCTGGCAAGATCTATGGAAGCCTTCATGAGATTGGTGGGCGTCGCCTTGAGTGTCGCCTCGAACCGCTCCAGAAGTGCGAAGCCATCGGCCGCACCGCCCGCAAATCCCGCCAGGACACCGGCGTTATGAGCACCCAGTCCATCGATCTTCCTGACCTTGACGGCATTAGCCTTTGCGATCGTGTCACCAAGCGTGACCTGACCGTCCCCAGCCATGGCGACCTCGTCATTGCGGCGAACACAGACAATGGTCGTTGCTCGACGGGTCAAGCCGGACATCGGAGGACCTGTTGAATCATCTCGAGCCGATTGGCCACGACATCCATCGATTCCGGTCGATCCTTGGGATCCAACTGGATGCAATCCATGATCTGCTGGGAAAGCAGTGGATGGATGAGTGGATTCTGTTCGTGAGGTGGGGTGGGCAACTTGATCTCGTGGTCCTCGCGAACACTGGCCGCGTCGGCACCTTCGCCACTCGATGGTGGCAACGCCGTTGGTATGACATCCCGAACGAGTACCCAGTACATCATGGCGCCGAGGTTGTAGATATCCGTCTGTGGTGTGATTTCTCCACGACGGGCCTGCTCCGGAGCAATGTAGCCGGGCGTCCCCTGGATTCTTGGCTTGACCGTTCCGATGGAACAGGCCTGACCAAGATCGATGATCCGGACACTCAGGTCCTCGAGAACCAGAACATTGGTGGGCTTCATGTCCGCATGAACGAAACCACGACCATGCATGTGAACCAGACCTTGTGCGACCTGATGGAAGATTCGAACGATATCGCCGTAGTTCTTGGGAATTCGCTTGTCCAAGGTGGTGGCGTCTACAAGCTCCATGATCAGGGACACGGATGTGGTCTTGAGGAACTTGCGGGTCTTGATCAGCCGTTCGAGACGACGGATGCTGGGATGATCCAGCTTGGAACCAATCGCGTATTCCTCTTCCGTCTGTTGGATGAAGCGATCGTCCTTCTCCGTGACCCGGAGAACATGCTTCAGCGCCCAAACCTGCTTGGTTTTGTTGTCCTGAACGGCGTAGATACTGGATCGGGCGCCGTCACCCAGATGGGCGAGCACGGTGAAGTTCTTGATTGAACGAGGCATGCTCATTGTTGATTCAGCCCACCAGCAGTCCCGGGGAATAGGGAAATGCCCCCCTTGCAATCCGTCTACACAACGAAAGGGGCAGTTTGGGATGCCCGCTCCAGACCCTTTAATCTACCTCACGATGACGTATGCCTCAATCAACAGCATGGGAGCATGCCTCGAAAGATCTGAAGCCCCGGATCTAAAAAGGCCCGATGGGATCTCAATTCCATTGATCGGGCCTGAATGCTTGTTTTCAAGTGTTAAGGAGCGGTTCAGTCCTGAATGTTCAGGAGTTGCTCGCGGAAATCGGCCACTGGGAAGAAGCGGCCCGGGCTTGATTGGCCTGTTGCCACACTAGAGTGGAGCTGTACTTGATCGGCTGGAATACGAAGTTCCTGCTGGAGTCTCTGGACCAATCGAGTCAGATGGCGAATCTGTCGATCGGTGAACCCTCTTCTCTGGCCATTGCCAACCAGACAGATTCCAATCGATCTCTCGTTGTGGTACTGGCCGGATTCGCCCACGACGTGAGCGCCTGGAAGCTGTTGATTCCATCGATAACCGACATGGACCTCGCCATCAGCCAGACCGTTTCCGTTGCCGATGAGGAAGTGATAACCAAGTCCCTGATATCCCCACCCGAGGTGCCGGCGATGAACCGACTCGGCGGTACCGAAGGGTTCACCCAGATGATGAATCACGATTCCCCTCCAGCGATCTCGATCCAAGGAGTTTTCGAGCATGAAGACTGGGTCTTCAGCAGGCCTGTCCTGAAGATTTCCAAGGCTTGTCAGCGGAAAGCCCGTGGCGGTTGTTGGGGTTCCCAGATCCAGAAGAACGATGACCGCGGTCATGGCAGCGAAGAAACTACCCAGAACGATCTGGGTTCGTCGAGAAATCGGGGCCTTTGAAGTGTCGCGTCCGTGCTGGGTCACGTGGAATCCGGATCAGTAACTGGTTGGAGATGAAGTGGGAACAATCGCGCTCCCTCTCCGTCATTTCATATCGGTACATACCCCCCGGTTGACTTGAGCAAAGCCTTCAGGGAAAGGGATTTCTATCAATTTCACTATCGGACCTCCATCATCTTCCGCACGATCGTGGCAAAGTGTTCCATCCCGGTCAGTTCGTCATAAGTCTCTGACGAAGTGCTGGCTGGGTATTGCCGAAGGCATCCTTGCCCTCCATGGGGGTCTCGCCATCTCTGGCAGCGTCATGCTGCGAGAACTGGTTTCGAGGGAGGCCGGCATCAAAGAGCGGGCGATAGCAGCCTGACAGACATGCCAGGAGCGGTATCAGAGACACGATCAGGGTGACTTTTGTCCGACTCATTACAGGCATGGTACTACCGAAATCGAACTCGTCTAATTCAGCGAATGTCCACCTCGTCTCCACATTCCAGCAATTCACCGGTCCGTAGATCTCGATAGAAGACATTCACATTCAAAGAATCCGAACCGGATGCCAGATCAGATTCTTCAAGAGGTACTTTCACCAGCCAGGTCGGGCCGCCGATCAGACCCCCTCGCCAGGCATCTCGAAGCTCGTCAGGTGAGAGTTGGATATCCGCAAGTTCAACTGGGGGGCCATCTTCCTGAATCCGTGTGACCTTCACCCGTATGGACCCGGCCAGCTGGATTGGACGATTTCTACCATCCACTGCCGTCACATGGATTTCAAGTGGCCTCGAACCACTGGCATCCGGTGTCGTCCTCCGGCCACTGGCTCCATCCAACATGATGCGGGTCACCACGGGAACAGCAGAATCCCTCGATCTGGAACCATCGGAGCCCGATTTCGAGGTCTTTAGCTGGATCTCCAGCTCCTCCTGACGAAGCCGGAGCGTTTCATTTTCAGACTCGAGTTCATGGACCTGATCACGAAGCTGGGCACTCATGGCCCGGCTGCGATTCTTGCAGGAGAACTGGACCCCCGACACAAGCACCGCGACAGCCGCGAGAAGAATGACGGAGATTCGTCGATCCTTCAGACTATCTGGGAGTCGTTCCATCAGGACGATGCCGGCAATTCATGGATGACACGATCGATCAGGCCGTACTCGGCCATCTGATCGGCGCTCAACCATGTATTGCGTTCGCAGTCCTGACAGATCTGGTCGAATGATCGGCCCGTCTGCTTGGAGTAGATGTTGTAGAGAACCTCGCGGATTCTCAACATCTCCTTGGCTTCGATCTCGAGATCGGTCGCCTGACCTTCCAGAACGCCGCCAAGCAATGGCTGGTGCATGAGATTCTTGGCGTTCGGGAGGCTGCATCGCTTGCCCTTGGCGCCGGAGCACCCGATGAGCGAGCCCATCGACGCTGCTTGACCAATGATGTAGGTGGCCACATCACACTGCACGAAGTTCATCGTGTCGATGATGCCGAGACCCGCTGTGACCGATCCGCCGGGTGAATTCACATACAGCGAGATATCAGATTCGCTGTCTTCATTGGCAAGAAAGAGAAGCTGGGCGACCACGAGGTTTGCCATTTCATCTCCGACCGGGCCGGAAACGAAGATGATTCGATCTCGAAGAAGACGAGAAAAGATGTCGTAGGCTCGCTCTCCGCGGCCTTCCTTCTCGATGACGATTGGGATCAGTTGGGACATGTCCATTCCGTTCTCGCGGAAGAGTACGTTGACTACTTCGATTCCTCAGGGAACTCGCAAACCACGTCGACAAGGCCATAGTCCTTGGCTTCTGTGGCAGAGAAAAACTTATCACGTTCGCTGTCGGCCGCCACGGTCTCATAGGGCTGTCCCGTGTGATCCGACAGGATGCGATTCAAGGCCGCCTTGGACTTGATGATCTCATCGGCCTGGATCTTGACATCGCTGGCCTGTCCTGTGACGCCGCCGTAGGGCTGGTGGATCATCACCTTGGCATGGGGCAGGATGTGTCGATGCCCCCTTGAGCCGGCGGCGAGCAGCAACGCTGCGCCCGAATAGGCGCGGCCGATGCAGTAGGTCGCGATATCGCTGGAGATGAAACGCATGGTGTCATAGATGGCCAACGTGTCGTCCACAGCTCCACCATGGGAGTTTATGTAGAAGTTGATCGTCTGGTTGCGCTTCTGATCTTCGAGATAGAGCATCTGCATCATCACCCGCGAAGCGGTTGAATAGTTGATGTCACCGATAAGGAAGATCACTCTGTTTTCCAGCAACAACTCGTCAAGTGTCATCTCGCGAGTTCGCTGCATGCTTGGAGCGGCGGCTCTGTTGGCCTCAGGTGAAACGGATAGCCCTGCCTGCACCATTGGTGAAAGCGGGCTGTTCGGATGCGATGTGGCGAATTCCATCATGGTCGTCGCGTCGCCCTATTTGTGGGCGATTGCCTCCTTGAAGATGAGCATGATAGGACCGGGACGTGGATGGCGTACAGTCGTATTAGGGGTGTATTGCTGGATTTGATCAACTGTCGAACTCATCCAGATTTCGAACCCGGTCTGCAGGACCCGGCGAATCCGTGTCCCCGGGATCGCCATCGAGATCCATCGGCAAGCGGAGCAGGAAACGTGCCCCTGTCTGGAAAGCGGGGTCCAGAATCAGATCACCACCGTGTTCATGGGCGATCTTGCGGGTGACGGCTAGACCAAGTCCCGTTCCACGCTGTCCCTTAGTGGAGGTGAAGGGCTGGAAAATCTCTATATGTCGCTCTGGGGCCACGCCATCCCCGTTGTCTTCGACGACGCAATTGAACCATTGGCATTGATCATCGGTCGTGAGAGAAACCTGAATCCGCCCTGTCTTGGCTGGCACCGCTTCGATCGCATTGGTTAGGAGATTGAGGACGGCCTGATGGAACGCTGAGGCGTCCACCGGCACGGGAGGGAGATCATCATGACCATCGATCTTGATGCTGACCTTTCGATGACGACACGACGGGCCGAGTAGTTCGATGACCTCCTGGACAATGGGCCCGATCTGAATGGACTCCAGTTCCAGTGCTGCCGAACGAGACCAGGCCAGCATGTTGAAGGTCAGGTCATGAATCCTGTCCAGATTCCGAGCCAGTATCGGCCAGGCCTCTGAAGCCATGTCGATGTCGCCTCTGGACAAAGCCAGCTCAACGGCACCAGCGCCACCTCGAAGGCCCTGCATGATGTTCTTGACGGCATGGGAGATGGTGGCGACCGTCTCGCCCATGCTGACGAGTCGGGCCTGACGGATCTGATCCGCCGCCACATTGGCATTGATGATCGCAAGGGAAATCTGCTTACCGACAGCTGCCAGAAGACGGATGTCCTCCTCGTCCCACACGGATGCCTCCTCGCGATGATCGAGCACGACGACACCGAACATTGAATCAGCCATATGCAGTGGTACCGCCATTACGGAGCGGAGTCCCAGATCCTGAATCGATTTCATCTCCTTGAATCGCTCGTCTTCCTGCGCATCAAGCACAAGAAGAGAGCGGCCTGTTTGCTGGACCCTCTCGACGACGGCATGGGAGATTTCCAGCGAACCGCGATGGCGTCCTACCGGATCCAGATCAGTTCCGTCTTCCGACCTTTTCAGAACGAAGATGGCTGACGGTTCGAACTGCGCCAGAAGCATCTCGATCGAGCGATCGATGATCTCCATGGAATCCGTTGTGGAGATCGCGAGGCTCGAGAGCGTCTCGAGAAGACGAAGTCTGGCTTGCGCCGCCTCGAGGGTGCGGGGCAACTCGATGTCCCTTTCGCTCATCGCCACCGTGCCCGCGGGTGGAAGCTCCGCCGGCAGATCCGATCGAGCCGCTGGTCCACTTATCAGTCGATCCGCGGGAGTGAATCGCAGAACCGTCTGACCGCAACTGATCTCGTCACCTTCGCGGAGCCTGACTCGATCCTCGACCCTACGGCCATTGACCCAGATGCCGTTGGCTGACTGGAGATCTCGCAGCCACCAGTCGTCGCCATCGGGCGTCAGTTCTGCATGTCGACGGCTGACGGAACGATCGGTGAGTGGCAAGGCCTCGGATGAACGGCCCAGCAACTGTGGCTCGCCCGGCGGCAGGGGGAAAATCCGACCGTGATCAACGCCGCGAATGACCTCGAGAACGAGCATGGCGACATGGTACCGTGAAGATCCGGTCATCCATCAAGGGTTCGAAGAAGGTAACCTGCCCTGATGGCCGCAGCCGCATATCCACGCAAATCCGCATCCCCCAAGTTCCAGTTCGATGGTTCGGAAAACTGCGTCGTTCTGGTCTGTCGCGACACCTTCCTGCGAAATCATCACACCACTCAGGTCGTTGAAAAACTTGAATCCATCCATGGAGAAATCGATCGATTCGATTTCGATGGAGACCATGCGCAACCGGGCGAAGTGCTCGAGGAACTGCAATCGGTCGGGCTGCTGCATGTTCACAAGCTCATCATCGTGGACAAGGCTGACAGTTTTCTTGTAGCCAAGGGTGGTGATGATGGCGAGTCCCCGAAGCCGAAAGGTGGAAGCAAGGCCAGACAGATCCTCGAGGCGTACGCCAAATCGCCGAGTGACGGCGCCACGCTGCTGCTGAGAACCGAGACATGGAGAGGCGGCAATCTCGACAAGGTGATGTCGGTCTTCAGAGTCGGTGTCGAGGATGAGAGTCAGGCAGCCGGTTGGTGTCTGAGACGGTGCGAGAAGGAATATGAAGTCACCATTGAAAAACAGGCGGCCGATCTGCTCGTGAACAGGGTCGGTCTGGATCTGGGTCGTCTTGATGGTGAGCTAACAAAGCTTGCCATGCTGGCCGGTTCCGAAAAGCAGATCACCATGAGGATGGTCAAGGAAGCCGTCGGTGCCTCGCGTGAGGAAGAGGGCTGGGCGATCAAGAACGCCGTGGTGCTCGATGGGCCCGAAGGCAGCCTGCAGACCATCCGGGAGATCTTCGAATTGTCCCGTGATCGACAGGATGTGCCGGCCTTCTGGGCCTTGACGGATCTTCTCAGAAGCCTGCATTCCGCCTCCTCACTGCTTGATCAAGGCATGCCCCGCAATCAGGCTCAGCGAGAAGCCGGGATATTCGATCGAAAGGGTGACCGTCGAACCGCGGATCGAATCATGGCCGCAGCCAAGAAGATGTCGCCGGCCGAAGCAGCTGCACGGCTCCGTGATGCGGTTCGGACACAGGCGGATCTGAGAAGGGGAATTGGAGATCCAAGGCACGCTCTTGAAGGCTTGACGGTCGTACTGGCCGATAGACTCAGGGAGCTCGCCCCCCGTTGATCGGAGTTGATTCCGAGAACACGGTCGATGCGATCCAAATTATGGCCAGGATGGCCAATACGTGTCAGGAGGACACATGAACTACCGAATGTTCCATGGCTTGAATGCAATCTGCCTCATGATCCTCATGACGGCGGGATGTCAGTCGCAAACCAGACCTGAAACGGCGGAAAAAGCCTTTGTGGGCCCTCCAACGCTCGAATCCGTTTCCTCTGAATCAGAACTCGCGTCAGGGTCCGAATCCTCCGAAGCCGAGGCCATCGCAGCTCGGGCTCGACAGGATCTGTTGGATAGTCTGGCGATGAACGCTGGCGATCCACATGTCATGGATACGGGCACGACCAGTGCGAGCGGGACACCTCCTCTGGTCGTCTGGAATGAGCCCGGATCGGATCCAATCCCTGAAACCGATGATCGTGAGATATCCGATCAGGCCTCGAGTCTCCAGTTCCGAGCCACCGCAGCACTCCCCGCGAAAAGCGTCAGTGGTCTCGCTGACGAACTGGCCAGAGCACTTCAGGAACGAAGTAGGCGGGGAAGGACGCCAATGCGGGATCTCACGGTCATGGCTGCGTTGGCGATGTTGGACAAGAATCGAACCGTCCATCCGGAGACGGTGGAATCACTGACTGATGAACAGCGGGTGGCACTCGTGGCCTTGCAGCAGTGGTTCCTGGTGATGGAACATGGAATGGACGATCAGGAAGCGACTCTGGAAATGCTGACGGAAACCATTCAGGGTCTTCAGGCTTCCCTGAAGCAGAAACCAAGTTTCGGACTGGCACAGCAGTCGCTCGTGACCAGAGTCGGTGGATTCGGGGATGTCGATGAATGGGCGCTACGAAGCGAGCATGATGAATACAACTTCATCGCCCATTCAGGGCAGGAAATCATCCTCTACATGGAGCTGGAGGGCTTTGACAGTCGTCTGGATAGCAAGGGGCAGTGGGAGACCGCGACCAGTCAGGAGCTTGTGATCTACTCGGATCGCGATGGCATACCCGTATGGCGGGAGTCATGGCAGACCGCGACAGACCGATCCAGAACACGTCGAAGCGACTACTTCACTGCCCAGAAGGTCACGATTCCAACCAATCTTTCTGTTGGCAAGTACCAGTTGAAGGTACGAGTTCGGGATGAACAGACTCAGGCGGAATCGGAAGCCACGATCCCCTTCGTCATGACCGCGGCAGCCATGTCGCCTTGAATTCGATTCAGTTGCAACCGAGGCCCGCTGGCACGTAGTCGTCCTGATGGGCCGTACCCGATCTGGTGACCTTCGCAAAGACCTGGCAGCATGCGAAGTTCTTGTTGTCGAATCGATCCTGATCGAGAACGATCTCCTGAGTGGACGAAGTGCCCTTGCCAGAACTGGACGCCGTCACCCAAACCTTGGCCGTATTGTTCTCGACCTGTGTTCGATCGACATTGAGCGTCCATCCTGATGATCGATGATTGGCGATGATGGTCGCGGTGTTGTTGTCCACGATCACCTGTATGCGTGGACCCTCGTAACCGGGGACCGAACTGACGCAGGCAGTCAATAGGAGACCTGCGCATAACAGGAGGAACGTTGCCGTTGTGCACGGTTTCACGAGGCAACTTCCTGCGGAACGTCGATTCCCAGTGCTTCGGCCATGCGAATACCGAGATGGGCAGGTGACTCACAGACGGAGACGCCGCAGGACTTGAGTGCGTCCATCTTCGCCTGTGCGGTGTCGTCGCTTCCGCCGATGATTGCCCCGGCATGGCCCATTCGTTTGCCTTTTGGAGCCGTTCGGCCTGCGATGAACGCGGCAACCGGCTTGCTCATGTTCTCCTTGATCCAGACACCGGCTTCGGCCTCGTCCGTGCCGCCGATCTCGCCGATCATGACGACGCCGTCGGTCTCGGGATCCGCATCGAATTTCGCCAGAAGATCGATGAAGCCCATGCCTCTGACGGGATCTCCGCCAATACCGACACAGGTGGTCTGCCCCAGACCCATGGCCGATGTCTGCCAAACTGCTTCATAGGTGAGCGTGCCGCTTCGGCTGATGATGCCTACCGACTTTCCGGATGGTGCATCGGCAGCCGCAACATGGATGTAGCCCGGCATGATGCCGATCTTGCATCCATCACGGAATGTTGCCGACGATCCTTCTCCATCAACTCGAATGCCCGGTGTGATTATGCCTGGACAATTCGGTCCGATTAGACAGCAGTCGGGGAACTCCTTCAGGATGTGCTTGGTACGAACCATGTCCTGAACGGGTATGCCTTCGGTTATGCAGCAGACGACCTCGATACCGGCATTGGCCGCTTCGAGAATGGCATCCGCCGCAAATGGCGGTGGAACGAAGATCATGCTGGCGGTTGCGCCGGTGGCGTCGACCGCGTCCTGAACGGTATCGAAGATGGGCAGGCCGTTGGCATCCTTGGTGCCGCCCTTGCCTGGCGTCGTGCCGCCGACCATCTTGGTGCCGTAGTCGAAGCAGCCCTTGGTGTGAAAGGCGCCCGACGTACCCGTGATACCCTGACAAATGACCTTGGTTGAACCATCTACGAGGATGGACATGGCGTTCTCCCTACTGGACTTCTGAAAGCCTCGATGAAATTGATCGAGGAGTCTAGCAGGAGGGCCCGGAGCGAGGGGTTCAACTGGTGGTGTAGGCGGCCAGCAGGGCCAGAAGGTCGTTCACATCGACGTCACCGTCGCCATCGAGATCGCCACTGCAATCGGTCGGATCCGGGCATTCACCATACTGTGACAGCAGTTCCAGCAGATCGTCCACATCCACCACACCATCGCAATCCAAGTCGCCTTCATCACAAATGGATTGGGACCGCTCGGTCGATTCGGTTCCCTTCGATCCGATGCCCGTGTCCGGCTCGATCTTTCCGGGATCCTGATACATGACGATGTCTGTGACCTTGCCCTTGGTGGACTCCTCGGTGTCCGCTCGGCCGAAGACCCACTGTGCTTCGACGACGACGAGTTCGGATCCGTTCGGCGGAATCATGATCATTCCGACAACGCCGTCACCGGGTTCCTGATTGTCCAGTTTCATCAACATGTTCGGCGCACCGGTGATCGAATCGACCGCGAAGAGCTTGTAGATGAGTTGGTACTGGTCGTCCGTGAGATTGTGAACGGCGAACTCGACCGGCGTGATCTCGTTCAGCGGCAGCCCCTGGACTCCGGCTGGAATGCCAAGCGGTTCGACGCAGATGCGTTCGGTGAGAATGACGTAGCCACGACGTGTCTCCACAGGTTGCAGCTGGGTCGCCTCCTGAATGAAGGAACGCCAGCAACCCGTGTCACCGTCCTCCTGCATTCCGGAGGGCTTCGAGATCGTCACCTTGACTTCCTGACGACCGAGTGGCGGTACAACGATCGGATTCTGCTGGTCCGCCGTGAAGACGACTGGCCCATCGATGTTGCAGTCGTTTCCATTTGCTGGAATTCCATCGAACGTCAATTCGTAACTCGCACCTCGAGGACGATCATTGAAGATGGTGATGATGGCCGACGATTCCGTACTGCCGTCACAGACGGGTGAGAACCGCGTCACGTGAAGCCGCTGCTTGCAGACCCCGCCGCAACGAGCCTTGGCAATGTCACGAACCTGGAAGGACTCCAATGGATAGTCGACGATCATGACTTCATCTATGCCGCCGGCAAAGAAGCGGGTCAGTCCGCCGGTGGTCTCCGAGCAACCCAGATACACAGGCCTGTCATTGGTCAGATCGAGTTGATGCTGGGTGGGGTCACTCGTTCCGGACAGTTCACCGTTGATGTAGAACTTCAAGCCGTCGGTCTGGCTTCGGTCCACGGAAACGGCGACATGTGTCCATCTGTCCTCAGGCACGAAGGCCGTTGATGAGAAGATGCTGGGGCCAGCATCGTCAGCCAGAGTCATCAGCAGCTGATTGTCGTCATTGAGCCCGAGACCCCAGCCTCTGAATGGTGCCTGGGTCGTCATCTTGTTGAAGAGAATTCTGGTTCCGGTGCCGCCATTGATCTTGATCCAGGCCATCAGAGTGAAGTCGTCACCCTCCTCGAAATTCAATTGTCGAGCGTCGTCGATATCCAGATACGAGCTCGAGCCATCGAGGGAGATGCCGTTGTCAACCGCGCCCAACACTCCTGATAGGACTGGGCCAACAAATGTGGCGTTGTGGTTGGCGACAGCATCGCCTGCAAACGAGCCTCCTGATTCATCATCGAGCATCCACCAGCCGACAAGGCCTTCTGGCGCTTGAACACAGACCGGACAAAGCGTCTCGGTGCAGTCGACATCGCAGACGGCGGAGAAGTAGTAGGGATATCCACCGGTGTCGCAGGGATAGCCTTCGAGAATCGGTCCCGAGGCCTTGAATCCCGGTTGCAGCTGCATGAGAACATCCATATTGCCCATGACGCAGAGCTCGATGTCAATAACCCATTCGGCCGAAACTGGCTCGAACTGGCTGTCGGAGATGTTGACTGGAGGATCCCAGCAATCCAATCGAACATGAGCGATCAACGGAAGGCTTGAACGCACCTGAATCCGGATCCGGTCCTGTCCACTGCCATCCACGTCATTCACAGGCAATCGATACCAGTCGGTATCTCTGGCGCCACCATTGGCCCAAGTCGTTGCGCATACAAGCTCGCCACAGGCGACTTCCGTGAAAAGTGGTGCCGAGCTCTGGCATCCCGGGTTGATCTGGGCGCCGCAATTCTCACCCTCGACGACATTCGGCTGACCGGGGCAATCGCCTGGCGGTGTCTGAGCCAAGGTCAGAGCGGATGACAGGAAACACGGGATGGTCATCAATACAGAAGTTGCCTTGAGCCGCTGAGGCATCAAACGGTTGAACACTTTGGAAAGTGGATGCCATGGCATAGAGAATCCTCCTGAATGGCCCTTCAGACAGCCTGAAAAAAGGCCTTCAACCCGTATGCGGTCCATACCCCTGCAGTCTCACCGCAATTCTCAGGATCCACCGAATTTCATCCCTAGGCAAGAGATCTCCCCCGAGTTTGCAATTGAATTGGGGGGATGGCTCGTGGACAGGCCCTGAGGGACCTCATCTGATGAGTCCGGCAGCGATACACTGGCCGGATGCCCTCACAGAAACCCACATCACAGGGACTGACCTATGCGGGATCTGGAGTCGATATCGACGCCGGAGACCGGGCGGTCGCCATGATGCAGGCCGCCCTCAAGAGAACACATGGCCCGAGGGTCATGGGACCATTGGGGGGATTTGCTGGACTCTTCCGATTGGATTTCAACGAGAAGTTGTTTCAACGGAACTACCGGGATCCCGTACTGGCTGCCTGCACAGATGGTGTCGGAACCAAGGTCAAGCTGGCGGCCGAACTCGAATCGTACGACACGGTCGGCATCGACTGCGTGGCGATGAATATCAACGATCTCATCGTTCAGGGCGCCGAGCCGCTTTTCTTTCTCGATTATCTCGGTCTGAATCGACAGGATCCCGAGATCACTTCACGAATCGTGTCGGGTGTTGCCAGAGGCTGTGAGATCGCGGGCTGCGCCCTGATCGGCGGCGAGTGCGCCGAGATGCCCGACATCTATGCGGAAGGCGACTTCGACATCGCCGGATTCGCGGTCGGTGTCGTGGAGCTCGACCGTGCGACCGATCCACTTCGGGTACAGGCGGATGACGTCCTCATCGGACTCGCCAGCAGCGGGGTCCACAGCAACGGCTACTCCCTGGTTCGAAAGATCATCGATCACGCCTCGCTTGATCTGGCGCGTTGCTACGAGGAATTCCAGGGACATGACGATCGATCGCTTGGAGAGATCCTCCTCGAGCCGACCCGCATATACAGCCAGACGATCGTGAATGTGCTCCGACACTACCGTGTGAAGAAAGTCGTCTCCACGATGGCTCATATCACCGGGGGTGGTCTTCCGGGCAATCTGAATCGAATGCTTCCGGATGATGTGGACGCCGTCATCAACACGAGCAGTTGGAAAGTTCCTCCCATCTTCGAATTCCTCCAGCATCATGGTGCCGTCGAGAACGAGGAGATGTACCGGGTATTCAACATGGGAATCGGATTCGTTCTGGCGGTTCGTCCGGCATTTGTGGAGTCCGTGCTTCGCCAGGTTCGAAAACTCGGTGAGCGAGCGACGATAATCGGAGAAGTCGTCGAGGGTCACGGGGAAGTCCACCTGAAGAGTGGTCCTCGAAGATAGGAAAGTAAATCGACATGATGTATTACACCTTGTGCCTTGCGCTTTCACTTTCAATGCAGGCGGGATCAAGTGATGACGCCGCTTTGGAAGGCGTCTCCGCCGATACACGGGCCTCGAACTCGACCGATGGCGGCGCTGTTCTTCCGGAGAACACACCAGAGCTGACATTCGACATCACTCCGGGCGCCTGGCTGCTGCGCATACGAGGCGATGCCTCCAATGGTGCCAATGCACCCGAACTGAAACTGGATACCCAGTTGGGACTGACGGATCTCATCACGGCCTTCAGAGGGGAAGCCGTCATCGCGAGAGGGGACTGGTCCGTCCGGATCTCCGGCTCGACCTTCAACACATCCGGCTCGACAACCGCCGAGGAATTCTCCGAATGGGGCTCAATCCAACTGAGTCCTGGACTCGACTTCACCTCCACCTTCGACATGGCCTTCGCTTCCGCCGAAGCTGGATGGAGAGCATGGAACCCGCTGGGTGAAGCCCAGCTCTCCAAGGAGCATCCGCTGCGTCTGGGGTTCGGACCACATGTCGGGATCTCCTGGCTGGATATCGATCAGACGCTCACGGCATCCGGGGAGACCGTCTCCAACGGTTCGGCCTGGTGGTCGGTCTGGGGTGGTGCCAATCTAGATTTCGAATTCGACATGAAGCGATTCGTCTCCTGGATGGATTCCATCCGCGTGTACGCGATGGGCGGCCTTGGCGGAACGCCGGTCGATGGCGGCTTCATGTGGCATGCCGGTGGCGGATTCCAGTTCTTCTTCACCCCTAACATCGCGGCTTCGATCGGCTATCGGTACGAGAAGTACAGCTTGAATGATGGTGATTGGAGTGTGAATCCCAACTTTCAGGGTCTCTTTCTTGGTGCAACCATCCAATTCTGAGTTTCCACAAGGTTGATTGAAGGCGGCTTCGCATGACATCGAAGAAACCAGACGAAGCAAGTCAGCCCGGGAAACCGACTCGTGGTTTCAAATACCGCAAAGCGAAGATTCGACACAGCCTTCTGACTCGTGGCGCCGATCGTCTCACGGGCGGGTGGCTCAGCCGGCGTCATGAAACGACTCCTCCAATCACCCGGCACGTTCAGATCAGCACACCGGCGTGGCCACGCGAGCTGGATGGGCTCCGGATCGGTCATGTCAGCGACTTCCATTTCGGCGACCTGATGAGTCTTGAAAAGGCGATGCTGGCGGTCGAGGCCATCAAGGCCGAATCACCCGACATCATCTGCAACACCGGCGATCTGGTCGATCTCGAGTGGCGTGGTGTCGAGCCGTTGATCCAGGCTTTCGTTGATGCGGCACCGCCTCTGGGCAATTTCCTCGTGCTGGGAAACCACGACGAACTCGATTCGGGAGAAGAGGTCGCACGCGTCGCCGGCGAACTGGGAATTCAGGTGCTTCGGGATGAAGTCGCCCTCGTCGAGTACAAGGGTCACACGCTGAAGATCGGTGGAGTCGACTGGGCTCGCACACCAGCCCAATGCAGGACGAGCATTGATCGGGCGACCGAACTGGAATCGCCACATGTTCTTCTCTGCCACAACCCGAAGGGCTTCGATCATGCCGCCGAGATCGGAATTCCCCTGACGCTTTCGGGACATACCCATGGTGGTCAGATAGCCAGACGCAACAAGCCCGATGCCAACATGGCCTTTGCTCACAAGCGAAGCGCAGGGCTCTATGAGACTGGGGACTGCCGACTGTTCGTGACTGTTGGAGTGGGCGCCTGGTTTCCGCTTCGAATGAACTGCCCGGCTGAAGTCGTGCTGATCACGATGAGTCATGGAGACCCCATGGCATCACATGACTGAATACTCAGGACAGTCTGTCGAGCAACGCCCTGGTCGCCGATCCCCGATGTGATCGCCTGTTCTTCTCTTCCGGAGAGAGTTGGGCACTTGTGCATCGATCTTCAGGCAACCAAAGCAGGGGGTCATATCCAAACCCGTTCTGTCCCTGCGGTTCGGTCGTGATCAGACCTTCGAAATGACCTCTCGACTCGGCGATGATCGTGCCATCGGGATCAGCAAGACACATGGCGCATACGAATCGAGCCGTACGTCTTTCCTGGGGGATCGACTCAATCTCATTCAGAAGACGTTTATTGTTCGCGGCATCACGAACAGAACGTGGCCCCTCGACACCGGAATATCGAGCTGAATAAACGCCCGGTGCACCGTCCAGAGCATCCACCTCCAGACCAGAATCATCTGCAAGGCATCTCTGCCCGGTCGCTCGGGCATAGCCGATGGCCTTGAGTCTGGCGTTGCCCTCGAAGGTCTCGGCATCCTCCACGGGCTCCGGTGGAATCGACTCCAGATCGGCCAATGAAGCGACGGTGATTCCGTGCGGCGCCAGAATGGCCTCGACCTCCTCGATCTTGTGGGGATTGGATGTAGCGAAAAGTATGTTCACATTTCCTCGCCAGCGGTTGCGGTGATCGTGCTTCGGATCCCACCGCGTCCCTTCCATTCCGTGGTCACTTCCATCCAGCTCGGCTTCATGCAATCCCGCAGATCGTCCCGTATCCGATTGGTGACCGCCTCGTAGAACGCGCCTTCGTTTCGGAACGATTGGTAGTAGAGCTTCAGGCTCTTGAGCTCGATGCACAATTCTGCCGGCTCGTATCTCAGGATCACACGTCCGAAATCCGGATGCCCGGTAATGGGACACACCGAAGTGAACTCCTCGTGGACATGCTCTATGTAGAAGGACTGCTGTGATGGCGATTCAAAGGTTTCGAGGAGTGCCGGATCGGGCATTTCATTGTCTCCGGGGGAGAGAAGATTTAAAGCTGGTACTTGAGGACAAGCGAGATCACTTTGGTCTGATCTCCGTTGATCCGCAACGAGGACCTGAATGCTTCGCCCGAATCACGGAAGGCTGATGAATCCTCTCGATTGCTGAGCAACCATGCATTCAGGCGATTCACACCGATGCCGTTCCAGGCCTGCCAGAATTCCGGATCAATCTCGACGGACTTGCGGTAGTAGTCGAGCGAATCCGAGTATTCACCGAGTCGGAAGGCCGCCCAGCCAGAACGTTCGAAGGCGTCTGCATCGGGACCGAATCGCTGCAGAGTCTGGGCCGTCGAAATGACTTCTCGGTAACGCTTCAATTCGATCAGGACACGAAGCAGGTTCCGCATCAGTTCAGGAGTCGGCTCCATTCGTTCGGAGGCGGCGATGTAGGCCGCAGCCGCCTCGCTCCAGTTCTGCATGCCCTCGTATGCTGCGCCAAGCGTCACCCACCCATCTCCAGCGGTTGGATCGAGCTGGATGGCCCGATCGGCGAAAGGCATGGCGTTCCGAGGCTCGTCCATCCGCAGATAGGACATCGCCAGATTTCGATTTGCCTCGGCACTGTCCGGATCGATGGTCAATGCGCGGTGGTAGGCCTGAACAGCCTCGAGGAATCGATCGAGCATCTGCAAGGCGAGACCATGCTGGAATTGAGCCTGATAGCTTCTGGGCTCGAGCTTGGCAGCGCGAGCGAGAGCAGGTTCCGCTTTCACGTAATCCTTCTGTTCCAGGTAGACATCACCGATGCCCAGATAGGCCTCCCCGGATGTCGGATTGTCCTCAAGGATGGCATGGAAAATCTCGAGTGCATCGCTGTATTCACCCTCGGAGGCCTTGGTGGAGGCCTCATCCAGCCTGGCCTGCTCGGTCTGGACCTCGCCGTCAGAGCGAAGAGACCCATCCCGGTTGCGTTGGCATCCCGAAATAGACATGGCCAGGATTACACCTGCTGCCAGTACCCAAACTCTTCGATCATGCAACATGTTCACCGTCTTACATTCGCCTGCCAAAGAAGGGCGATACGGACATCATACGGGCAGGGGTGCCCCGGGGTCTCACCCGATTGACTGCCAGATATCCCACACAGCCCGATTCCGCCGTGGATGTTACACTCGACGCCGTGCGTTCCCACGGAGACACCGTGGCTAAGGAAACCGATATCCATGAAGGTCATCTGCAACAACAAAGCCCTCGCTGAAGCGCTCACCATCATCAGTGGAGTGGTCGCCCGACGTACCCCAACACCCGTGCTGACCTGTGTCCGGCTTACGGCCGAAGACGGCAGGCTCTCCATGGCGGCGACCGACACAGAGGCGTCTCTTCGCCATGTGATGGATCAAGTCGAAGTTGAGAAGGAAGGGGACCTCCTCATTCCGGCCAACAAGCTTCTCCAGATCGTGAAAGCCTGTGAATCCAAGAAATCACAGACGGTCACGCTCATCGGCAAGGGCCATCACATCCAGATCACGGCGGAGGGTTCCAAGTTCAAGCTCAATGGCTATGACCCCTCCGAATCTCCGGAAATCCCCGAATTCGATTCGAACGCGGTCGACTGCGTCATCGATGGCGGTCGGCTGGTCTCCCTGGTGGAGAGAAGCCTGTTCGCCGCGGCAGACGAGCACAGTCGGTATGCCATCAACGGCGTCCTCTTCGACCGTCAGGAGAAGAAGCTTCGAATGGTCGCTACGGATGGACGAAGACTTGCCGTCGCTGCGGGTGATTGCCTCAAGGGCGACAGCGAGCGTCGATGCATCGTTCCGAGCAAGGCCCTGAACAGCGTTCGACAACTGGTCAGAAGTCCCGAGACGCCTGTCTCTATCGCGATCGACGACAATCATGTCAGCTTCCATGTCGATGAAGCCGCAGGCCCGTCGACACTCACAACGACCCTTGTCGAAGGCAAATTCCCGCCATTTGAGGATGTGATTCCGAAGGATCAGGACAAGCGATGCACCATTGATCGCGACATACTCCGTACTGCCATCGGTAAAGCCGCGCTTCTGACAAGCGAGGAATCCAGAAGTGTGTGCATGAAGTTTGAGACGAAGCAGCTGACTCTGACGAGTCATGTTCCTGAGATGGGGGAAGCCGTCATCGAAGTGCCTCTTTCCGATTGGGAGGGCGATGATCTCGAGATCAACTTCAATCCGAATCTTCTTGGCGACGCCTTGAAGGTCGTGGATACCAACGAGATACATCTCGAGTTCAAGTCATCCAACAAACCGGGTGTCCTGAGAACCGGACGTGATTTCACATACGTGCTGGTACCTCTGAACCTCTAGTATCGATCCCCACTGAGTAAGACCATAGAAAAAGCGGCCGCCATGAAGGCGGCCGCTTTCCTTGTCAAACGTATTGACGGGAGTTGATCCGGCTCAGCGTGGATATTTCACACCACAACCCCATGGCCTGGTGTTGGCTGGTTCCGGCGCCTTGTCATTGCTGGCCGCCATGACGGCATTGACGACATAGTTCGTTTCTTCCTCACCTTGGCCTCCACGACGGTCATCGGTGTACGCACCCTGATAGACCAGGACGCCCTTTCCATCGATGACATACATGTGTGGAGTGGTACGAGCCTGGTACATGCGGCCAACGGCACCGCCATGATCGATGAGGATCGGGCTCTCGAGACCCCATTGGCTCTTGGATTCCTTTGATCGCTTGATAACGGCTTCCTTCGGTGCATTGGAGGTGCTGTTGATCAGCATGTAGACGACCTCTGGATTGGCTTTCTTGGTCATTTCCTGAGTTCGCTTGACGGTGCCTCGCTTGTGGACACTCTGACCGGAGGCCTTTCCTGAGAAGGGGCAGTCAGGGTTGTACCACTCGAGGATCACGATCTTTCCGGCGTAATCGGACAGCTTGTGAGTCTTTCCATCGATGTCGGTGAGTTCAAAGCTGGGTGCCATCTGTCCAACAACCGCTTTCTTTGGTGCGGTTGCCGCAGGCATCTCCTTTGCGGGGGTCGCCTGCTTGGGTGCATCCTTGCCAGGGGAGGCCTTCTTGGACTTGCATCCACAGGTGTCGCAAGCGAATGCCGTTGAACTCATCGCCAGGGCAACGGCTGCGGTGAGACTCAGGATGAGCGTTGTGAATTTCATGGTCGTGTTTCCTCTATGTCTTCTTCACGTGATGAATCGTCTGACCCCTCGGTTGTCTTCAGGGGCACTGAAATCTGGTAGGAAGTCATCGTAGCCTCGTCACCGAAAGTAAGCAGGCCTCGTGCGACAGGTTCTTGCCCAAGACTGTCTGAGGGGCTGTACTGAACCGGTATCGTGACGAAAAAGGCATCTTCCCCAACCTCAACAACGGGTTTCCCCAGCTCAACACCGGGTGTGGGATCCGGCAAAAACCCGATCTTGCCGGCTCTGGTCGGGGGCCCGGTGATGACAAGCGTGCCGTTTTCCTCATAGGTGGCGGTCGTCCTTGGTCGGCCGGACAGCGGCTTCGGCCATGAGTATCGGCTGAGCTGGGGATTCACCCAGGGCTCCAATTGTTCCCGCTTGTCGGTCAAGGGGATACTGATCGATTTGGTGGCTGAACCGATGAAGCACTTCTCGCGACAAACGAACCAATCGCCCCGCACCGTGAGATCGAGGCTGTCGATGCCATCCGGAAAACGTTGTGGAACCTTGATCGGGACAAGCAGCGTCAACTCATTCTCATATCCATAGGTGACATCGGCACCTTCCCCGAAGACCAGTGGTCTTGGATAGCGGACAGGATCGATGATCAGACCCTCGAGCCCCTGCACCTCGATGGTCGTCGCCGCTCCTGAGCCGCCGGGATTGGACCAGTACACATGCCATCCCTTGGGGATCGTGAATGTGCAGGCGATCATCACGTACTGGCCCATACAGGCATTTGGTGTGCAAGCACGGACATCCATGGAGACATGGGGGTGTCCATCTTTCTCCTGAGCGGGACTTGAGAAGGGGTTGACCTGACAACCCAGAAGGCTGATCTGGCTCAAGTTGATTATCAGGGCGGTGACCAGGCTAACGATGTTCATGGCGGTGGCTCCTCAATTCTGGGCCAGTCATCGTACACTGCCCGGACAGCGGGAGATCAAGTCATGCAACAACGATTCCATTCGACAACAGCCTTTGGGGCACTGTCCCTTCTTCTTGTGTTTCTATTGAGTGTTGGCTGTAAGAACAACATCAGCGACAAGGACATCGTCAAACTGTCGGTTGCACAAGCCAGAGATTATGTGGTCAACCCGCCGACCACCTCCATATTCGAGACACCGGTTCCCGGTATCTGGATCGACCCTCGCCGCGAACCCGACTATGTACTCGGACACATCCCCGGCGCTGTCAACATCCCGTTTGCGCAGGTATCGAGCCAATGGAGCTACCTGGAAGGGTATGGACCGAAGATCGTCTACGGAGACACCTTCAACGACCCGCTTGCCGACGCCATGAGCAAGACGTTGATGGAATATGGTCTGACCGACATCTACACGCTTCGAGGTGGAATCGAGGCATGGACCGAAGCCGATCTCAAACTTGAGAAAGGCGCTTCGCCGAAGATCGAGGACCAGCGACCGACTCGCCGGCATCCCATCAGGCATTGAATCCGATCATGACCATCAGGATTCAACAGATCGATCTCGACTACCTCGGTCTTCCGGGCGCGATCGCCGCATGGGCGATCGAAGGACCTGACGGCTGGGTCCTCGTGGAGTCCGGGCCCGAGAGTTGTTGGTCGACATTGCAATCGGGGCTTAGATCGCTGTCTGTAGCCCCCGCGGACCTCAAAGGTGTTCTGCTCACGCACATACATCTCGATCACGCCGGTGGTGCCTGGAGATTGGCGCAACTCGGTGTTCCCATCCATGTGCATGAGCGTGGTGCACGCCATCTGGTCAATCCCGAGAAACTGCTGGCCAGCGCACAGAGAATCTACGGCGACGACATGGATCGCCTCTGGGGATCACTCGAGGCCTGCCCGGAGCATCTGGTTCATCCGGTTTCGGATGGTGACAGGATTCAAGTCGCCGGCCTTGATTTCCTTGCCGTGGAAACACCGGGGCACGCCTGTCATCACCATGCCTGGAGTCTCGAGGGTTCAGATCCAGCGACGATCTTCACTGGTGATGCGGCCGCCATGCTGATTCCCGATTCGCATTGGATCTCCATTCCAATGCCGCCCCCCGAAATGGATCTAGAAGCGTGGGACGCGAGTCTGGATCGTCTGGAGGGAGGCCACTGGTCCCGCCTCTGTCTGACACATGGAGGAATGGTGGAGAACTCGGACATATCGATCCATCTCCGGAATCTTCGAAAGGGGCTCCACGAGCAGGTCGCTTTCATTGGTGAGTTGAGGGAAAAACACCCCGATCTGGAATCCCAAAGGCCCATATACAGGTCATGGCTGCTGGAATCCGCTCTGGAAGCGGGCATTTCCGAATCGATTTTCAATCAGTTCGTATCCGTCGGATTGCTCAATATGAACCTTTCAGGGGTCTCCAGATACCTGAACCTCGCCTCAGACCCCAGATAACAGCATCGAATGTGAGGCCACCCAAGGTTGAATAGGGCTTTGAAGGGGCAAAAAGGCGTTGCCTGTACCCCTTTCCCGGCTTAGGCTAAAAGGTCTTTCCTTCCCTGACGATTGGAGGGAACATCCAATGGCCATCTGGCCGAACAAGATGGGTAGGCGCCTGTTCCCGGGCGAGGGTTCTATCTTGAGATATCGAACACGCATCCGTCCCAAGAGGACGACATGGAGAGGATCAGAAGATGTTGAAGAGAGCAGTAGCTGGTTTGGCTGTCACTGGACTGTGTGTTGCCGCAACCAGTCAATTGGATCTTTCCCCGAAAGTGGATGCGACGACTTCCGCTGATCAGACACAACGTTCCATGGACCGCTCTGGAGCAGACGAGGTGCTTACCACCTTCCGTCTGGCGACAGGACTTTCACGGCCCGTCTTCGTGACACATGATGGTGTCAACCCGGACTGGATCTACGTCGTCGAACAGCGATCCGGTTCAACCGGTCGAATCAAGATTCTCGATCGAACCAATGGCAGTGTCATTTCGACATTCCTATCCGTCAGCAATGTCAACACCGGATCGGAACAGGGCCTTCTGGGCATGTGCTTCGATCCGGACTACGAGAACAACGGCTACTTCTACGTCAACTACACACGAAGCAACACCACCTACATCACCCGCTACTCGCGTTCACAGAATCCACAGACGGCCGATTCATCTTCTGCAACCGTGGTGTATTCCTATGCTCAACCGTATTCGAACCACAACGCCGGCTGGATCGGTTTCGGTCCTGACGACTATCTGTACATAAGCATGGGTGATGGTGGATCCGGTGGCGACCCCGGCAACCGTGCACAGAATCTCAGCAACGACCTGGGCAAGATGCTCCGAATCGACGTGAGCTCCCTGCCGTACGCAATCCCCTCAACCAACCCGTTTGGTGACGAAGTCTGGGCCTATGGACTCAGGAATGTCTGGAGAGCGGCCTTCGACCGTGCCACCGGCGATCTCTGGATGGCGGATGTCGGCCAGAACGCCTGGGAGGAAATCGATGTCCAGCCCGCCAGCAGCACCGGCGGGGAGAACTGGGGATGGCGTTGCTACGAGGGCGACAATTCCTACAACACCAGCGGTTGCGACTCATCGAGCACCATGGAATTCCCCATCTGGGAGTACAGCCACGGAGGTTCGCCGTTCCGTTGCTCCATCACCGGCGGATACGTCTATCGCGGTGCGAGCCTTCCATGGCTCGACGGAACCTACTTCTTCGCCGATTACTGCTCGAATCAGATCTGGTCGCTTCGATATGACGGCTTCAACGTATCCGACTATCAGGATCGTACGAATGAACTGACCCCGAACGCCGGTGCGATCGGTGCGATCTCCAGCTTCGGCGAAGACTATTACGGCGAGCTGTACATCTGCGACCTCAATGGCGAGATCTTCAAGATTCTCGCTGACGCACCCACCGGCGCCTGCTGCTTCAACGAGGCATGCATTCCAGACCAGACCGCTGCCACCTGCTCGAACGTCGGTGGCGTGTATCAGGGCGACAACGTCGTCTGTGCCGAGGTCAATTGCGCCACGCCACCAAGCAATGACGACTGCAGTTCCGCCGCCCTCGCCGAGGAAGGCAACACCAACTACGACACGGACAACGCGACCGACAGCGGAATCAGCGAGACCTGCACGACCTTCGGACCCGACGTCTGGTTCAAGTTCACGCCGCTCTACGATGGAACGATGCTTGGAAGCGTCACTGGAACGCTATTCGATCCAGCAGTTGCCATGTACGTCCAAAGCTGCCCAGGCGGTGACTTTGAAGCCGTGGTCTGCGATCAGGATTCCTTCATCTACACCGTCGAGGAATCCAAGGACTACTACATCAGGATCGGAAACTCCGATGACGACACCGGATTCGGACAGCTTTCCATCAGCGTCATCCCTAGTCAGGAGGACTGCCCGGGTGATTGCGATGGCGACGGCCAGCGAGACGTCAATGACCTGCTGTCCATGCTGGCGGACTTTGACAATGAAAGCGACTGCGATATCTCTGGAGACGGCATCATCTCGGTGGATGACATCCTGGATTTCCTGTCCAACTTCAACGTTCCCTGCGAATAGTGCTGATAAAAATCAGCTGAATAAACCCATCAAGGGCCGGAGGATCTTCCTCCGGCCCTTTCTTCCTGGTCTCCGACTTGATATCCTGTTGCGTTCGTCCGGGCTAGTAGCTCAGCTGGCTAGAGCGCACCCCTGATAAGGGTGAGGTCGGAGGTTCGAGTCCTCTCTGGCCCATTTGATGGCGGATCCCTCGTGGATCCGCCATTTTTCCATTTTGAGAGATCCGTCAGGAAACCACTCTGAATCGAACGTCCACTACCAACGCCGAGCCGAGTATGATCTTTGATTGCCCGCAGCGGTGAGCTGCGAACCATGACAAGCGAATGGAAGCAAGAGGAATAACAATGCGTCGTGCAAAGATCAGTGTCATCGGAGCTGGAAATGTCGGAGCAACGTGTGCCCATTGGGCCGCTGCCAAGGAACTGGGTGATGTCGTTCTCGTCGACATCCCGGACAAGGAAGGCGTGGCCAAGGGCAAGGCGCTTGATCTCGCCTGCTGTGGTCCAATCGAACACTTCGATGCCAGAATCACCGGTACCAGCGACTACAAGGACATTGCCGATTCCGATGTCGTCATCGTGACGGCCGGACTGCCTAGAAAGCCCGGTATGAGTCGTGATGATCTCATCCAGACCAATGTAAAGATCGTCAAGAGCGTCTCCGAGCAGATCGCGAAGCACGCACCGGAATCGGTCGTCATCGTCGTGGCCAACCCGCTCGACGCCATGGTGTACACCGCCTGGAAGACCACCGGCTTCCCCACGAACCGAATCATCGGACAGGCAGGCTGTCTGGATGTGGCCCGATTCTGCACCTTCATCGCCATGGAGATCGGATGCAGCGTCGAAGATGTCACCGCACTGCTTCTGGGCGGACATGGCGACGACATGGTCCCGTTGCCGAGATTCGCCAGCGTTCATGGCATCCCAGTCCAGCAACTGCTGTCCGACGAAACCATCCAGGCCTGCGTCGATCGAGCAAAGGTGGGTGGTGGAGAGATCGTGAAGCTGATGGGAACCAGCGCGTACTACGCCCCGGCGAGTGGTTCCGTCCAGATGGCGGAGGCGATTATCAAGGACAAGAAGCGAATCCTGCCCTGTGCCGGATATTGCGATGCGGAATACGGCGTCGGTGGATACTTCGTCGGCGTCCCCTGCGTCCTCGGCGCAAATGGAATGGAACAGGTCATCGAAATCGATCTCGATGCCGATGAGAAGGTTCTCATGGATGAATCGGTCAGCCATGTGAAGGACCTCGTGAACGTGGTCCGGGAAACCTTCCCGGAACTGGTCTGATCGAATCTGACAACCAGGTCATCAGCGGCCCGAAGCCTCATGGCTTCGGGCCGTTTTCCTTGATTGGTCGTCTTCAATTGCATTCACCATTGGCATGTTGACGATAAGCTGCGTTCATGGGTGAAGTTCTTGAAATCTGGATCTCTCCGGAAACAGGTGGTAAAAACGAATCCTGCGAGTCTGTCCGCGCAGTAGCCGGGGAAGGCCTTGAGGGAGATCGCTATCGTCGCAGCGGGAAGCCTGATCAGGAAATCACACTGATCGAATTCGAGCAGCTCCAGTGGTTCGAGCAGACGCACGGCGTCCCGTTTCCGACATCGCAGACACGCCGCAACATCCTCACTCGGGATATACCTCTCAACGAACTCGTGGGTCGACGAATCGTCATCGGAGAATCGATCATCGAAGGCATGCGGCTCTGCGAGCCCTGCAAGACACTGCAGGAACGGACTGGCTTGCCGGTTCTT
>PBAX01000008.1 GCA_002716385.1 Phycisphaerae bacterium | reverse complement strand
ATAGAGGGCACCAACGGTGACGTAGCTGTCCCACTCGAGGCTTGGGACGAAGGCGAAGAAGTTGCTGTTGATTTCCTTGGAGGTTGGACCACCATTACTGTTCTGATAGGAACCATCAATCGAGGTCAATGAGAGGCTCTGGCTTGAATTGCCCGCCACGGCATCCAGACGGCCTCCAGTCTCCATGGTTGCATACAGACGATAGGTGGCGGCTTCTTCGCCGTAATTGACTACCTGGAAGTTAAATTCCTAGAAGGTGACGGTTGCCGTACAGCCATGACGAGAGTCGCGACCATTCCTGCGAATACTGGTGTTTGCTTCATATGCATTGTTCGAAACCTTCTTTGATTTGATTTGTTTCGTCTACGAGATCCAGAAATCGCCACCATCGCTCCAAACCAGATGCATAGCGGGCTTGATCCGGTGGCCCGCCACCGGATGAAGCATGGGAGCGACTCCAAACAACCACGCGTCAACGGATCTAATCGCAGGCAACCAGACTGGGTAGATTTCCAAAAAAGAACCACCGCAGCCTTTCAGCTGCGGTGGTGAGTGATCATGGGAGTTTGAGAGGCCAAAGCCGCTCAAACCTGATCTGTGGTCGCTCAGGCGCGACGACGGCGACGACCGGCTACGCCAGCGAGGCCGAGAAGTGCCAGAGCACCTGGGGCAGGGATGTCACCGCCGCCGTATGCAGCGCCGTCAACGTTTGCCTGCCATGTGTCGCCATTGGCATCCTTACCCTGGAGAAGACCAGAGAAAGTACCGCCGTTTTCGCCAGTGGTTACCTGTGCGATCAGAACGCCGTAGCCGATGTCTCCACCGTGATCGATGGCTTCACCCTGCTCCTTGTCGGGAGTAACGAACCAGGTGCCGTTATCCGTCTCAAGGTCGCCGCCAGCTTCGAAATCTGCCCAGTCGATGCCGACTGTGTTCAGAGCGTTTTCACCGAAGGGAGTACCGTCCTGATAGAGGGCACCAACGGTGACGTAGCTGTCCCACTCGAGGCTTGGGACGAAGGCGAAGAAGTTGCTGTTGATTTCCTTGGAGGTTGGACCACCATTACTGTTCTGATAGAAACCACCGTCTGAGGTCATCGAAAGACCCTGGCTGGAGTTACCAGCAACAGCGTCAAGACGATCACCTGCATCCATCATCGCGTAGATGCGGAAGGTGGTTCCATCAGCACCAACGTTGGCAACTGATGCACCGATGCCCTGGAAGGCAGCGGTTGCTGTACCAGCCATGGCGAGTGCCGCGACTGTTCCTGCGAATACTGAAGCTTGCTTCACATTCATTGTTCGAAACCTTTCTCTTCTCTGTAACGAGATCTAGATCTAGCCCCCACCTCACGTTGGTTTTACCCGCTTGAACCGAGATTCCGATCGGTTGGCCCAAACGGGCTAGGGAGCTTTCGTAAAAGAAACTAAGTAACTCTGTTTAAAGGGTTTGTCGCCCTTGTGTGTCATTCCTCAATCAAGCGATGGGCCGGTAACTTCTGACCTTACGCATACTTTCCAAGTCCGTATCCCGCTAACCGCTGAAAAAGTCCTCATTCTCACCAAACTCAAACTGTTTGGTTGCAAGGGAATGAGCCCTTGATCAGACCGCCGCATGGGATCTCGCTTGGCTCTACCCCTTCCCAGAGATACGAGCCACCTTGCCGAACATACCGTCCACGGGGTGAGAGTCAAGCATATCAACCCTCCAAATGCAGGAATGTGCAGTACTTCCAACATTCCAGCCCCCCATTTGGAGGTCCAAATCGTCCACTTCTGACGACCCAAATAAGCCCTACAAATGGCCTCCAGACGAATGAGATGGGGTAAATCCTCCAAAATCATTCTTTAAAGCCTCTAAAAGGGGCTTTTTAGGCGTTTCCCCCCCCATCTCAATCTGTACGAATCAGGTGATGGATGGTTCGCTGCAGACAAGATTCCCTCTGAGCAACCTTGGACCTGCTGATTGGATCTCAACCGGCAAAATCTGGCCAATGGCTTCCTCAGCCGCAAAGCCCTCCGGTAGATCGAAGACAGTGATCAGATCACCCTGAGTTCGACCGGAAACCTGAACTCTGGGCTGCTGCCAGCCCAGTTGCACCCGACCAGAGTTCCCAGTGGCCGTCTGGCCTTCCTTCTCCACGAAAACGTCGACCTGCCTGCCGACCCAGCCGGCATGCACGCGTTCGCTGACTTTGCCCTGAATCTCAAGCAGCTCGTTCAGTCGACGCTTCTTGATCTCCTCGGGAACGTCATCCTCGAAGCGGTCGATGGCGGTCGTGCCAGGCCGAGGTGAGTACCGGAAGATGAAGTTGTTCTTGAAGGGGATGCGATCGATGAGCTCGCAGGTCATCTGAAAATCCTCCTCTGTTTCGGTTGGAAAACCGACGATGATGTCCCCTGCGATGGAAACATCCGGAAGATGTGAGATGGCACGCTCAATGAAGTCTTCGTACTGCTCGACCGTGTACCCTCGATTCATCAGCTTGAGAATGCGATCTGATCCCGACTGAACAGGAACATGCAGGTAACGACAGATACGTGGACAATCCCGCATCACGGACAGGATGTCATCACCAAAATCCCTTGGATAGCTCGTGACGAATCTGAGACGTTTGATGGACGGAACCGCGTCGTGAATGCCTTGCAGCAAATCAGCGAAGGTCGTCACGCGTTGCCCCGCGGCCCCTCGATCGGGCCTACGAAAGGCTGCCAGACCCGGTCCAACCTGAGGTTTCTCAATGCCGTCTGATCCAACGGCGGCGCCATGCACGTAGACGTAATGATTGACCGTCTGCCCGAGCAGGGTGATCTCGAGAACCCCCTGATCAGCGAGTCTTCGGCATTCCTCGATGATGTCGCCAGGGGGCCTATGCACCTCGGCACCCCGGGTATGGGGAACGACGCAGTAGGTGCAGAACTTGTTGCAACCACGTGTGATTCGCACGTGAGCCGTCCGGCCACCGGATTCGCCAAGATTCGGATCAAAGGCTCGTGACAGATCCAACTGCTCGAGTCCGTCCTCAGCTGCCGCCAAAGTGGTCGATCGCCTCGATCGGTTGCCCTGCAAGGCGACCCGACCGGAAGACTCGATGACATCCTCATGCATCGCGTTGTCGATGAGCATCGGCAGTCGATCCAATTCACCCGGACCACACATGAGATCGACCTGCGGCATCCGCTTCATCAGATCCATGCCTTCACGCTCGGCCATGCAGCCCATGACACCGACGATCACCCGTCGACCATCCGCTTTCTCCTGCCCCAACTGTCCAAGTCGGCTCCAGACCTTGTTCTCCGCCTGTTCGCGGACCGAACACGTGTTGAAGAGCACCACTTCAGCCTCGTCACGGGAATCCGTGAACCGGTATCCCAAAGCCTTGAGATGGCCGCGGACCAACTCACTGTCCAGTTCGTTCATCTGACAACCAAATGTCCTCAGATAGACCGCTGGCCCGTGGCTGCCCTGATTGATGGTGAGATCGATCATCGAACCCGTCATGGTACCGCCCTTGGGCTGACCATCGAAACCTGGACTTCATGAACTCGCAGCATGGGCAGAAGGGATGATCGAGCTATATTTCCGAGAACCCCGCTGGGCGTCTATTCGTAGAGGGTTCTTCCTTGAAGAGAACCTTGAATTCAGACCACAGAACCCGCAAGAACCCCCATTTGAGCCGTCTCAGTGGAGAAGAGGCGGACATCCAACGAACTCTCAAACTCGACGCTAGGATGCCGCCGATAGAGCCTCTTGCATGAAATACCTCCTCATCATCCTGACGACTACCACCCTCACCAGCCTGATGGGTTGCGAGGCCTCACGTTCTCTGGAAACAGCCCAGAAGACTCAGGCCCTGAAGCCTGTTTCCAGCTCGAAAGAGGTCTCCCTGAGCACCCCGAGTGACGCTGCCGTGAAAACCAGTTTCGCCCGGTCACAAGCTCGAGTGAACACCGTGCAATGACAGTTGAACGAGAGGGCCAATTCACATGGTTCTCCAGCCAGAGCAGGCCCTGAACCGATGTTGTAGGCATGATGCGGCCTTGGCAGGCATTGCTTTTGATCGTTACAGGCCTGCTGGTGCTTGGGGCAATCGCCGTACACTCAGCAGGGCTTACTGTTGGACGGGAAAATCCAGCCGTGCTCTCAGGCATGCTGATGAGCAGGACGACCATTCTGGCCCTGCTCGCCCTGCTGGCCCTCATCGCCGGCATGTTGATGCCCTTGAATCGACTTGAACCCCCATCCGGTGGCTGGTTGCCAATGGCTCTGCTGGGTATTTCGATCCTCCTGTTGATAGCCGTGCAGATCCCTGGCATCGGACGGGAAGTTCATGGGTCGAAGAGATGGATCGACATCGGTCCAATCGGCTTTCAGCCAAGTGAAGTAGCCAAGTGGAGCCTGGTTCTCTTTCTCGCCTGGCAATGTGCGTTCCGGGCTCGGAATCTGGAAAGGTTTCGAACCGGCCTGCTCCCGGGCGCCGTCATCGTGTTCCTGATCGGCGGCTTGATCGGCATTGAGGATCTGGGGACAGCTCTGGTCGTCGTACTTGTGGGGATGGTCATGCTGGTCGCCGGTGGCTGCAGGGTCAAGCACGCGATCCTTCCATTGCCGTTTGCGTGTGCCGCCATCGTCGCGGCACTCTTCGCTGATCCCTATCGCCTGGATAGATTGAGGGCGTTCATGGATCCATATGCGGATCCACGTGGCATCGGCTACCACGTGCTGCAATCGATGTCGGCCATCTCGGGGGGTGGACTCACCGGCCATGGACTTGGGAATGGTGTTCAGAAATTCGGATATCTGCCCGAAGACACCACCGATTTCCTGTTCTCCATCATCTGCGAGGAACTGGGAATGGCCGGCTGTCTGATCGTCGTGCTCCTGTACATGGCACTCATCTGGGCTGGAATGAAGATCTTGCTTGGGACGACGAGGGTCTTTCATCGCCTGCTCGCATTCGGAATACTCCTCACCATTTCGGTACAGGCCATCGTGAATCTCATGGTCGTCACCGGTCTGGCGCCAACCAAGGGCATCGCATTGCCTCTACTTTCCTCCGGCGGCACCGGCTGGCTCATGATGGGCTTCTTCATAGGTCTGCTGGCCGCCATCGACCGTTCGAACATGAACGAGTTTGAGCGGTCACCTGTGTCAATGCAGCCGGTCCCAGCATGACGAGCATCTCGAACCAGATCGATCAAGGCCCGAACATATTGATCATCGGTGGCGGATCGGGCGGACACATCAGCCCCGGGCTGGCCATTGCGGAATCCATCGCCAGCATCGGTGGAAGATGCCATGTGCTGTGCTCCGAACGAGCCATCGATCGATCGATGCTCGAAGGCGGATGCGTCTCGTTTCAGAGCATGCCTGCTCGACCTTTCAGCACGAGACCACTAGGACTTTGGAGGTGCCTCCGTGGAATCAGACACTGCACCACGGATGTTCTCGAATTGATGAAGACGCAGAAATTCGACGGGGTCCTCGCACTTGGAGGCTTCGTTGCGGCATCCGTTATGCCGGGCATCCTCAAGGCGAGAAGGTCCGGGGGAATCAAGGGATTCGACGGGAGGATCGTTCTCCTCAATCTGGATCGCATCCCGGGCAAGGCCAATCGACAGATCGCGAGAAAAGCCGATGTTGTCCTGAGTGCGGTCGATACGGTTCAAACTGGATTCGCCTCCATGACAACGGGCCTTCCAATCCGTTCCGCCGCCATGGCATCGGGCTCGAAGTCTCACTGTCGACTAGAACTCGGACTGGATCCTGATCGACCGACGCTGCTGATCACCGGTGCATCACAGGGGGCATCAAGCCTCAACCGACTGATGTCCCGTCTCATTGAGGAATTCCCGGAACCGATGCGGCAATTTCAAGTGATTCATCTCAGTGGCCAGCAATCGCAGGAAGAATTGCAGCAACTCTACGCATCTGCAGGAATCAAGGCGGAGGTGCGGCCTTTCATGCACGACATGGGGCTTGCCTGGGGAGCAGCGTCACTGACCGTTTCCAGAGCAGGCGCCAACTCCGTCGCGGAGATCCAGGCTAATGCGGTACCCGCCATATTCCTGCCGTACCCGCATCATCGTGACCAGCACCAGGTACATAATGCTGAACCGCTTGTGGAAGCGGGTGGAAGCCACATCGTGCAGGATCGCGATGACGAGGCCACCGCCAGAGATGTCGGCCAGCTGTTGCTGAACACCTTTCAAGACTCCGATTCCTTGAAGGCGATGTCCGAGGCCTTGATACGTCAGGCTCGCCCAGAAGCGGCTGAAACCGTGGTTTCCGTCCTTCTGAAACGTTGAATGGACACCCCTGTCGTACTCAGGAGTGGGAATAGTCCACTCTTCACATGGATTTCCAGTCTCTAATGATGCTGAATCCAAGTCTTTCGGTGGCTCTCAGGCAGGGCTGGGATACACTTGAGACACGAGGAGTGGACTGACATGACCCTGCAGGCGGCCCTCTGATCCTGCATTACATCGGTTGAAAGAAGAGATGAGCGAACCACTCGGTGACATGTTGACATGCGTCGTACTCGCGCCCATGGATCGTCAAGTCGATTCAAGGCTGCATGCCGTCTTGTCCGAACAGGGCTGGTCCCCACGCATCGAACATGATCCGCGGATGGCAATGGCCGAGGCCTGCCTCGCCAGAAGGGAACTGCAACTCCGCGCTGCATGGCAGACCTACTCCGGCCTGACACCTGGTCTGGTCATCCTTTCACATCCGGAAGTCGATGACGTTGACGCCATGCGAACCGCCATGAACAGACATGTTCCAGACATCCCCATCTGGTCGGCGCAGAACCATTCTCTGGAACCCCTCAACGATGCTGCACGTGCCGCTGCCCAGATCCAAGGCGAAGAGCTCACATCTGTTACACAGGCAACGGACAATCCACCCGCTCTGGTCTTTCATCCCGGAGACGAGCAATTCTCACCGGAACCGCTCTCCCGCGAAGAAGTCGCCATGCTGCTGCAGGAACAGAAGGACTTCGGTGCACCCACTGAAGAGCCGGACCAACCATGACCAGGGCACCCTCCAGTCGATCAAGCCGGCGTCGACTGCTGTCCATAGGAACGATGTTCCAATCGGACGGTGATGGTCCACAGGTGGTTGCCAACGTGTTCGAGGCACTTGGGGAAGTTGCCGTTGCACCCGCCTCCAGTCCAATCGAAGCCATCCTCATCTCCATGGCCAAATTCGATGACATCGTCGATCTGGTTCGAGCGGCCGACTCAATCAGACGCCTCGATCCCACCGTGCAGATAGTCGCCGTGGTCGATGAACCACCGGTCTCGGAGATACAGGCTCACGTTGATTTTCAGGTCGCCCGACCCGTCGATACGAAGAGCATTCTCGACCTCCTCGATGGGCGGATGACCCCTGCGCAGGCAACACCCAACGATGCCGTACCGAAACCCGCAAACGCGGAAGGAACCGCCGATCCACAGTTGCCGGAGCCCTCCCTCGATCAGGAATCGTGGATTCCAGTCACACCTGACAGCAGCGATGGCGGATTCGGGGACACCGATCTCGTCGAAGCGTTGTTGTATTCACCGAAGCAGATGCGTGAGCGAGCCGTCCACATCATCACCCAGCAGACAGGCATTTCAGATCTCCAGCTCCTTGAGCAGGAAAAGCCCACAAGCACCCCCGTCCGATTCGGCGGAAAGACATTCGGCCACCTCTTCGCAGGCCAGACTGCAGCTGACGATCTGAGGCCATGGGCCAACTGGCTGGCTCGCTGGCTCGCGCTCGAAGACGCGCAATCAACCTTGCGTCAGATGGCCTATCGGGATGAACTCACCGGCGCATGGAATCGGCGGTATCTGAATCACTTCCTCTCGGAAAGCATCGAGGAATCGAAACGCCTGCGACGACAGTTGACCGTCATGGTCTTTGACATCGATGATTTCAAGAGTTTCAACGATCACTTCGGACATGATGCCGGAGACATCATCCTCCGGGAAACCATACGACTTCTTGGATCGGTCATTCGAAACGGCGATCGGGTATGCCGAATCGGCGGAGACGAGTTCGCCGTCGTGTTCGCGGACCTCGAGGCGCCACGTTCGGCAGGTTCCACGCATCCCGATTCGGTGGAGAAGATCGCCAGACGATTCCAGGCCCAGATCGGACGCATGCGGTTCCCGAGACTTGGACTTCAGGCACCCGGCACATTGAGTGTCTCGGGCGGTCTGGCCTCCTATCCCTGGGACGCCTCCGACCCAGCAGGCCTTCTTCACGTCGCGGATCAGCGGGCGCTCGAATCGAAGCGTCGAGGCAAGAATTTCCTCACGATCGGACCAGGTGCCTCCTTCACACGGGAAGACGACACACCACCGTCACCGACGGGCCCCCCTGTCTGAAGAAAACCGGTGGCTGCTACAGCGACGATTCCGTCCGGTATAGGCGGCCTGACAGTGGCCTGCCTATGGCAGATTCGATGATCCGCCCGGCGTCAACGATGATCGAACGATCAACACCTGTTTCAATACCAAGGCCCTCGCACAGATAGAGCAGATCACCAGTTGCCATGTTCCCTGAAGCGCCAGGTGCATAGGGACAACCTCCCAAACCGCCACACGAGGCATCGAATCGGTGGACACCCAGTTGCATGGCCCGGAGGCAACTGGCTGCCGCCATGCCTCGAGTGTCATGAAGATGCATCACAAGACTCTGGACCGGCAGCAGCTGGCCCACCTCAGACAGAATGGAGTCCATGTCCGCTGGTGTGGCCGCACCCACCGTATCTCCAAGATCGATCTCATCGATGCCGATGTCGAGCAGGCTTCGAACGACTGAAGCCACCTGCGAGGGTTGAGTCCGACCCTCATATGGACAAACCGTGATGCAACTGACATATGCCCTGACCGGACATCCAGCATCATGGGCGGAAGAAACCACCGGTACAAAGCGATTGATGGTCTCGTCGATCGATCCATTCGTGTTCTTCTGACTGAAGGTCTCACTGGCCGCCGTAAACACAGAGATCTTGTCGACACCGGCGTCACTGGCCCTCTGCCAACCCTCGAGATTGGGAACCAGAGCTGAATAGACCACGCCTTCCCGCCTTCGGATGCCCTTGAGGACTTCGACGGCATCTGCAAGCTGAGGCACCCACTTGGGACTGACGCAGGCAGTCGCCTCGATCTCGGAAAGACCGCTTTCCGACAGTCGATTGATGAAATCGATCTTGGTCGATGCCGAAATATTCTCAGGCTCATTCTGGAGTCCGTCGCGTGGACCAACTTCAGTCAAATGAATTCGTGCTGGCAATGTCATCTATGGAATCCTAACGGATGGACACGAGAACCAGTTCCACCTCCATGAGGAGGGTCGTCACTCGTCTCTCATCTGCTTTGTGATGAAGAACACTATGAGTCCAACCCCGACCACAAGCGTGAGAATGCCGCCAAGAACGAGAAGCATGATTTCCGAACCCGTGGCGGGCTCGAGTCCCGATTGTGCCAGACGGGACATGGAGTGCATCATGTTCACGACTGTTCTCCGATGGAGACGAGGCTGTCCAGATCACAGACGACGGCCTCGCAGGCAATGCCTTCGGCATGGATGCGAACCTTCGAACCCGTTTCCACGACTCGCTTCTTCAACATGGCTATGGCGATCGGCGCCGCCCCGGACAACGGGCTGATCGTGCTGGACGTGATGACCCCGACCTGCTCCGCCAGTGTTTCATCTTCAGCAGCGAAGACCTGGGTACCGGCGACGGGAAGCGCATCGGCATGTATGCGAAGTCCCCTCAGAGCTTGCTTGGGCGCACCGAGATGCTGCATCCTGGCGACGATCTCCTGACCCGGATAGCACCCCTTTGTGAAACTGACTCTCGATTCGATGAGACTGCTTTCATGAGGCAGATTGGTCGAGGCGAAATCGATGTTGAAGAAGGGCGTGCCACCTTCAATTCTCGCGGCATTGAAGGCATACCAGCCAACGGTCCTCGCTCGTATGCCTCTGGTTGAACCTATGGAACGAATGGTCTCCCATGCAGTGCGGACTTCGGATCTGGAAAGAAAAAGATCGAATCCGGGAGCCGCCACCTGATCCCGCCGGACTGCCAGTGCCGCGATGCCGCCGATGTCCAGAGACGCTGCGTCAAGCCGAGACTCGGGTGTCTCACCAAATGAACCAAGAAGCGATTCCGCTTCGGGACCGTGTAATCCAATCCGATACCAGTCCGAGGTCGCATTCCGCACTTCGACATCTTCGGTGAACACATGATCGGAAAGAATCGTTGTAACAAGATCAGCCTGATTGATGTCGACATCGATCAGAATACTGTCCTCCATGGCTGCAATCAGAAGATCGGCCTGGACACGACCTTTGCGATCGGTGAGGAATGACGTTCTCGCTGAAGTCGTCGATAATCCCGACAGACCCTGTGTCACCATGCTTTCAAGTAGGTCCTGACGGTCGGCTCCAGATAGAACAATGGTTCCTCGATTGGGCTGATCGAGCATGCCGCAGCCCCGACGCATGATGGCATATTCAAGTTCAACCCAACCGCAGGTAGCCAGCACGCGACAGAGAGGCTGGCCTTCCGGGGTCTCGCCTCCCCATGGAAGATATTCGAGTTCGAGTCTTCCATGAGGGTCGCCGGTTGCAGCGCCAGGCCGATCCGCCTGCTTCGACTCTTCGAGATCCAACGGGTTGTTCATCGAATCAATTCGATGCAGCTCCTCAAGTGGAGATCCGCTGGGGTCTTGTTGTTGGGAATTCGACATGGAATGAGTGCGATAGGCGTGGGGCTTGAATGATCTGAATGGGACTTCGACTGCTTGCCAGATGATAGTGCCAATGATCAGCAGGCCTGCACTTGAACCCTCAACAGGCCTCTATCAATCGATTGAACAGTCCGATCCCGAGTGTTTCATCGCTGGTGCGTTCCGGATGCCACTGAACACCCATGTAGAACCTGCGATCACGATCCATGATGCCTTCGACAACACCATCGGGAGCCGAGGCTATCACCTCAAGATTGCCCCCATCGAGCAGTGCCTGATGATGATGGCTCGTCACCTCACCTCTCAGATCGGGGCCCTCGATCAGATGAATCGAGTCATCGAGATGGTCACCAGCTGTCTGAAGATCGTCTGCAAGATGCTGGCTGAATCGAGCGCCATGACTGATGCCCATCAACTGCATCCCCAGACAGATAGCCAGTACCGGAACATCTGGCTTCGATTCGGCCGCTGACAGCATCGCCAGTTCAAAGTCCTGTCGAAGACGGGAGATCGGATTGGCCGCCGGATGCGTGGCCACACCCCAATCCTCCATGATGACGTCGGAACCTCCGGACAGAATCACCGCATCGCACATCTCGAGATAGTCCGATGCCCTGTCCGGAGACGGCGGCAGAACCACTGGCAACCCTCCGGCCCTGCAGACCGCATCCGCATATCGCGGGGAAAGCGTGATCCGGCCATCAACGACGTCAGGTGTGATTCCTACCAGGGGAACTGCCATAAGGAGCACGGTACCCGAGGACTGGCTCTGAAGCCTCTTTTTCGACCCGATAACCGTGTTCATGGCGCTTGGAATGGCCTGGCAGTTGAGAAACCTCCTCTGGAAGCTACACTACATGGCTCGTCGCCCACGACAGGCTTCTGCTGTGGGCTGCTGGAATCCAGTATCCGCGACGACATAGGAAGGCAACAATGAACGGTCGACGAACACGACGTGGCAACTACCTGCAACTTGATCCCAAAGGACGCACCTGGGTGGATTACAAGAATGTCGATGAGCTCCGAAGGCTCATGACTCCAAACGGGAAGATCTATTCCCGTAAGCGACTTGGAACGACATCAAACGATCAACGAAAAGTTGCCAAGGCCATCAAGCGGGCACGATACATGGCGATCCTTCCATACACGGACGGCACGCTCTAGTACCCCTGATCCTCAGGCCTTTTCAGTCAAGCATCCCTCAAGCCACTTGTGAAAGCGGCCCGCTGTCGCGTCGAAGAGTATTCGAAGCCGAATTCGCCGAAGGCTCTCGTCGCCGGGATGTCGTCTGAGACCTCTTCTCACCCACTCCCATGAGATTCCAAATCGTCCACGCTGCAGTGCCGCAAGCGCAAGGTTGTGCATGGAGAGTCTACAACCTGGATCCATCCGAATGATCCGTCGACTGATGGTCACACCGCCCCGGATATCCCCGGAGTTGTATCTGGCCAAAGCCAGCAAGCGAAGTGTCTCGGGATCATCTGGAGCCACCTCGTAGGCCGCTTCCATGAGGACGACCGCCTCCTCGGGCAGATGGACATCCAGCAGCATTCTTGAAAGCCTGATCAGTTCGACCTGATCGGGCCCCAGATGCTCCAGCTGATCACACGACTGTTCATGAGCCTGCAAAAGGGAAGCTCTTGCCTCCGCGAACCGCCCCAGCTGCATGAGCACTTCGCCGATCTCGATATCGACACCATGGTGGTTCGCGTCGAGTTTTCGGAGAATCTGCCATTCGACGAGTGATCGTTGCGGGTGCCCCATTCGCTTCAGAAGTCTGGCAAGACTCTGGCGAGCGGGTAGATCGGCGGGCTCGAAATCGAGAATCCGACGAAGTGTCTCCACGGCTTCCGTGTGGCGACCGGATGTTTCAAGCAACTCCGCATAGAGCGACAATGCATCGATGTTGCCGGGATCCTCCCTTACCTCGCGACCACACAGTTGTAGTGCACGATCAAGTCGACCAGTGGATGCGTGGACCTCTGCGAGTCTCAGACGAATGCGAGGCAGACCGGGCTCCATCTTCATAGCTTCACGAAGACACCAGCCAGCCTTGCGGTACTGGCCTCGGGCAATGAGGCTGACGGATATCTCGAGCAGACACATTGGGCTCGAGGATTCCATGGCCATCTCGGCCAGATAGAACGCTGTTTCCGCTTCCTCATGGCGACCTTGCACGACCAGCATCTCTATGCGTCTGGCCAACGCTTCTTCATTCGTTGGATCGATTGCCAGAACACGATCGAGCCAATGCAGAGAGCGTTCTGATTCACCGAGTCTGGCACAGACGATGGCTGCGGATACCACGACGTCGACCTGATCAGGCGACAGCTCTGCTGCCTGCTCGAACATGGCCTTCGCTTGAAGATCTCGTCCACTGGACTCAAGGACAATCCCAAGGTGATAGAGCCATTCAGGCTGATCGGGATGAAAGGCAAGTGCCTTCCGCAGCTCCATCTCCGCTTCCGCCCAACGACCGCGTTCGAACATCTCGAACGCTCTGGTGGCATGATTTTCCGCGTCAAACCAATCGGTCATGAGTGCCTTTCCAACGTGTGGGATCGAGAGCAGTGTAGGCTGACGCCCCCGTTGTGAGGGGTCGATCCTCCCAAATGGGGCATAATGACCCGGAGCGTCGCTGGGATCATACAATGCCCTGAGGAATGAGCATTCAACACCTTCCTTCATGTCGATTACTGGTGCTGGCTGTCCTTTCGGGCATCCTCATGACAGGTTATTCAGGGTGCAGCCAGCAACCTGATGGGAACGGACTTGGCGTACGGGCTCAGGCTGCTGCCGACCGGCAGCGCGCCGAGCTGACCACGCTCTACACCGAGACCTTGAAGGACCCCTCATCCGACAGGAGCCCAGGTACGAGACGAGCGGCTGCGATCGCACTTCTTGTTGCGAATTCCGACAACGCCATCGCATCGCTATCGAGTTCACTCAACTCGGGACAACCCGCACAGGTACAGGCCGTGTTGGGCGCCCTGGCAACTCAGGACCGGCCCGAACCAAGGCTCGAGAAATCGGCCCTGACTGCCGTGGACAATTGCCCTCCCGTCAATCGGACGGCACTTGGCAGCCTGCTTGCCCGGTATGCGGAGACATCACCCGGAATCATGAAGGAACTCATGAACAGGGCAGAAAATCGAACTGCCGATGTGAGTTCACGAGAAACAGCCATTGTTTGTCTGGGAGAGTTTCATTCCAATGCCGCAACGGTTACAAGCACATTGATAGAGCTGCTCAAGGAATCCGATCAACCCGGCATCATCAAGGCCACCAACTTCAGCCTGGAGCAACTCACGGGTATTCGCGATCAGACCAGATCCCAATGGCGAGTTTGGTGGCAGGATCATCGGGACAGGCCTCCTTCGACCTGGATGAGGGAGACCATCCAGGTGCAGAATAGGCGTATCACCGAACTTGAAGGAACCCTGCAACGCGATAGGGAACGCGATCAACTCGTGATCAACCGGCTGATCGGCGTCTATCGCGAGCTGTGGCCACTCCTCCCCACCGAAGAACAGCTGGAAAGCATCCCGGGCATGCTTCGTGACGATCTGCCCGACGTACGTCGGTTCGGTGTCGATCGAGTGGCCGTACTTCTCCGCGATGGTGAAGCCACACCTGCGATCGAGGATGCGGTGCTCCAAAGACTGGATGATCCGGATCTTGAAGTACGTCGAAAGGTGGCCGCGTTGCTCGAGGAACTATCGGATCCGGAACTGACGGATCTGCTCGTTGCAAGAATGGAAATCGAGAGCGATCCCGAAGTACTCAACTCGACACTTCGATTCTTGGAAGCTCGAGGAAGCAGATCTCATCTGCCTGCGATTCTTCCCTTGCTTGGGCGCGAACAGACACGGGAAACCGCTGTCGCCACAAGCTGGGCTTTTCTCAGGGATTCCTCGCCACCAGAAGCAATCCGAACAGCCGTGATGGAAGCAATAGGCCCCATCGATTCGACTTCCGATGATCCAGAGACAATGGCCCTGCTGGTACTGGTCTCTCCTGATGACAAGCTGGGCACATTCGAACCCCTGCTGACTCATTCCGATCCCATGATGCGAAACGCTCTGGCAACCGCCATGCTGAGACGTGATCAGACCGATCTGATTATCTCCAAGGGCGGGGATCCAGCCATCTATCCGGTTGCGGTCGAGGCGGCACTCTCAATTCCTCTTGATCAACCAATGGAACGAATAAATCAGGTGATTGCGCTCGAGCCGCCGCAGGAATCACAGGAGAACATCTGGGAAGAAGCGATCCTGACAGCAAGCGAAGCTGTTCCGGCACGCGATCAGATAGCCCTCGACGACCGGCTGGCCATGAATGAACGTATCAAGGAATCCGTTCGTATACGGATCCTGGATCAGGTACAGGCTCGTGATTCCATCGAGGAAGTCGAACAGGCCATGATCCTCAGGAGACTCGCTCCGCTCCTCATCAAGGCCAACAAGTCTAAGACGGCCGTCATTCTTCTTGAACCCTTCTCCAAAACCAATGAGGAGCTTGCCCAAATCAGATTCATGGCGGCACTTCATGATCGTGACTTCAATTCCGCAGCCACGGTCAATGAACAGCTTGAGGACTGGCTTGAAGCCTATGAATCATTGCGGGAATCCCATCCCGAAGCCTCCGTTGCCGTCCGTGATGAAATCACGCAACGCTTCAATGAAGATCTCGATTCCGAGACTCGGGCACGTCTGGACATATCGGTCGATCCCATGATGATCGAACCCGGCAACTCCGTAGAGGAAGCTGGCGCAGCGGATGACCAGTGATCACGCTGAATCGATAGCGGCTGCCAGGACCGCCATTCAATCATCCAGAAATCCCTGCTGCTTCTCCGGTGCGGGCCTAAGCGCCCCGTCAGGCGTCGGCACGTTTCGGGATCCAGGTGATGGCTGGTGGAGTCGACATGATCCGATGAAGCTGGCGTCACCGGAAGGATTTTCCGAGGATCCTGAACTGGTGATGAAGTGGTATGCCGCTCGACGTGAACAGATGGCACAGGCCAGACCGAACGCCGGTCATCTTGCTCTGGCCAACAGGAAGGACATCGTCCAGATCACCCAGAACACGGACGACCTTCTGGAAAGAGCAGGATGTGACCGGCTGGTTCAACTTCACGGCGACATCACATCCGACAGATGCCATGGCCACTGCGGACACGTTGAACGAGTCGACATGTCGAACCCACCCTTGGACCGAATGTGCCCGGCCTGTGGCGATGAACGCATGAGGCCCACGGTCACATGGTTCGGTGAAGCACTTCCTTCTTCGGCCTGGAGTCTGGCGGAACAGACGGCTCGTGAGTGCGATCTGATGCTGGTTGTCGGTACAAGTGCCGTCGTCTATCCCGCAGCCGCATTGATCGAGGTCGCCTCCCGTTCAGGGGCAACCATCATCATCGTCAACTCGGAGGCAACAGCCGCCAGTCCTCTGGCGGATCACGAGCTGATCGGTTCCGCAGAGGAGCTCCTGCCGAGACTCCTTGAATCAAGTTGAAATACCAGCCCGATCTGCTGGCCAGCGATCGACTGGATTGGTACCGTTCCACAACTCCAAAATTTTCCACGTATCTCGAATCGGGAGTGCCAACCATGGCCAGCAAGAAGACTCGCAGACCGAACCGGACATCAACTCGGATCGAAAAGGATTCCATGGGCACCATGGAGGTGCCGGCCGACGTCCTCTACGGCGCGACGACCCAACGAGCAGTCCTGAACTTTCCGATCTCCCATCACGACATGGGCTGGCAGACCATTCATGCATTCGCGCAGTTGAAGCATGCCGCAGCGACCGCCAATCAGAAACTCGGAAAGCTCGACCAGAGGAGATGCAACCTGATTCGCCGGGCATGCGACACGATCATGGAGGAATTGGAGAATCCCGGTACAAGACGCGGGATGATGAGACATTTCCCCGTCGATGTGTATCAGACCGGGTCCGGCACTTCGACCAACATGAACGTAAATGAAGTCGTCTCGAACATGGCCTGCCAGGCGGCAGGAAAAAAGATCGGGGCCCAGGATCCAGTCCATCCCAACAATCATGTCAACATGGGCCAGTCCTCCAATGACACGATGCCGACCGCGATGCAGATCGCCGCTGCCACACATGCGAAGCACATTCTTCTTCCTGGTCTGAAGCAGTTGGAGAAATCCCTTCGCAAGAAGAGCCGGCAGTTCGACAAGATCGTCAAGATCGGTCGAACCCATATGCAGGACGCGACGCCCATTCGACTTGGACAGGAATTCTCCGGATTCGCCGCCCAGATCGAATATGGAATCGAACGCACCCACTCCGCCATTCGAGCACTGGCCGAAAACATGCCGATCGGCGGCACGGCCGTAGGGACCGGCATCAATACCCATCCTCGATTCGGCAAGATGGTCTGCAGCGAACTGAGCAAGGAGACCGGTGTACGATTCCGTGAAGCACCGAATCACTTCGAAGCGCAGGCAACCCGCGACTGCATCGTGGATGCCCATGGTCACTTGAACACGATTGCCGTGAGCTTGTCCAGAATCGCCAGCGACATCCGCCTGATGGGCTGTGGCCCGAGATGCGGAATCGGAGAGCTCGAATTGCCGGAGATACAGCCCGGTTCCTCCATCATGCCGGGCAAGGTCAATCCAGTGCTCGTGGAATCCGTCATGCAGGTGGCCATGCGTGTCGCCGGCAACCACGTAACCCTCACCGTCGGCGGAATGGGTGGCACCGGTTCCCTGATGGAACTCAACCTTTCGATGCCACTGGCGACCGTCACGCTTCTTGAAAGCATAACGCTGCTCGGCAACAGCGCCGAGATCTTCGCCGTCCGTTGCGTTGATGGCATCAAGGCGAACAAGAAGGCGATCGATGAGACTGTCGAAAGAAGCCTTATGCTCGGTACGGCGCTGGCCCCGATCATCGGCTACAACGAAGCCGCTCACATCGCGCACGAGTGCTACTACAACGGCATGACGATCCGGGAATACTGCCTGCAGAACAACGTGCTTCCGGAAGACGAGCTCAACAAGGCGCTTGACATCACCTCGATGACTCATCCGGATGGCTGATCACCTGCGAGGGGCCCCCTGATCCACCAGATTCACGACGCCGCCCAGAAGCAGACACCAACCAAGCAGCCATGAGGGAAGATCGACCGGCAACCCCCCCTTCTTGATTCGTCGCGGCAGATCCTCTCTGGTCCAGGGTTCCACACAGACACGTTCCAGCTCGACATTCGACGGCACACTGATCTGGGATACCAGGTTCGCGGCATATCCATGACCGACAATCCTGACAGTGTCGGCATCAAGTGCCGCGATCAGATTCTCGATATCGCCAATCTCCAGCTCACCGAAGGTGCAGTGGCCCCGGGATTCGCCATGGCCCCGCAGATCAGGCATGACAACCATGCTCGAATCCTGCCATTCCCCAAGCAATGGCAGACAGTCGATTCGGGATGCGGCCCAGTCGTGAACCAGAATCGTGACCGGTCCCTCTTCGGCCATCTTGATTGACCACACCGGCATTTCAATCCCATCGGCACAGGAGACGGTCCATGAATCGGCGTTCCAGCCCGCTTCTTCCGGATCCACTGGATGACCCATGGAGATGGCCCGGACCATCGAATGTCGCCGTGGCCTCCTCAGGCAACGGACCGTGACGCCCAAAGCAAGAACCAGCCAGATCAGCGTGGCAATACAAGCAAGAATGATCAGTCCAGAGAGTATCTGCATGGCCTGAGTCTATAGGAACAGCCTCAAGGCCCCAATCTTCGAACGCTCACCCAGAGCCATCGCTACACTGCCTGCCGCGTGAAAGAGACCCTACAAGTCGGCCAGCTGGCGGAAGTGACCATCACCGTCACCGAAGAGATGTGTCCTGCATTCGACGGGATCATCGTCCACCGCGTCTATTCAACCTGGTCGATGGCTCATCACATGGAACTGGCGGCCAGAAAGATTCTCGCCCCCCATCTCGAGGAGGAGGAGGAGGGCATTGGCTCCCACCTCAGTATTGATCATCTGGCACCCGCACCGGTTGGTCATGTCGTGACCGTTCGAGCAGAAGCCGTCCAGGTCGATGAGAACGGCGTCGTGTGCGAGATCAAAGCCTGGGATGGTGACAGGCTCCTTGGTCAGGGCAAACAGGTCCAGAGAGTCCTGCCCAAGAAAGTCCTGAATAAAATTGTCGAACGCGTATCCAACACAAAGAACACTCCGGAGATTCCAAGACCATGACTCAGGAAGCTCACCTTCTCACAGAATCCCATGGTGCCGTAGCGGTCATTCGAATGAACAGACCGAAGGTGCTCAACGCACTGAATCTTGAACTCATGAAATCGCTCGCGGAACTCATGGAGGGCTTTGATGCCGATGATTCAATCAAGGTCATTCTTCTGGCTGGATCAGAACGAGCGTGGGCAGCTGGTGCGGATATCGGAGATATGGCCGAAGCATCAGTGAGCGACATGGCTCAACGTGATCAGTTCGCGCAATGGGAACGCATCAAACGCATCAAGAAGCCGATAGTCGCCGCAGTGAGCGGATTCGCACTCGGTGGCGGCTGCGAACTGATGATGCATTGCGATGTCATCGTGTGTTCGGAAACGGCGAGAATAGGCCAGCCGGAAATCAACATTGGTGTCATGCCCGGAGCCGGCGGAACCCAGCGGCTGACACGGGCGGTCGGCAAAGCCCTGGCGATGGATGTCGTTCTCTCGGGCCGGTTCCTCACCGCCGGAGAGGCGATGCAGCACGGCCTCGTCAGTCGCGTCGTCCCACGTGAACACTGGTTCAGGGAAGCTCTGAACGTGGCCCAGTCGATGGCCTCCAAGCCAGCGATCGCGCTCCGATTCGCCAAGGAGTCGGTACTCAAGGCGGATGAACTTCCCCTGAGCCAGGGACTGGAATATGAACGAAAGCTCTTCTACATGCTCTTCGACACTGATGACCAGAAGGAAGGCATGTCGGCATTCATCGAGAAACGCAAGCCTTCATTCACTGGAAAATGAGACAAGGAAAAACAGATGAGTGGATATGAAACCATTCAGGTGAAAACCGTTGATCATGTCATGACACTGACATTGAATCGCCCTGATGTCCTGAACGCATTCAATGATGCATTCAGTTCGGAGATGTCCGATGCTCTCAAGGCCTGTGAACGGGATCCCGATGTGCGGGTTCTGGTCATCACCGGTTCCGGACGTGCCTTCAGCAGTGGACAGGATCTCGAGGATCTCAAGAAGAAGTACGTGCCTGGACATGTACCTGAACTGGGAGAGGATCTGCGACGTCGATACGACCCCATCATCAAGCGAATCAGATCCATGGGTAAACCCGTGATCGCCTCGGTCAATGGAGTGGCGGCAGGCGCTGGATGCAGTCTGGCACTGGCATGCGATCTCAGGATCGCCTCGGAGCACGCCTCCTTCATAGAGGTCTTCGTCAACGTGGGCCTGGTGCCCGATTCGGCCAGCACCTGGACGCTTCCCAGACTCGTCGGAATGGGACGAGCGATGGAGATGTGCCTGACAGGACGAAAGGTCAAGGCTGATGAGGCACTCGACATCGGACTGGTGAATTCCGTTGTTGCCGCAGATGAACTCGAGGGAGCCACGGCAAAAGTGGCCTCCCATCTCGCCTCGCTGCCCGGCCAGGCGTTGTCCCTGACGAAGCGACTGCTGAATCAAAGCCTTGAACGTTCACTGGAGGAACAGCTTGAAGCCGAAGCCTTTGCCCAGGACACTGCCGGACGAACGAAGGACCACTTCGAGGGAGTCACGGCCTTCATCGAGAAAAGAACCCCTGAATTCACCGGAACATGAGTCATGACCGTTGAAAACGAGATAGCCATACTGGGAACGGGCGCCATGGGCGCAGGCATTGCTCAGGTCGCCGCCATCCACGGCTGGTCGGTCAGGATGATTGATTGCGATCCTGAAACGGCCGCGAAAGCCAAGGACGGGATCGGCACCAGACTTCAACGACAGGTCGAAAAAGGCCGGATCTCGGAGTCCGAGGCCGGGGAGGCGATGGTTCGACTTCACATTGTCCAATCCGATTCGGAACTGGATTCCTGTGAGGTGCTGCTCGAAGCCATTGTCGAGGACATGGAGATCAAGACAAAGGCCGTTGCGCCGTTGCTCGACCATCTTCATTCAGAGGCCATCATCGCCACAAACACCTCCTCACTCTCGGTGACGGAGCTGGGACAAAAACTCGGCTGTCCGTCACGGGTGGTCGGCATGCACTTCTTCAACCCGGCTCCGATCATGAAGCTCGTCGAGGTCATTCGTGGGCGTGAAACCGATCCCGTGGTCGTGGATCGCATCGCTGAAATAGCATCCAGCTGGAATAAGCATGTCGCCGTCGCGGCGGATACCCCGGGCTTCATCGTCAATCGCGTCGCTCGCCCCTACTACCTTGAAGCCTTCAGATGCATGGAAGATGGTCTGGCGACAGCGGATCTGATCGATGAGACGATGCGTTCACTCGGCGGCTTTCGCATGGGACCATTCGAACTCACAGACTTCATCGGACATGATGTCAACACCGCGACCACCCGAACGGTCTGGGACTGCTGGAACCGCCCCACTCGGCTCGCTCCCAGTCTCATGCAGGAGCAGCTCGTAGCGGAAGGTCGACTCGGTAAGAAATCGGGTACAGGTGTGTACGACTGGTCGACCGAACCCCCTTCACCGACGATCCACCCCAGCAATGAGGCCTCCACCGTTCCGGGCTTCGACATGGGTTCGATCATGAAGATGGCGAATCAATTGGATTTGAAGTGTCAGAATCCGATCCAGACGATTGTTTTCGCACGAATACTCTTCGCCATACTCAATGAGGCACTATGGGCCCAGCATGATGGCGTCGCCGAGGCCGCCGATATCGACACGGCGATGCAATATGGCGTGAATTATCCGATTGGACCATTCAAGTGGATGGAAGATATCGGTCTGGATCTCGTGAAGGAAACCATGAAATCACTCGAATCCATGACTGGAGACGGGCGTTTCATCACTCCTGACTGACACGACATCAAAAACATCTGACGCACCACTTTTCCGTTGGTATGCTTGCTCGGTGGACCCCAAAGACCCGCAATTCCGTCCTGATACGAACACTCCCACGATCTTTCTCGGTGGTGAAGGGCGTGACGGCATCGATCTGCCGGCTCATCTGAGACTGGAACCCGGGGATCAGGTGAGCAACTACAAGATAGTATCTCTTGTGGCCGAAGGTGGATTCGGAATCGTCTACCTCGCTGAACAGCATGCGCCTGTCCGGCGTCGAGTCGCGCTGAAGATCATCAAGCCAGGCATGGATACCGTGGCTGTCATCACTCGCTTCGAAGCCGAGAGACAGGCACTGGCCATCCTTGATCATCCCAACATCGCGACGGTCTACGACGCAGGAGCCACTGATGATGGACGCCCATTCTTCGTGATGGAATACGTCGAAGGTGTTCCGATCACCGAATACTGCGATGATAATCGTCTCGATACGAGCCAGAGGCTCAATCTGATGATCGAAGTCTGTGCCGCGATCCAGCATGCGCACATGAAAGGCATCATCCACCGCGATATCAAGCCTTCGAACATACTCATTGCAACGGATGATGATGGTCGTCCCCGTGCAAAGGTGATCGACTTCGGTGTGGCCAAGGCCACGAGCATGGAACTCACGGAAAGATCCTTCTGCACAGAGACCGGCCAGTTGATTGGCACTCCCGAATACATGAGCCCCGAACAGGCCGATCTGGGTGGAACCGATATCGATACCCGCAGCGACGTCTACTCTCTTGGAATGATCCTGTATGAATTAATCACAGGAGCACTCCCCTTCGAATCCATCCAGATGCGACAAGCCGGCTTCAGCGAATTGTGTCGGATCATTCAGGAGGAGACTCCTCCCAAACCGAGCACTCGTCTCTTGGCGCTTGGGGGCGAGGCCTCAAAGGTGGCGACCAAGCGAAAGACGCGCCCTGCGGATCTTGCCGGGATGCTGAAGCGAGAGCTCGAATGGATACCGTTGAAGGCGCTTCGCAAGCTTCGAGATGAGCGATACGAATCAGCAGTAGCGCTTTCGGAGGACATACGCCGATATCTGCAGGGAGATGTACTGGTTGCCGGCCCCGAAACGTCCACCTACAGACTGAGGAAGTTTCTCCGGAGAAATAGAAGCGGATTCCTCGTAGCCGTCATCGTCTTCCTTACGTTGCTCGTAGGCCTGTACTTCGCTCTTTGGCAGCTGAACAAGGCCGAGGAACAGAACATCGCCCTTCAGGAGCAGAATGACAAGATCAAGAGAATTCAGGAGGAGCTGCAAGCGGCAAGCCTCAAGTCGGAAGAGGAACTGGCCAAGAAGAAGCTCGAGCAGGAGGCGACCGCCAAGCTCAATGAGTCCTTGATCACGACGCAAAGAGAACTGCAACAGGTCAACTACATCTCCAATCTGCTCACCGCCTCGTTGTCCCTGGAATCCGGAGATGACGACGACGCCTTGTACAGATTGCGGATGGCCTCGATAGGACAAGACAAGAAGCCATTCGAGTGGAAGCATCTCTGGTCAAGAGCAGACCAGAGTCTTGGCAGAATCAATCGCGCCCAGGAATATCCGCTTCTGGCGGGAACACAACCTTCGGGCGATTTGATCTTCACCTTCTCTCCAGAGCGTTTCGCGATCTGGGACTCGACTCAGGATGCAATGCATCAGCAGTCGACACCCTTGACATCCATGGACATATCCAATCAGGATCCAGATCTGGTGCTCATTTCGCCAGACAGCAAGATTGCCGTGCTTCCTCATGAGGAAGGTGGCCTGCAGGCCATCGACATGTCCAATGGACGTGAACTCCAACGCTTTCCGAACACGGGTGAAGACCACCCCTCGCTCATATTCAGTGGGGATGGCCGTCGGATCGCCTACATGAATCCAGATGGTCGGCTCGAGGTGATCAACAGCCGCACTTCCAGAAAGATCGCCGAAGTCTCCATCCCGAACAACACTACAGATCTTGTCATGGACATGACCGGTTCCCGTTTGGCAGCCATCTCGCGCAACAAGGTCGAACTTCTTAACTCTACGACTGGAGACAGATCCGTAGCCGCATTGATGCACGACCTCGATGTCACGACAGCTGCGTTCGACAATTCCGCTATTCAGTTGATCACGGCGACGATGTCGGGCGACATCCGGATCTGGGATGTGCTCACCGGACGAGAGGTCGCCAAATGGACCACGCCAGTCCGACTTGCTTCATCAATTCAATTCAATCCGGAAGGCAATCTCGTGTTGCTCGGCAATGAAAGAGGTAGAAACGCGATTATCGACATTCGAACCGGCGAACTCATGGCAGAACCCTCGAAGGGCTGGTCGATGTCGGAGGATTGGAAGTTGATCGCCATCCCCGATGATCGGAAATCACTCTCGATCATGGAACTTGGTGCAACTGAATCGACTAGAGCAATTCAGGTGGACAAACCGTCCGCAACGTCATTCTCGAGCAATTCTGATCGACTTGTCACAGCTGATCACTTGGGCCATCTTCAAGTCTGGAATCTGGACTCAGATACCCCATCAGCGATCTCGATAGGGCAGCATCCAGACAAGATCACTGATGTTTTCTTCACGAATGACGATCAGCGAGTCGTCGCCGTATCAAGATCAGGCGCCCGACTCTGGTCAGCCAAGGGGTTGAACCAGATAGAGAGGATCAAACTCGATGATCATCAGTTGACCTCCTGGGACTTCAGCCCCACTGTTCCATGGCTACTTGGTGGAACCGTCGACGGCGAGATTCTCGTCATCGATCTGACGACCGGGGAGGTACTCGGCGCACTAGAAGGACATGATGCGGAAATAGTGGATCTCGAGGTTGTCGCAAATGGCAACCGGCTGATCTCGAAATCACGTGACAACACGCTGAGGATCTGGAATCTGCTCACAGGCGAGGAGATCTTCCAGATTCAGAAGCCATGGAGGAGCGAATCCAGGCAGACGCTCGATCAGTCCACCACCCTGCTCGCCATTCCATCGGAATCAAATGATGTTCACATCGTCGACACAATCACTGGTGTGATCAAGGCGAATCTGAGCGGACATGATGCCAAAATCAATGCGGTCGCATTCGATGCGTCGGGAGAACTGGTTGCAACGGCAGATGAAAAGGGTGAACTCCGGATCTGGTCCATCCAATCAGGGGTGGTGCAGTCACGTATCCAGGCGCACAAGGATTCGGTAAACGCCTTGATCTTCGACAAGGATGATCAGGTGCTCATGACAGCCTCGAGCGATGGTTCAATTCGAGTCTGGGATGTTGAAGAAGGAACTGAACAAACCGGGCTTCGCATTCCAATCAGACGACCCGTCATGAATCTCCTGATCTCCCCGGATGGCAGCCAGATAGTGAGTGGTCTGGATGACGGATCGATACAAAGCTGGTCCATGCAGACGGGTGATCAACTCGAATCCCGTGTTGGAACCGGCTCCTCATTAACGGATCTGAAATGGTCCCCTGATGGCTCGAGGCTCATTGCGGAATCGGCGGACGGCTCCATGCGATCGTGGAACAGTACTACATGGGATGCCCAAATCGATCTGAGCGAGAATCAGGCGAGTGAAAATGTCCGGGATATGAACCCCGATGCCAATCGTGTCGCGGTCGCCAACAAGAGTCGCAACATATCTCTGCATGATGTCGACACGGGTGATGTCATCTTCACATTGCGTGGAGACGATGACGACATCAACCTCCTCTCCTTCACCCCGGATGGAGCCAGATTGGTTGCCAGTTGTTCGAATGGCATGATCAAGATCTGGAATACTCAGCCCAGATCGCTGCTTGCCGAAGAAATCGATGAACAATCAAGCCTGAGAATGAAGTTGCGGCCAACCGTCGAAAGCTGGACAAGCGGATCAAATGATGGGGACACGATCGAAGCGAACCTCTCCAGAGAGTCGCGATTCCGATCTCAAGCGGAGATAAACGCCATTCGCTCAATCCTCATGGAAGAACTCGACCGGAACTGACAATCCCGATCGATCAGTTTTTACTAGATGTATCCGCCTTGGCTGCGAAAGCTCTGTCGATCTTGGCTAGATAGACTCTAGGATTTCGATTCAACTTCTTTTCACAGACTTCGCAACAGACTCTCACCAGACGATTTCCGACCACGGCATTCACGGTCGAATCCCCAAGTGGCTCGCCACTGATCACACAGGTCTTCATGGGATAATCGGCCATCTGAGCGGAAATATAGGCTGATTCGAGTGTCTCGACGGCCTTCTTCAGCCGAACTGGATCGTTCTGGACGAAATTGGCACAGCCTCCGCAGCAGAATCTCATCAGCTGGTTGCCGAATACCGCATTGGTGGGTGTCCCCTTGACATCAATGGGACGACCACTAGCCAGACAGTTCTTGAGTGGATAGGCAGGCAGTTGCTTGGAGATGATCTTTTCGGTGATGGCAGTGTTGTACTTGGCGGGATCGGCATTGAACTTCTCGATGCATCCCATGCAGCAGAAAACGATCTCCCGATCATCGATTATTTTCCTCGCGGGCTTCTGGGCACTATCGATCGACTTTCCGGTGATTGGACAATTCGGCAGCAGATAGGCCCTGCTGAGTATGAGTTCATCAACGAACGAAGCGGGCTTTCCAGCAGGTGCTTCTTGTGCCGAAGGCATGTCGATCCCGACTGCCGCAAGCTTGGTGCGTTGTTCCGCAGGATCCAGTTTTTCAAATCGAGCAAGACAACCTCCGCAGCTGAAGGCGATATCAACCCCATTCATGGTCAGGACAGCACCTGGCTTGGTCGGGGTCCCCGACATGGGACACGTGGTGTTAACAGGAGCCATAGCCAGACACATGAGCATCGCGAGCAAGCCGACAACCGCTGAAATGAGGCGTGAATTCATATGTTTTTCCCTTCCAATGAATTGGTCTGAGATGGTAGCAAAGGGATTGGGGGGCAATCCAATGCCCGGCGATAAGATCGTGCCTGAAGAAGGCCCAATGCGGATTATTCATGACGGCACACGCCGTCTGTTCGAGACCCGATTGATCCGGACATGCTCTGAATCCAACAAATTGCAGGCAATCCCCTAGAATTGACACCTATGACAAGACGTGCAGCAATCATCTCAGCCGTTCGAACCCCCTTCGGCCGCTACGGCGGCGGTCTTTCCTCCATGCGCCCCGATGATCTGGCCGCCATCGCCATTCGTGAAGCGGTGTCCAAGGCCGGTATCGATGCCGCAACGATCGATGAGATCTACTTTGGAGCGGCCAATCAGGCTGGTGAAGACAACCGAAATGTTGCCAGAATGGCCGGCTTGCTGGCCGGTCTTCCCGAGAACGTCCCGGGAACGACCGTGAACAGGCTCTGCGCCTCCGGTCTGGAGGCGATTCACATCGCCGCCCGGATGATCGAGGCCGGGCATGGGGAAGTTCTGGTCGCCGGTGGGGTCGAAAGCATGAGCCGGGCGCCCTTCGTGATGGCCAAGAGCACCACCGCCTTCAACCGAATTCCCGAAGTCTACGATACGACTATTGGATGGCGGTTCACCAATCCCGCACTCTCCAAGCTGCATCATCCATATGCCATGGGTGAAACGGCTGAAAATGTCGCACGGCAATTCAACATCTCGCGGGATGAGCAGGATCGCTTTGCCGTACTGAGTCAGCAAAGATGGGCTCTGGCAAACGAGATGGGACTCTTCAAGGATGAACTGATACCGGTTCATATCCCTCAGCGCAAGGGCGATCCGATCGTGGTCGATACGGATGAGCACCCACGCCCCGACACGACCATTGAAAAACTTGCTCGACTTCGCCCCGCATTCGCGAAGGATGACGCCGGAACGGTCACCGCCGGTAACAGTTCCGGAGTGAACGATGGCGCTTCGGCTTTGGTTCTCATGGAGCTGGAGCATGCCAAATCGCTTGGCCTCACACCTCTGGCAATCGTCGGTCACTCCGCGTCTGCCGGCGTTGATCCCGCCACCATGGGGCTTGGACCGGTTCCCGCGACCAGAAAGGCGCTTGATAGAGCTGGATTGAAAACGGGTGATATCGACCTCTTCGAGCTCAACGAGGCCTTTGCCGCCCAATCGATCGCCTGTGTACGCGACCTTGAACTGGATATTGACCGCGTCAACGTCAATGGTGGCGCTATCGCCATAGGCCATCCACTGGGCGCATCAGGCGCCAGACTGGCCACAACGCTGATTCATGAAATGAATCGTCGAAATCTGCCCAGGGGCCTGGCTACACTGTGTGTAGGTGTCGGGCAGGGGCTCGCCACCATTTTCGAGCATCCTGAGTCCTAGAGGCTCTTCAGGAACGAATCACAATGAGCAACGCATCCAATCAGTCTAAGCCAGTTCCCACCCCCTCCCAGGAGGACCCGGAGCTGCTCGCAGAGTTCGAGCAACGGATCAGCGATGGCATTCTCATCGAGCCGGGCGATTGGATGCCCGAGGCCTATCGCATGGGCATGCTCGCCATGGCCGAGCACCATGCCAATAGCGAGATCATCGGCGCTCTGCCAGAGGGTGAATGGATAACACGAGCCCCAAGCATGCGACGTAAGCTGGCCTTGACCGCGAAGGTTCAGGACGAGGTTGGACACGGGCAGATGCTCTATCGTGTTTCACAGGAACTCGGCAAGAGCCGCGATGACATGCTGCGAGATCTGGTCACCGGCAAGACCAAGTACCACAACTGCTTCAACTATCCCGCTCCGACATGGGGCGATATCGCGATGATCCAGTGGCTCATAGATGGCGCTGCGATCATGAACCAGAAGACGCTTGCCGATGGTGCCTATGGCCCCTATGTGCGCACCATGAACAGGATCAACATGGAGGAAGCCTTCCACTTCAAGAGTGGCGAGGATATGGTCCTCACCCTGATGAGCGGAACAAAGTCGCAGAAGCAGATGACACAGGATGCCTTTGACCGCTGGTGGCCAGTCTCCCTCATGTTCTTCGGTCCAGCTGACAAGCCTGATGCCGAATCCCGCCCTCCGATGCGATGGCGGATGAAGATCGAAAAGAACGACTCGCTCAGGCAGCGATTCGTGAATCGCTTCGCACCAGCCGCTCAGGACCTTGGCTTGAAGATCAACATCGTCACCAAAGATGACAAGGGTAACGTCACCTCCACGACACCCGACGAGGAGCTGGTGCTTGATGAAGCCACCGGCAACTGGTCATTTACTCAACCCGACTGGGATGAGTTCTGGCGAGTGATCAGGGGGAACGGCCCCTGCAACCATCACCGCCTTTCGCTCAGACGCTTCTCCTACGAACAAGGGGTATGGGTACGCAAGGCTGTCGGATCCGGCGCCATATCCACGCCACCTGCCGCCTGAACATCCATGTCGAAGTTCCGAGACCAAATCATTCAGCATGAAGGGGAACTCCCCCCTGGTACTCCGGATACCGAGCACTGGATCGTCTACACCCAGAAGAAGACGGGTGCTCCGTTCAAATGGGCTGGATCACTCAATGCACCCGATGCGGAATTGGCTGTCCAGTTTGCCGGGGAGCACTATGGACTCGACGAAGCCTGCGTGGCGGTTCTAACTCATCATGCATCCTTCGCCAATGACGGACCATGTGGCATCGAGCCACTGGAAAGAGGTGACACCGACGGTGATGATGGCACATCATGGTGTGCATTCGGACTACCCAGACGTGGCGGAAATCTAAACCTCCTCGGAACAGTCAAGGCCCCCGATGCCGCGACCGCGATCGAACGTGCGACCTGCCAGTACGCGAATGGGAAGATCGTTCAGTTCAGGGTCGTACCGGAAGACAAGATCCTGATCTCGGATGGTAGAGGCAGCCTCATCTGGCGGCTGCATGACATGAACTACAAGTTCGCCCGGGGGTACAGCAAGGTTGTACGAGAGAAATGGACACGCATACGGGACGAGGAGGAATACGAGGATTATCGAAAGGAGGACATTCACAGACACTTCTGAGTGTCCGTGAGGAACCGTCATGGAAGCCATGCTCAACGATCCCCTTTCTGTCCTGATCCTGTCCCACGCTGATGACAAGCTCATGCTTGGACACATGCAGAGTGACTGGACCGGTCTGGGCCCGATCCTCGAGGAGGACATCGCGTCTTCCGCCATGGCCCAGGACGATCTGAGTCATGCCTTGACGCTGTACGAGTTCCTGGGCAACCAACACGATCTCGACCCCGATGTCATAGCCTTCGAACGGGCTCCGGAGGACTATGCGTGCTGCGATCTGGTCACGCAATCCGACGAGTTCGACTGGGCCAGTTCCGTGGTCAAACGCTGGCTGATGGCGACCTTCATGAAACTCGCCATAGAGCGACTGTCCGCGATCGAGAACGTCAACGATCTGAGCGCGAGGTGCGGCCGAATCCTTCCTGAGCAGCAGCTCCAGGTGGATCATCTTCAGGGCTGGATCTCACGTCTATGTTCCGGTGGTTCCGAAGCACGGGAAAGAATTCAAACAGCACTCGATCGCCTTGCCCCTTCAGTCGGGATGGTCATGGAGATTCCCGGCCACCGATTGCCCGAGGACGAGGAATTCTGCTGCGGGCGTGATGAACTCTTCGGACAATGGACTTCGCAACTCCAGACGAAACTGGATGAAACCGGTCTCAACGCATCGTTCTCGCTGCCCAATCGGGGTGTTCGAGGTGGAAGAAGAGGCCAGCATGCCGATCACTTTCATGAACAGCTCGCGGAAATGACCGAAGTCAGGCGGATCGAACCCGGTGCATCGTGGTAGCCGATCAGGAAATCCTGGCCGTACTCCGTGAGATACCTGATCCCGAACTCCCAATCAGTATTGTCGATCTCGGACTTGTCGAGGACATCACGATCGGGGGTGATGACCTCGATGACATACATATCATGCTGCTACCGACCTTCATCGGCTGTCCCGCGCTCGACATGATTGCCAAGGATGTTGAAACCAAGGTGACCGATCTCGCCATGGTCTCCACCTGCAAGGTCTCATGGATCTTCGATCCACCATGGTCGGTCGAGAGGATCAGCGAAGCTGGCCGAAAACAGCTCCAGGAGCATGGCGTCACGGTTCCAAGCTGTGGCTCCACCTCGCCACAGGGGACCGTCCCGCTGATCACCTCGGCGATTCCCTGACCCTACTGCGGAAGCTCTGAGACCCGTCTGGACAGCCCTTATGGGCCCACCCGGTGCCGATCAATCTATTTATGCGAGGCCTGCCGGAACCAGTTCGAGCATATGAAGCCGATCAACCAGTCGGACTGAGGCCCCTGCTACAATCCTCCTCCTATGACGACTACCACAAGGCCGCAAACAGAGGTGGCCGATTCCGCTCCCGAACTTTCCACTGGTCAGGCTGCCCATATGGACATGAATCCAATCGATCTTGGACGCATCGAGGTCCTTCAGGTTCTGGACGAGCATGGCAACGTCGATCAGGCTCGGGATCCGGGCCTTTCGGATTCCGAACTGCTTGCGGTCCATCGGGCGATGGTCCTCACACGCTCATTCGACTCCCGGATGCTGACCATGCAGCGTCAGGGGGAGATGGGAACCTTCGCACCGAATCTGGGTCAGGAAGCATGCATGATCGGTCAGGTCTGGGAATTGACCCGGCAGGATTGGTTCAGCCCCTCCTATCGATCCTTCGGCGCACAGATCCATCGCGGATGGCCGATGGAACGGCTCTTCCTTCTCTGGTCGGGATATCACGAAGGATTCCCACCTCCCGAAGGTGTCAATGACATGCCCTTCTCAATCGTGATTGGATCGCATGTGCTGCCAGCAGTCGGCATCGCCATGGGCATGAGACGAAGAAACAACAATGATTGCGTGGTCGTCAACTTCGGCGATGGCGCCATGTCGCAGGGCGCCGTCAGCGAAGCATTCAACTTCGCGATGGTCGATCGAGCACCTGTCGTGTTCGTGTGTGAAAACAACGGATGGGCCATCTCGACACCGACCAAGCTGCAGTATGCCACCGATCATCTGGCCGGTAGAGGAGTCGCCTTCGGCCTGTCGTCCATCCGTGTTGACGGCAACGACATTCTGGGAATGATCGCCGCCATGCGAGAGGCGACCCGACGTGCACGGGATGGAGAAGGACCGACCTTCGTGGAAGCCATCACCTACAGAATGAGCCTTCATACGACTGCCGACGATCCGACCGTCTACAGGGATTCCGCGGATTCGGACCCATGGCACTCACGCTGCCCGATCAACAGGATGGAGAAGTATCTGGAAGGCAGAGGTCTGCTCAGCAAGGAGGCCGCCGAGAAGGTGAAACTTGAAGCCGATGCGGAGGTTCTCGAGGCCCGCGAACGATTCCGAAAGATTGCCAAGGCCCGCCCTCGGGAGGTCTTCGACCATCTCTACAAGGTCACGCCTTCGGAACTGGAGGATCAACGCAACGAGTATCTGAGTCGTCTCGATCGAAAGGGTGTTGACTGATGCCCCAGCGAACAATGGTTGAAGCGTTGAATCTGGCTCTCGACGAAGCCATGTCCGCCGATGACAGCGTGCTCATCATGGGACAGGATGTCGGTGTCAATGGTGGCGTTTTCAGAGTCACCAAGGGACTGCATGAACAGTACGGCCGAGACCGCGTCATGGATACGCCGCTGGCGGAATGCGGAATCATCGGAACAGCCGTTGGAATGTCTGTCTATGGCCTAAAACCGGTCGTTGAGATCCAGTTCTCCGGATTCACGATGCAGGCTTTCGATCAGATCGAACAGAACATGGCCCGTCTTCACAACCGTACCATGGGGCGATTCCCGATGAGGATGGTGCTTCGCACCCCCTATGGCGGTGGAATCCGCGCAGTCGAACATCACAGTGAATCACGCGAGACCTATTGGGCGCACACGCCCGGTCTGAAGGTGGTCATTCCATCCGGACCGAGAAACGCGAGAGCACTGCTTGCCGCCGCCATCGACGATCCCGACCCTGTGATCTTCTACGAGCCAAAGGCCGTCTATCGCGCCTTCCGTGAGGATGTGCCTGAAGAACGCGAGACCATGCCGATCGGAACCTCACAGGTGGTTCGGGAGGGCAAGGATCTCACCCTGATCAGCTACGGTGCGATGATGCGGCCCGCTCGCGAAGCCGTCGAGGATCTGGTCGACGAGCATGGCATCGATGTCGAGCTCATCGATCTCCTCACCATCTCCCCCATGGACAGCGAGACACTCTGCAAGTCGGTTGCCAAGACCGGACGCTGCGTGATCGTCCATGAAGGGCACCGTACCTGCGGTATCGCCTCTGAAATCATCGCGAGAATCAATGAAGGCGCCTTTGAATATCTGGAGGCTCCGATCAAGCGACTCACGGGGTACGACATCCCCTTCCCCTACTTCCAGACCGAACAGTATTTCCTTCCGGATGCGGATGACATCATCGAATCCGTTCGTGAAACGATGGCATGGGAGTAGCGATGGCGAGCATGAAGGAATTCCGACTTCCGGATCTGGGCGAGGGTGTCCATGAAGGCCAGGTGATGCGACTGATGGTCAACGAAGGTGACCACGTCGACGAAGACCAGCACATCATGGAGGTGGAAACCGACAAGGCTGCCGTGGAGATCCCCTCGCCGGTCAGTGGCCGGGTGCACAAGATCCACGTCGATGAAAAGCAACTGGTGCATGTCGGAGACGTCATGTTCACGTTCCAGACGCAAGCGGCGGAAGACGGTGTCATCACTGAAGCACCACACAGGGAACCACCCACTGCTTCCACCGGCACACCGGCCCCTGCGAGAAGAACCTCGTCTGGCGGACGCAAACCCGCCTCACCTTCAGTCAGGCGTCTGGCTCGCGACATGGGAATCGATCTTTCCGAAGTGGATGGCTCGGGACCAGGCGGGCGAGTGACCCGTCGCGATCTTGAGGACCATTCCAAGCCGGCCGTCGTGGCTGCCACCCCTGTCATGTCCAGCCCACCGGAGACGGCTACCACCCAGCCGGGTATTCCCAGCACTCCGATTGCCTCGACGGCCAGACCCGCCGCTCCCTCCAATCCGCTTGCGGTGGATATCGAGGGAACGCCTGACAGCAATCAGTACGGAGAGATCATTCGTTCTCCCCTCAGTCAGGCTAGAAAATCGATCTCGCAGGTGATGAGCGCCTCATGGGCGACGATTCCACATGTGACCGACTGCAATGATGCGGACATCACCGAGCTGGAGACGCTCCGCAAGGGCTTCCATGATCCCGGATCCACCGATCGTCGGATCACGACGCTGGCATTCGTGATTCGCGCCGTCTGCCGGGCGCTCGGCGCCTTCCCCATCCTGAACTCCACTCTTGAGGAGAGTTCGGGTGAGATCATCTTCCACAGATACGTCAACATTGGAATCGGTGTCGATACGCCACGTGGACTGGTTGCACCGGTCATACACAACGCGGATCGAATGGGTGTCGGGGAACTCGCGGATCAACTCCAGGTCATAACCGACAATGCCCGCAACGCGAGCTTCTCAATCGAAGACACGCGTGGCGGCACGTACACGATCTCGAATGCCGGCGCCATGGGCCGGACACGCTACTCGACACCCATCATCACGCCGGGTCAGGTAGCCTGCCTAGCGGTCGGACGAGCTCGCAAGATGCCATGGGTCGTGGAAGACGAAATCAGGCCGCGATTGATCCTTCCACTGAGTCATTCCATGGATCACCGTCTGGTGGATGGCGGCCGTGAAGTGCCCTTCATCGGACATGTGATCGATGACCTCGAGAATCCAATGCGATTCATGCTCTAGTCATCACGCCACGTGGTATGGTCCAGAGCCCGAACAGAACCTTCAATCATCCGATTCAGGACGAATTGGAATACACAAGTCAGAACGGAGAAAGCATGTCCCGACTACTCAAATCAGCCGCCGCCTGCCTGATTCTCTCAAGCATGGCGTTTGCCCAGAACGCCGGTGATGAATCAGCCAAGAAGAACGACCCTCCGAAGATGCTGAGTGTCGGAGACAAGGCCCCACCAATCAACGAAATCGACTGGATCAAGGGCAATGGCATTGACGCCTTCGCGCCGGGCGAGTCCTACGTCGTCGAATGCTGGGCGACCTGGTGCGGACCCTGCATCCGGGGCATTCCTCATCTGACGAAGCTTCAGAAGGAATACAAGGACAAGATCAAGATCATGGGCATCGCGATCTGGGAACGTGGAGACGACATCAAGGAGAAGGTCACCAAGTTCGTCGAGGATCAGGGCGACAAGATGGACTACACGGTCGGCATGGAGATGAACGACTCGATCGCCAAGAACTGGATGGCACCGGCAGGCCAGAACGGCATTCCATGCGCCTATCTCGTCGACAAGACAGGTCGCATTGCCTGGATCGGTCATCCGGGATCCATCGATCCCGTGCTTGAGAAGTATGTTGCCGGCGATTGGAGCACGGATGCCTATGCCGCCGAGTTCAAGAAGCAGCAGGAAATGGAGCGGGAGATGCAGGCCATGATGCCCCTGCTCATGGAAGCCTCGAATACCGGCAATCTCGACAAGGCGCTTCCAGCCATGGACAAGATGATCGCCAAGCACCCCGAGATGACGCAGCTCAAGAGGATGAAGTTCCAGCTGATGCTATCGTCCGAACAATGGGCACCCAAGGCCTACGCGGTCGGTGAGGAACTCATGAAGGCGGACTGGGATAATGCCCAGGTACTCAATGGCCTCAGCTGGGAGGTTCTCACTGGAAACATGGTCAAGGATCGAAATCTCGATTTCGCGATGAAGGCCATCAATCGAGCCAACGAACTGACCAAGGGCGAGGACCCATCGATCCTCGACACGATGGCACGAGCGTACTTCGACAAAGGCGATACGAAGAAGGCCATCGAGACTCAGGAGAAGGCGGTCGCACTGGCAGAAGCCGGCCCGATGAAGGACGAACTGAAGATGACCCTTGAACGCTATGTCAATGCCGATCCCGCGGACTGATTCAAGGATGACTCTATAGATATGTACCAATGCGGGGGTGCCATCAGGCACCCCCGCTGCTTTGCGCCATCGGAACTTGTACAGTGCACGTCATCTGGAGACTTGAACGTGGTAGTCGGCGAATTCACACAGGACACTGAAATCCTCATCATCGGGGCGGGCCCCGCCGGCCTCGGTGCGGCTGCCAGATGCATTGCGCTTGGCAAGCAGGTCGTTCTGGTCGACCCATTCATGCCTGAGGACGCGATTCCGGGAGTTGATTGCCTTCAGGGCAATGTCCGCTTCGCCGACAAGCGATCCGCCCAGATCACCGGCGAACATGTCTCACGCGTTAGGTTCAATCGGGCGATCGTGTGCACCGGTGCATCGATGGGCCCCACATGCCTGCGTGGATTGAATGCCTCCAGACGGTGGAACGACCCAGCCTCCGGCCGCGTGCTGGTCGTCGGCAATGGAAGCCTGGCCATTCATACCGCGATGAGATGCCTGGAATCCGATTCTGAAGTCGTCCTGGCGTGTCCGACCGCTCGAATGCTTCCGGAGTTCGATCCCGTGCTCTGCAATCTGATCCTTGAACATCTGGCTTCCAACCAGATCGATTTCATACCCGACACCACGATTGCCCAGGTCACGCAGGACAACGATTCGGCAATGGTGGTGCTCGACGAGGGCACGGTACTCGGCGAATTCGACGCCGTCATTGCCACCCAACCGATCGCAGGGCATGTCGATGAGCTTGATCTGCATACGACGGCTGTCGCCATCGAGGAAGGATGGATCTCGGTGGATGCCGCTGGACGCACCGCGGAGAACCGAATCCTTGCCGCTGGTGCCGTCACGGGAGAGGTCGGACAACCGGCCGCCTGCCACCGACATGGCCAGATGGTTGCCAACACGGCCTGTGGACATGACTCCTACTGGGAACCCGCCGCGACCCCGCTCATTCTGGAAGCCCCGCTACCGGCAAGCTGGTGTGGTCTGGACGAGTCCGCCGCCAATGCCATTGGCAAGGATGCCGTCACCATCGGACATGAACATGATCATGGCATGATCAGAATCGTCCATGAACGGGACACCGGACTCTTGCTTGGAGCAGGCGCCGTTGGTGAACACGCCGTGAGAATCGCCGATGCCACCATCATCGCCCTGGAGATGGGTGCCACGCTGGAGGATCTTGCCGCCGTCATCCCATCAAGAACGGATGGCATGGATCTTGGATCAATCGCATTCTCCAATTGGGCCGAATCCAAGTGAGGCAAGCGGTCATCCTCCTGGTGATTCTTGGCATCTGTGCACTCTGGACACTGCCACTGGTCTGGGTCCTCAAGAGCCCGAACAACCCCTATGCCACTGCCCTTCTCATAACCACCTGCATCCTCGAGGCGCCGATCATCATGGTTCTGGTCTTCAAGGGGATGTGGACTCCCATCGCGCGACGGCATCCCGCACAGCCGATTGCCGACGATGCCATCACAAGAAGATTCCAATCATTCTCCCTTGGACTGATAAACCTGGGATGGTCCGTCCATGCCAGTGTCGATGATCAGTACCTCCATCTGGAACCTGTCGCATTCCTTCGATGGTTCGGTGCGATCCCAATGAGTATTCGCTGGGAGGAGCTAAGCAAACTGAATAGAAATGGAAAATCCGTCTACATGACGGGTGGCCACAGACTCGTCGGCCCAGCCTGGTGCTTCGAGATGCTCAAGGCTCGGAAATCCAACGAGCAAGGCTGATTGAATCAGCGGCCCGAGGTCTTCTTGGTTTCATACAGGACATCGGGAACCCGCTGACGATCCGGTTCAACCTCCGTCAACGGCTCGACGCAATCACCGGTGGCCGCATGTCGCTGAGCCAGATGCTGATAGACCTCGGTGCCCCTGCTTTTCCAGCCGACTTCCTTTTCCGACAGTTCCCGTATCTGCTTCGCCGGTGCTCCGGCATACAGCGTGGCCGGTGGAATCACCGTGCCTTCCTTGACGAAGGCCAGGGCGCCGACGATCGCGTTCTCACCAACCTCGACATCGTCCATCAGCACGGCATTGATCCCGATCAACGCATTGCGGCCGACCCGGCAACCATGCAGCACCGCCCCATGGCCGACATGTCCGTTCTCCTCGATGACGACGTCCTTGCCAGGGAAGCAATGGACCACACAGGTGTCCTGTATGTTGCTGCCGGCCTTCATCTCGAGACGACCGATGTCCCCACGCAGCACCGCATTGGGTCCGACCAGACATCCTTCCCCGATGATCACATCACCGATCAGGACCGCCGTCTCATGAACGAAGGCCGATGGATGCACGACCGGGCGTACGCCCTCGTATTCGTAGGCCGGCATCAGCTGACCGCCTCGACGGGCGCCGCGACCGGAATTCTGGAGGCCACCGTTCGGAAACGATTGGCGACGAAGGCCGCATCGCACAGCGTGGCATTTCCGGCGGGATTGGCACCCGAGACATGGAAATCGCTGTAGGCAGCGGACTGGTTGACCCAGATGTGTCCGGTGAGATTGCAGGAAACCGCGACGCCGGCATCGGTCATCGTGTCGACGACGTCCTCGATCACCTTCTCGTCACGACTGTACATGGCACAGGTGAGGGCACCGCATTGGCTGGCACCCTCCGATGCCAGCGACAGCGACTCCGCCGATCCTGACGTCTTGATGATGTAGATGATCGGGCCGAACATCTCCTGCTGGAAGGTCTTCGTTTCGGTGGCATCGACCTGAAGCACCAGCGGCGTGGCCGTTCTCGCTTCGGGAAAGTGTTCGTTCTCGATGGGATCCGAGGCTCGAAGAACGGTCGCCCCACTGGCCGCGGCCGACTCGATTCGTTGAGCCGTCGCTTGCGATTGGATGGCACCGCACACCTCGGCCGCACGAGCGGGTTCGGACAGGAACCAGTTCAATGCCTTGATCAGGGCACCGGCCGTGTCGTCGAAGGAGACTCGACCATCCGGCGTGTCGATGCCGTCGGCCGGAATGTAGATGTTCTGGGGAGTCGTGCACATCTGACCGGAGTAGAGACTCAATGAGAAGGCCAGATTCCCGGTCATCTGCTTGATGTCCTCACAACCATCAAGGATGACAGTATTGATGCCGGCCTTCTCGGTGTAGACCTGAGCATGGCGGACATTGGCCTCGATCCAGTCACCGAACGCATTGCCGCCGGTGTAGTCGACGATGCCCACTTCGGGTCTCATGACCAGATCCTGGGCGATCGGCGAATCGATCGAATCGCAGGCGAGTGTGATCAGATTGGGATCGAATCCAGCTTCGGAGATGACGTCCCTGGCGATCTCGACCGTCAAGGCAAGCGGCATGACGGCACCCGGATGGGGCTTGATGATGACGGCGTTTCCGGTGGCGAGACTCGCGAAGAGCCCCGGATAGCTGTTCCAGGTCGGGAAGGTCGAACAACCGATGTTGATCGCCACACCCCGCGGGATAATCCGATAGGTCTTGTTCAGCGTCACCGTGTCCGTCTTGGAGACCCGCTTGCTCCAGGTGGCATTCGAAGGGCAACGGGTCATTTCACGCCAGGCACAGGCAACCGCCTCCAGACCACGATCCTGCGCATGAGGACCACCTGCCTGAAATGCCATCATGAACCCTTGACCGGTGGTGTGCATCACCGCGAAGCCCATCTCGAATGAACGCTTGTTCAAGCGATCGAGAATCTCCAGACACACGCCCGTCCTCGTCTTCGCGTCAGCCCTCTTCCAGCTCTTCATCGATTCGACCGCGGCTGGAACAAGTACGTCGAGATCAGGTGAGGGGTATTCGGTACCGAGTTCGACACCGTATGGCGATACTTCGCCGCCGACCCAGCCCTGAGTACCGGGCTGCTGCGTATCCGCCTTCTTGCCGAGTCTAGCTTTCCAGGCGTTGAGGCCATCCTCACGCGCTGTCTCCCCGTAGATCTTGCCGCTGGGAACTTCGGGGTAGGCCGCCCAGAAAGCGCGGGTTTCGATGGCTTCCAAGGCGGCATTCAGGGTCTTGCTATGACGGTCAAAGAGTTCGTGAGACACTGGCTTATGTCCTTCTGAGGGGCTGGTTGAAGTCATGCCCGATTGGCAACGACGCCTCCATTGTAGCGCAACTCAATGGAATTCTGGGGTAGAATCAATTCCGCCACGCAAGGTGCGGGCGGTCACTGGAAAAACCGTATGGCTGCACCCAAATCAGGCACTCTCAAGAAAGATATCTCGCTGCTGGGCGTCTTCGCCATCGCGCTTGGTACGACCATCAGCAGCATTTTCTTCCTCCCGGGAATGGCTTTCAAGGAAGTCGGGCCGGCCTTGCTGGTGTCCTATGTGCTCGCCGCCCTAGTCGTGGCGCCTCCACTGCTCTGCAAGTCGGAACTGACCACGGCGATGCCAAAGGCTGGCGGCGTCTATTTCTATCTGGATCGAGCGTTTGGGCCACTTGCGGGAGCCGTGGCGGGACTCGGTTCGTGGATCTCCCTGACACTGAAGACCAGCTTCGTCCTGGTGGGCTCGGGCTACTACATAGCCCTCTTCGTCGATGACGCTCCCATCACCCTGATCGCCATCGGCCTCGCGGTAGTCTTCGGCATCATCAACACGCTTGGTGTCGGCAAAGCCGCCAAGATGCAGAATGTCCTTGTGGTCGGCGTGGTGCTTCTGCTCATCTGGTTCATCTTCCAGGGCAGCACTGACATCAACACCTCGCACTTCGATGACTTCATGGCAGCGGGTTCATACAACGTCATCTCGATGACGGGTATCGTCCTTGTCTCATACATGGGCTTGACCAAGGTCGCCAGCGTCGCGGAGGAAGTCAGAAGTCCTGAACGAAACATCCCCCTTGGCATCATTCTGGCTCTCATTGCAGCGTTTCTGCTCTACATGGGCGGCGTGGCTGTCATGATCGGCACCATACCGGCTGCCGAACTCGCGGAAAGCGACACGCCGGCGGCGCTGGCCGCCCAGTTCTTCGCCGGACGAGCGGGCATGATCGTGATCTCCATTGCCGCGATCGCCTCGTTTCTTTCCGCAGCGAACGCCGGCATACTGAGCGCCTCGCGGTACCCAATGGCGATGAGCCGTGATCACATGGTTCCAGCCATGTTCCGACGGTTGGGCCGCTTCGGAACACCCGTGACCGCCATCATCGTCACGGTGATTTTGATCGCGCTTCAGATACTTCTACTGGATCCTCTGGTGATTGCGAAATACGCCGGCACGACAAAGCTCCTCCTTTTCGGGATGCTGTGTGCCGCACTCATCGTGATGCGGGAAAGCAAGCTCGACTCCTACGATCCCGGATTCAAGGCACCCTTCTATCCATGGTTGCCCACCATCGGCCTGCTTGGATGTGGAGCCTGCATGATTCTGCTCGGCTGGATACCGATCCTGTTCACGATCGGCCTTATCGTTCTGTCCTTCGGATGGTTCAGGATGTATGCCTCACGTCGAGTTCGACGAGAGGGCGCGATCTACCATCTGTTCTCCCGGCTGGGACGCCAACCGTACGATCCACTCGACATCGAGCTCAGGGGAATCATCAAGGAGAAGGGACTTCGGCCAGCCGATCCCTTCGATGAAATCATCGCCAGAGCAAGTTTCCTGGAAGGCAGTTCATCGGATTCATTCCGGGATGTTTCACAGCGGGTCTCGCAGGAACTGTCGGAGGAGACTGGTGTACCAAGCGACCGGTTCCATAAGCAGTTTCTCGAAGGAACACGACTTGGAGCAACTCCGGTGATGGGAGGCGTCGCGCTTCCCCACCTTCGATTGACTGGTCTTCAAAGACCGTATCTCGTGCTCGTCAGATGCGCAGAGGGCATAGACATTCAGGTCGGCCACGGCACCGGTGATGTAACCCACGAGGAGCATGTCTACGCCATGTTCTTCATGGCAAGCCCGGATGAGGACCCCACACAGCATCTTCGCCTGCTGGCCAGCCTCGCCAGCGCGGTCGAACAGGATGGGTTCATGAAGAGCTGGCAGGATGCTCGAAGCCCTGCTGAAATCAAGGCATCCCTGCTAAGAAACGATCGAAGCCTCACCCTTACCGTGGACAGCCACACCTCCTGCCGAGACTGGATTGGGAAACGCCTTTCCGAGATATCGTTCCCGGAGGATGTGCTTGTCGCACTTGTCTATTCACAGGAAGAGCGGCATATTCCGACAGGCAAGACCATACTGAGGGAGGACGATCACCTCATCGTGATCGGCGAACCAGCCGGCATTGCCGCGCTCAGGACACAACTCGATATTGAGATTTGCTGAACGAAGATCAGCAATCCAGACATCGAATCTCGCCGAAGACCCGCTCTTCCTCGCTCTTTTCCTCTCTTGGGAAGTTGATCAGGCATCTGATTGCTTTGGAGCGATCAGGGAGCATGAATCTCTCGACCATCTCGTCGATATACTCAATCTGCTTTTCCGTCAATTCAACTTCGATTGATTGCTTATTGCTCATGGCCAACATGGTATCAGGAGATACGAATCGTGAATGACATCGCCACCACCGCACCTCGAGGTCTCACTGCATGGATGCTGTTGATGGATGGCATTCTTCTCGTCCTCTTGGCAGCCATCGTCATCATTGGCGTTGATCCAGCTACTGCCGACACCTTCCTCATCCGAATCTTCGGAGTCATTACGGGCATCATCGGCATCTTCCTTGGAATCCGGCTCTGGGCCATGACAAAGGATCGGGATCTCCATACGATGCTCTGGCTCACTTCGATCGTGCCGATCGTGCTCGGCGTCATCCTGATCATCTGGCCAATGGAATCGCAGGAAGCCCTGAGAGCCATCCTCGCCATCCTTCTGATCATCAGAGGAATCGTTGAATCCAGCATGGCGCTGAGTCGGCGAACCAACCCGAGCTGGCCGTTCCTCCTTTCACATGGAATCGCCGCCATTGTGATCGGGACCCTATTCTGGATTCCTTCGATTGCGCAACTGGGCGTCGTGCTGCTCATTCTCTTCGTTGGAATCGATCTCATCATGCAATCCGTGTATACAAACGGGATGATGAGAAAACTGAGAAACCAGACCAAATCGATCGAATGAACGATCCCCATCCGGAAGCCGAGCTGATTCGCTAGGCCTCTTCGGGATAGACGAATGACTTGATCTTATTGGCTTTTCTGGGAGCCTGCTGTTCGAGAATCTGGAACTGGTGACGAGCCTTCTGCTGGTCACCGTTTTCAACCAGCGCCATGACCAGCTTCGAGTTGATTTCAGGATCTAGTGGATCATGCGAAATCGCAGACTCGAGCAATCCAAGACATTTCTCGGGATCGTTGTCGATCCTCGCAAGATCCGCCAGTCCAACCCAGGCCGATGCAAGTGATGGCCTGTATTCGATCGCCTTCTCGAATGCCTCTCTGGCCTCTGCATGCTCCTGATGCTTCAGGTGTTCGATACCCATGCTTCGGAAGGCTTTGGCGTATTCGGGCCTGATCTGTACTGCCGTCATGTAGGCGGCCAGGGCCTGTTCATGATTACCCAGACGACTGTGGATGAGCCCGAGGTTGTGATATGCCTTGGGAAGCATCAGCCCCCTGTCTATGCATGTGTTCAGGACGGAGATCGCCTGAATGTCGTTGCCACGACAACTTTCGACGAGCGAAAGGATGATGTAGCCTCGAGCATACTCAGGCGCTATGTTTATCGACTTGGCGAGAGCGGCAGACGCCTCTTCCCAGCGCTTGAGCCTTGCCAGGACGAGCCCCCTGTTGACGTGCGCACGCCTTGAATCCGGCTGGAGAACTACGGCGTAATCCAATGCCTCCAATGCCTTGTCGTACTCCTTCATCGCAGCATGGGCTGCTGCGAGATTAACCCAGGCGGGAAACAACCCAACAAGCAGCGATATCGATGCCCCATAGGCGGCGACCGCCTGCTCGAGCTCGTTCATGCGCAGATAGATGTTGCCAAGGTTGTATCGGAGTGGACCATTTTCAGGTCTGGCGGCACAGGCCTTCATGGAATACTTCAGAGCCTTGTCCAGCCTGTTCATGTCCGCCATGGAACAGGCCAGCCCGGAAAGCGCCTCGATCGATTCCTCATTGATCTCGAGACAGGACTTGTAGCAGACGATGGCTTCCTCGACACGCCCATGCTTGGCGAGGGCATACCCTTTCAAGGCATATGATCTGGCGATCATGTCCTGATCCGTGTGTTCGGTTGAGAGACACTGGTCGAAGACCTCGATGGCGTGAGACCAGGCCCCCTTCTTCAGGATGGCCAAGCCGTGATTGAACCACTTCGCTGGATTCTGGCTGCTGGGGGGCTCGGGAAGATCGAGCCGACCGACGGACAGGGAATCCCCTAGCAGCGTGTCGTCATCGAGACAGAGACCGGAGGCGAAGGTGTCTGAATCACCCGCAATCGTCAGTGATGGATCCAAGTTTTCCGCCATACGATGTAATTCTAGCAAACCCGGGCATCTGGTCACTCATTGGGCCTGGAAGGTAGGATGAAGAGCCTAGAATGCCACTCCACGACGCCTCGGACTTGATCAGGAGACCAAAATGACTATCAAGGCAAAATCTCACCGCATGACCCATTTCGTGTCGTGGGTACTCCTCCTGATCGCGGTCGCGTCATGGATCACCTACTTCCTCATCGAAGGAGGGCATGTCGCTGAATACATGTGGTGGCCGGCGTTTCTCACCGGTGTGACGAGTTCAATCCTGTTCGGGATGATCTTATTCAAAGGGCTGTTTGACTGAAAAGGCCCCGATAGCTCAGATGGATAGAGCGCGGCTTTCCTAAAGCTGAGGTCGCAGGTTCGAGTCCTGCTCGGGGTGTTTCTTCAGTTACGCGGTGGAAGACGGACTCTTCGATCAACTCAAGAGGTAACCACTTGCCAGAGATCTGTACTGGGCAACCTGCTCGGAGATCCAAGCCGAATCCCGCCCCAGTTCGAACGCCATCAACTGAGCGACCTCATCAGCACATTCACTGGAAGCTGCAGCATCAAGCAGCAAAGCACGGGTGCGACGCGCTAGAACATCCTCGACGGTTCTGGCCAGTTCATGTCGAACGGCATGTACCACGACGCCACGTGGATAAGGAAGCCGTTCATGAAGCTTGTCATGACCTCTTTCCACTTCATCGCACACCGACATCACCTCGACGGCATCCGCCCCGTAGACGCGAAGCCAGTTCTCCTTGGGCATGGCAGGATCTTCACGATCAAGCCAACCTCGCAAGTGAAGCGATGCCGTCACACATGGCTTTCTTTCCAACACACCCACATCGATGGCCGCCTCCATGACGTCTTCGGCCATTCTTCGATAGGTGGTCCATTTGCCGCCGATGATGGTTACCAGACCACCACGTGAGATGAGCACCTCGTGTTCACGGGATATCTTCTTCGTCGCCTGCCCCTCGTGCTTGACGAGCGGACGAAGACCGGCAAACACACTCAGGACATCCTCTCGCTTCGGATCGCGAGCCAGATATCGAGCAGCATTGCGAAGAATGAAATCAATCTCCTCTTCAGTTGCACGCGGTTCGAGAACCGGCTCCGGAGCCTTTTCATCCGTGGTTCCGACCAGACAACGCTCATGCCATGGAATCACGAAGAGAATGCGACCATCGTCCGTATGCGGAACCATGATCGCGGTTTCGCCCTCAAGAAAGCTCTGATCGAGAACAAGATGGACACCACGGCTCGGCTCAACGACCGTACCGGCATCTTCATTCTCCATCTTGAGAATCTTGTTCGAGAAGACACCGGCTGCATTTATGACGACCGACCCATGCACCTCATGCTGCTGCCCAGTCTCGACATCCATGAACGAGACGCCTGTCACATGGTCGTTTTCGTTCTTGATCAGACCCGTCACCTGGGCATGGTTCAACATCGTCGCCCCATGATCCATGGCCGTGCGTACAAGCGTCGCGCACATGCGAGAATCATCGAACTGGCCATCCGAATAGCGTGTGCCGCCATCCAGACCCTCCTCCTCCAGATTGGGAATCAACTCAAGAGTCTTCTCGGGGTTCAGGCTCTTGGAGGGCGACAAGTTCAGTTTTCCGGCAAGCAGGTCGTAGAGTTTCAGACCGATGCCGTAGAAAGGACCTTCCCACCATTTGTATCGTGGCACCACGAACGCGAGGTTGGTTACAAGATGAGGCGCATTCACATAGAGCAGACCACGCTCGTGAAGCGCTTCACGCACAAGGGATATGTTGCCCTGCTGAAGGTAGCGGACACCACCATGCACAAGTTTCGTTGAACGACTGCTGGTTGCCTTCGCGAAATCCGCCTGTTCAAGCAACAGCGTCCGGTAGCCACGCGTTGCGGAGTCGACAGCCGTACCGAGCCCGCTGGCCCCACCACCTACGACGATCACATCCCAGGCGTCCCCACCGATCGCCTGCTCGACGATTGCATCACGCTTCATCTGTTTCCGCTCCTGACCAGTTTCTGGATCGATCCACTCCATCATGCCATCGATTGAGCATGTTCTCACGCGCAACTTCACTCACACTGGATGTGAACGAACGGTCCTGCTTCCAATGTTCTCCGACGGCATCGGGACCATCGATCGCCCCTGCCGCCATCGCGGCCATGCAGGCCGCACCGAAGGCAGTCGTTTCCAGCATGGTTGGACGACAGACCTCGACATTAAGCAGATCGGCCTGAATCTGCATGAGCAGATCGCTCGCCGCGGCACCCCCATCGACTCGAACCTGACTCAGGGAGAGTCCGGAATCCGCTTCCATCGCATGCAGTAGATCCGTCACGCTGCACGCGATTCCCTCCAGTGCCGCCCGGGCGATATGCGAGCGGTTCGTGCCTCGCGTCATGCCCAGTATCGATCCCCGTGCATGCGAATCCCAGTACGGTGCCCCGAGTCCGGTGAATGCCGGCACCAGAACGACACCACCCGAATCATCGACCTGCGCAGCCAGTTCATTAACCTCGACTGCCGACTCGATGATGCCCAGTCCGTCCCGCAGCCACTGTATGGTGGCGCCACCCATGAACACGCTTCCCTCAAGAGCGTAGGTGCATCCACTGCCTTCGATACTCCAGGCAATCGTCGTCAACAGACGATTGCTGCTTTCCACAGGGGTATCACCTGTGTTGAGAAGAAGGAAGCAGCCGGTTCCATAGGTACTCTTGGCCATCCCCGATTCGACGCATGCCTGCCCGAACAACGCCGACTGCTGATCACCGATCATGCCACGGACGGGAATGGAATCGCCAAAGCAGGTCGCATCTCCAAGATGCCCGCTGCAGGGAACCACTTCGGGCAGAATGCTGTCCGGTATATCGAAGAGATCAAGAAGTTCCCGATCCCAGCATCGATCATGGATGTTGTAGAGCAAGGTCCTTGACGCGTTGCTCTCATCCGTGGCATGGACCTTGCCTCCCGTCAGATTCCAGAGCAGCCAGCAATCGATGGTTCCGAACGCAAGATGACCATCACGAGCGGCAGCCTTCGCGCCGTCCACATTCTCGAGCAACCACCACAGTTTGCTTGCACAGAAATAGGGATCGAGAAGCAGGCCTGTTCTGGAACGCACAAGCTGCTCGCTGCCATTCCAACGGTTCATCAGATTGGCTGTTCGAAGATCCTGCCAGACAATTGCATTGTGGATGGGCTCACCCGTTCGACGATCCCACAGCACCACGGTCTCACGCTGGTTGGTGATGCCGATGCCGACCAGATCCGATAGATCCAGTCCGGGCTTAGCCAGAACCTGAGATGCCATTCTGACCTGAGTCTCGAAGATCCCCTTCGCATCGTGCTCAACCCATCCAGGCTGCGGATAGATCTGGGCGAACTCCTCCTGCTCAACGGCAAGACGCTTGCCTTCCATGTCAAAGAGGATCGCGCGACAACTTGTCGTTCCCTCATCCAATGCGAGCATGACGGTCATATGCACCACCTCCAGATCTCATGGATACCGAATACTTTCCAAAGCCCCTGTTCAAGACAAGTTGTCCACACGCAAAGTGCTGATCTACTCAATCGATAGTCATTTTCAATTGACTCAAACCACTGTATAGCAACAGGCTATGAAACCTAATTTCATGCACACATCCGGATGCCTCCTTTTCTTTGATCAAACACCGATCAAGTGAACATCTGATGCAAAAAAGATGAATAAAATCCTAATGCGTGTAATGGTCTCCGGACCGATAACGACTGTACGGGGACTGGGGAGTTCCTTTTTCAGCTTGAATACACGTAGAGATTTCCTTCTCTTCTCTTCCGTCACCTTCGGCCGTCCAACGGTCGGAGGTGATTTTTCAGTGCAAACCAAGAAAAGAACGGCATTTACATCGCTCAGTGTCAGGATCGATTCGCCACCATGAGCGACTTCAGGGACTACTTTTGAACAGGCATTGAATTGAATCGATCCTGGACTGGCAAAGCTCCTGCATTTGCTCATAAACTCCCTCTCCATCAATACTTTCAGGAGATAAGAGCCATGCCTCTCGAAACCGGCCAACAAGCCCCCGACTTTGAACTCTATGACGGTCAGGGCAACCTCACCAAACTTTCGGAGATGACCGGCAAGCCAGTCGTCATCGCGTTTTTCCCCGCAGCCTTCACTGGCGTCTGCGAAAAGGAACTCTGCACATTCAGGGATTCGATGAGTCGATTCAACGATGTCGACGCTGCAGTCCTCGGCATCTCGGTCGACTCACGATTCGCCAATGCCGCCTTCGCGGCTGCCAACAACATCGAGTTTCCGATTCTGTCCGATCATGACCGAAGCACCATCAAGGCCTGGGATCTCGTCTTCCCGGATCTGGCCGGCATGTCTGGATACGACGTTGCCCGTCGTTCGGTCTACGTACTCGACGCCGATGGCAAGGTCGCCTGGTGCTGGCTGAGCGATTCGCCTGGTGACGAGCCTCCATACGAAGAGGTGATGAAAGCCACGGAATCCCTGGCTCAGACCAACTGATTCGATCTTTCACGAGACATTGCACACGACACCTTCGCATTTGATGCGGAGGTGTCGTCAATTCTGCAATCAGTAGCCAGGCCCCGGATGCTCCAGATTACGCAGCAGTATCTTCACCTGATTGAGGGTCTCACCTAGCGCGAGATTGTCCGGATCCTGCTCCACCTTGGGCTGGATCTGGAGGATGGCCTGACGACAAGAGTCAACAGCGAGCGGCGGGCCGCCAAGCTTGTCTTCGAGCTGGATGCACACATTCAGATATCTGACGACATCCGTTCGGGCATCTGCATCGCCAGGATTGTTCACCAGCTGACGAATGATCTGGTCACGCCCGGCTTCGAGCGCCGAGCGCCCATTGGCCGGATCTCCACCTTCAGATTCGAAATAGGCGATGTAATAGTTGGCCCAGGCAAGATCACGCTGGGCACGACCATTGTTCGGCTGCTGCTCCGCAAGCTCATCGAACAATTCATGTGAACGCTCGAAGTGTGGAATGGCTTCAAGTCTCGCCGCCGCCACGCCTCGCCGCTCCGTCATGATCTTGTTGAGGGAGAAGCCCAGATTCCGGTAGGAGAGCGCCATGTCCCGCTTGAGCCCCGGCGTGGCGGGATGAAGCTGCAGATAATCCTCCACGATCTTCATGGCCCGCTTTGACATCTCGAGACTCTGATCGAGATTTCCGATCTTGATGTGCGACTGACCGACACAGGTTGCGGCCTGACTGGCCAACTGCACGATCTCCTTAGTCCTTTCGGGATCCGCCAGTAGTGGTTCGGCTATGTCCATCGCCTCGCGATACTTCTCCATAGCGGCCTGATGGGCGCCACTCATGTATCGAACGTCACCAAGTCGAAGCAGAACAAGAACATGAATACGGTTGGCCTCGACTGAATCCTGCTCGCGTTTCTTCCATTCGACAACTTGATCCAAGGCCCGCTTGTAGTAGCTCTCCGCCTCGAAGGGCATCCCCTTGTTCGTGTAGGCCGCACGTGATCCCCCCAGTACATCGCCAAGATCGATGTTGGCCTGGATTCTCGCTGCTTCGACGGGCTCGGCAATGAGTTCGAGTACATCGGAATCCAATGATGACAACCAAAGACGTTCATAGTGGTCCACCAGTCGCTCCGCGATGTCCTCGCGGACCGAAAGCGAGGCGTCCAGACGAAGCAGTTGCTCATAGATCTCCGAACCGATGGCCGATGCGATGGACATGCTGGCCTCGAACTGCTCTTCCATTCCTCTGTTGGACTCAACCAACGCTTCATTGGTTACGGCCAGCTTGTTCCGCTGACTCGAGATCAACCCCAGAGCGATCGAAGTCCATATCAGACCTGCGATGACAAGCACACAGATGATGATGGAGGACGTCACAAGAGTCTTGTTCCTACCGACGAACTTGCGGACCCGATACCAGGGGCTGGTCGGACGGGCCTCGATCGGTTCATTGTCCAGAAAATGCTGGATATCCCTTCGAAGCTCCACAGCACTCTGATATCTACGATCCCTGTCCTTCTCCATGGCCTTGAGCGCGATCGTCTCGATGTCACCCTTGAGATTCTTGTTGATGGTCGAGATTCTGGTCGGATCGACTTCGCAAACCACTCGAATAGCCTCATGAACAGCCGAGCCACTGACGTTGTAGGGCAACTGGCCTGTCAGCAATTCGAAGAGGACCACACCCAGTGAATAGACGTCGCTTCGCGCATCGATGTCGCTGGAATCAGCGGCACACTGCTCGGGACTCATGTACTGGAGCGTCCCGATCAGCTGTCCCACATTTGTCTGCAAGGTCGAGAGCGCCATGTCGCTGTCCGTGGTGCGGGCGACGCCGAAATCGATGATCTTTGGGTGACCTCCACCACTCACGAGAATGTTGCCGGGCTTGAGATCGCGATGGACGATCCCCTTGAGATGACCATGCTGGACGGCTTCGCAGACCTGTGTGAACAATCGCAATCGCTCACGTGTATTCAGCTTCTTCTCGTCTGCATAGTCGGTCAATTCCTTTGCATTCGGAATGTATTCCATGACGAAGTAGGGAACACCGCCCTCGCCATCGTCGTGCGTACCGGCTTCATAGACCTGTGCGATACCGGGATGCTGAAGTCTTGCCAGCAACTGTGACTCGAATTCGAACCGCCTTTGCGCCGATCGCGAGGTGATGCCGCGCTTCATCATCTTGATGGCAACGCGTCTACGCGGATGCTCCTGCATGGCCTCGTAGACCGAGCCCATGCCCCCGGATCCGATCAGTCCCGCGATGCGGTATTCACCGATGACCTTGGGCATCCCGACCGTGAAATCCGGACCGACATGATCCGGTGGAGATTCGGGATCCACGGTGGGCTGCATCGACGGACTTGGATCATCCGCCCCTTGGCCCATTCCGGGATCTGTCGTCCCATCCAGATTGGAGTCCTCTGGTCTGTCCATGTTCGTTCCAGTTGCGGGACGCCCCCTCCGCATTATCGACCATATCACCCCTTAAAATACACCCTCTGGGGCGACTCAAACGGGGTTCGGCTGCATATGACAGATTCCCGCTGGAAGGGGTCAAAATGCGGCATACACTCAAGCATAGTCCAGAATGTGTGGAGAGCAGAGCAAAGATTCCCAGGGGGGTCGAGTTTGAGACATCTGAAAAGCACAATGGCGATGATGCTCTGCTGCATCTTCTGCCTAATGACCTTCCCTGTTCAGGCTCAGGAAGACGATTTCCTGTCCTCTGGATTCGATGACGACGATATGGTCATGGGCGCTTGCTGCTTCAATTCCGGCGCCTGCTATTACAGAACGAAGTTGTTATGCGATATATGGGGTGGCGATCACTACCCCGGACTGGAATGCGAGGACGTCACCTGTTCCTCGAACTGTGGCGGCGGCTGCAGTGAAGGAGAGATCTACGACTGCTACGGCCATTGCGTACCCATCTCATGGATAGGCAACGGGCTGTGTCATGACGGACAAACTCAGTATGAAACAAACACCATCTATCTGAATTGCGAGGAATTCGGATGGGATGGTGGCGATTGCGATCCCCCACCGAATATCCCCAACAGCCCTGGAGCCTGCTGCTTCCGTTCACTGACCGATTGCGATGCGGACAGCAGCTGTGACGTTCTCTCTCTCGAAGACTGCACCGCACAGGGGGGGCACTTCATCGGATTCGGCATTTCATGTATCGATGCCACCTGCACATGCCCTCCGGGATTCACCTCCGATTGTGCGGGGAACTGCTTCCCCATCCATTATCTGGGCGATGGCCTCTGTCAGCAGAATGAAGAATACGATCCACTCGGGGATGGACCTTCGTTCTATTTGGATCTTTCCTGCCTTGAGCTCGGTTGCGATAGCGGTGACTGCACAGGAAACTGCTCCGGCGCCTGCTGCCTTGGTGACAACTGCCAGGATCTTCTGAGCATCGTGGACTGCACTGAAATCGGCGGGATCTTCCTTGGACCGGAAATGACCTGCCAAGGGCTGGACTGCACGGACTATCTGGTGCCCGTCACCGTTTCTCGTGGGCTAAACACCAGTGACATCGAATCCGACTCCGACCTCCCCACATTCGATCTCGCGAACGGTCTGACCGTGACCGGCACACTGGAACTCGCAGACGATCAGAGCGTGGTTGCCGGCGCCAGGCTCTACAACAGCGGCGCGACGAATGCAGCCGTGACGCTCAAGACCGATATTCAGACGACCGAAATTCCGGTCGTGGCCACAGATGGCACCAGAGTGGCCGTATCAAGCAACGGCACGATCCGCCTGTATGTAAAGGACTCGAACAATCAATGGCTGCTGGATGCCGTCATCGATTCCGGCACAGTCCAGCGACTCACTGATCTCGAGATCGAATCGGATCGAATCTACGCATGCTGGGACAACCAGATTCGCGTATTCGAACAACAATCGGGCCAATGGCAGCAAACAATCTCAAAGCAGGCCACTTCCTTCATCAAGGAACTGCATGCCTCCGATGATGACATGGTCATCGTCACCAACTCGGCTATCTGGGCGTACACATATCCCTATGACACCAGTGGCGTTTTCGTACATGTGTTCGGTACCGAACAGGGACTGCAAGGCGCAATCGATGGGGACACGCTCGTGGTCGCGGAGGCGGCGGGCTATGTAAACGGCTTCTACAACGGTCTCATACCAGGGCAGGTGTTCATCTATGAACGAACTGGTGGTTCCTGGATCCGCACCCAGACACTCATAACACTGGATACTCAACCGGATGACTATGTCGGAACGGACATCTCGATCAACAACGGATTGATAGTGGTCGGCGCCCCCGGACATGACAATCAGGGCATGGATACCGGCGCGGCCTACATATTCAGAAAGGTGGACTCCAACTGGGAAGTCAGCGGCAAGATATACCCTCGCCGCGCAATGGCCGAGATGTCGTATGGAACCCAGGTAAAGACCGACGGCTCCACCATCGCGACCGGTTGGATTCGATTGGCCGGCGACACCGGATTCGGCAGCATCTCTGGCGTACAGACCACTTCATTGCCTGAATTCGAGTGGATGAACGTCGACGGCGGATCCATAGACGACTCCAGCAATTGGCATCCGTTCACACCCAACGGCAACAGCACCGTCAGCATGTCGATTCCAGTCAGAATGCCCATAGATGCCAGTGGAAGCCTGCCATTCCGCACACTCGACATCGGACCCTCCCGTCCGGAATTCGATCTGCAGGGAGGCCTTGTGACGCTTGGATCAGACGGCAATGGCCTGGTGAAGATCAGCGGCACACAGAACTATCGCGGTGCACTTGGCATCAGCAACGGAACACTCAAGATCGATGGCGATGTGACCATTGGAAGCGAGACATACAGACCAGGTGGATTGAAGCTGGAACGCACCGGCAACCTCGAGATAACAGGCAACTGCGTGCAGACCAAGATCGGCGAGATGCAGATAGAACTGGCTGACCGTGGAGTTCCGGCCATTGATGTCGGCGGCTATGCGGATATAGCTGGAACACTATCGATCACCTCTCCCTCCGGTGTCAGCAGTCCCGCGGTGGGAACATCATGGGATCTTCTCCGGTACACGCCCCAGCTTGGGTTCGAGAATCGATTCCGCATTGCGGTCCTTCCAGGAATCGACGCAGGCAAATACCTTCGAATCAACTACTCCGAGGATCTTCGAAGCACCGTGACCATTTCGGTGTCGGTCGAATCCATCGATGGCCTTCTGGATCTGGCGGAAACAGGGGACGTGACGGTCACCGGAGCCGCCACTGATGTCGTCGTCACCGATCTCGGATCACCCTCCGGACCTCCGGATGGATTCGATGACATTGCACTGAGTATCGATGGCGAGCCAGGCGAGGTCTATGTATTCATAAACGACGGCAATGGCGGTATCGACAGCCAGGTGACCTTCACGGCAGGAAACAGACCCAGCAGCATTGCCAGTGGCGACTACGACAATGACGGCCTCAACGATCTCGCCGTGACCAACTCCATGGACAACACGGTCACCTTGTATCTGAATGACGGTGGAGATGTCGCAAGCATGTCCAAGCAGGTCGATGTGTCAACCGGAAACAACCCCGTCGATGTGGCCACACTGGATATCGACGGTGATCTCGACGACGATCTGGCCGTGTCCTGTGCTGGGAATTCGATCATTCTGCCAGGCGGCGATCTCGATGGACAAGTCGACTTCTTCGAGTCAGTGATTGCATTCAGAAGTCCGCTTCTTCTCAAGGGAAGCGTGTTGACAGGTGAGACGAACGGTCCGATCGAGCCTGGTGAGCTCGGCAACAGCAAGGGCGGCCGAAAACTCGTCGTCGCACTGCGCAGCTCGAACAAGCTCATGCTCCTGAATCGCCAGACAGGCCTTACATTCGATTGGGTTATCGAGGATGAATTCAGCGTGGGTTCCGATCCCAATGCAATTGATACCGGCGACATCAATGATGACGGCATCGATGATGTCGTCGTCGGAAACATAGGCAGCGGAACCGTCTCGATTCTTCTTGGAAACAGCAATGGAACATTCAATGAAGAATCCAGCTTTGCTGTCGGCAACAATCCCCGCAGCCTGACCCTTCTCGACTACGACGGAGATGGGGATCTCGATCTCAGCGTGGTCGCGATGCCGGATTCCCTGAACTCCGCGGTTCTGGTCTACCGAAACGACACGCAGTTGAATTCGGAATGCGATGTCACGTACTCACTCGAGCAGACGCTCGAGGAGGGCATGAATCCGATGCTCGTCGGCAGCGGCAGCCTCGATGCGGATGCTTCCGATGATCTGATCTCCATCAATGGCGGCACGCTCTTCCGAAACGGCGATCCCGGCGACATGAGCATCTCCTTGCTTTCGACCGTCGAGATCCCCGATGGCCCCGGCACCTGCTATGAACTGGGTGATGTCCAGGCCGATGGCATCGTCAACATCGACGACCTCCTCACCCTGATCAGCTCATGGGGAACCTCGGACCACGATCTCAACGACGATGGTGTGGTTGCAGTCGATGACCTGTTGATAGCGATAGAGAACTGGGGCCCGTGCCCGAGACGCTGAACCGTTCCACCACCACGGAATCGGATTGCAATGCAGGGATCGTGTACCCCACCCCACACGTTGCTATAACTGTGTCTTCATGACGCTCAATGGACTGGAACAGTACGCACGGTTGGCGCTGGATGGCATACATCGGGAGTACCCCTACCATCTCTCCAGACTCGTGCTGTCCCCTGATGCCATCGAAGCCCCGAGATCGATGACACCCGTCTTCTATGGCTGCTTCGACTGGCACTCAGCCGTCCATGGACACTGGTTGCTGGCACTGACGCTACGCCTGAATCAAGGAACACCGTTTGCGGACCGATGCCACGAGGCGCTGAGCCGCAGCTTCCATGAGGAATCGATCCTTATCGAACGTGATCATCTGGTTGAACGCCCCGGATTCGAACGCCCCTACGGTCTGGCGTGGCTGCTCGCCCTGGTCGCCGAATTGAATCGAAACGAGTCCGATGACGCCAGGGCCTGGCGACGCGCCCTGACTCCACTGGAATACACGGCCCGTGAACATCTCGTCTCCTGGCTTCCGAAACTGCCCTTTCCCATTCGTTGTGGAACACATGCGCAGACGGCGTTCTCGATGGGACTCGTCTGGGACTGGGCACATGAGATCGATGACACGGAGATGATCTCGCTCCTGAGGGATCGAGCCATCGACTTCTATGGAGAAGACCATGACTATCCACTGCATCTGGAACCCTCCGGGGAGGATTTCCTGTCCGGTTCACTCGGAGCCGCTTCCATCATGAGCCGGGTGCTGGAGAGCACCGAGTTCGCCTCATGGATGGACCGGACCATGCCCGGACTTGCCAGGGAGACGACGCTTGCACCGGCCACCAATCCCGATCCGAGTGACGGAAGACTGACCCATCTCGACGGACTCAACCTGAGCCGTGCCTGGATGCTGTGGGATGTCTTCGGCAGTCTGCCTGCTGACGACCCTCGCAGGGAGGGGCTCCAGAGATCCGCCAGAGACCATGCGGAACGAGGACTGCAGGCCGTCTCCACCGAACACTATGCAGGCTCGCACTGGCTTGGCACATTCGCCGCCTATCTCGGTTGCCGCATGCTTCAAGCCGGAGTCGCCTGAACGAGATCAAAGTCATCTTGTAATCGGCATTGATTCGTATAAGTTGTACATCGTAGAAAAAGAGGTCCCATGATGCCCACTTTCAAATCAGACATCCTGCGAATGTGCCTGCTCCTACCGGCCCTGCTCGTTCTTGGATTCATCGGAAATCCATCAACGCTCGCAAGCGAGGAAGAACAGGAGGAGTCGACGAGTCCTCAGCTGGAGGAACTCGGCAATGCGCTCAAGGCCGCCGTCATCAGTGGAAACATGGATGAGAAACAGGCCTGGGAAATATGGAACACCGCTGTCCAGGATGCCAAGGGTGGTGAGAATGACAAGCGGATGTGGCAGGACCGACAACGGGACAAGGCCTACGACGACACCAATGCCCGCCAGCGAATGGCCAGACTCCTGCCCCCCGATCCTCTTGAACCTGCCATTCTTCTTGAACCGGATTTCATGCCTCGACATGTACAGCTGCTGAGCAACTGGCTCGAGCTCGACAAGCAACGCATGCTTCTGGTCGAAACGATCATTCGCGACTACGGCGAGTCGATGAATGAACTCACCAATGGCATGAGGCCTGCCCTACAGGCCTATCGTGCCAGCGAAGAGTCTCGTGAAATGCAGCAGATCCTCGAGAGCCTCGAGAATCAGGTGCTTTCCAAACAGATCGACATGGAGGCCTCCACGGCCATGATCGAGGACAGGGTCAGGGGATATGCCAGGGAGCGAGTCGCCAAGGAAGCCGGCGAGGACATCTCCCGAGAGGAGATCTCGAATGAAGTGAAGGCCCGGACGGCGGAATGGACCGCCGAACTGAGCAGAGGATTGGAGAACATGGACGAACAGCTTCGTCTGCTTCGCGACCGTATGAGATCGCGAGTGAACTCCATCAAGCTTCCCGAAGGTGACATCACGGCACGGGATCTGGTCTCGATGGCGGAAACCATCCGCGACCAGCGAAATGCACTCAGGCTGGATGTCATCCAGATGCTCAGACTTGTTCTGGTGGTCGATGACGAGATCGAGGACGAGGAACGTCTTTCCGCGGCTCTGGCGAGACTTCGCATCGAACACGGAATGCGTCATGCCAGAATGGGAGGTGAATTCATCAATCCATGGTCACTTCTTCGCGAGCTTGAGCAACAATCCGACAATCAGGCCCTGGCGGAGGAGACACTTGCCTCCTCACAGTCCAGGTTGGCCGATCTGGTGCAGGCTCGAACGGATGCTTCCATCGATCGCGAAGTCGAAGGCCTCAGGCTCCTGATTGCCCGAGACGACCTTGTGGCCGTAGCCGGGGATGAGGAAAACGTGCCGATTGAAACCTGGTACGAGGTCATCGAACCGTTCACGAAATCATGGCACAGTCAGATTGATGCCTCCGTGGCCTATCGGGACTCGATACTTGAGCTGATCGAACAGACCAGAGCGACGCTCTCCCAGAATGATCCCACTGTCGCCGACCTCTACTACGACAGGAGCATGCGCAGGGGATTCGGGTCGGAACTTCGAACACGATGGAGTGAACGAGCCATGATGGCCGCCATCGCGATTGAGGATCTCGACGAAGAGACGATGCTCGTCGTGCTGGCGCTTGAGGAGGAGACTCTGGATCGGCTTCGCGGTATCCGTGACGAAGCCATCGAGAAGCGGCTCCTTCGCGATCCGGAATTGGCCAGACAACCCATCCTCAGTCTCTGGAGTCTCGATGACTCAAGGGAGAAGCCCTGGACACGGACGGACTGGACCGGGCATGGCATGGAAGCCCATCAGGAACTCAACGAACATGTCGAATACTCGTTGAAAGCGCTTCTGACACCCGAACAATTCGAGCTGATCCCCACTCGCGGTGGAAACAAGAACCGCAGTGGGTCCGTTGATGGGAAAAAGGACGGCAAAGGCAAGCAGGACGGCAAGGGGCAGAAAGGCCGATCAAAGGACAAGGCCGCCTGACCACTTCATTCGACCGTGTCGAGCCCACGGCGACGCTTGTCGATCCGCATGTGATCGAAGAGCCTGTTGTCCAGGTCGTAGGCGAAGAACTCCAATGTGTCCCCGTTCAAGCGAACCATGCAGTAGTGATGACCCCTGCGGACGGTGTTGTTGAATGATGGCCTCGAGGGCCCGGGCGTTTCCAGTCCCCCGCCACCACCACCGGTGATCGTATAGACGACTCCACCATCATCGACGACCCGTCCCCCCGAAATCGGCCATGTCCGTTCATAGCTGTGTATGTGGCCATTCAGGACCAGATCAACATCATGTTTGTCGTAAAGAGTCGTGAGCTTTCTCGCGCGGAGATCCCCACGGGTGCCTCTTCCCTTCCAGGTGTCACCGTAATCATTCTCGTCTGATGAATACGGCGGATGGTGATGCACCACGAACTTCCATCTGGCATTCGATTCGGCCAGAACCTCGTCAAGCCAAATGTACTGTTCCGAACCGGGCGCCACGTTTCTATTGGTATCGATCATGAAGAAGTCGGCGTCGCCCTGACTGAAGCTGTAGTAGTACTCCGGATCGGGAAGGGACATGTACTTGTAGTAATGCCGTGCATCCTGTTCATGATTGCCGAGAACCGGATACATCGTGACACGACCAAGCAGCCCGTTCATTCCAGGGAAGAATTCCTCCGTCCAATCCCCTTTTCGTGATCCGGTCCCGGTCAGATCGCCCGGATGCACCAGAAAACCGGGGCGTTGTTCCCAAATATGCTCGGAGAGCTGGGCGGAAACGACGGGATTGTCCTGGGTGTCACTCAATATCGCGAAGCCTATGGGCTTGCCACGTGGGGCCGCTGTCTGGAAGGTCAGGATATCGCTCTGTATCCGCTGCTCCCCATCATCCTGCAAGTCCACTTGATAGAAGTACGGCTCATCCGGGTCGAGACCATCCAGGAGAACCTCGCCAAGCATCAGAGGTTCGGCAATCCGTTTCTCGAGATTGAATTCCGATGTTTCTCCATACCGGACGACACCGGTCACCGGCCGCGTCGTCTCGAAGACGATCCGAATCGAATCGCCTGTTGCGTACTGGAGAAATGGCGGAACCTGCCAATCCAGATCATCCGAAATCGGTTTCTCAGGCGGAATCCGGACGGGGAACGACGCTCTATGTGCATGATGATCGAACTGATGTCGGACCCAGTCACCACTGGCTGCCATGTCGTAGAGCCGCACATCCATCAAGCGACCGACATGCGGATGAAACTCGTTGTCATCCATGTAGGACCCGATCGTGAACGGAGCCGCCTCCGGATAGAGCAAGGGGCCGGACTGGACCTTCGACTGGCCATCCAGCTTGCCATTCACGAACAAGCGAGCGGTCTCTCCGTCGTAGGTACCGACAATGTGATACATCCGGCCTTCTTCATAAGGGGTCTTGCCCTTGACATAGGTCATCAGCCCGTTGCCGTCATCGGGCCCCTCGGTTGCCAAACCGTAAGTGAACTGCCTGCTGTCGTAACCAAGGACCCATCCAGTCTCCGCATCGTTGTTGTCCTGGATGCATCCGAGTACCCCACCCCACTCTCTGGGCTGCACGACGGAAAGCCAGGCGGAAACCGTCATTTCCTGGAGGGGAAGCAGGTCCTTCACGGCCTTGAAATCATCGGCGATCACCAGTCGATCCTGCTCCGTCAGCTCAACACCGCCACCCTGCTCGTCAGGAACGAAATCGAGTGCTCGTTCAAGGACGATCGACGGCCCCAGCTGGGCATGGAGTGTCTCCGACGAGACATCGGATGCCTGCAGTGGATAGGCCACCAGCGCATCCGGGTCATCGTGAAGCAAGGCGAAGACGAGCAATGGGATGAGTGGAGTGATCATCCTGCCAGCATATCGTCCAGTGATCCCTCAGTCCGATCGATCGGGATACCAGCGAAGAGTGGCCAGGACAGCCCTGTGGTCCGAGGGCCACTCCTGGAAACCTATGTCGCTGGAAGGATCGCCATGATCCCCCAACACGAAGACTCGCACAGGCTCCAGGTTCGGCGAAGCGTAGATCATGTCTATTCGATCCAACGCCGCCGTCTTCTGTGCCTCTCGTGGATCCTCGAATCCACTGGCATCCCAGTGCCCCCGACCCTTCGTTCCATCGATGTATCTCGGCGTCCAGGTATGCCCCGGATGAATGGTCTCGCTAGGCCGCAGCGTCCTGAAAACATCTTTCAGTCCAGGCAATGGGCCATCTATCCCCAATTCCTCGGTGTAGTTGATCGGAGTCGCCATGACCTGAGAACCTTTCCATGACATGGCTGGCCCCAGCCGCGTATCCGTCGGATTCGACACCCATCGATCAAGTTCGGACTGTTCCCAGTCATCCGTCCAATCGAGATGCGACGGCTCGTTGAAATCTCCGCCCACGATCACCGGCGTACCAGAAACAAGCGCCGGATGAACCGAGCGATAGGTCTGGAAATAGATGTCGCCCTTGTCACTTTCCTCGAGAATCTCCCGGACGTCGATCTCCCGACCTTCAAGCAACCTGTCCTGGATCAGGTAGGGGCCATATGGATAGGGCTTCCAATGGACGTTGTGCACGACGACTGGACCGGATGGATGCATGATTCGCGCCGTGTCCTGATCCATTCCCTCGATGGGAAACTTCGCGTAGGTCGCCTGGCCACGCGTACCACCACCTCGACGATTCCAGGTGGAATCCCTCTTCTTCAGAATCTCGAAGACTCGCTCGTCTCCAGACTCCTCCTGCACCAGCACGACATCGGGGTCAGAGCGAATGATGACATCCGCGATGGCTGCATGCCTTGGCTTCTGGTACAGAGAATCGGCGGCTGTCGGACCAGGGATATTCCCACTGTGAAGGATGTTGAAGGCCAGGACGTCCAGCAGCACTGGCTGCACCGCCTGATCCGGCGTCGCCTTCTTCCACTCCAGATCCATGAAGAGCGCCCCGTGATCGGAGGGGAACTCCCGCTTCTCGATAGGAATGGCATTGTCTTCCCACTCTTCAGGCAGGACATGTCCGGAGACTGGCGTGAGAATCCAATCATTCTCCGGCTGAGTCGGATTCCGTAGATAGAGACGGTCGATTCGTTCGAATCCAGTCACCTTGCCGTCACTCTCACGGAACATCGGGGACCATGTGATCCCCGGACGCTGGACGGGATGCGGATGCACGACACGAAAGGTGTCCATGAAACCGGCATCCTGCATTGCAAGACTGACCGGGAGCGGGAGATTTCGTCGATGCTTGAACACCCGCTCCGCATCTTCCGTCCAATCCAGATGCGAGGGTGTGTTCCAATCGCCTCCCACGAGCACCGGGATACTGGCACGTCGATGACCAATCGCATCTAGATGGGAAAGAATGGCATTGGCTTGCGGCAGTCTTGAAGAGCGGACATCCTCTGCCGCCAGCAGTTCGGCATCACTCATATCGGGGGCATCCCGAAGTTCTCTTGTGATGTAGGCACGCCAGTCGATCCAGATCGACCAGGCGATGAAGCGACGACCAAGATCATCCTTCAGTTCGGCGCCAACTCCATGCCATGGATGATGAAAAAATGTGGCCTCGATATCCAGTCGTGTCAATACACATAGATGAGCGCTTTCCCCCTGCCATTGCTTCCAACCGAGTTGTCCGGCCAGCCATGCTCCGAGCTTTGGTCGATCCCCGTCGATGTCGTAGCTTTCCTGAAGCAGGACGAGATCGGCCTTGGATTCACGAATGATCTCAAGCGCCTTCTCAGGCCCGTTCTCGACGTCGTTAGCCCCGTGCAGGACGTTCCAGACGAGCACACGCAGTCTGTCCGGATCAGCGGGACGCTCGTTTGAATAGGCAAGCTGGCTTGGCATCAGGAGCAGAGCCAGACAAGGGACAATCCATTTCAGAAGTTTAATACTCATGATCTGATGCTACCCGTTCGAATGCCTCGTTCTCAAATGCCGTTTCCAACCATGTGAAACGGGCATCCATAACGATCAAGGAACACATTCCCGCTTCGAATATCCATATTTTCGTTGGATGAACGATGAAAACCCATCTCCCCGAGGACTAGACTACATGCCACTCAAACGACCAAACCAATCAGGAGCTTCCAGATGACCACGACATGCAACCTCACCGGAACGGCACTTGCCGGATCAATTCGATTCGTCATGAACATGGCGAAGCCACTGGTTGATGATGTCGAAGCTGGCCGATTCAGCGATTGCTGCGATACGACCATCAATCACCCCGCTTTCGTCCTCGGACACTGCGCCTACTACGTGGGCTACTGCATGCAAATGCTTGGAAGCGACATCGAATTGCAGGATTCCGATACGGATCTGTATCAGCATGGAGCCGAATGCCTCCACATGCACGATGGCTACCAGACCAAGGAGGAAGCCATCTCATGCTTCATGAACAGACTGGAAGAAGCCGCCGTGTTCGTCGAGACACTCGATGATTCGGTGTTTGAACGTTCCACGGAAGGCACCTTCTTCGAAGGTCGCATGCCCAATCTTGCATCCGTTGCGAACTTCATGATGGTCGCGCACGTGACGTTCCATCTCGGGCAGGTCAGTGGCTGGCGGCGAATCGCCGGATTCGGACCAACAGGCTGATCATTTCATGTTCCGCAGGATTGTCTGGGCTGCCGCCCGACCGCTGGTGATGGCATGAGTAACCCTGTTTCCAAGACACCAGTCACCACAGGCGGCCAGCTTTCTGTCAGGATCGAGGAGTGACGGTTCGCCGGCAGGGTCATTGACAAACGCGTAACGCCATCGATGCGCACTTGTTTCACCGTTGACTTGACGACCAATCGCCGCAGACATCTCCGGAAGCAGCTTCTGTATGACCTGCGCCTGATCAAGTTCGAGGTTGTCGGTGCTCCATCGGGTGGTGGCCTGGGCGACCCAAGCGTCCACCTCAGGACGACCGGGCTTGCTCTTCTGGTTGACTATCCAGGCAATCGATCCGTTCTGAGGTTCGATCACATCGGGCTCTCCCGTAGTCGAGCCAGGTTCTACCACCATGAGAGTCCAATTAGGGTCGTAGGTGGCCTTTGACATGACTTCCAGCCCGCTGAATTCGTGAGGTGCCAGCAAATCAATTGCCTGGGGTGATGGGATCGCCGAAAGGACCCAGGTTGCTTGTGCGATCGGCTGATCATCCGTATCGAGCAATAGCCAGTCATCGTCAATCCGCTTCAATGTCGCCACACGAGATTTCAGCTTCACTTGGAGATCTCGCGCCATCGATCTTGGAATAGCGCTCATGGTCGGCACACCGACATGCCAGAGGTCGCCCTCCGGATAGTTGTCCAGATGCATCGAATTCGATCCTGTGCAATTCGGACGCCATATTCCCAGACAATCATCTCTGGCATCGGACTGGAGTATGCTCGACTCGTCATCGGATCCCTCGACCAGATACTGGCATCCATGATCCATTCGAATCTCCCCCACACCATGCCTCGTCGCCAGCCTGCCACCGGGTCCTCTGGCCTTGTCTATCAGGAGCACGCGGCATCCGGATATCCGCAGCCTCCCTGCTGCAGCCAGTCCCGCGATACCGGCACCGACCACGGCGACGTCAAACTTCATCATTTGAGAGCCTCCATTTCCGATTTGTGTGCCTACTATTCACGGGTGACACAATGAACGACAGACAAACAGGACAGCACACTACGAAGCGGTCGTACCGACACGATGATAGGCGTCATGATCGTGAAAGCCCTCCGATGCCCTTCGAATCGGCTACGGAGGTCCCGGGATCGGTGAATCCGGGCTTGAAAATCAGTTCATCTACCGACGAAAATACAAAGAGACTGCATCTCAGGCTACACATCCAGAGAGCTCGCATGATGTTCAATGAGCAGATTGACAAGGCGAGCGCCTGACCGGAAAGAGAGAATCCCTCATGGCTCAACCCAAGGCCCTGATCATTGGCGCTGGCGGCGGAATAGGCAAGGCACTGGCACAGCAGCTTTCCGAGAAGGGCTGGGATCTGGTGCTTGCTGGAAGAACCCATGAGACACTCGAGGAGGTCGCCTCGCAAACCGGTGGCCTGACCACGGTCCTGGATGCCACCGACTTCGATGCCGTGGCGTCGCTTCTCGCTGAACATCCGGATATTCGCCACGCCACCAATCTGGCAGGGAGCATCCTGCTCAAATCCGCTCATCAGACATCGGAAGCGGAATTCATGGAGACGATCAACCAGAACCTGAAGACGGCCTTCTCTCTCGTGCGAGCCTGTGGACTGTCCTGGAGACAGGGTGGCGGCAGCATCGTCCTGATGTCTACCTGTGCCTCGCAGGTCGGACTGGCCAATCATGAGGCCATCGCTGCCGCCAAGGCCGGTGTTGAGGGGCTCACACGCTCTGCAGCCGCGAGCTATGCAACCAGAGGCGTACGCTGCAATGCCGTCGCTCCGGGCCTTGTCGAGACGCCTCTGGCCAGCAGACTCACCAGCAATGAAGGTGCTCGAAAGGCCTCCGAAGCGATGCACCCGCTTGGACGCATCGGCACGGCAGAGGAAGTGGCACGCCTCATCGCCTTTCTGCTGGATCCGGCCAACGACTGGATGACGGGTCAGATAATCGGAATCGACGGTGGCCTGTCCCGCGTCCGGGCTCGCTGATTCGTAACGCAGTAGCTGCAAACGGGTACCATGACCGGCCCGGAGTACCAGATGTCCAGTGCCATTCCATCCCAGCCGACCATGCAGCTTCCCCGAGGCGCGAGACTGACCGTTCTGATCTCGGTGATCCTGCCCCCCTTGGCGCTCATCACCGTGATGTGGCTGGCCTGGGGAAGAGGATTCGGTGTTCTTGATCTGGCGATCTTCGGTGGGATGTACCTGATATGCGGACTTGGAATCACAGTCGGTTTTCATCGCTACTTCACCCACAAGTCGTTCGATTGCCCTCGTTGGGTCAAGTACATGCTGGGAATCAGCGGGTCCATGGCCTGTCAGGGCGATCTCTACTGGTGGTGTGCGATTCATCGACAGCACCATCAGCACAGCGACGAGGAGCACGATCCACACTCACCGCATGTCGGGGATGGAGGACGAATCAAGCGGTTCATCTACTCCCATCTTGGTTGGCTCTTCAAGATCGAACAACCTGATCAGGATCGATACATTCCCGATCTCAAAGCGGACAAGGATCTGAGATTGATCAGCAATCTGTTCCCGTTCTGGGTTCTGTTGAGCTTCATCATTCCAACGGTCCTCGGCGGCGTCATCAGTGGAACATGGTTCGGAGCCTTCACAGGATTCCTCTGGGGCGGCCTGGTGAGGATCTTCTTTGAGCATCACGTCACCTGGAGCGTCAACTCGATCTGCCACATCTGGGGAAGTCAGCCCTATGAAAGCCATGACCACAGCCGCAACAACCCAATAGTCGGTGTCCTGGCATTGGGCGAAGGCTGGCACAACAACCACCATGCCTTCCCCACCTCCGCCCGCCACGGGCTGGCCTGGTGGCAGTTCGACAGCAGTTGGATCTTCATCAAGATGATGTCCTGGGTAGGCATGGCACGCAAAATCAAGCTCCCGAATCCCGAACGGCTGAAGCGAACCGCTGCGAAGTCGAACGAAGGGCACTAGGAAGCACGGGAGTCCGATGCTGGACAACCCCGAGTGGACTGGTGGATCTGAAGGTGAAACAGATCGATTCCCCGATTGCATTTGGACGTATTCTGTGACCAGACTCCGTCATCTGCGAGAGCCGAGATTCCCGCGGAGAGAGGGACTGGAACACCTACATAGCTTTCGTACCGTGGAGCCTGAAAATGAAGAGCATTGCAAGAACCTCACTGATGATGGCCTCTGCCATGTTCCTGATCATTCCGACGATCGGATGCGAGAACGCCGCCTCCAGAGAAGACTCTGGCGAGACCCACAATACGGACGACATCCTGCCGTCGAATCGTGTCGCGATCCCGACAACGGTCCGATCAAATCTGGGAATAACCTTCGCCCGCGTTGAGAGAAGACAGGTCGAGAACACGCTTCGTGTTCCTGGTCGCTTCGAGTATCTGCCGACGGCGGTTCGAGAGTACCGATCGATGCTGCCCGGCAGAATCGAGATTCTCGTCGAGCAGTTCCAGAAGGTGGATGCCGGAACGACACTTTTCAGAATCGATTCCCCGCAGTGGCGGGAAATGCAGCAGTCGATCGCCCAGGCCGATGCGAATCTGATGGAATCAAAGGCACAACTCGCCAGCTACGAGCGGCTCATGGCGGCCCATGCACAACATGATCAGAATCTCATCCAGAGCATCAAGATCTGGTCCGAGCGAGTGAAGGAACTTGAGGTTCTGGTCAAGACTGACGAAGAGCACAAGAAGGAGTTCACCATCGCCCAGGCTTCGCTTTCCGAAGCCAGAGCCAAGCTCTCGGAAGTACGTGAAGAGGACGCCAGACTGTATGCGGAACGGGTCATGACGGAAAACCGGGTCAATGCCGCTCAAGCACAATTCACGCTTGCGATCGACAATGCCGCTTCCATGCTTGATGTTTCACCGAAGCAACTGCTCGAGACATCCACATTGAATCCAAACAGTCTCCCCATTTGGAGAAGGATCAAGACGCTTGAGGTACGGGCGAAGGAATCGGGTGTCGTCGAGAAGATCGATTTGACCAACGGGACCTGGGTGGAAATCGGCGAGAACATACTGACCATGGTCCAGCCTGTTCGCCTTCGCTTCCATGCGTTCGGTCTCCAGAGCGATCTCGGCGCCCTCAAGGATGGGCTCATGGCCAGAATCGTCCCCCCGGTTCCGACAGCCGCCGGTACCGCCATTCCGATACATGACACCATGAGCGGGCGACTGCAGCTGGGACTCGAGGCCGATACCCAGAAGAGAACGATCGACCTCTACGTGACACCGGATGAACTGTCCTCCTGGGCGCGTCCGGGGGTGAGCGCACAGCTGGAGATCATCACCGAATCGACGGAAACGTCAGAGCTGGCGGTTCCAATGGCTGCGGTGCAGCAGGACGGACTCATCCCTGTGATCTTCCGCCGAGATCCCGACAATCCGAATCAGGCCATCCGTATCGAAGCGGATCTTGGGATGAACGATGACCGATGGGTCGCGGTCCTCAGTGGTCTGCGTGACGGCGATGAAGTGGTGCTCGATGGCGGCTTCCAATTGATGCTGGCCACGAGCGGAACCATTCAGAAAGGCGGCCATTTCCATGCGGATGGCACCTATCACGAGGGAGATCACTGAGTCATGCTGAAGGCATTGATTGGATTTTCCCTCCGATACGCCTCCCTGATCGTGGTCGCGGCGATTCTGATATCGGGATATGCCGCCTGGCAGCTGCCCAGGATGTCCGTGGATGTCTTCCCCGAACTGAACGCCCCCACTGTCGTGATCATGACCGAAGCCGGCGGGCTTGCCGCAGATGAAGTCGAACAGTACGTCACCTTTCCGATTGAAGCCGCTGTCAACGGGATGACCGGTGTCCGCCGTGTCCGAAGCGCCAGCGCCATCGGCCTGTCGATCATCTGGGTGGATCTGGACTGGGGGGCCGATCTCTATGACGCGAGACAACTCGTATCCGAACGGATGACGAGCGTGCGGGAGACACTCCCCCCCGATGTGGAACCGTTCATCACACCGATCACATCCATTGCCGGCGAGGTGATGCTGATCTCGGTGTCCTCTCCCGACGGCGAAGCCACGCCGATGGATCTTCGTTCATTTGCGGAATTCGATCTTCGCAACAAGATCCTCGCCGTCCCCGGAGTAGCCCAGGTCGTCGCCATCGGTGGAGAGCTTCCTGAATATCAGGTCAATGTCGATCAGGAAAAGCTACGCCTATACGATCTCGCCATCTCAGATGTCGTTCAGGCCGCCGGTGGTGCCCACAGCACAGACAGCGCCGGACTCCTGCCCTCCGCCGGCAGCTTCGAGATTCCAATTCGTCAGCAGAGCCGAGTGACGAGTACCCAGGACATCGCCAACACCATCATCCGTTTCGAGGATGGCGTCCCATTGACCATCGGACAGGTGGCTGATGTACGACTTGGTCCCGCGCTGAAGCGAGGTGAAGGCTCGGAAGCCGGAATGCCGGCCGTGATCATCTCGATTCAGAAGTCACCCGGCACCAACACGCTGACACTGACAGAACAACTCGATGTGCTGTTCGGCCAGATCGAGCCCACGCTCCCTGAAGGCATCCGGCTCAATCGGGATGTGTTCAGGCAATCCCACTTCATCGACCGTGCTGTGAGCAACGTCACGACCGTGCTGATCGAAGCCGTGATCATCGTCGCCATCGTGCTCATGTTGTTCCTCATGAACATCAGGACCACGATCATCACGCTGACAGCCATTCCCGTATCGTTGGCGGTCGGTCTGCTCACCATGGATGCCATGGACATGGGCCTGAACGTGATGGCCCTCGGTGGATTGACTGTCGCCATCGGCGTACTGGTCGACGATGCCATCATCGATGTGGAGAACGTATACCGTCGACTTCGACAGAATCAGGCCTTGCCGGATGATCGAAGACGCCCCACTGTCGATGTGATCTTCGACGCCAGCAACGAGATCAGACCGGCCATGGTGTTCGCGACGGTGATCATCGTGATGGTCTTCATCCCCTTGCTCTTTCTTCAGGGACTTGAAGGACGCTTCTTTCGACCACTCGCGCTGACCTACATGGTCTCCATACTCGCTTCGCTTCTTGTCGCGCTCACATTGACCCCCGCACTCTGCAGACTTCTGCTCAGAAACAATCTCTCCGGTCGCGAACGAGGCGATTCATGGCTTGTCCAATATCTCAAGCGGATCTACGCGCCATCGCTCAGGTGGGCACTGGGCGTCCGAGGTTGGATACTCGGCGGCGCCGCACTGGCGACAGCAGCCACGATCGCGCTGGCAAGCACCTTCGGAACCTCGTTTCTACCTTCATTCAACGAGGGCACATTCACTGTTTTCCTGATGTCCCCCCCGGGGACCTCCCTGACCGAGAGTAATCGGATCGGTGGACATGTGGAAAGACAACTGAAACTCATTGAAGGGGTCGAGACGGTCGCTCGCCGAACCGGGCGGGCCGAACGTGATGAACACGCCGAGCCGGTGAGCAACTCGGAGATAGAAGTGACCATGTCCCAAGGTGGTGATCAGCAAGCGGTTCGAGAGGAGATCGATCGTGTCCTCTCGGCCATCCCGGGCATGACCACCATGGTCGGACAACCGATCGAACATCGACTCAGCCACCTCCTGTCGGGCACGCCGGCGGCCATCGCCATCAACATATATGGCGACAATCTCGATGAGCTTCGTCGTGTTGCGAAGAAGATCGAATCGCAACTTCAGGATGTACCAGGCGCTCGAGAGGTCAATGCCAACCGTGAAGTCCTTATCACCTCGCTCCCGATCAGATACCGGCATGCCGAACTGGCCTCAGCTGGCCTGAGTCCCGCAGATGCCGCGGAGCAGGTTCGCGAAGCCATCAACGGTGAAGTCGTCGACAGGATCAACCAGGGTCTCCGACAGTTCGATCTGGTTGTTCGGCTGGATCCTTCGCAACGCGAGAATATCGAACAGGTCAGGGATCTTCTGATCCGTGGAAGAAATGGATCGTTGGTTCGACTTCGCGACATCGCGGACATCGGACCGGAGCGCACCAGCAATCTCATCATGCGTGAGAACGCACAGAGAAAAGCGGTCGTTTCCCTGAATGTCGGCGATGATTCCAATCTCGGTGATCTCATCGGCATCGTGAAGGCAAAGGTCGATCCGATCGTCCATGATGCCGGATTCACAGTCAGTTATGGCGGGCAGTTCGAAGCCCAGCAGTCCGCGATGCGGACCATTCTGCTGACCGGTTTCATAATCGCGATTCTGATGCTGATGCTGCTCCAGATCTCGACCGGTTCGATCAGAGCCGCCCTGCTGGTCATGCTGAACATGCCACTGGCCTTGATCGGGGGCATCATCGCCATTCTGCTGACTGAAGGCGGCGGCGCCTGGTCCAACATGCTGGGAGTCGTCGGCATTGGTGGCAACTATGTCGCCCCCGTTATCTCCATCGCGAGCATGGTCGGATTCATCACACTCTTCGGAATCTCGATCAGAAACGGGATCCTCCTGATCAACCACTACAACCATCTGATCGAGCAGGAAGGTCATTCCATCGGCAGTGCGATCATCCAGGGTTCAATGGAGCGACTGGTCCCGATTCTCATGACCGCCATTTCCGCGGCATTGGGGCTGCTGCCGCTGGCACTTGCTGCAGGAAAGCCGGGCAGTGAACTGCTCGCCCCGCTGGCCATCGTCACCCTCGGCGGCCTGTTGACCTCAACCATCCTGAATCTCATCGTGGTTCCAGCAGGCTACTCGCTGGTTTTCCGCGACAAATGACATGATGACCTCGGCCGACCCCCACTATTCCGGACGGGTTGTCTATCATTTTCACTTACCAACATTCATCAAGGAAAATCAAGACCATGTCCAAATTGAATCGTCTGTCTATGATCGCCGCTTCCATTCTCGCTGTAACACTATCCGCTTGTGGCAAGAAGGAGGAAGCCAACAGTCCCGAACCGGTTCCGGAGACGACTGGAATCGCAGCTGATCCGGCTCATGAGGCGCAGGTCGACATGATCACCCATGACTTCACTGCTGGACAGACAAAATTGTCATTGTCAGCCAGTGGTACCGCTGAACCTAATGCCGAGATCCACATGACGATCAATCACATCAGCGGCCCCAGACCAGACGTCATCAGAACGTGGTTTGGCCCAAGATCGGGCGAAGGAACCATGAAGACCAAGGCCGGCGGGCATGATGACCACTGGCATGCACATGTGGTCTGCCCGGGAACAATCACGAGCCAGGATTCGCTATGGGTGGAAATCCAGTACGCCAATGGCGACAAGGCGGCTACATCCATCCGAATCAAGTGACTCAAGGAACCTGATAACGGAATCACTTCCGGTACGGTTCACTTCAGGGCGTACACGCATGAGACAGATAATCACGATCATTCTTACCATCGTTGGCGCCATTGTCGGAGCCATCTTGCTTGCCAAGTATTCGGTCGGACTAGCCGTCGTCGGCGCGATTGCCGGAGCCATTGTCGGCTTCATAATCGGCAAGTTCTTCGACCTCTCCGACATCTCCACCTTTTGGCCCTGAGCATCAGGATAAGACGCGATCCATTCGCTGAGGCATCTGCATATGCAAGCAAGAATCAACCTCATGTTCGCGATTCTCCTGTGCAGCGGCCTCCTGTCTGAGGAATACTCGGCAGCTGACGACACGACCGTCATCGTCGCCAACAGCAACTCATCCGATGATGAGGCACCGGGTGAGGCCCCACTGCCCGCCAGAGAATCCGAAGCGGATCACCCCTGGACTATCGTGGAGAAGACCCCTCCATTCGAGAATTCAAGGGAGTCGGTCAAGCCCGAGCAGCTCGATAGCCCCCGCAGTCTCATGTGGAGCCTTGGCAGAACCCTCAATACCTATCGTGAGATACTTGAGGAGGAAGGTCGCACATACGAGTCGCAACCCCGGTTGAGATGGATTCAGAGTCGTATCGCGCAATGCTTCGATCTATCGGATGTCGGGCCTCAGTTCCAGAGTGATGTGGCCACCGATGCAGCGGTCTATCTCCGCGAGATCATGCGCCGCATACCCATGTCCGCCTGGGAAACGATTCCCGACAGCAACGAAATCGAGAAGATGGCGGATGACGAGCGGATCACCAGGTATCGATTCGACTATGTGCCGATTGAATTGATGGTTCTGACGGAGGGTGAACGAGCAGGTGAATGGGTCATCACGGTGGAGACTCGCGAGACGGCACAAGCCGCCTATGAGCATGTGAAGAACATCACGCCCATTGCCGGAGTCGGCGAACTCTATCGTCGACACTTCTTCGAACCCGGATGGATGATTCCATCGACATGGATCAACAATCTCCCACCATGGACCGGCCACGAGATCTTCGACCAGGCGCTCTGGCAATGGGGCGTCACGCTGATATCGCTGTCGATTCTCTCCGGAACCGTACTGCTTCTGCTGGTGCTGCTTCGAAACAAATGCGCAAGACCGCTGACCATCACCGGTCGGATACTTCATCTGTTGTTCCTGATTCTGGTTGGCACGATCTCCGCGGCATTCATAGATTTCCTGCAGTTCCACGTTTTTCTCAGTGGAGGCGTGCTCGAGTTCTTCATCTTCTTCTGCTCGGGACTCATGTCGCTATCCTTCGTGCTTGGCCTTCTGACTCTTGGAGTCCTCATCGCCGAGATCGTGATCGCCTCACCGAAGATAAATCCGAGAAGTCTCGACGCTGCGCTGATTCGTGTCGCCGCAAGAACGATCTCGATACTTCTGGCCGCACTCGTGTTCTTCCAGATTCTCAGTCAGCTGGGCTTCAGCCCTGCCACCCTTTTGGCGGGCGCCGGCGTCACCGGACTGGCAGTGGCACTGGCCGCCCAGGACACCCTGAAGAACTTCTTCGCCAGCATCATCCTGTTGATGGAACGACCATTCCGTGAAGGTGAACGCATTCGCATAGGCGATGACATGGGAACCGTGGAAACCATCGGTCTGAGGTCGACGAGCATCCGAACCAGATCCGGGAATGTCGTTTCACTCCCGAATGAAATCGTCGCTCACGGTCGCATCGAGAACATAAGCCGAAGACCCCACATTCGAAACGAGTTCACCATCGGCCTGGTGTATTCGACCACCACATCGCAGATCCAAAGAGCTATCGAGATCATCCGGAACATCCTCGATGAGAAGACGAAGGCTCCCGGCAATTTCAAGCCCTTCGTCTTCTTCACGCGATTCGACGACTCTTCGCTTGCAATCGAATGCACCTACTGGCAATCGACCACGGACTTCTTCGAGAGCCAGCAGATCGCCCAATCGGTGAATCTGGCGATCCTTGAACAGTTCAATGAGGCCGGACTTGAATTCGCCTATCCGACCATGACTATCGTCAAAGAACCGGACACGAGTCCCGAATCCGAAGAAGATCACTGAAGCCAGGACTTCGGGACATCGGCGACCTGATCGTCAAGCGCCTCCCGGATCGCGGCTATGGTCGCGGGCGTGGTTCCACAACAGCCTCCAACGATGTTCGCGCCGCTTTCGATCCACTCCATGGCGTATCTCGCGTATCGCTGTGGCTCGATGGCATCGGTACTGACCCATCCACCCTCTTCATCCGCGTAACCGACATTGCCATAGGCCATGATCGGCATCGTTTCGGGCAAGCAGGATCGCAGATGACGGATCTGACTCCCCATGCTTGTGGCTGAAACACAATTGATGCCGATGAAGCTCGCTTCCATGAGTTCAGGAAGCAGGTCAGCCAGCTTTCCGCCATCCTGAAGGACGCCGGGCCCAGCGTCTGAATCAAGACAGAAACTGATCCCCCAACGCCCCGGCGATACTTCAGCAGCCGCCTTCGCCGCTGCAAGCGACTCGTGTGCGGTACACATGGTCTCGATGAGTATGCAATCCACCCCTCCTGCGACGAGGTCGGACATGAGGCGGCCATGCTCCTCATGAGATGTGTCGAAATCGGGAGAAAGCTCCGGGCTGTAGCAATCCTCAAGGGGGGCGACACTCCCAAGGAGCAGGGCCGAAGAAGGACTCTCCTGAATGGCTTCCCTTGCAATGGAGACCGCCGACCGGGTCAGTCGCCGGGATTCCGCTCCGAATCCCGCCTTCGCAAGCGAACGCTCGTGTGTCCGGAAGGTGTTGGTGATGATGGCACCTGCGCCGGCATCCAGATAGAGCCGGTGAACATGCTTGAGCTTGTCAGGAGCCTCGTCCATGGCTCTGGCCGACCACAACGGCATACTGAGGTCGACGCCGAGTCGATCAAGCTCCGTCCCGGTAGCGCCATCGAGCACCAGAATCTCGTTGGGAGAAAACAGTGTCATTCAGATTCCACAGGGAGGGAACCAGACATCCGGCTCAAAGCGATCGCCCCCTGACGCCTTCGATGCTTTCGACCTGAAGGCTGAACGGTCCGGCCTTCTTGTCATAGATGTAGAACTCGACTCCCCGGATATTGGAGGGACTGATCCTGCCCGGTATCCGCTCGCCGAAGAAATGATGTTCCATTTCGGAAATGGGCGCCGTGACGGTCATCCACTCGCCCTTGCGTGTATCGAATCGAGTCCAGTAGCTGTCCCCACCCATACCCGACTGGCTTCGAACACCGAGTATCCAGGTTCGCCCATCGCCCTTGACCCGAATCCTAACCGCGTCATATCCGGCAAGAGCCCCCGCTGGGAGACCTGCACGGATCGAGGAGAAGCCTCCGTTGTTGCGAAGTGATGTCTCACCCGTGAACAGAAGAGTGTCATCGTCCTGACGAATGAATCCGGTGGACAGACCACCCATGACTCCATCGACAACGACTCCCCAGCGGCCGACTTCCCTGGGATTGGCGAAATCGAAGAGCGGCTTCGTATCCATTGTCGCTTGTGGACCCATGGGCATGTCGCTCCAGAGGGCATCCATGATGCGGCGATATGCCCATGCTCGCTCACTCGGATCATTGATTGTCGCCGTGTCCTTCAAGGTGTTCCGCAGGTTTCGTCGTTGCTGACCATCGATGCCCCAGCCCTCCGTCGATGTGACTGCCTCCAAAGCGGTCGCATAGACGGCGGCGCATGCCTCGGGCGAACCCTCGTTGAACAGCGGGACGCCTCTTTCGATTGCTCGCTCGAGAAAAGCCTTCAATGGAGATACGGGCGCAGGCGGAAGCAGAACTCGGTCAATCAGGTGGACAACACCGTTGGAAGCCTCGATGTCAGCGGATTCAACGACGGCATCGCCGACGATGAGCCGTCCGCGAGCGACCTCGAGCGGCAGTGTCGTGCCGGCCAGTGTCTCGATCGAATCCCGATTCACCAGGATCTCCGCATCGAGTTCTCCGGGAACGACGTGATGAGCCAGAATACGACGCAGCGTCTCGTGCCCTGGCTCCTCGAGCAGCGTGGTCATGGTTCCCTGATCGATTCGGGCAAAGGCCTCATCTGTCGGCGCAAACACGGTGAATGGGCCATCTCCACCGAGCGTGTCGAGCAGATCAGCCGCCTGGACTGCCGCCACAAGCGTGTTGAGTCGGCCGGACTGGACCGCCAGTTCGGGGATCGAGGGCTCCGCTACGGCAGCAGCAGAGAGGAGGAAAGACATGGCAATGGGGGAAATCATGAGGCCTCTTTCGGATATGGCTTGGGAGAACATGGGCGTCATGCCCGGTTCCGGATAGTAGCCTCCAAATCCATCTAGGTGGCCCGCATAATTAACGGAAAATTGCGTGGAGGAGACTCATGGCGACAGGGGCATTGCCGGAGCAGCCAAATGGATCCCTGAAGGAGGCATGCGACGTATCAAAATCGCCCTGCCCGGTATCATTCACCACATGAACCCGTGCCGTCTCTTCGATCGACGATTCAGCAGAACGTGCATATCCGTGCTCTTTCTGGCGATCCTCTGCGGACTCCCCTCCCTTCTGATGCCCGCGTGCAGTGCACCCAAGCCGGGCCCCTGGGAATCAACGCAGCCGATGACCGAAACCGAGCTGCTCGCGACCCACCCCCTGCTGGTGAAACGGCATGAACTCTACGAACGAACCGGGTTGTTCATCGGCATACTAAATGACACCATTGTTCGTCTGCTGATGGAACCCGAGCTCACCCACAGCCAGAAGAACACGCTTCTGAAGATCCGAATCGAAGCCGCACGAGGCATCGTATCTGCAGCATCACAACCCGACGTCATCTACTCCCAGCTTGAAGTCCTCTTCTTCTCCAGGCTGTTCCTTGAGGTCACGACACGGGAAGCCAACAAGTATCTCCCACCGGCGACCGCTGCACGTCTGATCGAAGCCATCAACGAGATGGAAAAACTCTTCTGGACTTCCTCCAATCAGGATCTGGAGGTCTGGCGGAAACGAGTGGACGAGAATGTCAAGGAGTTCCTTGCGGAATACCCCGAGCTGCAGTCGATCGGATACGTGAACAGCAGTCTGTACACGATCGGAAATCGAAAGCAGCGTAATCGAATCTACACGCTCTTTGGAATCAACTCGCAACTCGCCAACACCACGCAGAGCATCTATCAACTGAATGAGGCTGCCGAGCAGTTCATTTTCCTTTCGCAGATCATCCCCCAGATCTCCATCTGGGAATTCGAGTACACCATGCAGCGGCTCATCAAGAGCATGGATGCGGGCGTGCTCAATGAAGTCGCGGATCTTCCGAGACAACTCGATGTCAACATCAGGGATTTGACACGTTCCCTCGAGACACAGAGAGAGGAACTGTCCAAATCCCTCTTGTCGGCCACTTCACAGATTCAGGCCGCGGTCAGTGATCTGGACGGCAATCTTGACGGTTCGATCAAGGCGCTGAATCTGGGACTGTCTAAACATGTCGACGGCATCATCAGCAATACCAGTGAGATCGGAGCCGGTCTCGACAGACTGACGAGCCAGATCGAGACCTTGAGCGAAGCCATCAACGAGTTGCCCCACAACATCGTCGAGACACTCAACAATCTCCCCGAGGATGTCAAGGAATCCGCAACCCATCTTCGCTGGTCGGTCTACATGGACATCGCACTTCTGTTGACAGCCATAGTCCTCTCCTCCACGTTGTCGGCATTCATCATTTCCAGACTGACGAGAAAATAAGTCATCGATGGCCCCCTTGGGCGTCTCTGGCCTGCCCATGGGGTCGTCATGCCGGCTGGACCACCGATTGATTTAGAAATGGGTTACATTCCACCCGATCGCATCGCCCCCCGAAGACCAATTGAAGGATCTGATGATGAAAGCCGAGCAATCCGAAAGAGCCAGGAAGATCAGGACATTGGTCTGTTCGATTGGCATCATCTGTGCACTGCTGACGATCCTCTGCATCGCCTCGGCGCTGGCGGTTCGTCTTCTTGAGATGGGCGACCCCGGCGATGCGAAATCATTCCCGTTCAATCTCTTCCAATTCGGACCGTCCGATGCCGAACTCAAGCATGATTCCGCCGTCAGAACACGACTGTGGGTTCTGGCTATCGTCGATGCCACCCTTGCATTGGCTTCCACGATCATGGGAATAATGGCGATTCGAACCCATTCCAAGAGTGTCGGGATCGGGGTCATTACGCTGGGTGTCGCGACGACTGTCATCGCCTTCCTGCTGGCCTGGCCTCTGGGCATCCTGAGCTCGATCATCCCGCTCACGGCGATCATCGCCATGCTGATGCGGCATGCACCTACGGAGTAGTCTTCATGACCGCACAAGTCACATCAATACTCGCCTTGTCGACCGGCGCAACAATCGCCATTGCGATCGGTGCATTCATTCTTCTGCTGATCATCTGGGGATTCGCCGTCTACAACGGGTTGGTCCGAAAGCGCCAGTCATGCAAGGAGTCATGGGCCGACATTGACACGGAATTGAAGAGAAGGCATGACTTGATTCCGAATCTGGTGAGTACCGTAAAGGGATATGCCGCCCACGAATCCAATACGCTCGAAGAGATCACCAAACTTCGCGACAACGCGGTGAAGGCTCAGGATCAATCCGCTTCCGCACGCTCCAAGATAGAAAGTCAATTGGGCTCCTCGCTTGGAAACCTCATTGCACGTGTTGAAGCGTATCCGGATCTCAAGGCTTCCAACAATTTCCTCGAACTCCAGAAGGAATTGTCCGAGACTGAGACGCGAATCGCCAGAAGCAGGCGGTTCTACAACAGCAACGTCAGAAGCTTTCACAATGGTTGCCAGGTCGTTCCCGCGAGCATCATCGCCGGCATCGGTGGCTTCAAGGAAGAAGAGTTCGATTTCTTCGAGGTGACCGATGATTCCGAACGGAAGCCCGTGGATGTGAACTTCGATTCGACCAGCACCTCATAGAGGTCTGCCCATGAATACGGGCCTTTCGGACATCGGAAATGCCGAACATGCCATCGGCCTAAATGCCTGGTCCAGGAACTTCTTCTCCTGGAGGATGCTGCTCAAGGCTTGTCTTTCTGGAATCGTCCTGACCGCCTGCTCCTGGATTCTCTGGGTATGGGTATATGCCCAGATGGACGATGCCAGTCTACGAACAAGTGAATTCCCCTATTACAGGCTCAAGCACTTTCCACTGGAATTGATACTCACATTCGCAGTCATGACCCCTGTGATGTATCTGGGAATGTGGGCGAAGGCGAGAAAAACACTGGCCTTCGCTGACTGGTGCCACAAGCATGGCTGGTCATATGCACGCCGACTTTCCAACCCACTCATGACTGCCGGATTCAAGAATCCAGGACAGGTCCACGCGGTCAAGATGGGCCGCTTCGGGAGCAAGCACAGGGATTTCTTCTGGAAGGACTTCAATGGAAGAAAGGTGATCATGAATCGCTTTGACATCCCATGTGGAGACGACAGCAGCAAACCAGGAGTCCGAATCGTTGTCGAAACCGGTGCCAAGGCGCCTGAAATCGATTTTCGACCGAAATCCATCACCGATCTGGGCAGCATTCATCTGGGTGAAATTCAACCGGTTCGATTCGAACTGGATGTCTTCAACCGCAAGTGGCTCGTCAAGACGGATGATCCCAGGAAGACATATGGCATCTTCGATCAGGCCACGATCGAGTTTCTCCTGAATACACGTGAACCACCACATGTGCATGTCAACGAAGGGATTCTGATCGCCTATCTTCAAGGCAAGGGAATTCACAAGAGGATCAGACTCATGGAGTTCGTTGACGGCTTTTCGGATGCCGTGCCAGACGATCTCATCCTACCCATCGAACTCATAGACGATTGAGCGGTCGCGAGCATTGGTCATCTGACCAGAAAGTAATCGGATATCCCCTGAGCGACCTCCTGGCCGCGAAGCATGGCGACCAGCGCCAGTGCGTATTCGATGGCGGTCCCGGGTGTCTGCGAGGTGACGATTCGGTTGGTCTGGTCGACACAGACACGAGCGGACGGATCGAACTTGTCTCCAAGCAACCGGGTGAACTCGTCTGCCGGCCATGACTGATCGACTGTCCTGATCGGCAGTGGATTGCAGGTGGCACGAGTCGAATTCGCAAGAACACCGGCAGGCTCGAGAACCAGCGCCGGCGAAAGACAGATGGCCCCGATCACGCGACCAGCCTCATGCTGGGCCACAAGCATCGATCTGAGCACGGTGCTGGCCGCTAGATTCATCGCCCCCGGTATTCCGCCGGCCATGGCGATCGCATCCCATCGCTCCGAGGCAACATCGCCGATCGCGACATCAGGAATGATGCGCAACCCCTTCATGAGGACGACTTCCGAGCATGGTTCCAGGCTTGCTATGGTGACCTCAAGGCCACCACGACGAAGTACGTCCTGAAGCGCGCAGAACTCGATGTCCTCGTTGCCATCGGCAACAGGAAGCAGCACGCGAAGAAGCGGTTCAGTCATAGACCCCGTGGTTTCCATGCACGAACTGTTCATCGGCGCCGGCCGCCGCGGTAAGCGCCGCCACATTCTGCTTCGTGAAGAAGCCCTTGAAGTGATGGCATCGCTCGACGTACTCGGTGATCAGAATCGAATACTGGGAATGCTTGGAGAATATCTGCTTGAGATCCGGCGTATCGCGACACTCGCCTACTACATGTGCCAGGAACTTGGTGCCCTGATTCATCAGAAGGCCGACGACACGGTCGACGTTCTTCTCACCCTTGCCGTCATCACCATCCTTGACTTCCATCGCCATGTGGTGCATTCGATGGCCATAGTTGCGGACGAAATCCTCGGTCGGCATCGGCAGACCATCGAAGGAATTGAGATAGGAAGGCACGTTGTTGGCCGTGAACACCTTGGCGGGGGAATGCTTGTCGTCGTTGACCTTCGGATTCCTGGTCACATTCGTCGACGAATTCTGGTCACCGATGTTGTAGGCACCCCAGAAGTAGTGAGGTGACAGCGTGAGAAATTCGAGGATGGCGTGCTCACGATCCCCCATGAGGATGCGGGTCGCCATGTGATCAAGACCCATCACGAGATGCATGACGCCCGAGTCAGTCGCCCACTGGTCGGCCTTGTCGAGACGCGCCTTCTCCTCATCGGTGAGGGTGAGCTTCTCGCCCAGATTGAGGGTGTCCAGTTCGGGCTTTTCAGCATCCCAGTATCCGACCTTGTTGCCGGTGAAATCACTGGGATAGGTGAAGGCCATGTGCGGATTGAAGAAGAAACCGTTGGGCGATTCCCCCTCGTCGTAGAAGCGGATGAACTGGCTTTCCAAGGCGTCTCTTGTGGCCTTCACATCGCTCGACCAGAAGATTTCTCCGATGTAGCGGGCGTGAGGCTTCTGACGCGACATGGGATAGAGCAGATTGAGCCTGACAAGATCATCCATGTAGTCGTGAGCCAGAGGCTCGAAGACGATGAGAATCGGAGTATTCCGCTTGCATGAATTCTTCAGGACATAGACCTTGTGCGTGGCGTCCACATGGGCCGAATGGAACCGGTACGGCCCCATGATGGTGAGCTCCTCCAGATAGTTTATGCCATCCCCTGGATCCACTTGAATCATGACGGCTGCCATCGAGGACAGAAGCTCATCAACCCCGGATGAAACCCTCCGCTCATATACCTTGGGGAGAAACTCCTGAAAGAAGTCGCTGTTCTTCTTATCGCCCTCGGGCTTGTATCCCATCAGGTCGAAACTGGATGCCGGGCTCATGAAAATCTCCTCATCAAGCAATTCGGACGTCACCATTAACAATCGCCCAAGGAGAGTAGCCTCCCATGACACCCACCTCAACATGAAGCCGCCCTGAGGCTGTATTCTGGGGTGATGATCAAGAGTATTGAGAATCAGTATCAACAAAGTGTCCTGGGAACCGATCTCATCCCCTGCTCCATGGAACCATTGACAGGCTTCTACCGATCAGGATGCTGCGATACAGGCCCTGATGACCATGGATCCCACACCGTCTGCGTGATTCTGACGGAGGCCTTTCTCAGCTTCTCCAGATCAGTTGGAAACGACCTCTCGACGCCCAGGCCCGAATGGGGCTTTCCGGGTCTGAAGCCGGGCGACCGGTGGTGCCTGTGTGCCGCGCGGTGGCATGAGGCACTGGAAGCTGGGGTCGCCCCTGCCGTCGTACTCGAAGCCACGAACATGGCAGCACTCGCCTACGTCGATCTCGAGGATCTCAAAATCCACGCGGCCTCGGCCTGAGCGGTTTGATCCCACTCTTCACGGCTGCTCGATGGCTGCGTTCCAATCGGCGTCTTGAAATCTCTGGATCTCGACCCGATAGCCATCCGGATCACGAGCAAAGAAGTGGTAGATTCCGTATGCGGGATTCGTGCGTGGAGGATGTTCTATGTGGACACCGTTCTTCAGCAGCCGATCATGCCAGACATCGACTTCGTCGCTGACGATCGTCAGGATGATCTGATCCCCCACTGAAACATCGTCCCTCTGACAAAATCCAAGATAGGCGTTGCCCGTCGTGTGGTAAATACGACAGGTCCCCTGATCGAGCACCATCGGAAGATCCATGATCTCGTTCCAGAAGCGGGAAGTCCGCTCCAGATCGGCGACGCCGCAGAAGGTTATCTGACTGTCGATGCTGTTCATGGATGAAATGGTACATGAGTCCAAGAAAGACGCCCGATCCCCTCCGGGATCGGGCGTCTGGATTCACATTGCTTCGGGTCCATCAGCAGTCCGAGCCGAATTCGCCGAGGATCACAAGCAGATCGTCCACGTTGATCTGCCCATCTCCATTGGCATCTCCGGCTCCTGAACCACCATAGTTGCCCAGTGTGACGAGAACGTCGTCGACATTGATGATGTTGTCACCATTGACATCGCCGAGGCAGTCTCCGTCACATTCATCGGGCACGCCGTTGCCGTCACTGTCCTGACTGGAACCATTGAGGATGTCGCAGACATCTGAAACACCATTCTCGTTGCAGTCCAGCACTGGCTCGTATGTGAAGCTGTGCACATCGGTGTCCTGCCAGGTATTTCCGAATCCGTCACGACCCTGAACAAGTGCTTCGACGGAGATGGTCGAATCCAGTTCGAAGGCCGTCAGACGAGCCACCAGAACGCCATACCGCTCGGAGCAGTCCTGGGAGATGAACGCCTGAGCCTCACCCTGCGAATCCGTGGGCAACACGTACCAGGTACCGTTGCTGACGGACAGGGTGCCACCGTTCTCAAAGCTGGACCAGTCGATTCCGACACTTCCGAGATTGTTGGCGCCGAACTGATTGCCCGTCTGATCAAGTGCTCCGATCGTCACACGACTGTCCCATTCGAGATCTGGAACAAACGCGTAGAAGTTGGGGTTGATGTCGACTGATGTGGGGCCACCGTTTGGATCCTGATAGAAACCGGCTGAACTCGAAATGACCTTCTGCTGGGCGGCATTGCCCGCGATGGCGTCGACACGACTACCCTGATCCACTGCCGCGTAGATGTCGACTGTCCAGTTCTCCTGATCGATGCTCAGCAGATTCGGACCGACGATGGCATGGTGGAATTCGACGTAGTCTTGAGCGGGTTCACAGTTGACGGAAGCACATGATGTGTCCGCCCCCTGCCAATCGCCACCACTGCTGCTGCATTCGGCACTTGTCAGTGAGTTGAGGCAATCCCCGACCCCGGTGCAGCAGGCACCGGTAGGCTCTGGCTGCTCGCATTCCACGTTGGAACAGTCCGTCTCATCGCCCTGATAGTCGCCCGCAGCATCCGCACATTCCTGAGCCGTCTGGTCTTGCAGACACTGACCAGAAGCCAGACAGCAGGCACCGGTTGGCTCAGGCTGGTCGCATGTGACGTCCGAACAATCACTTCCATTACCCTGGTAGTCGCCGCCAGTATTCGCACAGGCCTGACTCGTCTGACCATCCAAGCACTGACCTGAAGCCAGGCAGCAGGCACCGGTCAGATCCACGCAGGTGACGTCGGCACACTCGACACCGTCGCCCTGATAGTCGCCTCCGGCATTGTCGCATATGGTCTGACTCACGAACACACACTGGCCATTGGTCGTGCAGCAGGCACCTTTGAATTCATCCAGACACGATTCGATCGAGTTTCTAAAGGATGAGATGTCTCCACGCGAGTCCGTCGAGAAGTTGTTTGCACAGGTCAAAGAAGGATTCATCGTGTTGCTTGGACAGTCGCAATGATCAGCACCCCAGTTGTGACCAAGCTCATGATTGGAGAGATCCGTTGCACAGCCGAAACTGCCACAGCAGTCGGACTCCACGACGCTGTACTCGAACGAGGAACACACGGCACCGACGTAGGCAAGCCCGATGGTGTTTCCGTTGAAACTCTGCCCACTGAACAGCTGGACCAGATCATGGGCTGGGTTGCCGATGCTGTTCCACACCGACCTGACCTGATCAAGCCGTGTCTCGATGGAACTGCTGCTGTAGGGGTCGTTGTTTTCAGGACGTACCACGATTGCCTGAATGTCGTGCACGATCTCATGCTGATTTTCGTACAGCAGGTTGATCGAATTCATCAGTGAATTGATCCGATTCTCGACGGCACTGGCACTGCCGTAGTTCTGATAGAACTCGTAATCCGTATCGGCCACGAATTCCGCGGCCAGCACTTCGCGTGTCATTCCCTCCGGGAGCATGTCCTCAAGATCAATCACCGGAAGCTTGTAGCTGTCATCGACGCCACAGAAGCCGTCGGGAGAGATGATGTCGATACCTCGATACACCGCGTAATCGGTGCTGAGTGCATTGCGGACCTTGCCGGCCAGGGGCTCCACCCACCAGCGTTTTCCATCGTCAAGCATCACGAGAACACGGAAACCGTCATCTTCAATAGACAAGGCCGCCTTCAAGGAAGGATTCATAGAATCGGATCCGCGATAGGTCATGATGGGACCCGCGGGAATCTCGAGAAGTGAACCATCAGCCTGCTGTTCGAGCAACTGATAGTCGTCTGTTCGGTTGGAGTGCTCGGAGAAACGGATTCTCGAATTCTCTTCACCGAGCTTCACGCTCAGTTCCAACTCGCCCGAGTTCAATTCAATCAGATTCAGTGATTGAACACTGCTGTCTTCAAGGCTGAGGGCTCTGTTCGCATCTACGGAATTGATGGCGCTGAAATCCATGAAGGCATCAGATGCTGTCGCCATTCCCGCCATGAGAAGTACAGCCGTACCACAAGCGAACGTGCCTCGAATAGTCATTTCCGTTTCCTCCTGAGACTCTCTCTTGCATAGCTCGTCAACATTCGTCGGAAGCTTCAACAGGCATTCAATCGACAAGCGGAAACCACGCCTCCAGTACATTCGTGCCAAAGTACGACGGGGATCCCACCCTTGCAGCATCTGAGCCGTTTCCTTCCCGTACACATTGATTTTAGAACCGATTCGAGCCCTTCTAAGCGAAAACAGGCCTTTTCAACTCATTTAAAGGCCCTCTGGAGTACTCGATGCCCAGAAGAACCCTGATTTTCCTGTCCGTGTGAGCATCCGGATTTCCACAGACGCTCGTCAGTCCAACGGCTCGACAGGTGGCACCTGCACCCCTGTCAAACCGAGCTTGATGCACGTGATGTATATGTCCGTCGAATCCAGCAACGGTGCCTTCTGATTGAAATATTCAAGCATCGCCTCTTCGGATCCAAAGGCGTTCCTGAGAAGACGATCTGGATCGTCCAATGCAACGAAGGTCCTGGCCTGCTCGCCATCGAGCTTCTCCACCCGATCGATGAACAGACGGCATGCCTCGTCGACAACGGACGGATCCAGCTCGAGGACCTCCGTCAGTTCCATGCAGCTCGCTCGCTCCAGAAGCAAGGCCGAGTGGTAACGACGATACTTCTTCGCATCGATTCGATTCCAGTCTTCAGCCGCTTCGATCTGGATGTCTCGACATGTCCGTGCGGATTCGGCAAGCTGGTTCATGATGCGATCGATGGCCTGCAGGGAATCGTCCTGAATATCGACTTCCTTCTGCATTTGCGGCTGGACAGGTGCCAGACCATTTGCCTGTGTCGACTGTTGACGAGCCTGACAAGCGCCTAGACAGAGGACCACAACTGCAATTGACCACGACAGTGTTCGGAATACGGATAGGATCAAAGCTTCATCCCCTGCGGTTCAAGCGGACACGCACTCTTTCCATGACACGATCAGAGTCTGCTTGTGAATCAAATACGTCAAACCTTGGGCATTTGACCACCAGTGACACCCTCGTTTTAATGGTGGGGATTGTATACAAGCAGAAGAACGGTTATTCGAGGGACACGTGTAATTCATGACATTCATCGCTGGAATGCTGATGGTGATGCTCGGAGGTGGCATCGGGGCGATTCTCCGATACGCCTCCCAGGAAGCCGGCAAGAGATGGACCAACCTTCCAGGATGGACATCAATTTTCGCCGTGAACATCGTGGGTAGTTTCGCAATCGCATTCAGCTTCGGCTGGCTGCAGGCCCTGAAGATGATCGATGACCAGAACCTGCATCTCTCGGTGATCCAGCACTATCAGGCGGATCTCTCCAACACCATGGGCTTGAATCTGATCGTTGTGGGGCTATGCGGCGGGTTCACCACCTTCAGCACATTCAGCCTCGACAACATCCTGCTTCTGTACACAAGGCCATGGCAAATGGCGTTCAACGTGATCATGAGTGTTGTGTGTGCCACCCTGGCTGCCTGGGGAGGCCTCTGTCTGGGAGGCACATTCACATGATCAGACTGTTCTCCATTCTGGCCTGCATCGGCATCGGTGGCGGATTCGGCGCATTGGCACGCGAAGGCACCATGAGCCTGATGCATGGAATCATCGGACTTCCCGCCTTCGTGTCCCTTGCATTCGTCAATGTGTTCGGATCATTCCTGATCGGGATCATCTTCGGTTCCCTGGAGGGACATCTCAATCGCGACGGCACAAGTCGACTCAAGCAGGCGCCGCATCACAGACACCTTCATCAACTGCCATGGTGGCCCAATGGAGATCTCACCCAGCCGGCTGTGGATCTGCTGCAGGCCAGAATCACACTCCAGACGGCATCTGCCATTTCGATCACGGGATTCCTGGGCGCCTACACCACATTCAGCGCCTTCAGCCTGCTGACCGTGCAACTGCTTCAATCCGGTCAGATTCTCAACGCCATCATCAGCGTCGTTGGCTCGGTATGCCTGAGCCTCCTGATGGTCTGGATTGGACTTCACGTCGGTGTTCGAATCGCGTTCCGAAAGTCGCTGACTGGCGAATGAAGGTGACCATTCGCATTCGTCCGAGCTGTTGCAAGCCCGGCTTTCGGGCTGCTCAGGCATCGACTGAACAACTCAGTCTTCGGACTTGACGTTTAGCTTGGCGAAGATCTTCTCGAGCCATCGCTTCTTCTGATGGACCATGTCCTTGCTGTCACGCTGTCCGACAATACCCATGTCGCCACACCACAGATCGTCCGGACCTTTCACAATCGCCCCGTCAAGCGGAATATTGAAACGATCTCGTACATCCTGAAGAGGCTGTTCGAGAAGTTCGGACCAGTCGAACCCCCGCTTCAAGAAGTTCGTGTTGCAGATTCCGCCACGCTCGTACGCACGGAGCACTATGTCGGGCTTGAACTGGTTCTTCCAGAGAGGAAGCGTGCTGTCGAAGAGCAGACCCACCTGAAACTGCGCGACGTAGGCGATGAGCGCCTTTCCAAGGTCCTCATCAATGAGGGCCTCGTCGAAGGCCAGTACACAGGTCTCCCCAAGCGGTGTGGTCGGATACCCCTGAAGCACATGATGCATGTCGTGATACATGAGTCCATTCGAGAATGGCGCGTGAGGCGTGCCGGGAAGTTCGAAATTGTTGTCTCGATAGTACTTTGTGAGAACCTTTGCGAAGATGTGGTCGTCCAGTTCCTCGTATCGCTTGTAACGCTCCAGCGTCTTCTTGCTTCCATCGGCATGAATGGCACTTCCGGCGAACTTGAGCGTCAGTCCGGCAAGCGTCCTACCGGCGGTCAGACTGGCGGGTCGGAGCATGCAGATGGTCAGTTCCATGATTGCGTGATGGCAGAGCCCATGGAGCTCCCTCGCGAATCTCCGGCTGAACTTGAACTCGGCGCCGAGATGAGCCACGGCGTCGATTCTCGTCTCCATATTCTCCTCTTCGAGAAAAGGAAGTATCCCCGCCATGTTCATGATTTCCTTGCGCAGACCGGCATCCGTGATCCGCTCACCGGCACCGTCGATCGAGGTCTTGAACTCGGCCACATCGATCCTCATCTGGAAGAGATGATGAGCTACTGCCTCAAGCGTCGCCTTGTGGATCTCATGTAGATCGAGTGCGCCTTCCGCAGTCGCGACACACTTGAGAATCCCAAGAATGTCCTCAGCCTGGTCGCCACGAACAGACAAAATATGCTTCATATCACCACGTCCCCCGCATCAGACATTGAATAGGAAGTTCACCACATCACCATCCTGCATGATGTATTCCTTGCCCTCCGAACGCAGTTTGCCGGCCTCGCGGATCGACTTCTCGTTCTTGTACTCCTCGAGATCGCTCACCAGATAGCACTCGGCCCGGATGAAACCCCGCTCGAAGTCGCCGTGAATGACGCCGGCGGCCTTGGGCGCGGTATCCCCCTTGCGTATGGTCCAGGCACGAATCTCCTTGGGACCGGCGGTGAAATAGCTCTGGAGCCCGAGCAGGTTGTAGGAACCGCGTGCGACCTTCGCCAACGCCGGCTCATCCATTCCGAGGGATTCGAGCATCTCCAACTTGTCCGCCTCGTCGAGTTCGGTCAGTTCGGATTCTATCTTCGCGCAGACCACCACGACCCCGCCACCGTGCTCCTGAGCATACTTGCGAACGGCCGCGACATGGTCGCCGGAACCATCGGCATGGTCCTCATCGACATTGGCGACGTAGAGGATCGGCTTCGCGGTGATGAGTCCGTACGAACGAACCACCTTCGCCTCCGAAGGATCGAGTTCGAGCGTTCTCAATGGCTGTTCGGATTCAAGACATTCCTTGCACTTGGTGAGCACCTCCGCTCGCAGCTTCACTTCCTTGTCGCCCGAGCGTGCCTGTCGCTGAGCCTTGTCAAGGGAGCTGGTCACCTGCTCCAAATCCGCGAGCAGCAGTTCGATGCCGATGATCTCGATGTCACGAACCGGATCAACCGATCCGGACACGTGAATGATGTCGTCGTCCTCGAAGCAGCGGGTCACCTGAAGCAGCGCATCCACTTCCCGAATGTTGGCCAGGAACTTATTTCCCAGACCCTCGCCCTTGCTGGCCCCTTCGACCAGACCAGCGATATCCACCAGACGAAGGGAAGCCGGAATGATCTTCTTGGTATCGATGTGACTGTTGATGATGTCTAATCTGGGATCGGGAACGTTCACCACACCGACATTGGGCTCGATGGTGCAGAACGGATAGTTCTGAGCCTCGATACCGGCAGCGGTGAGGGCGTTGAAGAGAGTGCTCTTGCCGACGTTGGGCAGACCGATGATGCCACATTCCATGATTGGAACCTCCGAAGGGCAGAGATCCTATCCGATCGAAGCCTCGAGCCTAGCGTTCGGAGGGCCCGAATACCGCCAGCCCTATCTCATTGCCCAGATCAAGCTCGATCGGTTCAGGCACATCCCCCTCATCGACGAACCGCTGAAGCAGCTCCGTGTCCCTGAGCAGGATGGCGACCGGCCGGTGACGCGATTCGTTTGCAACCATGACCATCATCTCCGGCCAGACGACCTGTCTGTCGGCATGATCCGCAATTCCCCATGCCATCTCCCCGGGCCCGCCGAAGAGGATCACGTCGTAGCGATGGTTGAACCAGTTGACAGAATGCATCAAGTTGGAATCCGAGATGACCAAGGTCTCCGGGTTCGATAGCACCTCGTCATGCTTGGAGATGAAGATCTCAGGCGTCTTGTAGCCTCCCAGCCATGCCGTTGGCAGGAAGGAAGGTAGGAGTGCCGACATGACGACTGGAGACAACGCCATCATCAGGACTCTTGCATCGGCACGCTGAACACGAATCGTCAACAGATCCATCACGCCCCATGCGATACAGGCCAGTCCCATCGCCAGGAAACGCCAGGTGCCGTCCTCGCCCCAGGGTGTCTTCCAATTCTCGCTCCAGGGCAACATGCCAATGAGACCAAAGGCCCATTCGAGTATGCACACAAGACCAATTGCGAACAGAATTATGCTGGGATAGATCCATTTAAAGGATGGCTTCTCAGGCCGGTACCTGAACCGTTCGAGAACCCCCACCGCGATCAGCAATGCCGCAGCTGGAACACATGGAATGATGTAAGTAGGCAGTTTTCCTGATGAGATGGAGAAGAAGACCACCGGAATGAACAGCCAGCAGAGGGCATAGCGGATCCAGGGTTCATGCAGGCGATGCTTTCGCAGCAAACCCTCGATGGCCAGTGGAAGCGCAAAGGTCCAGGGAAGAAGGATGACCAGCAGAATCGGCGCGAAGAACCAGAATGGTTCGGGATGCTGGGCCTCTTCGCCACCCGTGAACCTATGAATGTGCTCGACCCAGAAGAAGTAGTGCCAATAGTCCGAGTCCGCCAGATGGACCGCCAGCGCCCAGGGCATCACGACGATGCCGGCCACCAGCATCGGAATCCAGGGCATCGTGAAGAAGTCACGCCACTTGCCCATCCAGATCAGGAACGGGGCGATGACCATGGTCGGAACCGCCAGACCGAGAAAACCCTTGATGAGAAAAGACAATCCGCAGAAACCGCCGAAGAGGACCAGCCATCCGATCCTCGAGGAACGCGTTGTCGCTGTCCAAGCCATGTAGAAGAAGGTGAGTGCACCTACCAGCGCACCGGTGAACATGCCGTCCAGCAAGGAGGTCGTTCCCGTGATGACCATGCCGAGCATCGTCAGACAGGCGAGCGCCGAGTACCAGCCGGCGCCTCTGGGCAGGCCGCAACGACGAGAGATCAGAACAAGACACAGCGCGGAGAACCCGATCGCCAGTGCGGACGGCAGCCTGATCGCCCAGGCATTGGCGCCGAAGATCTTCTGGCTGGCGGCGATCGCCCAGTAGCCGAGTACGGGTTTCTCGAAATATCTGATGCCGTTCAGTCGAGGTGCCACCCACTCGCCCGTTGCGATCATCTCCGCGGGAATCGCCCCGTATCGAGCCTCATCGGGAGTGACGATCGGCCTCGCACCGAGGGGGATCAGATAGATGATCAGGAAGATGAGCAGGAAGATGGCCAGCAGCCGGGACATGCGTGGATCCTTAAATTGAATACAAGTGACACCGGTGGGACATGGGAATTGAACCAGCAACCGCGACTATTCGCAAGATCACCGTCACATGGAACCGTCACTTCATCTCCAGCACTTCCTTGATCCTGGAACGAAAACGATCGAATCCGAATCTCGAGACGACCTCGGAACGAAGATGTGCCGGATCCGACTGCTCATGAGGTGCCGTCCCGTTCAGATGCATCAGGATGGCCTCGGTGAGTTCCTCAACGTTCTCGGGATCCACCGCGGTACCAAGCTGACCATCACAGAGGGGATCCATCGACCCGTCACGATTTCCACCAATGACGGGTTTGCCACAACCCATCGACTCGAGGAAGACGATCCCGAACCCCTCCTTGCGGCTTGGAAGAATGAAGAGATCGCTCGAATTGAAGAGTGGCACGATGTCGTCCTCTGAGATGAAACCGGGCATGATCAGACGATCGCCCAGTCCGCACTCATCGCCAACGCTGCGAAGACGCTCCATGTCGTCACCCTTCCCAGCGAGCACGTAGCGGGCCTGAGGAATCTGCTTGCAGACGTTCGCCATCGCCCGAATCCCCTCCTCGTATCCCTTGAGACGCTCCGTTGCGGCCAATCGCCCGACCGTCAGGACCACACGATCGTCAGGAGCGATGCCAAGTCTGGATCTGAGTTCGTCGCTGGGGGGACCGGGCTGGAATCTCTCCTCATCGAACGTGTTGTGGAATACTTCGACATGATCGGGCTCATAGCCCTTCAGAAGCTCGAGATTCAATGAGCGTGTATACCGACTGACTGCCAGCACGCGATGACTGGCGGCCGCACCGCGAACATTTGATTCCGCGGCATCCCAGAGCTCCATGCCATGTGTGATGGTGATGTAGGGCACGCGAGCCAGTCGACAGGCCTGACGACACAGTGGGGTGAAGTTGAGATGGCCACAGAGCACGATGTCCGGACGATTCAGAAGAAGCTGCTTGTAGAGATGCCCCGCGGCGATCACTTTGCGGATCCGATCTCCTCGATTGCACGTGACAAGCCCGGGAACCGCATCCTGCGGACGATCGTTGACACCGATCACAGTCGTATCCGCACCAAGCTCATCGAGGGCACGGACGACGTAGTTGTTGAACACCTGAATCCCACCCTTGTTGGCTGGATTGCATAGATCGGGAATCAGGAAGAGGACGCGGGGGCTTGCCATCGTCCACAGCATACGGGTTGGACTCAACTCAGGTCGATTCCGAGGGATCGAAGTTGTTTTTCCGCCTGCGGCGCCCAGCCACGATTGGCTGCCGGACTGGCCGGACTTGGATGCAGAATCGTGCCCAGTTCAGGCCCGTCATCCCCGAACACGAGGCGTGCTCTCTTGAAGGCAAACGCCCCCACCCCGATGACCATTTTCGGCGCAATCAACTCGACCATTCTCGCCAAAGCCTGATCGCAAACATCCATCAGTTGCTCACGCTCGGAGGCAGGCAGCTTGTCCGGAGTGCGATTGCGACCGCTGTCCTCCAGAAAGGCCAGTGGACAATGATTCCATACGAAGAATCGGTCGAAGAAGGCATCCGGCGTTCCGAAGCGTTCCTTGGCCCAGCTCCAGACCCTGCGACCGCTGACCTCGCGTCGAGCGCATTCGAATCCGAGCACCGGTCGCTTGGGATGCTCGATCGCGGGCTTGTCGACCGGCTCCTCGATACCGAGAAAATCTCTGGTGAGCTGCACTTCACCGAACGGCACACCGGTCTGAACCATCCCCCATGGTCCCGGATTCATGCCAAGCAGAAACGCATCCACGCCCGAACGGGCATACCGCTCCAGATAGGCCTCGTGTGCACGGCGAGCATGGACTAACGGGTTGTAGACGACATCCACAGGCGAATCGAAATTCAGGGGTCCGACCGCATCACTGAGTTCACGCGAGATGTCGATGGCCGAGGAACCCACCGACTCGAGAGCCGACCTCACTGATCAGTCGCCGCAAGTCTGCCAGCGCCCCGGATGACACGCCTGATGGCATAGGCTCCGATCATCAAGGTGAAGTAGTAGACGGCCAGTGAGATGAGGATCGCGTAGAGACCGGGACGAATGTCGAAACCGATCAAAGCGGCACCTTCGGTCATGAACAGCAGCAACGCCAGTGCGAAGACATCAAGCATGGACCAGGCCCCCAGCGTGCTGGACCACAGATCGGCGAACTGTCTCCATCGCCGACGCATGGGGACGAATCCAAGAATAGCCATGCAGACAAGATGTAATGCGGGAAGAACGACCAGAAAGGCCATCATCGTCCAGGCGAAGGCTGGCTGGCCCGCTTCCTTCAATGCCTGAATACTCTTCATAACACTGTACGACTTGTGCTTGAGAAGGACCTCCGATATCTGGAAGAACGGGAGCTCCACGGCGACCAGCAGCGAGACCATGCTGATTACAAGCAGTGGGATCATCAGCAAGAACGTCCAGCCCGACGCCCAGTACACAGAAACGCGTCGATCAGGCAGTGGATCGGTGTTCACTTCGAGATTGGCACGGTTGTAGAACTCGAGAAGCTCGCAGGTGAGCATGCTCAGGCAGATGGCCGATAGGAAGAGAGCCACACCCACTCGAGGCGTTGCGCCGATGAACATCTGGTCATTGGCCAGAATGAGGATCAACAAGGCGACGAATACATCCAGAAGCGACCAGCGGCCCAGCTGACGAAGCGTGGTCAGAGCCTTGTGTCGCCCGGGACGCGACAACGGCATCCAGAGGATCGTGAAGAGCATGGCGAGCTTCACGAAGGGGAAGGTCAATGAAAAGGCGACGATCAGTATGGCGATGAAGTAGAGATCGAGACTCCACATCAACTTGATCGTATGGGGAATGCTGTAGAGCTCCGACCCCTGAAACGCGGCGTCGAACTGGAGAAACGGAAAGATCAGGGCCAGTATGTTGACCGTCAATGCCACCATGAGCATCAACATGAAGAGAGCGGTCTTCCATCCAAGCTCCTTTGCGAGGATGTTCCGCTCTATCTTTTCATCTCTTTTCTTCTTCTTGAACGGTATGCCCATGTCACATCCAGATAGGTCTCGAAACAGTCCATAGGGACCACTTCAGATTATCACGGCTTTGTGAATCATGTCGTCCAAAGTCTTCGGGCAAGATGAAGAAGCCCTGAATCTAGGTTGGTAGCACGAGTTGCCTCCCATGGCCCGCTTCCGGAGAGATCCAGGACTCAATCTTCTCGAAGCGGCGTCAGCCCGGTCTCTGGGATTCTCCAGATGAGTATCGTGGCCAGAATGGCGACGGCGCCAAGGTAGTACCCGGGCGTCAGAGGATCGGATGTCAAGTCGACCAGCCAGGTCCCAACCAGCGGAAACGTGCCGCCGAGCAAGGCGAAGCAGACGTTGTACGCGATCGATGTGCCGGTATATCTGGCGGATGTCGGGAACAACTCCGCAAGCGCCGCTGGATAGACGCCCTGCATCAAGCTGAGTACCAAAGCCCCGACAAGCACACCGATCCACGCCAGGATCGGCGGACCGTGAACCGCCAGCGCAAAGAGCGGCACCGACCAGATGATCGACAAAACGAATCCAAGACGAATGATCGGCCTTCGGCCGATCCGATCCGACAATGCTCCCACCAGGACTGGAATGACGACTGCCATGGCGATGGCGATGGTGACCATCAGTCCTGCAGTCGACCGTGGGAACGATGCCTGCTTGTGCAGGTAGTCGCTCATGTACACGGTCAATGCATAGCACAACATGGCGGGCAGACTGATCAGGAGAATCCCTCGCATCAGTGGACCGAACTGATTGCGCAGACAATTCCGAACCGGATGTGTCGCGAGCTTGCCGTCCGACTTGGCCTTCTGAAAATGAGGTGAAACGGGCATGGTCCATCTCAGCCAACCAGCGATGATCAGAATGCCTAAGCCGCCGAGGAAGGCCAGTCGCCAACCCCAGATCTGGATGAATTCGGTGGTGCAGAACCATTCCATCATCGTGTACACAAGAGAACCCAGAAGAATCCCGAGCATGGCGAAGCTGACCGTCAAGGACCCTGCCAGTCCCCGCCGATCATCGGCGGAATGCTCCGAGAGGTACGCGGTGGCACCCGTGAATTCCCCTCCTATCGAGATGCCCTGCAGGACACGCAGGAGGATGAGGAGTATGGGTGAGAGAATCCCGATGGTCTCACGCGTCGGCAGCACGGCCATTCCGATTGTCGGAATGGCCATCACCAAAAGGGACAACAACAGGGCCCTCTTGCGTCCCAACCGGTCGCCGATCGAACCGAAGATGACGGCGCCGACCGGTCTCGCGAAGTAGCCCACGGCGAAAACCGCGAACACCTTGAGAAGATCCCCCGAGGACGCCTCTGGCTCGAAGAACTGCGAGGCGATGACCGGCGCGAAGAAACCGTAGATGATGAAGTCGTACCACTCGAAGAGATTGCCGATGACGCCGGAAATGATGACGCGTGCTCTGCTTGGAGCGTCAGGATCTGGTTCCGATGTCGATTGTTTCGGGTTGACCACGAGGCAATCCTAACCCGACATGATCATCGAGGGGCTGATGGTCTACTATGCCCGTGTCCCCAACCCATGGCAGCATGCAGATCAGGAGCCCAGAGAGATGACCTCCAGCAACAACGAATATGATCGTCCGCGACTCTACGCAGGTGATGGCGACCGGCTTCTCGAGGCGGACCGCAACACGGACCGTATCGTGCTGCTTCCATCAAACGATCCGAGACAGGCCACCATCGGGGGTGGCGAGATTCGCATTCAATGGGGACAGAGCCTGCTCCGTGATGTTCTCGCCGGACGCTATCGAACAGTCGTCTGCAGCATCAACGACACTGACAACTCCCATGGAATCATCGGGACACTTCTCGAGATGGTCACGACGAGCCAGTGGAACATCGAATCGGCGACGTCATACGCAAAGGTTTTTCAGGATGCCATCGGTCTGCATGATCGTCATGACAATGAACCCTACGTGCTGAAGTTCGATCTGGACAGCCTTCTCATACTGGCCATTCTCCGACCCAAGGGAAAGGACCATTTCTCCGTGAACGATCTCGAGAAGGGTTTCCGCACCGTCTCCAAGATGATCGAGAACAGGCACGACCGACAGGCCGTGGCCAGTGTCAGTTTCCTGGGCGCCCGCTCCAACCAGCTTCGCGACGAGAACGGCAAGGAACCTCCGTTCGAAATGGTCGTCAAGGCGATGTACAACGCAGGCTACAGGGGTGATGTCTATCCATCGCTCGCCATGTGGCACACAGCCCCGACCGGGGTGTTCGCGACCTACCCCTTCCCGGACAGTCTCGATCGAATGCGGGAAGGATCTTCCTGAGCCATCACGACACTTCGCCGAGTACACGACGTGTCTGATGCACATCGATCAATGGCAACAGTGCCACCACTGCGATCTGCAAACTTGCGAAAATGATCAACACCGTCACCACACCAAGCGTGCTGAAGTGGCCGGCCGTCCACTGACCTATTGTCGTGGAGAGGTTCAGTATGGCCATGTAGGCCGTGAACTGTGTCGCGGCGACCACCGGCCATGAAACGGTTATGTACATCGAGAAAAGCCCCACCGTGATCAGACTCGTCATGAACCCGCTCAAGAGAAGGTAGGTCACGATCGCCGAATACGAGTCCCATGAGAACCAGCCTGAACCAATGATCGCAGGTGACATCAACGCGAAGCAGAGATAGCTCAATCCAAGACAGATGCTCCCGAAGGCGATGATGCGTTTGGGGCCGAGCAGGTCGGCGAGGAATCCCCCAAGCAGGGATCCCATCAATCCAAGAAGGACGCCGTAGAAACCCTCGATGTCGGTGAGTTCGACCTGAGACCAGCCCAGATCCTGCAGAAGAAGCTTCTGTGTGATCGGCCCCAAGGCACCGGAACCTATGAACAGAAGAAGACCGATGATTCCCGCGATGATGGTCGATTGCAGAGAGAAGGCTCTCCCAAGACGTTTGAATAGAAGCAGCATGGACTGCGAGATCGCATCGGTTGAATTCGACTGGGCCGAACCAGCTGTCCAGGGAAGCAGGCGTTCACCCGGTCTCTCCAGCAGCAATAGCGGAAAGAGCGAGATGAAAACCAACATGCCGATCTGAACAATGAACACTGTGTTGAAACCGGAATGCACAAGCACACGCGACAGGAATGCTCCGCCAATGACAGTGCCCAGGAACTTTGACCCATACATAAGCCCGCTGACCCGACCTCGCTCCTCCTCACGCAGGAGATCGACGGCCAAGGCATCCACCGCGACATCCTGGAGCGAGTTGAAGATGTTGTGAATGAGCACCAGCCACCCGAGCAGAGTGATGTGCTCACTCATTGACGGTATGAATGCCATCACGGCGATCGTGCTGATCATGCCGGCCTGAGCCAGCAGGATCCAGGGACGACGACGACCCATGGAGGGAATGCCGAACCTATCGATCAGTGGGCCCCAGACCCACTTGAAGGTCCATGGCAGGGTCATCATCGCCAGAAAGCCCCCGACCACACCTTCTTCAAGACCGGAAGAGGTCAGGTAGGCCGCAAGTGTGATCGCGACGAAACCGTATGGAATTCCCTGGGCAACGTACAGAATGCAGAGTGTCAGCAATCTCAGCAGGGAGTTTTCACTGAGTGTGAAGCCACCATCTTGCCTTGGACTAGCTTCCGAGGGCGGCATCGGTGTACATCGCTTCCAGACGTTCGGCGATTCGATCCGTCGCCAGATTCTCGAGGACCCAGGCTCGTCCAAGCCGACCCATCTCCTCACGCTTCGCCGGATCATTCAGCAGCGGCTCGAGTCCCTCGACGACGGCGCTGGCGTTCTGCTCGACGGCGACGCCTCCCCCGCTGTCGACGATTTCACGCCAGGTGTCCACCAGCGTCGTGGTCATGACCGGCGTTCCGCAAGCCAATGCCTCGAACTGCACGAATCCGAAGTTCTCCTGACTTGTCGGAAGCACGAAGACATCCGCCGCCTCGTAAAGGGAAAACTTGAGGCTGCCGCCGACATGTCCGACGAAATGCACCCGATCTTCAAGACCGACCGCCTCGACCTGGGCTCGCAATCGCTGGACGTAGGCATCGTCGCCACTTCCGGCGACGATGACCTGAACAGGCGTGCCACCATCACAAAGTCGATGGGCAGCCTCGATGAGATGCTCGATGCCCTTCTTCACATGTATACGACTCAGGAACAGAAGCACAGGACCATCATCGAGAAATGGATACTTGGCACGGGCCTCATCGGGACCGGGAAGCTCGGCATAGGGCGCCAGATCGATGAGATTGGGAACAACTCGCCCCTGTCCTCGAGGAAACCACTTGCCGGACTGGGCCAGTTCGGCGTCGGCGGTGCAATGCACGTAGGCGGCGCCTTCAAGCAGACGACGGCCGGCCAGCTTCAGATAGAGCCGTTTCTTGAACCCGCCCTGCTCCATGCTCCAGTCATCCAGCATTCCCCTGAGACTGATCACATAGGGAGTACCAGCCTGTCTGGCCATGCTCCCGATCTGGGCGTTGGCTCGCTCCCAGGGACCGTGCAGCTGCAGGACATCGAGGGATTTCATCAGCCTTGCCATCGGTGCCAGCTGACCTCGCATGAAGAGGCTTCCCGGCAATCCGGGGCTGGGTAGTTCCAGAACGGCTGGTCCCTCGCTTCCTGAAAGCCAGGCCTCGGGGACATCACGGGTGTCGGTCGTGACCAGAGTCACCTCGTGACCGCGATCATGCAGGACGCGACTGAGATCCACGACGGCCCTCGGCGGGCCGCCGTCCTCGAAGTCGACTCGATGCATGTACTGGGCGATTCGCACGACGTTGGCCTCTCGTATCGGAACACCTGCACAGAATAGTAGGTGGACAAGTATCTGGCCTGAACTTCAGGACCATCGAGTCCTGATACCATCGGAGATATGGAATTCAACCCGACAGATTCAAGTGGCAAGAGCGGCTTCGAGTTGCTCCCTGATGGGACCTACGACATCGAGGTCATCGAAGCGGATGAACGGACGAGCCAGAAGGGCAATGAGATGATCGCCCTGACGATTCAGGCCAACCACCCGGAAGGCTATCCCGTTCGGATATGGGATTATCTGGTTTCGGTGCCGGCGGCGGTCTTCAAGATCGAGCAGTTCTGCGCGGCCGCCGGGCTCGAGGACAAGTTCAAGGCTGGTCGACTTCTTGCCGACGACTGCATCGGGAAGAAGCTGCGTGCCAAGATCGAGATCGAAGCCGGTCGTGACAACTACTCCGATCGAAACTCGATCAAGGAATATGTCGCGTCAGGCGTTTCCAGACCGTCCGGGATCGCAACGCAGCCCGCTGCGGCATCCAGTCCGAAGCCGATTGCGGAAGAGGAAATCCCCTTCTGATTCGATGTGCTGCAACGAAGCGGTGACTCGGGTAGTGAACGAACGTTCAGTCCTCCGAGATCAGCTTTCGCATGCGTTCGTCGGTCTCCTTCAGTTCCGAACGGAACTGGCGAGTCGAGGCCAGACAGAGAATGAAGAACAAGGCCAGGAATCCAAGCCAAAGCGCGTTGGTGACAAGTGTCATGATCATGGCGTCCTCCTTACTGCCCCAGCATCGAGTGCTTCAAACGCATCGATGGGCGATGAGCGGTCATTCTATCACCACTTCGAAGCAAGCGGTCAACCCCAACCATCTTTCCGAACTGCCAAGCTGGCGTCAGCGATGCCATGCTGGCAGCCATGCACGGTCAACAGGCCTGTTTAGACCCGCTGCAGGCTGATTCGGCAATTGGCACACCCCTTGCATCACCTGAATCGGACATTGGATTGGAAATGAGCAAACCACAGGATGAAAGGAACCTGGAACGGACTCACGAGTAGATACGGAAATGCAGTTCAAGAACAGCAACGCCAACGTGCAAGAAATACTCGATGGACCAGGAATCCGGATTTGTTCATGACTCGACATAGGACTTGACGACCGCTGCGATCTGCCGCCGATGACCGGGAAAAGCGTCACGGGACGACACAGCGGGCCCAGATTTGGAGCCCCTCAGGGCGTATCGAAGATTGGCCTGAAAATCTCCCCTAGTGGAAGGCACTCGACACCCTGTTCGCCGGTCTCGTCCACACGATCATGGAAGCCCTCAAGCGTGACATTACGAGGGGCTGGCCCCCGCTGAAAGAGTCGTTCGGCGGGGGCCACTTTTTCATGTCGAGGATGGGCAAAGAGGCGGATTCGGACAGTTTGAGCGGCTCGGGACACATGCCCACCGCCTCATTTGGCACAATGCGATTGCAGAATCATGTTGTTCAAGCCTCCCCAATTCAAGACTCTGGACATACCTTCCTCGAAGGTAGCCCCAACCCTCACGCGCCGTTTTCTGATGAGACTGGGTACCTGGCTGAGCAAGCTGCATGTGATCGATGATGTGCTCACGAGAATCGATCCGGAACTGGATCGCTGTCCCCATCAACAGGCGCTGGATCATCTGGGCGTCGACTGGAACATAGAACCATCCGAACTCGAACAGATACCCGAGGAAGGACCGGTTCTCGTCGTGAGCAACCACGCCTTTGGAGGCGCCGATGGCCTGGTTCTGGCAACCGCCATTCAGGAACGGCGGCCCGACTTCCATTTGCTCACGAACTTCATGTTGCTTGCGCTGGCGAAGCTGCGACATTCGTATCTGCCCTTGAACCCCTTCAGCAAGGACGCGTCGACCAACGTCCATACCCTGAAGAAGGCGATCAAGAAACTCAAGGCTGGCGAAGTCATCGCCACGTTCCCCGCCGGAGAAGTATCGCATCGAACATGGAGCAACTGGTCGGTCAACGATCCCCCATGGTCCACTTCAATTGCGACCATGGCTCTTCGAAGCAACGCGACCGTTGTACCCATCTACTTCCACGGCAGGAATTCGAACCTGTTTCAACTGGCCGGTCTGATACATCCATTCTGTCGCACCATGCTTCTGGGAAGGGAGCTCACCAACAAACGGGGTCACTGCATCAGGGCCTCCATCGGAAAACCGATCACGGCCGAGAAACTCCAGGAGTTTCCAGATCGCGAAACCCTGACTGAATATCTCCGTGGGCGAGTGTACATACTGGCCGATCGGAAGACTGCCGAGCCCGAAAGCCAGAAACAGAAGAAACCGACCCAGAGCCTGAAGCGGCTCCTGCCGGAGATCACGGTGGCCGATCGCTGCGCCGATGAGATCATGGCGCTCAATGAGCGGCAGCAGCTTGTGCAGAGCGGCAATCTGACCGTGTACATAGCCAAGAGCCGACAGATTCCGAACATACTTCAGGAGATGGGGCGGCTACGCGAGCTGACATTTCGAGCGGTTGGCGAGGGGACTGGAAACGAGATCGATCTCGACGAATTCGACCAGTACTACCGACATCTCTTCGTGTGGAATCACGAGACACAGGAGATCGTCGGGGCCTATCGGCTCGGACTGACAGACGAGATCATGAGAACCAGAGGTGTTCGTGGACTGTACACGTGGACCCTCTTCAACTTCGACAAGAGACTGTTTGAAACACTCGGGCCCGCCGTTGAACTTGGTCGCTCCTTCATACGACCCGAGTACCAGCGGAACTTCAAGCCACTGATGCTCCTCTGGAGAGGCATCTCCAGATTCATATGCCTCAAGCCGAAATACAGATACTTCTTCGGAGTCGTGAGCATAAGCAACGAATACTCCGCGGCATCGAAGAGACTCATGACCGATTTCGTCTCATCGACTTGCATGGTCAACGACTTCCAGAGTTTGATATCCGCAAGGAACCCCCATCAACCAAAGAGAGCAAGGCACTTCGACCTCGAACCGCTCAAGATGGTCTGCACCCAGTTAGAGGACGTTGAGGAACTTGTCCGCGATATCGAGAACGGCCGTCAGGGCGTACCTATTCTGTTGAAGCAGTATCTCAAGCTGAACGCCAAGCTGGTTACCGTGTTCAACGTCGACAAGGAGTTCTCGGATGTGATCGATGGACTCATGCTCGTGGACTTCCTGGATGTCGAACGACGGATACTCGACTGGTACTTCGGCAAGGAGGAGGCCAGCCGTTTTCTCCAGTACTACGGTCGTGATGACGACTACACACCCCCACCCGAGCAGCCACCGGACAGCTCGGCAGGCCTCGGTGCCACTGGCTGATCAGTTTCGCTGGACGAAACGTGCATGCACTTGCATGTCCTGAACATCACGGAATCCCGACCGTGAATCATCCCCATCCAAAGGGACGCGTACGGTGAGCATCGGCGACTGGATCAGTTTCCGGGAATCCAGTCGACAGGCGACGACGCAACCTGTGGGCGAATTGGATCGATCGATGAATAGGGTGCCTCGCAGCTCTCCATCCGGGAATTTCATGTTCCTGTCCCAGACAAGCTCCAGCACCAGGGAGGAACGCCTATCGGCATCCATCTCAATACCGCAGGAAAGCAGCGTCATGTCGTGTACCTGACATTCAACAAGACCTTGATTCGACAGCGGTTGGACATCGGCGGAATAGGCCTTGGTTGCGAGACCGCTTGCTCCAAGGAAGAGAGCGACCGCAATTAGTATTAAAACCACAAGAATGACGTCTGATAACAGCTTCAATCCGGCGTACTCCTCGAAGCATCTGCGTTGGATCAACATCGACCCATTCTTTCGGGCAGAACAGCCTTTTCATAGATATGCTTCTGAACTGCTGAGGAGTGAAAACGAATGAGCGTTCCGCGACAATTAGTGCATTTGGCAGGACCGGTAATCCTGCTTTTCCTCGCATCATGTCGAACACCTGAAGCTCAAAGCTTCTCTCAATTGAAGATTGGCATGACCAAGCAGGAAGTCACGAAACTGCTGGGACCTCCCTCTTCACAATGGACCCACCCGCCAGTCGACGGGAACGAGGATAAAGAGCCCCTCTGGTCAAGCAGATGGCAATACGGTGATTGTCTCAGCTCGACAGCATCAACGGCTATTGCACCGGATATCGCACCCGATCGGGTCTGGGTGGTGAAGTTTGATGGCGAGGATCGTGTCATGGAATTCCGCCCGCCGATCAAGTCCCCGCAAGGCCCCGGCAGAATTCCCCATTCGCCCATTCAATCTCGATATGACCTGCCCGCGGGGATGCCGCCTAAATGACCAATGCAGCCTGATATGATCATGGAACCATGAGCAACCCAACAACATCCCGTCCAGATTGGATCGAATCGAACGCGAATGACGGCTGCCTCACGCTGAACATCGGATGCTCAACGCTGAACGACGCGGAAGGCAAGGTACTGACTGAACAGCTTCGAACGCCAACGGATGACCCGTCCATCCAGTTCGTGATCCTGGATCTGGAGCAGGTCGAACTCATCACCAGCCCCGCGATCGGGGCCCTGATCGTGATCCACAAGCGACTCGCAACCAACCGCAAGATGCTGCTGCTGACCAATCTCTCAAACCTGCTGGAAGAGGCATTGGGCTTCCTGAAGCTCGACAAGGTCTTCAATATCTGCCAGGGACCGGACGCCATCAAGAAGATCATGCAGGGTCATTGAAACAGCTGAGAGTCCCTGAAAAGGGGTGTTCCCGAACTGTCGATGGCGATACACTGATGTGCTGGCATCGAAAATGCCGTTTTTGAACCAACCAAGGCCCAATGCAGAGGCAGCAAGTCATGACGACCGCACCGAACTCCCCGACCAACGAAACAATGGCCGATATCCAGAGCGAGCCGGATCGTCGTCGGGTCGCGATCGACAAGGTGGGTGTAAAGGCGATCAAGCACCCCGTCACCCTCTCCACCATGCGGGGCGATGCCCAGGAGACGGTGGCTGGAATCAACATGTACGTCTCCCTGCCCGCAGATCGCAAGGGCACGCACATGAGCCGGTTCCTGGAAGCGATCAACGAGTATCGAGAAGGCCTCCAGCCCGAGCGGATCATCCAGCTCTGCCACGAACTCCGCGAGAATCTCGACGCAGCAGATGCCCATGTGGAAATGAACTTCCCGTACTTCATCACGAAGAAGGCCCCAGTGACCGGGCTGCCGGGCCTCATGGACTACCAATGCGCCTTCCACTGCGAAGCCAACGAGCATGGCGAGGACTTCATCATGAGTGTCGCAGCCGCCGCCACGAGCCTCTGCCCATGCTCCAAGGAGATCTCAGCCTACGGCGCTCACAACCAACGCTGTCTGATCACCGCGGAAGTACGCTTCAATAGCATGGTCTGGATCGAGGAACTCGTCGATCACATCGAATCGGCCGCCAGTTGCCCCGTCTACTCGGTCTTGAAACGTCCGGACGAGAAGCTCGTCACGGAGCAGGCATTCGAAAACCCCAAGTTCGTGGAGGACATCGTTCGGGATCTCGCGATCAGACTCGACGAAGACGAGCGACTCGACTGGTTCCACGTCAAGAGCGAGAACTTCGAGTCAATCCACAATCACAATGCCTATGCGGAAATCACGCGAGACAAGCGTTCCTGATCATTTCGGAAACGTCGCCTCGATGAGTCCTGTCGAACGTTCATACTGAACGCCGCTGGTTTCAGGAAATCGCTCCAGACCCTCCGCCTGCAGACGCGGGGCATGCTCATCTCGGTAATGTAGGTAGGCTTCCCTGTCCGGGAAGACGTAGCGGATCTCATAGGCGGTCACGGGCTCATCCAGACGGATGATTTCCGCGGAGGTCGCCCCGCAGTCCAGCACTGCCTGAACGTGCTCCTCCTTGAGCCAATGCAACCACTCCGCTGCCGTTGCCTGATTCGCGAACTCAGCGGAGACGGTGTAGCGATACATCTTTTTTGATTCCAGAACTACCAGGCGCCGTAGCCGCAATCTTGATACCCGTCGTCGTAGCCGTTGTAGTGGCCGTTGGCATACTTCGTGTTGTACTTCATGCGCTGGTCGTAGATTTCCTGATTGAACTTGTAGTGCTGCCAGGCCGTCTTGCAGTATTGCTCGTGCTGCTTCTTGATGGCGGCATATTTGGCGGCGATCGCTTCCTTGGATTTGGCATCCACCTTCGATCGCGCTTCCACTGCGGCCTTCGACTTGGCTGCGTTCTCCTCGATCATTGCCTTGCTGGCATCGGCGTTCTTGACCAGAGCCCAGTGCTGGTAATCGTCGAACTTGCCCTTGCTGTGAAGGAACTCGGACATGCTGTGGACCTGAGCCATCTTGGCGTGCAGTTCCTTCCAAGTGGACTGGACAACCGTCTTGTAGGCATCAACTCGCCTCTGCTCGGGCGTCTCGGTGGCCTGTTCATGCGCAATCGTCGTGTCGTGCATCTTGGCGACCTTGAAGGCCTGATCGAATGACAGGCTTGCGGAGAGGTCATCCGAGTCGACCTTCCCGTCGTTGTTCGTATCACCATGCACGCCGGCCTGATACTCAGCCAGAATCCCCTGAGACTGCATGAATTCCTTCATCTGGGAGATTCGGAGATTCGTCTTGCGAAGATTGTCGGCAGCGGCATTGTTCATGGTCTCGAGGGCAACCATGTCACGCTGGGGTGACTCTGGGCCGTTCATCTCCGGCGAGCCGATCGGCTGGCCCGTCGCCATGCCGGCGACACATGTGAGAACAAGGAATGCGGTGATGTGATTGAAGGATCGGATCATGGTCACGGCCTCGATTCGGCTTGAGGTCAAATGGAACGGTTCGGTACTGGGTTGCCACCCCTGAGGATGGAATCCGAAGAGTATAGCGATCTCGCCTGCAGAAGCCGATTTCAACGTCCCGAAGCCTTCATTGCTAGGATTCAACATCCATTCGGGACCTATTACGCCCTGCCAACAGGAGAGAATTCCACATGACCGCTACCACCCTCTCTCAACGAGGACTCGGAGCCCCGGCCTCCCCGATCAGAGCGTTGGCATCGATTGCCAGAGATGCTCAGGCCACGGGGAAAAATGTTCACTTCATGAACATCGGTCAGCCCGACATCGCCACCCCGCGAGGAATGATCGAGGCCTACCAGAACTACGACGAAAAGGTCCTGGCGTACGCCCCCAGCGACGGCTTCCATGAATACCGCGAGGGGCTCGCCTCCAGATACTACAACCGGGTCATCGGTGACCAGCCTCCCATCACGGCCGAGGACATCCTGATCACCGTTGGAGGCTCCGAAGCGCTTCTCTTCGCCATGGCTTCCGTGACGGATCCCGGAGATGAAATTCTGGTCTGCGAACCGTACTACACCAACTACCACGGCTATGCGCACATGCTTGGCATCGAGACATCGCCTGTCACGACCCACGCCGAGGACGACTACACCATCGATCCAGTCCGAATCGAGGAGGCGATCACAGGAAAGACGCGAGCACTGGTGCTGCCGACTCCTGGGAACCCGACTGGTGTTGTGCTATCCCATGAAGAACTCGTGAAGATCGCCGACATCTGCGAACGACACGGGCTCTTCTTCATCTGCGACGAGGTATACAGGGAGTTCATCTATGATGCACCGCTTGGAACGCTGGCGCCATCACTTCTGGCCGTACCCGGCGCCCATGAGCAGGCCATCATCATCGACTCGGTCTCCAAGAGATTCAGCGCCTGCGGGGCTAGAGTGGGCTGTCTGGTGACCCGAAACAGGGAAGTCCGGAAAGCCGCTCTTCACTTCGCGCAGGCCCGCCTGTCTCCGGCCACAGTGGATCAACATGCCGGCATGGCCGCACTGGATACGCCACAGTCCTACTTCAACGATGTCGTGACGGAATACAAAGCCCGACGGGACGTGCTGGTCTCCGGCCTGCAGAATATGGGCATCAAGATCTCCCCTCCCAAGGGCGCCTTCTATCTGGCGGTCCCACTGCCGGTCGATGATGCGGACCACTTTGCCAAGTGGCTGGTCAGCGATTTCGATCTTGACGGGGAGACGCTCTGCGTGGCGCCGCTGGCAGGCTTCTACAGCACAAACGGCCTTGGCAAGAACGAGGTACGTATGGCCTATGTGCTCGAGCAGGATGTGCTTGAACGATGCGTGAAGATTCTGGAAGCGGGATTGAAGGCCTACCAGCCGGCAAGCTGACCCGACTCGTGGGCACTCATTGCTCCGAGTCCACTTCGACACGAGGATAGAATTCGATGCCCGGCTCCGCCTGACCAGCCCAGCGTCCGATTCTGGCGATGGTTCTTCCACTCGAATCCGACAGCTTCACGAGCCCGTCACCCGATCCGCTTCTCGACAGCATCGCGACGGAGCGACCTTGCGTATCCAGAATGGTGACGATTCCAGACGCACGTGGCGCGGTCAATGCGAGCATCGGGAGTCCACGCTCATCACGAAGAAATACGTGAGGCCCGATGCCCTCGTCATACCCAAGATCGATCCTAGGTCGATTCTGGTCATCGACGACCACCATGGACCGAGTGACCAATCTGCTGGAAACTGCTTCACCACCATTGCCAGCCCCCTTCTGGAGCCCGGCTCCAGCCATCAACCCGACCAGTGGAAACAGGGTCAGGGAGAGCAGGCAAACCCAACGAAAACGGGTTCGAGATGCTTCGAGAGCAGCTAGACGTTGTTCAATCTGATTCATGGCGAACTCCTCTTGAAGCTGGATGTATTGGACAGTACAGGCTCATCATCGCGGCAAGTTGGATTCGCGGCTACTCTCCGGTAATGGCAAGCTCACGAATTCCACTGATAGTAGCCCCCTTGCGACCTCTCACCATGGTGATCTTCCTCGGCACGCTGTTCACGGCCTGTGCCAGAACCGAAGCCAAACCTGAGAATGGGCAGGTCATGTTGCAGGGGATCGTCTACGAGGACGTCAACAGCAACGGTGTCCGGGACGAGCGGGAGAAAGGCCTGGCTCGCGTACGAGTCTCCAATGGACGCGATGTCATCATGACGGATGTGCGCGGTCGATGGCATCTGCCTGCTGGGCCGGATGACACCATCTTCGTCATCAAGCCGAGAAACTGGATCTCTCCACTGGATGAGAATGGCCTTCCGAAGTTCTTCTACGTGCACAATCCCGAAGGCTCGCCGGATGGCCTGAAATACGCTGGAGTCGAACCGACTCCCGAGGATCCCGGCCCGATCAACTTTCCATTGCATCGGCATCCGGAATCCTCCCCATTCTCCGTGATTCTTCTGGGTGATCCACAGTCGAGAAACCTCAAGGAGGTCGATTATCTCGCCAGGGACGTCATCGAGCCGCTGGTCGGAAGTGACGCGGTCTTCGGAGTCGGTCTCGGCGATCTGGTGTTCGATGACCTGAATGTCCTGCCTGCACACAACATGGTCGTTGGGCAGACGGGCATTCCGTGGTTCAACGTGCACGGCAATCACGACATGAACTTCCTCGCGGAGGGCGATGCTCATTCAGACGAGACCTGGCAACGACTGTATGGACCACCGACCTACTCCTACGACTGGGGAACCGCGCATTTCATCGTCATCGATGATGTCGTGTACGACGGCAACAATTCCTATCACGGGGAATTCACCGAGGATGTCCTGACCTTCATCGAGGCCGATCTGAAGGAGATCGGGAAGGAGACACTGGTCGTACTCTTCATGCACATTCCGCTCTCAGGCGTCAGGAATGCCGATGCCCTTCTGCGGCTATTGGCCGATCGCCCCAATGTGCTGGCGATCACCGCCCACTATCACATGCAGAAACACGAATTCATCGACTTCCCCGAGGACACGGGCCGGAAGGAACCGCTCCATCACCTGATCAACGGAACAGCCTGCGGCAGCTGGTGGAAGGGGGAACCCGACGAGTACGGCGTCCCGCATGCGATGATGCAGTGCGGTGCGCCGAATGGATCCATGCTGCTGAACATCACGGATTTCGATTACAGCCTCAGGTTCGTACCTGCCAAGATGGACCCTGCGCAGCAGATGCACATCTTCTTGCCGGGCTCGATCCCTGCTGGAGACGCCACTGGCACAGAAGTCGTCGCCAACATCTGGGCCGGCTCATCGAAATCGGCGGTACGGATGCGTGTCGATGGCGGTGACTGGGTTCCGATGACTCGCGATGAACGACCGGACCCCTACTACGAGATGGCCGTGATGGCGGAGTCGATGAACAGCAATCCCCAGGCACTGACCATGTCCAAACCAAGACAATCGCCACACATCTGGGTGGCACCGCTTCCAGCCGGACTGGAAACGGGAGGTCATATCGTCGAAGTCGAAACGACCGACATGTTCGGACAGATCGATCGTGGCAAGAGAATCTTCCGGATTACGGGCTGATCGTGAAACTCAACATCATCCTCAAATTCATTCTTGTGGTCGGCATACCCCTCATCGCGGTATACATGTTCGTCGGCTACATGCAGTACCGGTCCATGGTCGGAATGGTGGAACGAGAAGGCTCGCTCAGGGCGAAGGTCTCCGTTGAACTTCTGGCCAACACGCTGGATGAAAGACTCAGCCTGATCGGCAGCGCCACTCGGTCGCTTGCAGGCTACGCCTCGTTGAATCCGAAGGGCACACGCGGTCTGCAGGATGAACTGCTCAGGGATCTGATCAACACGGACCCGCTTCTGAATCTGGCGGCCATAGCCTGGGGCGATCCATCACAGACGGGGATGAGCGGACTGTCACTGGAACGGAAGGATGGAACGCTGGACTCCAGTCCATTGACCGAGGAAACCATCCATCGTCTCGTCGACGACTACAGTTCAGTCGAACAGTCGATCGGCAACTGGCTGGCGCCGATCAGATCATCGGACGGACTTGCCCATGACGCCGCGATCGTGCAGCCGATCACCATCGACGGCCAGACTGCCGGACTGGTCGTCGCGAGCCTGTCGTTGACACAACTTCAGGATGACGCCATCCGTTCCTCGTTGAGCTCGAGTCGATTCGCGATCGTCAACAATTCATGGATCGTCCTCGCCAGCACGAAGACCAAGCACATGGGCAATCCACTGGTTGGGATCATCAATCCGGATGAGACCGCCGCCGCCCCCGAAGACACCACGGCCTTCAATGAATTCCTCAGTCAGATCACGTCCGATCGAAAGCAGGGGAAGAAATCGAATTCGCAACCGGTACCGGTTCGCTATGACGGTGACGAGTACTGGGTCGCCTGGTCAGTCATGAACGAGCCCAAATGGCTCATGATCGACGCGATACCCGAAGCCACCCTGCTCGAACCTGTCTATTCACTGCTTCAGCGGGACACCCTCTACCGGATCGGCGGAGTGTTTCTCATCCTCCTGTGTCTGCTGGGAAGCGCATTGCTTCTGACCAGACGGATCAGAAGACTGCACGCCGCGATGGAACTGGTACGCAATGGCGATCTGGACATCCGTGTGAATCCCGGTCATGGCCGTGACGAGATCACCCGGCTGGGAGAGGGATTCAATCTCATGGTCGATTCCCTTTCCAGAAACCTCGATGAACTGGCCAGATCCGAAGCCGATCGGATCGCCGTCGACCGTGAACTGGACATCGCTCGCAACATACAGCAGTCGCTTCAGCCCGAACTGCCTCCCGAGTTCCCTCATCCAGTCGATTTCGAGATAGCAGCCATCAATCTGGCCGCCAGACATGTCGGCGGCGACTTCTACGACTACTGGATCATGGACGATAAGCACATGGCCTTCATGCTGGGCGATGTCTCCGGCAAGGGTGTGCCGGCCGCGATCTTCATGGGTGTTTCCAGAACCACCATCCGGATGGTGGCGGGACGGGAACGAAGCCCCGATCGCATACTCAAGCGGGTCAATGAAAGTCTCCTCAAGGACAACAATCAAGGACTCTTCATCACCCTGTTCCTGGGCGTCTACAACATCGAGACCGGCGTCCTTCGCTACGCCAATGCAGGCCATCACTCCGCCATATTAAAGTCGGTAGACGACCCCTCGACTCTGGTCGCCGGCGCGACGGGTACCATCCTCGGAACCCTGCCAGAGGCGGAATGGACCGAAGAAACACTCCAGATCAATCCAGGCGATCACTTCATCCTATACACGGATGGCCTGAGTGAAGCCCATGGGGACGATGGCGTAATGCTCGATGCAACCGGAATCGAGCAGTTCCTCGACAAGCGGAAAGACTCGGACGCACAGACCGTCTGCCGTGAATTGATCGGGATGGCGGAAAGCATTCAATCCGACCAGCTCTTCGACGATGTGACCGTGATGGACCTTCATCGGAGGAGCCCGGAGAAAAGACCTTGACCTTCCCGCGATTCAATGGAGACCATCGGGCTCTCCTGAACGTATAGTCCTGAGATGTCATCACCTTCTTCCAATCAGGAAATCGGGCTGGAGGACCAGCTCCTCCAGAAATCGGTGGATGGGACCTTCTCGATTCCATGGACCCATCGGGTGCGTTTCACCCATGACGCCTTCTCAGAAGGCAACGATGTGCTGATGGCCGTGGTCCCCGAGGACATGGAACAGGTCCGCCTCTGCACCGTGATCGATGAAGGGCTGCTGGAGGCCAGATCGGATCTGATCGAGTCACTGAACCAGTGGCAGCAGCGTCATTCCCCCCGCGTCCAGTTCACCGGCCCGCCGGTCATCATCCCGGGTGGCGAATCCACCAAGAACGGATGGTCCTCATTTGAAACCGTCGCTGCGGCCATCAATGACCAGCATGTCTGCCGACGGTCTCTGGTACTCATCATTGGTGGTGGCGCTGTTCTCGATGCGGCCGGATTCGCCGCATCGACATCCCACCGTGGAATAGACGTGATTCGAATGCCCTCGACCACCCTATCCCAGGGTGATGCGGGAATCGGAATCAAGAACGGTATCAACGCCTTCGGGGTCAAGAATTTCCTGGGCAACTTCAGCCCCCCACTCGCCGTGATCAACGACCTCTCTCTTCTCGAGAGTCTGGACGAAGCCCATTGGAGAGGCGGGTTGAGTGAAGCCGTGAAGGTCGCGCTGCTCAAGCACCCACCCCTTCTTGATTACATCGAACAGTCGTCGGGTCGCTTGCGATCACGGGATCTGTCCGCGATGGAAACCGTCATGCTCGCATCCGCCAGACTTCATATGGATCACATCGTCAACGGTGGAGACCCGTTCGAGAATCAACATGCGCGACCACTCGATCTGGGTCATTGGGCCGCCCACCGAATTGAAGCGATCTCCCAATGGAGCGTCCCTCATGGGGATGCCGTCGCCATGGGTCTCGCCATCGATCTGGAGTACACGGTCAGGATCAATCGACTGGATCGCACGCTCGTGGATCGGGTTGTCGGATGCCTGCGTTCCCTTGGCTTTCTGGGTTCCTGCGACTACCTGAACGATGGCATGGCGGTACTCAAGGGAATGGAGGAGTTCAGGGAGCATCTCGGCGGCCGACTCACGATTCCGACCATCACCGCCGCCGGAACGATTCTGGAACTCCACGAGATCGATTCCTCGATCATGCTCGAGGCCATTGCATCAGTCAACGAGCTGCTCTCCGTCGAATCGTGAGACATTGGCCTCGCCCCGTTGAGTCATGACGCTAGAATCAGGCTTCATGACCGATCCCACACCCTGCCCCCTGACCGTCTCGGAAATCGCCGATGCCTATTTCCTCGAGCATCGAGCCAAGCTGATCGATCTTGCTGCGTTTCTGGATCGGGTCGATCGAGCCGCCGATGCCGGCGATCTGGTCGATTTCAGGATCAAGGCCCTTCTCGAATGTCTCACCATGCTCGATGACGGCAAGGGACAGCGAGCCCGCAGAGTGCTCGAACATCTGAGCGACCATTCGACCGAACCACTCGAGGCAGCACCTATGAAGGGAGCGCTTGGCGCTCCGGCTCCTGAATGAAGTACATAGATCCACATATCCACATGGTTTCGAGAACCACGGACGACTATGAACGCATGGCGATGGCTGGCTGTGTGGCCATCACCGAACCGGCGTTCTGGGCTGGATTCGATCGAAGCTCGCCCCAGGGCTTCTACGACTACTACAAACAGCTCACCGATACGGAACCCAAACGCGCTGCCCAGTACGGGATCAGACATCATTGCTGGCTCTGTGTGAATCCGAAGGAAGCCGAGGATGCGGGCTTCGCGCGGGAAGTCATGTCCATCATTCCCGAATTCATGGAATGCCCGAATGTCCTGGGAATCGGTGAGATCGGCCTCAACAAGAACAGCCGGAACGAAATGCTGATTCTCGAGGCTCATCTGGAACTGGCCAGCAAACTTGATCAACTGGTTCTGGTGCATACACCTCATCTGGAGGACAAGCTGAAGGGCACCCGGCTGATCATGGACGCCATCTTCAATGCCGGGATGCAACCCGACCGTGTCCTCATCGACCATGTCGAGGAGCACACCGTTTCGGAAGTGCTTGACCGCGGCTTCTGGGCAGGCATGACGCTGTATCCGGACAGCAAGTGCACTCCCCAACGTGCGGTCGACATCCTCGAGACATTTGGAACCGAACGACTGTGGATGAACTCCGCGGGAGACTGGGGACCCAGCGACCCGCTCGCCGTACCCAGAGCTCGAATTGAAATGCGGCGCCGAGGCCACTCGGACGACATGATCAGTAAAGTGACCTGGGACAACCCGAAGACCTTCCTGTCCAGATCACCTCGATTCAAGACAGAAGATGACTGAACCGATCACTGAACGACGGATCGGCTACTGCACCAACGTCCATCCGGGGGCGGACCTGTCCAGCATGCTCGGGAATATCGGCCAATGCGTCGCGATGATCCGGACCGAGCTGGACGAGGACGAGCTTCTTCCAATCGGACTCTGGCTTTCAAGAGAGACGCTCGATGAAGCCTTGCGACTGCCTTCGGGCCAGCTTCGTGGTGATCTCGAGAAGATTGGCACCATGGCGTTCACGCTCAATGGATTCCCCTACGGGAACTTCCACAAGGACCGTGTGAAGCACGATGTCTATCAGCCGGACTGGAGTCGGCCCGAACGTCTCCGGTACACGATCGATCTCGCAGACCTGCTGATCGATCTGATTCCACCTGAATCGACCGCCGGCATCTCCACTCTGCCGATCGGCTGGTCGACCGTCGACGAAGACCGCATGGAGGGAGCCGTGGTCAACCTGCAGCAGGCCGCCGATCATCTGGCGGCGATCGAAGCCCGTACCGGGCACTGCCTGCACATCGACCTGGAACCCGAACCGGGCTGTCTTCTCCAGCGATCCGAGGATGTCGTCGAACTCTTCGAGAAGCGACTTCTCAACGTGGACAACGAATCCATCGTTCGTCGACATCTGCGAGTGTGCCACGATGTCTGCCATGCAGCCGTGATGTTCGAATCACAATCCGAGGTCGTTGCCAACTACGACTCGGCTGGAATACAGATAGGCAAGATTCAGGTATCCACGGCCATCGAAGCCAGAGGCGATGACCCCGATTCGATGGAACGGCTCCGGGCCTTCACCGAACCCCGATGGCTGCATCAGGTCTCGATTCGAAACGAGGATGGCATCACCTTTCACGAGGATCTTGAAAGAGCGATCGAACAGGAAACCCTCCAACCCGGCGACTGCTGGCGGATTCACTTCCATGTTCCCGTCCATCGGGATCGCATCGAATCACTGCCAACGACCCAGTCCGACCTCAGGCAGGCGATCGCACTGCTTGCTGGGCGTCCCGAGATCACCGACTGGGAAGTCGAGACCTACGCATGGAATGCACTGCCCGAAGCACCCGAAATTGATGAACTGGCGATCGGCATCGCCGATGAGATCAGATGGACACGAAGACATGTGGAATCCGCCTCATGAAATCCCGCCTAAGAGCATGGCTGGACATCCTGCGTGTTTCCAACGCACCAACATGTCTGTCCAATGTCCTGGTCGGTTGGATGATCGGTGGCGGAACCGAAAGCCTGTGGCCGCTGATCTTCATCACAGGCGTCATCATCGCCATCTATCTGGCGGGGATGATTCTCAATGACGTCTTCGATGCAGGTTGGGATCGCAGGCATCGACCCGATCGACCGATTCCCGCGGGACTGATCCGACGAGGTACAGCAGGACTTGTCGGCATCGTTCTCATTCTAGCTGCCACTGGCTCAACCATTCTCCTCGGACCAGCCGTGCTGACGGCGACGTGCCTGCTGGCTGCCATGGTTCTGATCTATGATGCCTGTCATCGTTTCTGGCCGATCGCCATCATCGGAATGTCGATGTGTCGATGCCTGGTGTACCTCATCGCTGCGTTGGTAGCCACCGAAGTCCCCCCCGCCCCCTGGCTGCTCTGGTCCATGCTCGCCATCGGCCTATGGACCGCCGGGATAACCCTGATCGCACGACGCGAGTCGACTGGCAAGCCGATGCGTTGGCCTGTCCTCCTGCTTCCACTTGGTGGGTGCATGGCGGTGGCCATCGGAATCCAGAACTGGCCTCTGACCCTGCTCACCGGTCTGCTGCTGCTGCTTCAGATCCTGTGGATCGTGACCTGCCTCTACCGCCCGGCTGGAGTCGTTCCGGCCGTTCTGGGCGCGATCGCGGGCTTGTCACTGCTGGATGCCTTCCTGCTCGGGCTGTTGGGCGCTCCGCTTCCTGCAATGATCGCCGTATGCTGCTTTGGACTCGTGACGATCATTCACCGACCTCTACCAGGAACCTGATGTGACCGAAACACCAAAGCCTGTGGCTCTGATCAACATCGTCGGCCTGACCGCCGACATGCTTGATGAACGCATGCCGCGACTTCGCTCATTCGCGAATTCGGCCTGTTCCACACGCCCACTGGCTCCGGTGCTGCCAGCCGTCACCTGCAGCGTGCAGTCCAGCATGTTGACGGGCACATTGCCCGAGAAACATGGGATCGTCGGAAATGGATGGTATGAACGGGATCAGGCCGAGATTCGATTCTGGAAACAATCCAATCATCTCGTCCAGGGTGAGAAGGTATGGGAGACCGCGCGACATCGAGCGCCATCGCTCACCGTGGCAAACTGCTTCTGGTGGTACGCGATGCACGCCAGTACAGACATCACGATCACACCACGGCCGATGTATCCCGCAGATGGTCGCAAGATTCCCGACATATACACGACACCACCGTCCCTGCGAGATGAACTCCAGTCGAAGCTTGGACGGTTTCCCCTGTTCAACTTCTGGGGTCCGACGGCCAGCATCGCCTCAAGCAGATGGATTGCGGATTCAGCCGGATTCGTCCACGACCGATATGCGCCCGACCTCCTGATGGTCTATCTCCCCCACCTGGACTACGACCTTCAGCGCCATGGCCCGGATCATCCAGCCAGTGTTCGAGCGATGACAGAGATAGATCAGGTGGCCGGTGATCTGATCGACAAACTCCATTCCGCCGGACGACACATCGTGATCGTCAGTGAATACGGAATCAAGCCCGTGACGGATGCCGTGTACCCCAACCGGGTTCTGCGGGAGACGGGCCTCCTTCAGGTCAGGGAGGAACTCGGAAGGGACGTGCTCGATCCGGGTGGAAGCGGCGCATTCGCCGTGGCCGATCATCAGTTGGCGCACATCTATGTCCAGGACACCTCGCGCATGGAGGAGATCACCGGAATCCTGAAGGCGATCGATGGAGTGGCTTCGGTGCTGGACGAGACGGCTCGCCGAGAGGCGGGGCTGGATCACCCACGTTCCGGGGATCTCATACTTCTTGCGGATGAGGATCGGTGGTTCACCTGGGACTATTGGCTGGATGAAGACAGGGCTCCGGATTTCGCCCGAACCGTCGACATACACAGAAAGCCCGGATACGACCCGCGTGAACTCTTCTTCGCATCTGGCTGGAGAGGAAGCAAGCCACGCCTGATCATGAAACTGCTGGCCAAGAAACTCGGACAACGCATGCTCATGGACGCCATTTCACTCGATACACGTCAAGTGGGTGGATCACATGGTCTGATCGGATCGGGCAGCGATGGCATCATCATCAGACAAGGCGACGACGATCTGCCTGAGCAGATCCCGTGCACGGCCGTTCATGACATCGTTCTCGAGGCGATCTTCCGAGCGTAGTCTCGTATCAACGCCAGAGCAGTAGCAGCATCAATGCGTCACGGTCGTCGATTTGCCCATCGCGATTGAGGTCGTTGCTTCTCGCAAGACGACTGACGGGCTGACCGCTGCAGTCTGTTCCGTTGCCCCTGAATGTACCCGATGCATCATCACATGATTGACGGCTGACATTCAGGCACGAACCATCCTGGAGAATGCAGGCCCCTTCCGGTGCCACAGCCGTCATCGGTGGTGCACTGCCTCCGGACACATCGTCGTAGTTCGACAGGAAACGACAGCCATCCAGTTCACTGTTTCCACGATAGCCATTGCAGATCGCACCACCCTTGTAGGTCGCTCGATTTCGATCAAAGACGCAGTTCTTGACCTTGCCGGTGCTTCCGTATTCGTAGATCGCTCCGCCGTAGTAGCTGGCTCGATTCGTGACAAAATGACAATTGTCCAATTTGCTGATCTGTCCATCCGAGTTGTAGATGGCGCCGCCGCTGTAACGGCCTTCATTGTTCTCGAACACGCATCGCATGAATGCGGGTTGACTCTGAACACCGAAAACGCCTCCACCCTTCTCGGCACCGTTTTGCATGAATACGCAGGTGTCGAAGACGGGACTTGATTCTCGAGCCATGTAGACACCACCACCGTGGTAGTTGACGTTGTTACCCTTGAAGACGCAATTTCGAATGATCGGCGATGTTCCCAGAAGGAGGAGTCCGCCACCCACAGCCGACTTTTCTCCGTAGATGGCTTCATCACCGGTTCCATTGATGATCGTGAATCCATCGATGACAGTCGATGACTTCTCTGCATTGGTACAACGAAGAACACTCTTCTTGAGTCCCTGTCCGTCGAGTGTCGTCTTGGCGGCACCTTCTCTGCCCAGCAGCGTGACTGGCTTGCCCTTGAGATCAACAGCCTCGTTCCATGATCCCGGGCCAACCGAGATCACGTCTCCAGCCGAGGCGTGATCGATCGCCTCCTGGATAGTCGGCCACTGCTCTGGAACATTCACCTGCGCCCCGAGAAGGGTGGCCGGGCAGAATGCCAGAAGCAAGGCGAATATGGAACGGATCAAGGTCATCTGAAGTGTCTTACCGCCCGGTGTTTACGGGCAAAAATGAGATCGCGAATCGAAAGAGTATGACAGGCCCGATGGGCCAATTCGAGACTTAAGAGGGAAATTGGCGGTCATGGAGCCGGAAGGGCGGGGTTTTTCTCCTCTTATCCGCACAATCCATCCATCCGGGAGAACTCCACCCCCATGACTGGTACCCCTGTTCACAGGCTATTTGTTCGGCTTAGATCCGAATACGGCATAAAAACACGGCCATGAAACAGAAAATTTGTGGTGTGTCCCATAGAAACGTCCTCCTGAAACCATCAGCAATGGCCGTTGGATCAGGCCATCTGTCATGCCGTCAACTACCCTCTGCAAGCACATACGCAATTGAGCATCAAGAGGTTGCCCAAAGCTCCAGAACCGGCATCCACCTGCGAGATGACTCCCTCGACCCCTAGAATCGAAGCCGACTGCTGAACCATCAACCAACCTGTCCATGGAGGATCGAATCATGAACCTGACAACACCATCAAGAATGACCTGGCTCTTTTCTACCGTCGCCCTCATCTGCTTCGCCATCGTCGCTGGTGGTCTGACCAGACAGGACGACTCCCCCACGCCGACGACAGCCGATGGTCCATCGACCTGGAAGGTCGACACGGTTCACAGCACCGCGCTCTTTCGTGTCACCCACATGGGCGCAGGCGCCTTCTGGGGAAGATTCAACGAACCCACCGGAGAGGTGAAGTGGGATCACACCGGTCAGGCCTGCCCCGAATTCGACATCAAGATTCCGATCAGCAGCGTCGACTCCGGGAACAGCAATCTCGACAAGCACCTTCGAAACGCGGACTTCTTCAACGAGCCCGAATTCCCGAACATGACATTCAAGAGCACCGGTTGCACGCCAGATGGAGAGAACAACTGGATCATGACCGGGGAACTCACGCTTCTTGGGAAAACCAAGCCGGTGAATGTGAAGTTGGAACGAATCGGCACGGCTGACATGGGCCGAGGGCTCCGAAGCGGATTCGAAGCGACGTTCACGATCAAGCGAAGCGAGCATGGCATGAACTGGGGCGTTGAACGCGGTGCGCTCGGCGACACGGTCAAGATCATTGTTTCACTGGAAACCATCAGGCAGTAGCGGCGGGCTTCTCGGCACCGTTTCCGCAGGAACGGTTGATTTCAGTCGATATGCAGGTGATTTGAGGTGATCGGGCGTGGTACCCTAGTGGCATCTTGAAACAGGACACCCAGCAACAAGCCGATCGGATCTTCAGCAAGGCACTCGACCTGCCTGTGGAGCGGCGCGAGCATTTCCTGCTCGAGTCGTGTGGAGAAGATGACGCCCTGAAATCGGAGGTCAGCCTCTTGTTGAGCCAGTATGGCTCGACCGAGAAGGCCCTCTCCTCGACGGATCCATCGCACACCCTCTCGGCAGGAGAGGCTGAGGAAGGCGCCATCGCGGCACCGGGCGCTGGTGATCTTCTTGGAAACTTCCGGTTGCTCGAGCGGCTGGAAGGTGGCGAGGAGGACTCCTTCCTCGCTGAAACGGAAGGCTCGCGTGAGCGGGTCATACTCCGGGTCCTGACGCCCGAGCTGGACAACAACGATGTCCGCCGGATACGCATCGAGTCCGAGTCGATGACGCGTCTCGAGCACCCTGGAATCGAACCTCTGCTCGAGATCGGAACCGCCATCCTGGGTACCGGCCCACGGGCGTTCATCGTCACCTCGGACACCATAAAACCGAACCTCGTCCAGTGGGTCGATGAGCAGAACCCGTCATTCGACAAGCGACTCAATGTGGCCATGCGACTCGTTGAAGCGATCGCCTTCAGTCACGGAAGAGCCATTCTGGACGGCGACCTTCATCCTGAACGCATTCTGATCGACGAACTGGGTCATCCAGCCATTCAGGCCGTCGGCCTGCCGAGGCTTCTGAGACATCATCTGGCAGCGACACCCCATGAGGGACTGGCCTGTCGTGCACCCGAGAGCATGGATATCCCATGGTCCCGTCTTGATACGCGTGTCGATCTCTACTCGCTTGGCGCCATTCTGGAATGGCTGTTCAGACACGAACTCGAGGACGCCACCCAGTGGCCGCTGGAGGCACTCAGACGAGTCGTCTCCCGAAGTCATGCACACGATGCAGACGCCCGCTACAGCTCCTCAGACGCCATGCTGAGGGATCTTGAGAAGGCCCAGCACTCGGACCACCCCGATACGAGCGCCTCGCTCTCCGAGGACTTCCGGGCCTTCTCCATCAAGCACCCCAAGGCGACGATTCTGACCGGAATCGTCGTGGTTTCCATGCTCACGGCGATCATCACGCTGATCTCACTGCTGGCCTGATTGGCTCGTCCATTGAAACACAAAGACAGCCCCGCGAGAACCGGAGTTCCCGCGGGGCTGATTGCATGCGTTCAATTCAAACCATGGGGTTTGGTTGAATCAGCCGCGACGTCGACGACGTCCAGCCATACCAGCAAGGCCCAGAAGTGCCAGTGCACCTGGAGCCGGGATGGAGTAAGCGACATCAAGACTCATGGCATCCAGGCTCATGTGAGGACCGGCTGCCTTGAGGATGAATGCGAGCGTGGTGACGTCACCAGCAATACCCGAGAGGTCGAATGACCAGCTCATGTTCAGGGATGCGCCCATGCCGGGAATTTCCTGCTGGAAGTTCATTGACACGTCGCTGGTATCGAGGAACTGCGACTCACCGGTCGATGTGACCGCCTGGAAGAGCACACTTTCGAAATCAGGCACTGATCCCATGGTGGAGACATTGACGTGGGCATTCGTGATGTCGACGCCGTCAAGCGTCAGGTATTGGTGGATGTTCAAAGGGGAACTGGCATCGTAGATGTTGCCGCTGCTGGTGATGAATCCAGTACCACTGAAGTTGAACACCTGGCCAGCAAATCCCATGTTTCCACCGTTGTCGGCGAAGTTGGGTGAGTTGTTGGCATTGGTGAACGTATCCCATGCGCCGTACATGGTGTTTTCCTGACCGTAGTAGTCGGAAAAGTTCTCGACTGTGAAGCCGGCCATCGCGGTGGATGACAGGGCTACCGCCGAGGCACAGCCGATGACTGTAACGAAGCGTTTCATTTCTCAAACTCCTTCTCTTGATCCCCTTCCGAGGGATCTCTTTACTTTGAAGCCAGATGGGACTGGCTGAAAATCAACAAATCAAATGAGTCAACCGGTCCAACCGGAAATGACCACGAGTACGTCATCCACGTTTATCTGCGAATCCGAGTTGAAGTCCGAAGCGCAGCTGCACTTGTCGCATTCGCCGAATTCATCCAGCGCCTTGAGCAGGTCCTCGATGTTGACCAGACCATCGCCATTGGTGTCACCGGAGACGCCCGAATAGCTGATCTCGACCTCTATACAGAGAGTGGCACCTGTGTCCGGAACCAGCTCCACAAGCGGGTGCTCGGCCATGATCCACTGTGGATACGATCCTCCCGAATGGGTTCCGGTATGAAGCGATGTGATCATCACATCGAGCAATCCGAAGGAAAGGGACTCGCTGACGTAGCACGATATGTACTCGTCAGCCACATCCACATCGAATCTCATTCTCGCCAGCTCGGGAAGAAACTCGCCGGGCTCGGCGCTGTCGCTGGTCGCGACCGCGAAGAACTTGGGATCGAATTGTTCCGTCAGATTGTTGGAGATGTCGATCGCCTCGCCATCGGGCGTGAACCCCAGAGCGTAGGCATTTCGATCCGGGCTCCCGAATGGGGCGTCATCACCGAACGTATTGGCGTCGTAGTCGCCCCGGAAGCCCACACCTGAAAGGTGGAATGGCCTTCCCGGATCGAGATCGGATTCGGGATCGTCATGAGTGCTCCGAGCATCCTCGGTTTCGTCGAGGATGACGTTGTCGTTGGAAATGGAAGCCTCAACCGACATGGAGACGATCGTGTAGGCATGGGCGGGTAGGTCGGTCGGTATGTCGATCGTCACCCAACCAAAGAGAGACTGACCGTAGCGGTCATCGACACCTGATCCATATCCGGTAAATGTCGGGCCGGCGATGCGGGTTCCAGGGGTACCGTTCCATGGATACATCCAACGATCGAAGTCCGGTACCTCATAGCAATATTGGTAGGTATCCGCGACCGCCGTTGTTGCTGCAACTGTAGTGAAAGCAAGCGCTTGAAAGATGTTCTTCATGATCCTCGTCAATCCTGAACAAAATTCCTCTGCAAACAGAGGCCCCCCAGTTGTGAAATTTGGCACGCCCCATAGAGAACGTGTCTCAACAAGGTTAAATCCTAGCCAGATGAGAATCAGTTTCAATAGGTAAGAGGTCTAATTGCGTTGAAATCTCGGTGGGAACCAAATAAAAGCCCTTTAAAGGCTTAAAAATCCATGTTCTTGATTAGCATTCAGCGAGAGGATCACCCAAGGCGGCCCCGTCTCGCAAGCTGATAGGCATTTCGCCCCCATTGCGGGGCCAAACGGTTGAGGGCCCGATTCACCATATTCTCGGGATCAAATAAGTTGCCTCGGAAGCCCACACCGGAAAGACAAACCGCCCTGCCTGAATCGAGATCGGCCGGAGTGTCGTTTATATGTGTTTGACGGGCGACCAGAGTCGGATCAAATACGATGTCGTTACTTGACGTGCTGATTTCCACCGAGAGCGATTTCAATGTGTAGGCGGAAAAGGTCGCCGACTCGATCCAGAACCCTGGCGGACCATTGAATGAATAGATCCAACGGTCGTAATCAGCTTGCGAGCAGTAGTAGCTTGAATGCGCTCCGCCAGTACTAAACGCCAGAAGAAACGAAAGAACGGGAATCGAAGTCGATAGCAGCATAAGGACAGGTCTCCAAACAACCCCTTTATGAGCCCAAATGCCTTTCATGAAAACCCTAATGGGGATTTGCACGAATCAAGTTTAATTGCGATTGAGATTCAATTGTTTTGGCCATAGGATTTCACATCCAGAACCTCAGGAATCCCTCGACCCTTGACCCCAGATCCGGCTACATCACGAAACAGATACGCATTCACATTGATCGAGCTGATGGTGGTGATCGTCATCATCGGCCTGCTTCTGGCGATCGCAGTCCCTGTCATGGGTCGAATCGAGGCCAAGAGCCGTGCGGTCGAGGAACTCTCCTGCGCCCGGGCGACCGTCAGTGCCTGGCGGGATTACGCTCTGGCTCGCGACGGAGAAGTACTCAAGGGCTACTACCCGCAGTCTCAACCAAGCGAGGAACCACTGTTCGACTTCAACGGCGATCTGATAGGGCCCGGACCAACTCAGGAGAGATGGTTCTGGCGGCTCACGCCCTATCTCGATGATGCCAAGCGGACTCTCTATCCATCCGCATTGAAGGAATTCCGTCGGCAGAACATCGATGTGCCCAACCACCAGTACGTCGCCACGCTCTATCCCGCATTCGGACTCAACGGCGAATGGGTCGGCGGTCAGGGCGAGCAGCTCACCAATGCCCTCTACGCCATCTATCAGTACGGTGATCTGGACAGCTGCCCCTGGATTCGCAGACTCTCCGACATCAAGCACACATCAAAATTGATCATCTTCAGTTCGGCCAGATTCGGTGACACAAGCGAGTCCGGCATGGCCTCCGAAGCGGTCGAAGGCTTTCACCGGATCGAGAGCCCCTACCATCCGTCGAACGGATTCCGCTGGGCCGCCGCATCGGGTGGAAATGGCGTCTTGGACACCATGACACAGGATCCCGCCGATCACGGATACGTCTCCGCTCGTCACGACGGGAAAGCCGTCACCGCGATGGCTGATGGCAGCACGTCATTGGAAACCCTGTCCCAGATGGCGGACATGCGTCGATGGGCCGACATGGCCTGGAAGCGGGACTGGGTCCTCATGGACTGATCGTTCAATTCCTGAACGGATCAACGACCACCTTGAGAAAGAAGCGATTGAGCGATTCGGCGAATCCACCGCCGACTGGGCCGTAGGAAAGATCCACGATCACTTCGCCGCTACCCACCGCAACAAAGCGGATCTCCTCGACGGGTGGACCAACCGGACGATCTTGAGAATCGACAGGCTGGATCGTTCGTTGGCCATCAGGCTTCAAGACCAGTTCGTCGACGCCACCCACCAACGACCATCGGCGACGCTCCTGAATATTGCAGACCAGCTGGATGACGAGGATCTGATCGGGTAGCAGGGTGACGATCTCACCATTGCTGGTCTGATCCACATAGGCCGGCCTCTCCGCTTCGCGGATCTTCCCTTTTCTGGCCACTTCGGCCTTGGAAGCACAGCCGGCAGCCCAGAAGAGCGAAATCAGCAGACAGGCAAATCCTGTTGATCCGATTCGTGTGGCACTCATGGTCATAATCACCTTTCAATCCTGATGCTATCACGTACTCGAACACGGGTACGGGACCTACAATTGAATCATGCGAATCTGGAAGATCATCCATGGAATGAGAATGAACTTCGGTTTTCTCATTCTGGGCCTGCTGATTGCAGAAGGCGTACTGGCCTTCCTGCTGATGTTCATGTTTCCACCTGCCTCCCTTCTTCTGGTGTTCCTGGGCCTGGCCACCATTGCCCTGAGCATTCCCGCTCAGGGGCTGCTCTCGCTGATCGATCGCTCCCTGGCCCGATTGCTCAGGATCGAGATGCCCCCTCTGGAAGGCGATGAGTCAGGCATGCCCTGATATTCCGATACAGCCGTATCATGTCCTCCTGAACTTGCAGAGGAACGGGAACAAGACATGATTACAACCATCGATTCGGAACTCACAACGGCCATTCACGCGATCATCGAACGACATGGCGAGTCCGTACGTTCACGGGCGGAGGCCGGCGTCGCCAGAGTCGCCTCGTACTGGACGGCCGAGGACGGAGATCAGGATGCACTGGTCGCCTTCTGCCGCGACCACTTCATCCCGGATGCCACCGATCAATCGAGGCTGCTCGATCGACTCGAGATCGCCTTGTCGACGACCTCCGGTCATCTCTCGGAGATTCGCCGCACGCTCCGTCGATGGAGCGACCTGCGTGGCGATGACATGCCCGGGACCGATGACACGCTGGCCACATTCGATCCGGCACCGGATCTTTCCGAGCAGTACTTCGCGCAACGAATCGCCTTCATGGCGCTGCTCAACTTCGATCGCCCCGATCTGTCGACGATGTTGCAGGAAGGACCGGAATGGGATTCCGATCGATGGGCCCAGGTTCGGGTCGCCAAGGCGTTCGGACCGAGGATCCCGAAGGAAGTCGCAGATCGTGCACGCGACGTGGGCTACCGCGCGAACAAGTGGGTGGCTGAATTCCACGTACCCGTCGGCAATCTCGTCGATGAGGACGGGAAGAAATGGTTCGAGACGGATCGAAAACTGCTGGCACACTGGCTCATCCGTGAAGCCATCAAGTCGCTCTATGGCGAAAAGGAGGGATTGCCAGGGCAGCGTGCCCTGCTCCAGGTGATGGGTCGTCAGATCGATGGGACCATTCCACGCAGCATCATGGACGGCACCGCCCACGGCGACTGGGATCCATGCTCAAACACCATCGATGGCGGTGATCCCGGCGAGCTGGTCGGCAACGAACGATATGAACGCTGGCTCGAGCAGTTCCATGTCGCTCAGGAGATCGACAAGGTCTGCCCGGAGTTCCCCACTGCGTTGGCGAGGAAGTTCGAACGCTTCAGGGAGATACCTCAACCGGAGGTCGAACAGCTGCTCGAGGATCTGCTCTCAGCTCAGGTGCGGGAACCGATGGCGGCCCTGATGGAACATCAGCTCGGCCGATCGCTTGAACCGCACGACATCTACATGGAAGACATGTTCGACTCGAGACCACCGGAAGAGATGAACGCGTTGGTCAAGTCCCGCTATGCAGATCATCACGCATTCGAAGCCGGACTTCCACAGCTTCTACGATCACTCGGCTTCCCCGATGATGACGCCGATTTCCTGGGCACGAATGTCAGAGTGGAGATCGCCAGAGGTTCCGGCCATGCGATGAGACCGGGCATGCCCGAGTACAGCGCCTGGCTCAGGACCAGCAGCCTGGAGAACGAACTCGGATGGGCGGGCTTCGATACCGCCATGCACGAACTCGGTCACAACCTCGAGCAGGTGATCTCTACCCACTACGTACCACGCCCGGCCTTGAGAGGCGTGCCCAACACCGCCTGCACGGAAGCGTTCGCCTTCCTCTACCAGTCACTGGCGCATCAGGCATTGGGTCTTGAAGCGGATGCCGATGCCCCCGATCCATTCCATGTGGACAGCATCCAGTGCATGCAGGCCTCGTGTCAGATTGCCGGGCCAGCCCTCGTAGACATCAGGACCTGGAACTGGCTCTATGACCATCCAAACGCGGATGCCGAGTCGCTCCGCGACGCCGTTCTGGGAATCGCGAGTGAACTATGGGCAGATCATTACGAACGTTTCTACGGGAAGGACAGTAGTCATGTTCTGGCGGCCTATCAGCACATGATCGCCCATCCTCTGTATCTGGCCGACTACGTGATCGGCCATGTCCAGAGCCATCAGATCAGAAGCTGCCTCCGAAATCGGGACCTCGCTGCGGAAACAAGACGAATCTGCTCGATCGGATGCCTCACCCCGGATCTCTGGATGAAACGGGCCGTTGGCGAAGGCCTGAATGTATCGGCACTCGTAGCCGATACCAGAGAAGCATTGGACAGCCTCGATATTGGCAACAGCGGAAAGTAGATCAATTGTCGAAACCCACACGTGACATCCTCCTTCTCGAGAACATCCACGAAGAAGCGGAACCTGCCTTCAAGAAGGCGGGCTTGAAGGTCCGACGCACTGGTGGGACACTCGATGAAACCGAACTGATCGAGGCCATCGGCGACTCGACCATGATCGGGATTCGATCACGATCGCAGATGACCGAGAAGGTGATCAACAGTGTCCCGAATCTAGAAGCCATCGCCTGCTTCTGCATCGGCACCAACCAGGTCGATCTCGACGCGGCGGCCAGACGCGGCATCGCGGTTTTCAACTCGCCTTTCTGCAACACGCGAAGCGTCGCCGAGATGACGATCGCGGAGATCATCGGTCTCCATCGAGGGCTCTTCGACAAGAACTCCGCGATGCACCAGGGCCGATGGGACAAGTCCGCGACCAACAGCCACGAGGTTCGTGGACGAGTGATCGGGATCGTCGGGTATGGACATATCGGTTCACAGGTCTCGGTGCTCGCCGAGGCGCTCGGGATGAGAGTCGTCTACCACGACATCGTCCCCAAGATGGCGATGGGCAATGCCATACCAGCCGGTTCGCTCGATGAACTGCTCGCTGAATCCGATGTCGTCACACTTCATGTCCCCGAAACCCCCGATACGAAGAACATGATCGATGCAAGAGCATTGAAGAGGATGAAGTCGGGGAGCATGTTGATCAACAACTCGCGAGGATCGGTCGTGGACATCGATGCCCTGGCCGAGGCCATCAAGTCCGAGCATGTCATGGGAGTCGCGCTGGACGTCTATCCAAGCGAGCCCCGTGCTCGACAGGATGATTTCACATGTCCGCTGTCGGGACTTCCCGGGGTCGTGATGACACCCCACATCGGCGGCAGCACCGAAGAGGCGCAGATCGCGATCGCCCGCGAGGTTTCCATGAAGATGGTGACCTATCAACAACGTGGAACGACCACGTCCTCGGTAAACATCCCCGAAGTCGAGCTTCCCCATCGACGCGATGGCCAGGATCGCATCCTCCACTTCCACAGGAATGTCCCGGGCGTGCTCAGCAAGATGCACGGCATCCTCGCGGAAGGCCACGTCAACATTCATGCCGAATACCTGCAGAGCACCGGCGATCTCAGCTACGTGATTCTGGATGTCGACCATCTTCAGGACGGATCGGTCATCGACCAGTTCAGGAACATGGACGAGACCATCAGACTGCGTTGGCTTTCCTGAGAATCACGACTCGGGCGACTGCTCGAGTTCCTCGACCGATGGGCAGGTGCATACGAGATTGCGATCCCCGTAGGGATTGTCCACACGATCGACCGGTGGCCAGAACTTCCGGCTTCTCAGCCATTCGCCCGGATAGGCCGCCTCGGCTCTGGAATACGGATGAGGCCATTCGTCCGCCGTCACCGTCGCCAGTGAGTGGGGTGCGTTGCGAAGCACGTTGTTCTCCACATCAGCCTGCCCCGACTCGATGGCTTCGATCTCGGCGCGAATCCCGATCATGGCATCGCAGAAACGATCGAGCTCGGCTCTTGATTCGCTTTCGGTCGGCTCGATCATGAGTGTGCCGGCCACGGGCCACGACATCGTCGGCGAATGGAATCCATAGTCCATCAGTCGCTTGGCGATATCGTCGATGCGGATCCCCGCATTGGTGAAGGGACGGCAATCGAGGATGAACTCGTGTGCGCACCGGCCGTTCTCGTTCCGGAACATGATTTCATAGTGCGACTCGAGCCGCTTCGCCATGTAGTTGGCATTGAGGATGGCGGTCTCGCTGGAACGCTTCAGTCCTTCATCACCCATCAGGGCGATGTACATCCAGGAGATCGGAAGGATGCTCGGGCTGCCCCATGGCGCCGCCGATATGGCCGTGATGGCCTCGTCGCCGGCGGACTCTGGTCGAACGACAGGATGACCCGGCAGGAACGGCGCCAGATGCGACGCGACGCCGATCGGACCCATTCCCGGTCCTCCACCACCATGCGGAATGCAGAACGTCTTGTGCAGGTTCAGATGGCAGACATCCGCGCCGATTTCGGCGGGACGACAGAGACCGACCATGGCGTTCATGTTGGCACCATCGAGATAGACCTGCCCACCGGCGGCATGCACCAGTTCGGCGATCTCCTGGATCGTGTCCTCGAATACGCCGTGTGTCGAGGGATAGGTGACCATGACCGCACCGATGCGATCGCCGTGCTCGGCGATCTTGGCTCGAAGATCATCGAGGCAGATGTCCGCTTCGGTGGTCTTCACCGCAACGACCTTGAAGCCGGCGGCGATGGCGCTGGCCGGATTGGTTCCATGCGCGGATGCGGGAATCAGACAGACGTCGCGTTGGGTATCGCCACGATGCAGATGCCAGGCTCGAATGACCATGAGTCCGGCGAATTCACCTTGTGATCCGGCGTTTGGCTGCAACGACACGGCATCGAATCCGGTGATGTCGCACAACCATGATTCCAGCTTGCGGAACATCTCGAGATAGCCCTCGGCCTGATCGACCGGCGCGAATGGATGCAGTCTGCCGAAGCCGGGCCATGTGACCGGAAGCATCTCGGTCGTCGCGTTGAGCTTCATCGTGCAGGAGCCCAGCGGGATCATCGAGTTGGCCAACGAGAGATCGCGCTCCTGCAGACTCGTGATGTACCGAAGCATCTCCGTCTCGGAGTGATGCGAAGTGAACACCTCGTGGGTGAGGTAGTCGGATTCACGCTGCAGCCATCCCGGGAACAGTTCGACTGATTCGGCCGCCGTCTCCAGATCGATGTCGATCGACTCGCCTCTGTTGAAGGCCTCCAGGATCATGTGGACATCCGCTTCGGTGGTGGTCTCGTCGAAGCTGACGCCGATGGCATGGCCATCTTCGTATCGACGGAGATTGAAACCGCGAGCGATGGCATGGCCCATGATTCCATCGATCTCCTCCGGCGCGACGTCGACCCGGACCGTATCGAAGAACGGTACCGCGGCCACTTCACGTCCACAGCGTCTCAGCGCCGTCGCGAAACCGCGGGCCATGGATGCCACGCGAGTACCGATGCGACGAAGTCCGTCGGGACCGTGATAGACCGCGTACATCGAGGCCATGATGGCCAGCAGGACCTGAGCCGTGCAGATGTTGCTGGTGGCACGATCCCGCTTGATGTGCTGTTCACGTGTCTGAATGGCCATGCGAAGGGCGCGGCGATCGTGGCGATCTCGTGAAACTCCGATGATCCGCCCCGGCATCTTCCTGACGAAGTTCTCGCGTGTCGCCATGAAGGCCGCATGCGGCCCACCATATCCCATCGGTACGCCGAATCGCTGCGAGGAACCGATGGCGATGTCGGCATCGAGTTCTCCAGGCGATGTCACCATGGTCAAGGCCAGCAGATCGGTCGCCATGACCACGAGCGCACCGCCGTCATGCGACTGCCTGATGAAGTTCTTCCAGTCATGGAATCGGCCGTCGGTGTCGGGATACTGGATGAGTGTGCCGAAGACACCCTCGAAGTCGGGCGTGGTGTTCTCTGCGAAATTCTCGACACGAAGCTCGATGCCCAGCGGCTTGGCGCGGCCTTCCAGCACGGCCAGCGTCTGGGGATGGCATCGATTCGACACCATGAACACGGTGTCCTTGTTGCGGCACAGGTTGAAGCACATGATCATGGCCTCGGCCGCAGCGGTCGCCTCATCGAGCAGCGAGGCATTCGCGATGGGCAGCCCTGTGAGATCACTCACCATCGTCTGGAAGTTCAGAAGCGCTTCCAGTCGCCCCTGCGAGATCTCGGACTGGTACGGCGTGTACTGCGTGTACCACGCTGGATTCTCGAGGATGTTCCGTTGAATGACCGAGGGGACGATCGTGTCGTAGTACCCCATGCCGATTCCGGTCCGGTGAACCTGATTGCGTTCAGCCAACTGGCGAAGCGACTCGAGTAGTTCATGTTCCCCACGAGCGGGCCCGACGTTCAGAGTGGTGCCGGTACGAATGCTCGAGGGCAACGCTTCCGCCATCAGATCATCCATGGAGTCGACACCCAACGTGGCCAGCATCGACTCGATATCCAGGGCGTTCGGGCCTATGTGTCGATCGGCGAATTGGGGTTTTGGATCAAGCATGTCCGTGGCTCGTGTTGTCTGCTGGGCCGGCCCGGATGAGGATGTAGCGGCGTGGGAAGTCATGGAAACGGTGCTCCGGAGTGTCCTCCGGCTCCCTGACAGGATTCTGGAACCTTATCTATGGAAAGCCCGACCTGACTGGGGGCCCGGCTATGACTTCACTATATTGATCCCAGCCTCGTGCGGCAATGCCAACTTCTCACTTCCACGCCAGGGATTCCTCTCTTTGAGCACACCAAAGCCTCAACATGGCAGGCTTCTTCATCTGGACGTTCTGCGTGGATTGGCGGCACTGGCGGTGGTCTACGGCCATCTGGCTGAATACGTGTTCTTTCCGCACTGGTCCCCCGATTGGAAAGGCGTCGTCACTCCACAGATGGGCTGGGCGCACCACCCCGCCGAGCGGTGGGTGGCCGAGGCGTTCCGGGGATGGGTCGACTGCGGCAAGGTCGGGGTCATCCTGTTCTTCGCACTCAGTGGTTTCGTGATCCACTACAGCCTCTCCGAACGACGTCGCAAACCGATCGCCACCTTCGTCGTCCGGCGGTTCTGTCGAATCTACCCCGCCTACTGGGCCTCGCTCCTGCTCGCGCTGGTCCTCGTGCTGGTGGACTGGATGCCCAGAAATCCAGACGGCCAATGGGCCCAGTTCCTCGTCAATGCGACGATGTTGCAGGAATTCGTCGGTGTCACGAACGTCATGGGTGTCTACTGGACTCTGGCGATCGAGCTGGCCTTCTATGTCAGTTGCGGCATCCTGTTTCTGATCGGATTCATGCAGCGTCCCGGGTTCCGACTGGCTGCTTCAATCGGGTTCCTTCTGATGGCGCTCGCGGGATCGATCGTGGCTTGGCAGATGGATCGCCGGCTCCCGCTGGCGCCGGGGCTGGCCCTGTCGATCATGTTCTGGGCAACGCTCTGGCAAGGCTGGATACTGGACTCGGACCGGAGATGCCTCGTCCTTTCGAGGATCGGTCTGGTATCGATCCTGCTCCTGATTCCAGTCATCACCCTGCTGGGCTACAACTCCCCGGAAGAGACCTTCACGGGCGGCATCGGCTGGCGATATATGGGCAGCTATCTCGTGGCGTTCATCTTGTTCGTCATCTACACCCGTGGATTCAGGAACCGTGTCTGGGGCCCCGCCCCGCTGGTCTGGCTTGGAACGATCAGCTACAGCCTCTACCTGATGCACACCCTCGTGATGTACGCGGGTGAAGCCAGCGGTGTCATGCAGTGGATGAAGCAGTACCCACCGACCGTCTACTTCCTGCTGGTGATCGTCGTGTCGATCGGTGTGAGCTTCCTGACGTGGTACCTGATCGAGCGGACGTTCCAGAGACTCGCCAGAAGATGGACGCCATGGGAATCACGTTGATCGAACAGCAGGGATGACGAACCGATCAAGTCGTTTCGCGAACGGCGGTCTTGATGTCCAGGACATCGCCATCGGACAGCCGTTCCATGGGAGATGACGGGAAGTCCGCACCATCGGGCACATGGATCAACTTGATCTTTTCCTGGAGTTCCGACGGCAGCGTCATCAACTCCTCGAGTCTGGCATGCTTGGCGGCCTGTCCACACTCATGGATGATCAGATCCGCTTCCGAAAGCCACTCGACATGCGCTTTCTCGAACTCGGTATCCCCCGACCAGCCCAAAGTCGAATCGCCGTCACTGATGAGTAGCCCGACAGTCGGCACGGAATGCCGCGTCCATCTTGCTCGAACCTGGAGACCCGCCAAGTCCACCGCATGCTCGACCGAGAGCAGACCGGGGGCGAAGTAGTCCTCCAGCTTCGATTTGGGCTCCTCACCGAACTGGCGTCCATCCATGGACGGGGCCAGTCGCTCCCACATCCGCTCCATGACGGCCGGCGCCGCCCAGAGTCCCGGGCGACCACCGCCAGGAGCAATGTACTTCCGGTAGAAGGCCAGCGTCTCGATTCCGCCGGCATGATCACAATGCAGATGCGTCACGATGATGTCATGGATCGCGGCGGGATCCACGTCGAGACCGGTGCTCAAGGCCGCCTGCTTGTACATCATCAGGGGTGAACCGGGGCAGTCGATGGCGATGAAGCCCTTCGGGGTCTCGATGAGAGAACTCGAACCAAATCGTGAATTGCTGAAAGCATCACCTGTCCCTGTGACGATCAATCTCATGGGTCCCATGCTCGCACAGACTCGCCTCGAGTGCCAGAGCTCATTTGCACAGGAGATGGAATTCATGCCGCCAGCCGACCGGGTAGACTCCATGACAAGCCGGTATCGATCCAATGAGGGTCGATCCCATGGAGGCCCCGGCATGAGCCTTATGGCTTTGAGAGTCCATCCACTGCTGAGCACGCTCCTGCTCGTGATAGCCGGTGTGATGCTGCCAGCTGAATCCGCCCTGGCACAGGGTGGCGCACCCGGCAACTCGCTGGAGGTCCTGACACGTCTGGAGGACGCCCTGTCGCGTCAGGACATCGATCTGCGACTTCGCACCAGTCGTGGCCAGACCGTCGGTGAACGAATGACCATCGACTACGGTGCCTCGCTTCGTTTCGGTGTCGCCGGGATCAACGATGCCTTCGGCAGCTCCAGCACCCTGCTCCAGTACGAGGCCAACCTATTCCTGGCCGCCAACATCGATGGTGGGCACAACTTCTTCGGCAACCTTCGGTTCCTGTACAACGACTACCCCAAGGGCGATGCCTTCGACGGCGAGAACAGTCAGCTCCTCTACCCGATCGGCAATCGCTACTGGTATGAATTCGACCTTCGATCGGCCCATCTGGCCGAGACCGGCGAACGCCTTCCGTACAACATCAATGCCAAGGTCGGCCGGATGTTCATCAACTGGAACACAGGGGCCGTCTTCAGCAACGACGCCTACGCCCTCCAGATCATGGCCGATTGGGAGAAGCTCGAGTTCGCCGGCTTCATCGGCCGCACGGCCCGAAGTGGCATGTACGACTTCGACATCTCTCGGCCCAACTACGACGGCTACACGAACCGTCACCTGTTCGCAGCCAGAGTCGACTATGAAATAGTGACCGAGTTCAAGCCGTACGTCTCGTACTTCATCCAGCGCGACCGCAATCCGGAGGATGAAGAAAGACAGACGATCTTCGGGCCGATGAACTTCGACTACAACTCGCAGTACCTCTCATTCGGGTCCACTGGTTCCATCGGTCCGCAGCTCACGTATACGCTCGAGGTTGTCCGTGAGACCGGTACAACACTCAGTAGCCCATTCGTGCTTCCGATCATCCCAGTGCCTCAGACGAAGGATTCGATCGATGCCTGGGCCGGTGTCTTGAACATGATCTACGCATTGAGGGACAAGAACCTCACCAATTTCAGCCTGACCACTGCGGTGGGTACCGGCGACCCCGATCGTCTCACGACCTCGGGCACCTATGCGGGCAATCGCACAGGAACGACCGACCGGGCCTTCAACAGCCTTGGATACATCTACACCGGTCTGGCCTACGCACCTGATCTGTCGAATCTGGCCATGGTCCGGGTCGGTGCCAGCACGGCGTTGCCCATCGACAGCAAGCGACCGGATGCCCTGAGAGTCGGCAGTGACTTCTTCTTCTACAACAAGCTCGATCTCGGCAGCCCCACCAGCGGCGTGTCCGGAAACAGTCACTGGATCGGATTCGAGATGGACCTGAGGCTAGACTGGCGCATCACCAGCGATATCAGCGCGAATGTTCGATACGGCATCTTCTTCCCGGGCAACGCACTCGCCGAACCCTTCGACAAGGAACGCCACTTCATCTACGCCGGAGTCAGCTATGCCTTCTAGGAAGCATGTTCTTCTCCTGTTGATGGTGACCGTCATTGGCTTTGCCAGCGGTTGCACCTTGTTCGAACGCACGACGCTCGACGACTCCGCCGTCGTGCAGTTTCCGGGGAATGACCAGGACTTCGACTTCTGGGACAGTCTCGCCAAGCAGTCGGTCGTCACCAACGACGATGCGTTGCACGGTCTGCTGCTGCTCTCCGATGGAAGCGACGACTGCAAGACCTACGAGTGTCGTTATGAGGCTGGTGTCGCCAAGGGCTGGTTCGATGGAAGCTGGGGCGGCATGCCGCCGGCGAACGAATCCGCCCGGGTCGGCTGGATCGCGGTGGCCGCCTGTCAGATCCTCGAGATCAAGGGTGGCCTGACCATGCAGCTCTTCGGCGACTCGCCGCGTTACTGCTCCAGAGAGCTGACGTTCATGGGATTGCTCCCCGCCCTGTCGGAAAACGAGGCCCTGACAGGGCTGGAATTCACGGCTCTGGTGGACAATATCGAGGATCGGCAGCGGCTGAATCAGGTGTTTGAAGCACGCAAAAAGCTCAAGGAACAGCAAAAGAAGGCCAAAGAGGCCGCTGAAGCCAAAAGAATTTCAGAAGTCCTCACACCAATGCATCCGAGCCCCGTAGAGGGTACGGACGATAGCAATGAGGCAGACGCCCCCGCCTCTGGTGAGGGCGCCACGGATTCGGACAGGTCGACCGAACCCAGCTGATCAAACGACTGGAGGTCCCATGCCCAGAGGGATACTCGACATCACCTTGATTCCACTGCTTGCCGTGGTCATGGTCTCGATCGGTAACGCACAGGATGGCATGGTCGCCATCAATTCCCCCGAACAGCTTGCGGTTCCGGGGCCGGTCACCACCAGATCGGAAATACAGAATCGACTGTCCTCCTTCAAGGGTGCGATCAAGGGTGTCGCCAAGCCGCTTCCGAAGGGCGACACCAGAAAGCTGGGCGCCATCGTGATGCTCGTCACCGGTCGTTGCCAGTGGCGGATGGACGAGACCTCCGGCTGGAAGAAGGCCGCCATCAACGATTCGCTCGGACCAGGCGCGTTCATACGCACCGGACTCAACTCCACGCTGACACTGCGGTGTGGATTGAACTCGACGGTTCTGGTGGACAGCAACAGCCGGGTCCAACTTCCATCCCTGATGCAGGATGGCGATGTTCTCCGGACCATCGTCACCATCAATCGTGGACGCGCCGATATCCAGGTCGATCGCGTGGGGCTCATGAACGACTTCTCCGTGCTGACACCGTCCGGGTCGCTGGCCGTCAAGGGCACCGGCATGGGGGTCCAGTACGACGGTTTCACCGGAACCAGTGTCGTCGGTGCCAGACACAATCGCATGAACGCCATCGAGATGCGGTACTTCATGAATGATGGCTACAAGTGGCTGATGTCGGGTGATGCCGTGTCCACCAATGCCGTGCAGAATCCGGCGACGGTGGCGGCGCTCGAGACCCAGCCCGCACCTTCGTTGCAGGCCTATGAAGCCGAGGATGCCGGATCCTTCGATTCCGCCGCGGATCAGGCATTGGCCGCAACCGACACGAGCAGTGTCACGACCCGCGTTGTGCTGGCACAGCAGCAGCAGCTCGAATCCGAAACAATCATCAACTCGATCGAGCAGGAAGTGATCGCCGGCATTCTGGCCGAGCAGGAAGCTGCGGTGCTCGCTGCCATCGAAGCGGCTGAGTCTCAACTGGAGGAGGAGATCTTCGAGGAGATTCTCGAAGAGGAAATCGAGGAGATGATCGATGAGATCATCGAGGACGACAATGGTGGCGACAACCAGCCGCCACAGGACATCCTGAACACGATCGGATACAGCCAGTACTTCGGTCAGATGAACGGACCATCCGATCAGGGCTTCCTGGCCGCGGCCATGGCGCTCGATCTGATCGGTGACAATATTGCGATTGGAGATCATCCGTTCGTCGATCGACAGTATGGACCGAATGAACTCTTCCGTCGCCAGATCCCGTTGTATCTGGAACCCAAGCTGCAGCTTCTGGGTGGCGAGAATGCCAGGACTCAAGCTGAAATCGACAGTGCCTCATTCGATGATCTTGTCGATGGTGCGCCAAACGGACTGTTCGGGTTCTACAACGAGATCATCAACTACGGCATCAGCAATCCGCAGTGGTACGAAGCAGGTGGTGCACCGCCGACTCGTGCCGATCTGGTGCTGATGGTCCAGTCCTATGAGAACCAGATCAATGCGATTGGTGGAAACATCACTACCGAGCAGGCGAGGGAAGCCTTCACCTATGCGTTGTACGAAACCCTCTACAAGACCGATGAGACCGCCACGGGGTTCACTGAGTACGGCCAATTCCTCCTCAATGGCTATGTCTGGTCAGGTTTCCCACCGGACCCCCCGCAGAACCTGAAGATCGATCGATAGATCCATCCAGCGTTGTTCTCGGACCGCTTTACAGGACATTTATCAATAATTTCAAATATTCCGCCTGATAGAAGAGCTGCTGAACGCCTATTTCTGGTGCTCGTCGGTTTCCGAACCATACTTGAGCTCGAACAGAGGCAAAGTCCGCTCGTAGAATCAACGGGTGGAGACATCCACTTCAGGAGCCTGACAACATGAAGACCAGCCGCCACAGGCCATTCATATCAGCCATGATCATCGCCCTTCTGGGGAGTAGCGCCATGGCTGCGGATGTCCAGCCCCCCAAGGATGGATTGCCGCCGCTGGATCAGGTTGAACTGGCCCAGCTTCACATGGCGGCGTTGACCGCCGCGAGTTCCACAGGCCCCATCGAGGCCATCGCCAAGGGAACGACCAGGGTTCTCGAAGCCGTCGTTCTGGAGGTTCGAGGTCGCTGCCAATGGAAGGCGACGGAAGAGGACGCCTGGCAGAAGGCGGCGAAGGATCATCGACTCAAGCCCGGCTCATTGATCCGAACCGGACTTCGATCCCATCTGGCGTTGCGATGCGGACCCAACGCGACCATTCTGGTCGACTCCAATTCACGAGTCGCGGTTCCAGCATTGGCTCAGAATGGCGAGACTCTCAGCACCATCGTCCAGGTCGAACGTGGACGCGCCGACTTCAAGGTCGATCGTGTCGGTCTGACCAACGACTTTTCCGTGGTGACACCCAGCGGCGCACTCTCGGTGCGCGGTACCGGCATGGGTGTGGCCTATGACGGCTTCAATGGCGCCAGTGTGTACGGCGCTCGATTCAATTCGATCAACGCGATCGAGATGCGTTATTACGGCCAGAAGAAGGTCTGGAGTGTCTCGGGTGGCGGTGCCACCTCCAATCGAGCGAAGAATCCGACCAAGCGTGCCGTGACCAAGTCGGTCGGTGGCAAGAAGCCGATCAACAAGGCCCATGCCATGGATGCGAAGGGCGCCTCGAAGGGCGGTCCCCCGCCACGCGGTGTCGACGGTGGTCTTCGAGAGACGACCCGACTGGTTCTGGGCGCCGAGCAGGGTGTTCGCGAAGCGCAGAGAAGAGAAGCCTTTCAGGAGGAATTCCGTGTGGCTCAGGAAGCAATGAAGCCTCCTCCGGCACCTCCCGCAGCACCTCCCGCAGCACCTCCGGCAGCACCACCCGAGCCGCCGGCGCCACCACCACCGGCACCACCGCCACCGGATGATCCGATCGAGCCACCGCCACCACCGGTCGATGTGATCGATCTGCCTGGGTACCAGTCCTACTTCCGTGAGGTGGTGTCACCAACGGATCGTGGCATGCTGGCGGCTGCGGTGTTCATGGATCTGGTGCCGAGTGATTATTTCCAAGACGACAAACTCGACATTCCGATTGCTCTGGTAGACCCCGGTTTCTTCCTACGTCAACAGATTCCACTGGAGTTTGAACCTGCACTCTATGATTTGCTGAACAACCCTGAAGTCGCAGAGGGTCTGATTATTCGAGCGAAAGGCGACTTTGCCTTGGATGATCTTCAGTACAACCCGCAACTCCCGGAAGGCGCGCCAATTCAGACCATGGCGGATCTCTATGGTCGGTTGTTGAGCATGGGTTCCGAACGTTATCTAGAGTGGGGAAGCGGCGGACAAGGGCCAATCGATCATGACCTCGATATGATCCTCCAAGCGGTGAACCAGTTCGCCAACGTGCCTGAATTCGCCAATCAGCCAATTCAGGTTCGGGAAGCATTTGTCGAATCGCTTAAAGCGACACTCTACGACCAAGAGGCATTCACAGCATATGGACAGGCACTCCAGTTGAGAATGCCAGGTGGTGGAATCAATCCTCCCTGATCATCGATTCCCGGATCACGGATGATCGAATACCACAGTTCATGCACTGAGCACCGTGTGTCCGTACACTCCATGCGTGACACGTCATGCCCCCGTACTGATCGCCTCGCTTCTGACCGTTCTGGTCATCCTGCTGATCGACCTCGCCGGTCTGTTCAACGGGTTCAATCAGCGCATCATCGATCAGCAGCAGCGACATCTGCCCAGGGAGACCGCCCCCTACAGCGATCGCATCGTGCTGGTCGACATCGACGACGGTTCCATCGATCGCATCGGACGATGGCCATGGCCACGCACCTACATGGCCGATGCCGTCAACGAACTGCATCTGGCCGGGGCCCGCACCGTCGCACTGGACATCGAGTTCTCCAATCCACAGGATCCCACCTGGGATCCGCAGACGGGAACCTCGAGAGACGATGACGCAGCCCTGGCCCAGGCGGTCAATGAAGCCACCATCCTCGCCACGGTTCTGGCTGAGGATGAACTGGAAACACGATGGAACGACGCGGGCGGGCAACCGGACACGCTTGCCAACCTGGTTACCAAATTGCGAGGCGACATCACCGCCACGCCCGAACAACCACCTGGCGGCATGGTGCTCGAGGATGTCGATCGTGAAGCCTTCGCTTCCAATCAACTGCTGTTGAAGAAACGGGCGATCCAGGAAGCCGTGAGAAGATTGCCGGCGACCGCATCGCTCAGGGATCTCGAGATCGAGATCGTTCCCTCGACACGCCTCCACGGTGTCGACTATCCGGAACGACCGCTTCTCGAAGCCGCCTTGAACCAGTATCGGGGTCTGGCAGCGGCCACCGTCTTCCTGTGTCGAGAAAGACCCGATGAAATCGGTTCCTCATCCGATCGTGTGCCGCTGGAGATACTGCTCAAGCAGGCCGGCGGCATGGGCTACGTGAACATCACGCATCGTGGCCCCGATGGTGCGGTGCGTTCCATCTATCCATCACAACCCATGGAAGGTGGGGACATCCTCTCGCTTGGACTGGCGGCCGTCGCCCACTATCGGGACATCAGGCCCGGAGACATCCTCATCGACGATGACGGCATCGTCATCGGTGAAGTCGAACTGCCCGCCGATGATGGCCGGCTCTGGTTGAACTGGCCACGCAGCGACGTCGACTGGCGTTGGCGCAATCTGCACCGAGCCGACGAGGATGATCAGGAATACACCGGGCATCTCTCGATCAGCGAGATCATCGAGATCGCTCGAGCACGACGAACGCTCGATATGCAGGCTGGCGTACTCTCGGATCTTAGTCGTGATCTGATGAGAGTCCTTAGACAGAACCCGGACATGACCAGCGAAGACTGGCTTTCTTCGAACATACAGTCCGAACTTCAGGAGGAGATCGACTTCAGTCTCGACGGCATCGAGCCCGATGCCGATCTTTCGATGCTCGCCGATGATCCCGAAACCATCGAGATGCTCAAGGCCATGCAGCAGTGGCAGTCGATCAGGGAATCGATCCGTCAGGATGAAGATCGACTGAAGGTCGCCTCCGAGACCTTGGCCGATCAGGTCGACGATGCACTCGTCTTCGTTGGCTGGACCGCGACCGGCGCCGCCGCCGACTTCATCCAGACCGCGGCCGGACCACGAACACCCGGTGTACTGGTGCATGCGACGCTGGCGGACATGGTGCTGCAGGAACGTGGGCTCACGAAGGCCCCGGACTGGGTCGATCCCCTTTTCATTGTGGTGATCGGACTGATGGTCGCCCTCTTCGTCACCCTTCTGGGGCCGTGGACATCCACGATGCTCTCGATTCTCACGGTGATCGCCTATGTGGGAATCGGCGGCGTGCTCCTTTTGTGGATGGACAATCTCCTGATTCCACTGGCCGCCCCCGTTCTGTCGGCGTTGGGCGCATGGGCCACCGGAACCGGTGTGCAGGCCGCCATGGCGCAGCGTGACAAGCGGCGGATCACTCGCCAGTTCAGAGCTCGTGTCTCCGATCAGCTGGTAGATGCCCTGATCGCCGATCCCGCCGCCATATCGATGACCGGTGTCAGTCGAGAGATGACGATCTTCTTCGCCGATCTCGCCGGGTTCACGACCCTGAGCGAGAATCTCGAATCGGAACAGGTCGTCCGCATCCTGAATACATATCTGTCAGCGTTGACTTCGCAGCTCGTTGAACATGGCGCCTATGTCAACAAGTTCCTCGGCGATGGAGTGATGGCCTTCTGGTCGGCCTTCCAGGAGGAACCGGCTCAATCGCATCTGGCCTGCGCAGCTGCGTTGGCCTGTCACGAGACCGTGATCAAGCTCAACACGCTGCACGACAAGGACCATCCCCCCATCGGTCTGCGGATGGGTATCGCGACCGGTCCCGCCATCGTCGGCGACTGCGGTGCGCCACCCGATCTGAACGACTACACGGTGATCGGCGATACGGCCAACCTCGCTTCCAGACTCGAAGGTGCCAACAAGCAGTTCGGCACCAGCGTCATGATCAATGACCGAACCCATGAACTGCTCGGGGACATGCCGGTTCGTTGCCGCTGCATCGGCAACCTCCAGGTGGTCGGACGTGAAACGGTCGTAAGATCCTGGGAGGTTGTAGGTCTCGACTTCCCCCAGGAAGCCATCGATCTCTCCTCGGCCCTCGATGAGGCCATGACGGAAGGCGACCAGCAGAAGGCCCGTGAAATCCTTGAGAAACTCGGCAACATCCCCGGACAGCAGGGTTTCGTCGATCGTTGGCGGCAGGTGGTCGATGTGCCCGCAGAGGAATTCGGCGGTCCGCTTCGCCTCATAGAGAAGTAGCGCGCTCGAACGCTACCATGTCATCACGATGAGCCATCTACCAGAAGACGTCCTCTACCAGATTCTCAATGTCAGCCGACAGCTGGGGGCAACCGCCGACACCCGGTCCGTTCAGGTCGGTGTCGTGAACTGTCTTCGCGATGTGCTTCAGGCCGAGCGTGCCACCGTCTTCGAGTACGACGAAGCCACCGATGAACTGGTGGCGGTCCTCGCCCATGGACCCACCGGTGATCTGGATGAATCTTTCAGCGGCGTGAGAATTCCCGCAGGTGTCGGACTCGCTGGAACCGTCGCTCGCAACGGAGAGATGATCAACATCCCCGACGCGTACGAGGACGAACGGTTCAATCGCGAGATCGACCAGAAGACGGGCTATCGCACTCGATCATTGTTGACGGTTCCCATGAACACGACCGACGGTCGACTGATTGGCGTCGCTCAGGTGCTCAACAAGAGGAACGGCATCTTCGAGCCGCAGGATGAAGCCATCGCCGAAGCCCTCGCGGCACAGTGCGCGGTGGCCATGCGACGTTCTCGATTGATCGAGGATCGCGTCGAGCTCGAGAAGGTGCAGCGGGATCTGAAGCTTGCCCGTGAAATACAGCAATCGACCTTCCCGTCGGAATGCCCCCCATTGGAGGGATATGACTGTGCCGGGTACAGCGAACCAGCCGAGGATACCGGTGGAGACACCTGGGATGCCATACCCACCGACTCGGGTGCTGTCTTCCTGTTGGGGGATGCCACCGGACATGGTGTCGGTCCGGCCATCTCCGTGACGCAGGTCCGCTCCATGCTTCGAATGGCCTTGTTGCTGGGAACCCAACTCAAGCCTCTGGTCGACGATCTGAACAAGCAGCTGTCGATGGACATGCCACCTTCCAGATTCGTCACGGCCTGGTTCGGGATGCTGGATGCAAGCACCCACGACCTTCATTCGATCGCCGCTGGCCAGGGGCCGTTGATCCATCTTCATGCCAACGATGAGGTCGAGATACTCTCCGCCGATGCCCCACCACTTGGAATCATGTCGGATCTGATGCTCGACGAGCCGGTGCGGTTCCATCTGGAGCCCGGGGACATGTTCTTCGTCGCTAGCGACGGGTTCGCCGAAGCAGCCAGAGCCGACAAGGAGATGTTCGGGAATGATCGAATCGTCGAGCTTCTTCGAGCAGGTCGTGGAAAGCCCGCCCGCGAAATCATCTCATCCATCCATACGGCCGTCGATGCGTTCACGGGCAACCTGCCGCCTGATGACGACAGGACCAGTGTTCTGATTCATCGACTGTCCTGAAAAGATCGCTTCCTCGAATCCCAGCCTGAGTATGATTCAGAGCCCCGGAGGACTGTTTGATCGGAGATTTCCACGTTCTTCGATACTCGGAGGCGGATTGATCCGATCTGTAGAGTTCAACCGAATTGAATCATGGACAAGATCCAACTCTATCTCGAGGTCATTCCCCTTCCGCTGTTGATCATCGGCGGGGTCTCGGTTGGCTTCCTCTATCTGATCATCCCGGCAGAGAAGCGGTTCTACCTGACCTTCCTGATTCTCCCGACCTGGCTGGCCCTCTCCAAGTGCCCCGATCTGGGCGCCATTCAGGCGGTGACGAAGATCACCTCGGGAATGCTGTTCATACTCCTGGGTCTGGCCGCCTTGCTGCGTCCGGTACCCAAACGGCGAATCCCGATGATCTCATGGATGTATGTGCTGGCATCTGGCTGGTTGTTCCTCTGCATTCTGGGGGTAAACGAACGGCTGGACACCATGCTCATCGAATTCCAATGGGTAATGCTCGTTCTGGCAAGCATGGCGATCGTCTCGACACTCACTGATCTAGAGGATGTCGAGAAGATCTTCTGGACACTCGGAATGGGAATCATCATCGCCTTGGCGGTCCCCCTGTCGGCCATCGTCCTCTCGCCGGGCACCGCCTTCATCGCCGGCATGAACCGATTCGCGCCGTGGGGCTCGCCGCCCAATCTCATCGGACTGCTCTTCGTCATCGGTGCACCGATGCTGATGTACATGGTGATGTCCACAAAGGCCAATACGTTCAAGCCGATTCTTGTCGGACTGCTGATTCTCTGCGTCGGCATGGCCATTCTGACGGGCAGCCGGATGACCGCCTTCTCGCTCATCGTCTCGCTGGGACTGATCGCGATGCCGCTGGTGAAACGTCCAGGACTTCTCCTTGCCGGTGGTGCCGTCGGCGCCATCGTGCTGCCGCTGGTGCTGAGCGTCAACGAGGAGGCGGCTTCTAGATTGACGGATCTGAGTTCATCGGGACGCCTCACGCTCTGGAGGGAATACCTGATGACCTCCTTCAAGCGACCATTGGGACTGTTCGGAAAGAGCGGCTTCTCGGCCCACACGGATACGGCCATCGGCGATCATCCCCATAGTTCGTGGATGGAGATGCTCTATCTGGGTGGCTGGCCCTATCTTCTGATGCTCCTGCTGCCGGCAATCGTCGGCCTGAAGTCGGCATGGATCGTCTGGAAGAACCGGTATCTCTATGGCGACAAGGACAGGCAGTTCCTCATACATGTCATCGCCGCACTCATCGCCTCCTTCTACTTCCAGAGCCTGTTCAATCAGGCCCTGTATCACCCGACCTACACGATGTCGTTCATGGCAGTGATGTTGACGCTGCTGGTGGTCGCCATGGCAGCGGAACTTCCGCAGCAACAACTGATCTACGAGGAATGGCTGGAGGAAATCGCATGGGAGGAGGAGGAGGAGGAGCAGACCGACTGGGACGAGTCGAATGTTCCCGCTCCTGCCTGATTCCGATTCAACAAGGACAAAATTGACACGGGCCGGCTCCCCCGAGGAGCCGGCCCGTTGTCTTCGCAGGTTTCACGCCGGTTCAGCCTGCGTTTGCCACCATCATGGTGTTCTGTCGGGAGTCGAGTTCTTCCTTGAGCTCGCTCATTCGTTCGATGACGCTGGTCGTTGAGTCGATCTGATCCTTGCCGTTCCAGATCATTACGTTCTCGATGCCTTCGTTGCGGAGCATTTCGACCTGGTCTGCGAGATCCTCGATTGGAACCAGTTCCTTGTTGTGGGCCGAGGAGCCGTTGTAGATCCTGAAGGCCAGCAGTGGCTGCACGTCCAGAGCGGTGCCGTTGGTGCGTCGCAGTGAGCGGCCGGTGTCCACTCCGATCTGCATGTAGTCTGCGATGCGGTGGTACTTGCTGTCGGTGGAACCGAAACGCTGGTAGAGGACTGGGCAGATGGTGTCGACCTGGTCGAGGATGCCTCGTGCAGCAGCGAGCTCATAGCCCAGCGTGCGACGGATCTCGGTCTCGCTGTCAGCCTTGCCGTGAGCGTGGGGAGTCGGGAAGCCGTAGAGACCGACCTTGCAGTTTGGAACCAGTTCGCGGACAACGTCGATTCGCATCTTGAAGCCTTCGACGATCGCATCGAACTTGATTGGATCGTACTCGTCGGAAGCGGGATCGATGTAGTTGCCGAGTTCACGAGGATGGAAGGGTGTTTCCATGTCCAGGACCAGAAGACCGGTGAAGGTGCTGCCGAGTTCCGACTTCTTGCTGATGTAGCGACCGAAGGTCGACTCTATCTGGGCACGTGAGGCGTTGAAGAAATCTGCTTCGGTCGTGTCCTTGGACATGCCGACGGCACCACCCTGAACCATCCAGCAGTCGTTCTTGGCACCCATGTCCTCGAGTGAGGAGGCATCGTTCGAGAAGCGGCTCTGGAGGACGACGCTGACGCCGGAGAGACTTGACTCGACGGTAGGGCCGGCTGGAAGTACGCCGTAGTTCGAGAGCATGAGGAGAAGATCGTTCAGGTCGACTGTGCCATCACGGTTGATGTCGCCCTCGCAGCCTTCTGCGGAGCAATCGGAACCGTAGACCTCGATGACCTTGACCATGTCGTTGACATCGACGACACCGTTGTTGTCCAGATCGCAGTCGGCCTGGGAGGGAGTGAAGGTGGCCTGGGAGAGCGGGGATGCCTTCTTGGTTTCCTTCTTGGAGGAGAAGGTTGAAGCTGCGTTAGCGGTGGTGGCGAGGGCGGGCACAAGGATAGCGGTGGCCGTAAAGACGGCGGTCATGTGGCGTGACATGGTTCTACTTTCGAATTTGATTTGAGGGGTTGGAAGAGAGCGAGTCGTGTCGTACCGAGTGAAAAGGGCACTCGGTACACCCCCCCCTATGCGTTTCGGGGTCGCCGTGTGTGACAATTGGTCAGAACTTTGAGAATCTCTTCGAACAAAGTGCGAGATGCCTTTCAGGGCGCGTAGAAACAGCAGCCCCTTGGTGGGAATGGTCATGAAGAGTGCTCAGTAGTCAGGTATCAATGGAAGCGTGATGGACCGTGATGGCGGATCTGGGGGAATCCGGCGGCTTGCAACGTGTGGCCCACGCTGATGGCAGTCGCCTGCTCCACTATGAACAGTCATAAATGAGGACCGGGAATCCTCCGCTTTCCGGTAAAGATGATGTAGATGACCGCTCAGACCCTCGGGCTGTCAGGCCTTTTCGGACCGTACGGCCCCCTGCAAGCACGATCAGGACCCCATGGAACGATCAAGTGATCCGTTTTCATAAATTCACCGGAAACCATCACACATGAAAGGCCCGGCCGAACTCGCCTGAGCGATTGAATCCGTCTATGGTGGAACTCAGGAAAAGCGATGGAGTGCCCCGGCATGCATCTGAGACCTGTCCATGGATCCAAACTCATCGGCTGCTGCCGTTTGGGCTTCCTTCTCGCCTTGATGGTGGTCTGTTCGCCGCTCAGCCATGCTCAGAATGTAAATTCAACCCAACCAGCCACACCTGAAACCGGTGGCCACATCTGGCCAGCCCTCTCCATTGGCCTTCAGGATGCGTATTTGACCCAGAACCTGTCCCCGGAAGGTGTTCTGAATAATGCCTGGTTCATCTCCCAATACGCCTATGGTGTGGTGCAGGACCGCAGTGAGAACGCCGAAAAGGACCCTGAACGGGATCTGAGGCGATATATCGACCTTCCAAATGAGGAAATCGAGTCCGCCTTGTCCAGGTATGTCAGCCGTCATCCCCAGCTGACAAGACAGACTCTGAACACGCTGATCATCAATATCGAGTATCCGGTCCATCCCAGACGGCTTTGGCAGCTTCTTGATGGTGAAAATCACGATCAGATCACACCTGAGTTCACTGGAGTGGTTCAGGCTTATGCCCGGAGATATGCGATTACTCGCAAGTTCTTCCCAAACGCCACTCTGGTCGCCTACGGAATGGGGATGCCTGATGGTCAAGGGCGGGAACGACTGCTGGAAAAACGGCAGCTCAACGCCCAGATTCTGGCCACAAAAATGGGCATGCTCAAGGATGTAAACGCCATTGCTCCAGTGCTTTATGAGCGATTTAGCCCTGGGGAACGAGCCTTCCAGAATGCTGATCGAGCCACCCGTCAGTGCCTTGTGAACTCACTTCAAATCGTTCAGGCAAGCCACACACCGTTGGACATCCTGGTCCTGATGAGCCTGACAGTGTTCAATGGGAACTCTCAGAACACCAGACGCCCTGCGGATCTGGATGGAATTGCTGATCGCCTCAGTTACCTCTACAAACTGGGTGTCAAACGGGTGATCTTCTGGAATGGTGGTGAGAAGCTCAATGGAACCAATATCACGGTCAAACAGCGATTCCAGCAGCTCAGGCGGCTGCAGGCGGCCCGAATAGAGGGCACCTCGGCCAAACCTGCATCTCCTGAAGCGAATCCACCATCTTCCGAGCCTGACAAACCATGAAAAACCGCCTTTAAACACCCCTCAGGGATGTTTGAAGACGATTTGAAAAAAAACCTCATAACCCTCACACATATCACCACTCCCTGAATAGTGGGGGGCGTGACTGGCCAAGTGGCTGGGATTCATGACCGAGGCGTCACGAAGAGGGCGAGGCCAGGTCGAGATCGAATCCCCCCACCTGATTGGTTCAGTCACTGACATGACCGGATGTGACTGGTGATACGAGGGCATCACCGGACACGGGATTCCAACTGTGAGGGCGGTTTGAATCCAAGGAGGACAGAGGCTCAGGCCATTGTTTCCACCGGAACAACCACCGCACCCTTCGGGGTGGGGATGAACGACCCCGCAGGCCAACGCCTGTGGGGTCGTTTCTTTCGTCTTCATCATGAATCTTGATCGCAAACGCCAGCAATTGGCCTTCACATCATGTGAAGTATGATCCCAAGCCATGTCCCGCTTGAGCGTGATCATCATCTGTCGCGATGAAGTCCAGCAGATCAAGGCCTGCCTGGAGAGCATCTCGTGGGCGGACGAGATCATCGTGGTCGATTCAGGCAGCACCGATGGCACTCGGGAGATCGCAGAAGGCTTCACCCCCCATGTGCACGAAGTGGAGTGGAAGGGATTCGGTCCCCAGAAGAACCATGCCCTGTCGCTGGCCACCGGCGACTGGGTCTTCTCCATCGATGCCGATGAACGGGCCGAGCGGGGAATGGAACAGGAAGTCCGGCGATTGATGCTGCAGAGCGATCACGTCGGATACGAAGTCCCCCGCTGCAACTGGTTCTGCGGGCGCAAGATTCGGTTCGGTGACTGGGGTGGCGATCAGGTACTGCGTCTCTTCCAACGTGAACACGGACGATTCACGGATGATGCCGTACACGAGCGGATCGTCGTCGACGGTTCGATCGGGAAGCTGCGTACGCCACTGGAGCATCACACCATCCGGACGCTCGAGCAACATCGTGACAAGATGCGCTACTACACGGAACTGACCACTCGTCTGGCTCAGGAAAAGGGGCGCAACGCATCCCTGTTCTCCGCGGCCGCGCATGGCATCTGGGCCTTCCTTCGTGGCTATGTGTTCAAGGGTGGTTTCCTCGATGGACGCTGTGGTTGGCAGGTGGCGATGGGTCAGGCCAAATCCGTCTGGTGGCGCTATGCTGCCATAGCACGGGGCACCTCCCCGGAGCAGGCGATGCCTTCATGAAACTTCTTTGTTTGAGTACCCTGTCGATATGAGCAAGTTGATGACCATCCTGTCGCCCGCGAAGACCATGGACATGGACGTCGCGGATTCACCAGTCGACTCGTCGCGTCCCAGATTGGGCACGAATACCAAGCAGCTCGCCGAGGAGCTTCGCGGGTACTCCGCGAAGAAGCTGGGTTCGCTCATGTCGATCTCGGACAAGCTGGCCCTTCTCAACGAGGATCGTTGGCAGACCTTCGGCGAGAAGAGCAACCCACGTGGTCCGGCCGCCATCTGTTTCCGAGGCGACGTCTATCAGGGTCTCGAAGCCTGGTCGCTGGACAAGCGATCCTTGTCCTGGGCGCAGGATCATGTCCGTATTCTCAGTGGTCTCTACGGACTGCTTCGTCCAATGGATGTCATCCAACCCTACCGGCTCGAGATGGGTACTCGACTCAAGACCGACAGTGGTTCGAACCTCTACGATTTCTGGGGCGACTCGATCACGAAGACGCTCAAGAAGGATCTGGCTGCGGTCAAGGCGACCACGCTGGTGAATCTCGCCAGTGATGAATACGCCAAGGCGTTGCAACTGGACAAACTTGGTGTGGACGTCATCAACGTGAAGTTCCTTCAGAAGGATGCTGGCAGGGAGAAGTTCATCTCCTTCTTCGCCAAGCGTGCACGCGGATTGATGGCTCGCTGGATGTCGACGGATCGACCGTCCAAGCCGGCCGATCTGTCGGGTTTCAATCTCGAGGGGTATCGAATCAAGAAGTCGGCCTCCAGCGAAAACGAGCTGGTGTTCGTCCGACCGAAGCCCGCGGCCAAGAAAAAGGCGAGCTGACTCCGGTAATTGATCATGAAGCAGGCCCTTGTACGAGGGCCTGCTTTTACTATGCTGAAGGATCGAAACAGGAGTCGTCACGTGGACCAGCCGACATCGGAACCATCATCGAATACCAGCCGCCGAGGCTTCCTCGGAACCACCGCGGCCATCGGCGCAGGTGCGATCATGTCGCCGTTGGGCACCGCGTCGCCTCGATGGGAGAAGATTGAAAGCGTCCCCCGCAAGCTGATCCCCACAACAAGCCAGCCACCGGTCGAATTCCCGCCAGACATCGAGTTCTTCCGACAGGCCTTTCGCAACTGGTCGGGCGGCATCCAGATCGACGATCTGTGGACCTGCCGACCTGCCGACGCCGACGAGGTCGTGACGCTCGCCAACTGGGCCGCCGAGAATGGATACACCATCCGGGCCCGTGGGTACTCGCACAACTGGTCCCCCATCGTCGTCGCCCAGGACACCACGATGGACACCAGAGTCATCCTTCTGGACATGACGACCAACTTCGTGTCGATGGAGATGTCGCAGGTATCCCCGCCCGCCGTCACGGTCGGTGCCGGTGCCTCCATGGAAGCCCTGCTGACCTATCTGGAGAACGAGGGATACGGCGTCACCTCATGCCCTGCGCCCGGTGACCTGAGTGTTGGTGGCGTACTCGCAATCGACGGACATGGAACTGGCATCCCCGCCGATGGTGAACAGCGTCAACCCGGCCAGACCTACGGAACGATGAGCAATCGAATCCTGCGTCTGACCTGCGTCGCCTGGAATCACAAGAACGAACGCTATGAACTGATGAGCTTCAATCGTTCACATCCCGATGCAGCCGCCATGCTGGTGGCCTTGGGCCGCACGATCGTGATCGAAGCGGAACTTCGCGTCGAGGAGAACCACAATCTCCGATGCGAGAGCTGGGTCAGCATCACCGCCGGCGAGATGTTCGCGGAAGCGGGATCATCCGGTCGAACGATGGACAGCTTTCTCCAGAGCAGTGGCCGCGTCGAGGCCATCTGGTATCCGTTCACCAACAATCCCTGGCTGAAGGTCTGGACGGTTCAACCGACCAAGCCATTCTGGTCGCGTGAGGTCGACGGTCCGTTCAACTATCCCTTCTCCGACAACATCTCGGAGGAGGTCTCCAACCTGATCGGCCAGATCATGGATGGTGCCCCCGGACTGACCCCCCAGTTCGGCCAGCTCATGGAGACGGTGACGTCACTGGGCCTGCTGTTCGACGGCGCCTTCGATCTCTGGGGACCCTCGAAGAACCTTTTGCTCTACGTCAGACCGACGACGCTTCGAGTCACCGCCAACGGGTATGCGGTCCTGACCCGTCGATCCGATGTGCAGCGTGTCATTCACGAGTTCGTCCAGAAGTACGAGACATTGATCCAGTCCTATGCGGACAACGGCAAGTATCCGATCAACGGCCCCATGGAGATCCGGATCACCGGACTCGACGATCCGGCCCATGCCGAACTGGAGAACGCCACCGACGTGCCCCTCTCGGCCGTGGTCCCCTGCAACGATCATCCCGACTGGGACTGCGCGGTCTGGCTCGATCTCCTGACCGTGCCCGGGACGCCCAACTCGGGCGACTTCTATGCGGAACTCGAGCAGTGGATGTTCGAACACTACGTCGGCGACTATGCCAGCATGCGTGTGGAATGGTCCAAGGGCTGGGGCTATACCGGTGCCGGACCCTGGACCAGCGACAACGTGATCGAGGAATACGTACCCGATTCATTGACGACCGGACGGCCGGACAAGGCCAACTGGCAGCACTCCATCGATCAGCTTCAGGCACTCGATCCACATGGCATCTTCCGAAACGAATTCCTCGACAGGCTCATGCCCTCATGAATGGTCAGAACAAAAGAATCAGACTCTCCGATGCGTTGGCGACATTCAGCGATCACTGGTCACCCCGCATCATCGCCGAACTGAACGGCCAGCAGGTCAAGCTCGCCAAGTTCATCGGCGCCTTCGACTGGCATTCACATGCGGACGAGGACGAGATGTTCCTGGTGATCGACGGCTCCTTCACGATGGAGTTCAGGGATCGAAGCGTCGAGCTGAACCAGGGCGATATGATCGTGGTCCCTCGCGGCGTCGAGCATCGCCCCGTCGCCGAGAAGGAATGTTCGGTCATGCTGGTCGAACCAGCCGGACTCGTGAACACCGGTGATCTGGAAGCCTCGGAGAAGACCACGACCGGAATCTGGCTGGACTGATACGGCCACAGGAAACGGAATCTCGCTTTGGACCCACTGCTCGTCGTCACCTTCTACAAGTTCGTCACTCTCGATGACCACGCCGCTCTGCAGGCTCCCATCGAGTCGTGCTGTCATGACAACGATGTACGGGGAATCATCCTGCTGGCGGAGGAAGGTATCAACTCCACGATCGCCGGCCCTCGGGAAGGCATCATGGCCGTTCTCGATTTCCTGCGAAGCGATCCTCGCCTGAGTGATCTCAAGTGGAAGGAATCCTCCGCTGAGACGCAGCCCTTCCGGAAACTCCGGGTGAGACTCAAGAAGGAGATCGTCACGATGGGCGTGCCGGGCATCGATCCGGCCCAACTGGTGGGCACCTACGTGAAGCCCTCCGAGTGGAACGAACTCATCAGCGATCCGAACGTCATCGTGATCGACACTCGCAACGACTACGAGGTCGAGATCGGAACCTTCAAGGATGCCGTCAACCCCGACATCAAGTCGTTCGGACAGTTGCCACAGTGGATCGACGAGGAACTGGAGATCGCCGCCCAACCCCGGGTCGCCATGTTCTGCACGGGCGGCATCCGTTGCGAGAAATCGACCGCCCTGCTCAAGCAGGCCGGCGTCAAGGAGGTCTACCATCTCGAGGGCGGCATCCTGAAGTATCTCGAGGAGATCCCGGAGGATGAAAGCCTCTGGGAAGGCCAGTGCTTCGTCTTCGATGAACGGGTCTCGGTCGGTCACGGGCTCGAGATCGGCGAGTACGAACTCTGCCGGGCGTGCCGGTTCCCATTGAACGATTCAGACAAGCAGTCGGATCAGTTTCAGCCGGGCGTCAGCTGCCCACGGTGCCACGATCACACGACTGCCGAACAGAAGGCCCGATACGCCGAGCGTCAGAAGCAGGTTGAACTGGCCAGAGCACGTGGTGAGCGTCACGTGACCGACTGATCCGGCCGAATCACCTGAGTGTTTCATCCATGGCTTTGGGTTTGTCGGGCTGAAGCGTCTCGACGGTTTCATAGGTCCACTGTCGAGTGACCACGCCCTTTTCGTCGACATGCATATGCTCCACTCGAGGCAGGAACAGATACACGAGCACTCCTGCCACGAAGATCATCACGAAGAAGAGCATGGCGTCCTCGAACCGCGTCAATGGCTTGCGGCGTGGATTGTCCAGATCGAGATTGTTCATGGATGAATCAACCAAAGTTTAAGACCTCGTAATTCGGATCAGATCGTTGAACTCCGTGAAGTCGCCCTCGACCCAGTTCGATGGAACCAGTTCGACCTGCAAACCATCGTCGGCGATCGCTTCCATGACGGGTTCGACATACGGCTGACGACGGGCGGGACCGGTCGTCGCGAATGTCGGGAATATACGCACCTCCCTACCCACTCGCACCAGTTCACGAACAGACCTGATGTGGAAATCCAGATCGATCTGATCATGGGACATGAGTCCACCATGATCGATGGAAGCATACAGAAACAGGAAGTGGCCGCTGAGAACCAGATCGAAGGAATCATCCTCGAATGGAAGGTTCGGCAGGGACGCATCGATGAAACGATCCCGATGTGAGCTGTAGGCGGCAATGAAACTGGCCAGAGCCTCGAGCTTGAGTCTGGTGAACTCCTCGGCCTGCTTCTCCTCCAGAGCCTGCGCAGGATCCTCCTGCCACTTCTTCATCGCATCGGTGATCTCCCGGTGGCCTCGCTCCTCGAGGACATCGGGCTCGAAGGCATACTGAGGATCGACCGCATGGATGTCCAGACCGCGGGCGATGCCCTCGGCCACGAGTGCATCCGGACCACCGGGGCAATCGAGGATTCGCCGGCCTGCCAGCTGCGACTCCTCGAGGGCATACATGCCGAGGCATTCCGCCCATGTGCGTCCGAAGAAGATCACATGATCAAGGCTGAAAGTCATGGAAGGATCATAACGGAATACTTGCCACCAGCTTCCGGAGCCCTCCGTGAATACCGGTCCATGAAAGCAAACAGGCCGCCCCCGGAGGGAGCGGCCTGCATGTTTCAAATCAAAGCGGACTTGTGGCGAACTCAGCCGTCACATGGCCCCCAGTTGCTGATGATGATCAGGATGTCATCGGTTGTGACGGAGCCGTCGTTGTTGACGTCGCCATCTCCAGAGTTACCGAAGTTCCCGATAGCCACGAGGAGATCCTCGACAGTGACGCTCTGGTTTCCGTCTATGTCGCCATCGCAAGGGGTCTCGGGACCACACTCGATGTATTCGACGGAAAACGCGTCGATGCCGGACTCGACGACGGACTGGGTATCACCAAGATCCGAGACCGTGAAGCGGACTTGCATCAGTGCTGTACCGGGGAGGACGTCCTCCACCTTGAAGCTGACATCGATCCAGCCACCAGTTGTGCCGGCACCGGTCGGCCCGACGGTCTCGAGGTTGGACCAGGTGAGTCCATAATCATTCGAGATCTCGACGATCATCGGATCGGTGCCCGGGTTGTCGCCGTAGTTGTTGCTGTGCCATCGTGCGTAGGAGATGATGGTCTCATCGGATCCACTGGCATCGAACACTGGCGAGAGCAGTACCGTCGATCCATTGTCGACATCACTGTTGCAGTCGCCACCGTTGATGGAGTTGTCAGTGAGGAAGGCGCTGGCCGAACCGTCATAGTCGGAGACTGGGTCGCCGCGGTTGCAGTTGACCGGGATACCTCGTGTCCATCCACCATCGGATGCGTCTCCGGATACCGTCCAGCCCTTGTCGGAGTTGAAGTCGTCGGAGAACGAGACGACCGCCTCACCGATGAAGTATCCGTACGGTGCGAAAGGACCGGCACTGGGAATGGTGACCAGACCGGCGGTCTGACCTGTGACCTCGAAGTAGAGCTCGGGTGATTCATCACAACCGGCACCCGGGATCTCGGCAGCCCAGATGTTCAGACCATCGGGCGTCATGGTGATGGTTTCGAATCCACCACTGTCACCCATTCGATATCGCATCTTCACGGAGCCGAGCAGAAGATTGTCTTCACGAGGATCGATCTGTACACGATGCATCATGGAGACGTTCGGATCCATGGATTCCGGAATCGAAGTGAGCAGTTGGATCTGGGGCCCGAGGAACGTGTTGGCGAGCGAGGCTGCCACGTCGATGACGCCGCCGGTGACGCATCTCCCTGTGAGACCGCTGACCGGACGGACGTTGTCCATGATCAAGGCCTTGACCTCAGCTGGTGTCGCATCCTCACCCATGACGGAGTAGACCAGGCCTACAGCACCGGCCACGTGCGGTGTCGCCATCGAGGTGCCGCTGTAGAAATCGTAGTTGTTGCCCGGAGTCGAACTGTAGACGTCGACACCGACGGCAGCCACATCGACTTGCGTCGCGGAATACTGACTGAAGTTGGCGAGGTTGTCGTTGCAGTCCGTTGCCGCGACGGCAATGATGTTGTCGAGATCATAGGCCGCCGGATACGAAGCACCGTTGGTTCCGCTGTTGCCAGCCGCCGCCACGAAGACGTGGTTTACCTGACTGCCTGCGTTGTTGATGGCATCGTAGAGTGACTGGGAGAAACCCCCTCCGTCCCATGAATTGTTGGAGACAGGGATGTTGTTAATCCTGCAGTACTGCACGGCGCCGACGGCTCCGTCCAGAGATCCACTGCCGTTTCCGCCGAGGAACTGAACGCCAGCGAGCGAGCATTCCCACATGACGCCAGCAACACCGACGCCGTTGTTGCCCTGTCCACCAACCGTACCGCCACAGTGCGTGCCATGGCCGTTGGTGTCCATTGGGTCGCCCTGATTGCTGTAGAAGTCGTATCCGTAGACGTCATCGATGTACCCGTTGTTGTCGTCGTCCACGCCATTTCCCGGTATCTCACCTGGATTCCGCCACATGTTGTCGACGAGATCGGGATGGTTGTAGTCGATACCGGTATCGATGATCGCGATCACGAATGATTCATCGCCGATGTGGTCATCCCAGGCTGCCGGTGCATTGATTGATTCCATGCCGCAGAGGTTCGAATAGGCTGGATCATTGGGTGTCGTGTCGAATGCTCGGTAGATGTAGTTGGGCTCCACATACTGGAGAACATCCGAACGTGTTCCGGCGATCGCGAGACCTTCCTCGACGCTCTTGTCGAGTGTGACCTCCACGAGATTTGGAACCAGGGTGAAGGAGGTTCTCACGGTGCCGCCGAGTTCAGCAAGAAAAGCAGCTCGTTCACTGGCTGAAGCCGACTCCTTGAAACGCATCATGAGCGAGCGTGGCTTGTGCTCATGATCCATCGGGTTTGCCTCGGGAATGATGGATTCGACCTCGGGGTCGATTGATGGGGTTTCCAGGCCGGCAGCCAAAACCAGGGCTGGCAGAGCCAGACCTAGCGAAAGCCCGAAGGCATGCTGCATCTTGATGGTGGACATGTCGTGTTCTCCTCAATGGTCACGGGGGGGGGGAAATTTGAGCGATTCCAGACCCGCTGAATAACTGGATCCAGACGGTCTGGATGACCTATTTCTATCAATTGAATATATGCCAAACCCGGCAGGTGGCCCACTTGAAACTGGATGCTGTGGAAAGCAAATATTTCGGTTCCAGAATTCTGACAACTTTCAGTCAGGTTTTCAGTCGGCACCCGCCCTCTTGAGGCCAAAAACGAAGGTATTGGGTCTGGTTCCGACTCAAGGTGCTGGATCCCGGGGAGGCCTCACCCCCTGTTTTTCGGGGCTGATCGAAGGGTGCCGATCGCCGCCATCAGGAGTATGACCCCCGCCGTCGCGTAGCCGATCTTCCATGGGGTGATGCCCGGGAACTCGAAGGAAGCCAGAAAACCGTATCCACAGAACATCGCCAGCATGACAAGCAGTAGTCCGGCAAGCACTTTCATGACGGGATTCCCTTCCAGCTGGACGGTGTCTGGATGCGGGCAAATGGCCCCGATCATCGCTCGCATCATGGTAGCGGCATCGAATCGAACTCAATCGGGACTGATACAGTCATGTTCGACAAACCAAAATACACAGAACAACCTCAAACAATGGAGTTGCGCATGAATACTGAAGAACGAATCAACTCGCTGGAGTCACGTGTCCGCCGACAGCGTTTCGGCATGGCCTTCATGGGACTCGGCATGGTCGCCCTTCTGGCCCTGGGCATGAATCAGCAGGCCCCCAAGAAGATGATTCTGGAGGAGCTGACCATCCTCACCTCCGAAGGCAAGCCGGGCGTCGTTGTCGGAACCAACGAGGAAATGGACGGCAGGACCGGCCAGATCACCATCTTCACGGCCGAAGGCAAGCCCGGAATCATGATCGGGACCAACGAGAAGGATGGCGGCTACGGTCTCGGTGTCATGGATTCCAACATGAAGGCGCGTGTCATCCTCGGTGTCGGCGCCAAGGATGATCCAGGCATGGGTGTTCTGGACAGCAACGAGTCACCGAAGATCATGATGGGTTCCGACAAGAATGGCTCCGGCATCATGCTCATCGGCGCCAGCATCATGGAACTACCAGCCCCCCCTGCTGCGACCGACAAGAAGTAGTTCTCCATTCCAACGAAGATCCGAGGCCGCCCCTTTCACAAGGGGCGGCCTTTCATGTCAGGCACTGATAAAAGCGGATCTTCACGCATAGGCCTGGAATCCTACATCCATCGCCAAATGATCCTTTGACATCCATTTTCAGAGCGAATTGATTTTGTGATCCCCTCCATATGAGGTAAAAATGATGTGCTGGATTCAGCCCAGCCTAGTGGGAGGGAAAACCAGTGCTGCAGAACATCATTCTTGTCGTCCTTATGAGTCTTAATGGATCGGATGTACCGGGAATTCCGTTGATCATGAATGATGTCAACGACTACGGATATGTCTGGGATCTGAATCTGGGATATCCCGACACCGAAAATCAGAACTGTTCAGTAAATGACATGAGTTGCGTGCCCACATCGTGGATCAACAATCTGGTTTATCTGCAGAATAAACACGCCTCTGAACTTGACGGAATCGAACTTGCCGGCAACGACTATGCCGCATGGTCGGAAAACGTCGCCATACTTCGATCCGCCGACAACATGAACACCACAGATGAAGACGGTCCCGGCACAATAGCTTCTGGACATGTAAGAGGGATGGTCAACTATCTGAATGACACCGGCGCAGGTCCGCTGGCCACCCAATTGCAGGCCATTACATCACCTGCTTCCTTGATGCAGGATCTATCATTAGAAGATGATCAATTTCCACCGTGGGTGATCAGAGGTACGGTTGACATGCACCAACTGGGCTATTGGCTCAGAACAGGTGCTGCCGTCGTTCTCATGATTATATATCCGCAGGACCTTAATCACGATGTTCCAAACATAGGTGACGGCCATGCATTGGCACTTGTAGGCCTTCAATGGCAAGACGAAAACCACAATGGAATCGTGGACTTCGGAGAAGGCCAGCTCTATGTCATTGATCCAGCGGATCCAACATGTGGCAACTATACCGCCGATGGATACCAACCCAATGGTCCTGCCGTACCAACAACCATACAGGTATGGCAAATGGAAACCCCCTCAGATCCGTCGGCTTACGGCATGCTGAACTTCCAGTATGAACAGTCCAATTCGGAAAAGTGCAAACCATACGATCCTACAACCCATCTCTCCGATGGTTGGCTCTCCGGTGCCGCTGCATTGCGAATCATTGGTGGACCCGGAGGCTCATGCTGTCTCGCCACGGGTTGCGATGTGCTCACCGAGGTCGATTGCACGGCGCTCGGCGGAACCTGGACGCTCTCCGGAAGTTGCGACGACTGTGCACCGGCGTGTGCAGGCGATATCGACAACGACGGCACCGTCGACATCGAGGATCTGCTGATCGTCATCGAGAGGTGGGGTTTCTGTCCTTGACCGTTCGGGCCACCGCCCCCACTTGATCAACACATGGATACCCTGCGAGCAAGTAGGATGAGGCCAATCGCTTTTTCGTCATGCAGCCTCTACTCGATTACACAAAGAGTCAATGAATGTGCATACTTGCTCAATCGCAGAACATGGCCGAGTCCACAGGTGACGTGAACGGCATGTGGCTCGTGATCATCCCACTGGTCATCAGTACCGGGCTCACTGTACTGTTGTGGAAACTCGGCGTGATCGATCGGATGGTCAAGACACAGAACGAGCGGCAGAAGCGCATGATGGGAAGATCGAACCTGCATGGGGCCGAATGGGGAACTGGCAGAAGTGCAGCCGTCTCATTCACGGCTGCGATCTGGTTCGTCACATTGGGCGTGAGCTTCATAGCACTGATCCTCTGGACCTGAACCACCTGATCTGGCGGTCCAGAGATCCACCGTAGTCAGGCTGATGTGGCACTCAGATGACGATGCATCCCTCCTGAAGCGGTACGCAAGACCATTTATTTCTGCAAAAGCGCAAAACAAACTCCTGCAAATTATATTCATGGCGTACAGCAAAGGACTTGTAGATGCACAAAGCTAAATTACAAATAGCATCGCTTGTGACATTGTTACTACTTGCTGGATGCACTACACCCATGCACCCAGAACATAACACATCACTGGTGGCACCTACTGCTGAAGATATACATGATGCACTTGTCGTTATCTTCAACGCAATACTTGAGATTGCATATAGTCTTGCTCAATCAAACGCTTGGTAGCATTGCTTCTAACTCCATATACATAACTACAGCACCCCCGTCTTCACGGGGGTGTTGTTGTATCTACCGAGCGGTCATGTGCAAGCGCCCCGAGCACGACTCGAATGTGCGACCTGCGGCTTAGGTGAAACAAGCTTCTGACTATTCTCAGAAGCTTGCCACTTGGTCAAATTAAATTTACGCTTGATTGATCTTCAATAAACAAGTGATGGCTTCTTTGCTGATGCTTGAGTCACATTATCAGATACAACAGATTCAACATTCATTTTCCAAACCTCCCAATTGAATCCTCTATTTGAGAGAAAGTAAACGGACTTTCCATTGGGACCGAATACTGGCAAGGTGTCAAATGAACCATTTGTAGTCAATTGGATTTTGTTACTCCCATCAGAGTCCATTATCCAAATGTCATAATTCTGAGTGCCATTGTTATCTTTAGCACGATCGGATGAATAGACAATCCATTCTCCATTAGGAGACCACGAAGCAGCCCTACTATTCCCCTCAGTAGGTGATGTCATCTGCATTGGAGAAAGGCCATCTGAGGTCATACTCCACAATGTCCAGTTACCGCTATCTCTATCCTTAGATGAATACAGAAGCTGACTTCCATCTTTTGAAATAGCAGGATCAACACCTTCAGTAAGCTGAGTCAAATGACCGCCATCACTTTTTATTGACCAAATCTGACCAGCTGAAGCATGTGGCGGAAGAGAACAGAAATATACAATTCCGTCCTCTGAAACACTTGGATTTGAATCGAATGATGAACTCTGCGTAAGCATAGAAATTCCACCTGCACCACTTGATCGAACTGACCAAATACGTGGCAAGAGAGAATTCCTATTACTAGAAAAGTAGATTCGATTTCCATCAGTTGAGTAGCGAGGAGACATGTCATAGTAGTTACCGGCCGTAATTTGACTTATCCCACCGGTTCCGGAGGTAGAAGCTCTCCACAAGTTTGACTTCACGCCACGATCTTTCTCAAATGCCTGAAAGACAATTGATTTTCCATCAGATGAAACATCGATACGGCCAGGGGATTTGGCACCTTGCAGTCTAGTGATTTGCGTAACAGAACTTACATTTGGCGATCTTTCGATTACCTCTTCATAAGCAAGTGTCATCTCATCAACTGCGACTAGAGACTTATTTCCCTCATCGTCCTCTACAATTTTTAGTTTAGTCCGAGAAACATTTTTGTATTGCGGACCAGCTTTTTGCTTACTCCCACATGCAGACATAACCCCGGACACTGACAAGCATGCTGCCAAAGTTACGATGTACTTATTACAAATCATTAAAAGCCTCTCATTCAAATTGCGTATATAAACCAAGAGATTGAATTTTTTATATCTGGATCTTGAGGAAATACTTCATTATGCAAACGCCCCGAGGACGACTCGAACGTCCGACCTGCGGTTTAGAAGACCGCTGAAGGCCAGACAGAATCCTACACAAATCGATGATACCGATACCAGGAACTCGGTTGTTGATGATGAGTCGAAAACCAGTGTGGCGCCCAGTGTGGCGCAGAAGAGGGTTGACCCTCGACTGCAACGCCTGATGAGTGTCTGGAACGAACTCCCCGAACCAGCCAGGGCCGCCATCTCGACCCTCTCCGAACTGCATGCTGAAAGCACCTGATCCTGTTGTTGGCGTGAAGCGCAGAAACTCGCCTCAACCTATCGCCATTGCTGGTTCACAGATTCTGAGCACCACAGTGCTCTCCTGCCCCTATCAGGGCCTCTGATCCATGATCCGGTCTGTATTTGATTGATCCCCCCTGCCCGATCCGCCAGAATGGGGCTTGGACCTACCGGGAGAGAAGATCCATGAGAGCTATCTGTGCAATCCTCGCGAGCCTGTTGCTTGCAGGAACATCATTCGCTGCAACCATAAACGTCCCCGCGGACTACCCCACGATTCAAGGCGCGATTGATGCATCATCAAATGGTGATGTCATTCAGATCGCGGCTGGAACGTTCTACGAGAATGGAATCGTTTCAGAAAACAAGGCCATCACAATACAGGGGACTCTCAACGGTGACGGATCCCTGGCTACAACCATTGACGGACAAGATCTGTTTCGAGTATTTGAAATATGGGGCATCTGGAACGAGCAAGGCGGCAATGAAGCAACCCTGAAGAACCTCATCATCACACGTGGCTACCACCCTGATGGCGGCGGCATTGAATGCGGCCATTACACCGTGATAGAAGGCTGCCATATTACCAACTGCTATTCGCAGACTGGCGGTGGTATATCGGCATATATGAATAACACAACTATTCGAAACTGTACGATTTCGGGCAACACATCAGAATACGGTGGGGGTATTGCAGTTTCAGGAAGTAGTGATGGACCTGGATCAATCATCAATTGCTTAATTGAAAACAACATGGATGGCGAGTTAGGCTTTGGCGGTGGGATCTATGCCAATGCCCAGGACTATCCAGTTGACATCATTGACTGCACGATTCAAGGTAATGATGCCACTATGGGAGGTGGCATCTTTAGCAACTCCTTCTTTGCAAACATCAGACTCAACGGATGCACTGTTCGCAACAATTACACTGGCATCTACTCGGACAAAGTCACAATCACTGATAGCATCATCTGCGGAAATGCCGGATATCAAATTGACGGGACTTGGATTGACGGCAACGGAAACTTCATCAATGACACTTGCCAGACACTGATCGGCGCCTGCTGCCTGGATGGCCTTTGCACGCTCGCCACCGAACAGGATTGCAACAGCAATGGTGGTGAGTACCTGGGTGACAATTCCGATTGCACAGATGACCCCTGTTACATCCCTCCTGTCATCGGCGCCTGCTGCACAAATGACACGTGCCTTCAAACCTTGGAAGCAGACTGCCTGTACTGGGGCGGAGATTGGCTGGGCGAAGACTCCAGTTGCGACGAGTGCGAACCATCTGCACCCTGTGATCCAACTGGCGCATGCTGCCTGAACGGCGGATGCATCATTGCCACCGCAACAGACTGCATCGAATCTGCGGGCGATTATGCAGGCGATGATGTTCCGTGCTCCAACGCCGGCTGTCCCCCGCCTGTAGAACCAGATCTCGTTGGCGCTTGCTGCATTGGCGGCAACTGTGTCGTGACGACAGGCACCGACTGCCTTGCCAGTGACGGCAACTACGCCGGCGACGATGTGACCTGTCCAGATGCCAACTGCCCCACGATCTGCCTCGGCGACGCCAACGGAGACGGCGAAGTAAGTGTCAACGACATCCTTCTGGTGATCTCCCAGTTCGGTGTGACCTGCCCATGACCTGCCCACGTCTCCTCATCGCGATGATCTGTCTGTTGCTTTGTGGCAACACCTATGCAGACGTGATCAATGTTCCTGCGGACTACCCCACCATTCAGGAAGCTATCGATGCGTCAGCCAATGGCGACGTGATCAATATTGCGGCAGGCACCTTTAACGAGGCCAACCTCAACCCCGGCGGCAAGGCCATCACCATTCAGGGCACACTCAACACGAATGGATCACTGGCGACCACCATCGATGGCCAGCCGGGTGGCCGTGTGTTCGTGATCGAAAGTGAAGAAGATGACGAAACCGTGATCAAGGATCTGCTAATTACTGGTGGCTCAGCCAACAGCGGCGGTGGGATCTACAGCTCCAGCAGCAGCCCCACCATCACCGGCTGTGAGATCTCGGGCAATACGGGCTGGGACTTTGGCGGCGGGATCGCCTGCGAAAGCAACAGCAACCCCATCATCACTAGTTGTGAGATCAAGGACAACACGGGCTCCCGCGGCGGCGGCATCTATATGACTGGCAGCAGTCCAACTATTGATGGATGCACGATCTCGGGCAATACGGCCAGCAGCAGTTCCGGCGGCGGAATCGCCTGCTACTACGGGAGCAGCCCCACCATCACCGACTGTGAGATCTCGGGCAACACATCCAGCATCTTTGGCGGAGGGATCTACTGCCTGGAAAGTAACCCCACCATCACCGACTGCACGATCTCGGAAAACACGGCCGGCAATGATGGCGGCGGAATCAACTGTGGCTCACAAAGCAGCCACACCATCAGCGGCTGCACGATCTCGGACAACACGGCCACTGATGCCGGCGGAGGAATCCAAAGTTCCTCGCCATACCTCACTATCATCGACTGCACGATCTCGGGCAACGAGGCCGGCAGAGGCGGTGGAATCGGCTGCTGGAGCAGCACTACCATCATTGGTTGCACAATCTCTGGCAACTACGCTCTCACCGATGATTATTATTACGGTGGCGGCGGGATCTACTGCCAGACCACGAACAGCACACCCACCGTAACCGATTGCACGATCTCCAATAACACAGCCAGTAATGGCGGCGGAATCGCCTGCTACTACGGGAGCAGCCCCACCATCACCGACTGTGAGATCTCGGGCAACACGTCCAGCGTCTTTGGCGGAGGGATCTACTGCATGCACAACCCCACTAACCCCACCATCACCGACTGCACGATCTCCAATAACACAGCCAATCGGGGCGGTGGAATCTTCGGCTGGGATAACAGCGACCCCTCCATCGAAGGCTGCACGATCTCGGAAAACACGGCCGAAGAAGGCGGCGGAATTCATCTGCGGTCTGAAGGCAACGCCACGATCACCAACTGCACGATCTCGGCAAACACGGCCGGCAATGGCGCAGGGATCCAGTGTTGGCACATAATCAATGCCAATATCACTGGTTGTATAATCACAGACAACACGGCTGACAATCGGGGTGGCGGGATCTACTGCTACTTCAGCAACCCCACCATCACCGGCTGCACGATCTCGAAAAATACGGTCAACTCTAGCGGTGGCGGGCTCTACTGCCTGGTAAGTAACCCCACCATCACCGACTGCACGATCTCGGAAAACACGGCCAACAGCAGCGGCGGGATCTACTGCTCCACCAACAGCAAACCCATCATCAGTGAATCCGCCGTTTGCTGCAATGTTCCTAATCAAATCACTGGCGGCTGGTCTGACAGTGGCGGCAACCAAGTAGCCGATGGCTGCATCGGTGACTGCAACTGCAATCAGATTACTGACCTTGACGATGTGGACAACGGCACCTCCTACGACTGCAACCAGAACCTAGTACCAGACGAGTGCGAAGAGGATTGCGATGGCGATGGACTGATCGATGATTGCGACAACGATCCTGATGTCGATGGTGATGGAATTCCTGACAATTGTGAGCTCGACTGCAACGGCAACACAATCCCCGACGACTTTGAAATCGAAAAAGGCTGGACATCAGACTGTGACGAGGATGGTGTTCCAGATGAATGCCAACTGGCAGATGGCTCCCAGACGGACTGCAACGACAACGGCATCCTCGACAGTTGCGACATTGCCAACGGCGGCGATGCCGACGGTGATGGCTACCTTGACGAATGCGAATGCGATGAGGATGTCTCCGGCCCGGATGGACCCGGCATCTCCGATGGTGTCGTTGATGTGAATGACGTGTTGGCCATCATCGGCTACTGGGGCCAGGATCAGCCTGTCGGTGATGTAGATGGCGATGGAGTTGTCGGTGTCAATGACCTGCTCGCCGTGCTCGATGCTTGGGGACCCTGCCCCGAGCCTTGATCATTCTGAATACAACGTGTGACTCACCAACGCACCCGATTCCGAACGGGGTACGGGCCCAAGGTTCGGAGGCGGGTTCGAGGACAAGGAGAAGGAACGAGTCGACCCCGCAGTGGGTCGTCGAGTGACGTCGACGCAGGCATCGGGCCTGCCTGCGAACCGACGCCCCACCCCGCGAGGAACCAAGTGCGCACCAGAACGCGGGTACCAGGATTCGAACCTGGAACCTTCGGTTTCGTAGACCGATGCGATGGTGATGCCAAAAGTGACGTAAGTGCAGACAAGCACGGCAACAACAACGATCAAGAAAAGAACACAACAGGGGGCGCGCGCACGTCTCTGCACACAATGGGGGACATGGATCCCCTGCTGGCCCAACTGGTGAGCCAATGGGACACGCTACCGGGACCAGTACGCAACGCCATCGCCGCCCTGCTGGAGTGTGATCAGTGATTGGACACTTGGGCGCTTGGACACATTGATTCGGGTCTTTAACAAGAGCGGCCTCAGCATCACGAGATACCAAGGCCGCTCTAGAGGAGAGAGTGTCCCCCAGTTGTACTGCCCCACCTGGTTGGCTCCCGTGATTGATACCGACCTTCTTAGTGCTGCCAAAAGGCCAAGAGGCTGCCAAGACGCCCCCAACTGGCCCAACTGAACCCTTTATCCCTTGATCCAGGCACCAAATCTGCCATGATGGAGGGATCACTTCTTGTT
>PBAX01000007.1 GCA_002716385.1 Phycisphaerae bacterium | reverse complement strand
GTCGTCGTCATCATCGATCAGAACGACGATTCTGCCGACGGGGCGCGTCTCGTCGCTTCCATCGATGTCGTTCATGTATCCACGCATCTCGACGACCCAGAGACGACCGGAGGCGTCGAAACACATCGCGACCGGATCCTCGACCAGTGGTTCGCACGCGACCAGTTCCATCTTGAAGCCGGGAGGGAGCGTGAAGGATTCAAGCTCCTCCTGGGCGGATCGGGCCGGTGAAGGAGGGCGATCGAATGATCGCGGAAGTGCGGGTTGATCCTCACCCCGGCGATCACCTTGTTGAGCATGGGTCATAGTTGACAATGCGAGAACGACCGAGATTGTGAAGGTGACGTATCCGCGCATTATTCGATTCTAAAGCAGCATCTCATGTGCATGCATGCCGAAAACGATGAATCATGAAGACTTCATGTCGAGTTATCCTGAAGGCATGAATAAAACACTTTCAACTGATTTGATGGTGATGTTGATCCCCCCTGTGGTCCTTCTTGCCGGTGCCGTGATCGAGGTGTTCGCTCAGGATGTCTCGGGCCGAACACCTCCATCGGTGATCGACTCGAAGAAGACACCACTCCTTCCCCCCGAAGGACTGGATGGTTGGAACCTCGTGTCCGGAGAGGCGACGATCGAGTACGAGGATGGAGTGCTTCGAGGTCACAGTGCGGGGGATCGAAACGCGTTTCTCATGAGCGAGAGGACATGGGGTGACTTCGTTCTGGAGGGAGAGGTCCTCATAGAACCCGGTGGGAACTCGGGATGGCAGATACGCAGTCGGATCGACGATCCCGGAGATCTGACGAGTCGGTTGCGTGGATACCAGATAGAGGTCGAGACCACGGATCGAAAGTGGTCGGGGGGGATTTACGAGGAAGGTCGCAGGGGATGGTTGGACACGCTTCTCGGTGACGAGGAGGCGCGAGAATCCTTCAGAATCGGAAAATGGAACAGATACAGGATCGAAGCCGATGGAATCCATCTTCGTTCGTGGGTCAACGGCGTTCCATGCGGTGATCTCGTGGATCTGGCACGAACGGAGGGTCACATCGCCTTTCAAATCCACACCGGATCATGTGATGTCAGATGGCGGGATCTCGAGATCGTGGACCTGGGACGATCACGTTTCATCTCATCGGGATCATGGCGCAAGGTCGAGAGGAGAATGGATGGTGATCAAATGAAGATGTCCGAATTCACACCCGGGGTCGAGACATCCACCATTCGTTTCACATACCCCGTGGAACAGGATGGAATCCTTTCGATCATGGATCAAGACCATCGAAGGATCATCGAGATCTCATTGGATGATGATGATCCGGTCATCTCTTCGATCGGAACGGCGTGTCGATTTCCGGAGGTCGCGCCGGGCGCCGGGATGGATCTCACAGGGGATTCGGAACATCAAATCGTGGTCGACCTGCATCAAGGCAGGATCACAGTGATTCGTGATGGTGTGGTGCTCTTGAAACGCCACGATCGGACCTGTTCAAGCATCGGAGGAGTCGTGATTCACACATCCGGGTCCCGGGATGAATCGCCAGATTCAGGACGGATTCATTGTCTCGTCAGGGAGAAATCGGGCGAGAAATCCCCCTGATGAGTGGAAGTTCGAACGATGATCCGGAAAGCCCGTCAGATCGAGAGATCCGGGGCGGCAGAATCCATCCACACCCTTGTTCGACGTATTCTGCGCATGGGGTGCAGGATTCGCCGAATGAAAGGGAAAACGAGTTCGTCGCCATGGTCCTGGACTCGAACAAGGGCTCGAATCGATGGGCATCCACTTTGCTTGAGACTGAGAGAGCGGGGGTTCGAAACGAACCGCACGCGCGGGAATCGACACCGGCGAGCACACCGGTGATAATGGAGATGTCATGACGACGCCACAGAGATCAACAAGACGATCCGTGAATCCACCCGAAGGGGAACAGAAACCTGGTGAGGATGGGGATCACACCCACAACCTCGCGGAGGTCGAATCGATTCTCGATGAGATCGAGAATCTGGTCTCCAGGAAGAACAGGGAAAAGGATGAGACCGCGATATCGACACCGGTCTTCGAAGAGCAGAATCACGTTGAATCGGAACATCTCGACATGATGAATGATCCGGAGACGGATCTTGGTCGACTTGAGAAGGAACTTCAGTCCGCGATCGCCACCGAACTCGAGAAGAGTCCGGAGAGGAACGACAGCAGATCCGGGAGTGAGGATGAAGATGAGATCAAGAAACTGACCGAAGTCTTCGAAGAAGCTGAATCAAATCGATCGGAGAACGACGAGCCGGGTGATCCCGATCGGTCGCCGATCACCGAAGAGGTCGCAGGAAGCGGTGAAGAGTCGATTTCGGAACATCAGGTCCCAGTGGAGATGGATCAGGAGTCGAAACTTCTGAGGGTGCTGGCTCGTCCCATGCAAGGGCTCTCACCGACCACGCGATTGATCGTGAACATCACCGCGGTCACCATGGCTCTCTGGGTTCCCATCATCTGGTTGGTCGTACTCGGTGGTGGACTTTCCAGTCCGGAACCCGAAGCTCTGAACAGTCCGACCACGGATGTCGCTGACGAAACGATTTCCGAACCGAATCGTCAGGAGAAAATTGCCACCGAAGACACCTGAGGGCGTCTTGGGGGATTTTTGAAAACATGTTTCAAGAAAAGTGGGAATCCGTGCGCAGTCAGGGTTCAAAAGACGAATCTCTGTACGAAGGCAATTGGCGTCCGGAGTCGTTTTCGAGCGATTCATGGAGTCTGCTGGCGATCCTGATCGCGCCCATGGGGATTCAAAGTGTGGAAACCTGCTGTGTAGACGGCGGGTTTTTGCATTTCAGGAAGGATGTTTCTCGTGAAACCGAATGAGGCTTCTCCGATCAGAATCGATCTCGCGCAGAAACTTGGATCCTTTCAGGACACATGGTCTCCGAAGATCATCGCCGGCCTCAATGGACAGGAAGTGAAGCTCGCCAGGTTGGAGGGTGATTTCGAATGGCACAGTCATCCTGGCGCTGATGAACTCTTTCTGGTGCTGGAAGGTCGATTCACGATGGAGTTCCGGGATCGTCGCGTCGAGATGAATGTCGGTCAGATGATCGTGGTTCCGCGCGGGGTCGAACACAGACCCGTCTCGGCTGAATCATGTTCCGTGCTGCTCTTCGAGCCGGCGGGTGTGGTCAACACCGGAGATGCGGCGTCAAGCGAGCGCTCGACGAAGGGGACATGGATCTGATGATCCTGCAATCCACGTTGTCGATCTCTCAGTCGACCTTGGAATGGGTGGCGCCACGGGAACGAGCCTGTTCGATCAGACGTTTCATGCGTCCATGGACATCGGCGCGCTCGGGACTCAGTTTCTCGGCCTGTTCCTCCGCGTGGTAACTCGAACGAACCAGTGGACCACTTTCACAGACTTCGAATCCACGATCGAGGGCGGCTTCCTTCATGCGGGCGAATTCATCGGGATGAACCCATCGATCGATCGGCAGATGGTTTCTGGTGGGTTGCAGATACTGACCGATGGTGATGATGTCGGCATTGCTCCATGCGCGAACATCTGACATGAGTTCGTAGACCTCAGATTCCTTTTCGCCGATCCCGAGCATGATTCCGGTCTTGGTGACCAGGCCGTTCGCTTTGAACTGTTGCAGAACCTTGAGTGACCGTTCGTATCTCGCCTGTGGTCTGACCGCAGGGTGCATTCGATCGACGGTCTCCATGTTGTGGGAGATGATCTCCGGGCGGGCATCACAGACGGTCTGAATGTCCTTTTCCACACCCTTGAAGTCACCCACGAGGACCTCGACACTCGTCTGTGGACAGAGCTCGTGGACCGCTTCGATGGTCTCGGCCCAGATGCGGGCCCCACCATCAGGGAGATCGTCACGATCGACGCTGGTGATCACGACGTGACCGAGATTGATCTTCGAGAGAACCTCGGCGACCCGCCTAGGTTCGTCATTGTCCAACTCGCTCGGTCTGCCGGTCTTGACGTTGCAGAAACCACACCGTCTGGTGCAGGTGTCTCCCAGAATCATGATCGTCGCGGTTCCCCGGGACCAGCACTCGCCCATGTTCGGACAGCTCGCCTCCTGACAGACCGTGTGAAGCTTGTACTCTTCGATGAGTGATTTGAGATCATGAAAGGCCTGGCCACCGGGCATCCGGGCTCGAAGCCAGTCGGGTTTCTTTCCGTAGGAAAGCTGCGCAGGAGCGGCATTGTTCTGGATGATCATCCCGGTCAGGGGGACGATGGAATCGGAACGGGTGGATCGAGCGGTGTCCCCACCGAGGGGACGAGGGTGCCGCGCCTCGATGCGCTTCCGTGTCCTCTCGTTCAATTCCTGGGATGTGCTGGTCATGGATTCACCGTTTCACTCATGCACTGGATCTCTTCATCTACTCGTCAAGGATGATCATTTTGGAAGAAAAATGATCGAGTCCCCTCAGGTCGATGTCCACAGATTCTAGCCGTTCGTGCGCTACACTCCCTCCATGAGTGTCACATTTCATCATGCTGAATTAGAGAACGGGCTCGTCATCATCGGGGAGCAGGATCCGACCGCACACACCACGGCAGGGGGATTCTGGGTCTCCACGGGAGCCAGAGATGAACGACCAGAGTTGATGGGCATCAGCCACTTCCTGGAGCACATGATGTTCAAAGGCACTGATAAAAGAAGTGCTGAGGATGTAAACAGGGATTTTGACGCCCTGGGTGCGGTGAACAACGCATTCACCAGCTCCGAAATGACCGCCTACTGGGCCCATGTCCTCCCGGAGAAGATGGATGACACCATCGAGATACTCGCTGACATCCTGAGACCGAGCCTGAGGCAGGATGATTTCACATCGGAGAAAAAGGTGATCCTCGAAGAGATCGCGATGTACGACGATCAACCCTTCTGGGTGATCTACGAACATGCGATGGAACGTTTCTATGGGGACCACCCTCTTGGTCACAGGGTGCTTGGGACGAAGCAGACGGTCGGAGACATGACTCGTGATCAACTCGCCGAGTATTTCACGTGTCGATATTCGAGTGACAACACCGTTTTCGCCATCGCTGGGGCCTTCGATTTCGATCAGATCGTCGAGAGAATATCCCGGGAATGCTCGAGCTGGATTCCATCCTCTCCGACCCGGGAACGTGCTTCGAGACGGATGATTCAGGATGACAGTGACATGACGATCCCCGATCTTGGGCAGGCCTATCTGGTCATGCTGGCGGATGCTCCGGGGGTTGAAAGCGACGATCGATACGCGGCCAGTCTCCTGTCACACACGCTGGGTGGTGATGAGACATCCCACCTGTATTGGTCACTGGTCGAAACCGGTCTGGCGGAGGAAGCGCAGTGTTCCTACGACCCACGTGACCATGCCGGTGAATTCGCGACCTTCGCGGTGTGTGGCCATGACGCACTTGAAGTGGTGGAATCCAAGGTCAGGGATGAAATCTCGAACATCGCCGACAGATTGGTTCAGGACGATCTGGACAGAGCGAGAGCCAGAACGGCCACCGCGGCCGTGATCTCGGCGGAGAGGCCGATGGGACGGGTGAATCGACTCGCTTCCGGATGGCTGCGAAGAGGAACCTACGTTCCGATCGAGGAGGAGATGCGTCGCATCGATGCCATCACAATCGAGGATCTGCGTGCATGTGCGATGAAATATCCACTGGAACCGAGCGTGGTCACGAGAGCGCGCCCGTCCTGAGGATGATCCCGTTCACGCGAGACGGATGTTCCGTTCATCGTTCTCGTCGTGGAAGATGATTCGATCACCACCGGCACGGCGACCCACGGTGACGGCGCACATGGCGGCACGAAGCAGTGCATCTGGGGTTTCGGTCGCATGATGGTTCTCTCCGAACCCATGGAAACCGATTCCGGTCGTCGTTGTGACCGTGAGGAAATCGGATTCACCATCACGACCGTCGATTCGAACCGGCTTGTGAGCGATGAATCGTCTGATCGATTCACCAAGGTCGATGGTTTCCGTTTCATCCTTTCCACGAAGGATGATGACGATCTCGGCACCCACGAAACGGTAGACACCAACCGTTCCCGAGGTTGAATCCGTCACCTCACGAATCGTGTCGGCGACATGGGAGAGGACACCATCACCACCCAGATCACCGAGATCCTCGTTTATCCGGCGAACATCGTCGATTCCAATGAGGAGAAGTGAGATGCTGGCGGAACCGAGATCACCCTTCGAACAACGGGTGGTTCTGAAACATGATTCAAGATCGGAGACCAGGGCGTCTCTTCCGGGAAGACCCGTGACGGGATCTATCGAATCCTGATGCGAGTTGTCGATTTGAATCTCCTCGTGACCGGGAATGTCCTCGATCAGTCTGCGGGCACGATGCAGGATGGCTTCGACGGGAGGCATTCGTCCCGCGTCGATTCTCAATGCACCAGCCATATCACCGGCATCGTCGACGATCGATTCGATGAGTCTGACGAGACCCTCACGATCGACACCGAACCACTCGAATGCCCTTGATTCGATGTCCTGGATGTCGGAAATCGTCGAAGATTCATCCTGTTCGAGAAAATCGACGACCATCACCGCAAGCCGAAGGACCCTGGCCATCTCATCATCCGATCCCATGGATCCGGGATCATCATGGTGTCGCGAGATCGAGTCGACGATGTCCGAGGGAAGTCTCCAGAATTCAGCCATCGCGCTACCGAGTTTTGGATGGTCTATGTCGAGCACCCTGCGTTCGATGTTGATCAAATCGAGGTCATCTCCATGAGACATGTCGATCATCTGAAGATAACGATCACCATGAACCCGCCATGCCCCGACCATTCCGATGTCGTGAATGAGACCGGCTATGAACGCCTCTTCGGTGTCGACTTGTGAACACTCACCGGAAAGAGCGCGTGCCGCACTGGCGGTTATGAAACCACGACGCCAATAGGAGGTGAAATCGAATGTGATCTCGTCGTCGCCGAAATCCATGGCGCGTTCCAGACTGAATCCAAGCACCAGACTCTTGACCGTCTGGATTCCGAGATACGACACCGCTTGTCGTATCGAACCGCATCGTCTGCCGAGACCGTAGTAACTTGAGTTGACCGCACGTAGAATTCGAACCGACATCGCCTGATCGCACTCGATCGTCCTCTCGAAATCACCGAGATCCACATCCTCTCTCGAAGCGAGATCGAGAACCTCCAATGCGACCGTGGGAAGGCTGGGCAACGAAGGGTTGGTGAGGATGGATTCATAGTCGGGACGGAGCATGGATGATCCTTGGTGTGTCCCCCGGGTTGTGGTTCACTCCATACATCGGTCTGTTCCAGACGCATGTTTAGCGGTCGATCGATATAGATCGGATCAGAGACCCCTCAAACCCTGCCACCGGCCAGGTCCGGAAAGACGAGACCGAGTGTGGTCGGTTCACTTCCGAGAATCTCCCGCATGTAGGCGGCGAGAAGTTTCGCTGCTCGATTCACCGAAACAGGATCCACGCCATCGGGTTGATCCTCGACGATGATCTTTTCAAGCATCGAAAGGGTCGTCACCCTCACACGCCATCGACCGGGAACCTCGGGGCCATCGATCACCCCACCCTCCTTCGGACTGAAGAGAACCGTCTCCGTCTCCGGATCGATGTTGCTCTCGAGGACCTTCAATTCCGGCTTGTATCCGGACTCCACCAGCAATGTCCAGAGGTAGCGCGTCAGAACGATGTCATGGCTCGAACCACCCTCCAGTCGATCCAATCCATCCACCAGAGCGTCGAACACGGCGGGATGTGGATCATGTTGATTCAACATTCGAGACGAGGACTCGGACATGAAATAAGCCACCCGGTTGGCGGCGGCATCGCGCCTGATCCTCCACCAGACCCTGTGGATACCCCATTCGGTGATGGTCGCCAGATCACGCCCGGGTTTCATGATCGAAACCACGTCGCCGAGAGTCAGAAGATCGATTCCACCGGAGAAATTCGATTTGGGGCGACGTGATCCCTTGGCGATCCCGCGGAAGATTCCCGTGTCACGTCCGAACAGACTGACTGTCTGACTGGTCTCCGAGAAATCCCACTGTCGTATGCAGATTGCCTGCTCGCTGATCGTCGGCATGACATCAGGACGATAGCAGGACCGGGGATTCAGGCAACAAGCTTTTCGGTTTCGATTCTCTGTGAGAATTCCACGCGATTTCGACCGAGCTCCTTGGCTCGATAAAGGGCTTGGTCCGCACAGGTGACCATCTTCACGGAATCGAGATCGACGTGATACTGGGAAAGACCGAATGAACCGGTCACGACCAGACCGTCATGCCCGGGCCAGGTCTCCTGTTCCAACGCGTAACGAATTCTTTCGGCGGCCTGAAGAGCCTGCTTCCGGTCGGTGTCCGGAAGGATGATCGCGAATTCCTCGCCTCCATATCGACATGCGATGTCGGATGTCCTTCCGGAGCTCAGAAGTTGAGCGAATCTCTCGAGAACCAGGTCTCCGAACGGATGACCGTGTCGGTCATTGAGATCCTTGAAACGATCCAGATCGCACATGATCAACGAGAGAGGTCGACCATGACGTCCGGCGGAGCAGATCTCCTCCTCCATCTTCGAATCGAAATAGGAACGATTCCACAATCCAGTCAATCCATCGATCTTGGCCTTCTGGGAGAGCATTCTGACCAGGGATCTCACACGAAGCGCGGAACGGATCCTCGCCTTGAGTTCGACGACTTCGAATGGCTTGCACACGAAATCGATCGCGCCAAGCTCCAGAGCTCGAACCCTGTCCATCGTCTCGGTGCTGGCTGAAATGAAGATGACGGGGATGTCACGCGTGGCGGGATCACTCTTCAACTCCGAAAGAATCGCGAATCCGTCCATGGGATCGGTCGGTCCCATTTCGATGTCGAGAAGGATCACGTCGGGTTCGAAACTCCTGGAACACTCGAGTCCATTCTTCGAATCCCGCGCGCATCTGATGTCTATTCGTTCGTACTGGAGTCGGACCTTCAGAAGACGATGGATCAGTTCGGAATCATCGATCACGAGCATCCTCGGAGTGGGACGTGGTGGAGGAGTCGATGTGGTGTTGTCCTGTTTTGCGTTCATCGTTTCAGACATTGAAAGTGGATCCTCCAATTCAATCACCACGAGCCTTGTGACAGAGTTGAATCAGATCCTCCACGTGCTCGGAAACCGACGAGATGTTGGCTTCGGCCACGAGGGTCGCTTGTTCGAGACGGGCGGCCGCGCTGGAAATGGAATCGAATCCGAACCCACCAGCGGATCCCTTCAGTTTGTGGGAGAGCGAGGAGAGCTGTTCCATGTCCGAACGCCTGAGCGCCTCCGCGAAGGCTTCGGTCCGTGTGATCATGGCGTCCGCAAACTCCGAGACCATCCTGGAGAATCGTGGGTCGCTGGCTAATCGGCTTCTGGGTCGCTGCATGTGATTTCGAGCTCGTTCGAGTGCCCGCCTCCTGATTCATCAATCGGTCAGGTGGGTCGGTCACTTTCGTTCAGTCCGTTTCTTCACAAAGAGTTCGGTCGATTCCCCACCTTTTCGGACCTGCTGATACAGTTGGATTCTCAGAACACCCCATGTCGCGTGAAAATGCGTCAGTAGGAGGATTTCCATGATTCCGAAGATGCCTCCCCGCGAGGGGCAGATTGGCTACCTCTATTTCCCCCCGTACAGGATCCAGGGAATCAGTGTGGCCGGCGAACAGACGGTCATTCAAATTCCGGAGTTGGATTTGAATTTCGACATGGGTCATGCCACGAGGGCCTCGCTCACGGGGAAGACGGTGGCCCTCTCGCATGCCCACATGGATCACCTGGGGGCGCTGCCTTACTGGTTGAGCCAGAGATACTTCCAGAAACTCGGAGCCGGTCGCATCATCTGTCATCCGAAGATCGTCGACGACCTCTCGAAGATGTTGAAGAGTTGGACTCCGCTGGAGGGCCAGAACACGCCGTTTGAAATCATCGAACTCACTGAGGGAAATGAACTTCCATTGAAGGGGAATTTCGTTCTCAGGAGTGTCGAGATGAACCACACGAGCCCTTGCCAGGGGTATGTCGTGGTCGAGAAACGAAGCAAACTCAAGGCCGAGTACAGGGATCTTCCACAGGATCGGATCAAGACCCTCAAGACCGAGGGAGTCGAGATCACCGAGATGATCGAACTCCCGATCATCGCCTACACGGGAGACACGAAGAGATGTGAGGCCTTGCAGGGTGATTTGTTCCAAAAAGCCCGGATTATGATCACAGAATGCACTTTCTTTCTCGATGAACACAAGGAAAGAGCGAAGGTCGGAAAACATCTTCATGTGACGGATCTCGTCGATCTTCTTGACGAGTGGGAGGCGGAACATGTTGTGATCACGCATGTTTCGAGAAGAACGAGCCTTGGTTTCGCGGAGAGAATCCTCAGGGACGTCTCGAAGGGAAGACACGTCGACCGGACCCATTTCCTGATGGATTTCAAATCGAACAAGAAACGATTCGAACGCCAATTGGAAACCGCAGGGCATCAATTCAAATCTGCAAATGAGTTGACGACCTGATCCTGCGCTCGTAAATTCGTAGAGCTCGGTGATGTCGGTGGGCAATCGCTCATCACCAGCACGTCCAGATCGATCTCAATGAAGACGATCCAATCTGATCAGAGAAACGAAGATCACGCCGAACGCGCCTGATCCGAAGCTTTTCGAAACGTCTTTGTTTTGCGTCAAGAAACCCGTGATCCTGTGAGACCTCCTTCTGATGAAGAAGTCACGAAATCAACTGCAAAGAAACGACTACTCACCTGAGGTGACCTTGCAGCAGGATTTGATCACGTATCTGAGACATCATCACGGAAGCATGTGTCGGCAGTGGTTCGATGACATCGAACCCATAGGCGTGGTCAATGGTGTTCTGAGGTTGTTGGTCAACGAACCGGTCCAGCTCCGATATCTGCAGAGAGTGTGCACCGAACAGTTCTCCGAGGCCGCTCAAGCGATCACCGGACGTCTGTTGAGTGTTCATTTCGTGGGAAGCGAGGAAGACAGGGTTCCGTCGGCAACCGACGGTCCTTCGGACTCCTCCGCCGAAGGTGATGAGGGGAACCCTCTCTTCTCGGAAGAGATGTTGCTCTCGCCTGATTACAGCTTTGAAAACTTCGTGGTGGGACCGGGCAACAGGCTCGCTCACGCCGCGGCGATGGCCGTCGCCGAACATCCGGGACGAGCGTACAACCCGATCTTCATTCATGGCGGAGTCGGTCTTGGAAAGACACACCTTCTTCAGGCCATGTGTCAATCCATACTCAACAAGCAGCCTTCGACGAAGATCTGCTACACATCCTGCAGCAACTTCATGGACTGGTTCATCGATGCGGTGAAGGCCGGTCGAATGAACGAATTCCGTTCTCGCTTCAGGACCACAGACATTCTCGTGATCGACGACATCCACTTCCTGGCGAAGAGGGAACAGACCCAGGAGGAGTTCTTCCACACATTCAACACGCTGTATCAGTCCGGAAGACAGATCATTCTCAGTTCCGATGCACCACCGAACGACATCCCTGATCTGGAAGAGCGCCTTGTCAGCCGGTTCAACTGCGGTCTCGTGGCACGGGTCGACAAGCCGTGCTTCGAAACGAGAGTCTCGATTCTCCAATCCAAGGCCGAGCTCCAGCGCCTGGAACTTCCGGCGGAAGTTCCGGCCTATGTCGCGGCGAAGGTGGACTCGAATGTCAGGGAGCTCGAAGGCGCCCTGACGAGAGTCAGGGGCTATGCGATGGCGTCGGGACAACCGATCACGCTGCAACTCGCCAAATCAGCGTTGTCCGACGATGGTATGACGAGTGGACAAACCAACGGCCAACCATCGATCCAGTCGATCATCGACACGGTGACCCAGTATTACGACATCAAACTGACCGATTTGCTGTCCAAGAGAAGGCACAAGTCGATCGCCCTTCCGAGGCAGGTGTGCATGTGGCTCGCACGCCGACACACACGATTCAGCCTCGAGGAGATCGGTGGCTATTTCGGAGGTCGGGATCACACGACGGTCATGCATGCAGTGAGACAGATCAGCTCGAAACGTGAAAACGATCCAAGCCTGGCGAATGACGTGGAACGAATCGAGCGTTCATTGCTTGATGAAACAATTGTTTGATCCACGAATTCCGAATTGGTGGCCGAAATACAGATCACCCAATCACCCGAAAACAATCTCGGGCGGGTCATTGATTGTGCCACCAAGGATCTCAACGGCCATCCACGAACAAACATGATGGTTGTGGACAATCTGTTTCCGAATGGGACACCAAACAGGTGAAAACCACTCGGATCAAGGGTGGATAGAAGCGGATCACTTGAACCAACCTGACGGATCAATGAACCAGGGACAGATACAAGTGTGTAAAAGGCACACAACCGTCAAATTAAACACCACCCGAAAAACTCTCTTAAACGTTTTTATCAAAGACCTTATGCTTAATGGGTGGGTTTTTCCCAGAAACCGTCTGCCCCTCTTACGGTGATGATGAAGAAGAATTCTTTCTCTCTCTCTCAAGAAGAAGAGAGCGCTGACCAAACCGCCGGTCACGACACACTTCGAATCCATGTGGGCAAGCTCTGGATAACCCGATTCGCTGTGATATATAAACTGTAAACCACTGTCCGGCATTTACTTCTGGCATTCCCTGCACCAGCAGGTCGTTCGTCCGTTCAGTGTCGTGCTTTGAATCTTCGTTCCGCAATGATCACATGGTTGTCCAGATCGCCCGTAGACGGCGTGTGCGCTTTGATAACGACCTTCCCCACCCATTGGGTCCTTGAAGCTTTGAATCGTCGATCCACCGGCTTCTATGGCTTCCAACAGAATGTCCTGGATCGCCGTGAAGATCGCCTTGAGTTCAGCTTGACGCAGTCTTGCCGACATCCGTCTGGGCCTGACTCCAGCACGATGCAGGGCTTCATCCGCGTAGATGTTTCCAATTCCCGCGATCAACCCCTGGTCCAGCAGAGCCGTCTTGATCGATCGGCGCGTCTTCTTGATTTGATCACGAAAAGATTCGTACTTCATGTTCAACGCATCACACCCGATCTGAGACCATTTTTCAGTGATCATCGTCTCGAAGTCCCGCCAGGCCCAGATTCCACCGAATCGTCTCGGGTCCCGCCATATCAATCGATGGGAGTCACCGGATGAAGGATCCTCGAGCGTCCAGATGAGATGGGCGTGACTCCGGTTCGATTCCCGCTCTCCGGTCTCGATGATCATCTGGCCGCTCATTCCCAGACTGAACTCCAGAACCCGACCATCATCGACCTCGAGAGCGAGTCGCTTTCCATGACGATGAAACCCCGTCGCCGTTCCACCGACCAGCAGGCTCGAAGCTCTCTTTCGTGGTTCTTGACGTGGGGATTTGATCACGTCGAGACGACGTATCCTCACATCTCGAAACACGCGTCCCTCGAGACTCGCATTCAGATCGCGTCGCACATTTTCTACTTCTGGAAGTTCCGGCATCGGGGGGTCGAACGCCTTCGATTGGTTCGAAAGAACGAGAATTTTCGCGGTTTCGAGGAGTATACTCAGTTCGATATGAACGGATGTCGTTCGATTTCGAGTGCAAACCACGTCTTCTCAGGTTGGAACCATGAACAACGAACGCACATCCGATCAGAACGATCTGGCGCAGACGGCTTCGACCGTCAAGGACATCTTCTCCAGGATCCGTCTGGAGGTCTCGAAGGTCATCGTCGGTCAGGACGAGGTTCTCGAACAGACCACCCTCGCGATGTTGTGTGGCGGGCATGCGATTCTCGAAGGTGTTCCCGGGTTGGCCAAGACCCTCATGATCTCGACCCTGGCGAAGACTCTTTCACTTGATTTCTCGAGGATTCAGTTCACCCCCGATCTGATGCCTTCGGACATGACCGGCACCGAGGTCATCGAGGAGGACAAGCTCACGGGCACTCGATCCTTGAGATTCGTCAAGGGCCCCATCTTCTCGAACGTCGTGCTCGCCGACGAGATCAACAGGACACCACCCAAGACGCAGGCCGCTCTTCTCGAAGCGATGCAGGAACATCAGGTCACCGCCGGAGGCGTGCGACATGAACTTCCGCGTCCATTCTTCGTTCTCGCCACGCAGAATCCGATCGAACAGGAGGGGACCTATCCACTTCCCGAGGCCCAGCTCGATCGATTCATGTTCAACATCAAGGTGCGTTATCCCTCAGCCGAGGAGGAACTCGAGATCATCAAGAAGACCACCACGGGTGACACCAAAGAGCCCGAGGTCGTTCTTTCCGGAGAGGAATGTCTGCGCATCCAGTCGATGATTCGCTCGGTCCCCGTCGCCGATCACGTCGCTCGGTACGCTCTTCGAATCGTTCGATCGACACGTGTACGATCCGATGAGAGCGACGTTCCCGGAATGGTGCGGGACTACCTCAGTTGGGGTGCGGGTCCCCGGGCCGGACAGTCGCTGATCATGGCCGCGAAGGCGAAAGCGATTCTCGACGGCGAGACGCACGTCATGCCTGAACATATCCAGGCGGTCGCGCTTCCCGTTCTCAGGCATCGAATCATCACGAATTTCAACGCCGAGGCCGATGGCGTTCAGAGTGACAATGTCATTCTCGAACTTCTTGGGACGGTGCCCGTCGAGAGCCTCTCCGATTCGGATTCGATCAGGATCGATTCATCCCTCGGGTGACACACCCCATCGCATTCCAAGGTCGTTTCCATGGATGAATCACACAAGGTCAACGCCGAACGATATCTCGCGCCTGAGACGCTGGCTCAGGTCGCTCCCTTCGAGATGCGTGCGAAGATGATCGTCGAAGGCGTGATGAACGGCATGCACCGTTCACCGTTCAAGGGTCTCGCCGTTGAATTCGCCGAACATCGTCAGTACGTCCCGGGTGACGAGACCAGGCATCTTGATTGGAAGGTGTTCGGTAGAACTGACAAGCTCTATCTCAAGCAATACCAACAGGAGACCAATCTCGACATCATCCTCCTGATCGACTCCTCCGGATCCATGGGGTACGGATCTCTCGAATCCAAGTCCGGATGGGGGGGCACCGCTGCCGGTTCACGACTTTCCCGTTGGACGAAATACGATCATGCCACTGCCGTTTCGGCGGCGCTCTCCCATCTCTGTCTACAACAGAGGGATCGCATAGGCGCTGGAATATTCAGTGTAGGGCTTCACACGGACATTCGGAGATCCAACCGACGCGAGCAATGGCGTGCGATCATAAGGACGCTGGGAGCTTGCGACACGAATGGTGAGACGGACTACATACGCGTGGCCGATCAGGCGATCTCGAAGACGGACAATCGATCATTGTTCTTCATGATCTCGGACTTCCTCTGCGACCAGAAGGAACTCAAGGAGATGCTCTCTCGATTCAGACATCACGGCCATGATCTGGTGCTCATCCAGGTTCTCGACCGGATGGAACTGACGTTCGATCTGAAGACACCTTCCCCCTTCATCGGAATGGAGGGCGAGGAGACAGTGAACGTCGATCCGGGATCCCTTCGTTCGACCTATCTCGAGGTCCTTCGTGAACAAATAGAGACGACTCGTGAACTCGTGCGTGCATACGGATTCGATCATCAGATTCTGGACACGCACGATTCGATTGGTCCACCTCTGGCACGACTTCTCGCCCGCAGGGATTCCCACATCGGAAAGAGTGGTCGTTGATGGGGTTCGTGACGACATGGCTCGCGGTCGCTGGAATCCTTTCGACGGCGATTCCGATCATCATCCATCTTCTCCTGAGAAACAGGAGAAAGACGTACGAGTGGGCCGCCATGAGTCTTCTCATCGAGGCCTTGAGACGTCATCGTCGAAGAGCACGGATCGAATCGTTTCTGCTGCTCGCCCTCAGATGTCTTGCGGTACTTCTGATCGGAACGGCCCTGGCACAACCGATCATTCGAGGTTCACTCGTCACCGGAATGGGTGACGATCTCGTCGTGATCATCATCGACGATGGAATAGTTTCCGGTGTCCGCCATGAGGATGGGACCACCGATCTTGATCGAAACGTGTCACAGGCGATCGAACTGATCGATTCACTGTCTCCGGGTACGAGTCTCGCTCTCGTCGGCACGTCTCGATCCGGGGAAGCGCTCATCGAGGAACCGACTCTCAACAAGGAGAGGGCTCGGAAGATCCTCCGCTCACTCGAGCCCGTGCCGACTTCATCGGACATCCTGGGGGCCATGAGATCCACCCGTGATCTCATCGGATCTCATTCCAAATCGATTCCCTGCACCGTCGTGATGTTCGGTTCCCATCGGAAAGGGTCGTTTTCCACATCCTCGAATCCGTTCGATTTCAATCCAATCGACCGGCTTGGATGGGATGAAAGGGAGAAGTTGGAACTTCTCACCGTGACACCCACGAACGATCCGGTCTCGCTACTGGCGATCGATTCGATCTCTCTGAGAAAACCCCTCGACATCGGTGCTTCGTCATCCACGATGATCGCAGACATCGAACTCAGACGACTTGGTGACTCATCGGAATCAATGAACAACATGATCCGAATGGATGGAATCGCCATCGATGGAACTTCACCAAGAAGCGTTGTGATACCCAAGGGACGCGACCGGTCATCCATCCAGATCGAGATCTTCCTTCGTCCGGAGGATGCCGCGAAGGATGGATCCACCATCATCGATGCGTTCGTCGATGAACGCGTCCTGCCCGGTGTCTCACGACACTCGTTGGTGACGAGTTCATCAAGGAACATCAGGGTCGGCCTGATTGACAGGGACGACTTTATCGATGATGGGGGCATCTCCAACGTCACTTCCATGGAGTGGATGACCCGTTCTCTCGATCCTGCTCGAGATGGAATCATATCCATCGACCCCATCGATCCGGTGTCCATCGATGATCGACGAATCGAGACATTCGATGCCGTCATCGTGAATCGACCAGATCTGCTTTCATCATCCGGCTGGAACACCCTAGAGAGGTTTTCGGAAGCGGGGGGGTTCATCCTCTTCACGCCTCCCACCGACGCACTTGTCCATGGCTGGCTCGAGGAATTCAAATCGACTTTCGACCAGGATTTGAAGTTCAACCCCGAGACCGTCGTACTGACGAAATCGATGGGACTCTCGAACGATGGAGAGCGTTCCGATCTTCTCTCGAGGATCGACGACGAGATGGATGAACTGGTGTCTCCGATCTCGGTCTCGCGTCTGCTCGACATAGACGATTCCAGTGCGAAGAGGCTTCTTCTCTGCACTGATGGACGACCCTTTCTCCAACTCTGGGGTTCGAACGAGCGAAGAGCTGGCTCCATCGCTCTCTTCAGCGCATCTCCCACCGAAGAATGGACCAACCTTCCCGTGAAACCACTCATGGTTCCACTCATGCAGGAATTGATACGGAAGGGATCCACTCTGAAATCCAGGGCTCGTTCACTGTATTCAGGATCGATTCTGAACGTGGCAACACCGTCGGCGCGTGAGATCGTCTCGGAAGATGGGGATTCGATAACCCTCGACCGGAATCGAAACACCCTTCGACCCCTGGTTCGGACCGGTGGTTGGCGTGTTCTGGATTCCACCGGTCGGACCATCTCCTCGATCGCGGTCAATCCGGATCTCGATGCCTGTGATCCAACCCCGATCACATCGGAACGGGTTAGGGAATGGTTCGAAGGGACCGGCTCATGGAAGGTCTCTGATTTCAACGACATCAAATCCGTCCTTTCCGAGCTCCGCGAGAATTCAAGACTGTCTTTCGCGCTTCTGCTCATCGCGATGACCGTGATCCTGGCGGAAACCTTCCTCAACAGACGTTTCTCGAACAACAGGGTGAGGACCTCAATCATCAGATCGGATGGAGGTGCACGTCATGCGTGATCTCCTCGGACGAATCTTCGATCTGGGAACGATCCCCCGTGACGCGACCGATCTCCATCTCACCTTCGAACACCCGCTTCCCGATGGTGCTTGGTTTCTGGTGATCATCGGATCATTGTCGCTTGCAGCGTGGTGTTACTGGGGACTTCTGGAATCGAATTGGAAACGACTTCTTCTCTTCTCTCTCAGAACATCGACGCTCGTGCTTGTGGTCTTTCTGATCAGTGGACCCCAGATCACGTTTCCAAGGGAGAGCGTTGAAAGCGATCTCGTCATCGCGATGGTCGATCGTTCCTCGTCACTCAACATCAGGGATGTCCCGACAATTGAGGGGAGAATCACCCGCGATGACCAATTGATGTCCCTCATCGACGACGAAGCGAAGACCTGGAACGATCTCTCCGATCGAAGTGAACTTCTCTGGTACGGATTCTCATCGAGTCCTTTCTCCCTCCCTTTCGATGAGGGTATTGAACAAGGTGAGACGATCACATCGTTGATGGATCCACCCGATGGTTGGCGAACCAACATCAATGGTTCCATGGAGACCCTCCTCGATTCGGTCTCGGGTCGATCCTTGAGCGGGATCATCCTCTTCAGCGACGGAAGAACCACGTCCATCCTCGATCGCGGACTTCTGAGAAGGCTGCAAACCAACTCCATACCCGTGTTCACCGTGCCACTCGGATCTCCATCATCGGTCAACGACATCGGGATCATCGACATCGATCACCCCGAGAACGCCTTCATCAAGGACTCCGTGCCGATCGTGGTCACCCTCGGTTTGACTGGAGGCGACTCCGGGTCGGAGATCGTCATCCGTCTCCGTGATGACCAGACCGACACCGTTCTCGACGAGAGATCCGTGGTGATTGATCCAGATGATCCCAGGGTCCTGCTCACGGCGACGCTCGACGAACCCGGAATCCGAAAGCTCAAGGTGGAACTGGCCGCCGGAGATGACGATCTCATCTCGGAGAACAATCAGCGGTTCATCAAGATCGACGTCATCGATCGGCCCATCAGGATCCTGTACGTGGAGGGGTATCCACGTTGGGAATACCGCTATCTGAAGAACCTTCTGATACGAGAGGAATCGATCGAAAGCTCGATCATGCTTCTCTCTGCCGACATGGAATTCGCTCAGGAGGGGGATCTTGCACTCGAGAGACTCCCCCGAAGTCGGGAGGAGATGAATCGTTTCGATCTCATCATCATCGGAGACGTTCCCGCGGGTTTCTTCACCGACGAACAACTGGAACTCGTCTCGGAAAGCGTCTCATCCGAAGGCACCGGACTCCTGTGGATCGGTGGTCGACGATCGAATCCGTCGACCTGGAATCAGTCTTCACTCGATGATCTGCTTCCTTTCACTCCTCCCTTCGACCTTCAGAATATCACCGGTGGAGTTCTCGTCGAGCCCACCGAAACCGCCTCGGAACTCGGTCTCTTCATCGTGGATCCGCAGACTGATGATGGGTGGATTCCGGATCTCTCCCGCCGCAGCACGGGGTGGTCGCTTCTCAGGTCTGTCCAGAGGATCGCGAGTTCTCAGTTGAAACCCACCACCGAGGTTCTCGCCAATGTCATCGATCAGGATGATTCAAGTCATCCCGGTGTCATGATGATGCGTTTCGGGGCCGGTCAGGTGATCTATTCCTCGTTCGACGACATATGGCGATGGCGCTTCGGTCGTGGTGAGGAACTGACGGATCGTTGGTGGTTGGGAATTCTTCGTCTGATGGCCCGACAATCGATCGATTCGAGCGGCCGAATCGGTGAGATATCACTCGATTCACCGATTCCATCACCGGGGACACCAACCACGATGCGTCTGGCCGTCTTCGACGAATCCGTGTCACGACGGATCCAGGATCTCGTGGTGGTCAGTGTCAGGGACCTCGATGGCGGGGAGATCTCCGAAGTGGAGTTGATTCGAGAGAACGATGGATCGGAATGGTCCTCTGAATGGACTCCCCGGGACGAAGGTGAATTCGAACTGGTCTTTTCAAGCTCCGAGACATCCCGTCTTTTCCAGGATGGGATGAAATCCTCCATCATGGTTCGCATGCCGGAGGCGGAGTATCGCAATCTCGACACGGATCACGGTCTCCTTGAGCTGATCTCCCGTGAGACCGGCGGATCGGTTCTGAATCCGGATTCGATGAACTTGCTTCCCGATGCTCTTCCGAATCGAGACGTCCTCATCGAGAACCCGATCCGGGTTTCGATATGGAATTCAGGGTTCTTCTTCCTTGTTCTCATCCTTCTTCTTGGATTCGAATGGGCTCTTAGGCGTATGGTGCGAATGACATGATCGACCTCATCGGACACATGCAGATCATCCGGCGCAGGATACGAGGTCACCTCGTGATCAGGTCGACGGCGTTCATGCTGTCGATCTCGATCACATGGATTCTGGCATCCATCCTGATCGATGCGTTGTTACGGGTTCCATCTCTCGTTCGATTCGCACTTCTCTGCGCGGGCCTCTTTCTTCTGGTTCGATTCGTCGTCAGAAGTCTTCTTCCAGCCGTTCTGTTCAAACCACCACTCGTTGAAATAGCGCTTCGTGTCGAGAAGGCGATTCCATCTACTCGAAGCAGACTGGCGACGGCGGTCGAGTTCTCTTCAACCGATCCAGACACCACGAACCCTCTGGTGATGAAATCGATAGACGATGCCAGGTCGGTTATGGAGCGATCGGCCTTCGAATTCTCATCGATCATCCGGACGGGACCATCCCTGTTCGCCGTCACCACGGCGATCACCGCCATACTGGTCCTGATCTGCTCTTTCGTCTTCTGGAATTCATTCACCACCACCGGTCTTCTCAGAACCCTGTTTCCTCTCGGTTCCACGATGTGGCCATCCACAACCACAGTGGTGGGTCTCCACGGCTCCGAATCGGTCCATCCACGCGGAACACCATTCATGCTGAGAAGCCGCCTCACTCGGGGTGACGTGGAGGACACTCGAATCACGGCACGTATCGAACCCGTCGATGGATCCGTCTCCACCCGGGCCGTGGTTCTCACCCCACAGACTGATGGGGAATTCGAGAGAATGGTTGATCTGGAGGGTGATCTCGTCAGGATCGTCTTCATGACGCATGATCACGAATCAGCGCCCGTCCTGGTGAGACTCGTGGATCCACCATCCATCAGGTCGACCTCGCTGACCGTGACTCCTCCTGAATATGCTTCGGGCGCCATCGAAAGCGTCCAGCTCGACCTTGGCACCGGAAACGATGTCAGGTCATCACCCGACACACCGTTTCTTGAGGGTTCGACGGCATCATTCAGATTCGACATGAGCAAACCACTTCCCGTCCCGGACGAGGTGGATGATCAATGGCTTGAAACCACTTTCGGTCCGCTCGGATCCGGAGCCAGCTTCTCGGTGGATGGTGATTCGAACAGCTGGATCCTCGAGACGGAACTCGAGGAGAGAATCGGTTCCGTTCTGACATTGGTCGATGAGCATGGAATTCTCAATTCCGACGAGATCGTGTTTACCATCGATGTCGTAGAGGATCGATTTCCGGTGACCGTGATGGTCGAACCTGATTCCGATGAACGGATTCTTCCCGGAGCGGTGATACCGATGCGTTCGGAATCCCGAGACGACATCCTCATCGAATCGAACCATGTGGTCGCCCGGAGGAAACCACGTGACCGTATGAACGCCGGTCTCGAGCGGATCTTTTCATCCGATGAACAAGGGAAGATCGTCGTGGTCGAGGATGATCTCGACATGTCTACGCTGCAACCGGTTGTCGGGGATGTCATCGAGATCTTTTCGGTCACTCGTGATGTGCACCGGGAGGATTCGGAACGCGCCAAGGTGACCTCTGGCATCCGAAATCTGAAGGTCATCGATGAGACCGAGTTCATGTCGGACATACAGTCCCAGGTGTCCTCCATAAGGAGAAGCGCGATCCGCCTCGAGGAGCTTCAGAGTGAGAACAGGGAACGCACTGCCTCTGGTCTCGATCAGGTCTCATCGGAGCAGGCTCGCATCACCCGGCGGATCTCCGGAACGGACGATGCGATCTACGAAATTCGAAAACGTCTCGACAGGAACAACCTCGATGATCCTTTCATGCGTGAGGTTCTCGATCAATCCAGAGATCTTCTCAACATGGCGGCCCGTGCCTCATCGGCCGCACAGGGCGAACTCGAGAGGACCGATCCCTCCGAACCTCTGTCCCGGGATCGGATCTCCTCCATCAACGAACTTCAGGAGGAGGTCGGTGCGGAACTTTCGGATCTCATCACCCTGCTCGATCGGAATCAGGATGACTGGGTCGTTTCGAGGCGACTTTCCGATCTGATCGAATCAATGAGGGATGTGAACAGAAGAACGGATGATCTCGGTCGTGATCTCGTCGGACGGGATCCTTCCGGTTTGAACGAAGAGGAGCGTGAAACGATCGATCAACTGTCGTCCGAGCAACGTTCTCTCGCCGATGAATCGGAGGATCTCTCCAGATCCCTTCGTGAGAAGAGTGATTTGATGGCGGAATCACAGTCTCGAAGATCCGAATCCCTCCTCGATGCCGCTTCGAGAGCCCAGCGCTCCGAGCTCACCGAGAAGATGGAACGGTCGTCACGAAGAATCGACGAGAACCAGATGGAGAGGGCTTCCGAACTGCAGAATCAGATTCTGGAGACTCTCGAGGAGATGGTCGCCGACCTCGAGGAGGATCCCGCGACGAAGGCGGACGAACTCGCCCGGGTCCTCGCCGATCTCGTCGGTTCGATCGAGGTTCTCGTCGAATCGAATGAGCAGAGATTGATCGAACTCTCCCGTGTCAACGATGGCCCGGTCGACGAATCGGAATCACGAGTCGTGACCTTCTTCGAGAACACCGAAAGGTTCATGCGAAACACGACGGATGTCGGCCTGGGCGCCGGATCGGACGCACCGGGAGGGCGGCGCATCGCTCGCAGGATTCTCGAGGCCGCCGCCGATCTGGAATCCGTCATGGTTCGAGTCAGGGAGCGACCCGTCAGGATCGTTCTGATTCGAGATCGGATGAACGACAGTCTCGAGTCACTTCTCGAAGCTCTCGAACTCGCTCGATCGGAGAGGGATTCCGCTCAAAGGAAAGCGGATGATCGAAGACGGGAGGAGATACGATCCGAATATCTGGATCTCTCGGAACTTCAGGCTTCGATATACCTTGAAAGCTCGGATCTTCTCGAGAATATCGAAGATACTCCGACCCGACGACAGACCATGCGGATGAGACGTCTCTCCGTCGACCAGGAATCGATACGAAGACAACTTGGGGATCTTCTCGAAAAACATCCCGATTTGAAGAACAGCCTCATCGTGAGCGGAATTCACGACATGATCGATGGGTGGTCCCTCACTGTCAGTGAGACACTCGCCGACGCCGTCATCAACGATCGGGTCATCGATCAGGAATCGATGATCATGGATTCCATGGTCAATCTCGCATCCACACTCGATCAGGATTCGAGTCCATCGAAGACCTTCGAACGGAACGAATCCCAGGATTCCCGTGGTGAGGGTGGTTCCGGCGGTGATTCATCGGATTCCCAGCCTGAGTCGTTGATCCCACCTCTTGCGGAACTTCAGATGCTTCGTTCACTCCAGGAACAGATCCGGACAATGACGGTCAAGGCTCGAAACGGACGCAACATCGACTCAGGTTCGATCAAAGACATTGCCGTGATGCAGAGACGTCTCCATGATCTCGGAAAACGTCTCATGGAACAGCTGACGGATCAAGACTCGACGGCACGTGGAGGTGGAGCATGATGCGAAGAATCGGAATCACCCTTGTTTCATTCGTGACGTCACTCTTCATCACATCCTCCCCCGTGTGTTCGATCTATGTTCGTCAGGATGATCGTCCCACCCAATCCGAACGCTCCAGTGAGAAGGATCCTCCCAGGTCACTCGACGAGCTTCTCGGCATCGATAAGGGTCCTGAAGAAGACGAGTCACCGCTCGAGAATCGTGATCGAAAGAGGCTCGATGACCGATTGCAGGAACGGGAGATCGGATCGGATCTCGAATCTGCGATCGAGGACATGGATATCGCCGCCGATATGATCTCGGTGGATGGGAATTTCGGTCTGGATCTTCAAAGGCTTCAGAAGAGCATCATCGATCGACTCGATGCCGTGATCGAGGAGGCGAAGCGCCGGCAGCAGCAACAACAATCTTCGGGATCATCCTCATCCAGTGATTCCACATCTGAACAATCGACGAATGACCCACCATCGAACACCTCCGGTCAACAGCAAGAGGGTGACGAGGGTTCATCAGGAACAGGCGCTGAGACCGATGGTTCTGCATCCGGTCAGCCTCAGGCCGTGAACATCGTTCAATCCGGATCCGAGGGTGTTCTCTTCGAGGAATCCGATGTCGAGTGGGGTCGTCTTCCTGATCGTGTTCGTGAAGTGATTCGACAGGGGATGCGTGAATCGATTTCGAGACGCTACAAGGCGTTGACCGAAGCGTACTATCGAAGACTTGCAGAGGAAGCCTCCCAGTGATCCCACTTTCAGTCATCTTCTGTCTTCTGATCTCGGGTCCGTGGTTTCAGGATCAACCGGTCGATGTTGATCCATCCCCCATGCCGATGAAACAGGATGTCGTCGAAGATCCTCTTACAAACGAAGAGGAATTCAGGGAGATGACACCTGAATTGATCGAATCCTGTCGACGAGGCATGGATTTCCTCGTCGAATCCCAGAGTGATGATGGATCCTTCGGTCTCGGCCGGTACGGCAAGAATGTTGGCATCGCATCGCTCTGCGCACTCGCCTTGATGGCAGATGGGAACATGCCCGGTCCGGATCCCAGAGGACGTTCGATCCAGAAGACACTTGATTTCATCCTTTCCTGCTCAACTGACACGGGTTTGATCTCCGCGGACAGCACATCGCATGGACCCATGTACGGACATGGTTTCGCGACACTCTTCCTCGGTGAGATCTACGGAATGAACGGTGAGGATCCACGTGTTCGAGACGCTCTCGTTCGAGCCGTGCAGTTGATCGTCAATTCCCAGAACGAGGAGGGGGGGTGGCGCTACAACCCGATTCCCTACGACGCCGATGTCTCGGTGACGATCTGTCAGGTGATGGCCTTGCGTGCCGCACGAAATGCCGGGATCAAGGTTCCCAGGGAGACCATCGATCGCGCGGTGCGCTATGTCCGTGATTGTCAGAACCCGGATGGTGGTTTTCGATACATGATCCAACCGGGAAACAGCGCCTGGCCACGAACCGCCGCCGGAGTCGCCACCCTCTTCTATGCCGGCATATACGAGGATGATTCGATCTCCAGGGGCATCACCTACCTCGAGAACGCGGTCGGTCCCGAGAGCGGAAGGATGTCCACGCTTTCATCCCATTTCCTGTACGGCCATTACTACGCCAGTCAGGTCATGTTCATCGCGGGCGGCGATCAATGGCGATCATGGTGGACCGCGATTCGCGAGCAGTTGCTTCGATTCCAGTCGCAGGATGGAAGTTGGAACATCAACACCAATGTCGGGGCCGAATATGGAACGGCCATGGCTCTGATCGTTCTGCAGATGCCCAAGCGATATCTTCCGATCTTTCAGAAATGATCACGCGAACAGGTTCACCCGATGGCCACACCCCTCTTTCGACACATCCTCATCGCACTTCTGATCTGCACCATGCGTTTGGATGGCGATGTCGCCATCGATGTCGTTCAACGGGATCTGACCACCACATCCGGTGTCCTCCTGGAGATCGATGGTGACTCGATCCGTTTCACCGGTGAAGATGGGACCATCTCGTCCCTACCACTCGAGATGATCGCTTTCATCGAACTGATCACACCAGAAGAGGACACCACCGGTGTGTCGGGTGTTCTTCTGATGAAGAATCTCGATCAACCGCCTCTCGAGATCAAGGTCACGGGTGTCGATGAACGAAGCATCCAATTCTCCGTTGAGAATGGGGTCATTCGAACGCTTCCCTTCAAGATGATCGATTTCATTTCGACGGATTCGAAACCTCTTCCAGCTGGTTTTCCCTCATCGGGGGCGCTTCGGCTCGTGGATGGTGGAGTTCTCACGGGAAGAACACAAGAATCAACTGATGGGTTCACCTGGAGAAACTGGTGGACCGGACCGATCACCATGACCGTCGAGGAGATCGCCTCGTTCACCAGGCCGTCGACGAACGGGGTGGTCGAATCATCCGACATGGATGATGTCGTGTCGCTTTCGAACGGCGACCGAATCGTCGGGTTCATCGATTCGATCGATCATGAAACCATCACCATCGAGAAGGCCGACGGGACCGTTCTCACCGTCCCACTCGAAAATGCCGATCAGGTTCTCCTTGCGAACAGGATCACTCCGGAATCGGGTTCGACGCTCTGGTCGAATGTCGGTGATCGATTCATGGTGGATTCGATTCTGTACGACGTGGAGAACGGTTTTCAGGTCGATGGTCGACCGATGTCGGCATCACTCATCTCCGGAGTGGCCTTCGCGAACACTGGAATAACACCTCTTTGTGCATTTCCCATCACACTCGAGGAGACGAGTGACACACCGAGATTCCATCTTCCGGAGCCGAGAATTCTCACTGGATCCACACGAATGGATGTGTCAACCATCGAATTGAAGGGTCCGGTTCGTGCGTTGTGGGAATTCGATCAGACAGACCTCGGTCTGATCTGCACGCTCATGGTGCCACCCTCATCGAGGCGTCACGCCGACATGGTCATCAGGGTTCTCGGTGGCGGGGAGCTGTTGGCTTCATTCGAGATGAACGACTCCAATCCGACGGCTGATGTGGCCCTCAGGATTCCTGGAAAGACGCTCGCCATCGAGATCATCGATTCAGGTGGTGGTCCCATCATGGATGACATCAACATTCAAGGTGTCGTCATGTTCGAAACCCAGTGATGATCAGAGTATTGAGTCGTCACCTCGACTCTTCCGGTGTCATGAAAATCAACTTGTATGGCACCATGAACGGCCGTGCTGTATATCCTCATTCCGGGATGTTCACGCACTATTTTCGACAACTCATCACGTCTCATTCTCATTGATCCGGTTGATTGGATGATGATTGATGGATTGACTTCACTTATGAATTCAGCTGATTCTCTCTGCACACTTCCATGGTGTGGAGCCTCGAGAAAAAACGGATTTTCAATCCCATCCATGTCGTCCACGATCGATCGCATCGAATGATCTTCGATGTCACCTGTGAACAGTGAACAATGCACGATCCTGTCATCAATCACCCGCTTGATTGACATGACCAGTGAGTTGTCGTTTTCCTCGGCATTCAGAACATCTGGAATCGGATTGTGTATTTCGAAAATGGTGTTTCCAGACGTGAACCGCATTCCCTTGTGAACCACTTTCCATGGAACCCTCCATTCCTTGATCGTTTTCATCATGATTCCGGAAGGTCCTTCCGGAAACCTTTTCGAATCCTCGATGAAGGATGATCCGATGAGTAACATATCCACCGGAACCCGTGAAACGACTTCCGGCAATCCTGAGAAATGGTCGATGTTCGCATGACTGATGAAGATGCCATCCAGTCTTTCGACTCCATAATGCTCCAAAACCGGAAGAATGATTCTTCGACCACACGAACGTCTTTCAAGTGACCCGCCATCGAAAAGAAAACAGGATCGAGCGGTCATGATCAGATGACACGTTCCGTTTCCGACGTCCATGGTCACAATACGAACGTGGTCATCTATGTCTTCGCCATTCTTTTCATTAAGGAAATGGATTCCGAAGATGATGATTGTGACAACGATGAGTATCAGGCGTTCGACCGTGCTCTTGTGTAGAAAAAAACGCCATATCACCAATTCGGCAGCCATGGTCATCAGAAGCGACCATTCGGGGACCAGGTAGAACGAACCAGGGATTGAATCGAAGAAATGGACCAAGAACTCGATGATCTTCATCGAAAAACCCGACATGGAACCGGGTATGAACGAAATCGATGGTGTGATGAGATCTGTGATGATCGCGGCCACGGATGCGATGATCATGATTGACATGAATGGCAGCAGAACAATTGATGCCAAGATTCCAATCGGGCACACGATTCCGAAGTGGTGGATGATCAATGGGGTCGAGGTCAACCATGCAACGACTCCACAAGAAATCGATTTTCTCATGAACAGAGAATTGCATGTTCTGCTCATGATTCCGCCACCCTCCGTGAGTGGAATAAATGACATCATGCGTGGACTCAGAATCATCAACGATGCGACGACGATGAAAGTGAGTTGAAACCCCGGGTTGAGGACATCTCGTGGATTCACGGCCAGCATGGCGATGGATGTCAAAGCCAGAAGGCCGATCTTCGACCACTCGCGTCCCATTGTGAGACCGAGCATCGCCATCATTATCACGGCTCCGGAACGTATCGCCGGGGATCTGAGATCGATGGCGAGCAGGCCGAGCACGATGAACGTGATCACGGTGAATCCTTTCAGAAACCTCCCTTGTCCACGCATGAAAAGAGCCGGAAGCGATGAAAAGACGCCGATCGCAAAACCACTCACAGCCAGATAATGCGCCGTACCAGTTCTCTTGTACGGTTGAGAAAGTGATTTGAAATTATCATTTCGATCACCCAGAACGATCGCCTTGATCAGATCTCTCTCCTCGGGGTCCGTGAAACCAATCATGGATGAATCGAGTGCATCAGATACGACATTTCGCCATGCATTGCGCAATTGGGTCAACCAGTCATTTTGAACACGTTGGGTCGATCTTTCGACATTCAGCAACGAATGATGCTCGACCATCAGGAATGGTTCAGTCGGAAACCGGTTCTCACAACCCGGGTTCCGTATTCGTCCCGGACCAACCACACGGGCTCTAGCATGACAGGTGTCACCAACCATCACCCCGATCAGATCATCTGCGTTGATCGAAACCTTCAAATCCATTCTCGAGCAACGAACAATCCTTTTCGTGATGGGATCGATCATGGTCACCAATTCAAGTGGGATGGTCTTCATCACCCCCCGCATCGGATTCGATCCGAGTACTCCATGCGAATCCGATGACATCTTTGGTTCCCCGGAAACACATCCCTCTACGTGAACAATCCTGAAATCATCGAACGAAGCGACATCCACTTGTTCCTTGGATACGCTGTGACACGAGTTGTGGGCGTGAAATCGTCCAACCATGAACGTTCCCAGGATGATCAGTGTCCTGGTGGTCCTTCTCCACGACCGGAACGACATGATTAGTGAAAACGTGATCGTGATGAAAACCAGAGAGATGTTTACGGTTTCGATGCATGGGTGCGGTGATTCGAACACAACGCCCGTCGTGATTCCGATCACCCACGCAACCGCTATTCCAACCATGGGACTGAAGGAGTCGTGTCCACCGCCCGGTGTGACGCGCCTCTCTTTCAAGAGTGTTTGTCGCACTGAATCATCCACGGAAATCTTCCGGAAACATTCAGTACTAACTTCTACATGTGATTCACATCGAATTCATGAAGAAGCGCCATACATTTCCATTCGCAAAAAGAGACAGACCCCCCGACGGCGAAAGTCGAGAGGTCTGTCAAAATTCAGATGGCTTCAGAAGCGTCAGTTGCGCTTCGCGAAGCACCAGATGATCACAAACAGGGCAATGATGCCGGCAAGGCTGTTGCTGCCGATTTCATTGATGAATGCGATCAGGTTCTGGGTGATTGTCGAGAAGTACCAACCCTGCTCAGGGCCGAAGATGATGTACACCACCACACCAAATGCGATCAAGACCAACGCGAGATCCACAATGTCTTTCGCCCAGTCCTTGACAGTTTGAATCGGATTCATGTTTTCTTCTCCGGACAGGTGATCAACGCCAACCCGCCAAATGGCGTCGGTGTTCTGTGCAGCATCCGTGCGGCAAGATCAACACCGAGTACGAGTACTTGTCTTCGAGCTATCGGACGGACGGGTCTCTTTTGATGAGAAGGGTCGTTCAAGAACCGCTTGTTTTCAGCTTGAAAAACCTCTTTTTTCAGATCTAAACCTCGCAAACATATGGTTTTAGCTGTTTTTCTCGTGAAACCCCATTTTCAACGATGAAATCGCCTTGTTTCACAGTGTTTTCAGATCATTCCGGCATGTTGGAGAGTTCGATCAATTTCTCCAATGTTCTGCCTGCATCACCGAAATCGATCGATTGCGCCGCGATGGGAAGCCCGGATTCGATCGAGTCGGACAAACCCGAAGCATGTATCGCCGCCGCCGCGTTCAAGAGCACGATGTCCCTTGCCGGGCCTCTTTCCTCACCCGAGAGCGTGTTCCGCACCAGTTCAACCGCGTGATCGAGGTCCCTGGCCTGCAACGCCTCGTACGGGCTGGACTGCAGCCCCAGTTCCACGGGGTCTATCCTGTATTCGGTGATGCTTCCTTCGTCGACCTGTGCCACCACGCTCGGGGCGCCCAGTGAAAACTCGTCGAGTCCGTCCTCAGAATGCATCACGATCGCCCTGATCGATCCAAGTCGGGCGAGGGTCTGCGCCACGACGGGTATGAACGCAGCATCATACACACCCATCACCTGTCGACCCGCGGAGGCCGGATTGGTCAGCGGACCGAGAAGGTTGAAGAGCGTCGGAAAACCCAATGCCTTCCGAACGGGCATGGCGTGTTTCGCCGCAGGGTGGTGGTGAATCGCGAAACAGAAGCACACATTGATCTCCTGGAGACACCTTTTCTGAACCGCTCTCGGTGCACCCACGTTCACTCCAAGTGCTTCGAGAACCTCCGCCGAACCACGTCCTGTGCGTGACCTGTTTCCATGTTTCGCGACTCTCGCTCCACTCGACGCCGCGACGATCGCCGCTGCCGTGGAGACGTTGAACGTCTTGGGTGCGCCACCCGTCCCGGCGGTGTCCAGAAGTTCGCTCGATTCGAATCCGGTCTCGAGAGAATCCACCTTGTCTCGCATGACACGGGCCGCACCGGTCAGTTCGTCCGTGGTTGGAAGCCTGGTCGCCAGCAATGCCAGAAGGGCACCCATCTCAGCGTGGTGGGCCTCACCGGTCATGATGGCTTCGAACGCGGAGGAGGTGTTTTCCTCGCTCAACGATTCACCGGCCAGAAGCGACGTGAGAAAAGGAGTCAGATTGGCGGCATCTCTGCCGGCGAATTCCGGTGGGTGTCGATGGTTCATCGATTCAATCTCTCAGGTGTTTACAGAATGGGGTAAACAACTCATTTCAACGCTCCATATCGGCTTTTTTGGCTCATTTACGCCCTTTTTTATCATTAGAAGCCACTCGGGAGATTCTCGTACGTATCACTTGTCGGTGATCCTTTCGAAACGACCGGATCACCGTGTGATTGTCCGGGTACGACGCAACACCACGTGTCGACCCAGATAATTGAATCGAGGAAAACATGCCCAATCAAGACTTGATGACACGACCGACCGACCAATCCGATGGTCCCGGATTTTC
>PBAX01000006.1 GCA_002716385.1 Phycisphaerae bacterium | reverse complement strand
GGCAGCACGGTCCTGGTGACGGCTGGGGAGTATGAGGAGGCTGTTCGAATCGAAGGCAGGACCTCGCTCACCATCCAGGCGATGGAAGGCGCGGAGGTCATCCTGACATCGAACGATGATGCAGACTGGGCCACGGTCTCCATCGACGACAGCGAAGGAGTCGTTCTGCGTGGCCTGACGATCCGTCAGCCCGCTATGGCCGCGATTTCCGTCTGGAATTCAAGTGTGATCTTCGAGAATTGCGCCGTACGTGAAGTATCAGAACACGAGTCTGATATGGCGATCTTCATCCAGCAGCATTGTGAAGAAGTCCGATTCCGCAACTGTGACATTGGGCCCAATGATTCAGGCGGGATCTCGCTTGGATCTACTACAACCGGCCAGATTCATATCGAAGGCTGTCGCATCCACGGCAACTGATCACAGGATGGATTCGGTGGAGGCATTTCGGCGAGCGGTGATTACCGGGTCGAAGGAGCTGAGTGTGAACTGCATCTCTCGAACACCGAGATCTTCGACAATCACGCATCGGTTGGTGGTGGGCTTCCGGTTTGGCCGGGAGTGACGTATGTTTCAATCAGGGACTGTACTTTCAGGAACAATGAGGCGAGTGACGGTGGTGGAATCCATGTTTATCCGGGCCAATCTTTCCAAGGGATGAAAATCGATGACACGCTGATCGCCGAAAACCGATCACGTAACGATGGTGGCGGGCTTCTTGCCACGGATGCTCGTACGGGCACCATCAAGCTCAAGAACTGTCAGATCGTCGACAATATCTCTGGCTGGCGTGGTGGGGGTGTCAGTCAACGCTGGTGTTCGGAGTCTTTCCAGTTCATTTTCAGAGACTGCGAGTTTCTCAACAACATTGCTGGAGCAGGTGGCGGAGGTCTTCATGTTGAATCTTTCGGTCCGCCCATCGCGCCGAGGATTGATGACAGTCTGTTCTGCGGCAACATGCCAGAGCCCATCGTAGGTGACTGGGAAGGTGAAAATGTGCTGGCCGTCGACATCTGCTCCGCAGGCGCGTGTTGTCTGGGTTCCGATTGTGTCCAGATGAGCTTTGCGGGATGTGAAGAAGCCGGTGGAGAATGGGCCGGCATCGATGTCGATTGTGACAAGATCACCTGTACGGGCCCGATTGAAGGGAGTTGCTGTCTGGGGACATACTGCGTCGTCATCACGCCGGAAGAGTGCGCTCTTCACGAAGGCATGTTCATGGGCAGTGGCACACTGTGTATCGATTCCACGACCTACTGTCCCAAGTACAGCCAGGCCGACTTCGACCGGAACAACAAGGTCGACATCCATGACCTGATGAAGTTCTTCGATCACTGGGGCTATTGAACCAAATCCCAAGCCTTGATAACGCAGACACCCCCGGCCATGAAGCCGGGGGTGTCTGTTTCATGACCAGCGTTGAATCCGGATCAGCCTGCCTTCGACTGGACTTCACGGATGGTGAATGACTGGGCTCCGGTCTCGACCGCGAATCGCTTGAGTTCGTCAAGCCGGTTTTCAGGGACGCCGTCCACGCGAATCGTCTGGGCATCCAGCAGCAATGTGTACTTGCAGAAGGGCATGCCGGCCATCTGCTTGGCGACATACGCGCGTTCCGCTTCCGGATCGATGGCGGTTCTTCGATTCGAATAATTGACGAAGACGGTCAGATCGCTGGACGGCAACTTTTCGTTCAAACGATTCTTTATGTTTCTGAAGCTCTGTGTGAGACGACTGTAAAAACTGCTGTTCATAACGGTGCCATTTATGTGAATGGTGCCTGAGATAGATTCAGTACACCCCTTCTATGCGCCGTAAAACAAGCCTGTTCGGATCAATGGAATCAATTCGAGGAGAGGGGGGTTTAGAGGCCTTAATCGGGGATATTTTCCGCGACCCAACCCTCCAGCCACACGCCAAGGCCCGTCTCTTCGGAATCAATCAGCACCCTCGTCTTGGTGTCGGAATACATCAAGTCACGAGCGATTCTCGTGGGATCCGATTGAAGGTCCATCGAGATGGAATGGCCATGGGTTGTCTGGAATGTGACCGTGTGCAACACCTCATCATCATCCATCAAATCAAGGGCTTCGATGCTGGTGATCCTCGCGTCCACGATCTGGCCACGTCGAAGCATGCGAAGGCGACGACGTCGCCATCGCCAGGCAAGACCAAAGATGAGACATCCGACCAGTCCGAGTAAAATCAGTATCAGACTGAAGAAGATGTCGTTTGTGAAGATGACACCCAGGACGCCCAGTCCACCGCAGAAGATCACCATGACGAGACCGGCGATGATGACGCTGAGATTCATCCCCAGCGTTCGCTTGAGTATGGAATGGGGTATGCGTCTGGGAGTCGCTTGCGACAGCAGTTCATCAACCTGTTCACGAGTGACCAGCTTCTTCAAAAGGGCTCTGGCTTCCGAGGAATCATCCTGTTTCCAGCGAGCGATCTGCTCATCCATGTAGCTGCCGGGATTCGAGGACGCGATGGCGGCCCCTCGACCAGGATCATTCACGACCGGCAGGAAGATGGTCGAGGCATCGATGGCCAGTTGATCGCGTTCATCACCCTTGATCAGATCATCCGAGTCTCGCCAGGCCATGATCCCGTTCTGATCTCCGATGACATCCATGCCGTCGTGCTGATCGAGCGCATCGACCAGCACATCATCGAAGAGTGTCATGGCGGATACGGGCACGGGGGATTCGACCGTGTACTTCGTGTTGAACGATTCTCGATCCTTGAATTCCAGACTGGGTGTCTGCACGGTTCCCGAACGGCTCGAGAACAGCCTGCCGAGAAAGCCTTCGTGGTGCGTGATCGTGAAGTTCGGCAGTTTCGATTCCGGGCGATGGAAGAACATGACGGTTCGCTCGACAGTGACCGTCCGTCGATTCTTGCCCGAGCCATGCGACTCCGTCCATGAAAGATCCGTCAGCACATCTATTCCCAGTGGTGACAGTCTCGCGGACATGTTCTTGAATTCGATGTCGGCACCCCTGGTCAGCAGTTCAAGAAGGGCGGTGCGTGTGAACTCGGGCAGTTCATCAAGCGGTTTGAAATCTGCAAGAGGTGATCGGGACATTGATCCTGCTCGTGATCTTCGCAATCCTCAGTCGGCGGATTCTCGAGTCGATATCAGGATACTTGTTTCAGTGGATATTGGTGCATCATCCATGTGCTACCCTTCGATCACAACACAAGGAGGTATCGTCATGGAGACGAACACGAACACCATCGCCCAGCTTCAGAAATCAGTCCGTCGACTCCGGTATGGAATGGCCGCCATCGCCATCGGTGCCGGCGTGCTTGTCATGGGTGCCATGCAGGAAAGCGATGAACGTTCAGTCAGGCCGCATCTGGTCAGTCTGACGGCGACCCCATCCAAGATCGGATCCCACAATGTCCTGTACAGGATGTGGAGCGACGGATCGATCGATACCGTCACGATTCCCGACAACGGCAAGCGAAATACCGGTTGGCGCATCATCCAGAGATGATCCCGCTCAGGGGCACGGGCCCCATTGGTTGATGATCGCCAGAAGGTCGTTGATGTCGACCGAGCCATTGCCGTCCAGATCGCCCGGGCAGTACGTGCAGTTCACCTGATCGCAGGTGGCCGTCGCGTACCAGGTTCCCTGTGCTTCATCGCAGGTCTTCTGGATCGTCCAGACGCAGGCGTTGCCTACGCAACAGGCGCCCGATGGCTGGCAGCAATCAAGGCCCGGGTCGTTGCAGCTCGTGCCCACGCCCTGCCATTGTGGATAGATGTAGTTGCCCGATTCGACGCAGTCGTCGAGTGTGGTGACGATGCAGTCGGGGCAACCCGTCTCCCGGTTGTAATGGCAGCAGGCCCCAAGCTCCGCACCGGTGTTGCAGGGCACTTCGGGATTCGTGCAGTCGAGCCCTATGAAGAACTGGCCACCCTGGACCTCGCAATCGCATTGACTGGTTTCAAAGCAGTAGTAGCCCGATCCTTCCTCGATGCAGCAGGCGCCCATGGGTGAGACATCGGTCTCGCATGGAACACCGACACCGGCGAAGTTGCCGCCAAGCGCCTCGCATTTCTGTGGTGTCAGCTCGGCCAGGAACCAGAGGCCGCTTTCCTGATCCTCGTAGCAGCAGCATCCGGTCTTTCCAACTGGTTCACACTGGATCTCCCAGCATTCATACAATGGGTAGAAGGTGCCGCCCTGATAGTCGCACTCGCAGTCGGCCGTATCCTCACAGACCCAGTTTCCATTGCCCGACCAGATGCAGCACGCGCCGATCGTGGGTGCGCCCTCGTCGCATTCCACGCCATCGCCCTGGTAGTAGCCCATCACTTCCATGCACTTGTCCTGGGTCATCTGGCTGTATTGCCATGTGCCGTCGGGCGTGCGATAGCAGCAACAGCCTTCGTCCACCACCAGTGGTGTTATTCCGATCTCGACATAGTCATAGGCGACGAACGGTTCGTTGGGCATCTGGAATTCGACTTCAAGATAGCCCTGTGTGTTGTTGGGCCAGTTGATGAATACCGATGAGAAGGGGACGGTGGCCGTGGCCATCTGAATCATGCCGTCCTGGCCCGCTCCATTGTTCTGGGTCGCGATTGAAAGCTGCTGGGTTCCACCATTGGCTGTTCGAATCAGCACCGTGTCGTTTGCCGAGTCGACATCGTAATCGCCGAACACGGCATTGATGAAGACCGGTTGAGTGGGGTCGGCTCCGGTGACGTCGAACTGGAAGACGAACGTCGGTTGGCCCTGCCCACACACGTAGCTAGAAGACGGGGCATCGAAGCAGTTGTTCCAGCCGACACCGGTTCCGGAGACAGCGACATCGGTCCAGCCGGATCCCTGGGAATTGATGTCTGAAGCACCACTCAGTTCGGTATAGGTTCCATAGACCAGTCCGTTGACTTCGTTCGGCTCGCGATTGTCGAACTCGTCGGAGTTGTAGTGGCAGCCATAGTTCGGGTAGTCGCAGCCGGGGACCGAGCAATCCAGGTCTGGCAGGAAGTCGCCCTGGCTCAGGACTCCGACACCATCGACATTGATCGGATCTCCAGCGGCATTGATGAGGACGCCATTGGAACAGGAGCCGTCCAATGCGCAGTTGGGTGGGAGATCGAACGGGGAGTTGAAGGGCCAGCAGAGTTCGGCGCCACATGGGTCCGTGCCCGTGACGAATCCCATGCCGTCGATGTCACCGAGGCGGATGTAGTTGAACGTGCCTTGCCCCTGGGCGGTCATGGCAGCGATGGTCAGAATGCCGGCGGTCAACATGTCTCTTTCCCCTATTTGATGGCATGAATAGCCACTCCGCAGGGTACAGGCGATCCCCTTGATTCTGGAAGAGAAAACCGGAGGAGATGCTCTGGCACTGCTGTAAAGGGGCGTTTTTCTGATTTGCTCAGTGAGCTGGCTGAATGATGAGCATCACGGCCTCATTCTGCTCGCCAATGGAATCCTCCATTGGATGGATGCCAGCCCATTGCCCTTGTTCACGTATGCCTGCCTTGGCCAGCAGGCAGCCCGCTTGTGATGCGATGTCGATCCATTGAGCGGCCGTGGGCAGGCACATTTCGTATTCCGTCTCGACCATCTCTATGCAATCATCGTCTCTGTATCGCTCGATGCGCCCGAGCTCCGTCACCTTGCTGCAATCAGGATTCGATTCAATCGTCCGCCAGCTGGCTTGTATCACGGTTCCATCGGATTGTTCGGTTCTCCATGTGATGGGCCGGTCATCCACTTTCGTTCCGTCCTTGCGAGCCACATCGGTCTCGATCAGATACAGGCCATCGTCAGCCAGATGTCGGGACACGCACCGAAGATGTCGTATGAGATCATTCGTTTCATGAAGATGTCGTATCGAATTGATCGGGCACCACGCCATGTCGAAGCATGGCCTGTCGATCTCGAATTCACATGCATCCGCCACGAGCAATTCCTGCATGGAGCGTGCCTCTGCTCGATCAAGCATGTCCTTCGATCGATCGAAGCCGAAGTAGTGCAGTCCCATGTCAATGAAATCAGCGGCATATCGTGCGTTTCCGCACATCGGTTCCAGAACCGTTTCAGGTACGCGACCCATCAGTCCGGTGCAGGTATCGAGGGCCCATCGGACATCTTGTGTCACCGAGTAATCGAAGGCGGCGCAGTACAGATCTGATTGTGTGTAGAGATCCATGTCTACGAAGCAGTCTATCGCTCAGCGGGTCCGCGGGATGTCGTCCCAGCAGGTCGTGTAGCGGGGCGATCGATTCTCGCGTTTCATATGCCATTCCCGACGCCGCAACCCGGTGGCGGCCGCATGCAGCGTGCCCGGTCCCATGCGATCGTTGATTCGATCGAGCGTCTTCATGAGCCGTTCGTCCCGTCCATGATTGCGTTGATCGAACAATCCGCCCTGACCTCCGCCATGTGTGATGTCGCCGAGCATGACACCGGCCTTCTTGTAGTGGAAGCCTTCGCGAAAGATCGATCGTCCGATCGATCGGGCCGCATCGAGGATCATCGGCGTCACATTGGTCGCGGGCAGCAGTTCCCGAATGCCGCTGCGGTGGTACTGGGGCATGTCCTCGCGAAAACGGTTCGTATGCAGGAACACGGAGATCTGCCCGGCCACGCTGTCCTCGGCTCGCAGCTTCTCGGCGGCTCGACTGGCATGGGTCGCGATGGCTTCGGAGAGTTCCTCCCATGTGGTCACCATGCGCCCGAATGATCGGGAGCGAACCATCGTGCGTCGTTGTACCGCGACTTCCTGGATGTCCTGGCAGGGTTCGCCGCGAAGCTCCAGTGCCGTTCGCATGGCGATGACGTTGAACTGCCGCCGCACTTCCATGGCGGGCATTCGAGCGAGATCCAGCGCCGTCGCGACACCGATCTGTCGGAAGCGTCGCCCCCATCGTCTGCCGATGCCCCAGACATCCTCGATGTCGGTCGATGCCAGATCGCGGTCTCTGGCTCGTGCCTCGTCGGGGAGGCGATACACGCCGTTCGTTCCAGCTCGTTTCTTGGCGATTCGATTGGCAAGCTTGGCGAGTGTCTTGGTCGATCCAAGGCCGATCGAGATGGGAATCCCCGTCCAGTCCAGCACCGATTGGCGGGTTCGGTGGCAGATCGCCATCAGATCTCGATTGATCAGCGGTTGCAGGTCGAGAAACACCTCGTCGATCGAGTAGATCTCGATATCCGGAATGAACGTCGTGATCGACTGGACGACGCGTCGGGACATGTCGTCGTAGAGGGTGTAGTTGGATGATCTCACGACCACATGGTTCTTCTCGATGATCGATCGACACTTGAACACCGGTTCACCCATGGCGATGCCCAGATCCTTGGCTTCCTGTGATCGAGCGACGACACATCCATCGTTGTTGGAGAGCACGATGACGGGACGACCCTCGAGGCGAGGTTCGAAGACACGTTCACAGGACGCGTAGAAGTTGTTGCAGTCGGCCAGTGCGTACATGATGGATCACGGTTGATGCACCACGTAGGTGACGACGCCCCATGTCCAGGCATCGATCTCCGGATCGAGCATGATGGGGGGATAGCCCGGATGCTCGGCGACCAGCATGAGCTGCTTGCCGTTGCGTTGCAGCCGTTTCACGGTGAACTCGCCGTTGACCACGGCAACGACAACCCGGCCGGGGCGAGCGGTGATGGATCGATCCACGATCAGCAGGTCGCCATCATGGATGCCCGCGCCCTGCATCGATCGGCCGCCCGCTCTCAGAAAGAACGTGGCGGCGGGCCGGGTGATGAGCTCCTCGTTGAGATCGAGCGTTCGCTCGACGTAGTCGTCGGCCGGGGAGGGAAAGCCGGCTTCCACCCGCGACGCCAGCAGGGGGCGAACGACCGGGGGCGCGGTCGGATCGGTCCGGAATGGGCGGCCATCGTGCATGACCCAATACCCTAACAGATACCAAACAAAAAGCAAGCGTCAATGATCGAGGATCAGGCCTTCCCGGCGGGTCGTTTGCCGCGGGTCTTCTTCTTCGCAGCCGCCTTGCCGCCACCTTTGCCAGGTCCCTTTCGGTGCCCTTTCTTGCCCGTGCCCTTTCCCGATCCCTTGGAAGGGCCGGTTCCAGCTCGAGCGTTGGTGCGACTTCCCGGCTTCGCCTTGGCTTTCGACTTGGCCTTCGTTTTCTTCTTGGCGGTCGATTTCGGCTTGGTTTTCGATTTGGCCTTCGGCTTGGTCCTGGGCCTTCCCTTGCCGCGTGGACGATCGGAATCGTCGGCGTCGCGTCGACGCCCACGGGCGGCGGGCTTCTTCTTGCCGGAGCTTCTGGATGGTGCCCGCTTGCGGCCACCTCGTGTCTTTCTTCCCGGTTGCTTCTCGTCCCCGTCGGTGCTTGGCTCGAAGCTGAACTCGGGGGCATCGGTCGCGACATCGATGTTCATCTCCATGAGTTGTTCGATGTCGCGAAGAAGCTTGATCTGATCCGGATCGCAGAATGAGATGGCGGTTCCGGAGGCGCCCGCCCGCGCGGTTCGGCCGATGCGATGCACGTAGGTCTCGGCGACCGTGGGCAGGTCGTAGTTGAAGACATGCGTGATTTCGTCGACGTCGATGCCACGGGAAGCTATGTCCGTCGCGATCAGGATCGCCACACGACCATTCTTGAAGGCGCCAAGCGCCCGGGTCCGGGCATTCTGGGTCTTGTTTCCATGAATGGCTTCGGAATTGATGTCTGCCTTGCGCAGTATCTTCACCAGTCGGTCGGCACCATGCTTGGTCCGAGTGAAGATGAGGGTTCGTCCATTGGGCTGACTCTTCAGGAGCTTGGTGATGAGCGCCGGTTTCCGGTTCTTCGGGACCATGTAGACGGACTGCTGGATCAATTCGGCCGGGGAGGCGACGGGATCGACCTTGATGAATTCCGGTTCGTGAAGGATGGAATCCGCCAGCTTCTGTATTTCGGTGGGCATCGTCGCGGAGAACAGAAGTGTCTGTCTTCTGATCGGGAGCCGCTTGATGATCTTTCGAATGTCATCGATGAAGCCCATGTCGAGCATTCGATCGGCCTCATCGAGAACGAGGAACTCGACCGACTTGAGATTGACCAGGCCCTGATTCATGAGATCGAGCAGTCGTCCCGGCGTGGCCACGGCGATGTCGACTCCGCGATCCAGTGCTCGCACCTGCCAGTGCTGACTGACCCCACCGAAGATGGTGGTGCAGTCCAGATGCAGTTTCTTCCCGTAGGTGGTGAAGCTTTCGTGTATCTGACTGGCCAGTTCGCGAGTGGGACACAGCACGAGTGCGCTGGGGTGTCGTCCGGTCTTGCCTCGTTTCCCCCGTTGCTTCTGACCCTGTCTCGATTTCGGTGCCGGCATGTTCTCGGCGATTCGATGGAGGATCGGCATCGCGAAGGCGCCGGTCTTGCCGGTTCCGGTCTGGGCGCAACCCAGGACATCGCGGCCCTCGAGAATGATCGGAATCGACTTTTCCTGAATCGGGGTTGGATCGGTGTAGCCCTCCAGTTCGATGGCGCGGAGGATGGGCTTCGCCAGCTGCAGATCATGGAATGTCATGGGTATTCAATCACCGGTTCCGGAATAATCGGGCTTCCGGGGCCCTTGAAACCGGGATGGTCCAGAGAGAGACATGATGCTCACACGGCGATTCGACTGTCGACACCGTGATGTTCCCTATCGACCACGTTGCAGTCTAGAGATAAATGACCTTTGAAATGATTTGAGTCGATCTGATCCGGAGATGCACGGGGCGGACCCCCTGGCCGAGCAGGATGTGATCCAGGATGTCCTGCCGGCCATGACTGCTCCGAGGTTGGTCTTGCTCAGGGCGTCGAATTCCTTCGGGCCATCGGTGGAGCTTCAGAGCAGCAGGGGGTGGTCATCCGGTCCGGTTTCCAGTTCCCTGGGATCCAGTCGGCCTGAAGATTCGATGTCCTCCGTGACGTCGACAGGTGCGAATTCAAACCATCGTTCGGCATCATCCGGATACAGATCAAGAAGGTTGATCACCCCATCTTCATCGGAGTCGCCATTGGGATCCACCATGATGAAGGTCTGGTCGGCATCGCGTGTCAAATAGACTCGTTCACATGCATTGTGCGATTCGGTGCATGTGGTCGTCTGTCCGATTTCCATCGATGACAGGGATCGTGACACGGGACGTGGGGGACTGGTGTATCCAGATGTGGCAACCAGCACGGCAATTGAGAGGAGTATGAACAGTCGCATGAAAGACCTTGTTGAATGCTTCGGGGGACAAGCATTAATAGATACGGCTGCAGGACGAGTTCTGGTTCCAGTGTTCTGGTCAGATCCTCAGAGAATCAATGGTTCAAATATTCATTGAAACTTGCGGATGTGCTTGATTTCCACTTTCTACATTCTGTTTCCCGAGTGTTGTCGAATCAAATTGGTTGGAAAACTCGAGTTAGAAATTCGGCTGCGATCACCGAATTCTCCTGATCGGCCAGCCATGTACATGGACCGGTTTGGCGGCATGGCAGATCGGATCGCCCCGAACGTCGATACCCACGCACGACACCAGTTGGTCATGCAGTTCCGGCACCTCGGCTTCGCATAGCTGCCATGGGTCATGATGGACGATTCCGCGCCAGATCCGTCCACGCGAGGCTGAGTAGAGGCAGTAGCGTTCGGTGAGAAAATGTTCGAGTGTTCCGGGTTGCGATGTGGGCAGCTCCTTGCCGACCCGCCATTGGATTCGACTGCCCACCCCGGATGGACGTCGGACCTGATAGGTGCAGTGGTCCTCCTCGTGGCTGACCTTGAATCTGGCGAACACGTAGTTGAGTTTCCAGATCAGCCGCGCTGTCCAGACCGCCAGTGGATTGGCGGCATCGAGACTGAAGAACCATACGCCGGGTATTCCCTTGCACTTCACGTAGGTTCGCACGTTGCATTCATGGAAGCGGGTGAAACCTGGTATGCGTGGCAGTGACCACATCCTGACACGATCCATCGTGAAGGGGACGAGTCCTATCCACGCTCGGCCATCGTGAGTGTCGGCTTCGAGACCTTCAGGGAGAAGTGATTGGAGTCGGTCGACATCCACCGGCCAATGCATGAAGAGCAGATCACGCCACACCATGTCGATGGCCCAGCCGGGCGTATCTTGCTGATGCCGCCAGGTTGCTTCCTCGCCAGCAGTCATCCCTCCACCAATGGATCGGATTGAAGTATCGGTCATCATGCGGCTTCAAACAGGCTTCATTGGAAGAGACTGCGGATGATGCCCAACCAGTGTTTCCTGATCTTGAAACGTCCATTGGCCATCGTGGCCGTGGCCACGAGCGTTCCTCTGACCCGTACATGGATGGTCACGGGGTCGGTATCCGGAGTTCCTCCCAACGGAATCGGCTTCGGCAGTCGTCCATGCAGCTGTCTAAGGCCGCCCAGCGATTCAAATTCCATGGTCAGTTGAGAGTTATGCCCATGGAGTCTGGCATGATGCGGACCTGACCGGATTCTGAGATCGCCACTGAGTCGTATTCCCACCTTCTAGCCTCCGTCGTGTGTTCTGGTGTGGATTCGAAGCGTTCCATCGAGGTGCCACGGTGCATTCTTGGCGTTCTCGCCGGTACTGCTGGGGACACCGATGGTCATGTTCTCGAAGGTGTAGATGATCTCGGCATTCTTGCCCGTCAGATGCTCATAGAGGCCAATGGCCAGCTCCGGCCAGGTATGGGTTTCATTGGATGACATGGATGATTCCTTGTTAATGAGGGGAAAATCAGAAAAAGGACATGGGAGTATCAGTCTAGGCGCGTCATCAACGGGAAACCACGATTTGCTCTTCAAAGAAACAGCCCCGACAGGGTCTCTGCCGGGGTTGCTGTGGGTTCACGTGTTGTGAATCTAGTGGGGGGCTATGGCGTGCAGGTATTGCCCCAGCCTTCGATGAGATTAAGCAGATCCTCGATGTCGGTGTCCCCATCAGCATCAGTGTCCGATGTGCACAGACCAAGCGAGCCTCTCAGTTGAGCCAGGTCATCGGTATCAACATCGCCGTCGCGATCAAGGTCGCCGTCATCGATGCAGTCGGAGATGTGGTTCTCGCCGACGTGGGCGATCAGTCCCTGTATGTGATCGCCTGTTCCACATAATGTGCAGTTCTCCAGCGTCACGAAGCTGATCACGCCGGTTCGAGGGCACTCAGGACAATACATCGGTCCATTATAGATGTTGCTGATCTTGTCATCCGCCGATGTATTGTTAGTGAATGTGCAAAGGGAAAACTTCGCGTTGCTCGTGTCGCCAATTCCGGCGGCACCTCCACCATCAGCCGTGCCGTTTCCTGAAAACGTACAATTAGTGATCAGGACGTTTGAATTGTTCACACAGGCGAGGCCGCCTCCCTCCTCCCAGCATCCGTTGCCGCTGATCAGGCACGACTCAATACTCGCACTGCTGTTATTGCAATGGATGCCTGCGCCATTGGTCGAGCTCCAATTGTCCCTGATGATACAAGTGGAGATCCGTGGCGAGGAGTTGGCGATCGTTATGCCGCCGCCGAGCGGTGTATCAGAGCCAAAATAAACACTAGTGCCTGCTCCACCAGTGATAGTCAGGTATCTGAGGATTGTATCCGGGCCTTCTCCATCGATAATCATGAACACGGAGCACCCCGCTCCATCCTCTGCTTCTTCTTCGGTGCAGCCGCCATCGATTATTGTGACCAAAGAACCATCTTCATTGAGCGTCCCTTCAATGGTGATCGCTTTGCCGTTTAGTCGGATGCCTGACTCGTTAAATGTGCCTGCTGCGATTTTGATCACGTCGCCATTTGATGACGCATTGATCGCACCCTGAATCCAGCCGAAGTCACCGGGCACATTGATCGTGTCAGCGATGGTTGCGGATGTTCCAACGAAAGCCAGTGATAGACCGGCGACGACAGCAGTAATGCGATTCATAGTATTTCCCCTCCCGGGAACAAGAAGTGATACCACCATCATGGCAGATTTGGTGTCTGGATCAAGGGTGTGTCTTCTACATAAAGGAAGGCGAGGAAGAAACAACCCTAAAAGGGTCTCTGCCGGGGCTGTGGTGGGGTGGTGATGTCGTTCTAGGGACAACTTTCGCCATAGTGGCTCAACAGGATGAGTACATCATCGGCGTCGACCAGGCCGTCGTCGTCGAAGTCGGCGTTGGCATCATCCGAATTCCAGACGGACAGAACGTACAGCAGGTCGTCAACATCGACGAAGAGGTCGCCGGTGGCGTCACCGGGACAACCAGGGCATTCATCTGCAATGTTGTTTCCGCCGTAGTCGCCCCAGTTTCCCTCGATCTGTCCAACCGCATTGCCGCAGACGATGGTTTCCATGAGGATGCTGATGCCGCCATCCTCAGAATGGTGGATACCGCCGCCGCTGGTTGCAGAGTTGTCGCTGATGATGCTCCCGCTGATGTTTGGGATGCTCGAGGAAGCACAATTGATGCCGCCGCCCTTGTTGGCCAGATTGTCCATGATCTGGCAGTCGATGATGTCGGGGTCGCTGCCTAAGCAGGCGATCCCGCCACCTTCATACACCGTATTGCCCGAGATCACGCAGTTTGCGATGGTGGGATCGCTGGAATTGCAGAAGATCCCACCTCCCATCCGACCAGCGGTGTTGTTCGTGATGATGCAGTTGGAGATGATGGCGTCACTGTAGGTGTAGCAGGCGATCCCGCCACCATGACTCAGTAGGTTTGGGTCGCTGGCCACATTGTCGGAGATCGTGCAGTTGGTCATGACGGCGTTGCTGATGTAGCAGAAGATGCCGCCGCCGGCCTTCGCGCCATTGCCCAGAATCTCGCAGTCTTGGATGGAAGAGTTGCTTTCCCACAGATAGAGGCCACCTCCGTCAAGTGAGCTGTTCCCAAGGAGCCTGCAGTCGATGATGTTGGAATCGCTGTCCCTGACATAGAGCCCACCACCACCATCATGGCTCGTGTTGTTGGAGATCGTGCAGTCGTTGATGGTGGAGATCGCTCCGATCGAGTAGATCCCGCCACCTCTCTTCGTGGCCGAGTTGCTCCGAATCATGCAGTCCGTGATGGTGGCGGTGATTTCGAAATCCGATTCGGCTGCGCAGTGGACGCCGCCTCCGTAGCCTGGAATATCCTGTCCGCCAGCCGAGTTGTCCTCGATCGTGCAGTCGTTGATCGTGGCGTAGCTGTTCGTGTAGCAGTAGATTCCGCCGCCCGAGAAACTGGCCGTGTTGCTGGAGATCGTGCAACCGGTGATGACGGGATTGCCTCCCGAGCAGTTGATCCCGCCGCCAGAGCCGTAGATCAGAGGTTCGTCTCTGCCGGTCGTGTTGTTCAATATCCTGCAGTCCGTGATGGCGAGATTGCCGACGCCGCCGCACCAGACTCCACCACCACCATATAAGGACGTGTTGTTCGTGATCGTGCAGCCGATGATGGTTGGGTCGGAATCGACGCAGTAGATGCCGCCTCCGAAATCCGCGGAACCTCCAGTGATGATCAGGTCCTTGATCACGGTGTCGTTGTCTTCCTCGGATTGGATCACGAACACGCTGCTGCCGATGTTCTCGCCATTGATCGAAGTCGCGAGACTTCCATTGCTGTTGAGTGTGCCCTGAATGGTGATGGCCTTGCCGCCTGGGTTGAGCCAGTTCTCGTAATACGTACCCGGGGCAATGGCAATGACGTCGCCATTGACTGAGGCATCGATCGCAGTCTGGATCAAGCCGTAGTCACCGGGCACATTGATCGTGGCCGCGAAGGTGGTGGATGTTCCAACGAAAGCCAGTGACAGGCCTGCAATGACAGCAGCGATGCGATTCATGGTTACCCTTACCCAATGTGGAGTTGTGATCCCACCATCATGGCAGATCGGGTGTCTGGATCAAGGGAGCACCGTTCAGATGGCCCGGCTGGGGACTTCTTGGCACGCTCTTGGCCCTTTGACAGCAGCAGGAAGGTCGTTGGAGTCACGGCAGCCGATCAGTCGGCAATTCCTGATAGGCTTCCTTCAAGAAAAGGGGAGATTGATGAATATCAAACTGCAAGCATATTTTGGTTCTGGCCTGGCCTTGCTGTGTCTGCTTATGTCCTTGATGTCGAATCTTGCGATGGCAGAAGATGCAAAGCCAGACAAGTTGACCGATCAGGACAAGCGCCTGTTCGATCTATGTTGGAGTGAAAGCACCACGGTGGATCAGATCCAATCCGCGATCAAAGCCGGCGGCAAAGTCGATTCCAGAGACGACAACGGCTGGACGCCATTGATGATGGCTTCGGAGAGCAATACGCATCCTGCCGTCATCGAGGCACTGCTCAAGGCTGGTGCCGACGTGCATGTCCACGACACCAAGCAGGATCATTGGACACCGCTCATGGTTGCGGCAGCCAAGAACAGCAATCCAAAGGTCATTGAGCTGCTTCTGAAGTCCGGTGCCAAACTC
>PBAX01000005.1 GCA_002716385.1 Phycisphaerae bacterium | reverse complement strand
TTTCAGCCGCCACTCCATCGGGCGTCAAGTGGCGGCTGTCGTGGCCTAATCAGGCCGCGAGGGCATACTGCGAGTTGGCAGATATGAATTTGCATCCGTTTTACGTGTCGCGATGCTCCACGAAGGCGCAACGACGAGCATTCCCTGCCCGGTCGATACCAGTCGGCCCCAGATGTCAAAGAACAACAGTCGACGATCAGCCACGACTGTGCCAATCGACCAGTATACCTTCAAAAGAGTAGGGATCCTTCGGCCGCCTTGTATCAACCAAAGGGGTTGCGAATCGCGTCCTTGGCCTCGGGCATGATCTCGTTGAGGATCTTCTGAAGGATCTGCCCTGGTAGACCGATCGCGTGGATCTCACTGACGCGTGATTGATCGAAATACTCGAGCACCGGACGAGTCTCCTCGTGGTACACCTTGAAGCGACGCCGAATGACATCCTCGTCGGCATCATCGGGACGACCCTGCTGATCGGCCCGCTTCTTCATTCGCTCAACCAACGCTTCCTGGTCATCGCAGATCAAGTGGATCACTCGAAGCACATCGATATGCTCCTCGAGAATCTTGATCTGCTCGACACTACGTGGAATGCCATCGAGCAGCAACAGATCGGAATCGGGCTTGTACTGGTTGGTGTCGATGAGACCCTGGACGTACTGCTGCCAGAAGAGGCAGGTGAGTTCGTCGGGAACCAGAAGACCCTGAGTCGAGTATTTGAGGAATTCCTGACCAAGGGCCGACTCGCGATCGAGCCCGCGGAACATGTCGCCCGTGGCAAGGTGTACAAAACCGGGCACGGATCCGAGGATCTTGCCCTGAGTCCCCTTGCCAACGCCTGGTTGGCCAAAGAGAAGAACGGTCTTGAGCTTGTCTGACAAGGTACTGGGTCCTTGTTGAGGTTGGATGAGCCGGAATCGGATCCGGGGATGAGGCGACCAGTATCGCAGGACTTCCAAAGTTATCAACCTTTCGGGAAAGGAGCCCCTTTCATCGCCTCCCGACTGGCTTCAGGCACCCTTCATTCGTACTCTGGTCCACGTGAACGGAATCACCAAGAGATGGCTGATGCCCCAGGACCCTCAGGCGGGGGGCGACCTGCTGGAGAGGATTCTGGCCGCCAGAGGTCTGGACGATCCGGATGACCGTGCCGCCTTTCTGAGCCCGGACCTGAAGCTGTTGACGGAATCGAATCCGTTGTCGGGCATCGAGACGGCCACCGACATCCTGCTCGAGTCGATCAGGGAGAAACGACCGATCGTCATCTACGGCGACTACGACGTCGATGGCATAACCGCGACCTCGATTCTCTGGCATGTCATTCGAACCATCGATTCAGATGCGCTCATCTCGACCTATGTCCCACATCGTCTGGATGAGGGATACGGACTCAACCCGGAGGCCATCCGTGCGCTACATCAAGATGGTGCAAGAACCATCATCACGGTCGACTGTGGAGTGACCGCCGTCGAGGAAGCGAGGCTGGCTCGTGAACTCGGGCTTGAGCTGATCATCACCGACCATCACCGGGCACGCGAGGACGGCGAACTTCCCGATGCCGCCGCCATCGTGCATCCGTCCTTGCCCGGAAAGGAGCACGAGTTCACGGAACTCGCGGGTGCCGGCGTCGCCTGGAAGATCGCGCTCCATCTGGCCAGAAAGGCGTGTGGTTCGGATGATGTGGGTCCCGCACTTCGAAATGCATTGATGGATGCCCTGAGCCTCTCCGCCATGGGAACCATCGCGGATGTGATGCCGTTGCAGGATGAGAACCGGATCATCGCCTCCTTCGGACTTCGTCACATGAGTGGCTGTCGAAACACGGGCGTGCAGGCGCTTCTTCGCGCCGCCGGTGCGGGCAAGGGACGCAATGACGCCGAGATGGTCGGGTTCCGACTCGGCCCGAGACTGAACGCCGCCGGTCGAATGGGGCATGCCGCGTCCGCCATCGAACTGTTCACCACCGCCGATGACATGCGAGCCGAGGAACTGGCACACGAACTCACCGAACTCAACACGCAGCGACAGGCGGTGGAGAAGTCGATGATCGCCCAGGCCCGGGAGATGGCGATCGAACAGGGCATGACGGAACCGGGCAGCCACGCCATCGTGCTCAGACACGAGGACTGGCATCCCGGTGTCGTCGGCATCGTCTGTTCACGTCTCGTCGAGATGTTCGGTCGACCGACCATTCTCATGCAGGATGACGGCGAGTTCTGTCGAGGATCGGCTCGAAGCATCGCGGGCTATTCGATCCATGAGGCGCTGGGTGCCTGCGATGAACATCTGGAGACCTATGGTGGCCATCACATGGCGGCCGGCATGACCGTGTCCAGCGGATCATTCGATGACTTCGCCACCTCGCTCATCAGACATGCCAACGATTCCATTCCGGAATCGCATCTCATGCCCGAACTCAAGATCGATCTGGAAGTCCAACGCAACGAGATCAGCTCCACCGCCATTCGGAAGCTCTCCGCCATGAAACCCTTCGGTCGAGGCAACCCCGGTCCGCGCGTCCTGCTGAACAACATGAGGGTGCTCACGGCGATGGCCTTCGGCCGAAGCGATGATCATCTCAAGCTGCGACTCGGCGCCGAGGACGAGAAATCCAAGCCCATCGAAGCGATCTGGTGGGGGCAGGCAGAGCGACTCGGGGAGATCCGGCAAAGATGCGTGCACGTCGTCGGCAAGATGGACATCGACACGTACAGCAAGCGGGAATCACTGGTCATCGACGACATCGCGATGGTGTCCGGTTCCTGATCGAACCGATCGAACTACCAGTCCGTGATTTCGCCAACCAGAACCTCGACGAGATCCTTCATGGTCACGATGCCCACGGGATGACCGTTCTTCTGGATGATGGCCATCGACTGGCTGTTGTCACGAAGCCATGCCAGCGCGACCTGAACGGTCAGTGAATGTTCGATGATCAACGGGGTTCTCGAGAGATCATCAATGCCGCGATCCTGATACAGCATCAGGTCCAGCGTCGAGACCACGCCGGTCACATGGCCGTTTTCGTCGACGACGGGGAAACGACTGTGGGGATGTTCGTTCGTCTGCGATTCGATGTCGGCGGTCGAGGCATCGGCAGGGATCGTGCTCACCTCGTTCCAGGGAACCATCTCCATGGTGACGTTGCGTTCGCGAAGCAGCAGGGCCCGGTCCACCATCGCAGTCTGGGATTCACTGAGTACGCCAACCGGCACGCCTTCCCGGAGGAGGTCCGCCATCCGCTGTCTGGCGGATACCGCATTTCCCTTCTCGTGACCAAGGCGACTGCCGGCGGAAGCCACCAGTGGGGCCAGGCCGGTCCATGACAACGCCCGTCTGGTCCAGTCGATCAACGGGGCGCACCCGTAGGACCATCTGTCGGTGTTCTCGCGGAACAGCTCCTTGGGCAGCACTTCCCCGAAGATGAACAGAAGCGGCACCAGGATCGCCGCATTGATGACGACGCTTTCGCCGGGAGTGAAGCCGGCGGCATCGAGCATCCCCGCGATTCCGTAACTGCCCAGATAGTTGCAGATGTTGTTGGCGAGCAGGAGCACGGCCAGCATCAAGGCCGGCCGACCGATCAGCTTCTCGAGCTGAAGGGCGCGGCGATTGCCCTCGCGTGCCTTCACATCGAGGCGAACGCGGCTGAGTGTGTACAGGCCGGTTTCGGAACCGGAGAAGAACGCGCTGCCGATCACGCCCAGCAGGACGAAGGCGCCCATGAGAATCCAACCGAAGGTGCCCATCAGCCAGCTCCCTCGGTATGAAGTGAAACGATCACCGATGTGACATGTCCCTGATCCGCATGATGAACCTCGAGTTCAAGGTTCTCGACCTCTATGCGATCACCGGTTCTTGGAAGTCGATCGAGAGAAGCGGTGATCAATCCGCCGATCGTGGCGGCATGCGTCTGTTTGGCCAGTGATCCGAGCGAGTCGCGGAACTGGCGAATGCTCGTGTCGCCATCGATGATCCATCGACCCGGGCCAAGCGGTCGGGGAGGACTCGATACCTCGACGTTCGGCTCCGCGATGTCGCCGATGAGTTCCTCGACGATGTCCTGAAGCGAGATGACTCCCGAGGTTCCGCCGTACTCGTCCACCACGATGGCGAAGACGAGGCCGTCCTTCCTGAAGATGTCCAGCCCGAGTTCCAGCGAGGTCACCTCGGGTATGAAGTTCGCGGGAACCATGAGATCGGCAACCGTCCGATCGTCGGTCCTTTTCAGCCAGTCCTTCACGGGCAGGATGCCGAGTATGTCATCCAGATCCTCGCCATGGACCGGAAGTCTCGTGACACGATGCTTCTCGATCAACGACCGGATCTGCTCCGGCGTCTCATCGACCTGGATCGTGACGGTCTTGGTCCGCGGGGTCATGGCTTTCCGGATGGTCATGGTGCCCAGCTTGATGACGTCCAGAAGTGTCTGGTGTTCCTCGCGATTCACGACACCAGAGTTGGATGAATGGACGAGCAGCCGTTCAAGCTCGTCGGCAGAGAGGGAGTCGTTGCGTTGTCCGCTGCCCGAGAGTCGACTGATGGGAGTGACGATGCCGGCATCGACCACGATCCGGATCGGTGCGATCAAACGGTGGATGGCCAGGAGAATCGGCGCGACGAACGCGGAGAATCGGGCCGGCTTGGCGGACGCGATCATCTTGGGTCCGATCTCGCCGATGAGCACGATCACGAGCAGCGAGCCGATGCCAAACGCCAGTTGCAAGAGCCAGTTCTTCGAGGCCCACATCATCAGTGATGAACTGATGACGAAGTACAGGACGTTTGCCGTCATGTTGCCAAGCAGCAGCGTGATGAGCAGCATCCGAGGTTCGTTCAACAGCGTCAACGCCGAACGTGACCCGGCATGATTCGATTGACGCATCTTCTGTCGATGGGAGGCGTTCAGGCAGAACAGGGCCGTCTCCGAACCACTGAAGAAGCCACTCATGATCAGCATGATTGGAAGCAGGCAGATCAGAACGACAACTGTCACCTCGCTTGGAGGTGTTGTTGCCGCACCCAGAATGGACAGCAGGCTCATGGTCTCGGGGACTGGTCCCCAATCTCTCCGGTTCTAATCGTTGATCATGGGTCCCGATGATCCGGAGTCTTCATCTCCGGCAATCGAGGACCTCATGTCCGTATCCGCCATGACGTTCTTCATGCGGTAGTAATCCATGATTCCCATGTTGCCTCCACGGAAGGCGTCGGCCATGGCCTTCGGAATCTCGGCTTCGGCCAGAATGACCTGAGCCCGGTTCTTCTGGGCTTCGGCCTTGAATTCCGCTTCCTGGGCGACCGCCATGGCACGTCGCTGTTCGGCCTTGGCCTGGAATCGCTTGGTGTCGGCACCAGCCTGATCGGCCTGAAGTCGAGCACCGATGTTGTCGCCCACGTCGATGTCGGCGATGACGATCGAGAGGATCTCGTAGGCGGTACCGGCATCGAGTCCCTTCTCGAGCACCACTCGGGAGATGTTGTCCGGGTTCTCGAGAACGGCGAGGTGATTCGCGGCCGAACCGATGGTCGACACGATGCCTTCGCCGACACGGGCGATGATCGTCTCCTCGGTGGCACCACCGACCAGCTGGGCGATGTTGGTGCGTACCGTCACACGGGCGCGGGCTTTGAGCTTGATGCCATCCTTCGCGACGGCGTCGATGGTGGTCTTGCCGCTCTCGGGGCTGGGACAGTCGATGACCTTCGGGTTGACCGATGTGCGGACCGCTTCGAGGATGTCACGACCAGCCAGATCGATGGCGGTCGCCACCGGCCAGGAGAGATCGATCTTCGCCTTGTCGGCGGCGATCAATGATCGAACGACATTCGTCACGCGGCCTCCAGCCAGATAGTGCGACTCGAGCAACGCGGTCGAGAGGTCGATGCCGGCCTTCTTGGCCGTGATTCGATTCTCCACGATCACTCGAGGACGAACCTTCCTGAATCGCATCATGATCAGATCAACGAAGCGTACGGGCGCACCGGAAATCCAGGCCTGGACATACAGGCCGATGTACTGGAAGAGGAACAGCACGAGAATCAGCAGGACGAGCCCACCGACCACGATTCCTCCGATCGCCCATGGCGTCATGGCAAGCATGTGAGTGTTTGAAATATCCAGTGGCATCGTGTCATCTCCCTCTCGGTGTGTTGAGAGGGATTCTATCCCAACCGATCCCGAATCGGCAGCCGGAAGTCCCGGTATACCGTTCAGTTGTCCAGTAAACGGACCTTCAACTGGTTGTCGCGGGCCTCCGTGACGGTGACCTCACTACCGGATTCGATAATTCCGTGTTCCGACAAGGCTTCCAGTCGCTGCCCATCGATCCGGATGATACCCACCGGTCGCAGGGGGGTTTCCGCAATCCCCGTCATGCCCACCAGATCGCCGTGAACATTGGCACGTTCCTTCATGGCATGGGCGGAAGCCGCATGGGCCTCTTCCTCGCTTTGATCCAGATGGAGTTGATCGCCGCCGAGAATCATCCGTCGCCCGAGCGGGGAATCCATCCACCATTTGAAAACCAGCCAGACACAGGCCGGCCCGAACACGATTCCCATGCCCAGTGCCACCAGTCCCGCGGTCGTCGAATGCAGAAAGAAGCAGACGAGGGAGCCGACAACCGCCGCCGCACCGACGATGGCGAGCATTCCGCCCGAGGGCAGAAACAATTCGAGGAACAGAAGAAAGATCGCGACGCCAAGCAGGATGAATGCCCAGAGCAGCATGTTGCTGCTGGTGGATGCGGCCGCCTGAGATATCAACAAATGGATCATGATTCGATGGCCTCGACTTCCAGTACCAGGCCGGTCTGCACGACACGAACACTCGTGCCGGCTTCGACCCAACGTCCCAAGGATACGGCGTCATGAAGCGTCTGGTCGAAGAGGACTCTGCCCGATGGTCTCAGTGGCGTCTTCGCTTCGCCGATATCGCCGATCTTGACGGCATGGATGGTGTCCTGAATCGGAACGGAATCGCTTTCCTTTCCGATCTGGGCGCGGAGTATGAACCCATGGGCCATCTTGTCTCGATCGATCGTTCTTGAGACAAACCAGATGATCGCGATCGAGGCGAAGGTCCCGGTGAGTATGACCAGCAGACCCTGAATGATGCCTTGCTGCATCTCCTGATCGGTCATGTCGCCGGATACGAAGGTCCCAACGAGGCCGATCATCAGAAGTACGGCGCCGGTGATGCCGGCGATCAGTACGCCCGGCATGAGCAGCAGTTCGATCGCGATCAGTGCCATCCCCAGCAGAACCGCGAGTAGATCCCACCAATCGGCCATGCCGGCCAGAGCCGGCGCGCCGATCAACAATGCGATCGACACCACCGAGCCGGCGGCGAAGAGTCCGGTTCCGGGAAACAGCATCTCGACGAAGAGGCATACGAGGAAGATGACGACAAGCACGATCCGCACCGGCCAACTCACCAGAAACTGGACGAGATCCTCGGACCATGACTGGTCATAGACCTCCAGTGATCCAGTGCCCATGAAGGCCTGCAATTCAGCTCGATCATTCACGAGTCCCGAAACCAGGCCGTATCTGGTGGCGTCCTCCGGCTTCAGAGTCAGCAGTCGATCGTCCGACACGACCTGTCCGACCACGATCCAGTCGTCGGCACTCGCGGCATCCAGTCGTGGCCTTGAGGATGGAAGCGTCTGTTCGAAGATCAGGGAGTCCTGGGACGGCTCCTCTGCGGATGATGACAAGGCTTCAAACAGCGGAGAGACCGTGGCGGCTTCCCCTTCAACTGGTGATGAGATGTCCATCATGTCGCGAGTGGGCGGTTCGCCGAAAATCGTCTCGTATTCACGGGCATCCACGAAGACGGTTTCCCCGGTGGCGGCATTGCGAAGAAGCCAGAGTTCCACGCCGACGCTGATGAAGGCCTGGACGAGCTGTTCGTCGTAGTGGCGACGTCTGGCGGAATCGATGACTTCGGTGAGAATGGGGGATTCGAGTTTCGCCCGTTCCGCTTCCGGTATGGGGCCAAGTGGACTGACCGGCGCACTGTCTCCGAAGGTGGCATCCGGCGAGATCACGATTTCACGACACGCCAGGGCGATGATGGTTCCCGCAGAGAAGGCGAAGGGATGGATCCAGGCGACCGTGTTCTCAGGAGCGTCGTACTTGATCATCCGGCAGATCTCGAATGTCGACATCAACTCGCCGCCGGGGGTGTTTATCTCGAAGACGATGGCATCCGCTCCATCGGCGACGGCCTCCTTCATCCGGCGGTTGAGTGATGTCGCCGTCACCTGATCGATGGGGCCCTCGATGGGGAGTACGGCGACCTGTCGAGCCTGTCTCCAGGAGGGGATCGTCGTCGACGATGCGAACGCAAAGCCCGACACACAGAGAATCAAGATCATGATTCGTCGGCATGTGATCCAGAAGCGGCTTGAGGCGTTTCGGTGCGACATCAATTTGATGATAGTCCCACCAGAGCCATATGCGCACCGATATCGAGCGATGGATGAGGAACATCCCTCAGGAGCGTGTCAATATCGAACAGTCATTGTGGTGAGTGACTCTAGTCGGTGATCGGTACGTAGGTGATGTCGCGAGGATTGGTGGGGGAGTCGGGATGCTGCTCCACCACGTTCACGTGTGTGAGGAAGGAATCGCGTCCAAGAAGCATCTTGTCGCCATTCCAGCTCCCGGCCGCTTCAGCCTGAGCGGCGTAGATGTTGTCGGCGAGATAACTCCGTTCACCATCGATGATCTCTTCATACTGTGCGGAGACAGGCCAGAAGTTTTCGGTGGTGTCGACGTGCCCGTCGGCATAGGCCACGATGCCTCGCCACTGGCCGCTGTTTCCGAAGAACTCGACGGAGTTGGATTCCTTGATGTTGGCTTCGTCGCCGTCTTCTACGCCGCGGGTGCCAAGAAGGGCAAAGGAGGAACCAGCCTGATTGTCCCACGCCATTCGCCTTCGTTCTCCTCCAAGTGGGATGATGGCATAGGAGTTGTTGCAGCCATCTTCCTCTCCAGCACCGCCACTATTCTCGCCATCGAGGTTGTTGCTGAAGCCGTTGTCCCAGAAGACGCCGGCTTCGCCACTCGACGGATACGGATCGTACACGTTGTAGTCGTAGTTGCTGTACGCGTAGACTTCGGGGTTGTTTTCGACATTCGAGAATGTCGTTGGCGGATCGAATAGTCTTTCCATGATGCAGAGCGAAAGCATGGCGCCATGGTCGTTCAGAGAGCCGTTTTCACGGCCTCTTCCTTCGATGAATCGATCTTCACCGCCAACATTGACGGCGAGCCGCTGCACCAGGCCCGGAACCGGTTTTTGAAACTTGTTAGATGCGGCATAGGTTGCCCAGCCTTCAGCAATCGACTTGACCTGTCTCTGTTCTTCCAGCAGCTTTGCTGATCGCCTGGCACCAGTGAGTGCAGGCAGCAGGAAGCCCATGAGAATGCCGATGATGGTGATTACCACCAAGAGCTCTACGATCGTGAATGCATGGCGTTCAGCCTTGTTTCGCATCTTGTTCTCCGGAACCGGACCTGGAGCGCGGTTTCTGTTCATTCAAATACAGCTGATCTTGAATGCTGTTGCCAGCACTATCGATCAGTCTTCAAGCTCGTCGTACGTGCGCTGGCATACCCAGACGTCGTCATTCGGAGCCATCAGATAGCTGTATGTCATGTAGATGTCGCCCTGACGCATGGCTTCTTCATCGCCATGGACACCCTGGAATGAGGAATTGAACTCCGGGCAGAAGATGTTGTCACGCTTGTAGCCGGGAGCACCCAACGCCTGCGTGTCGAACTTGCACTGTTCTGGATAGAAGTTCGTTGCGACAAGTACGGCACCGTCTGCCGTGACAGTATGGCCATTCCATGTGTTGTCGGGACCATGCATCTGGAGGATTGGATTCTTGGTGTAGTCCTCAGTGCTCGTATCGCCATCCTTGGTGCCGCGTGTGCTCCAGACGATGGTGTCGGAGCCAGCAGTGTCGTGCCAGCGACCGCGACGTGCAGGGCCCAGAAGCGTCAGGTTGGAGAAGCTGATGTGATCGGCTTCATCGTTGCCGAGACGAGCTCTGAAATCCTCGTCCCAATAGCTGCCCTCATGTGGCTTCCATGCGGCGTAGTTGTATGGGACTGGCTCGCCTTCATCGGCTTCGACGACCTGACCCTTGATGCCGATCTCAGCGTTGTTTTCAGCAGGGCTGACCATGATTTCAGGCTGTGCATACTTCATCGACAGCAGAGTCGAAGCGATGGCAGCGGTGTGGTTGTGAATTGGATTCACTTCACCGACGCCCTGGATGTACTGCTGGCCACCAGGACCGTTCAAGGGGTCTCGCCTGATGTTGCCCGGGGTTGGGAACTTGCCATCGTTTTCACTGGCGAAGACGCCCATGGTCTGATGGAGGCCGCGAAGCTGAACCATCTCCTTCTTGGACTTGGCACTTCTCATGGCCGATGACAGGGCCGGAAGCAGCAGGCCCATCAGGAGTGCGATGATCGAAATGACGACCATCAACTCTACGAGCGTAAAAGCTTTTCTCTTCATTGGATTGATTCTCCGAGGTTTCTAACGTTTCACGAAATGATTTATGAAAACATAAATACGGACCGGGAACCTCCACCACCATGGCGAGGGCCGATTCGACAAGGGTACGAATCAAGATGATCGTTCGTACGGTCCGCTCAATCGGTTGCCTGCGGCGATGACCGGGGCTAGCGAAAGACGTCTCACATCGACGACCAACAAGCACCTGGCGAAAAAACATCTCGTCAGGGCCTGAATCGGGTTGTCTGCCGTTGAGCGTCAGAACCAAATAGGTATGAGAACGGGGTCAATACAAGTGGGAATAATGTGCTCAACGGACACCCAGCCCACATGCTGGATACTCTTAGCGTACCGTGGAGTACACACAGGTCAAGATGCACGGCCATTTGGCAGCAGGAAACCTATATATATGTCTCGAATAACAGACAAGTTGACGTCACTCGGAATAGCCCTTCCAGAAGCTCCAAAGCCGGTTGCCAGCTATATACCGGCCCTGAAGGTCGGTAATTTGCTCTATGTGAGCGGCCAGATCCCATTTCAAGATGGTGAATTGGTCTACAAGGGAGCGGTTCCCACCAATTGCAGCCCGGAAAAAGCGGCTCAGGCGGCCAGAATCTGTGCCATTAATGGGCTTGCAGCCGCTCAGCAGGCGCTTGGTGGCGATCTGGATCAGGTCAAGGGTGTGGTCAGATTGGGCGTCTTTGTGGCCTCAGAGCCAGATTTCAACGGGCAGCCACTTATTGCCAATGGGGCAAGCGATCTCATGGTCGAGATCTTCGGGGAGGATGGGCAGCATGTTCGGGCAGCCGTTGGCTCCATCGCACTGCCGCTTGGAGCCAGTGTTGAAGTTGAAATGATTCTTGAACTGAGAAGCTGAGTATTCGGGAAGACGAATCGCGTGCAGTCCTTGGTGTGATCAACTGCTGGTGGCGAACACGAGTATCAGGATCAATATGAGAATGGCATTGCCGGCAAGGCTGATCAGCAGAATTGGGTTGTCTCCCAGACTGCTGCTCTGATTCTGCTTGACGATGCCGCCTCCGATCAATGGATTGCCGGGGGATGGAGCGGCGGTACCGCCGGGCTGTATGGTCAGACTGGTGAGATCCACTGCCGGTCTGGCGAAATGCGGTGAGTCGCCTTGCTTCACAAGCTCGAGATCCTCGATCAGATCCGTCATGGATTCGTATCGATCGGACAGTTCCTTGCCCATGCACATCTCGATGATCTGGCAGAAGCCCGGACTGAGAGTCGGGTTCAGCTCATCAGGTGCTCGCAACGGGGTCTTGAGATGGCCTCGCATGACGTCGGAAGGCGTCTTGCCGGTGAATGGGGTCTTGCCGGTCACCATGTTGTAGCAAGTGGCCCCAAGCCCATAGATGTCGGCTGGTGGGCCGATGTCGACCTTGCCGCGTATCTGTTCAGGGCTCATGTAGTTGGCGGTGCCGTAGGCCCGTCCCTCCTCCTGCTTGGCCAGAGCCGTGTCATCGACACTTCTGGCCAGACCCAGATCCGCGACCTTCACCGATCCGGAGCGGGTCAGCATGATGTTGGCGGGCTTGATGTCCCGATGGATCAGGCCCTTGGAGTGGGCGTGCTGCAAGGCCTTCGCGGACTGGAGCATGATCTCGATCGCCGCGTCTTCAGTCAGTCTCTTCTTCTCTTTGATCTCTTCGCGGACATCGCTGCCCTCGACATACTCCATCACGAAGAAATGATGTTCGCCAGCCTGGCCGACCTCGTAGGCATGCACGATGTTCGGATGGTTCAGCTGCGCTGCGGCCTTGCCTTCCTTGTAGAAACGTTCAACGAAGTTAGGATCCTCCGAGTGACGTTTGGGAAGGATCTTGATGGCGACCTGACGGTTCAAGCTCTTCTGTTCGGCCAGCATCACCGTTGCCATGGCGCCTGCGCCTAGCTTCTTGATCAGTTTGTAGCCTGGGATCTTGTGTGTCGACTTGGTGGCGTCGAACTCCTTGCGGATCCTCTCGAGCTGTCGCTTGGTGACGAACTGATTGGAGATCAGGGTGTCTCGAAGCGTTCCGGCATTGCCCTCTTCTCGAGCAGCCGTCAATTCGTTGTTGCAGTGCATCAGCTCCTCGTCCGTCACGAAACCATGATCAACGACCAGCTTGCCGAGCATCGTGTCGAAGCCGGTGCTTTCGGTATTGGGGTTTCGTGATGATTCGGGCAGGCTGCTCATGACGGATTCTGGCGGGCTTCAGGGAAAGGAGGAGGCGAAGGTGCGGGGCTGAGCCCAGCAGTATCGCCGAAACGAGAGCGGAACGCGACCTCAAGTATCATGAAGATTGTCCTGTAAACCGCTTTCAATCAGTTTGAGAGGGCGCCATGGCGGCCGATTCGGCATCTCCAAGAATCCTTTTACTCAGGCCCAGCGCCTTGGGGGATGTCTGCAGGACCGTTCCGGTCCTGACCAGCCTCAAGAGGGCTATGCCCGACTCTCATGTTGGATGGGTCGTGCAGGAGGGATTTGAGGATGCGATCCGCGGCCATCCGGATCTGGATGATGTGATCGTCTTCCCTCGCCGAAAGCTGGCGAGATGGGCGACGAATCCGGCGGTTCTCATCAAGTCGCTTCAGTGGATGCGATCTCTGAAGCAGGGTCGCTGGGATGTCGTCATCGACTGTCAGGGACTCGGACGAAGTGGATTGATGGCCTGGTGTTCCGGGGCCTCTGTTCGCATCGGACATCGCGACGCCAGGGAAGCAGGTTGGCTGGGATACAACCGGCGGGTGTCTATGGAGTCGGATGTTCACACGGTCGATCGCATGCTGGGCCTTCTTGAGCCACTGGGTGTTGCGCCGATCTCCGACATGCGTCTGTATCCGCCGGCGGATTCCGTCGTGTCGTGGGAGGCGTTCAGACGAGAGCTCGGGATCGAATCGCCGTACGGCGTTCTGGCAACCACCACTCGTTGGCCCAGCAAGGCCTGGCCGGACTCGCACTGGATCTCATTGATCGACCGAATCGAGAAGTCGAATCTGGATCGATACGTTCTGGTAGGCAGCCATTCGGAGCGATCACAGGTGCGTCAGCTGGCCGATCGAATAAGTTCCTCCACTGATGTCACGGTGCACGATGTTTCGGGACGCACTACGGTGGGTGAACTGATGGCTTGCATCGAGCAGTCGGCCGTGGCCGTGGCCAACGACACGGCGGCGTTGCACATGGCGGTCGGACTTGGCGGCAGATGTGTCGGACTCTACGGTCCCACCGACCCCGCGATCGTCGGCCCCTACGATCTTCGGTCACAGGTCGTGTATGCCTCCCCGGGGCGTGCCGTCAACTACAGGGATCGTCGTCTGGGCGACACCTTGATGCAGCCGGTATCCGTCGACGATGTGGTTGATCAGGTCCACTCTGTTCTTTCCGAGTCCCGCTCTCCGATCGAGTCCAAGACATGAGCTGGCCGCAGCCAATCGTTCTGGCCAGCACATCACCTCGCCGACGTTCAATGCTCGAAGCGGAAGGCTGGGAACTGCTGGTCCAATCTCCGCATGTGGATGATGGCCTGCTGTCGAATCAGGGAACGTCCGCCACCGCCTGGTCTGCCGCGATGGCATGGTTGAAGGCGAGGTCCGTGATGGTCGGACCGCCACTTGGTGTGCCGCATTGCACGATTCTGGCAGCCGATACCGTCTGCGATCTTGATGGTCGGGTCATCGGGCAGCCAGGGAGTATCGAGGAAGCCAGAAGCATCCTGAAGGCTTTCAGGGGTCGATCGCATGAAGTCGTCACATCGGTCTGCCTTCTCGAGCCCGCAGCCGGTCGTCGCTGCCTCTTCAGCGACTCGGCCTGTGTTGTCATGGGGGATCTGTCCGATGAGATGATTGATGACTACGTAGAGACGGATCTTTGGAAGGGCAAGGCCGGTGGCTACAACCTATTCGAGCGAGAACAGACCGGCTGGCCCCTGGAGTGGACTGGTGATGAGACGACAATCGTTGGATTGCCCATGCGAAAACTCAGATCGATTCTGCCGACCGTCCAGCCAGAAGGTACACAGCCATGATGGGCCCGCTTGATCTGTTCAAATCAGTCGGATCGCGCATCTACGGTGGCGTGATCAAGTGGCGCAACGATCGATTCGATCGTGGCCACGGTGTCACACGTGTGAACACCTCGGTGATTTCAGTCGGCAATCTCTCGGTGGGTGGGACAGGGAAGACGCCAATGGTGCGATGGATCGTGGGCCAGTTGCGAAACGCCGGTGTCCATTCATCCATTCTCACGCGTGGGTATGGCGCGAAACCCGGAGAGGTGGCCGATGAAGTGCTCGAGTATCGCGATGAGAATCCCGATGTGCCCGTATTCGTAGGAGGTGATCGTGTTGGTGTGCTCGGCAGGGAACTGCCATCGAATCCAGCCGTTCAATGCGTTGTCATGGATGACGGCTTCCAGCATCGGGCGTTGCACAGAGATCTCGATCTAGTCCTGATCTCCGCCCATGATTCACTGCACACGGCTGCCGTACTGCCCGCCGGTCGACTTCGCGAACCGTTGACGTCGCTAGAACGTGCCGATGCCGTGATCGTCACGGGTTCGCGTGGAATCGATCCATCGCTTGCCGCATTGATCGAATCCGCTCATGGGGGCCCACCGATCGCGTGGTGCAGTCATGCATGGTCAAGCCTCACGGTCATCGACCAATCGGGCACTCATGAAGTCGAGATCGACTGGCTTCATTCCAAGCGTGTCGTGGTCAGGCTCGGGATCGGTTCGCCGGCGACGGTCAGATCACAATTGAGAGTGCTCGGGGCCACCGTGACCCATGAACGCGCCGCTCGTGATCATCAGCCCTTCAGTCAGGCTGAAGCGACCTTTTTATCTGAGGTTCTTGATGCCGATGCGATACTCATGACGGCAAAGGATTGGGTCAAGGCCCGTGAAGTGCTAGACTTGAACCGTCTGCAGGTGCCGATCGTCGTACCTCGCCTCGAGTTGAGATTTCTCGATGGCGAAGCGGCACTCAGCAAGTTGATTCACGACACGGTCGTGGATCCAGTCACCAGGAACTCCGCGGAAACGACTTCATGACGACGCTGCTGGACAAGGTTGCAGGACTCTCCACTTTCCGGGCGATGCTCGTCGGTGATTTCATGCTCGATGAGATCGTTCATGGAGATGCCGGCCGACTCAGTCCGGATGCGCCCGTCCCGGTGCTGAAGGCCGAGCACGAGGAGCGATCGGCCGGGGGGGCGGCGCATGTCGCACGCTGCCTGGCCGCACTTGGTGGTGAAGTGCTCTGTTGCGGTGTCGTCGGCAAGGATCCGGCTGCCGATTATCTTCGATCTTGTCTGCAGGAAAACGGCATCGATACGAATGGTCTGCTTGAGGACGCCAGCCGACCCACGACGGTCAAGCGCAGTCTCGTGGGGCTTGCCCAGCATCGACATCCCCAGAAGATGTTTCGTCTGGACATCGAATCCAGCAAGCCACTCGAAGTCGACATCGAGCATTCACTTCAATCCCTGATCGAGTCCAGAATGAAGGAGGTCGATGTCGTCTGCCTCGAGGACTACAACAAGGGCGTCTGCACTCCAGCCATTTGTCAGGCCGTCATAGCAGCGGCCAGATCTGCAGGCGTCGACGTCATCGTCGATCCCGCCTTGCTCGAGGACTACTCCAAGTACCGTTCGGCAACTTCCATCACACCCAATCGTACCGAAGCCGAGCTGGCGACCGGCGGTGAATCATCCTCGCCCGTCGACATGGCGACGACGTTGTCGACGCAGCTCGAATGCGAGGCGATCATCCTGACGCTCGACAAGGACGGCGCTCTCCTTCTGGCGAACGGTCAGGAGCCATGCGTCATTCCAACGGAAGCGCAGGCCGTGTACGACGTGACTGGTGCCGGCGATGTCGTCATCGCCGCCATCGCGGCGGCTCGTGCGAATCGGCTTGATTGGGCCGATGCCACGAGATTTGCCAATGCCGCGGCCGGACTTGAAGTCGCCTGCTTCGGGACACGACCCATTCCACTGGCGGAAGTCCAGCGAGAGATTCTCCGCCGCCAGAAGCCGTTGGCGGACAAGGTTCGAAGTGACGATGAACTGGCGTTGGAACTGGCGGTCCACAGGCAGGCCGGCCACACGATCGTTCTGACAAATGGCTGCTTCGATGTGATCCATGCCGGTCATGTCGCCTACCTTCGTGACGCCAAGAACCAGGGCGATGTCCTGGTTGTGGGGGTCAACGTCGATGAGCAGGTTGCTTCTATGAAAGGATCCGGTCGGCCCGTCTACGGACTCGACGATCGAATGGCCATTCTCTCGGAGCTCGCCTGTGTCGACTATGTGATCGCCTTCGAGGAGCCAACCTCGCATCGACTGATCGAATCCGTGATGCCCGATCTCTTCGTCAAGGGTGGCGACTATTCGCCGGAGGAGATCAATGAACACGCGCTGGTCAAGCAGCTCGGGATCGAGTGCCGCGTGCTGGCCCACCGTCCCGGGCTGGGGAGCAGTGACGTCGTGGATCATCTCCGCGGAAGTTGATCGCCTGTTGGTTCAACTGATGAGTTCAAGAGCGGCGGTACGGATGTCGTCCTCATCCTCCAGAACGCGATCGAATGCAAGCCGTACCACATCGAATCTCGCCCGTACATCGATTCCGCGTGGATCGAGGCCGACGACCCGCGGTTCCTCCGTGTCGACATCCAGGACCTTGAGCAGTGTCGCCCGAACCTGATCGACATGTTCACGGTTCAGTTCCCCGCAGATTCCCGGTTCGACCGATGCAAACGGATTGGATTGCTGAAGGGCTTCACCGTCTATGACCATCCCGTGGAATCTTGCCAGATCGATGGACAGGCAGGCCCAATGGACATCCGGTGGATCACCGTGGTAGATCCTCCATCTGTCCGCCAGCCCACCATCGGGTCCCTCCTCGTCGAATTCGAACGGGCTCACCAGAAGTTCCATGGCGGTTTCATCGGCTCTGGGCACGTGTACGACGGTTTCGGTCGCCTGAAGCATGGCCACCATCATCGGGAGCACGAGTCTGCCATCGGGAGCGAAGACGTATTTCACGGGCCTGATGTGTTCATCGAATCTCAGATCACCGCTTGTCCAGGAGTGCAGGTGATCGGCGGCTTTTTTCAGCATGGTCAGTTCGTCGGCATTCATGCTGCCGAGTCTACGTCGGTACCATCCTCATGTGTCGCTCATCACCATTTCCATCCAGGTCAATGATCCAGCCGAGGTCGCCTCGGCGATCGAGCAGGCTCGAGCTGCCGCAAGCGAGGGTGCCCAGCTGGTCGAGTGGCGCGTGGATGAGCTGGCGGTCGAAGCGGCGGGGCACAAGGCCTGCCATGCGCTGGTACGCGATACCCCCATGCCCTGCATTCTCACCTGCCGAATGGTTGAGGAGGGGGGGCATTTCGGTGGAGACGAATCCGATCGAGTTGGGCTCGTCGATTCACTGGTCAAGGCCGGGATCGCACCCAAGTACATCGATGTCGAATCCGTTGCGTGGCGTCGTGATCGTGATCTTCGAATGGGGGTCGGCAAGCTTCTGGCGGAAAGTGAATGCGGGCTGGTGCTCTCGACCCACGACTTCGAAGGCCGACCGGACGATCTGGCTAGACAACTTGATGTCATGTGGGCGGAAGATGATGCCGCGGTCGTGAAGGTCGCCTGGATGGCTCGTTCGATCCGGGATTCCCTCGAGGGGATGGAGCTGCTTGCTGAGGCTGCGGGCCCAATGATCGTCGTCTGTATGGGGCGATTCGGAGTGATGTCCCGCGTGCTCGCGGGTAAGTTCGGAGGTCTGCTGACCTTCGCATCGCTTGGAGAAGCGCAGACGACGGCACCCGGACAATTGACCGTCGACCAGCTTCGGAACCAGTACCGCTTCGACTCCGTCTCCCCATCGACATCCGTGTTCGGAATCATGGGCGATCCGGTCGAACACTCCATGAGTCCCTTGCTTCACAACACCGGATTTGATCTGGCCAACTTCGACGGCGTGATGGTTCCCATGCCGGTCATCGAAGGCTGGGAATCATTCAAGGCCTCCTTGGCCTGTCTATTGGATCAGCCTGCCCTCAACTTCTCCGGTCTTGCCGTGACCTCGCCTCACAAGGAGAACCTGTCACGATTCGTCGAGGAGGTGGGTGGAACCCTCACGCCCATGGTGCGACGGTGCGGCTCCGCCAACACGCTGGTCGTGCTGCCCGACGGTTCGCTGGTGGCTGACAACACGGATACTGAAGGCGTTGTCGGACCATTGCGGCAGGTGATGACGCTCAAGGGTTCGAAAGTCGCGATGCTCGGCGCCGGCGGCGCAGCCAGAGCGGCAGCGATCGGTCTGCTGCTGGAAGGTGCCGAGGTCGTCGTGTTCAATCGATCGGAGGAACGAGCGCTTGCTTTGGTCGATGACGTCAAGGCTCGGATGGAATCGCCTGTGTCCATCGAGTACCAGTCCGGTGGTCCTCAGTCCAGTGATGGATTCAAGGCTGTAATCAACATGACGACGCTCGGGATGGATGGTGGTCCGGATCCGTCGGCATCACCTCTCGAGGCGCTTGGTGGATCGGCGGAGGTGTTGACGGAACAGATGATCGTCTTCGACGCGGTCTATTCCCCGCTGGAGACCCCATTCGTCAGACAGGCATCCCGGAGCGGCGCGACGGTCATCACAGGTGATGCGATGTTCCTCGCCCAGGCCGCTCGCCAATTCAAGACCTGGACCGGTGCGACGGCACCCATGGACACATGGATGGCCCTGCTCGGTTCCTGATTGAATGTTCGCACGCGCGGTCTTCTAGAGAACGAATCGTCCCAGATCCTCGTCCTTCAGGAGCGGAGCCAGTCGCTCCCGAACGAATGAATCGGTGATCTCCACGCTCGTCTCACCACGAGCCGCCATATCCGGCGCGTCGAAGGCGAGTTCCTCGAACACCTTTTCCATCACCGTCATCAATCGGCGGGCACCGATGTTCTCGAGAGTGGCATTGGCTTCCGCTGCCAGTTCAGCCAGGGCATCGAGTGAGTCGTCGGTGAACCTGATCTCCAGCGATTCCGTGCCGAGCAACGCACATTGCTGTTTGGTGATGGCCGCATCCGGCTCTGTCAGGATTCGCCGGAAGTCGTCTCGGGTCAGCGCATCGAGTTCGACCCGGATCGGGAAACGTCCCTGAAGTTCGGGCATGAGATCGCTTACGGAGGTCCCGTGAAAGGCGCCGGCGGCGATGAACAGGATCTGATCGCTGTGGACGACACCGTGCTTGGTGTTGATGGCACTGCCTTCAACGATCGGAAGCAGATCCCTCTGCACGCCCTGCCGACTGACGTCCGAATTTCCCTGTCGATCACTGGAGGCGATCTTGTCGATCTCGTCTATGAAGATCATGCCGGCGTTCTCGGTCCGTTCGATGGCCTGCTCGATGATCTTCTGCTGATCGAGCAGCTTCTCGGTCTCCTCTTCGAGCAGCAGCGTGCGAGCTCGATCGACCGTCACTCTTCGACGGCTTCGTCGCTCGGGAACGAGGTTTTCCAGAATCGAATTCATCCCCGGATCCATCTGGTCCATGCCGATCATGTTGATGGCCGGTGTCGGACGGGTGTCCCGTACGTTGATCTCGATCTCGCGTTCATCGAGGGTGCCATCCGCGAGTTTCTCACGCATGCGCGTCCGCACGAACTCGTGAGATTCATCATCGGAGGAATCATCGCTCTTCTCATCACCAAGGAGCAGGCCGACCAGTCGTTCCTCGACGGCTTTCTGGGCCGATTCGCGAACGGATTGGGCATGTTCGGCACGAACCATCGAGATGCCTATCTCGAGAAGGTCTCGCACCATCGATTCGACATCACGGCCCACGTAGCCGACTTCGGTGAACTTGCTGGCTTCGACCTTCACGAAGGGTGCCTTCACGAGCCGCGCAAGGCGGCGGGCGATCTCCGTCTTGCCCACGCCGGTGGGTCCGACCATGACGATGTTCCTCGGAACGACCTCGCGGGCGAAGTCCGGATCAAGCTGTCGTCGTCGCCATCGGTTGCGGACCGCGACGGCGACCGCTCGCTTGGCCATGTCCTGCCCGATGATGTGGCGATCGAGCTCTGAAACGATCTGGCGTGGGGTGAGATCTGACATCGGGAGGATGATAGTCATCCCGAGGCCGCTTGGCCCGGCCAATTATGGTGAATGGCCGGGCGGTGGTAGCATGGGCCGCATCATGTCTTCCCTTACCTGCCTGACAACCGGTGAATCACATGGCCCATGCGGTCTGGCCGTCCTGACTGGTTTTCCAGCCGGCCTGGAACTCGATGTCGATTTCATAGACGAGGAACTCCGTCGTCGGCAGGGTGGATACGGTCGAGGCGCTCGTCAACGCATCGAGACCGACCGAGCCACCTTCCTGGCAGGTGTTCGAAGCGGACGAACCACCGGCGCGCCGCTGGTCATGCAGATTCCCAACAAGGACAGTCGACTGGATGACGCGGAGAGAACACCGCCGATCCATCGGCCACGTCCGGGACATGCGGATCTCGCCGGCAGCATCAAGTGGCTCACGGACGATTGCCGTGACACGCTTGAGCGAGCCAGTGCGAGGGAGACTGCAGCCAGGACAGCGGCCGGGGCCGCGGCGCGATGTCTTCTCAGCGAATTCGGCATAGAGGTCTTTGGTTTCGTGCGCAGTGTGCACGAGGTCAGGACGGATGTCGTGGTCGATCCTTCGAGGATCGCGGAGCTTCGTGCAGCTCGTGACGCATCCGAGGTCTATGCGCCGGACGAGCAGGCGACCGAGGGCATGATGGAAGCCATTCGGGCCGCCAAGGTGGACAAGGACACGGTCGGAGGTCTCTGCGAAGTGCACGTCATCGGTTGTCCGATCGGTCTTGGCAGTTGCGCCGTTCTGAACGATCGTCTCGATGCCAGGATTGCGGCTGCCGTCATGGGCATTCAGGCGTTCAAGTCCGTCGAGATAGGCCTTGGCGCCGAAGTGGCATCCAGAAGAGGATCCGAGGTCCACGATCCGATCTCCTACGACGAGTCCCTGCGCGACACGCCGCTGCTGGGTTTCATGCGTGATCGGAACAATGCCGGTGGCATCGAGGGAGGCATGACGAATGGAATGCCGATCGTGGTCACAGGCGCCATGAAGCCTATCAGCACCCTTCTCAAGGGCATGCCAAGCGTCGATCTTCGAACCAAGCAGTCTGAGCACAGCGATTACGAACGCAGCGATGTGTGCGCCGTGTCCGCCGCCAGTGTCGTCATGGAGAACGCGGTCGCCTTCGAGGTCGCGGCGATGTTCCTCGACAAGTTCGGAGGCGACACGATCAGGGAAATCGCCGCATCCTATGCGGCCTACCTCGATGCGGCGAGAACGCTCTGATCATTCCTTTTCGGTGATGAACTTGGCCTCGCCTATTTGCACCGCGGGGATGTCCCGTGACATCGCTCGCGTCCAGGCATAGTCCATTCGGATCTCCCTGCCGGGGCAATCGTCATCCGACAAGGTCAGCAGCAGGGTGTCCATCGAGAGTTCGTAGTCGTATCGACCTTCCACTCCTGCGCAGAGTCCATCATCGCTTATGAAAGTGATGGTGTCCCAAGTGGCATCGAACGATCCTGGAAGCACATGTCGTCCGTTCTGATCGATGTAGGCGTACAGCCATGTTCCATCCGAAGACATCGTCACCCGGCTGCCATCCATGGCGGACGTCCACTCTCCGGAGAGTCGCTGGGCCGGTGTGAATCCGGGATCGGTCGTACATCCAACAATCAGAAGCGGCAGACTCAGGAGTAGGCATCTCATGGTCTGGATTGTACGAGCGGCACGCCTTCGGGTGTGGCCGGTCCCCGTTCAGGCCCCGACAGGGTCCTCTTCCCGAGAGACGGCCGAAACAGAGAAGCTGAAGCCGTTGGAGTCGGAATCGACCAGCACCTGATCGCCGGCCTTGATCTGATCCGAGAGTACCCGGGTGGCGATGGCGTTTTCGAGTTCCTTCTGGATGACCCGCTTCAGTGGCCTTGCGCCGAACTGGGGATCCCAGCCCGCCTCCGCGAGTGCGTCAACGGCGGCATCGGTCACTTCCAGCATCAGCCCGCGATCCAGCATCCTCCTCGAGAGATCCTCGAGTTGAACTCGGACGATGTCGCCGAGCATGGCTCGATCAAGTTGATGGAACACGATTGTGTCGTCGATTCGATTGAGCAGCTCAGGACGCAACGAACCCTTGAGGATGCTCATCATCCTCTGCTCGATCTCATCCTGCGATGCGCCGGATTCTGTCATTTCAAGCAGTGCCTGGGATCCCAGATTGCTGGTCATGACGATGATCGTGTTCGTGAAGTCGACGGTTCGGCCGTGACCGTCCGTCAGTCGCCCGTCATCGAGGACCTGGAGAAGAACATTCGACACATCCGGATGCGCCTTCTCCATCTCATCGAACAGGACGACGCTGTAGGGGCGACGTCGAACCGCTTCGGTCAACCGACCACCTTCCTCGTACCCGACGTACCCGGGAGGCGCACCGATCAGCCGTGCGACCGAGTGTTGTTCCATGAACTCGCTCATGTCGATTCTGATCAGGGCATCCTGGGTATTGAAGAGAAACTCGGCCAGTGATTTGCACAGTTCGGTCTTGCCGACACCGGTCGGTCCGAGGAAAAGGAAGGAGCCGATCGGCCGGCTGGCTTCGTCGAGTCCGGCGCGATTGCGTCGAACCGCATCGCTCACCGCCGTGACCGCGACCTCCTGGCCGACGACTCTGGTCTGAAGTCGTTCCTCCATGCGCAGCAGTCGCTCACGCTCGCCTTCGACGAGCCTGGCGGCGGGAATTCCGGTCCATTTTCCGACGACTTCGGCGATCTGTTCGGCATCCACTTCCTCACGGACAAGTCCCTTGCCCTCCGCTTGTCGTTGGGCCAGTATCCGCTCGGCCTCCTCGAGTCGCTTGTCCAGTTCCGGGATCGTTCCGTACTGGATCTGTGCGGCTTTCTCGAGATCTCCGTATCGGCGAGCACGTTCCAGTTCGGTGCGGGCCGTGTCGGCGGATTCCTTGACAGACTTGATCTCATCCAGTTCCGACTTCTCGACTTCCCACTTGGCCGTCAGCGAGTGGTTCTGCTCCTCGAGATTGGAGAGTTCCGACTCGATCTGTTCGAGTCGGCCCTTGGAATCCCGATCCTTCTCCATCCGAAGCGCTTCCCGCTCGATTTCCAGCTGCATGATCCGTCGGCGGAGTTCATCGATTTCAGCCGGCATCGAGTCGTTCTCGAGTTGAAGTCTCGAAGCCGCTTCATCGAGAAGATCGATGGCCTTGTCGGGAAGGAACCGATCGGCGATGTAGCGATGGCTCATGGCCGCGGCGGCCACGATCGCGCCATCCTGGATGCGAATGCCGTGATGGGCCTCGTATCGCTGCTTCAGGCCGCGGAGGATCGCGATGGTGTCCTCCACCGATGGCTCGTCCACGAAGACGGGTTGGAATCGTCTTTCGAAGGCGGCATCTGATTCGATGTGCTTCCTGTATTCGTCGAGTGTCGTGGCACCGATGGCGTGCAGCTCGCCTCTGGCGAGTGCCGGCTTGAGCAGATTGCCCGCGGAGACGGCGCCTTCACCCGAGCCCGCGCCAACGATGGTGTGCAGTTCATCGATGAACAGGATGATTCTGCCTTCGCTGGCGATGACTTCGCGAAGGACGGCTTTGAGTCGATCCTCGAATTCGCCTCTGAACTTCGCGCCGGCCAGAAGCTGACCGACATCGAGCGCAATGATTCTCGATGACTTCAGTGATGAAGGACAGTCTCCATCCACGATGCGTTGGGCCAGACCTTCCGCGATGGCGGTCTTGCCAACGCCCGGTTCGCCGATCAGTACAGGGTTGTTCTTGGTGCGACGACTGAGTACCTGCATGCATCGACGAATTTCCTCATCGCGACCGATGACCGGATCGAGCTTTCCGGAGATCGCGAGATTGTTCAGATCGATGCCGTACTTCTTGAGTGCTTCGAAGTTCGATTCGGCGTCCGCATCATCGATGGAATCGATGCCGGAGGCCTTTCGAATCGATTCGATCGCCGAACGAACAGTGCCGGCATCGAGTCCGGTCGTGCTCATGGCATCCCGAGCAGGGGATGGGACTTCGCTCAGGGCAAGCAGCAGGTGCTCCTGTGAGGTGTAGCCGTCATCCATGGCGGCCGCCAGCTTCTCGGCTTCCATCAGGACGTTCAACAACGCGGGGCTGGTCTGGGGGGTATATCCGGAGTTGGACTGGACATGCGGGAGTCGACCAAGTTCGGACTGCACGAGCTCCTTGAGGACGGCGGGCTTTCGGCCGGCGTGATCGAGAATATCGTTGGCAATGCTCTTCTCATCACTCAGGAGTGCAGAGAGCAGATGGAGAGGGGATAGTTCGGCATGCCGGGATTCGACGGCCTGGGACTGGGCAGAGGCAATCGATTGTCTGGCCATGGTGGTGAATCGATCCATGTTCATGAAGTGTGAACTCCTTCCGAGGACTCGGGACATGATTGATGGTCCGATTCCTCATTATGAACCAAGCAAGCGGGATGCCAGAGCACATGCCCCTCAAGCAGTCTTGAAAGGCCATTCGGTGGGAATGAACTGCCAGTCCGGCAGTCGGAACAGGGGTATGATCACATGTTCGCATGGTTGACATGAATTCATCACAGCAAGATTCGCCTGCCCGCAGGCCAATGAATGGGCTTCTCCTCATTGGAGGTGTCCTTCTACTGGCCTTGTTTGTCTGGTTGGCGGTCCAGTGGTTCATGGCGCCGGTCCTCTCTGGCAACCGTCATCATGATTTCGGTCTTGTTCGGATTCCCACCGAAGGACCCGCCTATGTCACCCATGTCTTCAGACTGGAGAACCATTCCGGTCGTCCATTGAAGATCAAACGGGCGGTCCCGAGTTGCGGCTGCACGAGCGTCGACTACTTCGATCCAGATGTTCCTGTCGATGGAGTCGTCGAGATTCCCGTGGTCCTGAAGCTGAAGCGTTCCGCAAGGGAGCGATCGAAGGTCACGCTGACCTTCGATGAGGCGTCGCCGATGACGCTCCATGTGGAAGGTGTCGGCCGACTCGAAAATCCACTGATCATCGAACCGCCGGTGGTGACGATGAGGCCGGGCCAGAGTCGTCCGGTGTCATTGACGGTCCAGTTCTGGGAGAACGGGAGCATCCAGTATCCAGTGGTGAAACCGGCCGAGGGCATGAAGGTGACAGAGGGTCGCTGGAAGAAGGTTCGTCAGTTCGATCCGGATACGGGGGTTCCCGGCCTGACACGAATGACCTTTCAACTGTCCCTTCCCGGTGACTTCGCACCCGGTCAAAACGGTGTTCTGATCGAGATGGCAAACAGGGAGTTCACGCTTCCCGTCATGATCCGGCCGGGAGTCGGTCGTGGTCCCGACGTCGAGAAGGATGAAACGAGCGACAAGGTCTACGACCCGCTCAAGCGAACGATGCTGCAGGAAAATCCGGAGGATGAAGTTCCGGTCGTTGTTGGAACCAACTCGTCAGCCATTCCATCGCGGTGATCAGCCGAGGTCCGGGCCGGCTGAACATGGCGTTGCCATCCACGACCATGACCTGCGAATCCTGAACGGCCGGCAGCAGCGACCACCATGAGGTCTCCACAAGTGCCTGAGCGTCGATGGTCGCCTCTTCGAGTGTTCTGCCGCACGGACAGATCACTAGTTTCTCCGGCATGAGTTCAAGAAGATCCTCCGGTGTTATCCGCCGGGAAACGGCGCCGCTTTGATTGAGATCGTGTCTTCCGCCGGCAGCCCGGACCAGATCCGGTGTCCAGTGGCCTGCGATGTAGAGCGGATCGGTCCACTCGACGACCGCCACCTGTGGACCGTCCACATAGGCGTTCACGAAGTCCTGTGCATGCCACCATCGTTCACGCATCTGGGCAAGTGTCTTTCTGGCTTCGGATTCGAGACCACAGGCCGATCCGATCCGCAGAAGGTCGTCGAAGACATCCTCGATGCAGGTTGGATTGAGACTCACGATTTCGGGATTGTCCGGCATTGAACTCGCCAGAGCCCTGACGCTGTTCAGATCGATCGAGCAGACATCGCAGAGATCCTGAGTGAGAATGAGATCCGGTTGAAGCGCCCGGATACGTTCGGCATCGATTTCATAGAGCGACTCTTGCTGTGAAATCGCTTCGACGACTTCGGCTTCGATCTCGGATGGCGTCCCCTTTCCGGTTCGTGCCCGAGTCAACGATGGTCGGTCCATGATCGATGGCGGCCAGTCGCATTCATGACTTCGTCCCACGAGCATGTGTTCACCGCCCGCGGCGCAGAGCAGTTCGGTTGCGGACGGCACCAGGGAAACAACGCGCACGGGAAACTCCTCACTCGGGTGCGGGGATGGTAATGCCGAAGAATCGTTCCGCATTGCCGTCCGTCACTGATTCGAACTTCTCGTAATCAAGTCCATGCAGATCCGCGAGGAAGCGCGCGATCCAGACGACATTGGCCGGTTCGTTGGGCCGCATCTTCCGGACTGGTTCCGGGCTCAGGTAGGGGCTGTCGGTCTCGACCATGAGCCGGTCGAGTGGAACCAACTTGGCGGCCTCGGCCACCTCTGGGGCGGATCGAAATGTCACGACACCGGTGAAGCTGATCCAGGCACCGAATTCGATGATCGATCTGGCCTCATCCGGCTTGCCGGTGAAGCAATGAAAGACGTATCGATCGGGAGGCAGATCCCGTTTCTCGAGAACCTCCAGAAGGTCACCGAGCGACTCCCTACAGTGCACCACGATGGGCATTTCAAGGCCTGTGTCTCGACTGGATTCGATCAGATCCAGATGCGATCCAAGGCATTTGAACTGGGCTTCCCGAGGGGGTTTGGAGTAATACCAGTCCAGCCCTAACTCACCCCATGCAACGCATTTAGGGTCGCTCGCGACGCGTTTGATTGTCTCCCAGTCATGGGGGCCCTCGGCCTGGTGGGGGTGGATTCCACTGGTGCACCACACCTGCTGGAATTGATGGGTCAATTCCAATCCCTTCTGGGCGTCTTCAGCGGAGGTTGAGACGGTAATGGCCGCTCGAACACCCTTGGATTTGGCCCTTTCAAGTACGTCCTCAACCTGATTGTGAAGGTCGGGAAAAGCGAGATGGCAATGGGTGTCTATCATTGGTTGCAGATCATAGTTTCAGCATCAGATTCAATAGGGTGCATCGGACTTTATTCGATATTGAGAACCAGTCTCAAGTTCAGCAATATCTTGAGCTTGCGCGGAATTTGCGCCTTGGCTCGTAACTTGACTTCGGAGCTCAGGCCGCGGAAAATAAGTATTCAACACTTCGTGATTTTTTTCACAGGATGTCCGGGCACGTTTCCGGGCTGGGTACATGGGCCGCTATCACTTCGTTTTTCCGCAATGGTCCAACCTGCTTCTGCCGGGTCTGGCGATCGTTGCGATGACTGCGCCTTTGTACGTGGCCTTCATGGTTGCCTGGGGCTTCAGTCCCAAGACAACTGATGTCGGCTATCAACCCAAGCAACCGGTTCCATTCAGCCATGCCGTGCACGCTGGCGAACTGGGAATCGATTGTCGCTACTGCCACAACACGGTCGAGTATACGGCGCATGCATCCATTCCACCGACACAGACATGCATGAACTGCCACCTCCAGATTCATCCGGAGAGTGCGAAGTTGGAGCCAGTGGTGGAAAGCTACAAGACCGGCATGCCGGTCGAATGGATCAAGATCCACGATCTGGCCGACTACGCGTACTTCAACCACGCCGCTCATGTGAATCGCGGTGTGAGTTGCGTTGAATGCCACGGACGCATCGACACGATGGAGGTCGTCTATCAGGCGGAGACACTGAGCATGAAATGGTGCTTGGATTGTCACCGTGAGCCTGAGCCGCATCTTCGTGATCCCTCTCTCGTGACCCAACTCGAATGGGGATGGGCCATGACGGATGCCGAACGCATCGCCGAAGGCACCAAGTGGGCCGAGATCAATCAACTCCAACCAAATCAGGACTGTTCAACATGTCATCGCTAGGCACTCCCAAGGGGAATGGCCAGGCGTACTGGCGCAGTCTCGAGGAACTCTCGGATACACCCGAGTTCCGTTCATTCATGCATCGCGAGTTCCCGTCGGGAGCCTCGGAGCTGCTCGATGGCACCGATCGTCGTCACTTCCTTCGCATCATGGGTGGGTCCATGGCGTTGGCGGGTCTGGGCGTGACCGGTTGTCGTCGCTGGCCTGAAGAGAAGATCGTTCCATATTCGAGCCGACCTGAAGGCACCATGCCCGGAGAGGTGCAGCACTACGCCTCGATGCTCGAGGTGGGTGGTGTGGCATCCGGCATCCTGGTCGCCAGCTACGATGGACGTCCGATCAAGATCGAGGGAAACAAGGCTCATCCGATCGGCAATGGCGGCTCGACGGCCTTCACGCAGGCGGCCATTCTCGACCTCTATGATCCGGATCGTGGTCGAAGCGTCATCGATCGTCTGGAGAATCCCGAAGAACCACGTCCTTCCAATTGGAAGGCCTTCGATGCGTGGTCCGGCAAGCACTTCGATGAGCTGGCCTCGGCGGAGGGAGAGGGACTCTGGTTCCTTTCCGAATCAACCTACTCGCCAAGCATCGAGCGCATGCAGCGATCCCTGCGAAAACGTTTCCCCAAGGCCACATGGGTCAGCTTCGAAGCATTGGACAATGTGGAAGCCACAGCCGGTCTGAACCACGCCTTCACAGGGCAGTGGCGCCCCATTCACGATTTCACCCATGCCGATGTCATGGTCTCGTTCGACTGCGACTTCCTCGGTCAGCATCCAGAGGAACTGACGCTGTCGAAGCAGTGGGCCATGGGCCGCAAACCCCGCATCGTGGATGGGCATGCGGTCATGAATCGCGTGTTCATAGCCGAGCCGACGCTCACCATCACCGGTTGCAGCGCGGACGAACGCTATGCGATGACGCCTGCCGCCATAACCGTGCTGGCTGCTCGAGTCGCCGCCGAGATCACCGGCAAGGCCGAGCTGGCGAAGCCGTTTGATTCACTTGGCATCGAGACCCCACAGGTTGACACGATCGTCTCCAACCTCAAGTCGCATCCCGGGCATTCCGCTGTGATGGCGGGTCCACGCCAGCCGAAGTTCGTTCATCACCTCTGTGCACTCATCAATGAATCGTTGGGCAATACCGGCAAGACGGTCACCTACGTCAAGCTGCCTTCGCCTTCGATGAAGACGAGCACGATTCAGGAACTCACTGCCAAGATGGGCCGCGATGCCGTGAAGACACTGGTCATCGTGGGCGGCAACCCCGCCTATGACGCGCCGGCTGATCTGAACTTCGCCGAGGTGCTCAAGCGTGTTCCGAACACGATCCATCTGAGTGATCAGGACAACGAGACCTCCGAGCTGTGTTCGTGGCACCTGAACCGAGCCAATTCTATGGAGGCCTGGGGCGATGGTCGTGCCTGGGATGGAACCTATTCCGTCTGCCAGCCGATGATCCTTCCTTTGTTCGAGGGACGCAGTTCCCTTCAGATGCTGGCCGCAATGGCCGGTGAGAAGGCGCTCGACGGCTTCGACATCGTTCGCGCAACGGAAGCGGAGTTGACCGGGGCTTCTCCGGACGAGACGAGCTTCTCCCCGAGATGGCGTGCCTTGCTGCACGATGGGGTCATGCCGAACAGTGGCTGGGCCAGAGAAACACCGAAGGTCAACACGTCGAATCTGCCCGAGGGCGCGATGGCGACGGCGGAATCCCTGAACACGGGAGGCGTGCAGGCCATCTTCGCCAGCGACTACAGCGTCTACGACGGACGTTTCGGAAACAACGGCTGGCTTCAGGAACTTCCCGATCCAATCACGAAGTTGACCTGGGACAACGCGGTCATCATCGGACCATCCCATGCCAAGTCTCTGGGGCTCAGCACCGGCGACATGGTCGTGGTCAAGGTCGATGGCGCCTCCGTGAAGTCCGCGGTGCTGATCGAAACCGGGCAGGCCGAGGGCGTGATCACGCTCCCGCTCGGGTATGGACGCCGATTCCCCGGCCGAGTCTGCTACGACTCCGGCTTCGACTTCTATCCGCTGAGAAAAACCAGTTCGATGTGGACGACACCGGTCTCGCTTGAGAAGACGGAAGGGTCCTACGTGCTGGCTCGAACCCAGGATCACTGGTCGATGGACAAGGTCAGTGGACGCGGCATCGAGGAACGTCTGCCCACCATCTTCCGTGAAGCGGATGTCACCACCTGGGAGAAGGATCCCAAGTTCGCCGGTTCGCTGGGGCATACGATCCATTCCCTTTCGCTCTGGGATGACACTCTTCAGTTCGAAGGCGCCCGATTCAAGTGGGGTATGGCCATCGACCTCAGCGCCTGCACCGGTTGTGGCGCCTGTGTCGTCGCCTGTCAGGCCGAGAACAACATCCCGATCGTCGGCAAGGATCAGGTCCGCATGGGGCGAGAGATGTCCTGGATGCGCATCGATCGCTACTACCGATTCAAGGAAAACACATCGGGTTCCTACGAGATCGACAATCCATCCAGCGTGGCCATACAGCCAGTGTCCTGCGTGATGTGCGAAAACGCGCCGTGCGAACAAGTCTGTCCGGTCGCTGCGACCGTGCACGATACGGATGGCCTCAATGTCATGGTCTACAACCGTTGCGTGGGCACTCGGTATTGCTCGAACAACTGCCCATACAAGGTTCGTCGCTTCAACTACTTCGACTACTTCCGTCGTGAGCCACTGCGTGAGACGGGGCTTCTTCAGGTGCAGCCCAGCTACTACCTGCGTCGGCAGAGTGGCAGCGATCCACTCAGGAGAATGCAGTTCAATCCCGATGTCACGGTTCGGATGCGTGGGGTCATGGAGAAGTGCACCTACTGCACGCAACGGATTCAGGCCGCGAAGATCAAGGCCAAGAACGAATGGGTGAAGAAGCCGGAGGCCGAGAAGGCCAAGGGCATCAGACTCACCGTTCCCGACGGCGCCGTTGTCCCGGCTTGCGGTCAGACCTGCGCGACCGATGCCATCGTCTTCGGCGATCTGCTGGATCCGAACTCGAGGGTTTCTAAGGCCCACAAGGATCTCCGGTCCTACGAACTTCTTGGAGAGCTCAACGTCAAGCCCCGAACTAGGTATTTGGCCAAGATCTACAACGCCGTCGAGGGTGAGCGACACCCAGACGCCTTCCATGGCCATCATGGCCACGGCGATCATGGTGGACATGGTCACGGTGATCACGGTGACCACGGTCATGACGACCACAGCCACGATGAACACCACAAGTCAAATGGAGCGTACCACTGATGACGACGCTTCCAGTTGACAACACGACCATGGAGAAGCCAGGCGAGAGACCACCACTGGTACTTGGGCATACTTCATTCGCGACGGTCACCAGTGAAATCTGTCGACCCAACGAGACTCGAAAGCCACCGATGGCCTGGTACGTGACCATGGCGATCTCCTCGTGCATGGCGATGATGCTCGGAGCGCTCATCGGGTATCTGATCCTCACGGGTGTCGGTGTCTGGGGCAACAACAACCCGGTCATGTGGGGCTTCCCGATCGTGAACTTCGTGTTCTGGGTCGGCATCGGCCACGCTGGAACGCTCATCTCCGCGGTGCTGTTCCTGTTCCGTCAGAACTGGCGAACATCGATCAACCGATTCGCGGAGGCGATGACCATCTTCGCGGTCATCTGTGCAGGTACGTTCCCCGGCATCCATATCGGTCGGGTCTGGCTGGCGTACTGGTTGTTTCCGATCCCCAATCAGATGTCCATGTGGCCGCAGTTCCGAAGCCCGCTTCTCTGGGACGTCTTCGCGGTCGGCACGTACTTCACCGTTTCGCTGATGTTCTGGTACGTGGGAATGGTGCCCGATCTCGCCACGCTTCGTGACAGGGCGACCAACAAGATCAAGGCCGTTTCGTACGGCATCTTCGCCCTTGGTTGGCGAGGCAGCATGCGGCACTGGCACCGCTATGAGCGTGCCTATCTGCTTCTCGCTGCCTTGGCTACTCCACTGGTACTCTCGGTGCACACCATCGTTTCCTTCGACTTCGCCGTATCCCAGCTGCCCGGGTGGCATACCACCATCTTCCCGCCGTACTTCGTCGCGGGTGCGATCTTCAGTGGATTCGCCATGGTGCTTACTCTGGCTATTCCGTCCCGCGAGCTCTGGGGACTCAAGAACTTCATAACGCTTCGGCACCTCGAGAACATGGCCAAGATCATTCTGCTGACCGGCACGATGGTCGGCTATGCCTACGCCATGGAATTCTTCATGGCCTGGTATTCGGGTGAGATCTACGAGCAGTTCGCCTTCATCAACAGGGCGTTCGGCCAGTATGCATGGGCCTACTGGATCATGGTCTCCTGCAACGTGATCACGCCGCAGATCTTCTGGTTCAAGTGGTGTCGACGAAACATCTGGGTGCTGTTCTTCGCATCGCTGTTCGTCAACATCGGCATGTGGTTCGAGCGGTACGTGATCACGGTGACATCCCTTGCCAACGACTTCCTGCCCAGCAGCTGGGGAACATTCGAACCAACGTGGGTAGACATGCTGACCTTCGTGGGTAGTTTCGGTCTGTTCATGACCCTCTTCCTCCTCTTCATCCGCTTCCTGCCGATTCTCGCAATCGCAGAAATCAAGATGGTGATGCCGGAGGCGGATCCTCATGCGGGCCATGATCATGATCACCACAATCATCAAGAGGAGTCCACGTCATGACCACGCCCATGGTTGAGACCCAGACCAAGCCGAAGACCTCGAAGATGATCGTGGAGGATATGAATCCGGACACGGGCACCTCCAAGCTGTGGGGGCTGGCCGCCGAATTCTCCACGCCGGCAGAGATCATGGAAGCGGCGAAGAAGGTTCGTGCAGCGGGGTTCCGATGGTGGGATTGCCACACGCCATTCCCGGTTCACGGCCTCGATTTCGCCATGGGAGTCAAGTACACGATTCTTCCGATCCTGGTCTTCTTCGGTGGCATCACCGGCGCGTCGATCGGTTTGATCCTGCAGGTCTTCACGAACTCGCTCGAACTGAATATCTGGGCCATCGTGCCCGTCGTGGGATACCAGTTCGAGGTCAGCGGCAAGCCGTTGCTCTCGCTTCCGGCCTTCATCCCGGTCATCTTCGAACTGACGATGTTGTTATCAGCTGGAACGACCGTGATGGGCATGTTCCTGCTCAACAAGCTGCCGTGTTTCTATCACCCCGTACTCAAATCGACCGAGATGAAGCGACTGACAGACGATCGTTTCTACCTCGTGATCGAGAGTCGGGATCCCAAGTTCGTCAAGCCGCGGACCGAGGAACTCCTCGAGTCGCTCAAGCCTGACAAGATCATCGAGTTGGAGGCCTGACCCATGTCCTCAGGGCACAAGAAGCCACAATTCGATTTCCTGTTCATGAAGCTCCCACGGGGGTTCTTCTATGCGGTGATCCTCTTCACCTGTCTGGCGACCATTCCACCGGCATTGATCATTCGTGCTCGTTCGGTGCCTCGAGAATCACGCCGTATCCACCTGATCCAGAACATGGACAATCAGCCGAAGTACAAGGCCCAGCAGGAGAACATCATCTTCCGGGACGATCGTTCGATGCGTCAGCCGGTTCCAGGCACGGTCGCTCGATCCCAGATGATCGGCGATACCCACTACTGGCTGGGAACGGTTGACGGAACCTATGCGAAGACGTTCCCGGATCAGATCACAGTCGACATGAAGCTGCTCGAGCGTGGCCGGGAACGCTATGACATCTACTGCCTTCCATGCCATGGTGCCACGGGAGTCGGCGACGGCACGGTTCATGCGAGAGCCATGCAGCTGTTGAACCTCACTCCAGCGGAGAACAACGGCACGACCTGGGTGCAGCCCAAGAACCTTCATGAGGAAGCGGTCGCCGAACAGCCACTCGGCCAGATCTTCTACACGATCAGCAATGGCAAGAACAACATGGCAGGCTATGCCTCCCAGATACGAGTGGAGGATCGCTGGGCGATCGTCGCCTATGTCCAGGCTCTTCAGATATCGGGCAATGCGGCGGACTATCCAGTTCCGGACTCGGATTCGCTTCCTGAGCAGAAGATCGTGCTTGACGATGATCAGGCGGCTGCTGAATCAACTGATTCCGACAAGGAGGGAGCCGGTTCATGATGTCCCTCGACACCAACACGATCCGTCTCGGCAAGATCGCTCCCTCGGGGGTGGTCATCGGCCTGCTGCTGGCAGCCGGCGGCATCGGCGCGACCATAGTGTTGGGTTCGGGCGAGAGCGGCTGGAACAACTTCTGGATGTCCTACCTGTTCGCCTACATGGTCGTCACCGGCATCTGTCTTGGCGGTCTGTTCTTCGTCATGCTTCAGCACATCACGAGGGCTGGATGGTCGGTCTCGATCCGTCGTCTCTCCGAAGGATTCGCAGGCAATCTGCGTTGGCTCTGGATTGGATTCGTTCCGATCCTCATTCTGGTCTGGAGCGGCAATGGCGAGGTGCTGTATCCATGGGCCAATACCGAACTGATGCATCAGGATGTCGTTCTTGCCAAGAAAGCCGGCTATCTGAATGCCGAATTCTGGTGCATACGCGCTATCTGCTTCCTGGCCATCTGGGCGATTCTGGCACAGTTCTTCGTCAGCCAATCGATAAAGCAGGATCGTGATGGCGATGCGAGGCATACGAAATGGATGCAGACCATCGCACCCGCCGGGATCCTTCTCTACGGCCTCACCCAGACATTCGCCGCCGTCGACTGGATCATGACGCTCCAGCCACTCTGGTTCAGCACCATGTTCGGTGTCTACTGGTTCGCGGTGAGTCTGACAGGGTTCTTCTCCTGTCTCATCCTCTTCTCGTTCTTCCTGCAATCCTCAGGTCGACTGAAGGGTGCGGTCACCATCGAGCACTATCAGGACATGGGTAAGCTTCTCTTCGCCTTCGGCGTGGTCTTCTGGGCCTACATCGGCTACAGCCAGTTCATGCTAATCTGGTACGCGAACATCCCGATCGAGACCACTTGGTTCCTGCCAAGGCAGATGGGGCCCTGGTTCTGGGTCTCGATGCTCCTGATCGTCGGACATTTCGCACTTCCCTTCCTGCTTCTGATTTCGCGTTGGCCCAAGCGAATGAAGCCTGTCCTGTCGGCAATTGCCGTCTGGATGCTTCTAATGATGATCGTGGACGTCTACTGGCTCATCATGCCTACAGTTCCTCTGCAGGCGGCTCATGATGCCGAGTCCCTCATGCAGCTCATGGATGAAGTCCAGGAGGGGACTGCGTCGGTTGGTTGGAATCTGAACGTGGCGAATTTCACGGCATTGCTGGGCATGATTGGAGTCCTTATGGCGGGAACGTTTGCAACACTCTGGCGTTGCACTTTGGTCCCAACGGCAGATCCAAGGCTTTCCGAGGCCCTGGCTTTCGAGAACATGTGACCCTTACAGGGTGGAGTTGATGAACGATGGCACACGCCGAATTGGACAACCAGCTGGATTTGCTCGAGGGTGACACCGAGGATCCCAAGGGCGGCCCGTCATGGCTGATCATGATCGCCGGAACGATATTGACATTCGTCACCTGCGTGGCGGTGTCCGGTCTCTACTACGGGGCCGAGCGCCGTGAACAGGACACGAAGTACATCTCGGTGGCGTCTCAGGCCAAGGAGACCCAGCGGGCGGCCAATCGAGCTCGCCTCATGGAGGAGGCTCACTGGGAGACCTACACGGATGCATCGGGCGACATGATCATCGATCGCAAGCTCAAGGTTCCCATCGACCATGCCATGGGACTGGTTGTCAGTAAGTATTCGGATGCTTCGGAGATGAAGGCAGGAAAATGAGTCGCGCCAACTGGACATCGCGAGTGGGACTTGCCGCCATGGCTACCGTCATGGCCATGGCTGTCGTCGCATCCGCCCAGATGCCCGCTGACCAGCTTCCTCCTGAAATGGACGGGGTGGGAATCATCCAGAAGCTGGACGAGAGAGTTCCTATGGATCTCGCCTTCGTGAATTCTAAGGGCGAGCCCGTTCAGCTCAGGGATCTCGTCCGCAAGGATCGCCCGGTCATCCTGACGCTCAACTACTACAGATGCCCCATGCTCTGCTCTTTGACGCTCAACGGCATGGTCGACGGTCTTCGCGAGATGGAATGGTCCGCAGGAGACCAGTTCGACATCATCACGGTGAGCATCAATCCCAACGAGGGTCCTGAACTGGCGGCTCAGAACAAGCGTGGCTACATGCAGAGCTATGACCGCGACACGGCGGAGGCGGGCTGGCATTTCCTGGTCGGTGATCAGGCGGAGATCGAGACGTTGGCCGACACGGTGGGCTTCGGCTACCGGTTCGACGAGAAGACGGGCGAGTATGCCCACACGTCCAGCATCATCTTCCTGACCCCGGAAGGACGCGTCTCGAAGTACATGAACGATGTGAGGTTCAATCCTCGTGATATGCGATTTGCTCTTGTTGAAGCTTCGGAGGGCGGCATAGGATCACCTATGGACACGATGCTTCTCTTCAATTGCTTCCAGTGGGATCCCACAACGGGGTCCTATGTAGCCGATGCCTGGAAGATCATGAGGCTTGGTGGTGTCTTGATCATAATCATTCTGGCGGTTGGAATTCTCATTCTGTCGGCGAAGGGCCCGCGTGGCCGGAATCCGGAATCAGGCGTCGGTACGACGCCTCCGGTTGGATGGCAGCAGGGGCAACCCGTAAGAGGTGAAGCATGATGTCGCTCCTGTACAACATGAGTGCCCTTCTGGTCGGTATTCCTTCGCCATCGCAGGAAGGTATTTCAACGCCCGAGACGTTCTGGATGCCCGAAGGCGCCTCGACACAAGCGCCGCTGACTGACCATCTTTTCGATTTCATCAACTGGATCTGCTACATCTTTCTGGTTCTGGTGACCATCGCACTGGTGTACTTCGCGGTCAAGTATCGCACGAGGAAGGGGCAGACGAACTTTGATGACGATGGTCCAGTCCACAACACGCCGCTGGAACTGACATGGACGATGGTTCCCATGCTGCTCGTCGTCGCGATCTTCTATCTCGGCATGGTCGGCTACATCGATCTCCGTCGATCGCCGTCCAATTCCTACGAGGTGTCCGTCACAGCGCAGCAGTGGTCATGGGGATTCAATCATCCTGAATTCGGAGTGACTCAGGGTGGCGAGGTATTCGTGCCCATGGGACGTCCAGTCGAATTCCTGATGGGATCGGCCGATGTCCTCCACAGTTGCTTCATCCCCGCGTTCAGGGTCAAGCAGGACATCGTGCCTGGGCGATACAGTCGGCTCTGGTTCGAAGCGACGAAGCCCGGTTCCTACCAACTCTACTGCACCGAATACTGCGGTCTCGACCACTCGAAGATGCTGGCGGTGGTGCACGTGCTTCCGGAAGATGAGTTTCAGGTCGCCATGGGCAAGCTGGCGACCGAATATCTCGAGCTGCCTGAGAGCGACCTGCCGAATTATGCACTGACTCGCCTGTACAACAGGTGTTCATCCTGCCACTCCCTGGACGGGTCCAATGCGGTCGGGCCTTCATTCAAGGGGCTCTGGGATCGTACGGTCAACGGCGAGACCAACTTCCAGAACGGGCAGAGCCTGTCCGATCTGATCGGACCGGGCAAGGAATATGAAATGCCCGAGGACTACATCCGCAGTTCGATCCTCAATCCACAGGCTCACATCGTTCAGAACTATGCGGGCGCCATGCCGAGTTTTCAGGGGCAATTGAAGGAACGGCAGGTGACGGCACTTGTATTGATGATGAAGTACCTCGATCGTCTCGTCGACGAGGACGGTAATCCGATCGAGTCTCCTGACCTGAGCGACATCGGAAATGAAAGTGGGGGCGATCAGGAAACCGCCGATGCTGCCAGTACTGCAGTGGCGAAGGGCAATGGTGAATAAATGACGACGCTTGAAGCAGGACATCTCGAGGAGCCTCGCCTTGTTAGGGACAACTATCTCACGCACACGCGTGGGATCATGTCCTGGTTGCTGACTCTGGATCACAAGCGAATCGGCTTGATGTATCTGGTCTCCGTTCTGGGGGCGTTCTTCATGGGTGGTGTTTTCGCACTGCTGGTGAGGACACAGCTTCTGACGCCCGATGGCGCCATCATGAGCCAGAAGCAGTACAACCAGACCTTCACGCTACATGGTGCGATCATGGTCTTCCTCGTGATCATCCCCAGTGTGCCGGCCGCTCTTGGCAACTTCGTGCTGCCGATCATGCTCGGCGCCAAGGATGTGGCGTTTCCACGGTTGAATCTCTTTTCGTACTACCTCTGGATCATCGGCGCCTTGTTCTTCGTGCTGGCCCTGTTCACAGGCGGCCTTGATACGGGTTGGACCTTCTATACGCCATACAGCACCGACTCGACTCCGAACACGGGGGCCATGGGTGGTGCGATTCCGGCATTGACGGGTGTGTTCATCCTTGGATTCGCCTCGATCTTCACCGGCATGAACTTCATCGTGACGATCCATCGGCTGCGTCCGCCGGGAATGACGTGGTTCCGAATGCCGTTGTTCCTCTGGTCCATCTACGCTACAGCTGTGATTCAGGTCCTCGCAACACCTGTTCTGGGCATCACGCTGGCCTTGCTGGTGGTGGAGCGTGCCTTTGGCATCGGAATCTTCGATCCGTCACTCGGCGGCGACCCGGTCCTGTACCAGCACTTCTTCTGGTTCTATTCCCACCCGGCCGTCTACATCATGATCCTGCCTGCGATGGGAATCATCAGCGAGCTGATCTCGGTGCACAGCCACCGTCACATCTTCGGCTACAAGTTCATCGCCTGGAGCTCGATCGCGATCGCGGTGTTCTCCTTCCTGGTCTGGGGGCACCACATGTTCACCTCGGGCCAGTCGGCGTTGGTGACGGTGATCTTCTCGGCCATCACCTTCTCGGTGGCGATTCCCTCGGCGGTCAAGGTCTTCAACTGGCTCGCGACCATGTACAAGGGGCACATCAGCTGGAACACGCCGATGCTCTATGCGATGGGCTTCCTCTTCATCTTCACGATCGGCGGCCTCACTGGATTGCATCTGGGCACACTTGCGACGGATGTGCATCTCCACGACACCTACTTCGTCGTAGCCCACTTCCACTACGTCATGATGGGCAGCGCCCTGCTGGCCTTCATCGCGGGCATCCATCACTGGTGGCCTAAGATGACCGGAAGGATGTACAACGAGAACGCGGGACGGATCGGCTACTTCCTGGTCTTCGTTGGGTTCAACGTCACGTTCCTCACCCAGTTCATGCTGGGCAGCAAGGGGATGCCACGACGCTACTCGACCTACGAGGGTCTTCAACAGGACATTTTCCAGCCGTACCACATCGTCTCGACGTTCGGCTCCTACATCATGGCCCTGGGTTTCTTCTTCACGGCCATCTATCTCGTCGCGTCGCTCTTCAACGGCCGCAAGGCTCCTGCCAATCCATGGGGAGGCCGAAGTCTCGAATGGCAGTGCACCTCGCCGCCGCCCCATGACAACTTTGCAACGCAGCCTGAGGTCGGCGACTGTTACGACTTCACGGTGCTGAAATGGGACGAGAAGGAACATGGATACGTCTGGAGATCGGATATTCCCCAGCCATCCCACGTTCAGGCCTTGGCTTCTGATGGGGGAGATGCATCGTGACGCAGATCGACGCGGGCATGACACATGACCATGGGCACGATGATCATCACGATCATCCAGCCCATCTGGGCCATCACTGGGAGGATTCGACTCAGCAGTTCGAAGCCGGAAAGCTCGGCATGTGGTTGTTCCTGACGACTGAAATCCTCCTGTTCGGTGGACTCTTCGTCGCCTATGCGGTCTGGCGTGCCAACCATCCGGAGATATTCCTCTACGGCTCGCAGTTCCTCGACACCTTCTGGGGTGGATTGAACACGTGCGTCCTGCTCATAAGCTCCATGACGATGGCCATGGCCGTCACGCTCGCGGCTCGCGGCAAGATGGTCGCGGTGACGATTTGTCTGATCCTGACGCTTCTGGGCGCCGGTGGCTTCATGGTGATCAAGTACATCGAGTACACCCACAAGTTCCACGAAGGCCTGCTTCCCGGCATGGCCTTCTATGAAGAACCGAGCGCTTCGTACATGTGGTTGCCGCTTGATGAGCAGGGCCGCGAGGCGGAAGCCGAAGCGGCGTTGCTGGCCGAGCAGGAATCAGCGGCATTCGCCGTGAAGTCCCAGCGGGAATCCGAGATGCCCGCGGCACCAGCCGATGCCGAGGTCTGGACCCAGCCCGCAGCAGCGACCGGCCCCGAGGGCTTCACGGACAGCAAGCTGAAGGTGGAGACGTCCGAGTTGCGGATGTTCCTTCCGGATTCAGTGATAGCCAAGGTCGAGGATGCCAAGCCTCTTCTTGAATACGCCGAGAACCATTCGCCTGGTGAAGACATCCATCTGGCCCATCCGCTTCAGGATCCCGAGCGACCGGTCAATGCCCAGAAGTTCTTCACGATCTACTTCCTGATGACAGGTCTGCATGGCGTGCACGTGATCGTTGGAGGAATCGTCATCGTCTGGCTGATCATCCTGACAATGATCGGGCGATTCAGCCGCGAGTACTACACCCCGATCGATCTCGGCGGCCTCTACTGGCACATCGTCGACGTCATCTGGATCTTCCTGTTCCCACTCTTCTATCTGATCTGACGGACACACCATGAGCAATCACGAACACGGCGCTGTCGATCACATCGTTCCCCTCAAGATGCTTGTCGGGACCTGCGCGGCACTTCTCTTTCTCACGGCGGTGACCGTATGGGTGGCGGAACTCGACTTCAACATCATGAACATCCCGTCCATGAACTTGATCGTCGCTCTCAGTGTGGCCACGGTGAAGGTCCTGATCGTCTCGATGATCTTCATGCATCTGCGATGGGATCGCTCCTTCATCGGCTTCATCTTCGTGATGTCGTGCATTCTCGTGTTCCTGTTCATCGGTTTCGCATTGACGGACACCTCCGAGAATCTGCCCAACATCATCCCCGGCAACACTCCCGATGTTCAGTTGAAGCTCGATGCTCTGGAGGCGACCGCTGCCCAGGTGGCGGCCAGTCCGGCCGAATCGGCATCCCAGGGTGATGGCGCGGATCGCTGATCCAGTGTCAGGTCACGGTGATCGTCAGGTCTATCAAACCGAGGACGACCGACTTGCGGCCGGTCGATTCGGGATGCTGCTCTTTCTCGGCTCGGTGGGCATGCTCTTCGGAGCGACGATTCTCGGCTTGTTCGCCATTCGTCTGGATGCCACGACCTGGCCCACGGATCTCCCGGATCTGCCCGATGTCGTATGGATCAGCACTGTAATCCTGTGCCTGAGCAGTGTCACGATGCAGTGGGCGGTGGTGGCGTCGCGAAATGATCGGGCCTGCTCAACGAGATGGGCGATCGGCCTCACGGTTCTGCTTGGAATCGGATTTCTCTTCTTTCAGACATTGGCCTGGTTCCAATGGAACGAGGCGGTCACCAGTCTGGCGGAACATGCACAGACCGCCCAGCTGGCATTGACCGGTTTCCATGTGCTGACCGCGATTCATGCTGCCCATGTGATCGGCGGTGTCGTTCCACTCGTCTTGATTGCCTGGGGCGTGTTCCTCATCGGCTGGCGGTCGGACCGTTATCGAGGCATCCACTACACGGCCATGTACTGGCATTGCCTCGACGCGATCTGGATCGCCCTGGTCATCACACTCCTGATCATTCTCTGACGGTGTCGATCATCTTTCGGGTGGTACCCGTTCTTCCGGTGTTCTCATCGGGCTGAGCGAGCCATCCAGAGAGACCTCGCTACTGAGATCGTCGAGTGTTCCTGCCATGCCGTCGGGTCCGATGCTGATGATCCTCGCCATGGGTGCTTCGACATCAGATGAGCCTGGCAGCATGATCAGGAGCATCGGGTTTCCCCATCCATCTTCCGGCGCTTCATCGCCTGATCCGGGAATGCCGGAACCCTGCGAGATGGACTTGGCCCATCGCGTGGCAGCGGCTTCAGTCGTCGCACGATTCTCCTCATCCCTGGACTCGCGCATGGGGTTGGTGCGAGGACGATCCGGACGTAGCCGGAAACGACTCGAGTCGACTCTGGGTGGATAGGTGTTGTCGCTTCTGTCCACGTCTGCAATTTCATCATGAGGATCCAGTGTCACCCGGGCGATGGCCTTTGGCCGGATCAACATGGCGGATGTCGATCGATGATCGGATCTCCAGAGATCGGCGGGCAGCTTGAGATGCTCGATCTCCCCATCCTCGTATTCGATCTCGAGCGGAAGAGGCATCACCTGGGCGCCGTTGCTCGAGAAGCGGAGGATGTGGAAGTAGTCCTCCGTATCCAGCAAGGCATGATCCCGCTCTTCTATCTCAAGAAGGAGTTTCTCACGTGCCCGAATCTCCGATGGACGGACGGCGTGCTCGTCATATGTGCTGTAGAAGTCGATCAACTCCGGATAGCGATCAGTCCGGCGTTCGATACCCTTGTTCCGAGTGGCTGTGATGTGGGTCGGTTCATCGTCGGCTTCCTCGTTCCGATCGGCTTCGTTCTCGATTTCGGGCCGCTCGCTGTTCACTCGCCATGTCTCGACTCCGGAGAGTTCGATGTCCACGGCTTGTGTCGTGAAGAACCAGCCACGCCAGTACCAGTCGAGGTCCTCGCCGGAGGCGTCCTCGATGCTTCTGAAGAAGTCAGCGGGCTCGGGTCTCTTGAACGCCCATCTTTCAGCATATGTCTTGAATGCGTGATCGAAAAGTTCGCGTCCAACGACAGTCTCGCGAAGGATGTTGAGCGCCGTCGCAGGTTTGGCGTAGGCATTGGGGCCGAACTGAAGCACCGATTCACTGGCGGTCATGATCGGACGCTGGTTCTCGCTTGCCATGTAGCCTGTGATGTCTCGAGGCAGGCCCCTGTCACGGGCGTAGTTCTCCTCCCATTCACGCTCGGCCAGGAACTGGACATAGGTGTTGAGTCCCTCGTCCATCCATGTCCATTGGCGTTCGTCCGAATTGATGATCATCGGAAACCAGAAATGGCCCACTTCATGGATGATGACGGAGATCAAGCCATACTTCGTCCGTTCAGAATAGGTTCCATCCTTCTCCGGTCGCGGCCCATTGAAGGTGATCATGGGATATTCCATCCCGCCGCCGATCGGGCCGTTGACGGAGATGGCGACCGGCCATGGATATGGAAACACGTGCTTGGAGTACTGTTCAACGCCATGAGCCACCGCATGGGTGGAGTACCTGTCCCAAAGTCCGTCGCCCTCTCGCGGCCAGAAGGACATGGCCATCGACCTCTCCTCCAGACCGGGCACCTCGACACCCATGGCATCCCATGCAAAGTCGGGTGAACTGGCCCATGCGAAGTCTCTGACATTGTCCGCTTCGAATTTCCATGTTCGAGTGCCCTCGGCCTCACGCCGACATCTGGCATCCGCCTCTTCCCGAGTCACGATCATGATCGGTCTGTCCGAGCGGGAGGCTGCCTCAAGCCGATCCTGCTCCACTTCAGCAAGTACCTCCCCGGGATTGGTGAGTGTTCCCGTGGAGGCCACGATGTGGTTTTCCGGCACCGTCAATTCGAACTCGTAGTCCCCGAATTCGAGTGTGAATTCGCCACGGCCCAGAAATGGTCTCGTCTGCCAGCCGTCGTAATCGGTGTAGGCCGCCATTCGGGGGAACCATTGAGCCACCTGATAGACGGTTCGCCCATCATCGAAGACCTCGAACCCGCTCCTTGCACCGAATTCGTCGCTGGGCACTATGAGATGGTTCCAGTCGATGCTGAATTCGAATCGATCGCCCGGTTTCAGCGGGGTGGGGAGGTCTATCCTCATCATCGTTCCGGTGATCACATGATCGAGCTCGCGGCCCTTCGAGTCCACGATTCTGGTGATGTCCATGCCTCCCTGGAAGCGCTCCTTGCCCAGATGGGCTCGAAGTGAATCGAAGCTCATGCCTCTGGAGAGATCCGGCGCCGTCTGGGACAGTTTTCCACGGGAGTCGGGGCGAAAACGATTCTGGTCAAGCTGAACCCAGAGATAGTCGAGCGTGTCGGGGCTGTTGTTGAGGTAGGTGATCTCCTCCGAGCCGATCACGCGATGTTTCTCGGTGTCCAGTTCTACCTTGATTCTGTAGTCGACCTTCTGTTGCCAGTAGTCCGGTCCTGGCGCACCTGATGCGGTCCTGAACTGATTGGGGCTTGGCAGAGCCTCATCATCGAGCCTTGCGAACGGGTCCTTCCGCTCAAGCTCGATCTCGGGTCGCCAGTGGGGCTCATCCGGATGGAATGCAAATGATGTACTGGTCAGGACGACCAGAAGAAGCAGGTGAAATGATCTGTTCATTGAAAAGCCTCCCGGGGGAATCCCCGGGAGGCAATCGTATCAATTGAATTGAATCCGGGTTCAGCAGTCCCCGAAGTTGGACAGCAGGGTCAGGACGTCGTTGACATCCAGAACACCATCCTGATTCACATCGCTCGGACAGCCGTCGCAGTCGCTTCCCCATGCGCCGAGGAGTTGAAGCACATCATTGACGTCCACGACATCGTTTCCATCGATATCGCCTTCGCATCCAGGCTCCTGCGGCTCGCAGTCGATCGAGATCATCTCGATGTTGTCGACAGCGGCTTCAACGCGTGAAGTCTGATTGAGATCGCTGGCGATGAAGCGAATCCGGAATCGTTCATTCGGCTCGAATTCCGGAAGATCGGCGAAGAATATCTCCTCCGTGAACCATTCGCCCGTTGTACCGGCCCCGGTGGGGCCGACGGTGAGAATCGTATTCCACGAGGCGCCGTTGTCATCCGATGCCTCGGCGAGGAACACGTCGTCCTGGACATTTGGTCCGCCACCGATGTTGCGGTACCAATAGCAGAATGAAACACTTCCAACGCCCGTGGCATCGATTTGCGGTGATGTAATAATGGTCTCGCCGCCATCGACATCGCCTCCGCCACCGGAAGTGTTTTCGGTAATCCAGGCATAGGAAGCATTGAGGTCGCAGTCGGTCTGTGGCCGATTGCCGCCACCAGCTGGTATGCCTCGTTCCCAGAGCCCGTCACTGGCGTCTCCTGAAATGGTCCAGCCCGGATCGGTGGAACAATCGTCCCTGAAGGCTATTGTCGGAGGCGCTTCCGCGGAGATGGTCGAGTAGGTGACATTGGGAGCGCCGTCCGGAATGTACTGGTATTGACCGGATTCCGACTGGGCACGAATGGCGAATCTGATGTCCTCGCCGCATTCGGATTCAGGGAAGACCGCGATGTAGTCGCCTTGTCCATCCGGTACCAGTGGGACGATATCAATGCTGTTGTAGACGTACATCCGAGCCGTTCCCGGCAGGTACGATTCGAGGCCATCTTCGATCGATACGCGGAGTTCGGTCCCGCCTTGGGGATCGACGTACTCAGGCAGGCCATCCGGAAAGCTGATGCTCAGGTAGGCCAGTTGAGGGGCGTCCATGTCGTGAAGGTTGAAGCCTCCCGCGATCTCTTCGTAGTGGGGCGTTCCATTAGAAATGTCCGTGTCATCATCATCGAGAACGAGGTAGTCGATGGTGATGGATGGATCGATGCTGGTGCCCGTATGCACCAGTGTGCTGTTGACGGCCAGATCCCGCGTGAGCTGAGCGGCTGCGAATGGTGACGCGGCCTGAAGATTGAGGTAGGTGTCGTAGACACAGCCGGATATCAGCTGTCCACATGAGTGGATCGCGCTGCCGCAGGTCGAACATCCTGAATCGAGGAAGAGGCAGGTGTTGTCGGCATTGCGGATGCCGCTGACACAGTTGCCGGCATAGAAGCCCTTGGCAAGCACAGGATCGAAGGTCATGACGAGCGAGAGCACATCGCTCTGGCCCTCGCCGTATTCATTCTGGCCGGATCCGGCACAGGCGATCATGTGATGGCCATACTCGTGATACGTGATGGTTCCGAATCCGGTGTTGTTGCAGCCGCCGCCACTGCTGAAGAAGTTGATCGACGAATAGTCGTAGTAGGCGTTGCAGGTGTCCGCGAGGTTCACGTTGATTGGCCAGTCGACCTGGGTCGAGATGACCGGGTAGTCGGGATTGGATTCGAGGATCATCTCCCTGACATCATTCGCGGCAATGTACGTGTCGACTTCTGCGAAGGTGAATTCACTGGTGGATTCATTGTGCACCAGAGTGACGTCATCTCCATCGCTGACCGTGGTCTCGATGATGGAATCGGCGCCTGCGTCATTGTTGACGATGAAGTAGCGGCCACGGATCTGGGAGCTCAGGCTCACATTCTCGCCGATGTTTCCATCCAGAGAGAACTGCCCGGTTGCGTCCGCGTAGAGGTTGCTGCCATCTATGTTGACCAACGCATAGGGAAGCACCAGCTGGGCCTCCGGATCGCATTCCTCGGCACTCCAGCCATCCCCGGCATTTGCCTCGACAGATCCGCTGATGCTGCCTGTCGCCAGAGAAGCGGCTGCTGCAGCGGCATGATTCTCCATGCAGTTCAGGACGCGATTCTCCTCGTAGAGGACGGTGCCCGTCTTGACGTCCACCAGATACAGACGCTTCTGATAGTTCGAGCCTTCCAGATTCGTGCCCAGACGAGCCTCGAACTGGATGGCAAGGCGGGGTTCCTCAAGCTGTTCCGCAGTGCCGGCAAAGACGACCAGTTGAGGTTGGTGGTCGACGCTCGCATTGATGCCCAGCAACTGCTTCGCAAGGAAGGTCGCCTGCTCTATGCTCGGTTCCGCCATTCTTGCGGCTGGTTGGTAGTCGCCGATCGGACGAAGATCCGATGCGGCCATCACCAGTTCGTTCTCATCGCTGTTGCGCACGAGTAGACAAAGGTTCGATCGCCAGACCGGATAGTTCCCCGCAAACTGCGAGTAGTACACGCCCGTAAACTTGTATCCATCATGCAGACCATCGGCTGTTCGTCTCGGCATGATGGGTTGAAGATGCTTGCCATTCGGGAATCGGCCAATCGGCTTCAGGTTCGCTGCCTCCACATTCCAGATGTCGGAATGGGCTTCGAGAAAGGTCGTGGCTGTTTCCTTGGGGGTCTGGCCGGTCGCCAGAGTCGTGCCGTAGAGACGCGAAATCTGTCCAGCATTGTTCATGTAGGTTCGAGCAGCCGGAGCGTCTTCCAGCAGTTGCCCCATCGGGGTCTGGAGATCGGCGTCAACAGCGAAGGACGCGGTGGTCAATGCAAGGGTGATCAGGGGCAGTGTTCGAATGCTCATTTCTATCCTCATGTGCAGGCGATGGAAGTGAGGAGGGAGATGGCTGACCCCCGGACCAACGGGGGGCGTTCACAGCAAAAGAACATTACGGGTACCCACTCTCTCCATGTACAGCATACGTCCTGAGAGCGGGGTGGCATGTTCATAATGCCCACTACGCCAGTAATCTTGGCAACTGGGAATGAGCCCTGATTTATATGGTTGAAAACGGGGGTTCAGGGGCTTGCCAGATCGGAATCGGGCAAGAGGGCACGCCCGTTGATCCACAGGATTCGCATGGAATCGACCGCCTCGACATGCTCAGGAGCCAGTCGAGCGGTGGGTGGGTATTCGGTGACGGTCAACGTCAAACGCTCGTCGCCATGTTGTACGACAGCGTTGCCTGATTCGTCCGCCATTTCAATCAGCTGGTCGAGTCCCACGATGGTGCTTTGATCACCTGATCGTAGGAGCAGCATGTGGCTCTTGGGAGGCGGGCCGTTCTCGGGCACCGGCGTCGAGAACATCAGATCTTCCGATGCGAACCAGACATCCGGCTTGCCCTTCTTGTATCTGTTCTTGAGTTCAGGCCGTGCAGCTGCCACGGTGGTCCTGGGATATCGAGCGAGCCAATCATCCCAGGTCACCAACTCATGGGGCACCGTCTCGAGTTCGATGTCGGGTCCTGTGATGGATTTTCCCAAAGCCTGAGAAATCAGCGGTTCATCTCCACGAAGGCCATCAAGCCTTCTGGGATATATGAGTAGGTTCCCACTGGCGACGAGCCCACTGACGCCGAACATCCTCTCGTTTCCACCAATCCTCCGCTTGAAGACTCTGGTGGCAGCAGAGGGCCAGTGCCAGGTGACGGCAATGGGTTTGTCGTTTATCTCGTCATGGATGATCTCATGGACATTCAGAATCGAAAGCGGATACGCCCTTGGCTGTCCGTCCACCACCACGCCGATCACAAGATCCTTCGAGATCAGGTACGGCTTTCTCGCGGAGTTGGCGGTGGCCGCTTCTTCAGGAGTGAGAATGATGGCCTCGTCCTCAACCGGGATCATGTCGCGATACAGGAGTGCCATTTCGATCGTGGCCGTATCGACCCTCGGGTTCGACAGATCGAATTGATAGGACTCGATGTTCTCGCCATCACCTGGTGGACGTTCGCTCTGGCGGAACAATGCCGGGGCGAGTGCCCAGACAAGCAGTGCGATGATGACCAGACAGGTCACCAGAATCAGCCAGCCACCTTCACGGAAGGTGATCATCGTCGGCTTCGAGCTGGCTGAAGGGTCTGGATCACTCATTGCTGTTGTTCAACTGTATGGATGCATCCGGATTGAGGTCCACCGTAATCAGGTCCTGATCGGTCACTTCGGTCCGGTTGGCGATCATGACGATAAGGAGCACCGGCAGGTACAGAAGGCTGAAGAGGAACGTCCGCCGGGCGGTCTGCCGATCCCGTTGAATGAAGAAGCGTAGGGCATACCAACCGAATGCGATGCCGAGAACGATGGAGCATATGGCGTAGAAGATTCCCGTCATGCCACTGAGGGAAGCGGACAGCCCCAGGGGTATCAGGAGGATTGTGGTGAGCAGCGTCACCTCCACGGTGAGATTGGGGCCACCTCGCACAACGGGAAGCATCTGAAAGCCGGCATCGGCGTACTGGTCGCGATAGAGCCACGCTAGAGAGAGAAAGTGCGGTAGTTGCCAGACGAACAACAGGGCACCGAGGATCCATGCCTGAATCTCGATTTGCTCTCGAACCGCCACCCATCCGATCATCGGAGGAATTCCTCCCACGACCGCGCCTACGATCGTATTGAGCGTGCTGATCGGTTTCAGCGGCGTATAGGCGAGTATGTACAGGAGCAGGGTAAGAAGGGCCAGCCCGGCTGCGTACAGGTTCACTGCCATCGCAAGAAGGAGTAGTCCACCGTATCCAAGCAGCACGGCAACCACGAATGCATGTGCGCGGCTCATGCGACCACTCGGCGTCGGCCGATTCTGGGTTCTGGCCATCAGCTTGTCGCGTCTCGTCTCGAAGACCTGATTCAAAGCATTGGCTGAAAGGGCGCAGGCCATGGTCCCGAGAATCGTCCAGAGAAGGAGGGCCCAATCGATGTTGCCAAGACTGGCCATGATGAAGCCGACCGCCGTGGTGATCACGACCATCAGGCTCAGGCGGAGCTTGGTCAGCTTCGCGTACAGCCTCGGCAGCTCCGCAATGGTGATCTTCTGTTTGTGGCTGTCGGCAAGCACGTCTCGCGAGCTCCTATGGGGGTCTGATTCCTGAGCAGGTCTGGAGGGGTAGTATAGTTCCCCTGAACGGTGTGATTCTCATGTGATTTGTTCATTAGGAGATTGATCAAGCCTTGCAATCGGATCTCAAAGTACGTGTCGATCGTCGGGCCCAGCGGGCTGCTCGACTGCTCGTGTTCGCCTTCGGGGCGACGACGGTCATGTGGCTGCTGTGTTACATAGCCATGCTCCAGCCTGGCCAGATCATCGGCGAGGCCCTGTTCGTCCTGGTCGTGTTGGCGCTCTTTCTGGCTTCCGCCATGGCGGGCTCGACATCGCCATCATCAGGTCTGGCGATTGTTCGAGGTTGCTGGATCGGGTTCATCAGTGCATTACTGAATCTCCTGCTCATCGGAAGCATTCTCGGAGGCAAGTCCCAGGGGGACATGGCCGCATGGCTTGGTGGTCTCATGCTGGGCTCGATCGCCGTCTCCGCGGCAGGTGGTTTCGTCGGTTCCTTGCTACATCGATCCAGTGGAGAGCGGTTCACGGGCAACTGGTTGGGCGCCTTCGCATTCATCGCCGCCTGCATCGTCTTCCTGATGATCGTCAGTGGTGGAATCGTGACCGGGTTCGAGGCGGGATTGGCCGTTCCCGATTGGCCCAATTCATATGGTCACAACATGCTTCTCTACCCGTTGTCCGAGATGATCTCCGACCTCGACGACGGAATCTACTACGAACATGCCCATCGATTGACGGGCATGTATGTCGGCCTCACTGTTCTGACGCTCTGCTTCATGCTCTGGTGGGGGGATTCGAGAGCATGGGTCGGGATATCGGGCAGCTTGATCCTTCTGATGGTCATCGGCCAGGGACTGATGGGTGGACTTCGTGTGACCGGCCAGTTGACGATGTCGGCAAATCCAGAATTGCTTTCGCCGAATACCGCACTTGGAATCGTGCACGGTGTGTTCGGGCAGATCTGCTTTGCCGCAATGGTGTTCGTTGCCGCCGTCACTACTCTCGGATGGTCCTCTGGCCCCAGGGCCGACGAGACCGAATCGGCAAACACAGATCGAGTTCTGGGCTTGCTGCTTGTCGTGGCACTCGTCTTCCAGCTGATCATCGGCGCTGCCTACAGGCACCTGACGAGCGAACTGGGCACCAAGGCCGATCAGACAATGCTGCTGCTCATGGGCCACATCTTCATGGCCGTCTTTGTGACCGTGCTGATCGTGATCAATGGACTACGGGCATCAACGGTCCATCGGGAACGCCCCGTACTCCACAAGACGGGACTTGTCCTGCTCATACTCGTGTGTGTGCAGCTGTTGCTTGGTGTGCTGGCCACCGTCGCCGTGCTGATGCGAGGTGATGGCGAGGGAATCCCATCTCTGGAGGTCCTTGCAACGAGTGCGCATCAGGCAAACGGCGCGTTGCTGCTGGGTGCGGCCACATTGTTGGCGGCCTGGTACTTCCGACTACTGCGTCCATCGGCAAAGCGACCGATTGCGGCCATGTCCTGATTCAATCCTCGAGTTTGGCCGTGGCCTTCATGTCAGCCAGAATCTGTCGAGGCAGATTTCCGAACAGAATGCTCGAGTGGTCTCCTGGAAGCATCACGATTTCAACGTCGATCCCGTTGTCTTCGCATCTCTTCTTCATCAGTCGAACGGCATTGTCCAGATAGAAGGTGTCTTCATTGCCCATGTAGACATGGATCTTTCCGGCGAGGCTGGGGCCGATTTCCTTCCACTTCTCCAGAAGGATCAGGCTAATGTCGTATTTCTTCCAAGCTTCCGCCACATCTGGATCAATTCTGCCGGTTTGACGATCGAAGAGCGGCTTCGGCCAAGCGGTTTTACCTTTCGGAGAGAAGACGAATTCGAAGGATCGGATCTGTCCACCAAGGATAAGCGCCTCCTCCATTCGACAGAAGTCCTTCAGATTGATTTCTGGTTGCCTCGGGCCCTTTCTCGCTACTCCAGTCGGAGAACCATCGGGCTTCTCATAGGCGTTCCCATCCTCGGCATAGACATCGACTTCTTGAAAGGCTCTGAAATCAACCGGATCGGGTGCCGTCGACCAGGTGCCACCGAAGGTGTCGGGATAGGTGACCTGCAGCCAGAGTGATGACCAGCCTCCTGACGAGTGGCCCGTCAGCAGTCGACCACTGGGTTCTGCTCTCAGGGGATACGTCGATTCAAGCCACGGAATGAATTCCGTCACCAGGGCCGTCCCATATGGACCATTGTTGCTGGAATCCGCGAAGACATGATGTCCCGTTATCGTCTCCGCGCCCAGGTACACGAGCACGAAATCGTTGTTTCCGGCATAACTGCCCCAGAGCATCGGTGCCATCGTTGCCTGCCCAAGGCCACCAGGGAAACCTCCGATGATGTAGAGAACGGGCCATTCTTTCCCCGGCTCGTCTTCGAATCCTGGAGGGAAGAAGGCGACGGCCTTCATGTCCACGTCCCGTTTGTGGAAATCACTGAGCAACGTGCTCCTGAATGTCAGCACCTTGCTGTTGGGGATCGAGGGAAACGGTCGCGGCTCGGTGGATTCATCTATCACGATGGAGATAGGCCACGTTGTGGAGTTGTCGTTCTCCAGTTCCACAACCTTGCTGACATGGGCATTGCCTCCAGCCACGGAGGCGCTGTTGGGGTCGTACCGCATGACCGCCTGTGCTCGCCATGCACCCGATTCGAGTTCACCAAGCGTCGCCGGGAACCCCATCGTCTTTCCATCCATCACAAGCGGAGTATCAGGCTTCCAGTCTTCGACATACGTTCGATAGAAGGGTTCCGTGTTGAACCAATCTGGGCCCTGCGATGGAGCTTGGCGGCGCGACTCCGTGAACATCAGATAGACCATTCCAGTGAAGTTGCCCGTCAAGTTCGGTGAATAGCTTAATTCGAAGCTGGGCTGGCTCTGGGCCATGGACATCTGATTGCAGGCCAGGGTGAGGAAGATCAATTGAAGTGTCTTCATGAGGAATTCCTTTTCGTCTTGGCCTTCGGCTTGAGCGTCTCTTCCAGTGCCAGCACCGCATAGATGGTTGCCAGATCGGTTCTGCCCTCGAGCCAGCGACCTGTCGGGTTGGTCCATGATCCATCCGGATTCTGACGTTTCAGCAATGCCTGCGAGAGTTCTACTCTCCAGTCATGCTCCTCGCCGTTGTTTGATCGGATGATGTCGAGGCCCGAGGCGTTCAATGCCCGAGACATCGTGTACAGGTAGTAGTAGTACCCCTGTTGTCCAAGGCCCGGATTCTCCTCGAACGTCCAGTGCCGCCTCATCCATTCGAGGGCGGCCTTCGTGCGGGGATCATCGGAGTCGAGCCCGGCGTAGAGCAGGCTCTTGAATCCGGCATAGGTCATGGAGCCGTAGCTCCTGAGGCTTCTCCTGTCGCCGGGCTTGAGGTTGGCGTGTCCATCCCGTCCGTTGCCGGCAACCTCCGAAGCCAGAGACTCTCCACCATTGGCAGCGGTGTATACGAAGCCGCCGTCATTGCCCGCCCATTCCGCGGTATTGGTGCTGTTGAGATTCTGGCATCTGCTCACGAAGATGACGGCTCGCTGAAAGGCTGGGTCGTCCGAAGGAATGCCGGCATCATGCAGAGCGTCCAGCATGAATTGGGTATTGGAGAGATCCGGTCTTCCTCTGTTGCCATAGCCGGCGCCGCCATACCAATCTTGCTCCATGTGGAGGCCTTCACCCGAATCCCATTGATAGGTCCTGAGCTTCTCGATTCCATCCTCGACCAGTTCATCGAACTGCGGATCCTGCAGGCTTATCAACGCACTGGTGATGCTGGCGACCACATAGGTGGCCAGCGGCCCATCGATCAATCCGGTGTCCTCTTGGCGAGCCATTCGCAATCGGTCGATGGCCGGTGCCAACTGGTTCATGTCCGGGTAGCCGCTTTGGGCAATCGCCTTGATTCCAAGGCCGGTGATCGCGGCAGCGGTGGGGGATGGTCTTTCATCTGGTTCCTCAGTAGTGGTCGATCCGGATCCCCGTCCCCAGCCTCCACCCTGCTCCTGATTCGACAGAAGCCATTGCACGCCCTTGTTCATTCCCCTTCTGGCCTTCAATGCCTGCATGGGAGGCATGTTGCAGGCTTCGCCATCAACCGCCACTCTCTGGGCACTCGGGATGGTGCCGGTTGGTCGTGTTTGCTGCCACTCTCCCGGCAGAACCGTGATTCTGGATGGATCAATCCTAGGATCGATCTCGGTCTGATCGGTTTCCACGACGACATCGCTCGCCAGCGGGCCGCCATGGTGCATGCCAACAAGCAGTATTGACAGACTGAGAAGCATGAAAATGTCCTTGACAAGGTATCTACCGGAATCGTTCACCATCATCCTACCGGGCATGAACGTGTACAGTTGATGATTGCGGAGATCACAGGCATGTCTTCTGAACAATCCGATGGACGTGAACACGGGTATCCACTGGAGCACCTTGCTCGCCCCGACCTTCCATGCCTGCCAGGAACGGTGGCTGCACCGGATCGGGGAGAGGATGTTCTCGATCTGATCACGGCGGATCTATTGGCACAGGCACTCGACTGCACGCACCGTTACGGTAGTTTTCATCTTGCCTTCAGTGGAAGTGAGGGTCTGGAAGGACTCTGTCGGCGAATGATGTTCGATCCCGATCTCAGGAGATTTCCATGGGATCGAACCCATCTCTGGATCGGTGATGATCGTTGTGTGCCTCGCAATGATCCGCTCTCCTGCTATGGGCGTCTTCGCGAGTCGCTCATCATTCCAGCCGGCATTCCCATCACACAGGTTCATCCCATACCGGCCACGGACGAGTCTGCTGACGAGATCATGCATGCGCGTCTTGATTCGGAGCTGTCGTCGCGATTGCGAGGGGCCGGTCAGCTTGATTGTGTCGTGCTCGATGTCGATGGAAGTGGCCGCGTCGGTGGATTGTTTCCTGGTGAAGAGGCGGTTCTGGAAACGAACCGACACATGAGATTCACGCAATCGGATCATCCCGAAGGGGAACAGTATTGGGTCACGCTCACGCTGCCGATCATCAATGACGCCAGGATGATCCAGGTGCTGGTGCAGGGAGAGGCGGCCGGTCTTGCCATGAGACGACAGGCCGTTGATCCAAGGGAAGCCATGCAGTTTCCCGCAGCCGGTTTGAAGTCGTCCGAACGAATGCTCAAGTGGTACTTCGATCGCGAGGCCGCGTCATCGCAGTCTTGAATCGCCGGCGTCTCGGCTCTCCAGGAAATCCTCCAGAACCACACAGGCGGCCAACGCATCCCTAAGGCGTTTCTTGGCGATGTGGGTTCGTCCAGATCGAGCCATGCGACGATTCGCTTCATCCGAGCTGAGCCTTTCGTCCTGGAAATGAACAGGCAATCCGGTTGCCTGCTGGAGCTCGTTTCCGAAATCGCGACAGAGTTTAGCTCGGTCGCCTTCCGTTCCATCCATGTTCAACGGCAGGCCCACGACAAGTTCCGCCGGGCCATGAACGCCGACGGCTTCCCGCACGGCCTGCAGAAGAGCGGGACCTCTGGGAATCTCGAGAACCTCGACCGGCATGGCCGTGCCGGTGCCTTCGTCGCCGATGGCAACGCCGGTTCGCTTGTCTCCGAGGTCAATGGACATGATCAACATGGTTCAGCGAAGGGTGTCCGGTGCGGCATTCGCCAGATCCTTGACTCGCTGGGCTTCGCTCGCGGGGCAGATCATGGTGACACGGTCGGTGTGAATGATCACCATGTCATGGCAACCAACGGTTGCGATGACATGATCGGGATCCTCGCTGACGGCAAGGACATTGTGCGAGTCGACATGAATGGAGGTCGCATTGCTTCGACAGCCGTCCGTGTCCGGTGAGAGGGTCTCTCCGTAGGAGGTCCAGCTTCCCACATCCAGCCACTGGATATCCATCGGCACGGTGCAGACCGGTCGAGCGTCGTCCTTCGATGCCGGTTCCATGATGGCGTAGTCGACGCTGATCTTTGGCAGGGTTGGATAGATCCTCTGGAGCACCGAAGATCGATCCGGTCCATTCCAGGCATCGGCAATGGCATGAAGTCCTTGTGCGGCTTCGGGCAGATAGGCTTCCAGTGCATTCATGAACCCGGCAGCGGAGAAGATAAACATGCCGCTGTTCCAGAGGAAGTTGCCTGATTCGAGATAGCTCCGGGCGGTCGACTCATCCGGTTTTTCAACGAACTGAACCGTCTGTCTGGCGTCGTTGCCACCGATGTGCTCGCCCAATTCGACATATCCATAGCCGGTGGCGGGGTAGGTGGGTGTTATCCCGAAGGTGATCAATCGTTCGGGGTCCTCTCTGACCAGATCGAAACCCGTCTGCAATGCCTTGCGAAAACGATCCTGAGGTTCGATGAGGTGGTCGGCCGTCAGGACCGCAAAGCAGGCGTCGGGATCCTGCTGCAGCAAGACGGCTGCTGTCAGCCCGATCGCATTCACGGTATCCCGGCCTTCGGGCTCTCCGAGGATCTGCTCGTCACTGAAGGCGTCGAGTCGTCCGCGAATCGGTTCACGGAACGCTTCGCCGGTGCAGATGAGACGTCGTTCGGTCGGGACGACACCGTCCAATCGATTGGCGGCGATCTCCAGCAGGCATTGACCACCTATGAAGGGGATCAGCTGCTTGGGTTGTTCTTTCCGGCTCATCGGCCAGAGACGAGTGCCGGCGCCTCCTGCCATGATCATTGCGTATTCCATGGGAGCTCCTGATTGCCCTCGCTACCTGATGGTTTCTCTCAGCCGGAAAACGGCCGAGAGCAGGGCGTCGGGGGTGGTGATCGTTGGTTCGACGGCCAGTGCCCGCTGGGCGAGTGACTGTGCTTCGCTGCGGCTTTCGCCAAGCGTCGTCAGCATGGAAACCGTGTCGTTGATGAGTGATGTCGTGGCGTCGTCTTCCGCGACCACCTGAGGGACATCCTCGATGAAATCATCAACCTTGCCGCTGAGTTCGGCGATGATCGTCTCGGCGGTGCGTTTGCCGATTTCAGGTAGGGATGTCAGCATTGCGGCATCCTTGCCGGCGATGGCTGTAGCCACACGTTCAAACGGCAGCTGTAGGGCCCGGAGGGCCTTTCGATAGCCGATGTTCTTGACGGTCGTGAAGAGTTCGAAAAAGGCTCGATCCCGTTCGGTGGCAAATCCGACCAGTCTGGGTACGAAGGAAGATCCCTGACCATGTGATTCGTGATAGTGCAGCGTATGGAAGACGATGACCGTTCCGCACTGGCTGTTCAAGGCGGGGATATCGCACCCGGGAACAAGGACCTCGTAGACGAGGTGTTCGCATTCCAGAAGAGCCCGGCCATCATTGGCCTGAATCAGACGTCCAGCGATCCTGCTGATCATGAGCACATGGTAGCGGTCAGTCGCCTTGTCGCGCCATCAGGGCAGAAAAGGGTCGGGGTCGTCCGGCAGCGGCGGAGACTCCGATGCCACAGGCCAGCCCGAGGCTTCCTGCAGCCGCGTTTGCAGATCCTCGGTGATCCTGGCGGGATCGCTCTTGCGAGGCCAGGACATGACATCAATGAACTGGATTCGAGTTCGGCTCCGCCGCAGGATGGCACCAGCGATCGACATTGAGTCGGATGTTCCAGTTATGTGTGCCAGCAGGACAGGGGCCTCGGTTCGGCTGGCCAGTTCACCGATGCCCTGATGGAACGGCATGATCTGTTCTGGGGGCACGGCAATTCGCCCCTCGGGGAAGATGCCGACGATTTCGCCCGACCGCAGGCTCCGGATCGCCTTGATGGCGGCTCTTGCTGTTGGATTTCGCCGTTCAGTGGGGATGACACGGGTGAATCGCCAGATCATCTGGGTATCGGGCGGCATCTGATCAGTCGCCATCATCCACTCGATGAATCGCGGGAAGGCTGCTTGAATCAGGAGTGGATCGATCGGCGAACTGTGATTGCAGGCCACGATGAGGGGGCCTTTCAGACCGGAGAGGTGCTCCTCGCCGGAGATCTGGATCCGATGGAGGAGGCGGCAATACCAGCGGAGAATGATCGAGCAGAATCCGATTCCAGCATCCCCAGCCAGCTTTCGTCTCAGCCGGGGGGTAATCCAGATCTGCCAGATCGCCGCTGCCAGAAGGTAGCTGCCGGCGGAGACCAGAAGTATGTCGAGGATGCTCACAGAAAGAGCGTCCCCTCTGATTTGCCGCCTGTCAATGCAAAGTCATCCACAGCCCGATTGAGACTCCGGCCATTGTGGGTTAGCCTGTCTCAGATCCCCTCCGGATCAGTAGCCAAACCATGCCACGCCGAGAGGACATCCAGACTGTATTGCTGCTCGGATCGGGCCCGATTGTCATTGGTCAGGGCTGTGAGTTCGACTATTCCGGCACGCAGGCCTGCAAGGCCCTTCGTGAGGATGGCTTCCGAGTGGTCCTGGTCAATTCCAATCCCGCCACGATCATGACTGATCCGGGTTTCTCGGATCGGACATACATCGAACCCATAACCGCCGAAGCGGTTCGTCGCATTCTTCAGAAGGAACGGGATCAGGGAACACCGGTCGATGTCCTGCTTCCGACGCTTGGCGGACAGACCGCGTTGAATTGCGCCACTGAACTTGAAGAGAGCGGGATCCTGGACGAGTTCGACGTCGAGATGATCGGCGCGAACAGCGAGATCATCCACCGCGCGGAGGACCGTCAGGCGTTCCGTGGGATCGTCGAACAGTGCAAGCTGGACATGCCGCGTGCGGCCGTCGTGACCACGAGTGAGGAGGCGGATGAGTTTCTCGAGGAGATCGGCCTGCCGGCGATCATCCGACCGGCGTTCACACTCGGTGGCAGCGGTGGTGGTATCGCCTACAACCGTGAGGAATTCGATGATCTCGTGCGACGAGGCATATCGGCATCACGCATCAATCAGGTTCAGATCGATGAATCCGTTCTTGGTTGGAAGGAATACGAACTGGAAGTCGTTCGTGATCGCAATGACAACTGCGTTGTTGTCTGCGGCATCGAGAACATCGATGCAATGGGCGTCCATACGGGCGATTCGATCACCGTCGCACCGATCATGACCTTGTCGGATCGCGAATATCAGAAGATGCGAGACGCGGCTTTCGCGATTCTCAGGGCGGTCGGGGTCAGTACCGGCGGCGCCAACGTCCAGTTCGCGATCAATCCGGCGGATGGTCGGATGGTGGTCGTGGAGATGAACCCCCGCGTTTCCAGATCCTCGGCACTGGCTTCGAAGGCGACGGGGTTCCCTGTGGCCAGAATCGCCACGAAGCTGGCCATCGGATACACGCTGGACGAGCTTCGCAACGACATCACCGGAACCACGTCGGCCTGCTTCGAACCGTCCATCGACTATGTCGTGACGAAGATGCCCCGATGGACATTCGAGAAGTTCCCGGAGGCGGACGAGACACTCACGACCCAGATGAAATCCGTTGGCGAAGCCATGAGCATCGGTCGCACATTCAAGGAGAGTTTCCAGAAGGCCATCCGCTCCATGGAGGTCAAGCGATTTGGATACGGCCTTGATGAACAGGACCTCTGGCTGGCGGCCAGGCGTGGAGAAGAGGATGCCGTCTGGCCTCTGGAGGAGGACACCGTCACCCGAAAACTGAGTGTTCCATGTCAGGGTCGTCTGTACTACGTCCGCTACGCCATCAAGATGGGTTGGGAACTCGATCGCATCCATGAATTGACGGGAATCGATCACTGGTTCCTCGAGCAGTTCAGGCAGCTGGTGGCATTCGAAGATGAACTGACACGATGGAACAGGCTCGAGGATGTGCCTGTCGAAACACTGGCGAAGGCAAAGGCGTATGGCTACTCGGATCCGCAGCTGGCCTGCCTGTATCTGGGCGAAGTCTCGACCAGCAGCATTCTTTCGGTCCGGGCTCATCGCCAGTCGAACGGTATTCGGCCGGTGTTCAAGCTGGTCGATACCTGTGCTGCCGAGTTCGAGGCAATCACGCCGTACTACTACTCGACCTACGAGACGCCGTTCACCCGAAATGGTCAGCCGGTCATCGACGACGAGATACGAATCAGCGATCGGCCCAAGATCGTCATTCTCGGCGGAGGCCCCAACAGGATCGGTCAGGGCATCGAGTTCGACTACTGCTGTTGCCAGGCGGCATTTGCCTGTGAGGACATGGATTTCGAATCGGTGATGATCAACTCCAATCCGGAGACGGTGAGCACCGACTACGACACGAGTGATCTGCTCTTCTTCGAGCCACTCACACTCGAGGACACGCTGGACATCCTTGAACGTCTGAACGGGGGCGGCACCGAGGTTCCGGATCGGACAGGAGGAGTTGTCGGCGTCATCGTGCAGTTCGGGGGGCAGACGCCCTTGAACCTTGCCCACGGCCTGGCCGCTGCGGGGGTGCCGATCATAGGCACGGGGCTGGAATCCATCGATGCCGCGGAGGACAGGGATCGTTTCAAGCGGATTCTCCAGGAACTGGATCTACGGCAGCCCGACAACGGCATAGCCCACTCCCTTGGACAGGCCCGCGAGATCGCGGAAACAATCGGCTATCCGGTTCTGGTTCGTCCCAGTTACGTTCTGGGAGGACGTGGGATGGAAATCTGTTTCGACGAGGAATCCCTCGACAACTACATGAGGACCGCCGTCGATGTCTCCGAACTGAGGAATGCGCCCGTGCTCATCGATCGATTCCTCTCGGAGGCGATTGAGGTGGATGTCGACGTCGTGGCCGATTTCACTCCGAATCAGGCCACTTCCAGCAAGCAGCTGACCCTGAGTACGGATCAGCCCAGAGCGGTTGTCTGCGGGGTGATGGAACATATCGAGCAGGCGGGTGTGCATTCGGGTGATTCGGCATGCACGTTGCCGCCGGCGTCATTGAGACCTGGCATACGGGATCGGATCTGTGAAACGGCTCGCAAACTCGCGGCCCATCTCCCCGTTCGTGGGCTCATGAACATCCAGATGGCCATCAAGGACGAGGACATCTTCGTTATCGAGGTCAACCCCCGGGCTTCCCGGACGGTGCCGTACGTCGCGAAGGCCACTGGCCAGCCCTGGTCACGGATCGCCGCTAGGGTCATGATGGGCGCGTCCCTTGACGAGCTCGATGTGGAGGAGAAGCTGGACCATGAGTTCACGGCCGTGAAGGAACCCGTCTTCCCCTTCGAGAAATTCCCCGGAGTCGATGTGGTACTCGGTCCGGAAATGCGATCGACTGGCGAGGTCATGGGGCTGGACCGCTCCTCCTCGATGGCGCTCGCGAAGTCCAAAATGGCTGCGGGGCTGCCATTGCCCACGTCGGGTCGCGTGTTCCTCAGCGTTCGGGATTCCGACAAGTCCACCTGCATCGAGGTTGCCAGATCCTTGGTTTCGATGGGATTCACCGTCTGCACTACGGTGGGAACCAGAGACATGCTGCTCAGTCATAGTGTCGAGACCGATCTGATCAGGAAGATTTCGGAAGGGGTACGGCCGAACATCCTCGACCTTCTTGCCAATGGGGAAATCGATCTCATCATCAATACTCCGACCAGAACGGGCTCGGATACGGATGAAGGCAGGTTGCGGGCAATGGCCGTGCTGAACAGGGTGCCTATGATCACGACAGGTACCGGCGCTCTGGCGGCGGTCAGTGCCATCAGCGCCCTTCGGGCGGGCAGCTGGACGGTCAATGCGCTTCAGGACGCCTTCCCGGAAATGGCGATGGCATCATCCCATTAGGCGGATGATTTGAGTGTCCTCGATAGCCTCTCCCGGCTACACTGACACTCCTATGGACATTCCCTCCTGGATTCCTGAACTCATGGATCTGCATCCCTGGGTCCCGCAGCTCATAGCGTCCGTGGTCGTGATACTTGTGGTTCTTCACCTGTGTCTCGGGGCGGCTGCCTATCTCATTCTGCTGGAACGCAAGGTTTGCTCATGGGTTCAGGATCGGATCGGACCCAATCGTGTTGGGCCCATGGGACTTCTGCAGCCGCTTGCTGACGGGCTCAAGCTCTTCGTCAAGGAGGAGTTCATGCCAAAGGGCGTCGATCGGACGCTCTTCATACTGGCACCGGTGATCACGGTCATACCGGCAATGATCGGGTTCGTCGTGATTCCATGGGCTGGCTATCTGGATATAGGTGGCGGCCAGACGGTCTCCATAATGGGTGCCGACATCAACATCGGTGTGATCTACCTCGTGGCAACCGGATCACTGGGTGTCTACGGAGTGGGGCTTGGCGGCTGGGCTTCCAACAACAAGTTCTCGTTCCTCGGAGGCCTTCGGGCGACCGCCCAGATGATCTCGTATGAAATCCCCATGGGGCTGGCTCTTCTCTGTGTGGTGTTGGCGGCAGGAACGCTTCTTCCTCAAGAGATCGTCGCTCAGCAGCTTGGTGGCCAGTGGAATCTGGTGCAGCAGCCACTGGCCGCGATCATCTTCTTCATATGCCTGCTGGCAGAGGCGAATCGGGCTCCATTCGATCTGGCTGAAGCTGAGCAGGAGCTGGTCGGCGGTTGGCATACCGAGTATTCCTCGATGAAATGGGCCCTTTTCTTCATGGGCGAGTACATCCATCTAGTCGTCGGCGCGGCCTTCTTCACCACGCTTTTCCTTGGTGGCTGGTCGATCAATCCTGTGACTGGATGGGATCTACCCCAGACTGGCGGCATCTTCCTGATCCTGCTTCAGTTCGGCATTGTTCTGGGCAAATGCTTCCTTCTGATCTTCTTCGGCATGATGATTCGCTGGACCTTGCCGCGGTTCCGTTTCGACCAGCTCATGAAGCTGGCCTGGGAAGGAATGATTCCAATCAGCCTCGGCCTACTTCTCATGACCTCGCTCTTTGTGTATCTGGGTTGGACGCCCTACCTGTGGGCCGGCTCGCTTGTGGCCATTTTCGTGCTATTCCTGCTGCAGTCCTTGATGCCTTCGCAATCCAAGGTGAATCGCCGTATTGGTCTTGTGGGCAGTCGTTTCAGTCCTGCAGAGGACGAGTCCGGTGCCGGACTCGCCGGCACGAACTGATCGCCATTTACAAAAGTGACAGACGCCGATCGTGTCGGAGCATCGATCGACGTCTGCATGTTGACATGTTTTCGGACGTTTGCCTGAAACGTCTTGCTTGAGTGTAAACATACATTCAACATCTGCTCAAGTATCCACTTCATATTTGCAACATGAAAATGGTTTTCTCATGCATGTGACACGACCGGCAGACACGCGACATCGTTTCTGAACGACCATCTCGGAATGATCTGGCGNCTTCTGAACAGGCGGTTGTCATGTGTTCTGGATGAGNTGACATCAATGGCTCATATGTCNCGACCATTCGGNTCTTCGTGACGTTTTCGGCTGCCTGATGGACAGCAGTCGGCTACTGACCTTATATATAGGTATGGATGCNAAGCATTCGTAGGCCGAGCANCAGGAGTCGCCACTCAAAATGGGTTGTCTTAAGTTCATCTTTCAGGCTTTCATGGGTTTGCTGACGCTTTGGCTGGTTCATAAAGGTCGATTTAGAGGCGATTACTGGCGATGGCGGTCGGAAACCGCCTTTGGCAGCAAGGCACATCGAAAGCCCAGCCGATGGGGCAAGATCCGGGCAATCCTTGCCTTTGCGGTCTGGTCCTGGCAAATGAGGCGTATCTGAGGACGGGTTTTCCAGCAGGCGTCACATCCTCTGGCAAAAAACAAAAAAGAGTCATCCACTCAGAGACCTTTGAATGCGATTTTATGAGGCATTTTCAGGTTTCTTTCACGGCTGGCAGCTGAATAATCGCCCTTAAAGACCCATTAAGAGGGTTCAGGTGGATTAGCTGTCACATGTCATTAGATTCATATTTCCATGAGTTTGTTCGTAAATCATTGATTCAGAGTCATTTAAAGGGGTTCAAGGGGGGGGGTCAGTGGGATCGAGGCTAGAAAATGCTCGATTCGACCCTCTGGAGTAGCGTCGGAGGCTCAAGTGGGTATCATCTCGCCTTCAACAAATCGGCCTAGGTTGGCCGATAGGCGAAGATCCCACTTGTGCCGGGCCGTGTTGGCTCGGGTTTTCGCAAGCGTGGCACGAACAGAGAGAGCGCAGCGGCTGATCTTTGGCCAACGCGTTCGAGAGATTAGGAGTGTCGACAGATGAGTCTGACGACTAAGGTAGGTCTCCTTACAGGAGCCACTGCAACGATGCTGACGGGTGCTGTATTTGCAGCTACACCGTCCTCTGATATCAGCAGCTCGAATCTGCAGGCCCGGCTTGAAGCCGCTGAAGCCAAGATCGCGCAGCTTTCATCCCAACAGGACGCCGATTGGCTGACTGAACAGCGTTCCGAAGAAATTCGTGAGATCGTCCAGGACGTTCTTGCTGATGCGGATACGCGTGCAAGTCTCCAGGGGTCCAACATGTCCGCTGGCTATGACAACGGATTTGTTATCTCAAGCTCCGACGGCAAGTGGAAGCTCCGTATCAACGGACTCCTCCAGAACCGCTGGATCCTGAGCAACAACCGTACGCCAAACACGCCGCTTTCCGGCCCTGCTTTGGCAGCCCAGCTTCGAAATACCACTGCTAACCCAGCTGGTTCCTTCGTACCTTCACAGAACTACGCCAACAACCCAACAGCAGCAGCTAACACAGTTGTTCCTGTCGTCGCATCCCAGGGATGGGACCAGACTGGTGCAGCCGGTACTCCATACGCCAACGTTGTTGATCCACGGAGCAACACCGGGGCTCTGGATGCAGTACCTGTGAACCCAGGTGTTGGACAGTATGTCACTACTCCAGCGGGAACACTCGCCCTTGCCCCAGGTGCTACAAGCGCCGGCTTCGGCTTCCCGTTCCAGTATGGCAACCGTACCAATGACGGCTTCGAGACCACTCGTGCCGCCATCAACCTGTCCGGCCTCGTCGCACAGGATTACTACTACAACATGCGACTCAACTGGTCGCCATACAACACCACCAACGAAGGTGTCGCTACTCAGCTCTCCGCTGCTGGCTTCCCTGAGCGTGGTGTTGCAGCTGCAACTCCGAACCCAGGTATCTCCGAAGGCGTCCTCGAATGGGCCTACGGCGGCATCAAGTTCAACGACGAGTTCAGCGTTCAGATCGGACGTCAGAAGTACGACGTCATGCGTGGCTTCATGGTCAACGCGGAATACCAGCAGGCAATCGAGCGTTCGCTCTACACCTACTTCTGGGGCACCACCAACCTGACCAACGGTATCAAGGTCAAGTGGGACTCAGACATGTTCCGTGCAAACGCCATGTACTCCAACGCTTCCCAGTCCTTCGCTCAGGATGCACAGAGCCCGTACTACACCAATGGTGCTGAGTATGCCTTCTCTGGTCGTTTCGAGTGGCTCGCACACGGTACTTGGGAACAGTTCGACCAGATCAGCTCTGCCCCAGGTGAAGAAATGGGCATCCTCGCTGGTGTCGGTGCTGCTTACCTCGATTCCGACAGCGATCTCTGGCCATACACCGGCCGTAGTGATTGGCAGGTCACTGGTGACCTCTCCATGAACATGAACGGTTGGAACGTCATGGGTTCGATCAGTGTTGGCGACAGCCAGAACTCATCCAACAACAACCCTTGGGGCTTCGAAGTCTCCGGTGGTATGTACCTCATGGATGACGTCGAGCTTTATGGTCGCTACCAGTGGCTCGATCCAGCCTACTCAGATATCTACGGCAGCAACGCTGACCTCAACATGGTCACCTTCGGTGCCAACTGGTATCTCGCAGGCAACAACGCCAAGCTGAGCCTCGACTGGAGCTGGTCCTTCAACCAGGTCGTCGCACTCGGTTCTGGTTATGGTTACACCAACTGGCTGCCTTCCGGCACCAATGGTGGTGAGTGGCTGCTGCGTACGCAGCTGCAGCTCTTCTTCTGAGTTAGCGGGTCAAAGGACCCCACTGCAACTCTCGATGTTCGCGCCGGCCGACCCGTATGGGTCGGCCGGTGTCTTTTTCATGGGTTGACACACGCCTCGGCATGTAGCGATACACTGCTGGTGGAAGTTCATCTTTTCGCTCGGAGCATCTAAGGATGTTGATGCACACCTCTGCCAAACTGATTCATGTCCTCGGGCTTATTGCCATGGTGCTCGTCATGGCACAGGGGCAGATCGTGCATGGCGAGGTCGTCGATGCCGAGGGGCTCTCACCGGAGTTCACGGGCATCACCGCCGCGGATCTGGATGACATCCGTCAGGAACTGGAGAAGGTCAAGAATCAGAACGAACGCATGCGTGATCAGATCGACGTGCTGCGAGCGGAGACTCAGCAGGACTGGATGACCGAGCAGCGGGCGGAGCAGATCAAGGAACTGGTCCAGGATGTTCTGGCAGATGCGGACACCCGGGCCAGCCTGATGGGTAACGGTCTCATGGCGGGTTGGTCCGACGGCTTCTTCCTGGCCAGTGCCGACGGCAGGTTCCGTCTGAACATCGGGGCACTGATGCAGGTTCGACTGCTGGTCAACATCCTCAACGGCAATGAAGGCGACGCCGTACGGGAGGATGATCGGACACGCTATGGATTCGAGAACACGACCACCAGATTCAATCTCGGTGGACATGTCTTCAGTGACACCCAGTTCTTCATGGAAATGGGATTTGGTCGTGTGGATCCCTACGGCTTCAGTGATGACATCCGGGAATTCGGCACGAGGCTCTATGAAGGCTGGATCAAGCAACGCCTGACAGAGAACATCGCGATCAAGGCGGGTATTTTCAAACTACCGTTTACGCGTGAGTTCCTCGTGTACGAGGGCCTGCAGCTGGCGGTCGATCGTTCCCTGATCGATTATCGATTTGGCCTTGGTCGATCACAGGGTGTCCAGATGGACATGGCGTTGGGAAGCATTCGAACACAGGTGGCCTTCACCAACGGTAGTGCGGCCCTCTTCTCCCTTCGCAGTTCGGAAACAGTGCCACCCTGGGCCGCATACCGTCCGGATACGGAATGGTCCGTTACTGGTCGGCTGGAGTGGCTTCTGGCGGGTGAATGGGAGCAGTTCCGGCAGTTCACCTCACCGAGCCATGAGGAGTTCGGTCTGATGCTTGGTGTGGCCGGTACAGGTCAGTCTCAGGAACGTGATCAGTCGACCAACAATCCAAAGAACATGCTCTATGGCCTGACCGCCGATGTATCGGCTGATTTCGGCGGCGCCTCGCTGTTCGCCTCCATGATCTGGGAGCGTCAGATGGACCCTGGTGGAGACATCGACTCGCTCGACTACTGGGGTCTGGTTGCCCAGGGGAGCATGTATGTGGACCCCAAGTGGGAGATCTACGCACGCTATGAGATGGGGGGGCCCTTCAATCAGGTGCTGAGTGATCCTGAGGGCAGTGGAATCGATACTCAAGGCGTGTCTATTCTCACGGTAGGGTTCAACTGGTATCTGGATGGGCAGGATGTGAAGGTCACCACCGATTTCGGGGTCTCGTTCGATCCGATCACCGGCTTCATGACAGTTGATCAGACGGGTTGGCGGACCGATCCGGAAAACCACCATGCCCAGTTCCTGATCAGGAGTCAGCTTCAGCTGATGTTCTAGACGCCCAGAGCAGGATCTCCTCTTTCGATCCACAGTGGCTGGTGTCGATGAACCTTGGGGACTCTGCTGGGTATAGTCTCCTGATCGAGATTCTCCAGGAGGGTACGGATGGCACTTCCCAGTCAGATGCAGTCAAGCCCGGTTCGAGGTCGGTATGTCTACAGGCGGCGACGGAAGCGTCGTGGGCCAGTCCTGCTGGCGGCACTTGTGGCCTTCGGAGTCGCCTTCTGGTTCGCCTACGACTGGGGTGAGGATGAGGCGGCTGGTTCCGGTGAAGCAGGTCAGACGAGCGTCATGGCTGTTGCAGATCCTCTGGCATCCAATATGTCCCGAGACGTCATGAAGACCACCTCAGCCCCTCCACGCTGGACTCCGGCAGTGACCCAGTCAGCTGTCGTGGAGGAACCCGCAGCCCCAATCCAAGTCCCGGATCCGATCGAGGCTGTTGTCGAGGAGCCCTCTCCGGTTCCAGCCTCAGTGGATGAACCGCAGATTCCAGTCGAGGTCACCCAGGCTGTCGGTACGACGGGAGGGCCCATTGGAATGGGGGCCGCTCTGATCGAGCAGGGTCGTTTTCTGGAAGCTCGGGCCCTGCTCACCCAGGCCATCGACAGTGGCGCCATCTCAGCTTCGGAAGCCCTCGAGGCTCGACAGATGCTCGGGATGGTGAATGAGGAGCTCGTCTTCGGCCCCGAAGTCTTCGCGGGTGATCCATGGTCCAGCGAGTACGTCGTGCAGCCCGGAGATTCCCTCTCCAGGATCGTCAGTCGTGAAGATCTGAAGATCGATTGGCGGCTGCTCCAGATGGTCAACGGACTTGATCGGCCCGAAAAAATTCAGGTGGGGCAGACGATCAAGATTCTTCATGGTCCATTTCATGCAGAGGTCAACAAGCGAAATCACCAATTGGATCTTTTCATGGGCGAGGGACCAGAGCGAGCCTTCGTCAAAAGCTATACAGTTGGTCTCGGCCAGTTTGATTCCACGCCAACAGGGAGGTTCCGCGTGAGAAAAGGACAGAAGATCGTCAACCCGACATGGACGAATCCTCGTACCGGCGAGTTCTATCCCGCCGACGATCCTGAGAATCCCATCGGAGAATACTGGCTGGGCCTGGAGGGCCTTGATGCCACGAACAAGGGTGAACGCGGCTTCGGCATACACGGAACCATCGAGCCGGACAGCATCGGCACGGACTCCTCCATGGGCTGTGTTCGACTTCGTGATGGCGAGATAGACACGATCTATGCCTTGATGGCCGAAGGTGTCAGCACCATCGACGTTCGTCAGTGATTGCAAGGGGAAGTCTCAGCTCGATTCGATCGTTCTCGTGGGCGTGACGATCGTCGTGACTCCTTGGTCCCATGGCTCGACCGGGACCTTCTCGAGAATCTGCTCGTCGAATGCCACTCCGATCCTCGGCACGGCTGTCGGGAGTGTTTCAAGAAGCCGGTCGTAGAATCCCCCGCCTCTTCCAAGTCGGCCGCCCGATTCATCGAATGCGAGTCCCGGGACAATGATCGCTCCGATCAGGTCCGTGCTCACGATGTCCTTGCCATGAGGTGTTCTCAGGCCATGCTGGTCGACTGAGAGATCGTCTTCACTCAAGCCGACGAGTCTGCAGGGATACATCGACTTGTCCGACCAGTTCACAACCGGGACGGCCGCACCGAGTGGGATCCTGTCTTGAAGAAACGAGTCGAGATCGACTTCGGATGGCATCGACAGAAATCCGAACACGACTCCGTCTATGTCTCGCGTGATCTCCTGTATTCGAAGACAGAGATCCGAGGATCGTTGTGATCGTTCTTGATTCGACATCATCTTCAGTCGGTCGCGGACCTCTTGTCGGACAATCTGCTTCTGTTCATGAAGGCTCATCGGAGCCGCCTTCCTGCAATCGTCGTTTGATCTCGGCTTCGAATCCGGCTTCGCCCGGTTCGTAGTACCGCCGCCGATCCTCAAGATAGATCTGGCCTTCGGCGTCAGCCGGTTTCGTGTGTGGGTTCACGTAGTTCTTTCCCGAGGCATCGTGAGTCGGATCGTGGCCGCTTCGCAGATGTTCCGGTACAGCCTGACTTCGATTGTCCTCCACATCCGACATCGCGTTCCAGATCGCCTGGGCAGCGGCATTGGATTTCGGGCAGGTCGAAAGGTAGATCACCAGCTCGGACAGGGTCAGCTGGCATTCGGGCATGCCGACTCTTTCGGTGATGGTCCATGCGGCCGCTGCCATCTGAATCGCCTGAGGGGAGGCAAGCCCGATGTCCTCCGATGCCAGAATGGCCATTCTTCGGCAGATGAATCGGGGATCTTCTCCGGAGGCGAGCATGACTGCCAGCCAATGAACGGCGGCATCGGGATCGGAGCCTCGTACGGACTTGATCAACGCGCTGATGTGATCGTAATGGGCGTCACCGGAGCGGTCGTATCGGAGGGCTTTGGTCTGTATCGACTCGGCGGCCTCCATCCTTCCGATCGTGACAGGGACTGGGTCGGCGCTTCCCAGAATCGCGACTTCCATGGCATTGAGTGCTCGTCTGGCATCACCATCGCACAGTCTCGCCCATTCGTTGAAGGCCTCTTCGGATATGACTGGTTGCTTCGAGCGGACCAGATCATCGTGTTCAGCGGCTCGACGGAGAATCCTGACGATCTCCTCTTCGGACAGGACTTCCAGATGGAAGACGGTCGATCGACTGGCCAAAGCGGCATTGACCGCATACCACGGGTTTTCGGTGGTGGCTCCGATGAGTGTCAGGATGCCGCGTTCCACGTCGCCCAGCAGCACGTCCTGCTGACTTCTGGAGAATCGATGGATCTCGTCGAGAAACAGGATCGTCGATTTTTCTCCTGATTCGATGTGGCGTCGCGAGGCATCGATGATGTCTCGAATATCCTTGACTCCGATCATGGAGGCATTGGCGGATACGAACCGTCGCCCGGTGTGGCTCGCGATCAGGGAGGCGATGGTGGTCTTTCCAGTCCCCGGCGGTCCCCACAGAAGGATCGAGCCCATTCTGTCCGAGGTGATCAGCCTTCTCAGCAGAGAGCCCTCTCCAAGCACGGAGGCCTGTCCGACCACCTCATCCAGCTCAGCAGGCCTCATTCGGTCGGCAAGTGGGCTGGCCTTCGACAGCCGATCTGCTCGTTCCTGGGCCCAAAGATCAGACATGAGTGCCTCCTGAGTCGCTTGTCGGGCCGACTTGGATAGAATCAAGGATATCCATGTGTGGCATCATTGCATATGTCGGCGGCAAGCAAGCCAGAGATCTTCTCATAGAGGGTCTCAAGCGTCTGGAATACCGGGGGTACGACTCCGCGGGTATCGCCGTCCTGAACGATGGCATGCAGCTGGCCAAGACCACCGGACGTGTTCGGGTACTCGAAGAGCAGATCTCCCCTCAGGAGCGTTTCAACGGCTCCATAGGAATCGCCCATACCCGCTGGGCAACCCATGGCGAGCCAAGTGAACGCAATGCCCATCCTCATCAAGGCGGGCAGGGGATCGTTCTGGTCCACAACGGGATCATCGAAAACTTCGCGGCCTTGAAGACGTATCTGGTCGAACAGGGACATCAGTTCGAATCCGAGACGGATACCGAGGTGCTTGCTCATCTGATCGCCCATTTCTACAAGGATGATCTGGAGGCGGCGGTCCGTCAGGCCTTGAAGGAAGTCACCGGCGCCTATGCCATCGCGGTCATGTCGGAGAAGGAGCCCGATGTCCTGGTCGTTGCCCGCAAGGGATCGCCTCTGATGATTGGTGTTGGCAACGGTGAATACGTCGTTGCCTCGGATGCCAGTGCGATCGTGGCACATACGAATCAGGCCATCGAGCTCGAGGACGACACCATCGCCAGGCTCACAACGGAGACATTCCGGACATCCGATCTGGAGAATGTCACCATCACGCCTCAGATGCGCGAGCTCGAGGTCGATCTCGAGCAGATCGAGCTCGGTGAATATCCGCACTACATGATCAAGGAGATCCATGAGCAGCCGGAGGCCATTCGACGATGTCTAAAGGGTCGACTGGCTCCTGGTGAAGGGCGTGTGGTGCTAGGTGGACTGGCGGAATATGCCAGGGAGCTTGGTCAGACGCAGCGGGTGGTGTTCCTGGGGCAGGGGACGGCGCTGCATGCCGGAATGATCGGAGCCAATCTCGTCGAGAGTCTCGCGAAGATTCCAAGTCGTGCCGATTTCTCGAGTGAATTCCGTTATCGCAACCCGATCATCGAGGATGGCACAGTCGTCGTGGCCATCAGCCAATCAGGTGAAACGGCTGATACCCATGCCGCCTTGCGCGAGGCCTCCCGAAAAGGAGCCAGGACACTCGGATTGGTCAATGTCGTAGGGTCCACAATCACCCGTGAATCCGATGCCGGCGTCTATCTGCGAGTCGGTCCGGAAATCGGTGTGGCGTCGACGAAGGCCTTCATCGGACAGGTGGCGGCTTCCATCATGCTGGCGGTGTGGATGGGAAGGCGCCGCTATCTCTCACCTTCTGAAGCATCCTCCATGCTCGATCAGCTCAAGACGATTCCCGATCACATCAGCGGAGTGCTGCAGCAGAGCGATCGGATCGCGCAGGTCGTCTCCAAGTATGTCCAGCGTGAGAACTGGTTGTTCCTTGGCCGGGGAGTCAACTATCCAGTCGCGCTTGAAGGGGCTCTGAAGCTCAAGGAGATCTCCTACATCCATGCCGAGGGCATGCCTGCCGCTGAAATGAAGCATGGCCCAATTGCGCTCATCGATCAGGGAATGCCGGTCGTCGTCGTGGCGACTCGCAGCAGCCAATATGAGAAGGTTCTTTCCAACATCCAGGAAGTACGTTCCCGCGGAGGCCATGTGATCGCGGTCGCTACCGAAGGCGATTCCTCGATCGAATCCATCTGCGAGGACGTGTTCTACGTCCCGGATGTTCCAGAGCCGCTCCAGCCTCTGCTGACGGTGGTCCCCCTGCAGCTCCTGGCATATCACGCAGCGGTTCTACGTGGACATGATGTCGACAAGCCTCGCAATCTCGCCAAGAGCGTGACAGTGGAATAGCCGCATGTCGCGGTCCCAGCTACCAAATCAATGGAGATTGCAACCGGGAAGGGATCTTGCGCTTGATCGTCCGGTGCTCATGGGCATTCTGAATGTCACGCCCGATTCCTTCTCGGATGGTGGTCTGCACTTCACCCCTCAGGATGCGGTTCGGCGAGCCGTTCAGATGCAGCAGGAGGGGGCGACGCTGATAGACGTCGGAGGCGAGTCGACCCGGCCGGGGTCCGATCGAGTCAACGCCGCGGATCAGATCGATCGCGTGGTGCCCGTCATCGAGGCGATCACCGAGACGCTGTCACTGCCTATTTCCATAGACACCACGAATGCCGAAGTCGCCGATACGGCCTTGAAGGCAGGTGCCACCATCGTGAATGACGTTTCGGCTGGCGAGGAGGATCTCGAGATGCTGTCGCTGGCAGCCAGTCGGCAGTGTGGTTTGATTCTGATGCATCGCCTTCTGCCACCCGATCAGGACGTGTACAGCACCGAGTACGCAGCTGAGCCGGACTATGAGGATGTGGTCGGGGTGGTTCGGTCCTTCCTGCTCGAACGTGCTCGGGCAGCTGAGGCCGTGGGGGTAGCGCCGGAGACCATCGTGCTTGATCCAGGGCTTGGATTTGGAAAATCGGTTGCTCAGAACTGGCAGTTGATCAATGAAAGCGATCGTCTGGCCGACATGGGATATCCCATTCTGGGAGCGGCATCCCGTAAGTCGTTTCTGACGGCCGTCTGTGGAACCGACGTGCCGCCCGCGGAGCGGGGGCCGGCCTCCGTGGCTGCATCAATTCTCCAGTTTCAGGGGGGTTGCAGGCTGTTCAGAGTCCATGACGTGGCCCTGCACATGGCCGGGCTTGCTCGTGCTGGAGAGCCTGACCACGGTCCTGCTATGATGTAGGGCCCAAACTTCCATGCCCCCAAGAAATGGAGACTTGACCGTGGCTTCTGACGCCGTATTGAATTTTACTGATGAAGGTTTCCAGGCTGATGTCCTGGATTCGGACGTGCCTGTCCTCGTTGATTTCTGGGCAGAGTGGTGCCAGCCCTGCAAGATGCTCACGCCGACCATCGACGCGATTGCGGAGGAATATGCCGGTCGTGCAAAGGTCGGCAAGATGAACATCGATGACCACAAGCAGGTCGCACTGGCACGGAACATCCAGAGCATCCCGACAGTCCTCATCTTCAAGAACGGGGAAGTCGCTCAGACATTCGTAGGGATCGCCGCCAAGGACAAGATCACAGAGGCGCTTGACGCCGCAATGTAGTGCGGGGATTCGCACAGGTTGAATTTCGCGGTGCCAATCCCGCGTCTCTTTAGAGACTTGATTGGAAACATGGGGCCGTAGCTCAGTTGGGAGAGCGCCTGCATGGCATGCAGGAGGTCGTCGGTTCAAGCCCGATCGGCTCCACTTGACAGCAGTATCAAGGCCCTCTCGCCAGTCGAGGGGGCCTTGATACTTGCTGGGGCCGTTCAATCCCATGCAAAGCTGCGATCATCTGCATCCTGCGCTATCATGGCGGTTATTCAGGAGAAGCCTCATGAAGCTATTGCTGTTGATTCTCAGTATGCCTCTTGTACTGCTCTGCACCGGTTGTACCAATCTCTACCTGGCGCACTACGAGGGGAAGCAGTTCACTCCCACGAAAGAAGCCAAGCGGGTCATGCAGGCACCGGATCAGTCGTCTGCGGATCTGATCGGGGCGTCCACCTTCGTCACCTCGACGGAAGTCGACAACGCCCAGGCGATCGCAGCTGCGGAGCGGGTCGGCGCCAACATGGTCGAATGGGACCGAAGCTATCAGGGCAAAGCCACGCAGCTCGAGCTGAAGCCCATGTTCGGTCCGTACACGGGTGGTACCGAGTGGGCTCAGGGTGGTTCCCTGGTGAGTGCTGAAATTCCCGTCGAGGAATCCTGGTATCGCTATCACGCAAGGTTCTATCGTCTGAAATGAACATGTCCGGATGAGGCCACCTATGGCGGCAGATGTTTCAAACAAGGAATCGCGGGTTCAAGACAGGGCATTGGACCTTCAGCCGCTCGAGCGTCGTGACGACATCTCTCCTCTGGAATTCCGAGAAACCTATTTCAAGAGTCGCCGACCGGTCGTGATGAGGAGTTTTTCATCCAGCTGGCCAGCGAGATCGAAATGGACCATTGATTTCCTTCGGGAAAACTATGGAGGCATCTCGGTTCCCGTCTATGAGGAAGCCTTTGCGGACAGTGGGGCGAGTTACGGCAGCACCAACGAGCACATGCCATTCGGGGAGTACCTCGATCTGATTCAGGGCGGTCCCACGCTCAAGAGGCTGTTTCTCTTCAACATCCTCAAGCATGCGCCGGAATTGACAGGTGACTTCGACTTTCCGGAGTTCGCGGGAAAATGGGCCCGTAAGCATCCGTTCATGTTCTTCGGGGGAGAGACCAGCTATGTCGACGCCCACTTCGATGCGGACATGTCCCATGTCTTCCTGACCCAGTTCGAGGGAAGAAAGAGGGTGGTGCTCTACGGGCCGGAGTGGTCGAATCATCTCTACCGCCACAAGTTCACGGTTTCACACAACGTGGATCTCGGGAACCCGGATTTCGATCGATATCCTCGGCTGCTTGAGGCGAAGGGATACGAGTGCATTCTCGAGCAGGGAGACACCGTCTACATGCCCAGCGGCTATTGGCACTATGTCTACTACGAGACCGGCGGATTTTCGCTGGCGCTCCGATCTCCGATCACGGGGCCGGTCGGTCGAGCGCACATGCTGTATCGGCTTCTTGCACTGGCGGTTGGCGATCACAGCCTGTCGAAGATCCTGGGTCAGAAACGGTGGTATGCCAGGAAGGAAGCGATGGCTCACCGAAAGGCAGCCAGGCTTCCTTGACGGGGGTCGGTCTCTTCATCGATTCAGTCGGACCAGCAACCTAGGACATCTAGTACGTCATTCACATCGACGATGTCGTCGTCGTTGGTGTCGGAGGAGCAGCCTGTGCATGGCCCCCAGTCGGCAAGTACTGCGAGAACGTCGTTGGTGTCAATGACGCCGTCACCGGTGACGTCGCAGGGGATCGTCTCCAACTCCGCATTCGCCACAATGCCACCATTGAGTGCAAGAGCGAATGACGTCGATTCAGGCAGAAGTGTCATCAGGACTTCCGCAAAGCTGCCGGGTGGAACGATGGTTGGCAGTGAAACTGGAAAAGGGGGAAGTGGATCATCGCCTGGAAGATCGATCGTCTGGCCCTCATCGATCAGCAAGGAGAGATCGAGCCTTGGTCCATCTTCGGTGTATTCGAGTTCACCATTGATCGCGAGTGCCGAAGGAACGGGAGCCAGAGGAAGTGGCTGGCCTTGATAGGTCGCCTCCATGGTGACAAGAACGGGTACGACGGCTGTCAGCGTATAGGTGTCATCGCCCACGGATTGCCAGGCGCCGGTCGTGCTCTGGGTCTGTTCCACCAGACAGGAATCGAGTGTGAGTTCGGCCAATGGCAATTCAATCGGTATTCCTCCCGGATAGACGGAGGAGGGATTCTCGGTGTGAAACGACTGGTAGCTGAGCGTCGTTGTGAGACTGACCGGTATGTTCGTGCTGCTCAGCAGATCCATGGAGAGATCGTGGATCACGGCAAGATTCTGGTCATCAAACGGTTCGACCGCCATGAAGCCGGTGGGGCTGCTGTTGCCGTTGATGGATGTTCCTGAATCAAACGTGATCGGGATTTCCTGATTTTCACCGCCACCCCACAGACCCGGAATGGTGATGGTTCCATCCGGATTGGTCTCCGAGTCATGGTTGCCCGTCAGGTTTCCGGAGTTGGCAATCGATGTTTCGAAATCGAGAGAAAGGCTGCTTTGTGATGCTTGAATCTGAAGATCGATCCCCAGCACGACAGGCAGAATCAGGGCTGTTTCCAGAATTGGCATGCGTTCTCTCCTTCTCCGAAGATTAGCACGAACCGCTGCAGGGACAAAAGAGAGATCTCGAAAGAACCGCTTGTCCGCTCTCAGGACACGACAAGCGTCTTGATATTGACGAATTCGTGGATTCCGAGCTCGCCGAGCTCGCGTCCATATCCACTTTCGCGAATGCCCCCAAACGGAAGTCTCGGATCGCTCTTCACGAAGTCGTTGACCGAGCAGAGGCCCGCTTCGATCCGATCTCTTGCGATGGCCGTGCCTTTCTCCAGATCGCTGGTGAACACGGCTGAACCGAGTCCGAAGCGAGTCTGGTTGGCAAGCCTGATGGCATCGTCCTCATCCCGTGCCCGGATGACTGCTGCAGTGGGGCCGAAGAGTTCGTCATCGAATGCAGGCATTCCGGGACCTACATTGGTCAGCACAGTTGCGGGATACCACCAGCCATCACGATCGGGAACCTCTCCGCCAAGCAGGCAATCGGCGCCGTTGGCGATGGAGTCTCTCACCAGTGCATGATGGTGATCTCTCAGGTCCTCCCGGGCCAGCGGGCCAAGGCGGCAGGTTTCATGCGAGGGATCCTCCATCTCGTACGTCTTCATTGAATCCAGCAGCATGTCGGTGAATTGATCCGCCACTCGAGGAGTCAGGATCAATCTCTTGGCGGATATGCACACCTGTCCATTGGCGAGCATGCGTGCCGTCAGGATTCGTTCGAGGGCAAGATCCAGATCGGCGTCATCAAGCACGATATAGGGATCGCTGCCACCCAGTTCCATGACCGATTTCTTGAGCGCAGCGCCGGCCTGGGCCGCCACGATCCGACCGGTCTGGCAACTTCCCGTGAGGGTGACGCCGCGAACGGCGTCGTGATTGATGACCTGTTCTGACAGTTCGACATCGATGATCAGCGAGTGAAGCAGATCTTCGGGAAATCCCGAATCGTGGAAAAGGGATTGAATGGCCTCTCCACATCCGAGGACGCATGGTGCATGCTTTAGGACGACGGAGTTGCCCGCCATGATCGTCGGTGCCACGGATCTGAACACCTGCCACAATGGAAAGTTCCATGGCATGATGGCGTAGATGGTCCCGATCGGCTGAAAGGATACCACGGCTCGATGTCCGTCCAGATCCTTCGTCTGGTCGGCAAGAAAGTTCTCGGCATTGTCAGCGAAGTACTCGCAGAGCCAGGCGCACTTCTCGCATTCGGCTCGCGACTGACTGATGGGCTTCCCCATCTCGAGCGTGATCAGGGATGCAAGTTCGTCAGTTCTCTCGCGGATCGATTCGGCCAGTACCTTGAACAACCGTGCTCTTTCCGGAAAACCGGTGTCCCGCCATACCCGTCCACTTGCCGAGACTCGATCAATCGATGCGTGCACCTCGGATTCCGACAATGACGCCCACGTCTTGATGGGTCTTCCATTGGCGGGATTGATGGTGGTGAAGGTGGTCATGTGGTGGATGAGCCGTGATGTCTCGTCAGGTCAGTTGAGTCGGCCCTGCTGTCGATACTTCTCCAGATACTTGTCTCTCAACTGGGTGTGACGGCTTGAGAGATCGATTTGACGACCATCGATGAACGCCATGTCGACGTCGGTCATCAATTCCAGAGGATCTCCGGTCGTCACGATCAGCGTGCCGGACTTGCCGGGATCTATGGATCCCAGTCGGTCGCCCTGTCCGATGATCTCTGCAGCGTCGAGGGTGATCGATCGCAGCGCGATTTCCCTTGGAAGCCCGTGGGCGGCGGCAGTCGCGGCATGGTGAGGGAGATTCCGGATATGCGCGGGGCGATCCCTCGGGGCAATGCAGAACGTCACGCCTGCTTCATGAAGCCGTGCTGGAAGCTCGTGCGGCGAATGCGGTGCAAGATGTCTCGAGACCGGAATCCGATGGACACCTCTGACGATGACCGGGACATCATGCGCCACCAGAAGATCCGCGACTCGATCGGCCTCCTCGCCTCCGAGTATGACCACTTCCAGATCCCGTTGAGCGGCCCAGGTCACGGCCGATTCGATCTGTCCCGCGGTGGAGGCTCTGACCAGAAGGGGGGTCCTCCCTTCGATGGCGTCACGCATCGCTTCGTAGCGAAGGTCCGGCTTCATGCCGGGGTCGTGTTTACGAGCGATGTAGTAGCTGTCGGCATCATTGAAGAATTCGTTGATCTCGCGAATCTGTTCGACGCCACGACTCGAGCTTCCGCCGCCGCCTCGGCCCCGACGTCGTGATGAGCGTCCGTCACGCGGCCACTCGACGACGAGTGCCGCCTCGCGATCTATGGCGAGATCCTCGTGGGTCCAGCCATCCAGACGAATCACGGTGCTCTTTCCGGGAAGACGTCCGCCGTTTGGATTGACCACCGCGGTCAGGACTCCAGCCGCTCGAGTGACGGGAATCAGGTCGCTGTCCGGATTCAAGGCGATATACGCGCGTGTTTCAGGAGTCCATGTGCCGTACTCGTCATGATCGTGCGTCACATCGACCTGCTCCGTTTCCACAAGTCCGATCTGGCTGTCCGCGGCAATGAGTCCGGGATAGACATGTCGGCCATCAAGCTGGATGGTGGTCGTGCCCTCGGGGAGATCGGGGACCATGCCCGAGCCGACGGAGTCAATGACGCCGTCTCGGAGAATGATCCAGCCATCCGGAATCATCGGTGATGAAACAGGATGTATCGATCCGCCGATCAGCAATACCGGGGCCGTCTGGGGCGGGGCGGGTACTTGTCTGGACTGGCCCATCGCCAGAGAACTGCAGAGAAGGGAAACTGCCGTCAGGAAGAGTATCTGTTTCATCGCGACACCTCGTGGTCACCGCAGACGCCGCGGTGGTCATGATCTTCGTATGGGAACTTGTATTCGACAGGCCTTCCACGACGGCCACGGCGCCGCTGTGGAGCATCCTCCAGTTTGATCTCATCATCCGCCGCATCGCCCTCATTCGCGGAGGCCATTGTCTTGGGATCACCGATCGCATCGGCAAGGATCTTGGCGGTGAGCCTTCGTCGTTCGGCGGCGACGGCTTCACTCATGGCCCGGTCCTCTTCGTCGTCCCAGTAGCGGGCGCCTTCGATCCAGGTCTGCAGACATCGCGAGTATGAACTCAGTGGGTCGTCGGACCATATGACGAAGTCGGCATCCTTGCCGGCCTCGAGGGAGCCGGTCCGATGGTCGATTCGCAGTTGTATGGCCGGATTGAGTGTGACGAAGTGAAGCGCTTCCGCTCGTGGGACATTCCCGAACCGTACGGCCTTGGCGGCTTCGTCGTTCATTCGAGTGGCAAGCTCATTGTCGTCGGAATTGAAGGATACGTTTACGCCCACATCCCTCATGATCGATCCGTTGTAGGGGATGGCGTCCATGACTTCGACCTTGTACGCCCACCAGTCACTGAAGCTGCTCGCACCTGCCCCGTGGTCGGCAATGGCATCCGCGACCTTGTATCCCTCCAGAATGTGCTGGAGTGTGCCGATCGTGAATCCCATCTCCTCGGCCGTGCGCAGCAATGCGAGGATTTCATCCTGTCGGTACGAGTGGCAGTGGATGAGCCGTTCGCCTTCCAGTATTTCGACGAGTGTCTCCATTTCGATATCGGTTCGAGGTGGAACCATCGTCGATCTGGCATCTTCAGTCATCTCGTTCCAGCGTGCCCACTCATCCTGATAGGCCCGGGCCGCCATGAATCGATCTCGTATGAATGATTCCACGCCCATACGTGTGTTGGGATACCGACTCGTGCTTCTCTTGACATTCTCGCCGAGTGCGAACTTGATCCCGGGAATGGCGTCATCGACGGGGAATTCGCTTGCCTGTCTTCCCCATTTGATCTTCACGACACTGTTCTGCCCGCCGATCGGATTGGCGGATCCATGAAGCTGATTGCATGCGGTCAGGCCGCCCGCCAATTGTCTATACCAGTCGATGTCTTCAGGATCGATGACGTCGCCAATGCGAACTTCGGCGGTACAGGCTTCACTGCCTTCATTGACACCGCCATTGATTCCAGTGTGGCTGTGGCAATCGATCAGCCCGGGTGTGATATGCAACGCAGTGCCATCGATGATTCGAACCTCGGGTTTTCGCTCGGGCATCTGGTCCATCGGACCGACCCATGCGATCTTTCCATCCTCGACGATCATCCCGCCATTCTCGATGATCCCATTCGGGCCGCAGGTCCAGATCGTGGTGTTCTCGACGCGTACAGATTCCGCTTCCGGGGCCTGAAGCCGTCCATAGGCTCCTAGCGGGAACGCCAGTTTCTCCGGCGATTCGATTGTCTCAACGTCGCCTTCGTCCTCGTCCTCATCATCGTCGGAGTCTCCCATTCTGGATCCGGAGATCGGGAATTCGCCGAATGGGCTTGCGGCATTTCCGCTCACCTGATTGCCGGCGATGTTCGCCGTGATTTCGAATTGGCGGCCTCCCTCGCTGCTGCTCATCTTCAAAGTGGAGGTGGAGTCGTCAAAGCTGACCGAGTCCATGTTTCGCTCGTTGCCCATCATGTTGATCTTGGCCGAGTAACTGTCGCCATCACGTGTCACCATGACCTCCATCTCGGGAGTGAAGTCCGCATTGGGTATTTCCATGGCGATGACCCATGTGCCGGCGAGTGGATCCTCCTGTTCCGGTGTCGCGGTCTCCTCTTCGCCAGAGGCGACATCCGTGTCGTCGGATTCGGTTGTCTCGGCTTCACCGCTCTGCAGGAACTGGAACGTGAAGGGTGTTCCGTCCTGAAGACGACCTCTGCCTATGAAGGCGTCGCCTTCGACGCGACCACCGAATCGTGCCCAGCCTTCCTGCCCCCAGGGTCGAGAATCAATGACGCCCCAGAGTCGATAGCCTTCCATCTTGACGGATTTGGCCTTGATGCTTTCAGGCTTTTCCTCCCCGGGCATCTCGATGGAAAATGAATTCTTCGTCGTATCGATCGAGCCCTTCAGGGAGAGATCTCCTGAGGTGAAGGTGCCAGGTCCGGCGAGTTCGACCATCGGTTCCTTTTCATAATCGTGTCGATTGCCGGAAACCCAGACTTCATGGATCTTCGTGGACTTCTCGAAAACGGGACCATCGCACATCACCAGGTGAGCGGCCATGCCCGGCGCGAGACGACCGACCTGATCATCGATGCCAAGCAGCCTTGCCGGTCTCGTGGTGATGCATGCCAGCGCATCGTCCTCATCAAGGCCACCGGTTCGTATGGCGGTCCGGAGCGCCTTGCGAATGTCGGATGGATTGTCCAGATCGGTCGTAGTGACATGCACGTCCACTCCGGCGTCCAAAAGTCGCCTGAGATTCGTCGGAGCCTGCTCCCATTGAATCATCTCTCGAAGCGACATCCGGTCGGCGGCTTCAAGTGAGGACAGGTCGGGTCGGGATGGGAACTTCACGGGAACGATGAGCGGAACCCGCATGTCCTCGAGTGCATTCATGTTCTGGTATTCATCACCGGTTCCCAGCATCCAGAGATCCAGATCGAATTCATCCGCTATGGCCAGGCTGCGTGGCATGTTGGACAGCGAGCCGGTTTCGATCAGGATTGGTGTGGAACCATCAAGAGTCGACTCCATGGCAACCAGTGCATCTCTGCGTGGTGGAGGCTGCATTGCGCCGGGATTGGCTTCCCAGCGGGATTCCCAATCCGAGTGCCACTTGCTGTCGAGCATGGTCTGTCGCATCAAGGCGATGGATCCCATGAGCGAGCTCGGATACCCGGCGCCCCAGCCGCCTCTATCGAATCCAGCGGACATCGGGACCTGAGCGTTCTTGTAGGGTCGGATGTCCTCCGGTGATTCCACCATTGCGATCACGGTTCCCTGACCGCGAAGAATGCCCTCGGAAGGATGGATGGCCGCCACGGTATACCCGGCGTCACGCATTGAAGTTCTGGATGATGCTGATACGGGTTCAAGTCCATTCGGTGCGTCCAGATCGAGCTGAGCTCGAATCTGGGTATTCCAATGGGCGCCGATGCCGCTGGGTCCATCCTTGGTTTCGACCATCATCGCCGGCTCGACAAAGCCTGGATAGATGATCATTCCTTCTGCATGCCAGACCTTCGCTTCCGCAGGGATGTCGAGATTCTGTCCGATGGCGGTGATGACGCCGTCACGCATGATGATGGCGCCATCCTCGATACGCTCGCCTGGTGCCGGGATGATGTCGGCGCCAGTGATGGCGTGGCAGTTGATCGTCCGTTCATAGATTCCATTGGGCGCTTTGAGCGGCGATATGGCTGACACCAGAGTCGTGGTAATCAGAACTCCAAGGCCGACTAGCAAGGGCAGGCGAAGCATGAGGGCTCTCCAGAAGGGCTCGATTGATTGGCATGTTTGAGTTCCATGCCGGACCACAGAGTCTACTTCGAGAATCCTCTTTCAGCTTCGTGGAGCCCCCCGGTATCCGGAAGTGGTTCATGGGCCAGACCCCCTGGTGAAAAAGGGCCTGATGGCCCCCAGAAGTGGATCGGGGCACTTGGGCAGGACTGGCGGATCCATTCAGCCAGCTGCCAGGAGGGGTATGTCGGTTGATTTGGCCAGTTCATATGCCTGTCGGGTCTTCAGGGTGGATCTGATCATGCTGGGAGGGATCCAGGCGGCCGAGCCGAGATCGGATCTTTGGACGTAGAGGCATCCGTTTGAGCGGCGGTTGAGATCAAGGGCGAGGGAGCCGTTTCGGAGCAAGTACATTTTCATGTGGACATTCCTGGCGTGAATCAGGGCATGGGAGGGCATTTCCATCTATGCCCTCGCGAGGTCCATGTGTGATCAGATGTTCACTTTTCAAGCTGGAATGATCGGAAACTCAAGCAGTTGCTCGAGTTCAGCCATGGCGGCATGGCATTGATCGTACAAGTTGGGATCCGACAGCTGCTCAGGATGAAGCGATTCCGGATACCACTTCTGAATCCATGTCTCGAGCTGATCGGCTCGTGAGGGTGTCAGGACCAGACTAGGATGTACTGCGGCTCGCTCTCGTTCATTAAGCGGCACACGCAACCGCAGACAGGCAGGCCCGCCGCCGTTGTGCATCGATTCACGGACATCCATCCATTCAACGGCCTGGATGGGGTTGTCCTCTTCGCACCATTTGCGGCAGAGATCATGAACACTCTGGTTCTCGCGGCACTCGATGGGGGCTACGAGGATCATTGAGCCATCCGCTCTTTCCAGAAGCTGGCTGTTGAAGAGATAGGTGGACACACAGTCGTCAACCGAGACCATGTCTTCGGAAACCATGAGTGGTGTGAAATCGTCGCCCAGAAGTCCAGCAATTCGTTCCATGGTTCGATCGTTGTCAAGAAAGGCCTGCTCGTGATAGAGCAGGACACGTCCGGTTCCGACGCTGATCACATCGTTGTGAAAGACGCCTTGATCAATCACATCGGGATTCTGCTGAATAAAGATGGGATTTCCGACGCCATGTCTTCTTGCGACGGCTTCTGAAGCCTCGAGGGTCTGTCTTGCCGGGAAACGGGTTGGTCTGGCCGCATCCGGACGACGATGCTCGGCTCCATACACAAAGAGATGGGCAAAGCCTTTGGTGGTTGCCAATCGAGTGTGATTGGCGGCGCCTTCGTCACCGAACTGCGTACTCGCTGGCAGTGGATCGTGATGAGCGAACATCGAGGTGTCCGGGAACGCCGCCTTCAGTGCACGAGCAGTCTGCGAGGTTTCAATCGATCTGTGGAACTGGGCAATCAGATTCGCCGGCGTCAGGTGGACACGCCCATCATTGGTGTCGCTTGATGGTGAAATGGTGGCGGCATTGGCGGTCCACATGCATGAAGCGGAGCAGGCCTGTGCAAGCAGGACCGGATCGGTGCTGGCGGCTCCCTTCAGGATCTCCTTGTCATCACCCACGAAGCCGGCGGAGCGAAGGACCCATGGAGCCGGTCGGAGAAGCGGCGGGAAGAACCCCTGATCAAAGCCCATCTCGGCGACGGATCGCATCTTCGCGATTCCCTGAAGCGCTGCGGCTCGTGGATGGCTGACCTCTCCACCATGATCCTTGGAGGCGACGTTTCCAAATGAGAGGCCCGCGTAGTTGTGGGTGGGGCCTACCAGTCCATCGAAGTTCATTTCACGCAGAGTCATGTCACGATTCTACTTGTCATTCGCCCGAATGGGTGAAGAGGTACGTCGCAACGTCTTCTGCTTGAGTGAAAGCGACGGTTTTTCAATGAACAGCCATGAAAGGATGGCGCAGGTGTAGGTCGCGAGAACCACGATGATGATCTGCCATGCCACCACAGCGATCTCCAGATACAAGACCAGATTTATGAAGACCTGATGGTAAATGTAGGTGCCGTAGGAGATGTCATTGCCCCTGAGTAATCGATCGCTCACGGTCGGCCATGTGTAGGCGGCCGAGATAGTCATCATGGCGATGATCACCGAAGTGAAAATGGGGGGAGTGTTGGTGCCGAGTCTCACGCCTGTCTGCCATCCTCCGAGATAGTGCAGCCCAAGGGTTGTGCACAGATAGAAGATCAACCATGGCAACAACATGCCGCGTAGCACCGGCATCAGGATCGGAAGACATCGCTGGATGATCACCCCCAGAAGGAACATGTACGCGTAGGGCAGGCAGGAGACCATCAGCAGACCGAATCCCAGTCTGTTATCCATGTTCTGGGTCTTCACTATCCATTCGCTTGTCAAGGCAAGCAGGGCGGTGATGCCAATGAGCCCCCAGAGAAAACCACTTCGTGATCTGGGCAGAATCAGATAGAGCATGGGCAGCAGGATGTAGAACTGCATCTCGATGGGTATGGACCAGAGGCTTCCATTCGGATTTCCAGCTGTCGGGAAGCCCTGAAGCATGCCCGAGGTATACGTCTGATAGATCGTGCTCTGCCAGAAGACCCATGTCAGGAACTCCTGAAGATGGAAGACCGCCGCTGTCAGATATCCCGATCCCAGCATGACGAGTATGGTCACGGCCAGGCATGTCCAAAGTGCAGGGAAGAGGCGAAGGCAGCGATTGGTCACATAGGTTTTAAGCGAGCTGTTACGTTCCCATGACAGAGAAATCAGGAATCCGCTGATCACGAAGAATATGGGCACACCCGGGAAGTTCAAAAGTGTGAAGAAGAGGAACCTGCCGATTGTGGAACTTGGCTCAAGTTTCAAATAGAACAGAAGGTGCGTCGCCAGCACTTGTGATGCGGCCAGCAGTCTGATCAAGTCGAAGTTGTTTATACGAAGTGAATATTTCGTACTTGATGGCGGTGTTGCAGCTCGAGCAGTATGAGCCACTACATCATTTCCCAGGAGATGCCGGCCTCTGTGAAGACCGCCTGTGACTTGGCGATGCTTTCGGCCCAGTGCTCGTCTCCTGGTCCCAGTTCCCGTGAGACGACTCTCGACAGTCCGGCCTGCACGATCATGATGGCGCACTGGATGCATGGAAAGAAGGTGCAGTAGATCGTGGCGCCGATCGGGGAGACCCCATGTCTGGCGCATTGCACGATCGCATTGGCTTCCGCGTGACACATGAGATCGTACTTGGCCGGTCTCATGAGTCTGTCGGGATGATCCTCGACTCCGGAAGGCAAGCCGTTGAAGCCCGTGGCGCAGACTCGCCGATCGGGAGAGGCGATCACACAGCCAACTCCTCGATCAGGATCCTTGCTCCATTTCGCGATGCAATCGGCAAGTTCAAGAAACCGAAGATCCCATTTGTCGCTCATCAGTCAGTGTTCCTTCCAGGGGCACATGGGTTTGTGGTAGGGAAGCTGTTAGATCGATGGGCGGGCTCCCTGAAGTGAGGAGGGTGTCGCCATTGCCTGAATAGATTATGACGAAATCCAATGGTTCGTCACGGGCAGCTCCTTTCAATGGGGAGAGGGCAGGAGTGCATCTTCGGGAAGATGTCTTGGATGGTGCTTTTTACGCACAAACGGGGAGCAAAAATGGACAACGCCTCGACCACTTCCGTTTGTCGAGGCGTTGCCTTTGAATGGAACCTGGGCGACCCAAAGCGTGATCGAATCAGCCCATGGCTGGAATGAGGAACAACGGGTGTTCCATGTTCTCCGCAAACTCTCTCCTAGCCGAGCTCTTCCTCCCGGTAAGGAAACGAGTCATGCCGAGATCTCAGGGGCAGGGCCCCCAGGATTCCAGTGCGATCATGACATCTCCGACGGCCACCACACCATCGTTGTCAAGGTCCGCGGGGTTACCGGGATCAACGCTGTTCCAGACATCAATTATTGACAGGAGGTCCAGGACATCCACGATTCCATCAGAGTTCAGGTCTCCGTTGCATGGTTCGGATTCATTGACGTCGTCGTCATTGTTATCGACGCCATCCATGTTGATCGAATAGCCGTTGAGTTCAACATTGCTGAAGACTGGAGCCCATTCTCCATTGGCGATGAATCCGAATGTCTTGGATTCGCCTGCTGGTATGTAGGCGTTCCAGCCGGCGTCACGCACAACGGTACGGCCCTGCTCCTGCGAAAGCGTGCCATCCCAGAGGCTGACGAAGTCGGGTCCGCCTTCCCATGAGAGTTCCCAGCTCAGCATCGCCAGGTCGCCATAGGAATTGTCGACGGTGATCCGCCCCTGCCATGATCCGTCCCACTGATCTACCAGTGTGATCGAGGCGGAGTCGGGACCCTGAGGATCGGTGCCTCCCTGATTGTCGTCTTCCTCATTGCCTTCATCATTGCCATTGTCATTGTCGTTGTCGTCATCATTCTCGTTTTCGTCACCGCCTTCGCCGAAGATGACATCAGAGGCGGAATAGAAGCCTTCCCCCGCGGGATCGAGTCTTTGCCAGATGCAATAGACGACATGACGGCCCGTGCGTTCCGGGAAGTCCACTTCGAACTTGTATTCATTACCGATCAGCTGGACCTCGCCTACTTCGAGTTCCTCCATCTGATCCCAGTTCAGGGGTGTTGTCGCATCCCAGTCGTTCGTCGTTACCCAGACCTTGAAGATGCTGGGATTGTGGACGACGGTCGCGGCCCAGGTCAGCTGAGTCGGACCGGATGTCATTTGGGTCGCTGGCCAGTCGTTTCTGGCTGCGTCATAGCAGGCGTACTTGTCGTTGTTGCCACTGGCCAGTCGGCCATTGGGTATGTACAGCTCATACGGGATTTCCCGCTGGTATTCGGGTGTACCCGGAAAGAAGTTGGCGACCTCGTGCCAGTCATACAGCGGTTGGGAACCACCGCATGCAACAGCATCCTGAACCGCGTCCGAAATCGGGGATTCCGGACCTTCAAGATAGGCGCTGTAGGTTCGTGATATGGGGTATCCCATGGATCCGTGTCCAAGGGCGGTGCCGGCTGGTAGTGCCAGGGCAAGAAAAGCCATACTTTTCCATGCAGTCATTTACTTGCTCCAAATTGCGACTTGAAAGAGGGCGGTGGAAATTGGTTCTGGTCAATAAGTAGATACGATCCAAGAAGCATCTTTGACATGAAGTCATTCGACAAATCAGTCATTTCAAATGTTCAAAGATCATCCAGAGTCTCACGTTTGCGCAGCCGGATCGTGTGGTGTGTCCGTCATACGCGTCAATGGCGTGCAGTCGCTCGCATGCCGAACCAGCAGGACGGTCCGGCCGCCCGATATGTTCGTTTGAATCAACGAAGAAATTGCAGGATCTATTTAGAGGTATTTAACGGCCGGTCATGGCGAGGATGATCCGTTTAGAGTCGTTTTCGAGGTTTCGAGAGTCTCCACTCGCCCTCGCCGCCATCATTCGCGAATGCCCCCTCAGTGCCGGTATCATGCGGTCATGACTGAAGAAGCCGTCATGCCGGATCGTAGTACGGACGAAATGGATCTGATATCCGTTTCTGGCCCGGATAGCTTTGAACGGATCCGGGTCAGCCTCGGGTCCCCAGTCACCATAGGCCGTTCCAAGGAATGTGGAATTGTCCTCAATGAGAGCAGCGTCTCACGGGAGCATGCCTCCATTCTCATGGAGAATGGCAAGGTCTCGATTCACGACAACGAGTCGCGGGCCGGACTCGCCGTGAACATGATGTTTCTTGAGAAAGGCGACTCTCAGGAGATCTTCGACAGGGATCTGCTCACGATCGGACCGTGGAAGCTTCTTGTTCGGATCGGTCCGGAAAAGACCGACTCGCCCGCTGCTGACTCCAAGAGTGCCGATCAGCCTGAGTCTTCAACGGCTTCTGATGAGGCGGATGTCGCTGCGGCGAAGGACGACGACAAGGAATCCATCTATGCAACACGAGCGAGCATCTTCATTCGGCTTCAGGCGGATGGTTCCATGGATCGAGAGCTTGGCTGGCAGGAATTCACCGAGAAGTATGCGCGTGTGATTGCCGGCTTTGCGAGAAACGCGGGGTTGCGGGCCCAGGATGCGGATGATGTACTGCAGGATGTGTTGCTCGGGTTCTTCCGTGTTTCCGATCAGTTCGAATACGACCCGGCGAAAGGACGTTTTCGTGGCTATCTCAAGCGGGTTACATTGAATGCCATTCGTGCTCGTCATCGCCGAAAGCGACCCAGCACCTTCATCAAGGATGATTACGATCCGCCGGCTGAAATGCCGGATGTCGATGCCGCCTGGGATCGTCAATGGACGGAGCAGCTTCTGCAGAGAGCCATGACCGAAGTTCGCGGCAGTGTCGAGGATCGTACATGGAAGGCCTTCGAGCTCTATGGCGTCCGTGGTGTTCCGGTCGAACAGGTCGCCGAGCGACTCGAGATGACCCCGGCCGCCATTCGTCATGCCAAGATGCGATTGGTCAAGCAGGTGCGTGAGATCGTCGACCGACTACGAGCGGAAGAGGGTTGACGTCAGTTCACTGGACATCGGACGGCTGCTTCTGAGAACAATCCACGCCTTCGATCGTTGAACCGGTTGTCCCGAACGCGGCTCGAGGCGGCTTAATCTGCGCGAGTATGATGGCGAAGAACATGATTCCACAGCCGGTGAACTGCAGTGGGGTCAATTCCTCATTCAACATAAGCCATCCCGCCAGAACGGCAAAGACCGATTCGAGGCTGATGAGAATCGCTGCGTGGGCTGGTGGTGCGTCCTGTTGTGCGGCGGCCTGAAGCAGGAAGGCCAGACCCGATGCGATCAGGCCACTGTAGAGCAGTGATCCCTTGCATTGAAGGATGTTCTCGAGTGATAGGGGCTCGAAGAATGGTGTGATGATCAGGCAGAGCAGGCCGGCGCCTGCCAGCTGGATGACGGTCAGCAGAATCGCGTCGATCTTCGGAGCCAGCCAGCCCACGAACAATATCTGAGCAGCCCACGCGATCGCTGAGAGCAGAATCAGAAGATCGCCGATGTTGATGGTGGGTCTGCCGGCGACCGTCAGCATGAACAGCCCGAAGACGGCGATGATGGTCGCCATCCATGTCAGGCCTCTGACTCTGTAACCGATGAAGAGTCCGAGGATGGGAGTGAAGATCACGTACAGGCCGGTGATGAAGCCGGCGGTTCCTGCTTCGGTGGTGATCAGTCCGACCTGTTGCAACCATGTTCCGAGGAAGACGACGACAATCACGCCAAGCAGTCCGGGGAGCAGTTTTCTCCATCCGGGAAATTCGGGATTGGCTGGAACGCTTCGTATGAACAGGAATGGAAGAAGAAAGAGAGCGCCGAGCAGTAGTCGGATCGTGACAAATGTCATGGGCCCAATGAGTTCCATGGGCAGCTTCTGCGCAATGAAGCCCGAGCCCCAGATCATCGCCAGGATAAGGAGGAGTGCGTCTGCCTTGAAGATCTTTGAACGGCTGGTCACGTGTCGAATAGATTCCAGATAGTGGGTTGATTTGCCATGAAGGACCCGCTGCGCTGTTAGGCTGCGACAATGCTACCCAGCTTGGCCATGCAAATCTGGTCCATGGAGTTGTGGGAGGTCGGAACCCTTCTGGCGATCGGTGTCGCCGCCGGCCTCACGGGCGGCCTGCTGGGCATCGGAGGGGCGGTGGTCACGATACCCGCCATCTCCCTTCTCATTGGTCGCGACATCCACCTCGCCCAGGCTGCTGCCATGAACGTGACCTTCTTCGTGGCGCTCCCGTCAGCCATCCGCCACTACCGTGAAGGTGCACTGAACACGTCATTGTTGAAGGTCGCCGCGCCCATGGCGGTATTGGCGATCATCGGAGGCGTCTTCGTAAGCAACGTCACCCCGAACGAGTTGATGAAGCGCATCTTCGGGATTTTTCTGATCTACGTCATTTTCCAGAATGTGCGAAAACTAATGGGGGGCAGAAGTGGGCTCCGTTCGTTTCTGCCGTTCGATCTCTGGTTCTTCAAGAAGTCAACCGGTTCGAGCCGGGAAATGGAGGCATCCTCGGGGACATCGATTCCTCCGACCAGCGTGAAGAAGACGCGTGGATTGATGCTTGGGGGTTTGGCCGGCGGGGGGGCGGGCATTCTGGGGATCGGTGGTGGTCTCATTACGGTTCCATTGGCCGAACTTCTCTGCAAGCTCAGGCTTCAGGAGGCTATCGCGACATCTGCGGCGATCATGTGCTTCACGTCGATCATCGGTGCAATCACCAAGGATTTGACTTTTTCCAGCATTCCCTTCTATGACCAGTCTGGAACAGCTCAGTATCTACCCTGGTACGAACCCATCAGATACGCCATCTGGCTGATCCCAACCTGCATCTTCGGCAGCTGGTTCGGCGCCAAGCTCACGCATCTTCTGCCCTTGAAGACCATCAGGGTGATTTTCATCTGCATTCTCGCCGCCGGTGCAGCCAAGATGCTGATGCCCTGATTGCATCAGTTCGGTGCCGGAACCACATCCACCACGACTGGAAGATGATCGGACGCTCTTCGAGTGGCATCCTTCGCCAGCTTGTCTGCATGATTGGCATCCAGATCATAGGAATCGAATATGAAGCTCTCAGTCTGCTTCAGGTCGCCACCAGTGAGCACGTAGTCGAGTCTTCCAGGTGTGTACGATGATTCGGCGTTGTACCACGTGTAGGCATCTCGTCCATCGATATGAAGTGGTGACGCCACGTCGAGGTCCCCGGATTGATGTGGGCCAAGCAGACTCTGCCCATCGAGGCGCAGGATGTCCAACGGGATCGGACTTGCAACCAGATTGAGATCGCCTCCGATCAGGAGGCCATCAGGCTGGTGGGTCTGGGTCGTCGACTCGATGGCCTCTCGTATCGAAAGCATCTCGCTGATTCGGGTCATGTCCTCCGGTCCATTGAGCCCACCACAGCATTTCAGATGCACCGATACCGCGAGCGTACGATGTCCGCCCCCAAGATCGATCAGCAGCGCAGCGGCTCGAATCGTCCGGTCGGGCTCATCAGATCTCGTGATCCGATCGAACTGTTCGACGGTCACCGCAGGCAGTCTGGTGGCCACGGCACTACGGAGGTTGCCGGTATTGCGGTTTACGGCGAGGGTCCAATCGTCGCCATCCTGAATGCTGTCGAGAAAACGTTTCAATTCATCGATGGACTGGTCATTCTCAAACTCCTGAAGCAGAAGGATGTCCGGCTTCAGGGCCTGAAGAACCGATCGCACCAGATCCGGTCTTTTTAGAATGCCGCCATATTCGATGTTCCAGCTGATGACTCGGCTCGAACCAGCAGATTTTCGGGGTACCGATGAGCTCGGGTTGGATGCCTGCTTCAGTGCAGGGATGGCAATCACATGTTCGATGCGTGCATCGGTGCCGGGTTGGACAACGGCTCGAATCGAATTGCCGATTCCGTTCATCGCCTTTCGATCAATTCGAATCTCGTGTCTTCGAGATGCCGTTGTCGGGGCGAATACGAAGCCGAACTTGTAGGGAGAACGTTCCATCCTGAAGCCATCCGAATTCCAGGTGATTGCCGTGACGCCACCGCGTCGTCGTCCCTTCTTGTCAGGGCTCATTTCGAAAATGAGATCACAGCCCGCGAGGGACTGATTCGGCGAGCCCGTTGCGATGTTGTCGTCGACGTCCAGACCCAGACGGAGGGGTTCGTCGAGTTGCTGGAGGACGGTGGCCGGGCCGGGCTGCTGGAGGAACAGCAGAATGGAATCGTCATCCACGTGACTTTGAATGGACCATGAATCACGGTTGTTCCGTGTCGGCCAGTCCTCGAACTGCCCATCGATTACGGGCGAAGAGGCTGTCGATGCAAGCAGCCAAACCCACCAGATTGAGAATGACATGTGAGACTTCCGTTTGTACTAGGCGGGAATTACTCGACTTCACGTTCGCGTTTGCGAGGTTCAGCGGCGCATTTCCAGATTTCAAGTTGGACGTCATAGACCTCGGCTTCGACCTGTTTGCTGATGGGAAGCATCCGAGGACCTTCGATGCGTATCCAGCCTTCAACCCCCTCCGGAGCCAGTCCGGCATTGGAGGCGGCCATCACCAGTTCATTGCGAGCCCACGGCTCTACCTGATGGAAACGTAGATCCGTGGCAGTCGCGGTCTTCAACAGTCGACCATCGGGACGATTCATTCGACGATTGCGAACGGAACCATCCGATCGCAGCGAACTTGGACCGGGAATCCTGACCGCATCGCTTCCGGGAAGCGGCTCGATGGTTTTGCCGACAGCCGCTTCATGCGAGGACTTGCATGCAACCGTCAGACACGCCAGCATCATCGTCAGCAGGCAGATAGACATGGTCTTTGAGTTCATGGGTGCTCAGTATAGCTTCAGGGGCGAGCGACTCTCCTCCATGAAGTACACTCCTTCCGTGATCGAGAAGGAGATCCCCATGTTTCTTCGATATCTGTTCCTTTCGACCCTGTTGTCAATTTCGACCTCCTGCCTTTCTTGTCAGGCCCGTCAGGGTTCGCTCCCAGAGCCGCTGCAGCCTGTGGCGCAAGGCATGGACTATCTGGGCACATGGGCATTGAACGACACTGACAACCAGCTCTTCAACATCATCGTTCGACCGGACAGGACGGTTGTCAGCAACTGGTCAAAGGGCAGTCGCGGGGCGGAAGGCGAACGAGGCAACTGGAAACGCACCGGAACTCGGATGATCATTTCATACAAGGATGGCTGGACGGATGTCCTGTCACCATCCAGGTATGGCATTTCACGTCAGTCGTATCAGCCCGGTACAGGGACGGATGGCATGCCAAGCAGCTTCGGATCTGCGGTTCGAGTCGCCGATCCCATGGCTCAGTTCTGTGGTGTCTTCCAGATCGGTGAAGATGGTGGATTCGTCTCCCTTCTCTCGAGTGGACTCGCCTATAAATCGGACGCCTTGTCGAACAGAATCGGAGACCGGATCGATGTCATACCGGGAACATGGACCATGGACGAAGGCGTGGCCTTGATTTCATGGTCGGATCAGATCATCGAACGGGTTTCCTGGCAGCGTGGTGTGTATGTGCTCGATTCGGACCCGATCGGCAAAGGTTCCTCAAGCATGCTGCGTCCCGTTGACGGACTTTCATATGGAGGACGTCGATGACCTGCACGGCATCAGGCGGTTCGCCCAATGGCTGAATTCTTCTCGGATATCCCAGACATCCTGTTCGAAGGGCGTGATTCGAAAAATCCGCTGAGTTTCAAGCATTACGAAGCGGATGCGATGGTCGAGGGCCGCTCCATGCGGGAGCATCTCCGCTTCGCGTGCGCATTCTGGCACACGATGCGAAACGATCTGTCCGATCCCTTCGGTGCAGGCACCGCCATCATGCCCTGGGATGATGGCACATCATCTGACCAGAACACCGAGCGACGGATCAACGCCTTCTTCGAGTTTCTGGACAAGATGGGCATAGACCACTATTGCTTCCACGACCGTGATGTTGCCCCCGCTGGAGCGTCGATCGACGAGACCAACAGGAATCTCGATCGGGTGGTCGGCATACTCGAGCGTCGGCAAGACCAGCATGGCAAGAAACTCCTATGGGGGACCGCCTGCCTGTTCGATCATCCCCGTTATGTCCACGGGGCGGCGACCTCCGCATCGATCGATGTGTTTGCGCATGCCGGTGGTCAAGTCCGAAGGGCGATAGATGCGACCCACCATCTCGGTGGATCTGGCTACGTGTTCTGGGGAGGGCGTGAAGGCTACAGCTCCCTGATCAACACGGACATGCCGCGTGAACGGGAGAATCTGGCCAGATTCCTGGATATGGCGGTCGACTATCGCAGACGGATTGGATTCGAGGGAAGGTTCTACATCGAACCCAAGCCCAAGGAGCCGACGTCGCATCAATATGATTTCGATGTGGCAACCTGTCTGGACTTTCTTCGGGAGTTCGATCTTGTGGAGGAATTCATGTTGAACATCGAAACCAATCATGCCACTCTCGCATCGCACTCCATGGAGCACGAGTTGAGATCTGCCGCGGCGGCAGGTGTTCTGGGATCGATCGACGCGAACATGGGGCATCCGCATCTTGGATGGGACACCGACCACTTTCCGACGGATCTGGTCCTCGCCACGCAGATCATGAGAGTCGTTCTTGAGCAGGGCGGTCTCGGAGAGGGGGGGCTCAACTTCGATGCCAAGCGACGTCGCGGTTCGTTCGAGCCTGTCGATCTCTTTCATGCGCACATAGCCGGTATGGATACGTTTGCGAGAGGCCTGAAGATCGCAGCCGCGATCCGTTCTGATCGCCGACTCGACGACGCCATCCAATCCCGTTACGCAAGCTGGGATTCTCCTCTTGGAGACAGCATCCGCTCCGGTCAATGTACGCTCGAGGATCTTGAGAAGCATGCCATCGAAGTCGGTGAGCCAGCCATCGAATCCGGACGAGAGGAGATGCTGGAAGCGATGTTCAACGATTTCCTGCGGTGACAGATCATGGCTCAACCCGATCGAATCCTGGACAGCTTCGTCGCACTTGGATCATGGCCCTCGCCGGTGAGAGATCTCTCGGATCTTCGGCAAGGGCTCTGGATCAAGGACGATGGTGCCATCCATTCGACCTACGGGGGCAACAAGGTCAGGAAGCTCGAGTATCTCCTCGCTGACGCCAAAGAAGAAATAGTCACATTCGGTGCAATGGGTTCGCATCATGCCCTGGCCACGGCCGTTCACGGATCACGCCTCAGCCACGGGGTTTCCGTCGTGACTCATCCGCGGCACCACTCGATTCATGCGGAACAGGTACTGCTTGCGACGATGTCGATAGCCACGATGCATCCATGTGACTCACATGAGTCCGCTCATGAATGCCTGGCCAGTCTCGGAGAAGGTAGAACCGTCATTCCCGCAGGTGGATCATCGCCCGTCGGGGCATTGGGATTCGTTCGCGCCGCGATTGAACTGGGGGAACAAATCAGTCGCGGCGAGCTTCCGGCACCAAGAAGGATCTACGTCGCCGCCGGAACAGCAGGCACACTGGCGGGTCTGGCCGTCGGTTTGCCGATGGCTGGCCTCGACACCACAGTCATCGGGGTCAGAGTGGTTCCCGAGGCGTGGCTGAGGTTGGCCGATGTCGAGTTGCTCTGCAGACAGACGGCGGATCTTCTGGGGGTGACCCCTGGCGCTTGGGAGCTCGATGACAGGTGGTTGGGTGACGGGTACTCCGTTGAAACCAGCGAGGGCGTGGAGGCCGTCATGAAGGCTGGCGAGTTGGGTCTGAATCTCGAGACCTGCTATACGGGGAAGGCGATGGCCGCCGCCATGCATCAAGTTGATGGTCAGGATCTCTTCTGGCAGACGCACAATCAGGTCCCAATCGGCCCTCTGGTCCCGTCGACCGCTTCTCTTGATCCTGAAATCTGGCGATGGGATGGCTCAGATGCCGGTTGATGGCCATAACTGAAAGGCTTTGCTTGGAGTTCGGGCCGAGGATTCCTATAGTGGAATTCTGCTGTCCGTTGGGGGCGGCCATGATCAAATTGGAGTGAGCCGGATGGGTTTCAATCATCTCGTATGTGCCGTGTCAGTCAGTCTTTCAACAGCATCTCTGGCAGCGATGCCATGGGATGTGACGCCCACTGAATACATCCGGATCGTCGATGGGCAGGAGGTGTCCCTTTCCATGGACGTCTCGAGGATTGCCTGTTTCCAGAGTGGTGTTGTCTCGCCTGCCACGGCGGCCCGTTCACTGGCTTCATACGGGGTGAACACCGAAACACTCGTTCCCAGCGGTTCAAACGGGTGGATGTATGCGGAGTTCCTGGAAACGCAGACAGTCGATTCCGTGACGGAATCCGTGAATCGGATGGCCCGCTCGGGAGATGTCGATTTCGTTTCGCCGGTGTTTCTTGCCGGTACGCACTCGCTCCCATGGATCGTGACGCGGGACATCATCGTCTCGATCGATCCGTCGCTTGCGATTGATGCACGCGAGGACCTTTTGGCTTCCATTCCCGGTGGCATCATCGAGGAGCAGGTCGGTGGAATGAATGGTGTTGTCTTGATCGAAACGGATCTGACCAATGCCTTCGAGGTGCTGGATCTGGTCAAGGGGCTGGATGCCCGACCGGAAATCCGATTCGCCCAGACGGACGCCATCTGGTGGGCGGTTCATCATGGCGGTGCTCCGAACGATCCACTCTGGAGTCAGATGTGGGCACTCGAGCAGGCCAGCGATCAGGACATGGACGCGTTGGGTGCCTGGGCGATCACCACAGGCGACCCCGACATTCTGGTGGCGATCTTCGATGACGGTCTGGATCAGGATCATCCGGATGTGAACCAGATCCAGGGCTACAACTTCACTGGAACCGGCAACGACGGCGATCATGAGGATGTATGTGATGGTCATGGCACCTGTGTTGCCAGTTGTGTCTCGGGCATTCTCAACAACGGCATAGGAGCGGTGGGAATCGCCCCATCCTCTCGTACCGTCGGAATGAAGATCTTCAATTCAATCAGCTTCTTCGGATTCTGCCTTGGTTTCCTGGAATCGCAGGATTCCTGGACCATCGCGGGCCTCAATCAGGCGCAGGCGATCGGTGCCAAGGTCACCAATTCCAGTTGGGGCGGCGGTGCGGCGTCATCCGCAGTAAATGCGGCATTCGACAGCACGCGGGCTGCCGGTCTGCTTCATGTCGCGGCAGCCGGAAACGATGGATCGACGAATATCAGCTGGCCAGTCAGCCACGGTTCCTTGCTGGCTGTCTCGGCCCTGTCTTCGAACGGCAATCTGGCTTCATTCAGCACGAGTGGCATAGGCCTCTTCTGCAGTGCGCCTGGCGAAGGAATCTGGTGCGCTGATGCCGTTGGCGCCGACGGGTTCGCTTCCGGAGACACTACCCAGATCGATGGGACATCATTCGCGTCGCCATATGTCGCTGGTGTTGCCGCGCTCGTGTACTCGATGGATCCGAGTCTCACGCCGGATGAAGTCGAGCAGATCATGGCGGATACGGCGGTCGATCGTGGCTCGTCGGGCTATGACACCCAGTACGGATGGGGGTTCGTCAATGCCCAGGCGGCGGTTGAGGCCGTGGATGTCGAGACGCCTTGTGTCGGAGACATCGATGGAAACAATGCAGTCGATGTCAACGATGTGCTGTCGCTGATCTCCGCATTCGGTCCTTGTCAGAGTTGTGATGAGGATCTCGACGACAATGGCGCTGTGGATGTCAACGACATTCTCACCCTCATAGGAAACTACGGACCCTGCGAGTAGATCGTGTGCACGGTGGAAGCGGAGGATCAGCTCCAGTGCTTCTTCTTGCTGGTTTTGCCGATGCCTGGATTGAACGAGTTGGTCGGATCAAGTGACCTGTAGAAGTTCCTGAGTGTCTCTTCTGCGCGGTATTCATGTCCGACATTGTGCTCGGCTGGATACTTGGCGCCACGCTCATCGTACGTGGCCAGCAGTTTCGCCTTGAGTTCCTTGGCGTCGACACCCTTCTTGACGATGTAGTTCTGATGAAGCACGTGGCAGAACAGGTGGCCGTAGTAGAGCTTGACCTCGAGAAGATCGTCGATCTCCTTCGGAAGTTCCTCGAACCACTTGAGTTCATTCCGTGGGAAGGCGATGTCCATGGTCATCATGGCACCGAACTTCTTCCGGTTGAGCGCGTGACATCGACCGATGGCCGATCCCGCCACGAACCTGTGCAGGATCGCCTTGCGGCCTTCCTTCTCGGTGCATTCGAAATAGCCGCCCTCCTCCCTTGAAAAGAGGTTGTCCAGATAGGCACGGGCCTCATCGACTCCTCCGTCGGCCATTTCAATCACCCAGTGATGCTCGTACAGATCGCGATATTCCTCCATTCGCCTGGGAAGATGATTCGGCCAGCACATGCTGAGGAACTGCATCAGGTAATCGGTGAACTTTTCCGGCATGAACCAGAGCTTCTTCGCCATGCGATCGGCCCATCGTCGCAGGGCGAAGAGCTTGGGAATGAACTCGGATCCGAGCTTGTCGATTACTACGAAGGTGTCCTTCCCATACTTCTTCGTGGCGTCGTAGCACTCGCGGTGGATGTACTCGCCTGATATCGGAAGACTCTCGAAGTTAGTGAGGACATCCCTCCTGATGGTTTCGAACACATCCGGATCATTGCTGCCGACGTAGAAAACCTGTCGCTTGCTCGGTATGGGGAAGGTGTCGAGTCGCACGGCAAAGACCGCGAGCTTTCCAGCGCACCCCGACGCCTCATGCAGCCGTCTGCCATCGGCATTGAACCTCGCGGGTATGGGCGAGTCGACTTCTCTCACCCGATGCGTGTATTCGTTGTCGGATGCCAGTTTGGCCGGGAACCGGATGTCCTCTGGTCCGTATCGGCGTGATTCGAGATTCTGGATCATCTCCAGAGGGGAATCCCCGAGCTCGATGCCGAGTTCGTTGACGAGCTCCAGCGTTCCATCCTCATTGATCTGGGCGAACAGAGACAGTTCCGTGTACGCAGGACCTCTCTGTACGAGTGCGCCACCGGAGTTGTTACAGATGCCGCCTACGATCGAGGCGCCGATGCATGAGGATCCGATCACCGAATGAGGCTCTCGATCATAGGGGGCGAGCTTGTCCTCCAGGCCGAAGAGGGTGCTTCCGGGAAGGCCGATGATCTGCCGGCCCTCGTCGATGATGTGAATGGCGTCGATGCGCATCGTGTTGATCACGACGACGTCGCGATCGTAGTCGTCTCCGCTGGGGGTGGATCCTCCGGTAAGACCGGTGTTGGCGGCCTGCATGACCACGATGACGTCGTATTCGACGCAGAGCACGAGGGCATGCCACAGTTCCGTCAGCGTTCCCGGCTTGAGAACTGCGATGGCCGATCCGGATCCGAATCGCCAGCCTGTGCAGTATGGAACTTTCTTGTCGGCATCCGTTATCAGATATCTGTCGCCAACGACGGATCGAAGTTCGGAGACAAGTTGCTCTGGTTTTCGGTCCCTTGACATGTCGTGTCCTTGCACATGCAAAGCGAGTATGGATCGGGCGACAGCGGAATCGATCGTCGCATTACACCATGCATGATACTAGCAGCCACGATTTGGCTGACGTTCGATTTTTCCAGTTAATCTGCGCAGAGAGCGAGGCAGAGGATGATCGAATCATGCTCTGCCTCGAAGGTTAAGTTTCATGCAGGATGTCCACGAGCGGTTCGTCTTCAGCCCGCACGGGACTCGATGTGAGGTTTGTGAACCACGGTCGGGGTGGGGGCGGCATCTTCCAGCTTGGAGGAAACTGGTCCTAGTCGATCGAACCGCTTCAGCCAGATTCTCGGGATCTTCGTGATGGATCCCATCTCCTCGGGTCCCTTGGTGTCTGTGATGGCGATCTGTTCGGCGTCCTCGTAGACGAGAAGACCCACGGTATGCATGACCGGCAATGGTCTGCGAGCGTACTCGAGCATGTCCTCGGGATCCTGCCAGCCCGATCCACCGTCGGATTCCGCGTCGATCCAGAAGACGGACACCATCTCCCATTGGACGTCGGTGAATCCCTCGAGTTGAAAAGCATCTCGTTGCTCTTTCCCTCTTAGGTCGTTGATTGTTCGTTTTGGCTCCGCCATGATGAACCTCCGTAAGACAGCCTTCCGGAGAGGACCACCTCCAAAGCGCATAGACACCGTGGCACCAGGATCAATTTCTCCGGACTTCGATTCGAGATCTGCGGCAAGACGATTCACCACAGCATGTTCTGTTTGCTCTATCGATAGATACGCATGACACCACCATCCAGGTTCGGATATTGCCGCTGAAAGCTTCGATCAGCGGTGGAATGACCCGCATGGACCGTTCAGGAGGTGTATTACGGGCTCTGGGGGGGTGGATCAGGTATCCGCGACCGGTTGCTGATCGGGGGTCGCTTCCTTGCTGCCGGGGGCATCCTTGTTTTCGATGCCGCTGAGGTTGGTGATCACGACTCCCAGCACGATGAGGGCGATTCCACCGATCTTGGCCGCATTCATGGTGTCCTTGTAGATGTACCAGCTCAGGACGGCGATAAGGGCGGTTCCGAGGCCGCCCCAGATGGCATACATGGCTCCAAGCTGGAGATATCTCAAGGCTTGGATCATGAACCAGAAGCATGTGATGTAGAAGATGACGACCAGAACGGTTACCCCGATGTTGCGCAGTCCGTTCATCTGCTTGAGGAGCAGCGCGGCTGCGACCTCGAAGAGGATTGCGAGCAACAGATATATCCATCCCATTTCGGTATCTCCTGAATGTGCCGAGGGGCACTGTTTCGGAAATACTATTCGACATCAGGTCGAGGCGTCAGTCCCAGATACTTCTTTCAAAAGAAACTTGCATGCTGGTTGAATCCCGGATCCCTGCCATGAGGATGGCGGCCATCTCATTGAGCTGGTGGTGTACGCGACAGATTTCCCGGGCCGTTCTCGAGGAGATAAAGGCGCATGGCATTTTCCTCCTCAAGGTCGAGTCGGCCATTCTTGTCGAGGTCGAATCTCTGCTGAAGCTGTCTGGCTCGCTCCCTTCGGGCTCGATGCTGCTGCTTCGCGAATTTGTGGGCTTCCCGCCGTTCCGTCTTGTCCAGTTCGCCATCCCCGTTGACGTCGAATCGCATGATGACCTCTTCCGAGAAGGTTCGAGGTTCGCGTGACGCCCGACGTGGTGGTCGGCCATGCGTTATCTGCTCCGCGAGACGCTGCCGCTGCCGAGGCGTCAGGAGTTTCACGAGTCCCAGATGATTCTCCATGCGAACCTTGTGAAGCTCGGATCGGAGTTCGAAATCCTCATTGGCGAGTTTCCTGAGTCTGTCAATGTCGGGCGCCTCGCTGGCGAGAATCTGCATCATGGTGTCGTGATTCACCGTCAACTGTTCCCGGATGAGTCCGGTCTCCTCCTGGTCGGCCTTTCGGAGATACCGGAAGGCATCTGCCTGACGGTCATCGAGTTCGAGTCTGTCCACCACATCCTTGATGATGCGGGCTTCGGTTTCCTTTTCCGAGGGTCGCCACGTCATGGCGCCGATGATGAAGAACACATTGAATATCAATGAGAGACCAAGCAGGAAGGTGAGTATGGAACGATTCATTGCTCGTCGCCTTTCCGCGATTCCGACGGGGTTAATCCCGTGGCCAGGATGATCGATTCAAGCTCGCTCGAATCCGCTTCAAGCAGATCGAACGTGACGGCTGCCACGAAGTTGTTCGTGGCTTCGTTGGTGGCTGGGGCCGCAGCCTGTCCGAAGATGAAGCCCAGTGCCGCCACGACGATGGCGGCCGCGGCTGCGGAAGTCGTCAAGCCGATTGAACCAATGACTGTTCGGGGCTGGGGCGTGTCACGCACATCCGAAAGATGTTCCATGATCGAGCTTCGCAGCGTCTCGAGAAGCTCTGGGGCGGGGGTGGTCTGCTCGACTGGTTCCGCGAGCCGTATGGACGAGAGCATCGCACGTGCTCTGGGGTCATCCGAAAGCAAGGTCTCAATGACCTCGTCTTCGGGGCAACCGGCATCAATCCACGACGCCAGCATCATCTCATCGAGCGATGGATGGGAAGGCTGGCGTTTTCGGCGGGACCAGATGGCCCCAAGTCTGTCGTCTCCATGACCCATTACAGCGGCTCCAGTACTGTTCTATACGGTTCATAGATCATGATCATCCCTATGAACTGGTGTCTGCATCACTCTTTGTTTGATTTTCAAATTGCCTTCTGAGGCGTTCAAGCGCCTTGTGCTTCGTGCTTCGAATCGTCTGTTCGCTGACCCCCAGAACGACAGCGGCTTCAGGAACGGTCTTTTCGTCCTCGAACAGAAGGGAAAGAACCAGCCTCTGTCGACCTGTGAGCAGTTGTACAGGGATGTCAGATATTGGAATCGCAGAGGTTGCTTCCGAGGGTCTGGCGGCCTCCGTATCCTCCAGCAGCGAGAAAGTCATCCTTTTGCGCCTCAGGGCATCGATCGTGGTGCTTCTGGTCACCAGTGTGAGCCAGGTAGACATCGCGGCCTTCTCGGAGTCGTAGCTTCTGAGCAGCTTGAAGTCGTTTCGAATCAGCTTCAGGTAGACCGCTTGCACCAGATCATCGATCTCCAGATCGGCCGGGATCTGTCTGGTCCCGATCGTCCGTTTGACGGCTGAGACAACGACCCCCGCCGTATCCGCCAGGAAGGCCTCCCAAGCGGCGGAATCGCCACGAATACAAGCTTTCAGGTCGTATTTCAGCTTCTGTGACCTCAAAGAAAGGGCTGGAAGTGGCAGGGAGGGGATGAATCCCCCGGGTAGACCGTAGAGTATCGAGAGATAACTCGATCCTAGAAAGAGGAAAGCAGGAGAATCAAGTCATGGCATGTTCATCCATCAAGCATCGGGCCGGTGTTTCGACCATCAGGAGACTTTCTGGTCCAGCTGGCGGTGTTTTTCTCAGCTTCCTCCTCTCGAGCGGTGTCGCGGTGGCTCAGCAGTCGACCGAGCCGGATCGACAAAACTCGAGTGAACGTTCGGCCCAACAGGATCCTGAATCCAGACGTGGTCAGGGCCGCGGTGGTCAAGGCAGAAGTGGGCAGGGCCGAAGAGGCGGCGATGGCGGGGAATTCCGAGGACGGCGTGATGGAGATGGGCCTCGAGGCGGCCGAGGTGGCCGAGGAGGTCGCGGTCGAGATCGTGGTGAAGGTTTCTCGCGAGGCGGATCCGATCAAGGTCGTGGCGAGGGTCGTGGCGGCCGTGACGGTCGACGAGGTGGGGATCCTGCCACACGTGGCCTTGGAATCATGGGCACGCCCGATGGTTTGTTTACCCCGGACTACATGACGCGCGATGTTCCCATGGTCGTCGCCGAACTGGAACTGGCTGATGACCAGCGTTCCATCGTGGTGGAGTTGTTCAATGTCTATGACACGTCATTTCGTGAAGCACTGGATGCCTTGAGGACTGAGACCGAGCAGGTTCGAGATGCCTACGAACCGGATCCGGTCATCGAAGAGGGCATCCAGCGTGTTCGAGAGCAGATGGGTGAGATGCGACAGGAAATGCGTGAGGCTCGCGAGGCCTTCGGCCGAAACCGACGTGGCAACGAATCCGATCAGGCCGCTGCACGCGAGGAAGGGGATAGGGACCAGTCGCCGGCCGGCGAGGAATCCGAAGAAATGTCCCAGGAGCAGAGGCGTGAGCAGGCTGATGCCCTGAGGGCGGAATTCCTTGAGCGATTCGATGTTCTCAGGGATGACATGCGAGATATGCAGGAGGCCCAGATCAAGAGTGATCAGATGCAGGCCATGTTCGATGAGCGAATGAGGATGATCCGTGAATTTGCGGATACCAAGAGGCAGCTTCGTGATTCGGTCGAATCCGGAATCAGGGCACTTCTTCTGGAAAACCAGGTCGAGGAATGGGAGAGCATCGAGCGAACGCTGAGAAGAAACCGTCTGATCTCGCGGGGCCGTCTGTCTGGCGAATCGACGGATCTGATCGATATTCTGGACAGCATCGAACTTTCCGAAGCGCAGGATGGCATCGAACTTTCGACGTTGGTTGCGGCGTACGAGATCGAAATCGACGAGGCCTTGCGTCAGCGAGAGCGATACGACTACACCGATGCGCTTGATTTCATGGATCAGCTTCGAAAATGGGAATTCGATGCCAGTCTGCGCAACATCCGCAAGCGACTCTTGCTTCAGGAATCCATTCGTGATCTGAATGATCAGTACATCGAGGCCATCTCCGCGGTACTGCCACCGCTGGAACGCGAGGAGTTTCGTCGTCAGGGACTCATGAAGGGGTATTCGAGGATCTTCAGGCCGACTCGTGTGGAGCGAGTGCTGGTGAATGCGATGGAAATTGAGGATCTTGATCCGGATGTTCTCGAATCCGTCGCCGAACTCATTCAGGCTCACTCCGATGAGATCGTTGTTGCTAACGAGGATCTGCTGATGATTCTCAGGCAGGAGGATTCGAATAGCGTGGTCGAGCGGGCCGAGGATCGAATCTACCGCATGCAGGGGCTTGAGCGAGAGGATGATGAGTTCGATCCAATGCGAGAGGCATTCGATTCTCGTGAGAAGATCGATGAGCGGTATCTCGCGACCCTCGAATCATTGTTGACTCCCGAGCAGTTCGAAGCCATTGCGGGCCGTAGAGGTCGTGATGGAGAACGTCAGGGGCGAAGGGGTGGCCGTGATCGGGGCGAGTCGTCCCGCGAAGAGTTCATGAAACAATTCGATCGCAATGGCGATGGTGAACTCGACGAGGAGGAACGCAACGCCATGCGTGAACAGTTCAGGCAGCGTCGTGGTGGCGGAGGTCGTCAACAAGGTCCACCGCCGGGCGAGGTCTGATCGGCCGATTCAGCTTTCCGCCTCGTGTTCATCCAGCGCTTCGCCGGCAGCCATCAATGCGTTCGTGGTCGACGGGAAGCCCGCATAGGCGACCATCATTCGAATGACTTCGAGCACCTCGTCCCGGGAAGCGCCGCAGTTGATCGCGCCTCTGACGTGGACCTTGATCTGATTGGTCGGATACCCCATGCATGAAAGGGCTGCTAGCGCGAGCAGTTCTCGGGTCTTGTCATCCAGGACCTTGTTCTCGTAGATGTTCCCGTAGGCCCACTCGACATTGATCTTGTAGTACTCGGGGGAGACCTTCTTGATGGCCTCGACATATTCCTTTGCATGAGGTCCAAAGTGCCTTTCCATGTTGTGAAGGCCATCTTTTTCCTCTTGTCGTTCGGTGGTCATGGAATGTGTTCCTTTTTTGTTCTGCTGATCGCCGGCTTCAGGGATTGGGCCAGAATGAAATGACGCTGAGGTCTCCAGTTCCCGCCAGGGCAAAGTAGGCCGCGATGCCGGCGATGACCAGATTCTTCTGTGCACTGGTCACATTTCCGACACGGTTCAGCGTCAGGGCCTGATCGAGAACCTTGCCGCATGGTGTTTCACGATCGGCGCTTGGCAGCTTTCTGGCAGCTGCTTCGGGCAGCCCTGCCAGTTTGTTGTGGACGATGGCGCCCCCTATGCAGAAGAAGAAGAGAAAGACTGCGCCGGCTCTTCCATAGATGCCCACCATCACCATGATGCTGCAGATCGCCATCCCAGCTACGGAAACAGTCGTGAAGAAACTCTGTCCGAACGGAAACAGCAGGCCCGTTGTCTGGACGGTTGTGGTCCAGTCCTTGAGCAATCCGGGCAGTGGCCACAGGAAAATCCAAGCGAACATGATTCTAAGTGTCAATATCCCGATGTCGGCCATGGTGGCAAGTGTCTGTTCGTCCATGTCGAGGTGTTCCTTTATGATTCATGGATACCCGAAGTTGATATTCTGAAGCTACACGCAGAGGTGAGCATGTTCAACAAATCGTTTCAAGGTCTCAACGTTGCCGAGCTGCTGGTCAGATGTCTTGATGCTCAGGGAGTTACGCACATCTTCGGCATACCAGGTGCCAAGATAGATCCTGTATTCGAGGCCCTGGCCGACGCCGGACCCAAGCTGGTGGTGTGTCGGCATGAGCAGAATGCGGCATTCATTGCAGGCGGAATAGGCCGAATGACCGGTCGCCCGGGTGTCTGTCTGACGACTTCAGGACCTGGTGTGACCAATCTGGCGACGGGGCTGGTGACGGCGACCACCGAGGGCCAGCCAGTGGTGGCGTTCTCGGGGGCGGTTCCAACGAACATGGAGAATCTGCAGACTCACCAGTCTCTCGACAACGTCAACCTGCTTCGCCCGGTCACGAAGCATTCCGTGAGTCTGCGATCTGCCGATACGGTCAGCCTCACGATTTCGAATGCCTTCCGTGCCGCGCTGGAGGGACGTCCCGGGGCCTCGTATATCAGTCTTCCGTATGACCTGCTGCTTCAGGAAGCCAGCGAATCGATACCGACCGCGATGTCGGAGATCCGATATGGCATGGCTGATGTAGATGCCATCGAGGAGGCGGCCAAGCAGCTCTCGGCGGCCAGCAGACCGGTGATCATGATCGGTCGAGGAGGTTCCGAGCCGCAGGCAGTCGAGGCGATTCGGCGTCTACTGAGAAACACACGAATTCCCGTCGTCAATACCTACGAGTCCGCGGGGATAATCACATCGGATCTGCATGACATCTTCTGCGGTAGATTGGGCCTCTTCAAGAACCAGCCCGGCGACAAGCTGCTTGCCAACGCGGATGTCATCATGACAATAGGATTTGACGAGGTCGAGTACGATCCAGAAATCTGGTCCGCCAACAAGTGCAAGACCCTGATCCACGCGGATCGAATACATGCGCAGATCCGGGAGACCTATGTTCCCGACATCGAGCTCGTCGGGGATATCGCTGTGACCATTGCATCGCTGGAGTCGAGGCTTTCGATTTCAGGTTCACCGGCCGATGAAGCAGATGTGAAGAGTGCGCTTGAGGAATACAAGGCATTCGTGAAGCACGACCTAGTCGATTCCGGCAACGGGATCCATCCACTTCAGTTCATCTCCGCCCTTGAGGAGGTCGTGGACCATCAGACGACGGTCGCCTGTGATGTGGGCTCGGTCTACATATGGATGTCCAGATATTTTCTGGGTGGTGATGTGAATCGACTGCTCTTCAGCAACGGACAGCAGACGCTCGGGGTGGCCTTACCGTGGGCCATTGCCGCGACGATCGCTCGGCCGGACGACAAGGTCATTTCCATGTCTGGAGACGGCGGCTTCCTCTTCTCGGCGATGGAATTGGAGACAGCCGTTCGGCTTGGCAGCAATTTCGTGCATGTCGTCTGGCGTGATGGAACGTACGACATGGTTGGTATCCAGCAGGAGCTCAAGTACGGCCGCCGTTTCGGAGACACCTTCGGAGAGCCTGATATCGTCAAGTTTGCCGATGCCTTTGGAGCCTCCGGCATGAGAATTCGGAAGCCGGAGGACATCGGGCCCGTTCTGAGAGAGGGGCTGGCGACACCGGGGCCTGTTCTGGTGGACATGCCGGTGGATTATGCCTCGAATCTGAAATTGTGCGAAACTATGAGTGCTCATTCCCAGCATTAGAATCGGGAAGAACCAGTTCCTCTTAGCGGAGATTTTCTTGTGAGCAATGTCGAGCAACTTGAGGCCATGACGGGTCTTGAGCCGGGTCAGATCTCACTGGTCCCGCATGACTCGAGTTGGAGTGATCTGGCCGAAGGCGAGCTGGAACGAATCAAGACCGCTTGTCCCGATGCCATCATTGAAGCGGAGCACATCGGATCCAGTTCGGTGTCAGGAATCATGTCACGGCCAGTGCTTGATCTGTTGATCGGTGTGGAGGAGATGATGCATTCCGGCGATACGATCCAGCCGCTCAAGCTGATTGGATATCGTTGTCATGGCGAGCAGGGGGTTCCGGGCAGGCGTTTCTTCAGCCTCTCGAGGGAAGGGCGCATTCTGGTGCATGTGCATCTGTACAGAGTCGGTTCTCCCCTCTGGAATGCCGCGATCGCATTCAGGGATCACTTGAGAAGCGATCCGGAGAGTGCCAAGGCATTCGATGAACTCAGGGTTGAATGCATGAGATCCGATCCCGGGGATCTGGCCGCCTATGAGAAGGCGAAGCGGGAATTCGAGGCGAACGCGATCGGATGATCATGGCATGTGGGAGTGCCGCCCGTGTCAGGCGGGGATAGAGACAGATGGCATTTGATCTACTCAATTTGATTGCTGATCATCGCTCTGAAAACTACGAGCTCTATTCCCAGCATGTGAACCCGCAATTCACGAAGGTCTTGAAGACAATCGGATTCGATCGAATCTACGAGCGTGGCGAGGGTGCGTGGCTCTGGGATGTTGCTCAGCGCAAATACCTGGACATGCTCGGTGGGTACGCCGTCCACAATGCCGGTCGCAACCATCCCGTGATCCGAAAGGCGATGACTGACTGGTTGTCCACGGATTCGGCCAATCTCGTCCAGTTCGATGCGCCGCTGCTCTCGGGCCTGCTCGCTGGCGAATTGACCGCTCGTACAGGTCTCGACAAGGTCTTCTTCACGAATTCCGGAACGGAGGGCATCGAGGCGGCATTGAAATTCGCTCGATGCGCGACCGGTCGACCTGGTGTCATCTCGTGTCAAAGCGGGTACCACGGGCTCTCCTTCGGTTCGCTTTCGGTGACGGCAGATGAGAATTTTCGAGAGGGTTTCGGCCCATTTCCATCGGAGTTCAGGAGTATTCCGTTCAATGATCTGGAAACACTGGCGGAAGTTCTCTCGGGTGGTGATGTCGCCGCCTTCGTCGTCGAGCCGATCCAGGGCAAGGGAGTCAACATCCCGGATGATGGCTATCTGCGCGAGGCTGCGAGATTGTGTCGGCAGCATGGTTCGCTTTTCATAGCCGATGAGGTGCAGACAGGGCTCGGAAGGACAGGTTCCTTCCTCGCCGTGGATCATGATGGCGAGGTGGATCCCGACATCGTGGTCCTCTCGAAGGCCCTCTCGGGTGGGTATGTCCCCGTCGGAGCGGTCCTGACCAGAGACGACATCTGGAAAAAGGTGTTCAGCTCCATGGAACGCTCCGTCGTCCACTCGTCCACCTTCCATGAGAACGGGATGGCCATGGCGGCCGGTCTTTCGTATCTCTCCGTGATGGATGATGAAAATCTCATGGAGAGGGCCAAGGCCATGGGCGGCCTGATCCGAGACGGGCTCGAATCCATGTTCGAGAAATATGAATTCCTGAAGTCGGTTCGTCAGCGAGGGCTGATGGTGGGAATCGAGCTTGGTCCACCCAAGTCCCTGAAGCTCCGAGCGGCCTGGAAGCTGGTCGAGAAGATGGATCGCAACCTGTTTCCACAGGCGGTCGTGATACCGTTGCTTGATGACCATGGGATCCTCACCCAGGTCGCCGGGCACAACAAGCCCGTCATCAAGTTGATCCCTCCGCTGGTCATAGACGAATCCGATGTCAACTGGTTCCTGGAGGGATTCGATGCGGTCATGAAGCAGTTGCATCGATTCCCCGGACCTGCCTGGACGGTTCTATCTAAACTGGGGAAGAACGCCGTCACCAGACGTGACCGATCCTAGTCAGCCCGGGCCACACCTGAATGAACTTGATTGAGAATCATCTATACGGCTTGTTGAGTCGAGTGGTAATCGCACGGCCACTACTTGTCATCCTGGCGGGTGCGATTCTGGCCTTGATCGGTGTGCTTGTTGGATCGAGCACCATTTCGCTGAACGCGGACACCGATGATCTGATTGCTCCGGACGTGCCGTACATGGCGGCCTATCGCGAATTCGCCGAGGAGTTCGGTGATCTTGAACGCATGTGGATCGTCATCGATGGTGCTTCCGAGCCACGCGCGATTGAATGCTCGCAGTGGATTCGGGACAGATTGGAGGCCGATGGCGATCTCGGGGAGGTTCATGGGGGCATTAGCGCTTCGGAACAGTTGCGACTGGCATCCAGAGCAATGGATGTCGCCTCGCTGGATTCCATCATCGCCGGATGTCAGTCACTCGACGAAGCGGCTTCGACTGGAGATGTTCTGCATGGTCTCGAGATCATGCTGGATCCATCCGATCCAAAGGGTGGCATGGCTGGCATTCGTCGCCGTCTGACGGGTGCTGTCACCGCGACCAAATGGCTGGTCGAGGGGCCGCCTCCGATGTCGGAACGGATCCTGAGCAGTGAAGGTGGTCGGTACATCTTCATTGGAATCATGCCGCCCAAGGATTATGGAACGCTTGGTGTCATAGCGCGTCCTGTGCAGAGCGTCCGCGACATTCTGGCGGCCGCCCGCATCGAGTTTCCATCCGTCGACATGGGATTGACCGGCAAGCCTGTGCTGCAGGCTGACGAGATGGCGACATCCGATCGGGATATGACCAGAGCGGCGTTTCTGGCGATCAGCCTCGTGGCCATCATAATCATGCTCGTGCTCGGGACTATTCGTCAGCCGTTGCTGGCGATGCTCGCCTTTGGATGCGCGGCCGGATGGACCTATGGGCTTGTTGGGCTGACATTGGGTCAATTGAACCTGTTGAGTATCGTGTTCATGCTCGTGTTGATCGGGGTGGGTCTGGACTTCGGTGTTCACGTCATCAGTCGATATTCGGAATTCAGGAATTCCAGAGGGCGTTCCGGATCCGTGCGCGGCTTGTACAGGACCGTCATGCGAGGGAATGCCTCGGCTGTTCTGACATCGAGCGCCACGTTCTTCGTGGCCTGGTTCACCGATTTTCAGGGTCTTCGAGAACTCGGACTCATTGCGGGCGTCGGCCTGTTGCTTTGCTTCCTGTCGATGGCAACGGTGCTGCCGGCATTGCTCATCATCACCGATCGTTCGCCGAGATCCCGCGAGTCTAGTTTTCAGGGAGTTGAATTCGGATTGATGGATCGACTGATTCGGCGGCCTGTTCAGGTAGTCGCCTGTTCGCTGGCCATCTCGGTGCTGCTTATTCCCTTCGCCATGAACATGAAGTTCGAACGTAATCTCCTTGAGCTTCAGGCGACAGGCATCGAGTCGGCGCAATGGGAACGCCGAATCGCGTCGGACTCCGATTCCGCGACCTGGTTCGCCGCGGTCATGGTAGACAGCCGTGAGGAGGTCGCGCAACTCGTCGAAAAGGCCCGTGCTCAGGAGATGATCGGTCGTGTCCGGAGCATCGAGGACATCGTCGCGCCTGAAACTGCTCAGAGTATTCTCCTGCGAGATGAGCTGGCGACTTGTGCGATGGCCGATACGGAGATCGATCCGTCGACAGTTCTGTCTCGTCTCCAAGGTATTCGAGCGAGCCTCGGACAAATGGCCGCCATCGCTGGCGAGCAGGGGACGGAATTGGAGAACATCATCAGTGCAGTTGGTGTGCTCATTGGCAAGGGGCCTGAAGCCGCAGTTGAAATCACCCAGCACTCGAGGGAGCTGAATGAATTTCTCGAGGCGATCAGCGGCGGTGAAAGACTGGGGCTTCGAGAATCGCTTCCAGATGGGATGCGTTCGGAATTGATGTCGCCTGCCGGGCGTTTTCTCGTGATGATGCATCCTCGCGAGAATGTCTGGGATTACGAGGCCATGGGTAGGTTCGTATCGGATGTACGTGAGATTGCCCCGGATGCCACCGGTATTCCGATGACCCACTATGAATCGCTTGATGCCATGCGAGATGCCTTCGTGCTGATGATGGCGCTTGCCTTGGTTTTCATCGCGATCATCACGATTCTGACCTTCCGCAACTTGCTGGATGTGATCGTCTGCCTGTTGACCCTTGGAATCGGCCTGTGGTGGACGGTCGGCTTCATGTCGGTACTGGGTGTTTCATTCAATCTTGCCAACTTCTTCGCGGCGCCGATTCTCGTCGGGCTGGGAATCGATGGCAGTCTCCACATGGTCCATCGTTGGCGCGAAGGGGGAGACGATCGGCTTCATTTCGGCGGTACGCGACGTGCCGTCGTGTTGACATCGATGACGACGATGATCGGATTCGGTTGTCTGGTGATTGCCGAGCACAAGGGCCTTCGCAGTCTTGGGGTCGTCATGGCCATCGGCTCCGCGGCCTGTCTTCTGGCTGTAGTGGTGCTCCTGCCCTCGCTGCTGGCACTTCGAGAAAGATTGTTCGGCGTTCGAACCAATGAAGGCGTTTGATACTTCCTCGTTCATTCGTTGATCTATTTGAATGAAGATCAAAAAAAATCACTGATTGGAAATCATTCGGTTTCCTCCGGTCGTATGTCCCATGAAAGATCTGGTGTCTATCTCATTCGATCCTGCGATCAGCAGATGCCTACATGATGCCAGAGATCATAAGAAGGAGACATGGAAGTGATGAAGCATCTAATTGTATCAGTGCCACTTGTTCTGGTTCTGGTCTACAGCACGATTGCTACTGCTGATTGTCCAGATACCGATGGAAACAACTCGATCGATGTAGACGACGTGCTTTCGATCGTCAATGCATGGGGGCCGTGTCAGGGATGCCCGGAGGACCTGGATGCCTCCGGATCCGTTGATGTCTCCGATGTGCTGCTTGTGCTTGGTTCCTGGGGTGATTGTGACGACGTCACGGATCCAGGCGAGGGCGCCTTCAACTATGGGGAGGCCTTGCAGAAGAGCCTTGCCTTCTACTACGCACAGCGTGCAGGTGATTTGGAAGAAGACTACCCGCTGAACTGGCGAGGCGATTGCTTCGATTATGAATTCGAGCAGCTCAACGGCCAGTATGAATTCGATCCCGCCATCATCAACCGATACATGGATGCCGGCGACACGCCGACATTCGTTTTGCCGATAAGTTCTGCCATGACAACCATGGCCTGGAGTGGCATCGATTTCTCCGAGGGATATTCGGATGCGGGGCTCATGGACGAGCTGAAGGAAACACTCCGCTGGCATGCCGACTGGTGCATTGCGGCGCATCCCGAGCCAGATGTCTTCTGTGGACAGATTGGCCAAGGTGGTGATTCCCATGCCTTCTGGGGACCCCCGGAAATCCATACGGACGCCGTCGGCTACAGGCCGAAGATCTGGTGGTTGAGTCCAGAATTCCCTGGCACCGAGCCTGCCGCGGAAGCAGCAGCCTTTCTGGCAGCCGCATCAATGATCTTCGAGGGTTCCGAGTCTGATTATGCGGCGACACTCCTCCAGCATGCGCGTGAACTGTATTCCTTTGCGGACACCTATCGTGCTACATACACGAGTTCCATACCCGATGTGGTTCCTTTCTATAACTCGTGGTCCGGTTATCACGACGAGCTGGCATGGGCTGCAGCCTGGTTGTACAGGGCGACCAATGAATCCTCCTATCTCGACAAGGCAGAGAGTCATTATCTCGATTGCAGCCCGGATCCGAACTGGGCGCAGTCATGGGACGGCAAGATCAATGGCGCCGCTGTCCTGCTTGCCCATCTCACCGGCAAGGATCAATACAAGTCCTATGTCGAGAGTCATCTCGATTTCTGGCTACCCAGTGGAGGCATTCAATATTCACCTGGAGGATTGGCTTGGTTGGATGTGTGGGGATCGCTTCGCTACGCGGCGAACTCGGCATTCATAGCCTTTGCCTATTCGGAACTCGTCGGTGATCAGTCTGATGGCCGATACCGAAGCTTCGGTGAGCAGCAGATCAACTACATTCTGGGCGACAACCCGAGAAACTCGAGCTATGTTTGCGGCTTCGGGGAGAATCCTCCCACCCGTCCTCATCACAGAGGTGCTCACGGCTCATGGAACAACCAGATAACGGATCCTGATCCGAATCGCCATGTTCTCTGGGGGGCTCTGGTCGGTGGTCCAGCATCGCCGGATGATTTCGACTACGAGGATGTCCGCAGCGACTACATCGCGAATGAAGTGGCTTGTGACTACAACGCGGGTTTCACGGCAGCACTCGGATACATGCTTCGTGCCTATGGAGGCGACGCGCTTTCATCCGATGAATTCCCGCCTGCAGAGGATTCCTATGGCAAGGAGATGTATGTCGAAGCCTCGATCATCGAGGATGAATCGAACTTCACCAAGATCCGTTGCATGCTCAACAACAGAAGCGCCTGGCCGGCCCGTGTGAGCGATCAGCTTTCCTATCGTGTCTACCTCGATCTCACAGAGGTCATCGATTCGGGCTTCGGTCCAGAGGATGTGTATGTGGACAGTGGATTCCTTGATGGCGGTACGCTGAGTGATCTCCAAGTCGCGAATCCAACCGACAATCTGTATTTCTTCGAAGTCAGTTATCAAGGTCAGGCCATTGGACCGGGGCTGGGGGCGGCCTATCGTCGCGAGTCCCAGATTGAATTCGGAGTCAATCCACAGGCGGCGGATGCTGTCTGGGATGTCAGCAATGATCCATCAATCTCAGGGCTGCCGTCCGGCCAGTCATCGATCGTCAAGACGGAAATGATCGCTGTCTACGATTCCGGTGAACGCATCTACGGAGAACAAGGAATACTGGATTGCAATGACAACGGCATAGCGGATTCGGATGAAATCGCTGACGGATCCACACCAGATCTGGATGGCAATGGTGTTCCTGATGAATGCGATTCGGATTGCGACAATGATGGCGAGCCTGATGCCTATGAAATCGATCAGGGTGCGGTGGACTGCGATTCCGACGGCATACCGGACGACTGCCAGCAGTCATCCGACTGCAATGGAAACGGCATCTCCGACAGCTGCGATGTGGCGAATGGGACGGCCAATGACTGCAATGGCAACGGGATTCCGGACGTCTGCGACATATCCGAAGGTCAGTCGGACGATCAGGAGAATGATGGCATACCCGACGAGTGCCAGCTGGATGGGCTGGTCTGGAATTTTCAGGTGAGTGATCAGTGGGCCAGTGGTTTCACGGCTTCGCTTGAAATCCATAACAACACGGGTGAATCCATCTCCAGCTGGACACTCGAGTTCGATGTTCCTTACCAGTTGACCGGTCTGTGGCCGATTGGATCCGATCTGTGGACACAGGATGCTCAGGGGCATGTGACCGTTCAGAGCGAGGTGTGGAATTCGGAGATCCCCGACGGGGGATCCATCGAGATTGGATTCCAGGCCACTGCGGATCCAGAATCACCCACTGGCGTTCTGTTGAACGGAACCGCGGTCGATGCGGGGCCCTGATGACTCAGGGATCCATTTAAACAGTGCCTGATGGCCCACTCTTAGAGCGAGGATGCCGGTTCTGCCGATAGCAGGCCGGTATCCTCGATTCATAGGGAGTTGACCTCATGCAAGCGTTGTTGCCTCTATTGGGAAGAATCCTTCTGGCAGCCATTTTCCTCTGGTCTGCTATCAAGGATATCCGTGAATTCGAGACGGTCTCCAAGGTGATGGGCGAGAAGGGAATCCCGATTCCAGGTTTCTTCCTGCTTGGAACGATTGTGTTCCTGCTTCTGGGAAGCATAGCGTTGATTCTGGGAATCAAGGCCCGATGGGGTGCGGTGCTGCTGATCCTCTTCCTGATTCCCGTGACGGTGATTTTCCATTCACCCACAGGCGGTGAGGAGTCTTTCATCCAGTTCATGAAGAATCTGGGCTTGATCGGCGGACTCTGTCTGATCATCTCGAATGGCGCCGGGCCGGTCAGTTTCGATGGCCCCGGGCCCTCGATGAAGAAATGACCGCCTGACACATCAGTCGGTGGGCTTGCTCATATCCAGTTTTGCAACTTTTTCCAGTGCATTTTTGGCAATGGATCCAATGATGATCAGGACGGCGAACGCGACGAGCAGGCCGGCTCCGATCATCCATGGGCCACGCCCCTGACTGAGGAACTCATCGAAGTCCCCGATTCCAGCTGAGCGTGCTGCTGCGGTCACCACGATAAAGATCGCTGTCCGAGGCAACATGCCGATCGCGGTACCCGCCAAACATGTCGCCAGCGGAACACCGCAGGCTGCAATCAGCAGGTTCGTCAAGGCAAACGGCGAATTGGGGGGGATTCGAATAAGGGTGATGATCCCGAGCGTACGCCAAGGACCTCTTCCGATCAGTGCCTTGCGTATGGCTTCCGACTTCGAATGTCTTTGCAGTATCTGCTCCACACGATTTCCCGATACGAGTCTGGAGATCATGTAGCCGATGAAGGCCGCCAACAGGATGCCTGCTATGGCGGCGGGAATTCCAATGGCGATTCCGAAGACCCATCCCCCAAGTATGGCCTGTGCGTAGGTTGGAAAGAAGCCGAAGCCAGCGGAGAACCCGAAGCACAGGATGTAGATCAGTATTCCCACCTGGCCTTGATCGGAGAGCCAGTTCGAGACCGATCCGAGAAAGTAGAGCAGTGTGGATCCCAATATCAGTGGGAGCAACACCCAGAGCAATGCCAGAATGCCCGTGGCGCCGGCCTCCTGAACGAATTCACGGCCAGTCGGGACACCTGAATGTCCATTCTTCTTCGAGTGGTCCTTGGTTGCCTGATCGGTCATTCGTGAATCCTAGAAGATGTGATGGCTGATAGCCGGATCAATCCTCTGCTGTGTAGGGTTTCGGAGTGGTTCCTTCCGGCTGATTGTTCTCATAGATCCGGTTTCGAACCGATTCGAGTTCGAAATCGATGCAATGTCCGTCGGTTACCGTGTTCTGATCGAGAATCGTCGCCATGGATTCCTGTGTGAGGATGATGAGGCCATCGAGTGTTGGATGCAGATTGTCTCTCTGCATGAATTGCTTGCGGGATCCCGCGGGCCATTGCTGACGGCCGGCTTCGAAGGGCTTGTCGGATTTCATGGCATTGGTCAGATCCGCGAGCGAGACGATGGTGACATTAGTATGCTCGTTCGCCCACTCACGCAATCGTCTGTTCAGTGCTTTGAGTGTTTCTGGTGCGGGCATCTGGCTCTCGCCCAGCATGTAGCCCACGGCTTCGGACATATCCGGAAAATCACCAACGAGCATAGGGCAATCGAACTCCTCGAGCTCGGCCAGTCCTTTCTCAAGAAGTTCCAGACGGGCCTCATGTCCATCGCTTCCGAATGGGATTCTCCTGCCATCGACGCCTCGATTCCCGTATCCGAACCAGAACAGATAGTCGATTGCGACCAGAAGCGTGGGATCCTCCGCAAGGGCTTCTGTGGCCTGTTTTTCGCCGACTCGCTCGGGATTCCAGAAGAACATGCCGCTTCCCTGCAGACGTACTATCGTCTCATCTCTTTGGATGCAGGCCTGCAGCACGTCGTTCAGCGTCACCAGCCTGGTGACAACCATGTCCTCTTCATCGATGTAGCGGAGAACGAGGCCCCATCCCGCGGAAGCGCTGGCTCCAATGATGGCGATCCGATCAAGCGCATGAGGTGTCTCAGGCGAATCGGTCGATTCAAACGAGTGAGAGCTTGCTGGAATCGATGCTGCAGACGCAACGATGACAATTGGCAGCAATAGGATTCGAATGAAGTTCATTGATCGGCCGTTTCCAGGCGATCACACCAGGGGGAAGGCAGCGTGTCGGCTACCACGAGGATGGCTTCCACAACTTCCTTCTTGGGCTGGCTGGAGAGCATCTCATCATGGTCGCCGATGGCCAGCGCGATGGCTACGAGATACCAGAGCATGCCTTCATGCTGTTCATCCCCTGGAACGGAATCATGGAATGTCCTCTTGCCATGACGGTGAAGCTGCCTCAGCATCTCGAGATCGGTGGGTTTGTCCAGGAGATCCTCGGATGTCAGGCCGTCGATTGGTGGTGAGCCGAGTACTTGCAGTCCCCACTTGCGTCCCTCCGGATCGGCAAGCTTGATGGCCAGGGCATCCGCCGGATGCGCTGGTGGAGAGGTGGCCATGCCGAGCAGATGGGACACGGTCTTCGGGTCGAGTTGATCATCCGGGGCCGGTTGACCTGCCATTGATGGGTAGATTTCATTCATTTCATCAAATCCCTGAGGCCTGCGATTTCCTTGTCAATCGTATTCTCATCGGCGCCGTCCATGCTGACCAGTGCGCGTACGGCATCGCGGAATCTGGTGGCTGCAGTTCGCGACATTACGGCTGCTCTGGCGGCATTGACACCGTGTTCCTTGCAGCAGATGGCATATGGTTGTTGCTGAATGTGGTGGCGAACGAAGATATCCCAATGGGCTTCAAGCCCTTCTTGTGTGCACCTCACGGATGCCATTGACATCGCACGACGTACGACGGATGCCGCCCAGGCCTTCTCGAACGCCCGGTACTGGTCCGAGGGATCCTCCAGCCCAGCTTCGACTTCATCTGAAAGAGGGGATCCCCCTCGTTTCTGGCGCCGAAATTCCTCTTTAATGTAGAAAATCAAACCATTGATCAGCCATCTTCTAAGCCGCTTGTCGCTGCTTCTCCATCCATCCATGTATTCCGTCCTGGCTAGACGGTTGGCAAAGAAGCCATTGATCAATTCCTCGGGTTCGCCAGCTGATCGAAAACTGGAACCAAGCAGATAGATCCGAAGAGGCTCCGCATAGACTTCCATCAGATGATTCGTGACATCCCGACGACCCTCCTCCCCGGAATCGAGTCGATCCCGGATCCAGGTCATCTGGGTAGCTGGAAAGGCATCCTTGCGTTGTCTGGACTTGCTCATCAGCTTGCTCCGATATCTCAAGGTAGGCTCTGGTGAGCCTCCCGACAAGGGAAGGGAATTGATTCGGTTTCAGGAGTGATTGGATCTTGGCATCAGTTGAGGACATCGACATCCAGCCTGGCCTTAGGATTCCGGCATGTGAGCTCCAATACGACTTCTCACGTTCGACCGGACCCGGTGGTCAGCATGTGAACAAGGTCGAGACTCGCGTCACCATACGGTTCGACATCGATGCCTCGACGGTTCTGGATGATCCTCAGCGTTCTCTCCTGAAGGAGAAGCTTCGGTCCCGGATCAACAAGGACGGAATACTGAGGATCTCATGCGAGGAGTCCCGATCCCAGGCAGGCAACCGGGAACTGGTTCGAGTTCGATTTGCTGAGCTGGTCAGGCAGGCGATCACACCTCAGAAGAAGCGTGTTCCCACCAAGGCGACACGGGCCAGCAAGCAGCGTCGAATGGATGAGAAGCGGAAGCGGGGCGATGTCAAGCGGGGAAGAGGGAGCGACTGGAGCAAGGAGTGATCCTCGAGGTCACTTGTGCTGCGATTCATATCGCTCCATGCATTCCTTGATGATTCGGTAGGCTTCCATTCGATCGAGCCATCCATACGTGTCGGCGAACTTGCCCTCGAGATCCTTGTAGATGTGGAAGAAGTAGTCCACTTCCTTGAGCGTATGGCGAGGCACATCCTGAAGGCCCATGATCTCGGCCTTTCGAGGATCGCTGATCGGGACACCGAGAATCTTGTGATCCAGTCCCTTGTCGTCACGCATCTCGAGCACGCCTACCGGTCTGACTTCAACCAGTGTTCCGGGATAGGTCGGGCCATCGAGAAGAACGAGTATGTCGAGTGGATCGTCGTCCTCGGCGTGGGTCCTGGGTATGAAGCCGTAGGCGCCTGGATAATGGACCGGACTGAAGAGTGTTCGATCCAGCTTTATGACATTGAGTTCCTTGTCGTACTCGTACTTGTTGGAGCAACCACTGGGAATCTCGATGATCGCATTCACGATCGTGGGAGGCTCCGGTCCGGTGGGCAGATGCAGGAGGTTGTCGCTCATGAGTCGGATCCTATCAGGGGAGTCGGTTGATTGTCCGGATCGGAGCTGTTTCAGGCGTTTCCCTTGAGGCCATCCTGAAGAACAGGGATGGCTCGATCGATATCGTCGTCATCGACCGCCATGCTCAGCACGGCTCGCATCCTGTGTGGGCCAAGGGCGAGCAGCTTCACATGCTTGGATTCGAACATGGCCTGCATTTCGTGGGCATCATGGTTGCCCGTGTCGAAGTAGACGATGTTCGTGTCGATCGCGTCGAGGTCGATGTTCGTATCGGGGCATTGGGCGAGTGCCTCGGCTAGACGTCTTGCACGACGATGATCATCCGCCATCCGATCACGATGATGTTCGATTCCGTGGAGCGCCGCGGCGGCGAGAAAGCCGGATTGTCGCATGGCGCCGCCCAGCATCTTCCTCAGTCGATGGACCTGATTGACGGTCTCCGCGTCGCCGACGACGATCGAACCGGCCGGTGCACCCAGCCCCTTCGAGAAGCAGGCGGATACCGTATCGAAGTGGCTGGCCCATTCATCGGGTCGAGTGCCTGTGGCGGCGCAGGCATTCCAGATTCTCGCGCCGTCCAGATGGCATCGAAGTCCCAGATCACGGGCCGTACGTGTGACATCAGCCAGTTGCTCAATCGGCCAGACCGAGCCACCGCCACGATTGTTCGTGTTCTCGATCACGAGCAGTCTCGATCTGGGGAAGTGGTGGTCATCCGGACGAATCGCCTGTCTCACTTCCTCCGAGGTGAAGAATCCCCGTGCCCCTCGAAAGAAGGCGAAGGTGCATCCAGAGAGCGCCGCCGGCCCCCCGGCTTCATACTGGTAGATGTGACTGTTCTCGTGGGCGAGAATCTCGTCGCCTGGAGCGGTCAGCGCTCGAATGCATGTCTGGTTGGCCATCGATCCGGAAGGGACGAAGCAGGCTGCTTCCTTCCCGAAGAGTTCTGCGCATCGTTCCTGGAGTCTATGAACGGTTGGGTCGTCCCCGAGAACGTCATCGCCGAGAGGGGCATCCATCATCGCGTTCCGCATTCGGGCTGTCGGTTGGGTGACGGTATCGCTTCGCAAGTCGATGATCTGGCTCATGCAGGCATGATAGATCCCCACGTTCCTTCAAGTCCGAGCCTGCGGTTTCCGATCGATCTTGGCCGGTATGAAAAGGACAATCCCATCTGGAACGTCCAGATGGGATTGCCTTGCGTAAGGGGAATCACTTGTTTTTGGAGAGTTAGGGAATAGAGATAAAACGTGCTTCCACCCTGAACTGCGTCAGTGGGGAGCGGATCTCACATCTGTGGAAGGAAATTGTTGAATTTCGTCCGGAGAGGGGTTTCAGCCACCGAAATCGGCGATTTCAAGGTCCTCTTCATGGGCCTCATGGATCAAATTCAGATAGTTCTGGGTCTGCTCAGGTGAAATTCGAAGGCCAAGGCCCAGCAGATAGCACAGCAGAGACCAGCCTGCGACGGAGAGGATGTCCCAGCCGAAGGGGATCACCTCGACGCCGCCATGACCCCCAAGCCAGGCCAGTGCGACGAGTCCGCCCAGAAACGGCCAGATCCAGAGCGATCCCATGAAATCGATGTTCCGACCTCTCGGGATCTTCACAAGAATGAAGATGAGGGCGCAGGTGCCGAACGTGACCCCGAGTTTCCAGACGATCGTCCAGCCGGCCCAGTAGATCAGGAGTCCACAGATCATGAAGGCGATCGGGCAGATGAGATGGGCCATCGGCAGTGTGAATGGCCGCTTGTGATCCGGAAGTTGTTTTCGAAGTGCCAGCAGGCAAAGTGGGCCCATGGCATAGGCGATCACGACGACCGATGCCAGAAAGGCGACGAGATCCTGCCATCCTGGAAACGGAAGAAACAGGAAGAGGCCAAGTGGAAATGACAGCGCTAGTACGAGCCCGGGTGTGTGGAAGCGACCAAGTCGTCCAAGTCTTCTGGGCAGGTACGAGTCGTGGCTCATGCCTCTCACGATTCGCATGCTTGATCCGAGATTGATCAGTCCCGCACCGAGCGGAGAGGCGATTGCGCCGGCGAAGATGACTATGAACAGCCAGGTCACGCCCAGCGTCATGGCCAATCCGGCCAATGGTCCGACCTGTCCATCGAACTTGAGACTGTGCCATCCATGCGGCATGTCGCTCTCACGCATGGCCCCGAGGAAGGCGGCCTGAACGAAGATGTAGAAGATCAGGCAGACGAGAATCGAACCGACGACGGCGATTGGAACATCACGATGAGGATTTCTGGATTCGCCAGCCGCGACAGCCGCATGTTGAAAGCCGGTGAAGGCGTAGATCACACCTCCATAGGCCATTGCACGGAAGATGCCGCTCCAGCCATACGGGGCGAATCCACCTTCCTTCATGTCATCGAACATGGTCCATTCAAAGGAGAGAATGATCAGTGCCGTGGTGACCACGATGATGAGCGCGACCTTGATCCATGTCAGCACGCTGTTCACACGGGCGAAGAGCTTGATGCCGACCCAGGTGATCAAACTGAAGATGATCCAAAGCACGGCGGCCACCGCAAATCCAGTCATCGTGAGTGGATGTGTGCCGTCCTTCATCGGAGTGGTCAGGCCATCCCAGTAGATGGAGGCGTACTGAAGTACGGCCTGGACTTCCGCGGCGACAATGACCGTGAATGTCAGCCATGTTCCAAGTGACGCCAGGAAACCAGTCGTCTGTCCATAAGCCAGCAGCGCGTGGCGTGTGATCCCTCCATTGAGAGGCAGTGATGCCGCCACCTCGGCGAAGGTCAGCGCAATGATGGTTATGGCAATGCCCCCGATCAGCCAGGCGATCAATGCGGCGGGACCTGCCAGTTGTGCGGCATAGAGCGGGCCAAAGAGCCATCCTGAGCCGAGGATTCCGCCGATTGAGGCGAACAGCAATCCAATAAGGCCAAGGCGATGTCTATGAGCAGTCGGCGGGGCGGTTCCCATGGGTGGCAAGTGTAGCAATGACCGGGAGTGCTACCGAGGAGGTGATCCTTGATACAGTCTCAATGAGCCACCAACAGGCAGGAGACCGTTCATGAATTCATCGGCACCATCGGTTGCAACACCACGCATGGGATTTGGACTGGGAAGTCGGCTTTCCCTCATGATGTTCCTGCAGTACGCGATCTGGGGTGCCTGGCTGCCGCTGCTGTATCCCTTTCTGAAGAACTACCGAAAGTTCGAACCCGACGAGATCGGATGGCTCTTCATGGCGGGAGGCTTTGGTGCGATTCTCGGGCCATTCATCGCCGGTCAGGTGGCGGACCGTTTGTTCAACACCGAGAAGTTCCTAGGTTTGAGTCATATCGCGGGCGCTGTTGTTGTCTGGTTTCTCGGTGACGCGACCAATTTCTGGGTGTTTCTGGGTCTGTCCCTGATGTACTCGGTGATCTATGCGCCGACAATCGCCCTGACGAATTCTCTGGCATTCCATCACATGCCTGATCGTGACCGCGATTTCGGTTGGGTGAGACTCTGGGGAACGGTCGGTTGGATTGTTGTCGGGATAGGCATCGGCCAGTGGCTTCTGCACACTCATACGCCAGCAGGTGTGTCGGCGGCCGAGGAGTCGCTTGCTCAGGCGACGGGCATGCAGGACGCCTTCCGACTCAGCGCCATACTTGGCGTGTTGATGGGCCTGTACTGTTTCTCGCTTCCAAAGACACCGCCTCAGAAGGGCGAGGAGCATTTCGCGTTTTTGGAGACCGGCCGGGAGATCAAGCGCAACCCTCTGCTGATCCTGTTCCTGCTCGCGATCCCAGTGAGCATGATCCATCAGTTCTACTTCGTGTACACATCCCAGTTCATCGGAGAGTATCAGAACAACTTCGAGGGATTCGAATCCTCCATAAACAAGGTGTTCGGTGTTGGTGGGGGTGGCTTGATGACGATCGGTCAGATGTCCGAAATCGTCGTCCTCTTCCTCATCCCCTTCATTGCGAGCAAATGGTCGAGGAAATCACTGTTGGCAATCGGGTTGGGCGCGTACGCCCTGCGAATGTTCCTGTTCTCCCAGATCGGCTGGCTGAATGCGACGCTCGGAATTCCAGATGTCGTCATTCTGGTGGCGGGCGTGTCCCTGCACGGACTCTGTTTCGGATGCTTCATCTTCGTGGCGTTCATGGTCGTGGACGAAGAGACGACGAAGGATGTGAAGGCGACTGCACAGAATCTCTTCAATCTGGTGATTGTCGGCGTCGGGATCATCCTTGGCAGTTACATCGCCAGCAACGTCATGGGCCCTCTGACCATGATCGAGGTCTTGAAGGATGGGCAGCCGGTCATAGAGAACGGAACGCCTCTGATGAAGCGTGACTGGTCATTGCTGTTCTCGGTGCCTTTGTACGCGGCATTGGCCTGTCTTGTGATTCTTTTGGCGTTCTATCCAAGTCGCAAGAGCCCTGTTGGCAGCAGTTCGTCCTGAGGCCGCTGATTTCTCAGGGCATGGTCAGGGCATGGTTTCGACTTGTTGCTTCTGAATCCACTCCACGATCTGTCCAATGGCCTCCTTGCTGATCGGACCGAACCGGTTGTCCTGCTCAGGTCCCAGCTGGTGTCCAATGCCCGGGAGTATCTGGATCTCGATTGTGTCCAGGGAGCCATCCCCAACGAGATCCTGCAGTATGGGTGCGTGATGTCCCTGAGCGTCATCGAGGTTCCCGTAGAGGACAAGCGTAGGAACCGGACGGGACTTGAGTGAGTCCTCTCCAAATGGGATGCCATGTCTGTCCGGCATTTGCTTCAGCTCCAAGTGACGTCGAGACTTTCTGGCAATTGTGGCGGATACTTCCCAGATACGAAGCGTTCCGTCCTGATCGAGATCCATTCCGTCCGGAATCTCCATGCCGGTCACCGAGCCGTTGCCATCGGCATCAAGTGTCTCGATTCGCTCCCGAGCTTCAGGCAGATTGAGATTCCGGCCAGGATCATCAGGTCCGGTTCGAGTCATCTGAGCTGCGCCGATCAGGACGAGCCCCGCTATGTTCGAATCCTCGGCAGCCTGAGCACATACTCGTTGCGCACCCATGCTGTGGCCAAGCAGGATGATTCGATCATCGCTTGTCAGAGGGTGTGTTCCTATCGTGCTGGTTGCGGATTTCTGAAGAAGTAGCAGATCGGCGACCGAATGTGTTGTGACCTCAAGGGGCCAGAGCTCCTTCTTTGGATCCTCTCTGGCAATCGTCGAATAATGCATGACTGCATGACCTTTGTCCGCCAGGGCCTCTGCAAGCAACGGCGCATCACGATGAGTCTTGCCGTTAATGGTCAGTGGAATGGTCGTGTCGGCCATCTGGATGGTTCCGGGGACGGACCAGTCCAGGTCGTTCCCGATGCCCCCGCCGATCAGAAGAACGGTGATGCCGCTGCGTTCGCCGGCCGGTTCCACCAGGCGAGCATCAAAGGTCCACTCTCTGGGTCCGACGATCGCAAGATCATGGGCGACATGATCGGCAGCCGCAAGCACACAGGTCATGGCCAGAAGCATCAGGTAGGATCCACCGATCGATAGGCTTCGATCAGGGCGACTTCACCTTCCTTGCCGCCTCGGCTCTTGCCATGCTCCATGCCGACGATGCCGTCGTAGCCTCTTCCATGCATGTGCTTGAAGACGTTGGCGTAGTTGATCTCGCCGGTGCCAGGCTCGCGTCTGCCCGGATTGTCACCGACCTGGAAGTACGGGATGTATTCCCAGGCATCGTTCATGTGATCGATCAGATTGCCCTCGCTGGCTTGCTGGTGATAGATGTCCTGAAGAATCCGGCATGATGGACTGTCGACAGCCTGCATGATCTCGATCGATTGGGGTGTGAACTGGAGGAACTGGCCCCGATGATCCCGCCAGTTTAGAGGCTCGCACACCATGACCAGACCATGGGGTTCGAGCACGCCCGAAGCCTGCTTGAGGGCTTCGACGACATGAGCGGTCTGTTGCTCCATCGGAACGCCTTCGGCGACATTGCCCGGCACGACGGTCATCCAACGGGCATTGGTGCGCTTAGCGACTTCAACCGAATCCCGAGCGTTCTGGACGAACTTCTCGATCTCCTCCGGCTTTCCGGTGGTGATGCTGGGATACCAGGCGCAGTCCATGTTCATGACGAACACGCCCATGCGCATGTCGTTCTTCTCGAGTGCCTTGGCGATTCGCTTCTGTTCGTCGATTGAACGGCTTCGCATGCCGTTGTCCTCAAGAGATCGGAAGCCCGCATCAGACATGAAATCAAGTTCATCGACGACATCGTCGCCGGCATGGTTCTTGAAGAGGCCGAAGTGGGGGGCGTAGTCCAGTGTGAATTGATTCGACATGGGGCTTGATTGAGAGGGTTGCGTCTGGCCGAGAACAGCCGGTCCGACCGCCGCGATGGCTGCGCCCGTTCCGGTTCCCTTGATGAAGTTTCTTCGATTCATGGTTCAATCCCTTCCGGATTATCAAAGCCAGAGTGTCGAGTCGTGCGGAGTCCGTCCGGGCCGCGGGACCCGGGGGACATCGAGTTCGATGAAGTCGTACGCCTTCGGCCGCATGTCCAGTTCCGTATTCAAGGCCTCATCCCAGGTGATGTCCTTGCCTGAATAGGCCGCCATGCGGCCCATGATCGCCGTCAATGTCGATTCGGCGATCTGATGACCTTCATTCAGGCGTCTGGAATTTCCCCGGATGCTCTCGTGCAGATCATGATGTTCGACCTGATAGGGATTCGGATTGTCAGCGGTGAAGACCCACTCCGGTCCGCCTTCAAGTCTTGCTCGACCGGAACTCATGACGGCACGGCCCTTGGTTCCCTGAATGACCTCCTCGACCCTGCCTGAGCAACCATCGCCCTGACGGCACATGCTCATGGCGTGAATACCATCCGGATATTCGTAATCCACAGCGAAGTGATCGAAGATGTGACCGTAGGCGTCATCGATCCTAGATTGGCGACCACCCATGGCGGTGCATTTCAGCGGATGGGAACCCATCGCCCAGTTGACGGCGTCCAGATTATGGACGTGCTGCTCGACGATGTGGTCACCACTCAGCCATGCGAAGTAGAGCCAGTTTCTGAGCTGCCATTCCATGTCGGTCCATTCGGGTTGGCGATCCCGTTTCCATAGCCCGCCCATGTTCCAGTAGCAGCGGGCCGCAACCGGTTGACCGATGGCGCCATTCCGGATCCGTTCCATGATGTCCAGATAGCACTGTTCATGCCTTCTTTGAGTGCCGGCAACCACGGACAGGGATTTCTCATCAGCTTTTCGGGAGGCGTCCATGACCAGTCGTATGCCCGCGGGATCCACCGCGACGGGTTTCTCCATGAAGACATGCTTGCCCTTTTCTATGGCATGCGCGTAGTGCATGGGACGGAAATGGGGGGGGGTCGCCAGAATCACGACATCCACATCATCGCGTTCCATGAGTCTCTTGTAGGCGTCGAAGCCCACATAGCAATCGCCATCTGTCACAAGGCATTGATCTCGTTTGGCAAGATTGTGGCGGGAGCCCTGAAGCGAGTCGGGGAAGACGTCCGCCATGGCGACGACTCTGGCATCCGGCGAGGCGTCCATCGCGTTGTAGGCGGCGCCGGTTCCCCGTCCGCCACAACCAATCAGTCCGATGTTGAGCCGTTGTTGCCCGCCGGCGTCGATGACTTGTGCGAGTGTTGAAGGAACAGCGGCCAATCCCGCCGTCACCGCGGCGAGTTTCACCATTGTTCGTCTGTCGGGAGCCGTTTCCTCCGAAATCATCGTGTTGTCTCGAGACATGTTCTAGCTCCCGGCATTCGCCTGGATGGCAGACCAGTCAGCTGGTGTTCCCGGCACCGGCACGTTCAGGACCGGCACATCACCCCATTCATAGACGGTGGGACCGAGTCGCTCCGTGCTGTTGAGCGCCTCCTCGTAGGTGACCGGCTGGCCGGTGTACGCGGACATGCGTCCCATGATCGACATCAGGGTGCTCCGGGTCATTTCCGAACCATCGTTGATGAGATCACCGTTTCGAATGGCCTTGAAGAGTTCGTTGTGTTCCACCTGGTACATGCTGGGTGCGGGGCTGGTTTCCTCGTATTCCCATGCATTCTCGCCGGTGATGATGTTGGTAGGGCCCCATGAGTTGATGTAGCAGTCGCCCTTGGTTCCGAACAGCTTCTCGGTGTTGTTGCTCCAGCAGTTGGGCATCTGGCGACAATCATGGAAGGAACGTGTCCCATCCGGATACTCGTATACCACCGAGAAGTGATCGTAGATGTCCCCCGATTCCGGCCCACTTCTCATCTGCCGTCCGCCAAGCGCTATGCAGCGATCGGGCTGCATGTTGTTCTTCGCCCAGTTGATCTTGTCGATCGCATGGCAAGCCTGCTCCGTGATGTGGTCGCCGGAGAGCCAGTTGAAGTGCTGCCAGTTGCGCATCTGCCATTCCATGTCGCTCCAGCCATCCTGTCTTGGTTTCGTACCAAGAGGACCACTGAGATAGGTGGAGTGGACGCATTTGACGTCACCGATGGCGCCGTCAAGAACTCGCTTGTAGCACTCGCGGCTCGGATGGTGGTATCTCCAGCAGAAACCACCCATGACGTTGGTGCCCTGTTCGCTGGCCCTTTGGGCATCGGCGATCACGGAGCGAACCCCCGTGCCGTCTACGGCCATAGGCTTTTCCATGAACACATGCTTCTTCTTGTCGACCGCGTATTTGAAATGTTCGGGCCGGAAGTGTGGTGGTGTGGTCAGGATCACGACATCGACACCTGAGTCGATGACGTTCTGGAAGGCGTCGAAACCGACGAATCGTCTTTCGGGATCAACCTGAACCTGATCGCCATGGCCATCGGTCAGATAGCCATGACTCGATGCCAGTCGATCATCGAAGGCATCACCCATTGCCCACAATCGCACGCCGTCGTCGGCTCGCATGGCCTGTCCTGCGGCCCCGGTGCCTCGTCCTCCACAGCCGATGAGGCCGACCTTGATGGTATCGCTTCCCTGGATCCAACCCAGTGCCGGCGAGCTCATGGCCGCTACGCCCAATGTGGCTGAAGAGGCTCTTACGAAGTGCCTTCTGGTCACATCGGAAGCCGGTGGTTGATTCGATTGGGTCATTGTTTCTCTCCTGAAGGTTTCTCTTCTTCCCGTTGCTCGCTCTTCTTCTCCGGAAGCGCTTCACAGACAACCCTGAATCCGGCGAATGGCGCATCGGCCAGCCACCAGATGCTCTTGGGTATCTGTGGATCGGTGTCGTTCCAGGCGGGAACAGGTTCTCGGATCATTTCGCAGTCGATGCGTTCATCCAGATAACAGGTTCCTGCCAGAACGAAGTCGTCCTCGCCCTTTCCTCGACGGCACCATTCTGCGACGTTGCCATGAAGGTCGTGAATCCCGAGTCGATCGGGTTTACGTGATGCGAGTTTATGAGTGCGTCTCTTGGAGTTTGGTTTCAACCATGCATGCTCCTGAGCCTTCTCGGCATCGATCTCGCCGAGTTCGCAGGCCGTCCGCCATTCGCCGACCGTCGGCAGTCGCCAGTCCGTTCCGGTACTCGCCGTCAGCCAAAGGCAGAATGCCTTTGCGCCCCTGTGGGAGACGCTCAGTGCCGGGTAGTTCGCATGCCCCCATCCTCGATCCGCCGAGATATAGGGTCTGGTCGGCCTGGTCACGGCATCGACATCCTCGTTTTCAGGCTTGTCCAGTTCGTAGACGAAGACGTCGTAGTGATCCCAGCTGATTTCATGCTGGGATATCCAGAAGGCCTTCTGGCCATTTGTGGCAGGTACCCTGACCATGGCCAGTTCAAGTGCGGTCCCCGGAATCGCACAGACTTTGACGACGGGTGTTTCAGCCTCGGCAGATACGTCGATCACCGACGTGTCCTGAGCAATCCCCGCAGCGGATACTAGAGCCATCGTCACGGCAACGTATGCTGTGTTGAGGAGCACTCCATTGAATAGGCGTCTGAAAGACATCTCATCCATCATACTGCTGCTTCTGGCCGGGTTTTCGATCTCATCGTGCAGTTCTTCAGAAGGAAGTCTGCAGCGATACGAGTTTTCCCGATTGAGAATGGGCACCCGAGTGAATCTGATCTTCTATGCGGAAGGCGACAAGGCGGCCAATCAAGCCGCAGAAGCCGCATTCGACCGCATCAACGCCATTGAACAGTCGATCAGCGACTGGTTGATTGATTCGGAAGTCGCCAGACTCCGTTCCCTGCCCCGGGGCGAATCGGCCGCCTTGAGTGAGGATCTGAACCATATTCTGGCGTTGTCCGTCGATATTTCCAATGACAGTGAGGGGGCCTTCGATGTCACTTGCGGTGCCTTGACTCAGGCCTGGCGAAAGGCGCGGCATATCGGCCAAATGCCATCTTCGGATGAGTTGGCCGCTCTGGCCTCGACCGCTGGATGGGAACGTCTGGCACGATCTGAAGTGAATGGAGTCCACCGCGTTTCGATCGACCAGGATGGTCTATGGCTTGACTTTGGCGGCATTGGAAAAGGCTATGCGGCCGATCAGGCCCTCGACGTTCTCGAATCCCGAGGCATCACCAGCGCACTGGTCGAGCTCGGTGGAGACATGGCAATCGGAGTTCCGCCTCCTGGCCAGGTTGGATGGATCGTGGATGGGGGTTCCAAGGAGGGCCCGCTCGTGGTTTCGAAGTGTGGAGTCGCGACTTCGGGTTCAACGGACCAGTTTCTCGAGATAGACGGGCGGAGATGGTCCCATCTGCTTGATCCGAGGACGGGGCAGGCAGTTCCGGACAGAGGTTCGTTCACGGTCACGGCTCGCAATGCGAGTCTGGCCGACGGCTGGGCTTCGGTGGCGGCCATCGTCGGGGTTGAGGTCGCCGGCAGGATGGTGGGCACCGAGGAACAGGTGGAATTCAGGGTGACTGCCAACCCCCGATGACGGCTGTCACTCTGGCATCCAAATCCTGGGGTTCGTGAAAACGATCACGATGGTCTTGGGCCTTCTCCCGAAGGGGCGCTTCCGCGATCCAGCTTATGAAACGTTTTAGAGAGCCTTCAGCCGCGATCTTGATGAAATTCGGACGAAGTCGACCGGGTTCGGCATGGGAGTTGTTTCCTCTCCTCACGACGCATCGAACACGAATGCGGAGAACACGGAATGGATCAATGGAAGGTTCATTCCATTCAATCAAGGAGATTGAAAATGACTACTTTCGCAACTACTCCACGAATGACCGAAGAACACATCACTCACTTCTGCGACAACCCAAGATGTGAAATGGGCACCATGACGAGTGTTCCAGACATGTCGATCGTCAAGGCTGCAGGATGGCTCATCATCGACATGCCAATGCAGAATGTGGTGGCTCGAGACCTCGATGTGACCATCGACGGAAGTCGTGTGACCATCAAGTCACTCCCTCGCATCGACGCCCCTTCGACACCTGTCCGGATCGTCAGGGATCACATGCGGACTTCGATGGAACGGGTCATTGAATTGCCTGATCCCGTGGACATGGAAAGGCGGGAGCTGATCAAGGCAAACCTCCTGGATGGGGTGTTGAGACTCGTCGTCCCAACCATGAAGGCCTCCCAGGAACGGCGAACTCTGCATCGAAACGATGCAATCGCCTGATGAGAATTGAATCACGAGGCTTGACGGACGCATGGTGCGTCGACCGGCCTCATGCAACGAACGGAAACGGCATCTCACGCACATAAGGAGTTCAGAGATGGCTATCAAAGTTCAAGTCAAGGAAAACGGCACCAGCAAGGTTCAGCCCAACCTCTTCAACAACGGTGCAACAATGGGCATGAATTCATACGACTTCGTCGGCGTACAGCCAACAACATGCATGAACGGATTCGGAACCTGGAACACTCCTGCATTCAACGCATGGAATACTCCAATCACAGGAATCAACGCCATGAACACAATCAACACCACTCCAGCCTTCGCCAGCACTACTTCACTGCCTTACGCCCGGCAGAATGCCTTCCTCGGTCAGCTTCCGGGCATGTGGCAGGGTGATATCGCTGCTCAGATGATCACCCCTGCAGCCATCAACCCCTGGTTCTCAGGCATCAACGCACAGGCTGCTGCACTTGCCAACGGCATCAACACCGGTATGAACTACACGGCAACCACAGGTCTTCCTGTCGCCACCGGCGCATTCGGATTGAACGCCATGACAACCCCATCATTTGTTCCACAGCAGACAGCCATGACCTCCCAGTCCGTCAGTGCTCATCTGCCAATCGATGTCCTGGACAACGGCTCCCAGTATCTTCTGGTGGCTGACCTTCCCGGCGTCAAGATCGATGATCTGGAACTGACAGTTGAAAACGGTCTTCTCATGATCAAGGCCGTTTCCCAGGCAACAGCCTTTGTTCCCGGCGTAGATGTAACCACTCCAGTGGCCACCATCAGCCGTGAAAAGGCTCCCGTCAAGATCTACCAGCGAGCCTTTGCCATCGGTCGCGACGTAACCGTCGAGAACATCACGGCAAGCCTCAGCAACGGTGTTCTGACCATCAGCCTTCCTAAGGTGAGCATGGTTACCGGCACGCCTTCCCGCATCCGTAACACGGTTGTAGCTGCCTGACCCGAATGATTCCGATCGGTTGATAGAACCGAATTGAGACACACCATCATGCCTCCTGGAAAAAGGTTTCCGGGAGGCATGATGGCATGTGTGTCCCGTCATTTCCGAATCCACATCCGCTGCCGGTTCGGCAGCCGAACTGCCGAACCGGCACACGCGAGCATGTTTAAGCGTGTTGCAGGCGGTTTCGAAACTGGCATGCCGCTTGCAACATCTTCAGTGGCTCGAGACAAGAGCGTCTTGGAGCGAGCCAGTCAACACTCAATCCGGAAGACAGAAATTCCGGCCTTACAACGGAGATTGTGCCATGAATACGCGTGCTCTCTTCACCCCAGCAACGAATGCCGTCACCCTCGTCAGAAACGAGGTCGAGCGTATGTTTGACAATGTCTTCTGCTGCAATAATGCGGACTCCCGTACGTACCCATCGCTCAACATGATCGATGACGACAACAACATCTACGTGGAAGCCGAGCTTCCTGGTGTCAAGATGGAAAATGTCGAGGTCACGGTGGCCGACGGAATGCTGATCATCAGCGGTCATCGGACGGCAGTCACACCGGAAGGGGCCAACACCCTTCGGCGTGAACGCGGCTCTCTCGAGTTCGAGCGCAGCATCTCGTTGCCAACCAACGTCGAACCTTCGGATACCAAGGCCGTGCTGAAAGACGGAATTCTGACGCTTACGCTGCCAAAGTCGGTCAATTCAAGGGCCAGGCAGGTACCGGTCACTGAAGCCTGAAACAGGCGAACCTTGGAGAATCGCTAGGAGTATTGGATATTGAATTGCAGGAGTTTGGCCATGAATACCAACACAAAGCACTACACAGACTGTTGCGGAACAAGGGAAACATTGGCCCCCGTTAATGAAGGCCATGTAACAAAGAAACCGCAGTACTACAGAGCACCGATCGATGTCCATGAGAATGATGAGATGTTCACCATTGTTGCGGACATGCCCGGAGCCACAGCTGATGGCATCGAGATTTCAGTCGAGGACAATTCACTTGAAATCACCGGAAAGGTGCAGGAAAGATATTCAGACCTCGGTCGCGTCCTCCACAAGGAGTACGGAATCGGCGACTTCCATCGCCGTTTCAGGATCGGCGACGGCATTGACGTCGCCCGCATCGAAGCGACCTGCAAGAACGGCATCCTGACTGTCCGCCTGCCCAAGTCGGCAGCGGTTCAAGCCAGGACCATAGAGGTCAGGGCCGAGTGAGTTGCGTGACCCTCGGCTCACCGGGGCCGCCGCGGTGGGGCGGCCCCGGCTTTTTGTTCTAAGACTGCTCCCTAGGGGGCAGAAGAGGGCCCGGCATTTGCCGGGCTCTTTTTTTGCTTTCGAGAAAACCGATTGTTCGATCATGAAACGACGCGGTCGCGGCCGCATCGTGTAGGCTTCGCCTGACTCGTAAACTGAAACAGACTTTCCGGGAGACCATCACCATGTCCGGCGAGACCACGAAGACAAATGTTCTGAAGCCCTGGGAGATCCATGATCGGATGCGTCAATCGCGAGGCATCCTCCTTGCGGAGGGGATCATCTTCATCCTTTGCGGACTGTTCGCCATCGTGATCTCCCCCATGATCGCCTCGACGTTGTTGATCCTCTTCATGGGGTGGATGGCCCTGATCTGTGGTGCACTTCTCTTTCTTCGTTGCTTTGTGGGATCGCAGGAGTCGCTGGTGATGAATGTCGTCAATGCCATCCTGATTTCGGGGCTGGGTGTTCTCTTCCTGATCTGGCCATTCGCAAGTCTGGAAGTCGTGACTCTGTTCCTTGCAGGCTGGTGCCTATTGACGGGAATCATGGATCTCTCAGGAAAGCCTGCGCGGTCGCACATAGCGCCTGGTGTCCAGTTCATCAGCGGTATCGCGGGCATCATTCTGGCCGTGTTGCTGGTGATCTGGTGGCCTTCTGATGCGATGTGGGCACCGGGGTTGTTGTTCGGTGTACAGCTGCTCTTCGGAGGACTCACTGTTCTGGCTGTCTGGAACGCGCTGGGACATGGGGCTGCAGGAGTCGCCTCGCCGCCGGAAACATCCTGAGGATGGACAAAAAAAGGAGTGCCGCGTTGTTCACGCGGTACTCCAGGAGGAGAGAGGAGAGAGTTTCTTGGTACGCCAGAGGCTCCGAAGGGCACTCAAGTGGCGTAGCTGTCAAGACAACCTTTCTCCGGTCGATTCCTTTCAGCCGATTCGAAAAAAGTCATGAATCCGTTTTTCCCCGATTTCGGGCACAGCGCGGTATAAAACCGGTTCACAGGGGCGGTGTCGCGGGTAGTTGCCGCTCATCGGGGGCTCTGGAAACCTGATTGCATGACGAAATTTCTTGAACCAATCCCGGATGAACAGGAAGAAAAGCATCCCTGGCGTGAGACGATGCTCTCATGGCAGGCATGGTGGCGACATCTGCTGATCATCGGCGCCGCCTGTCTGGCCGGATTGTTCGCCTTGTTCTTCCGTGAAGTCGATATCTGGGGATTTCAATTCTTCAGAGCGTTGACCGGAAAACACGAATGGCTGGGTTTCAAGGTTGAGGGGACGCTCGGAATCATCCTGGGGATGGTGCTGATCACGGTTTCGATGATCGTGATCATCCGCTTGAGGGATGTCTTCTTTCCGGGAACCGAGGGCACGGGTATCCCCCAGGCCATTGCCTCCCTGCATGTGAAGGAAGGCCCTATCCGGAAGTTCATGCTCTCGGGGCGGATTCTCATTGGAAAGACGATCCTGCTCTGCATCGGTCTCTTCTCGGGCATGACCATTGGTCGCGAAGGGCCTTCTGTCCACGTCGGCGCCTGTTTCATGTATCTGATCACGAAGATCACCAGATTCCCGCGTCATCTGGTCCAGAGAGGACTGATTCTCGGTGGTGGTGGTGCGGGTATTGCGGCCGCATTCAATGCGCCTATCGCAGGAATGATCTTCGCGATGGAGGAAATCGGTAGATCATTCGACAAGAACAATGCGAGCACGATCGTCCGAGTCGTGCTGATCGCATCCGTGGTGGTCGTAGCGGTACTCGGCTGGGACTACCTGTTCTACGGCAGTATCAATCAGTCCTTCGGATTCGACGTGATGCACTGGCTGGCGGTGCCGGTCATCGCGGTCATCGGAGGTTTCCTCGGTGGCTTCTTCGCACGGGGGGTCGTCTGGGGCACGCCCATCGTCAACAAGGGTGTTCGAAAGCATCCATATCTGACTGCCGGCGCCCTTGGTTTGTGTCTCGCAGGTCTTGGGCTGGCCAGTGATGGCCAGTCCTATGGCAGCGGCTACCCCCAGGCCCGTGCGATCCTGATGTATCGCGGCACTGATTACTACGGTGTGCTTGGACAGGAAAAGACGGCAACCAGCGAAGAGCTCTACACGGCCTATCAGAAGCTTGTAAGAGAGCAGACGCTCATCACGAGCGAGGACAGGATAGACGAGTCTGTTCTGCAGATCGAGATGGCCTGGAAGACGCTCGGAGATGAGGAGGAGCGAAGCTTCTACGATCAGTGGCACAGGGTCGAGGGATATCCCTGGTGGTACCCATTCGCCAAGGCCGGAGGCAATTACTTCAGTCTGATCAGCGGCATTCCCGGCGGTCTGTTTGATCCAAGTCTTTCCGTGGGTGCCGGTCTAGGCAATATGTGTGCCGATCTCTTTCACGATCTCTTCGGCGGCATCAATCCCCAGTTCGTCATCATGCTCTTCATGGTGAGTTACTTCGCTGGGGTTGTTCAAAGCCCGATTACCGTCTTTGTCATCATGATTGAAATGACGGATGCCCGCTTCGTCACGCTGCCCCTGATGGTTGCGGCGATACTGGGCTATGAATGCTCCCATCTCGTCTGCAAGACCGCCATCTACGAGGCCCTTGCCGAGATCTTCCTTGGAGGCATCGAAAAGCGGGCCAAGGAGCAGGGTATCGTTGCGGAACCGGCTCCTAAGGGCTGAAAACGGGGTCCTGAAGGCTATTCCCTGAACCAGCGAACCATCCCCCTTCGGAGGCGTATCTAATCAGGCGGACCGACCAAACCGCTTCATTTCTCTACGTCTCAACCAACTGTCTGACAACTTTCGAACCACCGAAACACCGCACGGCTCGTGCGTGGGAATGCCATATGGGATGTTCCGAACTTCGCAGTAATCTGGATCTCTATCTACAGCAGATCAGCCGTATTCCGCTTCTGACCGCTGAAGAGGAAAAGACCCTGGCCTGGGGAGTGATCAACGATCACTGCATGGACTGCAAGCGTCGAATGATCCAGGCCAATCTCCGGCTGGTCGTCAGCATCGCCAAGCAGAACATGCGGGCGGGACTGTCGCTTCAGGATCTGATCAACGAAGGGAACATCGGTCTGATTCGAGCCGTTGAACGATTTGACCCCGCTCTGGGCAATCGGTTTTCCACCTATGCGACATGGTGGATACGCAAGACAATCAAGCAGGCGGTTATGGAATTCGGCCAGCATCTTCACGTCCCGACATATATGCGGCAACGCATGGCGGCCTGGGACAGGACCGTCAAGGAGCTGGAGACCCGGTTGGGAAGATCTCCCACGTCCGAGGAGCTGGCTGACGCCATGAATGTGCCAAGAAGCAAGCTCGGAGTCATTCAGAGGACGATGGCGGCCACTCGTGCGATACCGACGGGATCAACGATCGATGAGGATGGTTCCGCTCGCTCCGTCGAGATGCAGCCTGACGATCTGTTCGAGTCAGGACAGGTCATCGCAGAGCGATCCGAGGACATGGAGAAGATGAGGCGTCTCATCGCAACATTCGAGCCCATGGCGGCACGGGTCATCCGGATGCGTTTCGGGCTGGAAGGACGGCATCCACTGACGCTCAAGGAGGCCGGTCTCGAGGTCGGTCTCACGAGAGAGCGGGTTCGCCAGATCGAGCAGGCGGCTCTGGAAAGATTGCGTGATGCGTTTCGTGAAGCAGGCATGCTCACCAGGAGCAATCGTGACAGCGAACGCAAATGGGCCGGCTGACTGCCGTTTGCCTACGAGAGATACCTCAGTCCCACATGCCATGTTCCGTCCACTGGTCGCGACCAGGCGACAACCAACGCCGAATATCGATGCCCCTTGGTTGGAATGCGGCCGAGTACCGTGCCCGTCATCCCCTCGATGAGCGGAACCGTGCTGGTGATGAGGCAGCCACCCTGACTTTCGTTGACAACCCCGTATCGAACGCCCTGATCGGGTGCATGGTGCCACGCAATCAGCACTTCTCGGTCTGTTTCGAGTCTGGGATCGTTACGTCGATTGTCCAAGCCTGTGGCAGGAGACGTTCTGGACATTGATTGGTCATGAAGCATGAGCCCAACGTCCAATTCAACATCCATCGGGTCAAGTGACCAGATCGTTATCAGCGACCAGTCACGGCCAGATTGAGGATCATTCGGATCATGCGGCCTGTATCACGCGGATCGATATCGATTCTCGCGGGCCTTGGAAAGCAGTGTCTTCATCGCCCCGGCGGTGTGCTGATCGGCTGGCGACAACTTCCTCGCCTGTTCTTCTGCGTGATATGAGCTTCGAACCAGTGGTCCTGATTCGACGACCTTGAAACCAAGTTCGAGCCCTCTGGTCCTGTAGGCCTCGAACTGATCCGGATGAACCCAGCGATCGATCGGAAGATGATTGCGAGTGGGCTGAAGATACTGGCCGATGGTGACGATGTCGGCGTCCGCGACTGTTCGGATGTCCGAGAGAATGGTGTCGATCTCATCGTCTCGCTCGCCGATCCCGACCATGATGCTGGTCTTGGTTACCAGTCCAGCTTCCCGGATCCATCGCAGGACCTGAAGCGAGCGATCGTAGTCGGCTTGAGGTCTCACGGCGGGGTGCATGCGTTTGACCGTTTCCATGTTGTGCGAAAGAATCTCGGGCCGGGATCTGATCACCACATCCAGATCCTTCTTGGATCCCTTGAAATCACCAACAAGCGCCTCGACCGACAGGTTCGGGCACGACTCGTGCACCCGATCGATGGTTTCGGCCCAAATGGCGGCGCCGCCGTCCTTGAGATCATCACGGTCGACGGAAGTGATGACGACATGGTTGAGATCAACCTGGCTGAGCAGTTCCGCGACCCGACGTGGCTCATCGAGGTCCACAGTTGGCGGCCTGCCGGTCTTCACATTGCAGAATCCACAGGATCTGGTGCAGGTGTCCCCGAGAATCATGATCGTGGCGGTTCCACGGCTCCAGCACTCCCCGATATTGGGGCAGGAGGCTTCCTGGCAAACGGTGTGGAGGCCGTGTGTGTCGATCAGTTCCTTCGTCTTTCGGAAGGCCTCTCCACCGGGTGCCTTGGCTCGTATCCAGGTGGGCTTGCGACCAACAGCCATCTGATGGGGGTTTTCGGGTGTGTTGTTGAGAACCATCCCAGTGAGGCTTACTTGTTGTTCACCAACATGTTGGCGAGCAGTGTCCCCGCCCAGAGGCCTAGGATGGCGAGGTGACTTGGGATGTGAGCAGGCAGGGGACATATGGAGAGTTTATCGCGGAGGAGCCCCCTAGAGAAGCGGCTGAAATCAAGGCTTTATGGGGTTTCATTATCAACTTCATATAAGGATCGCGTCGATGAATAATCCCTAGAACCGGCCTTGAGAGGCTGCGTAGAGTACATTTAGCATCCAATCTGTCCCATATCACCGGTCGATTGGATTCAGAGAATAGTAGGCAGGGTTTCATCCCCGAGGAAGGTAGATCGACAGTGCCCTGTGGCAGAGAAGGCAGTTCAAAGCCCGATAGATTCCGTGTTTTCTCCATGCTTGGAGGAATACTCGGCTTGGTCCTGCTGTCTGCTGGTTGCGAAGTGAACTCCTTCTTCGATCCATCTGTCACCGGTCGATTCACCACGGCGCCGACCACCATGCCGATTCTCACCAGAATTGACGCCATCGAGCCGGGGACGGATCTCTGGGGTCAGACCACCAGTGTCACGCCAGAGGACCTCGTGCCCAGCGATCTGTCATATCGGGTGACGCCGGGCGACACGATCCAGGTTGAGATCTACGAGCTGTATCAGCGTGGAGCGTTCTTTCCCTTCAACAGGCGGGTTGATCCATCCGGCAACATCGCCGTTCCCGAAGTGGGTCCGGTCCGTGCTGCGGGGCGAACAGCGCATGGCCTTCGCGATGAAATCATCAGAGCACTGAAGACAAGCGGCAAGGGTCCGATCGATCCAACCGTCTCCGTAGACATCACTCAGGGCGGTGCTTTCACCTACACGATGTATGGTCACATCTCGAGTCCCGGTCGATTCAATCTTCAGGATCCGGATCTCCGACTGCTTGACGCACTGGCGATGGCAGGCGGCCCGCCGCTTAGCACGGACAAGATCTACGTCGTTCGACAGGTTAATCTCGCAGACGAATTCAAGCCTCACTACGAGCTCAGTGGCGACACCTCGGGTGGCGCGGCGATTGCCGCTCCCTCGAATTCGAAGACTCCGGTCGCAGATGCAGCTGAATCGGGTTCAACATCCCAGTCAGCGGCGGTGGACATCGAGCAGTTGATAAGTCAGTTGAACAACAACCGTACCTCGAGTCCGGCAGCATGGCTGCCTCAGGACGAGCCCATTGTCGACATCGATGATGTTCTGTCGCCGAATGTCCAGCAGCCACAGGCAGTTGATATCGATGATGTCAATGACGCCTCGAACTCAATGCCCTCAAATGACAATGCCTACGTCTATGTTCCTGAGCGGAAGGAGTGGGTCCGTGTCAAGAGTTCCGATCCCAAGGTCGCCAAGATGGCCAAGGAGGAGGATGCGTCGGTCGTCCAGGATCTGGTTCTCGAACGTGTGATTGAAATTCCCTACAAGCGTTTGAGTCATGGTGACAACAGCTACAACATCGTTGTCCGTCCAGGCGATCAGATCTTCGTCGATGGACCGCCCGTTGGGATCGTCTACATTGATGGACAGATTCTTCGTCCAGGTGTCTACAACCTTCCCACCACGGATGAGCTGACGTTGAGCCGGCTCATTGCGGCCGCCGGCGGCCTCAGTTCTCTCGCGATTCCGGAAAGGGTCGATTTGATACGGGAAGTCGGCGAACATCGTGAAGCCACGATCCGTCTAAACCTCGCAGCGATACGTCGAAGGACGGAGCCGGATATCTACTTGAAGCCCAATGATCACATCATCATTGGAACGAATTTTCTGGCCTATCCGCTGGCAATCGTTCGCAATGGACTCAGGGCTAACTATGGATTCGCGTTTCTTCTGGATAGGAACTTCGGCAATGATGTCTTTGGTGCGCCACCTTCGAACATCGGAAACAACTAGTCATTGTCTAACGCCGCCGAATTCCTGTTCAAGTTCAAGCGGGACTCCTATTTCTGTTCGGCATCTTCGGCTGTGATCTGGACATGAGCACCAAACCTTCCACATCTCCAACTAGTTTAAATGCGCCGCAGGGTGCCACGGGCATCGATCCGGTGATGGGCGGTTCACTGGTGGCCCTATGTGCCGTATTCGTCTGGCTCTTCTGGTCCTTTCTGCAAAGGCAGTTCCAGTGGGCCATTCAGGAACAGGCGGATTGGGGACATACGCTCGTCATTCCCTTCATCGCCTGCTGGTTCGTCTATCTCAATCGTCGCAGGGTCTTCGCTGAACCGTTTTCGATCGCTTGGTCCGGGCTTCTGTTGATTCTGATTGGCGTAGGCGTCTACAGCCTCAGTGCACTTGGTCCGATGATGCTTCGTCATCACAACATCATGGGTTTCGGAGTGGGGCTCAGCATCTTCGGTCTGATGCTCTTCTTCTGTGGATGGAAGGCCATGCGTTGGCTCTGGTTCCCGACGCTCTATCTGATCATCTTCGGCCAAACCATCTCGGATCGCTTTCTGGAAATCGTGACTTATCAGCTGCAGGATATCGCTGCAGTGGGCTCCTACTACGGCTTGTCGCTCATCGGCTTTGACGTGGAGCGCTCCGGTAACACCCTGCAGTTGTTCCATCAAGGCGAGATGGTGCCGGTCAACATCGCAGAAGCCTGTTCGGGAATGCGAATGCTTGTTGCCTTTCTGGCACTCGGTGTGGCCATCGCCTATGCGGGCTTCCCCTTCAAGACGCGATATCCATTCCTGACTCTCTGGATAGTCTTCAAGCGGTTGTTCAGTCGACGACCTATGGGTGGCAGTGCCCGAAGCAGAGGCTTCATGGTCATCTGGACACTGTTCCAGCGTGTGCTTCTCGTCTTGCTGGCATTTCCGACCGCGGTATTCGTCAATATCCTTCGTGTAATGACCCTTGGAATACTGGCGACTCAAGACAGCCAGTTCGCCGCAGGCGACTTCCATACGATGGTCGGACTGCTCTGGTTGGTTCCGGCTTTTCTGATCTACATGGGAATCGTCTGGATCCTCAAGCAGCTCATTGTTGATGAGGACCCCTCGGCGAGATCCAACGCGGAAGACGAGTCGGCGATCGACATACGTTTCAGCTCGAACACGAGAGTGGCGTTCATAACGGCAATCGTGCTACTTGTTGGTGGGGGCCTGTCCATACAGCTTGCTGCTAGGTCGCTTGGTGTCTATCTGGAGAAGGAGCCGGTGGCGCCACGCCATGCCCTCGATACGATTCCATACAAGGTGGGCCCATGGTTCTCATCACGTGAGATGGAGCGGCGTATGGATGATGCCGGTGTCGAGCAGCTCGGCACGGAGCGATATCTCACAAGGCAGTATTTCAATTCGGATGAACCGGATATGCCGCCGATCCAGCTCCATGTCGCGTACTACACGGGACACATCGATACGATTCCCCACGTTCCGGATCGATGCCTGGTGGCTGGAGGCTTGACTCAGGAGCAGGCGGAGCCGATCAACTATCCACTGAACATGAATGAGTCCTTCTGGATGGACGATCAGTACCATGAGCTTGATGGGGAGCCGTACAGGATCGTCAATCTTGAGCGGTCTGGTGGTCGCAATGAGATCGTCAGATTGCCTGCTGGTGAATTCAAGCTTCGCACGACGAAGTTCGGAAGTCCCGCCAATCCCGACTTGTCCGTTTTCGCAGGTTATTTCTTCATTGCCAATGGCCGATTGACACCAGATCCCTGGGGGGTCAAGTTGCTGGCATTCAAGCCGGAGGACAAGAAGGCCTATTTTTGCAAGGTGCAGCTCACAACGGCATGGGAAGAGCCTCTGAGCACCGAAAGATTCATCGATCTGTCGACTTCGTTCATGGAACCTATGATTCCCGAGATCGCCAGATGTCTTCCCGACTGGGTAGAGGTATCAATCGAGACGGTCAAGGAATAGCATTCAGTATGTCCTGCAGGAAAAGCAACAATGCCTAAGAAGAAGAAAAAGAAGTCGGCCCGAGTCAACTATCGCATGCTGACCATCATCGGTCTGCTGGTTTTCATGGGGGTCGCGATCATCGGCGGGCTCCTGTTTCTCCGTCTGAAGGGGAATGTCGATCGCAATCTCAGAACCGCCAATGAATACTACGAGGCGGGTGACCTGAAGAAGGCCGCAGGCTACTACGGTCGTGTTCTGAACAAGCAGCCGGGTAATGTCGAGGCGACGAACAAGCTTCTTGAAGTGTGGGCACAACGCTACCCCGAGACGCCTCAGCAGGCCTCGGAGATGTATCAGCGATATCTCCAGTTGCTTCAACAGGCCGCGCTTCATGCGCCGATGGGCGAGGAGGAGGCCAAGGCTGCCACGGTTCTCGAGGAGCATTACCGAGCGGCTCTTCTTACCGGTGATCAGAGCTTCTGGCGACTGCTGCGAGACGTCGCCAGCAACATAATCAACAGGCTTCCCGAAAACACGGACGTCGTCGCGCGTGCCTACTACATCAGGGGTTCATGTGATCTTCTTCTGGAGGATGAGAAGCTCACCGACAATATCGATGGTCTTGGAAATATTCGTTTTCCCGGCGAATCGGATCTCGAGAAGCATCTCGAGCTGGTTCCCGACAGCGACATCGGTCTGGCCAAGCTCGCCTTTGGCCGCATGGCGGTCGCTCGAAGGCTGGGCCTCGAGAGTCGCTACGCTCAGGAGGAACGCAATTTGGCGATCGCCAAGGAGACTTTCGATAAGGCCGTCGAGACTAACCCCCAGGGCGTCTACACGGTTCTCGAGATTCTCCGTGACGCCTATGTGGACCAACTCTGGCACATCGGCAAGAACATCCGTGAGCCGGGTTCCATATCTCCTGAAAAGCTTCAGGAGACACGGGACAAGGTGGAGGATTCGCTGGCTACAGCGGAGTTGATCGTATCGACGCGTGCCATTGACAATGAATCCGCTGTGATGGACATCGTTCGTTATCTCAGGCTTGCCGACGGCTTCGAAGGCGAGGCCAGATCGCAGAAGATTCTCGAGAAGGCGATCGAGGTGAATCCGGACAACGATCGTTTCCGATACAACCTGGCCAAGAGCCAATATGCAGGAGGCGATTACGAATCGACTCTGGATACCGCGATTGACATGATCGAGATGGAATCCAAGCCGGTTTCACTCGAGGCGAGGACGCAATGGGGCTACAAGAAACTAGCTGCAAAGCTCGCCTTCGATACGCAGCATGCCTTGTTCAACATGCAGACTGATTCCGACCGTACGGCTGAATACGAACAGTTGATTCGTTTTCGAGACAAGCTCCGCGAGCTGATCGGCGGGGAAGAGAACAATCCTATGTTGCTTGAGGCGGATGCGAAGATCGCGATGGCCGATAGGGAGTATGCCAAGGCGGCAGGTTTGTTTGAAAAAGTCATTGCACAGGGCAATCCCTCGGCGATCACATTGCGACAGGCCGCGAGGGCATTGGAACAGAATGGCCAGAACGGCCTGGCGGAACAACGGCTGCAGGATGCGATCACCGCCTATCCGAGCGATCTTCGAAACCATCTCCAGTTGGCGGAACTCTACGGAAGAATTCAGGCGCCAGCCAAGGGTGTGGCTCTTTTCAGGCAGCTTCCCCCGAGTGTGATCGAACGGAATCAGATCCTTGCCAATACCTATGACGCATTGAAGATCATGGAGATGGATGGGGGGGACATCCCGGACGACATTTCAGATACGGTGCTGGTGGCGCTGTCCCAGGCGGATCGGGCCATCGATAACGAGGATGTGATCGCCGCCCAGCAGTTGCTGTTGGATGAAATGAGCAAGAGTGGAAGCGATATCCGTCTTCTTGTCGGCTTGGCGCACGCTTATTCCATGGGTGGAGATCTTGATCAGTCACAGGCGTACATTGAACAGGCGATTGAACAACAGCCCAACAGTGAACGCCTGAAGCTGCTGCGTGTCCGATACGGGGATCCAATCGAAGGTGTCAAGTTCTATTGCAAGGATCGCTACGATGATCCGTTGGAATGCGATGCCATGATTCACGAGAATCTGCGGACTCTGGCGAAAGTCAGGGAGCAATTGGCCGAATCGGCCAGGGATCAGAGCCTCTTCGATCGTGCGGAGAAGCATCTCGAGGTTGCGGCAGCCGCACGGGAGGCAATGAAGGAATATCAAGCGGCTGCGGAGTCTGCGATCGACACCGTTGCAGGCGCCTACATCGGACGCTTCGAGGAGTATCTGGCAGAGGGTAGATTCAAGGAAGCTCGAGAGATGTTGCCCAAGGCACGCGAGAAGAACTTCGACAAGGTTGAAGGCAACCTTGCCGAAGCCAGACTCGAGTTGGCGATTGCGGCATACAAGCTCGACAACGATGAGGACCCGACCGAGTCGATCGCACGAGGCATCAGTGCTGCCCAGCGGGCCACGGAAATGGCAGCCTGGTCGGATCTCGCCTGGCGAACGCTGGCCTGGGGCTACGAGCTCAATTCGGAAATCCAGAATGCCGAACGCGCCTATGAGGAATCGTTCCGCTTGAATCCTACGAGTGCGGCGACTCTGCAGAAGTACGTGATGCTTCTGTTGCGACCGGACGGCGATTCCGCGCGTGCATTGGCGGTACTGAGGGAGTCATCGCAGAAGTTCAGCACGAATCAGAAGATCACGAATCTCTGGCTGGAGGCGGAGGCTAGATTCGGCGATCCGGGGATCGTCTTCAACAGAAGAACGGCGAGATGGAAAGAGCGGCCTGAAGATAGGGACAACGCTATTCGTCTTGCGGCCCTCCTTGCAATGATCGAGCCAACTCACGAGATGATCCTGAGTGAGAATGGCAAACGTATGGTGACGGCGCGGCAGTGGCTCGGCATGTCCGCAACGAGGCAGGCTGAACTGCTGGGGAAACTCCAGTCCCGATGGGATGAAATCATGGATGAGATCCTCGAGCAGATCGAGACTGAAGAAGATGAGGACTTCTATCAGGCGATCATGCACGCTCGGATCTACATCGACAGGCAGCTTTCGGACAAGGCAGCGGGTGTACTGAGAAGGTATCTGGATAAGGCCGACACCAGAACCGATCTGTCGGTTCAGACAATGGCGTCAGCCCAGTTTCTTATCGACAACGAACGCGTTGGCGAAGCAATTGGTCTGCTGCAAGATGGCCTTGATACCCAATCTGAGAAGAGGGAGATCGATGCCGCACTCGGGTCCGTCCTTTACTCTCAGGGAAAGTACAAGGAAGCGATCCCGCATCTTGAGGCGGCCATTGCGGTGCCCGACTCCGATGTCGTCATGCGTGACAGGCTCATCGAGAGCTATCTGAAGAATCAGCAGTTCGACAAGGGCCGTCGAGAGCTTGCGGCTCTTAAGGATATCGGCGGCAGACCCTTCGAGGTCGCCATGCTGGAGGCATTTCTTTCAGAGAGGGAATCGACGATTGCCGGAGCTCGTGGAGATGCGACTGCAGAGAAGATGGCGATTGACGAGTACAGGAATCACCTCAGAAATGCCATAGGATTCGATGCCGATCAGTCACGCCCCTACGAACTTCTGGCTCGAAGTCTGCTTTCCGAATACATCCGTACGCGAGATCAGAGACTTCTCGATGAGGCCGAGAGCGTTCTCGACGGCGCAAGTGTCATGGCCAGAGGTGATGAGAATCTGATTCTCATCAAGGCCGACATCCATCAGGCCTCCAATAACACGAGAGCTGCGGTTCTGGACATGGAGGAGTTTCTCCGTTCAAACCCCACTGCCCAGTCGGTTCGTGAGCGTCTGGTCACGGCCCATATGGACTCCGGAAGTCCTGATCGGGCCGAGGATGTGATCAGGGCTGCAGTCGTTCTGGAACCAGAATCCTCAGTGTGGCTTGAGATGCTGGGCGACTTCATGGTCAAAAAGGGCGATATCTATGAGGCGACCAAGGCATACACCGAATCATTCAATCTGCAGCCGTCGATCAGATTGCTTGCTCGACTGAATGATGTGACGAGATCAACCGAACGTTGGGATCATGATGCCGCCCTGAAGATGGTGCAGACTCATCAGAGGATTCTGGGAAACAATGCATTCATGCAGTCGATTCAGGCCAAGGCGCTTGCTCGAGTTCGCGCGAATGCGCAGGCGAAGGCGAGAATAAAACTCGCTCGTGACACCTATCTGAAAGCATTCCAGAGTGGTGATCTATCAAGAGTATGGCTGCCTGGTTGGTACGAAGATGTCCAGGTGGTCTTCTCGAACGAGGATCCAAAAGAAGGAGAGTCCTTCGCATTGAATGCAATCGAGGGTGATCCGACCATTGAGGATCTCGCCGGCATGGCTCTCTACTGGAGTCGATGGGATTCTCCTGAGACATGGGACAAGGCCCTGGAATGGCAGAACAAGTCGGTGGAGAAAGCCCGACGTGATTCACCAGACAGAGTGGTCGAGGCGTTGTCTATGCTCGGTGCGCTGGAGCTCGAATCCGGCCGAAACTCTGAGGCGGAAAAAACCTATCGTCAGATTGTGGAATTGAGCCCCGGTGATTCGATGGCACTCAACAACTATTCCTACCTGCTGGCGACCTTGAGTAACGATCCTCAGAAAGCATTGCCCTATGCCGAGGAGGCGATCAGTCTGGCCCCGGACAATCCGGCAATCATTGACACGATGGCCACAATTCAGGAGAAGCTGGGTAATTATGATGTCGCCCTTGCCGGACGATTGAAGCAGCTGGATTATCGGCCTCAGGATGCCGAGGTTCTTGCCAGCATCGCTCTGCTCTATTCAGACCATTCTGAAACACCCGAGAAGGCGATTCAGTTCGCCGAACAGGCGTCCAGGCTCCGGCCAAGAGATGCGGCCATAATGGATGTAGAGGGCTGGGCCTATTTCAAGGCTGGCCAAGGAGCCAAAGGTGAAGATCTGGTTTCACAGTCAATACGCCGTCAGGCCACTCCCAGGGCCCATTTGCACCTTGCGGAGATCTATTTGAGCCAGAACCGCGTAGAAAAGGCAAGAGAGCAGGTGCGTTTGGCGATGGAAATTGCCGATGATGATGCCATGAAGGCCAAGGCAGAGGCCCTGCAGAGGCAATTGGCCTCTGGAGGCTGATCTCTGAATGAGGATTTGGGCTCGAAAGGGGCCGATTAGGAGGCTACGTAGAACAGATGTCGAAAGCTCCGAGCAATTCAGGTGGCCGTTCCTCGCAGCCCTCCTCCAGACTTCGAGCGGGTGCTCCCGCATCTGCCAGTCGGGTGACCATTGATCCTGTCCGCATCGTTCGTCAACATGTCCTTGGCCTCATTGTGTCATTCATCATCGGTGTTGGTCTTGGGACCGGGGCGTATTTCACACTGCTCGTCTATGCGCCTCAGTACAGCTCCGAGATCCTGTTCGAGATCAGGCCAGGTCTGAGAGAAGCGACCGAAATCGGTACTCGTGATTCCATCGACACAAAGGCGGTCGACCGGGTCGCAAAGACCCAGACCAAGTTCATTATCGAGCGGGATGTTCTGGAAGAGGCGATTCTCGACCCCACTGTTCGGGGTACCAAGTGGCTGGCGCTCAATTTCATCGATCCGGTTTCGAATCAGCCAATGGTCGAGGCGGCGGTAGACGAATTGCAGCAGAGTCTACGCACACCGATCTACAAGGATACGAACCTCTTCAGCTTGAAGTGGTCTGCGCCGACCGCGGCGGATGTTCCGAAGGTACTCGATTCGATTGCTCGTACCTATGGGTCGAAGCTGAAGCGACTGGATGAAAGGCAGTTCAGCGACAACGAGTCCCTCTTCGAGGACCAGTTGCGTCGTACTCGCCATGCGCTTCAGGATCTTCGTGATGAAATTCAAGGATTCATCGTGTCGAAGGGGATAACGACCCTCGATGACCCTCGGTTCTCCCAGACGGCAACGGAAGTTGACAACTTGACCCAGTCCTTGACGGTTGCCCGAAATGATCTGACCAGCGCGGAGTCGCAGTACATGCAGACGGCCGCCAAGCTTGAAGGCACCGTCGAACCGACTTCGGAGGATGTAGTCGAGGCTGAGAACGATCCATCCGTGCAGAGCCAGATACGTCTACTTGAGACCTATCGGGCAGAGGAGCGTTCCCTTCGTGAACGATTCCATGCCACGTCGAATCAGATACGTCAGATCGAAGCCAGCATTCGCGGTACACAGCAGCAGATCGAAGCCAAGACGGATGAATTGCTGAAGCGGAATCTGAATGCGAGACTGAGGACTTGGTCCAGCGAGATCGGTCGACTCAAGAGTCTGGTGGAGCGAATCGAAACCGATCTGGAGGAAAAGGATGCCAGAATGCGCTCTCTGGCATCGGATGCCTCCTTGTTCGAATCCTATGTTTCTCAGCGGGATCTGCTGGAGCGACAGAGGGATGAGCATCTCCAGCTTATGAACAGCGTGAATCTCATGAAGCTTCGTGCTGATGCATCCAGAGTCCGTCAGGTCAGCCCCGCTGAGATGCCCCGATTCGTGTCCTTCCCCAAGCCCGAGATCGTCATTCCCCTATGTGTGGTTCTCTGCATGGGTTTCTATCTCGCCTACATATTCCTGAGAGCAATCACCGATCAACGTATTCATACCCCGAGCGATCTACTGGTTGTTCCAGGTACCCGGCTTCTGGGCGTCATTCCGGATACGGACGAGGATCCAACGATGCCGGACATGGCCGAATTGATCCAGCTTCATCATCCGGACAGCGTGCTGGCGGAAAGCTGTCGTCAGGCATGGAATGCAATCCGAAGATCCATGAGTCGTCAAGGGCACGGTTCATTGATGCTGGCCAGCGGCATGCCTGGATCAGGCACCACGACTATCATTTCGAATCTGGCGTTATCGGCAGCCGCCGGAGGACTGAAAGTCGTCGTTGTAGACGCCAATTTCCGAAAGCCGCATGTCAGTGAAGTCTTCGAGATAGAGAGCGACAACAAACTTGGATTCGGTGATCTTCTTGGGGGAAGTTCCGAATTCGATCAGGCGATCACCTCCAGCAATGGAGTCGATGTGATCGGGCCTGGTACCCCGGCCAGCAGGGTGTACGAGCGATTCAACGATTCGTCGTTCTCGGCCGTGATGGCGGAACTGAGAAGTCGTTACGACTGCATTCTCATAGATACGGCCCCAGCCGTTGCTGCCGGGGATGCGATGATTCTCGCTAACAGGGTCGATTCGGTCTGTCTGGTCGTTCAGGCCGGTCATGAGCAGCGAGGCTTGATCGCGCGTCTGGTTGGTCAATTCAGCGATACCCAGGCGGACATGCTTGGAGTCATCCTGAATCGTCCACGTCAGACTGCAGGTGGTTACTTCAAGAAGAACTATCGCCTGATGGCCAAGTACACCGAAATCGAAGAGTAGTCCGATTCAACAGCAAGCAAGATCTGTTCGTCAAGCCTGAAGCGCGTCCCCATGTCCAGTTCGGAATCACCTAGACACATTCTGGTTACTGGCGGGGCTGGTTTCATTGGTTCGCATCTGGTCGAACGGATTCTGAATGATGGCGATCGCGTGACTGTCGTAGATGATCTTTCCACAGGCAGTTGGGACAATCTGGCTGGATGTGATGATTCCAGAGTCAGTTTCATCCACCAGAGGGTATCCACCGCTCTGGATCAACTGGATCCCTCATCATTCGATGAGATTCACCATCTGGCTGCGGCCGTCGGGGTCAGACTGGTCGTCGAGCAGCCAGTCCACGTCATTGAAACAAACGTCCATGAGACGCTGGCGATCCTCAGATTCGCATCCTCATCCAGAGTCCCGACATTGCTGGCGTCCACTTCCGAGGTCTATGGAAAGTCTGAGAACGTTCCATTCAGGGAAGATGCCGATCTGGTCTTTGGCCCAACGACCGAGCCCCGGTGGTCATACGCGTGCTCCAAGGCGATTGACGAGTTCCTTGGTCTTGCCTGGTATCGAGATCATGGTCTCCCGGTGGTCATCGCCCGTTTCTTCAACACTGTCGGTCCAAGACAGAGAGGCAAGTGGGGGATGGTGTTGCCTAGATTCGTCAAGGCGGCATTGGCAGGAGAGCCCCTTCAGGTCTATGGAACAGGTAGTCAGACGAGATGTTTCTGTGATGTACGTGACGTCGTCGAAGTTCTCCCGAGTATTGTCAGAAATGAATCCATGGCGGGAACCGTCATCAATGTGGGGCGTGACGAGTCGATCTCCATTCTTTCGCTCGCCGAATTGGTCATCGATGTGCTGGCAAGTGACTCAAAGATCGAGTTCCTGTCCTATGAAAAGGCCTATGGTCATGAAATCGAGGACATGATCCACCGTAGACCCGATGTTTCCAGACTACGTTCCGCTTTCGACTTCACTCCATGTCATGAACTTGTTCAGACTATTTCCGACATCGCCACCTTCATGAGCGATGTTGATGAGGGGATGTCGTCATGAGTGTGGCAGTGGCTGATGTGAGTGGGGATGCAATCGTTGGGGACGTGTCGATCTGGTCACTCCTTGTGAGCTATCTGCCCGTTTTCGTATTCTCGTTCCTGGCTGTTCTCGTCCTGACGCCTTTATTCAGGCAGCTTGCGCTGGCAACAGGCGTTGTAGACAATCCAGATGATGCGAGGAAGATCCACAAGAAGGCGACACCCTATCTTGGTGGTCTGGGGGTTTTCATTGGTTTGCTCATAGGCATCGCCATCAGCTATGCGCTGGTTGTTGAGGAACCCTCCGCATACAGGCCGTTGCCCCTATCCATCGTCGGCGGAATGCTGGCCATCACGTTCACCGGTCTGGCGGACGACGTCTGGGGATGGGACCCGAGATTGAAGATCGCAGGCCAGCTCGTGGCGGCTGCGTTGCTGGCGGTCAACGACATCGGGACGCAGGTCGCAGCGGGTCTTTTCGGCTATCTGTTTGGGATGCCAATCGTCGAATTCACGATTCCATTCCCACTCATGGATATTCCAGTTGATGTTACATACTGGATGGGCACCGGCATCATCGCCATGTTCGTTCTTGGTGGATGCAACGCGTCCAATCTGATCGATGGACTGGATGGCCTTCTGAGCGGAACGGTAGCCATCATTGCAGTTGGACTTCTCTCTCTGTCGCTGATGATGGCGTCCGTCCTGACCGAGTCCGATCTGAACGTGATTTCCCGCTACATACCCGAAGACATCATCATTTCCGAGGGCGCTACTCTATCGGGCGCCAGGATTACGCTCTGCATGGCATTGTTGGGGGCCGTGCTTGGGTTCCTGCCACATAATTTCAATCCCGCGACCATATTTCTCGGAGACTGCGGTTCGCTCCTGTTGGGATACTGCTGTGTAGTCATCATTCTGATGCTCGGCGAGCAGGGACAGACTCATCTGGTACTGGCAGGCCTGCTCATCTTCGGAGTCCCGATCATCGACACCATTCTGGCGATCTGTCGTCGTAAGGTTCAAGGCCTGAGCATGTCGGCACCGGATGCGCGTCATCTGCATCACATACTCAAATCATGGTTCGGTGGTGTGAAGCGAGCGGTCCTCGCCGTCTATGGCATAGAGGTGATCATGGCTGGAATCGGGGTGACGCTAGGCATCATGTCGCTTCTGGGTCATATTCGAATGCTCGTTGTCTACATAGTGTTCATTGCCATCTACAGCCTCGTGGCACTGGTTGGTGTTCGGATGGGTCTCTCGAGAAGGAAGAGGATGGCAGCTCATCTGGAAGAAGCATCATGAGTGACAGAGTGAGTGTGCTGTTCGTCTGTCTGGGAAACATCTGCCGCAGCCCAATGGCTGAAGCCCTGCTTCGGCATCATGCCCATGCGACAGGTCATGAGGGTGTTCATATCGATTCTGCTGGTGTCGGTGGATGGCATGCCGGTGAATCACCGGATTCCAGAATGGTTGCAACCGCGAAGAAGAACGGGGTTGTCGTTGAAGGAAGTGCCAGAAAAATCACCGCTGCGGATCTCAATGCCTTCGATCTGATTCTCTGTTCGGATACCGAAATACTGGATCAGGTCAGATCCCTTGGTAATGGAAGTGCCCGTATCGAGTTGATGCTCGATTACCACCCGGAGCTATCCGGCGAAAATGTTCCCGATCCCTACTACGGCGGTGGTGATGGATTCATCCATGTCTTTGAAATACTCAATGAAAGCTGCCGAGGACTTCTGGACAAGATCCGAAGAAGCTGATGGCGGTTCCATCGATCATCAGGCGGGCTCTGGAAACGATCGGCATCGAAGACGATCCAACTGAGATCGAATCGCTTTCCGGTGGTTGCATACACGATGTTCGGAGAGTCCGTCTTGGCGATGACCATTCGATCGTGTGCAAGTGTTCATTCGATCCGGAGGGGGCCAATCAGCTGCATTCCGAGAGGTCGGGTCTCGAATTCCTGGCCTCGCTTGGAGTATCGGGTCTCATGATCCCCGAGGTGCTCGGGTTGCATGTCGAATCGATGGGTGTCGTGTTGTTGATGGGCTGGCTGGAGCCGGGGCGTGCGTGTGATGGTGGATGGGTCGATCTCGGACGAGGACTTGCCGCCATGCATTCGGTCGATGTCGGTCAACGATATGGTTTTCATGTAGACAACCACATCGGTTCGACGCCTCAGATCAATGACTGGAAGGATGACTGGGTCGTCTTCAACAAGGAATGCCGATTCCGGCCACAGCTCGAACTTGCTCGAAAGACAGGGCTGCTCGGTTCCGATGAGAACATGCTGTTGGATCAGGTGATCGATCGTCTTGGAGACTGGATTCCGGCCAGACCCAAGGCGTCCCCGCTGCATGGCGATCTATGGTCGGGGAATATCATGCATCTTGCCGATGGCGGTGTGGCGGTCATCGATCCGGCCTGTTCCATAGGCGACGCCTGGGCGGATGTCGCCATGATGTCGCTTTTTGGAGGCGTTCCGAGGGATTGTTTCGATGCCTATGCAGCGGCTCGCGGTTCGGACCTTCATGACATGCAGCCGAGGCTGATGGTCTATCAGCTCTACCAAGTCCTCAATCATGTCAATCTGTTCGGCAGCGGCTATCTGCAGCAGTTGACGTCGCTGGCATCCAGACTTCTGACCTTCTAGTTCCTAGCCGTGGGTTCGGGCGAATTCATTCATGAATTCAGCAAGTTTCACACAGCCGCTTTCCGGGAAGGCGTTGTAGGTGGAGGCTCTGAGTCCACCGACGCTTCGATGCCCCTTGAGATTGACCATGTCCTGCTTGGCGGCTTCCTCTATGAAGGTGGCCTCCAACGCCTCGCTCGGACAGCGGAAGGTGATGTTCATCGTGGATCGATCCTCGAGACGGGAATGTCCAGTGAAGAAGCCACCGGACCCGTCGATGGCATCGTAGATATGTGAGGCCTTGCGATCGTTCATCTGCTCCATGCTGGTGAGGCCGCCCTGAGACTTGATCCATTCGAAGATCTTGCCGACGAAATACACCGCGAACACCGGTGGGGTGTTGTACATGGATCCCTTGTCGGCATGAATGTCGTATCTGAACATCGAGGGGTTGTCGGTGCTGGCTTTCTCTAGCAGAGACTTCCGGATGATCACGACAGCGACGCCCGCTGGGCCCAGGTTCTTCTGGGCACCGGCATAAACCATGTCGTGCGATGCCCAGTCTATTGGCCGTGCATACATCTCGCTGCTCATGTCAGAGATCAATGGAGTCGGTGTGGTGGGAGTCGCCGGCCACCGTGTTCCGAAGATGGTGTTGTTCGAGCAGTAGTAGCTGTAGGCAGCCTGCGGATCCCAGGCGAGGGAGTCGAGCGAGGGTGTCGAGTTAAAGTTCTCGGGCTTGCCATCCCAGACGACGTTGACATCGCCAAATCGTCTGGCCTCGGCGATGGCCTTTGTCGTCCATGTTCCGGTATTGACGTAGTCGGCAGACTTTCCATTGTTCAGAAACGCCATTGGGATCATGGCGAACTGTGTCGACGCACCACCATGGAGAAACAGGACTTCGAAGTCATCAGGGACATTTCCCACTTCACGGCAAAGCTGGTTGGCTTCATCGAAGATTCTGGTGATTGCCTTGTCACGATGGCTGTGCTCCAGAAGTCCGATTCCGGTCTTGTCCAGATCCCAGAGGTCCTGCTGCGCCTGCTGGATGACCGATTCCGGAAGGAGGGCGGGCCCGGCGGAGAAGTTGAACGTTCGAGTCGACATGGTGGAAGTCATGGTGAGGTCCTGAGGTATGTTTGGGTAGCTAGATCGAGGTTCTGGTGATGCTGATGACGTTCTGGTTCTCGCGAATAGCGGCGATATCGGAGTCCTTCAGCGACCCGCCGATCTGAATTCGGGCACAGGCCGCGATGGCATCGTCATAGATGACGTTTTCCATCTCCTCCACGTTCAGTCCGCTCTTGCCGAGAACCTCGAAGACATGGGCGAGTACGCCTGGTTTGTTGAGGTGGCGAACGGCGACCATTTCGGAGGCAGCCGTTCTCGAAGCCAGATTCACGCAATTTGGTACCTGACCACTTGAGATCCATGTTTGGATGATGCGTACCGTCTCGCTGGCGATGGCTTCCTGGGATTGTGAGGTGCTTGCTCCGATGTGATGGGTTCCATAGACCCCATCCTCCTGCACGACGGGGTCCTTGAAATCAAGTGCACCGGCACTCGGCTCCTCAGCAAAGACGTCAAGGCCCGCTCGCACCTGCTTTTCCCGGATCGCCTTCGTCAAAGCGGCCTCGTCGATGACGCTGCCTCGACTCGTGTTCACCAGAATGGTTCCCGGTCGCATGGACTCGCAGAACCGTTCGTCTACCAGATGGGCTGTTTCCTTGTTCGCCGCAACGTTGATCGAGATCACATCCGCCATTCGGGCCAGATTGGTGAGTTCCTCGCAGTAGCCGATTCCATGTTCATCGGCGATTTCAGGAGTCAGGCTTCTAGACCACGCTACGACATTCATGCCGAAGGCCCTTCCGCGTTCCGCGACGGCCTGACCGATGCGACCAAGACCTACGATGCCGAGGGTTCTCCCGTGAAGGCCGGCGGCCTTGGCATATTCCTTCTTCTTCCAGACGCCTTCCCTCAGATCGCGTGTCTGATCAGGAATTCGTCGATCACAGGAGAGGATCAGCCCCCAGGCGAGTTCAGCCACGGCCAGTGCATTCATGCCCGGGCAGTTCGCGACTGAAATGCCCTGAGCTGATGCAGATGCGATATCGATCGTGTCGTAGCCGGCTCCGGCCCGGACAATGAGGCTCAGGCTTCGACCGGCCTTGATCGCGGATTCCTGGACGCGTGTCGATCGAACGATGAGCACGGAGGGATCCTTTTCCTGAATCATCCGTGCCAGTGAATCGCCTTCAAGGGAGGCGTCGATCTCCACATCGCATCCAAGTTGTTCAAGTGCCGCGATTCCCGACGCCTCGAAGTTGTCGGCGATGAGTACGGACATGGCCTTGGGATTGTCGTCGGCCGTCTTTTCGGTTGATTGTGACTGATTCATGGAGGTGCTCATGGGGGATTCCTTGTGAATCTGTATCAGCTGGTGGCCTTGCTGAGCGGTATCGAGTCAAGGGAGTGTACGAACAGTCCGCTTCGGAGCTTCGGTTCGAACCAGGTGGATTTCGGTGGCATGCAGAGTCCGGCATCGGCGACATCGAGAAGCTGATCGATGGAGGTGGCCTTCAGGGAGAAGGCGATGGCTTCGCCCATGGCGTCCACCCGTCGAGCCAGTTCATCGGTTCCTCGGATGCCACCGACGAATTCGATGTTCGGATCGGTTCGCTCATCCTCTATTCCGAGGAGTGGTTCCAGAATGCGATCGTGGAGGAGCTTGACGTCCAGCGACTGGATCGGATCATCCCAGTCGATGCTGTCTCGATCGAGATCGAGTCGCATCCACTGACCTTTGAGATAGATTCCGAAGCTGCCAGCATGCTCCACATTTGGATCGGCGTCCATGTGGAGTGTGCCCAGAGCCCGCAGCTTGTCCAGGGCATCGTCTCCGCCGAGTTGTCCCAGGGTTCGTACCACGCGGTTGTAGGGCAGAATGCTCAGCTGGCTGGCGGGAAACAGGACGCTCAGGAACCAATCGGACTCGGATCGACCATCCAGCTCGTCTCTGTGGTTCTCTTTCGCTATGTCATGGGCTGCTCGGGCCGCGGAGGCGCTTCGATGGTGACCATCCGCCACATAGGTGAGTGGAATGGAATCGAAGGCCTTCACATAGGCTTCGGGATCCTCGACCTTCCAGCCCGAATGGGTCACGCCGTCCTCTGATTTGAAATGAAACAGCGGGCGGCTGGAGCAGTCGATGGTCGCTAGATGATCGATGTGATCATGGTCTCGATAGGTGAGGAACACGGGGCCGGTATTGGCATCCACGGCTCGAACATGACGTGTCCGGTCGTCTTCCTTGTCCTTGCGAGTCTTCTCATGCTTGCGAATGACGTCGTCCAGATATTCCTTGACGCTGCAGCAGCAGACGAGTCCGATCTGGCTGTGCCCCTCGATGGCCTGCCTGTAGAGGAACATGCTCGGAATCTCGTCTCTCAACAGCGCACCACTGGACAACATGTCCTGAAAGTTGCGAGTCGCCATCTCGTAGACGGCGTCGATGTGGGGATCCGTGCTTTCTGGCAGATCGATTTCGGGGCGTATGACATGGAGGAAGTTGTCCGTGTCGTCTCCAGCCATTTCACGAGCCTCCGCGGTGCTCATCACGTCGTAGGGCTGGGATGAAATGGCAGCCGCCCGGTTATACGGGGGGTGGATCGCTTCGAATGGCTTGATCTTTACCATGAGGAAGGCTCCCTTGGCGGGGTGTTGCTGGAAGTCGAGGCTGGATCAGGAATTCTATCAGGCTCAGGAGGGTATTTGAGGGTTTGGCAAGAGGTTCGGTCTGTGCGGGCAGGGAGGGATCTTCCGGCCCCTTGCAGCCTCGGAATGCAAGCTTTTATGAGAGGAGCTGACGTTGCCGGGGGTTGTTGACGATAGGCAGGCCGGAGCAAGTCGCCCCCTCGGGGCCATTCCGCTTGTTCAGCCCTTGAAAGAGAGCATTCCTTTTCGATTACGGAGTCAATACCCCATGAACATTCGCAGCAACGCACGCAAGGCCTTTACCCTCATCGAAATTCTGATCGTCGTCGTGATTCTCGGAATCCTGGCGGCCGTCGTCATTCCACAGTTCACCAATGCAGCCGATGAGGCCAATAATGCAGGCGTTCGTACGCAGTTGCAGACCTTGCGCAGTCAGGTCGAACTATATCGGGCCGAGAACGGAGCCTATCCAGACCTGGCAACCTCCGGCTGGACCCCATTGATCAATGGTGGCTATCTGCCAGGTCCTCCCAAGAACCCGCTGACGGGCTCCTCATCATTCGGTGATGCCGCAACCGACGGATGGAAATTCGGCGCCTATCAGATCGATGCAAGCAACAACTGGGCCAGTGGTGGCACCAACAACGTGTTGATCGCCAATACGAAATCGGGCGGTATCTACCACGACTTCGCGAGTGATCCTCTCAACGCCGAAGGCGATTGAGGCATTCGAGATCACTCAGGCCGCTTTCCGGTTTGAATCAAAGGATTGAACGGCTCCGGAATCGGATGTGACAAGCAGGTGGCGGTGAAAGGATTCACCGCCGCCTGTCTTTTCTATTTGGGGAGGTCTGTATCGATTCGATTCTCGGACCTTCAGGAAGATCGACGGGAACATTGGAATCCGACTTACCTGCCCTCTGATTTGATCCGATGCCCTTCATTGCGGGCAGTTGCCCATCTCACTCGATCCTCTCAGGAGACCATCCATGCGTAGGGACACGTATCTAAACATTGTTCTGACCCTCATAGCCGTTCTCCTGACGGCGGATCTCTGGGTTCGCATCGCCGAACGTCCTTTGGTGGCTGAAACGGCCATTGCCCAGAGCCGAAGCCAGGCAAGCCGCCTGGCGCCCCGAAAAACCCCTCCTCAGAAGGGTGTCTCCGCCATCGGTACCGAGGCCATCGATCAGCGAGCCGAGATGATCGTGCTCCTGAATGGAATTCGTGAGCAATTCAGCGGCCTTCGTGGATTGTTGGAGAGTGGGGGGATCAAGGTTCAGCTGTCTGAGCCAGTTGAAAACGCCCGCGACAGAGTCCGATTTTCCAGGTAATCAACTAATGCTGAGCTCGAGAACATCACGACGAAGCGGCTACACGCTCATAGAGCTGATCATGGTCGTTGCGCTCCTCGGGATCGCCGCGGCGATTCTGAGTCCCCAGCTGATGAACCTTGGTCGACTCGAGGCATCGTCCGCTGTTCGTCGTCTGGTCGCCGATATCACCTACGCCCAGTCTGAGGCGTTGGCTGCTCAATCGTTCAGGCGGATTCATTTCTTCGATGACGGTCGCGGCTACTGCCTTCTGAACGTCACGGAGTCGGACTTCGATCAGCCGTTCGATTCGAACACGGCGGATTATGTCGCAGACCCGAGTGGTGTCGTGAGGGGACTTGGGCACTACATAGTGGATTATTCAAATGATGATCGATTCGGATCCGTCATGGTGTCGGAGCTGGATCTCGATGACGGCAGTCGTTCGTTGACCTTCGACTCGCTTGGTGGAACGGTGGAGACACCTGGTACGCCAGCTGGAGAGGGGCGCATCGTGCTGACTGGCGAGGAAGCCGAATACGAAATCACGGTAGCGCCCGTGACGGGAAAGGTGTCTGTCCTTCGTATCGATGGATAGGCGATCAAGAGGAACGAACCAAGATGCGAATGCTGTTGGATCGATTCAGGGATGGTGCCGGATGCGTGGGCGTTGAGTTCACGGATCGCCTTGTCCGCCTGCTTCAGGTGAGGATGTGGCGTGGTCGACTTGATGTCGCGGGCATATCAACCCAGATCATGCCCCGTGGTGTCGAGCCCGGGACCGATCAGGACGCCCTCGCGGCTCGTTTGAGGTCCGCGGTGGTCGCCGGTGGATTCGTCGGTCGCAAATGCGCAGTATCTCTGGCACGGAGCGATGTCGAGATGTATCCGACCCGTTTCCCTGAAATGCCGGCAGATGAACTTGCGGAAGCTGTTCGGTGGGATGCGGCCGAGCGTCTTGGAATCGATCGAACGGATGTCGAGGCCGATTACATCAAGACCGGCGCCAAAAGTGATGGTGGACGGCAGGAAATTCTGATCGTCGCTACTCCATCACTGATCATCGAGCGTCGTCTGGATGCGGTGATGGCCGCTGGGCTTCGCCCGATAGCCGTCGACACCCACTTCGGTGCGGTCGCCAGACTCTTCAGCCAGCACCATCGTCGAGATGCCGATCAGGATGTCATTCGCGGAGTGATTGAAGTCGGTGACACGTCATCAACGTTGATCATTCTCCACGGTGATCGGATCGCGTTGTGCAGATCACTGGACATCGGTGGTTGTCATCTGGACGCCAGAGTGGCTGATCAACTGGGCCTGGACATCGATGCCGCCAGTGAGCTCAGGCAGGCTCGCTTGCAGCCAATGGCTGGCATAGACATCGCCACAATCGATCCTGCAACGGATCGAGCCGTTCATGAATGCCTGCGACCTCTCTTTGAAGAACTCTCCAGGGACATACTCATGTGCCTGAGATACTACGGCGTCACATTCAAGGGTCAGAAGCCTGTTCGTCTCATGCTTACGGGTACCGAGGCACGTGAGCCGGGTCTGGCGCACACGATCGCGAGAAGCTGTGGAATGCCGGTCGAGCTCGATGACGAGCTTGGGACGCTTGCCGGTCTGGAATCAAGTCTTCTGAACGTGAAATCCCATGTTGGTGGATCCGCTTCGGCCTGGGTCACCGCTTCCGGGCTCAGCCTCAGAAGTCTCGTCATGTCCAAGACCCGCCGGAAGGCTGGACGTCTGGAGCGTGCCGCATGAGTGGGACAATGATCGATCTCATGCCGGATGCCATCCGTCGCCGTGCGATGGCGGGTCAGCGTCTGCGCAGATTGATTGCCATTGGTGTCGTCACCATGGGCATTCTCGTAGCCTTCGCGACCCACTCGCAGCTTCGAAGCGACCGTCTTGAAGAGGCGTTCCTCGTGGCCGAGTCAAGAGCGGCTCAGGCACTTCAGCTTGAGCGTCAGGCCGCCGACATGAAGATGGTGAGAACTGAAATCGAGTCCGCGATGCAATCCTATGACCGGGTCGCCATGCCGATTCGAATGGACAGTCTCATGAATCGAATTGTCATCGCCCTTCCGAGCAGCACCACGCTTGAGCAGTTGCTGCTCGAATACGAGGATGATTCCGGCCGTCGATCGAAGGGCCCGGGCACGTCATCCTTCGCCAGGAGGATCGTCGGTGGCATCAGTGGTTTCGCTGCATCGGATGACGATGTGGCCGCACTGGTACAGAAATTGACAGAGGAAGAACCGTTCGAGGATGTGAGACTCGAGTTCACGCGGTCCCGTGATGTTCGTGGTGTTTCGGCTAGAGCATTCCAATTGACATTCACCATCGATCTCAAGGGTTCATGGGAAGTCGGCGGATCGGATCTGGCATCTGTCTCAGGAGGTGGTTCATGAATCGTCGAACTCTTGAACAGGGATATCTCGGAATTCTGGGGCTGTTCATTCTGGTGGCCGTCTTCGGATTCATCTGGCCCAACTACAGTCGTGCAGCCAGGGTCTCCTCCAAGATCGCCTCGCTGGAAGGCAAGATCGGTCGGCTCGAGGATGCTCGTCATTCACTCGAGGAACAGACCCGAGCCGTCCGCGAGCTGCAGTCCATTCGAGATTCCAAGTGTCGGCATGTTCCTGAAAACGCCCAGGTCGCCGAACTCGTTCGCGCCATATCGCTCGATGTGGATGGGACGCGTGTGGCCGATCAGACGTTCACGGTCAGTGGTCGTCGTGACAATGTCGATGGTGAAGGCCGCTACGAGGGTCTGTCCATGATCGTGGACCTGGATGCCGGGTTCGAGCAGATCTGCTCGGTTATCGATCGGTGTGCCAGTCATTCCGATCTGATTCGAATCACCGGTCTCGACATCTCCAGTGGCGGAAAGAAGGGCGGCCTGGATCGTCTCAAGGCGAGCATATCCATAGACGCCATCTATCAGGCGAATGAGGGGAGCAAGAAATGATGTCACGCATATGGTTGTCAATGAGAAGGCTGATGCTCCAGCTGACCGCGGATCGAAAACGCTTCGGTGTTTTTTGCGCCCTGCTTGCCGTCGGCATGCTTTTCTGGACCAGATTGATCGTTATTCAGGACATGCCGCGGGTCGCGATGGCGAATCCCGGCCTGTCGAATGACGCGGCGTCCGAGAAGATCCCGGTTGTAGAGTCTGTTCCTGTTCGACGGGTCATGCCTGTTGCAGAGGGTCCGATACGAAATCCGTTTCAGGTCAATCCTGCGTATTACCCGCCCGTAATCAATAACAGGAAAACTATTGACGAAGACTCAAAGTCGGGCCTCTTACCGGCCGACATCGTACGCAGTGCCCTGGTGTCTCACCGTCTGGAGGCGGTGATGGGATCGGTGGCCGTTGTGAGTGGTCAGACGTGCCGGGTCGGCACGACTGTCCAGGACTTGACTGGAGGGGGGCATCGGATCGAACTCGCAGAGGTGCGGGATCGTTCGGTGCTGATCCGGTGCGGGGATGTGCAGCACGTGCTGCACCTTGATTGAGCCCCGATCGGCCAGTGAAAGGGAGGCGGGAGATGGTGCATGTCCGCTGAAATTCGATTGCTGTCCTCAATGATGTCAAGAAATCTACTAGTCGTTCTCTTCATGAGCCTCGGATTCGTTCTGTGCCCAGCGCTTGCGCAGGAGATTCAGGACGATCCCAACAGACCAGCCGATCAGCTCAATCCACCCGATGCTCAGATCGAGCCGGGTCAGGATGAAATCGGAATGGAAGGAGACGTGCGTGCCCAGCGCGATACCGCGGCCGAGCAGGGTTCGCCAGCCGTCGAGATGACTGAATTCGGAACGGTCGATCTGGCTGTTCAGGATGCGGATCTATCCAAGATTCTCGAAATGCTGGCCATCCAGTCCCGCAAGAACATCATCGCCGGCCGCGACGTGGCCGCTACGGTTTCCGCCAATCTTTACGACGTCACCTTCCACGAGGCGTTGGATTCGATACTCCGCGTCAATGGATACGGATACATAGAGGAAGGGAACTTCATCTACGTGCATCCACTGCAGGAGATCGAGTCGATCAAGTCCGCAGCCAGGCAGGTGGAGACCAGAATATTCAATCTCTTCTACATCTCGGCAAACGATGCCAATGATGTGATCAAGCCATTGCTCAGCAGTGTCGGTGAAAGTGTTCCCATGGGTGTCGTCGACGGCACCTTCGATCCTGATTCAAGCAACAATGGGACCGATTCCTGGGCGTACTCGGCGAGACTCATCGTCTCCGACTATCCGGAAGTGCTCGCTGAGATAGATGATGTCGTCAAGGAACTTGATGTCTCCCCGACCCAGGTCCTCGTCGAGGGCACGATCCTCTCGACCAAGGTCGATGAGAAGAACGCCTGGGGTGTGGACTGGAGCATCATCGGTAGCATCAACTTCACCGATGTTCTCGGAGGTCCGCTTCAGACAGTCAACAGCCTGATCGACGGCGCCGTGTCGACCACGAACGCTCTGGGAACAGTCAGCAACGTCGGGAAGACCGCGGATGCCGGTGGTTTCAAGTTCGGTGTCATCAAGGACAACTTCGCGATGTTCCTGCGAGCACTCGACGAGGTTTCGGACACCACTATCATCGCCCGTCCGAAGGTCATGTGTCTCAACAGGCAGAAGGCCGAGATTCTGGTCGGGCGACGCGTCGCCTATCTTTCGACGACACAGACCGAGACCACCACGACACAGACCGTCGAATATCTCGATACGGGTATTCATCTGGTGTTCCGTCCCTACATCTCGCCCGACAAGATGGTTCGTCTCGAACTCTATCCCCGCCTGTCCGAAGCGCAGCAGCGCACAGTCGCGGACGTCAACGGCAATCCCGTCAGCATCCCCGACGAAGTCACCTCCGAGGTCTTCACCAACATCCGGGTTCGAGATGGTGAGACGCTCGTGCTTGGCGGGCTCTTCCGTGAAGTGACGTTGATCAAGCGTGATCAGGTCCCGTTGCTCGGTGATATTCCAGTGGCTGGGGCGGCCTTCACCGGCCAGGACGATTCGATTCTTCGGGAGGAGATCATCTTCATGCTGACACCTACGGTTGTCCAGGATGAACGACTCTGGGAAGAGGGGCGTGACAGTCTGGAGATCCTCGATTCCGTTCGAGTCGGAACGCGATCGGGCCTGCTTCCGTTCAGCCGTGATCGCATGACCTCCAACTACAACCGCGATTCGCTCGAAGCCTATCGCAACGGTGAACTCGATCTTGCCCTCTTCTATGCGAACAACTCGCTTCGCCTGGATTCGATGCAGCCCGAGATGCGTCGACTGCGATCATCCTTCTCCTCCGAGATGTCGGATGAAACGTGGGAGAAATCGCTGCACAAGAGGATCCTTGATCGCGAGATGGAATACATGCCGGCGGATACGCTGAATCCGGCACCGACTCCCGATTTCAATCCCGACAATGCGCCTTCGCAAACGCTGCCCGTTGATCCGGTCATCGAGAAGGACGTCTCCGCATCGCTTCCGCCATCCGATACCGACATCGCGGAAGCACTCAACGCCAGTCTCTCCAAGGGCTCGTTCGGGTCCGGTGGATCCGAAGAAGCCCAGGGGGCGCAGGGCCTGGCTCAAGTAGGCGAGGATCGGAAATGAAAGGTCTGAAGATGTTCAAAGCAACTGTTGTTGTTCTTGCTTCGTTCTCCATGGTCCTCCTTTCAGGATGCGGGGTTTCCAAGCGAGGCAAGGAGATGCGTACCCAGGCCTATTCGAGGATGGACGAGGTCAATGCCGGCATGCTCCATGAGCAGGCCACCACGGCGTTCGAGACCGGCCAGCTCGACAAGGCGATGAATCTCGCCGATCAGGCGGTCGTTCGATATCCAAAGGGTACGGACCATCATGTCCTTCGTGGTCGTGTCCTGATGGAGCTGGATCGACTTGCGGAAGCGAACAGATCCTTTGAGCAGGCGATCGAACTCAATGAAGATCATGCCGAAGCCCATTACTTCTGTGGAATCGTCTACGAACGTCTCTCTCGGGATGAAATCGCAAGTGATCTTTTCCACAAGGCGAGTCAACTGGATCCCGACAAGCTTCAGTTTCTTATGGCGTCCGTCGAATCCCTGATAGCTCAGGGGGAATTCGAGGAAGCGGAGAGGAAACTGATCGAGCGATTCGATGATTTCGAGCACAACGCCTCGCTCCATCATCTACATGGTCAGTTGATGGTCATGCGAGGACGTCATGACGAAGCCAGCCGTTCATATGAAATGGCCAGTCTTCTAGCGCCCGACGATGTACATCTTCTTGAAGAGTGGGTTCGTGTGCGTCATCGACTCGAGGACCATGCCGGTGCGCTCGGTGGCATCGAGGAACTCCAGACACTCCATGATCAGAACCTCGGCAAGGACATGCTGCTCATCAAGGGCAGGGGACTCAGTGCTCTGGGGCGTGACAACGAAGCACGTTCTACGTATCAGGACATTGCCATGGCCCATGGCGACGACATGGAAGTCTGGGAGGAATTCGGATTGTTCGCATGGGAATTGGGTGATTGGAGATCGCTCCAACGTTGCGCGAATCGTTTGAATGCCGCAGGGGTCGATAACCTGAACACCAGGCTCTTTCTAGCCGTCTGCGCCAGAGAATCCGGAGATCTCGAGAAGGCACGGAAAGTACTCTCAGGGGCTCTGGAAGCCCATCCGGAGCATCCAATCGCCAATGCGCTGCTGGCCAGCATCCATATGCGCAGGGGTGAGAATGTAGAAGCTGCAAAAGCATGGAAAGTCGCGGTTAAGTCGGACCTCGACGGATCCGATGGAGTGCAGGTGACGGGAATACTGGGCAACGGCCCATAAAACTCCTCCCGTCCTTGTTTTTCCGAGCGACCCATGAAGACCCTCCTCACCATGGCACTCGGGAGTTTCCTGCTTGCGACCACAGTCGCCGTCATGGCGATACTGATGGTCTCAGGATGGGGCAGTCTCCCGATCGACCGAGCAGACTGGACGATGCTGACCGTTGGCCTCGGGGCCTCGCTGTGGGCCGTACTCCTGGTCTGCTGCCTGTTCACGGCACGAGTCTGTGAAGCCGTCGTCAGCTTTTCGGATCGCCTCGGTGATCCGGAGCCATGCACCATTCCCAGGACACCAATCTGGATGCGTCCGCTCATGCGTTCGCTGGCCCGAGTACAGCAGACCGTTCTTCAGCGTGAATCAGTCTGGCAGACTCGAATTCGTGATCTCGAAATCCGAGAACGAATCGCCAATACAGAGCGATCAAGATCCGAATCGGTGCTTGGTGTCATGCGTGAAGCAGTCATCGTTACCAACGCCTTCGATGAGATAGTCCATGTGAATGCAGCTGCTGCACGGCTGCTTCGATTCGATGTCTCCGAGGCGGTCAGGAAGCCCATGCGAAAGATCATCTCCGATGAGCGTCTCTGCCGTTTCATCAGCGAGATGCGAGAATCCCCATGCGGACCTCGGCAGCTGGATCATGTCATCCAGAATGGAGACGAGGATCCTGTGAACTGTGTCGCGATGCTGTCGACGCTCCCGGATCCGAATGGAAACGTGGCTTCTGTCGTCACGGTCCTTCACGACATGACTCGCGAACGCGAGATCGCACAGTTGAAGAGTGAATTCGTCTCCAAGGCCAGTCACGAACTCAGAACACCGTTGTCATCCGTTCAGGCGTATGTGGAGATGCTCGTTGATGGAGAGGCCGATGACGAGGCTTCCCGTCAGGAGTTCTACGGCATCATCCAGGCCGAGACCGAGCGGTTGAGCCGTCTGGTCGACAACATGCTTAACATCAGTCGCATCGAAGCTGGAATCGTTCAGGTCGAACGTGATTCCGTCGATTTCGAAGGCCTCATCGATCGGGCGCTCCAGACACTCGAGCCACAGGCTCGTGAGAAGCGGATCGCCATTCATCGTGAACTGGCACCAGTGGATCTGCATGCCGTTGGTGATGCGGACATGCTCTATCAGGTGGTCGTCAATCTGGTCTCAAACGCAATCAAGTACACCCCCGAGGGTGGTCGGGTGACCATTTCGGCCGATTCCGACCATCTGGAGCGTTCAGTCCACGTTGCGGTGTCGGATACGGGCCTCGGCGTCCCTCCGGACGATGTTGCTCGAGTCTTTGAAAAGTTTTACCGCATTGAGAATTATAAAAGAGTAGCCAAAGGCACTGGATTGGGCCTGAGTCTCTGCCGGCAGATCATCGAGACCCTGCACGGCGGTGAAATCGGCCTTGAATCCCGTCTCGGGCTCGGTTCCAAGTTCTGGTTCACGGTACCCATGTGCCTTCAGCCGGGACGAGAGAGCGAACACAAGGCCATGGCAGCCTAGGAGTCGGTCATGAACAAGCGAATTCTCGTCGTCGATGATGAGGCTCACATCCAGCACGTACTTTCCTTGAAGCTCCGCAATGCGGGCTACGAGGTATTGACTGCCAGTGATGGCGAAGAAGGCCTGCATGTGGCCATCGCCGCATCGCCGGATCTCGTGATCACCGATCTCCAGATGCCCTACATGACCGGAACCGATCTTTGTCGAGCCTTTGCGGGTCGAGCGGACACCAGAGATATCCCGGTCATCATTCTGACGGCCCGAGGCTATGCACTCTCCGATGACGATCTTGCCAACGGCAATATCAAGGAAGTCGTCAGCAAGCCTTTCAGCCCTCGTCTCCTCATCCAGATGGTTCAGGTTCTGCTTGGATCGGAAGAGTCCGAAAGGGCGCAGGCCGCATGAGTCTCCTCTCAACCATCCGTACACGAGCTCAGGTCACCACGCTGGAGCAGCGGCTTCGAGAAATCGGGCTGGTTCTCATGCAGTGCGATCGCCAGGGCAAGCCGGAAGCTCGACGTTCGACACGTCGTGACTGGCTCTGCGATCTCGTTCATCGCTCACCCATGCTGGCCCATTCGCTTCCAGCAGCCGTCGAGCAGTGGAACGCAGAATCGCAGCCAACCGCATTCGAGGCCATGCCGGGTCTCTGGCTGGCACCCGTTCCTGTTCAGGAACGACGTGAACGTACCGGCTACGTGATCGCCGCCATTCCAACCGACAAGCTTTCGGAATCCGAGCAGTTCAACGCCATGTGTCAAGCTGCAAGACTGGATGCCAAGATGGCTGTACGGATGCTGGCTGGTCTGAATCCACCATCCTGTTCCGAGGTGCCGAGGCTGGCGGCGATGTTCCGCTTCAACTGGCACGATCAGCAGGTGATCGATTCGCACACCGGCACGTTGGATGAAGTCGGTCGCGAACTCGGCGAGACCTATGAGGAAATCAATCTGCTCTACACGATCATCCAGGGGATGAATGTCGTGGAGCGTCCGGATCGATTTATAGCCTTTGCGTGCGACGAACTGTTGCACACGCTTCCATACAAGTGGATTGCGACCTGGGTCCAGCCCCGTGGATCCGAGAAGCCTGAACTCATCGTCTCGGGAACACCCGGTCTTCCAGCCTCGTCGATCGAGCAGACGGCCGAGACGCTCGCGAGCATTCTCGATTCGAGTTCCTCGTGTGTGGTCGCCGGGCATCCATCGGCGGGCACGTTGCTCTCGGATCTGGGTACGGCGGCGATGGCACATCCGATTGTCCGCGATGGAAGAGTACACGGACTCCTGATCGCCGGTGAGAAGGAAGGGACTGATTCATCCGCGTCATCGGTCGACATGAAGTTGCTCGGTGCCGCATCCAGTCACATGGCCATCTTCCTCGAGAACGCCGGCCTCTATGACGATCTCAACGCGATGTTCCTGGGAACGCTCGAGGCCTTGACGGCTTCGATCGATGCCAAGGATCGCTACACGTGCGGTCACTCGCGTCGAGTGGCGCTGCTCACAAGGCAGCTCGCTCATGCCGCCGGTCTCGACGAGGCAACGGTTGCAAGAATGCACATCGCCGGCCTTGTACATGACGTCGGCAAGATCGGCATCTCCGAGCAGCTTCTGTGCAAGCCGGGTGACCTGACGGTCGCCGAGTACGCAGCCATCCGCGAGCATCCCAGAATCGGCTATCGCATCCTGCGTGACATTCCTCGTTTCGAGGACATTCTTGAAGGCGTTCTGCATCATCATGAACGTTGGGATGGAAGTGGCTATCCGGAAGGTCTGGCAGGGGATGAGATTCCTCTTGTCGCAAGACTCATCGCGCTGGCGGATGCCTTCGACGCGATGTGCTCGAACCGAACATATCGATCGGCCATGGACTGCAAAGATGTTCTCGAGGAACTGGCAAAGAGCTCCGGCGAGCAGTTCGATCCCGAACTGGTTCCGCTCTTCCTTGAACTCGATTTCACGGCCTACAAGCGAATGGTCGAGGGTCATGAGGTCTTCCGAGATCAGGCTTCAATTCCTCATTCCAGGGAGAACATGTCGTGAAGATGAACTGGGAACAACACAAGAGTGGAGCGGTTCTCCGACTCACAGGTGAATTCACGATCGATGATTCCGAATCGATGCGTCGTCGCTGTCGTCAGTGGATGGAAGAGGCGCGGACAGGTCTGGTCATCGAATGCAGCGAGCTGGAACGACTCGATTCATCCGCGCTTGAGACTTTGATTTGGCTTCAGGAGGAGCTCGAGCGTCGAGGTCTATCCATGCGAATCGCATCGCTTCAGGGACAGCCCGCAATCACCTTCTCGGTGACGAGACTTGAACGACGTTTCCAGATACACGACACCATCGAGGACGCCGCACGTCAGTTGGCAGGCAACAGATGGGGAGGTCAGGCAGCATGACAACTACTCGATTCACAGCAGTCGAAGCGCTTCCAAAGCTGCCTCTCGGCGAGATGCTCCTCAAGCGAAATCTGATTTCGCAGAGTGATCTCGATCGGGCGCTTGAACAACAGTCGCAGGGCGGTCACGAGAAGCTTCTGGGCGAGGTGCTTCAGCAGATCGGCGCGGTCTCGGAGGCCAATGTTCTCGAGGTGATCGCAGAGGGATATGGGGTCCCATTCGTCGATCAGGTCGCCCGCATCGCAGACCCGAGGGCACTTGACGCATTGCCACGCGACTTCATCGAGGAGCATCGGGTTCTTCCAATGTTCCTGGTGCGGGACACGTTGACGGTTGCCGTCTCCGAGCCGGCGAATCTCTATCTGGTGGAGGAGATCGCCAGAATCTCCGGCTACGACATCAAGATCGTGGCAGCGACCCGTTCCGACATCGAGTCGGCGATCCAGTCATACCTTCCGGCAGCCAACGTATTCGTCATCGACGACATCTACGAGGACATCGATGAGCAGGATTTCAGCATCATCGAACGACAAGTCACCGAGATCGCGGATCTCGAGGAAGTCGCGGGTCATGGTCCCGTCGTCAAGCTGGTCAACTACATCATCTTCACCGCGGTTCAGGAACGGGCATCCGACATCCACATCGAGCCCGATCATCATCGACTACGTGTTCGATATCGCGTGGATGGACGGCTCTACGAGAAGCTGTCGCCTCCGTACAAGATGCATGCCGCCATCGCGAGTCGTGTCAAGATCATGAGCAATCTGGACATCTCCGAGCGACGTATTCCTCAGGACGGCGATTTCAACGTGATGCTGGAAGGCCGGCCTATCGATCTTCGTGTCTCGACCATGCCGGGCAAGCACGGTGAGACCATCGTCATTCGAATCATCGACAGTCAGAACAACAGGCTTTCGATGGATCAGCTTGGATTCAGCGGCGACACGCTTGCCGCCTGGCAGAGCATCGTCGAACAGCCAAATGGAGTCGTGCTGGTGACAGGCCCCACCGGTTCCGGTAAGTCGACGACCCTGTATTCCGTGCTTTCGATGATCAACTCTCCCGAGATCAACATCTCAACCATCGAGGATCCCATCGAGGCCAAGATCCCGGGTATCAATCAGGCTCAGGTCAACCAGCGAGCGGGATTCACGTTCGCCAGTGCGCTTCGTTCCATGCTTCGACAGGATCCCGATGTTCTGATGGTCGGCGAAGTCCGTGATGGCGAGACAGCCGGGATCGTCACGCAGGCGGCATTGACCGGCCATCTGGTGTTCTCGACTCTGCATACAAATGATGCGACCAGTGCGGTCACCCGAATGGGGAACCTCGGTCTGGAATCCTATCTGATCGCCGCCACCCTTCGCGGTGTGCTTGCGCAGAGACTAGTCCGCAAGATCTGTCCTCACTGCAAGGAGCCTCATGTTCCCGAGCCTCGCATCGCCGAAGCGCTGGAACGATCCGGTTGCCAGTGGGACACCCTATATCAGGGTGGTGGATGTGGTCGTTGTCGCCACACCGGCTTCGCTGGTCGGATCGGAATCTTCGAACTACTTGTTCCCGATGCGGGCATCCTCGATGCCATCGCCTCGGGTGTGACGCTGCAGGATCTCCGAGCCCTCGTGGAGGGACGAGGGTTCAGGAGTCTGCGGCAGGATGGTCTTGAGAAAGTCTGCAACGGTCTGACGACCCCAGAGGAAGTCCTTTCCGCAACGAGTCTGTGATGAACGCCGCCAGTACCTACGCCTATAGAGCTCGTGACCAGCACGGGCAGCCAGTGACGGGAACGCTCTCAGCCGAAACGCCGGAGCGTGCGGCTGCGCAGCTGCGCACCGATGGTCTCGTCGTCACCGGTATTCGCGATGCCTCCGTGTCTGCACAGGTAGAGGCTGATGTCCAGCTCGTACAGGCAAATCAGCGTGCCCGTCGGGTTCGCCGCAGCGATGTGGTGTCGATGTGCCAGGAGATGGGTGTCATGCTGGAATCGGGCGTGACGCTCTCGGAGGCATTGACGGCCGTCACGAACCAGACCAAGCGTCCGGAGTTCAAGTCCGTGCTGGGTAGTCTCACCGAAGAGGTCTGTGGCGGGTCGTCATTCTCGGATGCGTTGAGTCGTCGATCGAAGATCTTTCCACCGGTCATGGTCAGTCTTGTCCGTGCATCGGAAGCCTCTGGAACCATGTCCGAGATGCTGCTTCGCATTTCGGACTATCTGGGTTCGGAGGAGAAGACCGCTCGCCAGGTACGGGGCGCCCTGATCTATCCGGGCTTTATGTTTGGAACCGGTGCGGTCGTCGTTCTGTTCATGATGATCTTCATCCTCCCGAGATTCGCGAAGGTCTATGAAATGCGTTCGGCGAGCCTCCCTGGTCCGACAAGAGTCCTGATGGGAATCGGTGATTTCGTGACCACGCAGTGGATGTACTATCTCCCGGCGCTCCTTGTGAGTGGGGTTCTCCTGTTCATTTGGCAGCGGAGTCGGAACGGAATCTTCTGTCGCGACTGGTTGAAGCTGCATGTGCCAGGACTGCGTGGGATCTTCAGGAATCTATATCTCACGCGAGCATCGAGAACGATGTCGACCTTGCTCTCGGCGGGCGTGAACCTTCTTGACGTGATCAGCATCTGTCGAAGCATCACCGGCAACGAGGTGTTCAATCGTGTGTGGCTGGACATGGAGACGCAGGTTCGCGACGGCATGCCGCTGAGCAAGGCCTTCATGGAATCGGCGGAGATGCCCCAGAACGTCTCCTCCATGGTCACGGCGGGTGAGCGAAGCGGTCGTCTGCCGGAAGTCATGGAGAAGGTCGCCGTCTTCTCGCAGGACAGGCTCGATGTATCAGTCAAGAAGGCGACGACCATGATCGAGCCGATCATGATCATCGGCATGGGTCTGCTGGTCGGTGCCGTCGCACTGGCTTTGCTGCTGCCGATCTTCAAGATGAGCGGCGTCGTGGCGGGTTGATGACGCTACATGGCAACGAAAAGCATTGATTCCAACCACGCGTCCATCTGGACGGTTCCCTCATCAGGCCACTGATGCGATGGACGTTTCGCTGGCGATCGCCTGTTCTCGATCCATCCAATCTCGCAACACGGTGCGGATCTGCTGGGATGTCGTCGATGTTCGCACGGCTTCCTTGAGGGGTTTCACATGTCCCATGGTCTTGCCGTATCTGGCGATACCACTGCAGAGTCGATGCAGTGCCATGCGTTCTGTCTGATGTTCCAGTACGAGATCGAGATGGCGCTCGATGACCTGGAGCTTCTCCAGCATCGTCGGCTCCGGAAGATCGATGCCGTCGACAAGCTTGGCTCTGATGGCCCGGAACAACCAGGGGGTTCGGAGTGAACCTCGAGCAACCATCACACCATCGCAACCCGTCAGATCGACCATGTCCTGCGCATCCTGCGCGGTCTTGATGTCACCATTCCCGATGACCGGTATGGAATCGACGGCGTCGACCACATCGGCGATTCCTTCATGGCGAACCGATCCCTTGAAGTACATCTTGGTCGTGCGGCCATGGACCGTGATGGCGGCGATGCCGACCTGTTCAAGTCCACGCGCCAGTTCCGGTCCGACGATGCAGTCATCGTCCCATCCGAGTCTGATCTTGGCGGTCACCGGAACACCGGTGCGTGGAGTAACGGTCTCGACGATCTTCTCGGCCAATCGGATCGTGGAGTCGGGTTCGCACAGAAGCAGGCTGCCGCCATTCTTCTTGGCGACCTTGTCGACCGGGCAACCCATGTTGATGTCGACCACCTTCGCACCGTGATCGACCGCCCACAATGCTGCCTCGGGCAGCGGGTCCTGGGCATTGCCGTAGAGCTGCATGCACAGGGGCGAATCGGCCTCGCAGGTGGCTGCCAACTGCATGGCCTTGGGGTCCTCCCGCAGCACCGAATGCGTATTCAAGAGATCCGTGCTGGCCAATCCAACGCCTCCCAGCTCCCGACACAGAAGGCGGAAGGGGAGATCCGTATGGCCTGCCATGGGAGCCAGCAGAGCGGGTGAATCGAGCTGTACGGGGCCTATCCGGAGCATCACGCAAGTCTACACTTCCCGCCAAACTGGCAGAATCACCACGGCAAGACACCTCCTTATGGCCGATCAAATGAGTGACATCGCCGTTTTCAGGTGCTTAAAGGGCATTTGGCGTGGCACCTAGCTTGCATTCATATATGTCAGACGCAGCCCATCAGGCTGCTTAAAACATGATTTACAGCCGACTCGGATGTGCCCAAGAGGCCCTGAGTCGGAGCTAAGGAGACCGCGTATGTCAAAGATCATTGGAATCGACCTCGGTACCACCAACTCTGTCGTCGCTGTGATGGAAGGTGATCAGCCGAAGGTTCTCATCAATTCATCCGGAAACCGGACCACGCCATCGGTCGTGGCATTCACCGACAAGGGCGACCGTCTGGTCGGCCAGCCCGCTCGACATCAGCAGGTGACGAATCCCACCAACACGATCTATTCGATCAAGCGTTTCATGGGACGTCGCCACAATGAAGTCCAATCCGAGGAAACGCAGGTTCCCTACACCGTAGTCGGTGGAGGAGACGATCTCGTGAAGGTGGAGGCTGGTGGAAAACAGCAGACACCACCCGAGATCTCCGCTGTCATTCTTCGTGATCTCAAGCAGATCGCCGAGGAGTATCTCGGCGAGCAGGTCGACAAGGCCGTCATCACGGTGCCCGCCTACTTCAACGACGCTCAGCGTCAGGCGACCAAGGATGCCGGTGAGATCGCCGGCCTTACCGTCGAGCGAATCATCAACGAACCGACCGCAGCCGCGCTTGCCTACGGTCTCGAGAAGAAGTCCAACTCGAAGATCGCCGTCTTCGACCTTGGTGGTGGTACGTTCGACGTCTCCATCCTCGACATCGGTGATGGAGTGTTCGAGGTGCTCGCGACCAACGGTGATGGCCACCTCGGTGGTGACGACTTCGACCAGGTCCTGATCGACTATATCGCCGACGAGTTCCGTAAGACCGACGGTATCGATGTACGTCAGGATCAGATGGCGCTTCAGCGACTCAAGGAAGCGGCCGAAAAGGCCAAGTGCGAACTCTCGCAACAGCTTGAGACGGATGTGAATCTCCCGTTCATCACGGCGGATGCCTCCGGCCCCAAGCACCTCCAGGTAAAGGTGACCCGTGCTCGGTTCGAGGAGCTGGCCGCCGACCTGTTCACAAGGCTCATGGGTCCATGCAAGACGGCCCTTACGGATGCCAAGCTGTCGACCTCGGGTGTCTCCGACGTCGTCATGGTCGGTGGTTCGACCCGAATCCCCAAGGTTCAGGAGATCGCCAAGGAGATCTTCGGAACAGCGGAGCTGGACAAGTCGATCAACCCCGATGAAGTCGTGGCCATCGGCGCCGCCATCCAGGGTGGTGTTCTGCAGGGCGACGTGAAGGATGTCCTGCTTCTGGATGTCACTCCATTGAGTCTTGGTGTCGAGACGCTCGGTGGCCTGATGACTCGTCTCATCGAGAAGAACACGACCATCCCCACGTCCAAGAAGGAAACCTTCTCGACGGCCTCCGACAACCAGACGTCGGTCACGATCAACGTGCTTCAGGGTGAACGCGAGTTCGCCAAGGACAACCGAACGTTGGGCCAGTTCGATCTGACCGACATTCCATCCGCACCTCGTGGCATGCCTCAGATCGAAGTCGAATTCGGCATCGATGCCAACGGCATCCTCAACGTTTCCGCTACGGACAAGGCCACCGGCAAGTCCCAGAACATCGAGATCACCGGATCGAGCGGTCTATCCAAGGACGAGATCGAGAAGATGAAGCAGGACGCCGAGAACAATGCGGGTGAGGACAAGGCTCGTCGTGAACTGATCGAGATCAAGAATCAGGCCGAACAGATCGTCTACGCTACACGCAAGCAGCTCGAGGAGCACGGTGGCAAGGTCGATGCCGAGATCCGATCCACGATCGAATCCAATGTCGCCAACCTCGAGGACAAGCTCAAGGGTGACGACAAGGACGCCATCGAGGCGGCCGTCAAGCAGCTCAACGACAGCTCAACCGAGCTCGGCAAGGCCGTGTACGAAGCGGCGGCAGCGGAGTCTTCCGAGAACACTGAGGAGCCCGAAGCTCCATCGAACGACAGTGATGTCATCGATGCCGAATACGAGGTCAAGGAAGACAAGGACTGATTTTCTCTCGCACCCTTCGGGTGTCGTATTCTCCCTCCCACGCCACGCTCCGTGACCCAGGTCCCGGAGCGTGGTGTTTTTCATATCGGTGTTTGCGGTCATCATGGAGATGCCTACAATCGTTCGTTCCACAGACATGAGGAGAATCCTGTGACAACGGCCCCAGCCAATTCAATATCGTCCTTCCCCGCCGAAGCAGTCATCACACCCGAGTGCATCGAAAGCCTGAGATCGGGCTTCGATGAGAATCCCAACTGGCGGATGAGCCAGAATGCCATCACTCAGGTCGGCATCGACGATGTGGCCCTGAACCGCGAGGTCGTGACGGAGACGGACTTCACGTTCTCGACGCTCCTGGATGACTGGAAGGTCACGAATCAGAAGCAGTCCGGGCGTTGCTGGATGTTCGCGGCATTGAATCTGTTCCGTGTCGAGGCCATGAAGGCCATGAATCTGAAGCAGTTTGAGTTCAGCCAGAACTACACGCTGTTCTGGGACAAGTTCGAGCGTGCCAACTGGTTCCTCGAGTCCATCATCGAGACATCCGATCGCGACCTCGATGATCGGACCGTGGGTTTCCTTCTGGACAATCCGGTCGAGGACGGTGGCCAGTGGAACATGTTCGTGAACATCGTTCGCAAGCACGGTCTGGTACCCAAGTCGGTGATGCCCGAGAGCAAGTCCTCTTCGGGAACCATGAGGATGAACGGCATACTCAAGTGGTATCTCCGTGGATTCGCCAAGCAGATCCGGGAGTCGGTCACCGGTGGTGGTTCCGCGGAAGCGGCCAGGTCCCTGAAGGATCGACAGTTGGCCGTCATCTGGCGAATTCTGTGCATGCATCTGGGTACGCCTCCCACGGAATTCAACTGGCAGTGGAACGACAAGGATCGGGAGTTCCACCGTGACGGACTGATGACGCCCCGGACGTTCGCCGAGAAGTACGTGAAGATCGATCTCGACAACTACGCATGTCTCGTCAACGACCCTCGTCCCGACAGTCCGATCGGCCGGACTTTCACGGTCGAATATCTGGGCAACATCGTCGGGGGTGAGCCGGTCAAGTATCTGAATGTCGGCATGGGCACCATGAAGGACATCACTTCGGGGGTCCTCCAGGATGGCGAGCCTGTCTGGTTCGGCTGCGATGTGGGCAAGATGTTCCGTCGTGACATCGGTATCTGGGATACGGATCTCTACCAGTACGAGCGGATCTTCGATTCACCACTTTCGTTGGACAAGTCGGAGCGGCTGCTCTATCACCAGTCGTTGATGACCCATGCGATGCTCTTCACCGGTGTCGATGTCCGTGATGAAGGCGTGCATCGCTGGCGAGTCGAGAACTCGTGGGGCGAGGATCGTGTCGGTCGAAAGGGGTTCCAGGTCATGAACGACAACTGGTTCGATGAGTACGTCCTGGAGATCGCTGCTCACCGGGAAAGGCTGCCAGAGACCCTTCAGAAGGCCTGGGAGGCCGATCCGATCGTGCTGCCAGCCTGGGATCCGATGGGATCCCTCGCCTGAGCGGCTGAATGGGGCTTATAAGCTTGCGATCCGCCCGGTTTCCCTCATACTGAATTGATTGGATCCTATGACGGGCATCATCCGGATTGTCTGTTATCACATCTGAGAGGAGATCCTGTGATCAATCGAATCCACCACCTGGCCGGTCTTATGGGCATCGCCACCCTTGTGTCGTCGTCTCTGGCGACAGCCAGCATTCCAATGCCGGCCCCCGAGGATTACGCGGGCGAGAGTATCGTCGAGGTGGATGTGCCCGATGGCGGCATCCTCCAGCTTCTTCTAGACGAGGGTGTCAGAAGCATGGCCTGCACGCCCGCCCCAGGGGTGAGTGCATGGCGGGTCGATGCTGATTCGAGATCTTTCATCGATTCGTTGGGACTCGATTACCGTGAGATGATTCCGGATCTATCTGCATTCATCGCGCAGCGAAATGCCGAACGAATGGCGATGAGGGCGACGCGAGGCCTCGATTTCTATGCGGACTTCAGGACACTGGATGAATTCAACAACCGTCTTGACGAGATGCTCGCGGACTATCCCGATCTCACGACACCAATCGTGCTCGGACAATCCCACGAGGGGCGGGACATCAGGGGCATCATCATCCGTGCCGGCGAAGACAATGGTCGTCCGGCCTGCTTCCTGAATGGTTGTCAGCATGCCCGTGAATGGATCTCGCCGATGACGACGATCTACATGGCCGACACGCTGCTGCCCGCCTACGGCGAAGACCCCCAGATCACGTCGCTGCTCGACAAGATCGAGGTCATCGTGGTGCCTGTGAGCAATCCCGACGGGTATGTGTTCTCCTATTCACCCGGCGGCGATCGCTACTGGCGGAAGAATCGTCGCGACAATAGCGGCTCCTGCGAGGGTGTCGATCTGAACCGCAACTGGGGTTCCGACTGGAACGGTGGACAGAGCACCAGCAACGACACATGCAGCGACATCTACGTAGGTCCATCATCGATGTCCGAGCCTGAAGTCACCGCTCTGGGCGATTTCATGCTCAACCACGGAAACATCAAGACCCAGGTCGACTTCCATGCGTACTCCCAGCTCATTCTCGAGCCACGTGGCTATACCACGGTTCCGCCGCCGGACTTCGACGAGCTTCATTCGCTTGGTGGCGACATGTCGAATGCCATACAGGGCGTGTACGGAAAGAACTACGTGCATGACAACCCCTGCAACATCCTCTACTGCGCCAGTGGCACCCTCATCGACTGGCCATACGACCAGTACGGTTCACGTGCCTACTGCATCGAATTGAGGCCCGGTTCCGGCGAGCCCGGAGGATTCGATCCGGCGCCCAGCGAGATCCGACCTTGCGCGGAGGAGAACTTCCAGGCTGTACTCAAACTGATGGAGTACACGGCCACGCCATTGAGCATCGAATTGCCAAGTGGGCCGCCTACGACGGTCTGGACCAATCAGACGACCACTTTCCCCGTCACGATCACTGCTCGCAGTGAAGACCCTGTGCCTTCCGAAGCTGTGCTTCGCTATCGCAGCACTGCCGGTAGTTTCACCGAAGTCGCGTTGGACTATCTCGGTGGTGACAACTATGAAGCCACCTTGCCGACATTCGGCTGCACCAGTGCTCCCGAGTTCTACATCGCCGTCGGTGGTGACGGTGGAGGCGTGGCGACGATGCCGGCATCCGCTCCATCGGAGCTGTTCACGGCCACACCGGTCTCATCACAGGAAATAGTCTTCACGGACAATTGCGACACCGATCCCGGATGGACGACCAGTGGAAGTGCATCGGACGGCTTCTGGGACCGCGGCATTCCCGTGGGTGGAGGTGATCGTGGCGATGCACCAGCCGATGCCAGTGGCAGCGGTTTCTGCTGGCAGACGGACAATGTCGACGGCAATTCGGATGTCGATGGCGGCAATGTCATCCTGATCTCGCCGATTCTCGACGCCTCGCTGCCTGGAAGCATCCTTTCGTACGCCCGCTGGTTCTCGAATTCGTCGGGGTCGGCTCCCAACGAGGACACTTTCGTGACCCAGATCTCCGACAATGGTGGGATCACCTGGCTCGATCTGGAAATCGTGGGACCAGCCGGCGATCAGGTGAATGGAGGCTGGTACTTCGTCGAATTCAATCTCGATGACGTTCCCGGTTTCAATCCAAGCAGCAATTTCCGCGTCAGGTTCATCGTCGAGGATGTGCTCGCAGGATCCGTGGTCGAAGCGGCTGTCGATGAAATCGAGATCACATTCGCCGAATGCATCGAGGACAGCCCATGTCCGGAGGATGTGGTCGGTAACGACGGCGTCGTGGATGTCGAGGATGTGCTCGGTCTGCTTGGCGCATTTGGAACGACGGATCCGAACTTCGATATCGACAACAACGGTTTCGTCGACGTTGGAGACATCCTGGCGGTCATTGCCGCCTGGGGCGAATGCTGATTCCGCGGTTGTTCCTTTTCGTCTCGTGATTCAGGGCCGGTCACCCGGTTGCCAGATCGATGACGCCTGCTGCGCCGAGAATGCATGAGACGACACCATTGAGTGTGAAGAACGTGAGGGCCATACGGCTGGTTCCCCATCTTCGAACGGTGAGGTGCTCGATCACGAGCAGGAGACAGGCGGCAATGCAAGCCGCGAGGAACACGCCGCCCAAACGCTGATCAAGCGACCATGCCAGAATAAGACAGGCGCCGGCGATCACGTGGAGTATTCGACTGAACCAGAGGGCGCCATTGAATCCGAAGGTGCTTGGAATGCTGTGGAGACCTTCCTGCCTGTCGACGTCGACATCCTGCAACGCGTAGATGACGTCGAAGCCGGCGACCCAGCAGAGGACCATTCCGGATAGAAGCCACAGGGCCGGTTGATGCATGAGCGTCTCGGGTTGCACGGCGATGGCGGCAGCCAGTGGACTCATGGCCAGTGATGCGCCAAGCCAGAGGTGGCAGGCCCATGTCATGCGTTTGAGCAGCGGATACAGGCAGAGCCAGGCGAGGACCGGGAAGCCGAGAATCAGAGGCCACCAGTTGCCAAGCAGGATCAGAAAGAGCAGGCAGGTGAGCAGGAACACAGCAGCCGAGACAGCCAGCCCAGCCAGTACCGTCTGTGGATTCGTCTTGCCCGATGGCAATGCACGCCCAGCTGTTCTGGGATTCCTCGAGTCGATGTCGTGATCCAGCCATCGATTGGCCAGCATGGCGGCAGTACGGGCGGCAACCATGGCGATGACGACCAGAAGAATGGAGATGCCCAGATGTTCCACTGTGACGGAGGAAAGAGGTGCTGCTGGCCAGGCCGCCATGAACAGCCCAAGAAGGGCGAATGGGAGGGCAAAGACACTGTGGCTGAGCTTGATGTCTCTTGCGAGGATCAGAGATCGGCCAAGAAGCCCCGTCGAAATGTCGGCTGAGGAGGTGCTCACATAAGCATCCTACGGCACGTCGGGAGGCTAGAGGGTACGCTGCTCATCCAATGGCAAAGGCAGCAAAAACGGCAATCACCCCGACGCGAGGCGAAAACTACCCCGAGTGGTATCAGCAGGTCGTCCGTGCAGCGGATCTGGCGGAGAACTCACCTGTTCGAGGGTGCATGGTCATCAAGCCTTGGGGCTGTGCGCTCTGGGAGAACATGCAGCACATCCTTGATGGGATGTTCAAGGCCACCGGTCACAAGAATGCCTACTTCCCGCTGTTCATTCCCAAGCGTTTCCTCGAGAAGGAAGCGGAGCATGTGGAGGGGTTCGCGAAGGAATGCGCCGTCGTGACGCATCATCGACTGGAGGCCGGTCCGGACGGAGGACTGGTGCCGGCTGGCGAGCTAGAAGAACCGCTCGTCGTCAGGCCGACTTCCGAGATGATCATCGGCGATGCCTTCTCCAGATGGATCGAGTCCTATCGAGATCTTCCGCTTCTCATAAATCAGTGGGCGAACGTGGTGCGATGGGAGATGCGAACGCGTCTGTTCCTGAGGACCGCCGAATTCCTCTGGCAGGAAGGGCACACCGCCCACGCGACCGAGGAGGAGGCTCGTGAGCACACGATTCGCATGCTCAACGTCTATGCCTCCTTTGCTCGGGACACGATGGCGATGCCCGTGATCACAGGTGAGAAGACAGCTGCCGAACGATTCCCGGGAGCCGTGGAGACCTACTGCATCGAAGGGATGATGCAGGATCGAAAGGCGCTTCAGGCAGGTACGTCCCATTTTCTCGGCCAGAACTTCTCGAAGGCCCAGGACATCGTGTACCTAGATGAAAATGGCGACCGCTTGAATGCATGGACTACCTCATGGGGAGTCTCCACCCGGTTGATCGGTGGATTGATCATGACCCACGCCGACGATGATGGGCTGGTCCTGCCGCCAAGACTGGCGCCGGTTCATGTCGTGATCATGCCCATCACGTTCAAGGCGGATGATCCGGCCATGATCATGAACTACTGTCACAAGATCGCGGATGATCTTCGCGTGCAGGCCTTCCATGGTCGCCACATCGAGGTCGAGATCGATGACCGGGACATGCGGGGGGGCGAAAAGAACTGGTCATGGGTCAAGAAGGGTGTGCCCATACGCGTGGAAGTGGGACCTCGCGACATGGCTGAGGACGCCGTCTTCATGGCGCGTCGTGATCGATCCGCCAAGGATAAGAAGGGTGTCCCACGCACGGAATTCGTATCCGGAATCACATCGATGCTCGAGGATATCCAGCAGTCACTCCTTGCTCGTGCAACCGATTTTCGAGATGAGAACACGCATGACATCGATACCGAGGAGGACTTCAGGGACTTCTTCACAGCGCCTTCCGGTGAACCGACTCCTATCCATGGTGGCTTCGCCATGGCCCACTTCAGTGGTGACAGCGACATTGAGGAGAAGATCAAGGCCGAGCTCGGTGTCACGGTCCGTTGCATTCCGACGGACCTGGGTGAACCAGGTACCTGCCCATTCACTGGAAAGCCCAGTGCCGGTAGAGTGGTCTGGGCCAAGTCCTACTAGTTTTTTTCTGAATTCAGGGCTGGATTCGAGCCTTCAGAACCCGCAATAGATGCCGATTGAGGAGTCCGGATGCTTCTCAGATGGCTCTGCAGGTGGCTTTATTGGTCTTTAGCTTAGTTCAAGGCATCGTGCTGGGTGCTCCGATAGGGATCTCTCGACGTCATGAACACCGGGTGGGAAATCGGTGTTCATGACTGGGCAAGGGCCGTTCAGGAGGTACTCTGACATCATGGATATTGGTGGGCCATACCCGTTCCGGGCGGTTGCTGCGTACCAACCGGTACGCAACACGTCGCGTCCCGAACCCAGTCTCTCTGCGACTGGCTCGGTATCTGTACCGGTGCCTGCCACGCAGGCTTCTCGAGTCGCGTCTTCAACTGCCATCAGCCAACTGGTTGCGGCCAGAGTGCCAGGTGGAATGGACTTCGATTCCTCGACGATGACACCCGTTCGTTCAGCGGGACCGTATCAACTGTATGCGCGTCCGACCGATCGGCTTGAGGCGGCAACCGGGGTCCAGTGTGGGCGCATCATCGATCTGAAGGCCTGATTTCAGGCAGGCCGGAGTGTCACGGCCAGCAGCTCGAGTTCGTCGGTGATGTTCATACGACAGGATGACCTGGCGGCAGGCAGCAGTAGTGTGCGCCCTTTTGCCAGTGCCAGGACACCTTCGTCATGTTCCATGTCCGCATGACCGCTCAGAACCATCAGGGCAATCGGTACATCGCATTGATCAGGCGTGAAAGAGGAACCCGGATCGAACTGCAGATGTTCGATGGTGAAGTGCTCGACATCAACGAGCATGGTTCGATCGCAACCATCGGCGCTCACTGCTTCGGGTCGTGGGGTTTGGACCGAACGCCCTGAGAAGTCGATGCACTGGAGGGCTTCATCGACATGGAGCGTTCGGCTGGTACGGCCCCAGTCCCAGACTCTGAAAGTCGTGTCGCTGGGAGTCTGCACCTCGGCGACCAGAACACCTGCGCCCAACGCGTGACAGGTGCCGCTGGGAAGATAGTGGCATTCTCCAGGGACGGCGGGGATGGCGACGAGCTGTTCGACGACCGTGCCATCAGCGATGGCACGGGCGAACGAAGCCTCATCCACTCCCGGCTGTAGCCCCGCATAGATGACACTGCCGGGCTCCGCGTCGAGGATGTGCCACGCTTCCGACTTGAGATGCGCCTCCGGATGCTTCTTCACGTAGTCCGTGTCGGGATGGACCTGTACGGAGAGGTTGTCGTTGGCATCCAGATACTTGAGCAGAAGTGGGAAGCCCCCCTCCGGAGACAAGGAGACGTCGCCAAGCAGGGCGGTCGCATCGTGGTCAATGACATCTTGAAGAGTGCTGCCCTCGAAGGTTCCACCCGATATGGTCGATCTGCCATCGGGAATGGACTCGGGAAGATCCGCCAGCTCCCATGATTCTCCAATGGCGTCCTTTGGTGGGAGAGGCTTTCCGTATTCCTCGAGCTTGCGCCCTCCCCAGACCTTGGGTTTCATGATCGGATGAAATTGCAGTGGTGGAAGCGGCATGATGATCAACTTGAATGGCTGGTTGGGAGAAAGGTGGTTTGCTCGACGTCGTCGAATGCTAGGATACGATGAAACCGGTCCGGAGCTTCACATGAGCCGAATCAACCTTCTTATCTGCATCTTGACGGCCGGCCTCAGTGGTTGGTCGTTGGCCGGCGATGTGATCGTCATGCCGCTTCCATCTGCTCAGATGCCTAGTTTGAACACCGTGGCCAACAGCATGATTCGGTCGATCTCCACGGGCAGCCCAAAGACCTCGATGTTCAATGACGGTCTTGACGCCCTCAGTCGTTATGCATCTCGGGACGGCCAGGTCAGGAACCACTACAACTCGAGCGGTTTCGTGGCACGATCGACATTCATGCGGGCGTATCCATCGCCCTACTACGACAGCTATCGTGGTCCTCGGGGCTGGGGCTGGTATGGAAGCCCCATCATCGTGAACAACTACTGTCCAAACTTCGAGCGTGGCTGCTCTGCGATACCGATGGCCCGACGTTCATTCGTGGGCTTCGGCTCATTCTGAGTTGCTGATCAGTTCACGGTGTTCCGATGTCACAGCTGCATGCCGGTGATCTTCACTTCGAAGACAACCTTGTCTCCGACGACACCCTGTGCGTCACAGGAGAACCGTCGCCGCTGGAACTTGTGTTCCTTCGAGAGCAGCAGCAGCTTGTCCCCGGGAACGACCTGTCCGCGGAAGACGGCCTTGTCGCACCGAGTGAATCCAAGGAACGCAGTTTCCTTGGTTCGGAACTGGTAGAGAATGCTGGACAGCTGTGCCGCCGCTTCGATCATGAGTACCGCGGGTAGAAGCGGCCGCCCTGGAATGTGCCCGGGGACCCAGAACTCATCCTCATGAACCATCTTCACGCCAACGGCCTTGGAAGCGTTTTCGTCCATGTAGATCACATGATCAAGATGACGCATGTCGCCTCGTTGAGGATTGTGTTCAGCGACCTGATCCGGTGTCAGGAAACAGCCGTCCATGTCGATGTCTGAAATATCAAATAGTAGATCTGCCATGATGTCCCGGTAGTCTCGGTGGAATGCCTGAAGGCTTCAGAGACAATCAGATGGAGGAACTCATTCCACGACCAGCACTGTATTCCTGAAAGGTCCCATGTGTTCAGGGGACGGTGTCAAGGACCGGGCTGGGTAAAGGCACGATCAGCTTGCTTGGCTTTCGGAAAGCAAGCTGATCGTGTCGCAAAGTGACGCTAGGGCCTGTCCCGTATCAGGGAGTGGGCTTGTCGCGTACTTCGAGGACTTCCTTGCGGACTTCCTGAGCAATGCTTTTGATGTCTTGCATGGCCTTTCGGACGCGGGTGCCAGCAGCCTTGTTGCCGCCACGGCACTTGTCTACGTCGTCCTGGATTTCATCAAGAACTCTTTTCAGCTTTTCATAAGATTCCATCTGTACCTCTCCGGCCTCTGCCGGCATCGGGATCTTGGCCCTGTCCCCGAAGTGGGGTGGCAGGCGCCACTCTAGGGCTCTTGCCATTCCTTATCGGCCAGCAGAGCCAAATCCTGCGATTTAGGTGTAAAAAACAGGGCTATCCCAGTCAGATTTTCAATTCAAAATAGCCATTTAAAGCCCTAAAAATGGATCCATGTCCCCTCAGGGGTGCCATAAATGGGGTCTGGCAGTGGACTTCCGATCTTTTGTCAAATTCAGCCTTCGAAGAGGCATCTCAGACGTGTAAATGCGCGGCATCCAGGGTTTGGCTGGCATATCTATCCTGAACGATCGCCGTCACATTCTGGTTGAAGGCCGTCACCTGCGAGATACTGCGGCCCACATACCGCCCCGGTTCAAGGATCTCCTCCAGATCGATTCCATCCAGAAGGGGCTCGCCTCGGAGACGTTCGATGAGATCGTTCTGGGCACCTTCGGACTTGACCTTTTGAGCGGCCAGCTGGGCGTGCTGGCGAATTGCCTCATGGACCTCCTGACGATCGCGACCAAGTTGGACCGCCTCCATGAGCAGTTCTTCACTGGCCATGAATGGCAGCTCGGCATCGAGATTCCGCTTGATCGTTTCAGGGTAGACCACCAGTCCACTGAGGACGTCACGCATGATGTCAAGGCACCCGTCCAGAGCCAGAAACGCTTCAGGCAGCACAAGTCTCCGGTTTGCCGAGTCGTCGAGCGTTCGTTCGAACCATTGGGTCGAAGCGGTCTGCAACGGGCTGCTTGCCAGAGTCATGACGAATCGCGACATGCCGCAGGCGCGTTCACATCGCATCGGGTTTCGCTTGTAGGGCATGGCCGAGGAGCCGATCTGGCTGGACCCGAATGGTTCCTCGATTTCCTTGCGATTGGCCAGCAGACGGATATCCGTGGCGGTCTTGTGAACGGCGGCGGCTATGACTGCGATTGATGAAGTGATCTGGGCATCGACTATGCGTGGGTACGTCTGTCCGGTCACGGGCAGTCGTTGATCGGTAGGCCATCCCATCTTCCCGGTCACCAGCTCATCAAGCGCGTCCACTTTCGAGTCGTCGCCATTGAACAACGCAAGGAAGGAGGCTTGCGTGCCTGTGGCGCCACGGACTCCTCTGAATCTGAGGGAGTTGATCCGGAACTCGAGATCCTCGAGTCCCAGCCAGAAATCCTGTGCCCAAGTGACGGCTCGTTTGCCGACTGTCACGGGTTGGGCGGGTTGGTAATGGGTGAATCCAAGTGTCGGGAGATCCTTCCATTGATCCGCGAAGTCACCAAGGGCCACGATCAATGCGGCGGTCTTCGCGGCGACGAGTCTCATCGCATCCCGCAGAATCAGAAGTTCTGCGTTGCAGTTGACGAACTGGCTTGTGGCGCCGAGATGAATGATGCCGCGGGCTTCGGGTGCCAAGTCGCCGAGCGTGTGGACATGCGCCATGACGTCGTGACGGAGACGTTTCTCGTGAGCCGCGGCTGCTTCATAGTCGATGTTGTCGAGATTCTCTCGGATGGCCTTCAGTTGCTGTTCCGAGATATCCAAACCCAGTTCCTTCTGCGATTCGGCGAGCGCGAGCCAGAGCCTTCTCCAGATGCCGAACCGATGGGCATCGGACCAGAGTGCCTGCATCGCGTCTGAGGCATAGCGGGTTTCAAGTGGCGAACGGTAGCGGTTGAAATCGTCAGACACGCCTGGTCTAGCTCCTCGTTACCAATCTCTCCAATCCTTCATGGATCGGATGGCTTCTCATCCGCACATGGTACCGCCTCATGCGGAGTGTTCCTTTGGGACCGGCCGTGAGGCTACGATGTCATCGTGGCTGCACGGATATCCACATCCTCACTTTCCATTCAGGCTCTGTCGCCTCGCGGCCGGGGGTTGATCCGGTCCTCCTTCGCCGTTCTCGGGCATCTGGCCATCTGGGTGGGGTTTTATGTAGGTGGCTGTGTTCTATTGGCATCGCTTCTACTTCATGGGCGTATTCCATGGGGCTCGCTGGCGATAGCCGTTCCTGTCTCCATCGGCACCTATCTGGTCGATCGCGTACGGCTGAGACCCGAAGCCATCGATCCCTCCGATCAGATGGCTCATCAAGCACGGTTGGATCTTCTGATGAAGTGGGGCGGGTCCATCCGTCTGCTGGCATTCGGACTGATTGGATTAGCCATGGCGATGGCTGCGGATAGATCCCCGTGGGTTCTCATCGCAGTTGTCGGTGCGCCGATTGGAGTCATTCTCTACAGCCATCGCGGCTTTTCGAGGAGGCCCAAGGATCAGGTTCTGTTCAAGAATGCCTGTGTCTCGATCAGTATTGTCGCGTTGGTCATGCTGCTTGAGTGTCGGGATGCATCGGCCGGTTCATTGATCGCAGTCGCAGGATTCCTGCTTCTCCATGTCTTCTCGGATGCGATGCTGTGTGATGTCGATGATGCAGAAGCCGATCGTCGATACGGCACCGTCACCATCCCAGGTCTCATCGGTACGGGGCGGACATGGTTGCTGGCAATCGCGTTGAATGCGATTGCCTTGGTGTGGATAGCGTCGGCGGCCGCTCTGGGTCTGTGCCCGTTGGGGCCTTCGATTCTATTTGGAGCATTCCTCCTCGCAGCGACCGTGATGGTGCATGCGATACCAGCCAATCGAACAAAGGACTTGATTGACCTCAAGCTTCCGCTTGCAGTCGTGCTCGCCTGGTCACTGGTTGTCTGGATCGGACTTTGAACGACCGATCTTCGACTCGGTGCCCTTCATGATTCGAGCCAGATTTCCTCGATGCTTCCAGATGACCAGCAACGCCAGCAGCATGGACACCACTATGGCCGCGGAGGCCTCTTCAGCACGAAGACTGAATGGCTCGCCATCTGCTGCTCGACTTTCCATGTAGACCTGGAATAGGACTCCGAATGGGAGCAAGCAGGCGGCACATACGCTGGCAAGTGAAATCATTCTGGTGAGGAGCACGATCACGATCCAGCCCACGAATGCCATCAAGGCGGCAATGGTCATGAGCGGCCACATTCCCAGCAGCGAGCCGAAAGCCGTGGCGACTCCCTTTCCGCCGCCTCCGCGAAGGAACATCGAATACATGTGACCCAACAGACAGGCCATGGCGACCGCCATCCAGAGCCACCAGTCAGTCGCCGTCTCATGCAGCGGCTTCTCGTAGATCCCGGCAAGTACACCGAAGACGATCACCGGTGCCGCGCCCTTGGACATGTCGAGAAAGAAGCACAGCAGCCCCCACTTGCGACCAAGCACACGCCCTACATTGGTCGCGCCGATGTTCTTTGATCCCTGCGTCCGTATGTCCACGCCTTGGCTGCTGGCAATCAGCACGCCGAATGGAATCGAAGCCAGTAGATATCCACCTGCCATGCAGGCGATCCAGGCAGCCATCATGATTTGAGTTCCTTTGCTCCGTACTTCGGTCGTGCGGCAAGTGAGGCGGCATAGACGAGCATCAGCAGTCCGACTTGAGTCCCCACCATCTGATAACTGTCAAAGGTCGCGCCGACGGCCCAGGAAACGAGCGCGAATCCCGCCCCGCAATAGATGGGTTCCCCAATTCGCCGGGCGAGCCTGATGAAGCTCATGATCATGGGTGTCACCATCAGGATGAAACCAATGATGCCGGTGCTCGCGAGAACCTGCAGGTACATCGAGTGCGGATTCAGATGCTGTTTGCGAATGGTGATGCCGGCTTCATCCTTGCCAGGTTCGTTCAGCCACCATGCTTCGTCCAGATAGGCGGCGATGCCACCGCCGCCGCTTCCGATGATGGGATGCTGCTCGAAGACGCTGCGAGCCGCTTCCCATGCGAGAAGACGATATCCGACGGAAGATCGATACCACTCGCTGTTGGTCAAGGAGGAGTTCTCGTCCGGCGAAGTCTGGTATTCGGCGAGGGCGGTATCCACACGCTCCAGCACGGGATTGGTGAAACGTCCTGAAAGGGCAAAGACATCCAGCATGATGACGCCTGCGATCGCAAGTGTTCCGAGGCCGCTGAAGACCCCTATGCACTTTCTTGAAGGTGGCCAGAGAAGGATGACGCCCAGAGTGAGGAGGGTTGCGCTTATGGTCAGGCTGATCCACGGGCCACGACTGCCGGTGAGTACCAGTCCCACGATCGTGATGATGAGTCCGGCTGCTGCCGCGGCACTTCGCTTGCCTCTCCAGTGATAGATGCCCGAGAGAAACCAGATCGATGCCGCGGACAAGAGACTGCCGGCGAGAATGGGGTGCATGCCGGCATCGGCTCGGCCCTGAATGTCCAGTCCAAGTTCGAACAGGCTCATGAACTGGCCAAGTTGGTAGAGGACAATCGTGATGCAGCCTGCAAGAAAGGCACCGATGAGCAATCGATAATGCTGCATCACCGGCCAGAACAAGCTGGGTATCAATACCATCCGCCAGGCTCGCAGTTCCTCTGCGCCGAATTCGAGGGAGGGGGTCCAGCTGAGGCTGATGGCCATCCATATCGGCCAGGCGACGATCCACCAAGTCAGTGGATCTCGCCATATCGGTCCATAGCAGCGAAAGATCTTGGGCAGACGCAAAATCGTGAAGATCAGCAGGCCTGCCAGGACGAAATCCTTGGCTGGTGGAACCATGTCCAATGGAAGAACGAAGGCATAGGCCATGGCCAGTGCGAGATGAATCGGATGCCCGAATTGATCGCGCGTTCTCGCATGGGCAACGGCCTCTCGCATGGTGCGAGGCTTCGTCGGCCCATTCGTATTGGACTGGATGATGATGAGAAGGCTCCCGGATGGCCAGTATACGCTTCCGGATACGGGGGCACCCGTTGAAGCCGAGGTATGGTGTGCCTGATGTCCAACGATCCGGAAGGCAACATCCAGATTCTCAAGCGGGAGCGTGGGCGATCCGTCTGGATCGATCGTGTCGCGAACGGGAAGACGGAGACCGTCAAGTCCTGGACGATCACGCCTTGGTTCGCCTTCAAGTTGCTGATCGGGATCGCCCAGCCTCTGAGGCACTGCAGGGGGGCGGGTCGGATCGCGATCGCCTCTCTGAAGACACCTCCGGTTCGTTCGCTTCGAATCGGTCGGATCGGTTGGTGCCCGGTCGTGAAGTTGCGCATGCCCTTCATCCCGGGCCTCACGGCGTTGGATTTTCTACAGACCGATTCGAGGGACATTCGCCGATTGGCGAGCGAGCTGGGATGTCATGCGGCGAAGTTGGCCGAGTCTGGATTTCGCCATCGGGACTTCAAGTTGAGCAATGTCGTCATTCAGGAGAAGACCCACGACGTCTGGCTCATCGATCCTGTTGGCGTGGTTCGGGATCGGGATCCTGCTCGATCACTTGCCTGCATGCTTGAAAGATTGAATGTCGAGATAGAACACGGCCTTGCCGGTGATGTCGACGACATAGGTTTCTTGAGGCGATGCGCTCTGCGTGGGGCGTTGCGTTCGATGGCGCCTAATCCGAGGCGAGCAGTGATTCGGCTGCTGAGGCGACATCCTCAACCGTGATGCGATCGATTCTGCAGACCTGTGTGCATTTGTCGGCCGTCATGACATCCGGAAGGAATGGTTCGGCGAGCAGTCGATGTTCGGCTATTCCCGGCAGAATCGTCCAGCGATGATCGGTCGGACCGAAGAGGCTGACGACGGGTGTCCCGAGTGCCGCGGCGACATGTCTGGGGCCGGTATCGTTCGTGATGACAAGGCACGCGGCCTGGAGGATGGCCTTCAATGCGCCCAGTCCACCGCCCTTGGAAGCAAGGTCGATGATGGGACATTGGGCCTCGTCGACGATCTCCTTCACAAGCGGCGCTTCGGCGGGTGAGCCGGTGACCGCGATGCGAAGTCCATGCTCGTGGGCGAGACGTTCCGCCACTCTGGCGAACCGATCCGCAGGCCATCTCTTGTCCAGCCGGTTGGCGCCGGGAACCATGACGACGAACCCGTCGCCTTCCAGCGGGAGGATCTCTCCTGCAGCTGTTCGCTCCACTTCGGTAACGGCCAGTTCAGGTGTTCTGCTGCCGCTGAAGGTCGCATCGGTGCAACCTTCGATCAGCTGGATGTACTCGTCGAGTGTCGTCCGGATGCCCGCTTCCCGAGTGCCCGGTTCAATGGCCTGCGTCAGGATGAATCCACGCCCTTGCCTTCGAAAGCCACTGCGTTTCCCGGCTCGGCTCAGGAAGGTGAGTAGTGCGGATCGCATGCTGTTCGGAAGAAGCACCGTCTGATCCGGGCGGTTCGCCGCCAACAGGCGTCCTGCTTTCAGAAGTCCAAGCAGTCCCTTGGGATCGACTTCAAGGCAATCGTCGATGGTCGTCAATCCGCAGAGCAGCGATGAGAGTCCGGGTCTGGTGACGGCTGTGATCCTGGATTGCTTGAACTGGCTTCGGAGCAGCCTGAGCGCAGGGGTCGCCATGACGACATCACCCACCCAGGAAGGCATCACGACCATGACATGATTCGTCTGGGAATCCATCATTGGGCTGTTGATTCCATGAGGATGTGGTCCGTGGCCTCGGTCAATGTGGGGCACCGCAACTCCGCTCGCGTGCCGGTCTTGTCGTTGGCGAGTCGAATGGATCGACAGCCAGCGGCCATGCCCGCCTCCACATCGCGTTCCTGGTCGCCCACCATCCATGAACTCTTGAGATCGATGTCATGATCCTCTGCGGCCTGCGTCAACATTCCTGGTTCGGGTTTTCGCGTGGGATGATCGCCCTTGTAGGCTTGAATGACCGCCTCCGGGTGCCATGGACTGTAGTACCAGCCAAGAATGATGTCATCGCGTCCGGTCGCCTGGGCTATTGAATCATCTATGGACCGATGCACGGCTTTCACGTCATCTTCCGTGAACAGTCCACGGGCCACGCCGCTCTGATTGGTGACGACGATCAGATCGAAGCCCGCCTCACGCATGCGTACCAATGCATCCGCAACACCATCCATCAGATGGACCGCATCGGGATCGCCAAGATGCCCGTCATTGTGGATGATGGTGTTGTCCCGATCGAGGAAGATGGCGCGTCTCATGTTCTGGCTCCGGACGTTCAGCGTGTCATCGCGGTAGGACGTATGACGACGTCGTTGATCGATACATGAGGAGGTGACTCGATGATCCAGGCCACCGTTTCGGCAATGTCCTCGGGAAGCAGCGGTTCCAGGACGGATTCCGTGAAGGCCTTGGCGGCTTCACGGGTGGCCTCGTGCTCGATCGATTCGAGCAGTTCAGTCTGGACGATCCCGGGCTGAACGGTTGACACCCGAAGATGCCCGCCTTGCTTGGCGCATCGCTTGGCCAGATCGACTCGAAGGCAGTCCGCGAAATGATTGACGGCGGCCTTGGTGGCGCAATAGACCGATGCTTCCGGAAAGGTCTGTCGACCGGCTACGGATGAGATGAGCACGATGTCGCCTCGCTTCTCCTCAAGCATCGCCGGCAGCACGGTATGGACGCAGTTCACGAGTCCCGAAAGATTTGTGTCGATGGTCCGGTGCCAGCGTTCCAGCTCCGTTTCCTCCAGGGGTTCGATGGGGATGATGCCGGCATTGGCCACCAGTATGCCCAGATGTCCCATGTCATTGGCCACCTCGACGGCGTCGGTGACATCCTGCACGCTGGTCACATCACCGGTCGAGACTCTGGCAAGGCCCCCTTGGCTGGTGATTTCCTCGGCAAGGGCATCCAGTCGTTCCCGTCGCCGACCCATCAGGACCACGGGAGTGCCCGAGCTCGCCAGGCGACGAGCCGTTGCCTGACCGATGCCGGAACTGGCCCCTGTAATCAGGGCAATCGGTCGATCGTTACCGGTTGTTGGTGATGCGTTCAAGGTCAATCCGCCTTCCTTCGCGTTCCGGCGGGTATCGTACCCGGATGGCACAGTCGAAGACGAAGAACGAATCCAGCGAACCCGCAGTTGATCCATCAGGCCTCGAGAAGGCACGTCGCGACAAATTGAAGCGTTGGCGTGAGGACTACGGCCTGCAGCCCTATGGGCAGCGTGTCGACGGATTGGAGTCCCTGGCAACAGCTCGAGCTCGCTTCGAAGAAGAGGCGGAAGCGTTGTGGCAATCACGTCAGGAGGAGAGTGACGAGGGCGATGCGGCGGAAGATCCGAGACAGAGAGCCCGGGTCGCCGGACGGTGCATCCAGCATCGTGCCATGGGCAAGCTGGTATTTCTGGTTCTCAGAGATGACAGCGGTGATCTTCAGGTCAGTCTTTCGAAGCAATCGCTCGATCAGGCTCAGTTCAAGCTGGCGTCCAAACTCGATTACGGCGACATCGTCGTGGCGGAAGGACCGGTCGGCAAGACCAAACGAGGTGAGATCTGCATATGGGCGGATCGGTTCGAACTGCACAGCAAGTCGTTGGCGCCGCCGCCTGAGAAGTATCACGGACTGACGGATATCGAGACGCGATACCGTCAGCGTTACGTCGACATGTACATGAACCCGGAGGTCATGCAGGTCTTCCAGCTTCGTTCGAGGATTCTGTATGAGATCAGGAACTTTATGAACGAACGTGGTTTTCTCGAGGTCGAGACGCCCATGATGCAGTCGCTTCCGGGAGGCGCTGCCGCTCGTCCGTTCACGACGCATCACAATGCGCTCGACATAGATCTGTTCATGCGCATAGCGCCCGAGCTCTATCTCAAGCGACTGCTGGTCGGCGGCATGCCTCGCGTCTATGAAATCAATCGAAACTTCAGGAACTAGGGGATCGATCGTCAGCACAACCCCGAGTTCACCATGATGGAGATGTACGAGGCCTTCAGCGACATCGAAGGCATGTTCGAGCTTCAGGAGGCGCTCTTCAGGCGACTGGCCGAGTGCGCAACGAATGGGCAGGGGCATGTCGTCCGGTGGGACGAGCTCGAGATCGATTACGGGCAGCCCTTCGAGCGCATTCGATACGGGGACCTGTTCAAGCAGGGAACCGGTCTCGACATGGTCGATCGCGACGGCGTGAAGGCAGCGGCGATCAAGGCCGGTATCGAGAATGTCGAGTCGACCGATCACTGGCTGCTCGTGAACATGTTGTTCGAGGAAAAGGGCGAGACCGCGATTGATCCATCTCGCCCGACGTTCGTGACGCACTTTCCTTCCGCCATTTCTCCTCTTTCAAGGCCCGATCCCGAGGCGCCTGATCTGGCGTTGAGAGGCGAGCTCTTCATCGCCGGCATGGAACTGAGCAATTCCTATACCGAGTTGAACGATCCGGATGTCCAGTTGGCCAAGTTCACCGAGCAGCTGGCTGGTGAGGACGACGAGTCCTCCACGTTCAAATCCCTTGATGAGGATTTCATCAATGCATTGCGTGTCGGTATGCCGCCCGCGGGAGGCATGGGACTCGGAATCGATCGACTTGTGATGCTAATGACCGGTTGTACGAGCATTCGGGATGTCATTCTCTTCCCGTTGCTGAAGCCCGAAGGAGGAGAGTCCGATGAAACTGAATGAGGCAATGAAGACGTCGTGCATGTTCATGATTGTCCTCGCCGCTTCGCTGGCGGGACTTTCGCCGTTGGCGGCCGGTTCGTCGCAAGAGCAGGATCACTGGTATGAGATCAGGCTAGCCGGCGCCCATGTGGGATGGCAGCACAGCTACACGACGGTCGAGGCAGATGAGCAGATCTCCACGACGGACATGGCCATGACGCTGAAGCGAGGCACGATGGTCATCGATGTATCGGTTCAGTCCGTATGGAAGGAGCTTCTCTCCGGTGCCCCGGTGTCCGTCAAGATGGTTCAGGACATGAGTGCCATGAAGACCATCACCAGATGGACCTTTCTGCCCGACATGATCAAGAGCATGGAGACCAGTGGGGGACCGCCCGTCACCCGTGAGCTCCCACTTCCCAAGGGAAGTTGGATGACGCCTCATCAGGCTCAGCAGTACTTCATCGAACGGATGAAGGCTGGAGAGAAGGAGATCGACGTCAAGACGATGAGCCCCGAGATCGGCCCAAGAATCGTGACGGTGACCTACACGCATGTAGGTGATGGTGAGCTCGAGATCATGGGTGATTCCCGGGATGTGAGCATTTGGAACATGGTGAATGACGCTATGCCCCAGATGGTCACGAAGCAGTGGATCGATGGTGATGGTCTCATGGTCGCCTCCGAGATCGACATCGGCATCGGCAAGATGATGATGACCCTGGTCGATCGCGCGACGGCGATGAAGGAAACCAATGAGGAGCCCGAGGTCTTCATGGCGTTGCTCATCGAGCCGGATCGATCAATCAAGGATCCATGGAAGGCCAGACGGGCGATCCTGAGGGTGAGATCCAAGGACGGCACGCCTCTCGACCTGCCATCGGTGGGTTGTCAGACGATCGCCGGTGAAGGTGAGGGATACACAACTGTCGTGGTCGATGTCGACATGCCACAGCCTGTGCTGCCCGGAGAGCAGGGGAACCCCGAATACCTCGGGCAGTCGGCCATGATCAATCCGAAGGATGAGGTCATCCTCGAGATGCGAGATGAAGTTCTCAAGACGGTCCCTCGAAGTTCGACCGCGCTTGAACGAGCCGAGGCGATGCGTGCCTACGTGTTCGAGTACATCGAGGACAAGAATCTTGCCACCGCATTCGCGAGTGCATCGGAAGTGGCGAGAACGCGAGAGGGCGACTGCAGCGAGCACGGCGTTTTGCTGGCGGCCCTCCTGAGATCGCATGGCATACCTGCACGAGTGGTTCACGGGCTTGTCTACGCACCGGGCTTCGGCGATAAGAAGCAGGGCGCCTTCGGCTGGCACATGTGGACCCAAGCGATGGTCGACGGCAACTGGGTTGATCTTGATGCGACATTGCCGGTCAGATTCAGCGGTGGCCATGTGACGACCGGTACCTCGTCGCTTGCGGAAGGCACCGGGAGTACCGATATGACCAACATAGTTTCACAGATTGGCAATATCGATATCGATGTCGTTCGTGTGGACTCTGAATGAGTCGCGATGGTCAATCGCCTCCGGGGCTTCTGCCCTCACGTCCAGTTGATTCGCACAAGGGTACCTTCGGGACCGTGATGGTCATCGGCGGTTGCGACGATGCCGATTCCTGCATGGTCGGAGGGCCTGCCTTCTCGGCTCTTGGCGCGTTGCGTTCCGGGGCTGGTCGAGTCGTGATGGCGACTCCTCGCGGGATTCTGGGCCACTGCCTTGAAGTGTCGCCATCAGCCACCGGTATTCCTATCGATTCCATTCCATTCGATGACGAGTCGGAGCTGAGATCGCAGTTGGAAATGTTCCAGACGATCGTTCTCGGGCCGGGTCTTGGTACCGGATCGGTGGCGGAGAGGCTGGTGAGCTCCATACTGTCATGTCGAAGTTCGACCCCGATCGTGATCGACGCCGACGCGATCAACATCGCGGCTCGTGATCCAGGTCAATTGATCGGTTCGCATTCACCTTGTGTCCTGACGCCGCATCCCGGCGAGTATCGTCGACTCGCCCACACGCTTGGGATTTCGGAATCGCCGACTTCGGACACGGAACGCATCGAGGCTGCCATGGCCTTGAGCCAAGCGGTGGGAGCGATTGCCGTGTTGAAGGGCGCGGGCACAGTGGTGGCCTCCGGGGATTCAGTCTGGGCCTGCGATCGAGGGACACCGGCACTGGCGACCGCCGGTACCGGGGATGTGCTGGCGGGCATCATCGCGGGGCTTGTCGCCCAATCGATTTCTTTGGAACAGTCTTCGCTCTGGAGGATGGCTGCTTGGGGAGTGTGGATTCATGCGGTCTCAGGAGAGCGATGGTCGGCCAATCATGGTGATTCGGGTCTGTTGGCCGCGGAACTGGCTGCGGAAGTCCCGGGTGTCATGCAATCACTGCCACGATCCTAGGATCGCGTTGGTATCCTCGGAGGCATGTCCGGCAATCATGTCATGCACAATCCGACGATTCGTGAGCTCAAGCAGGGCGTTTATCTCCGTGAGGGGTTGTATTCCCTCATCAATCCACAGCTCGGAACCAATCGCAACGGTGGGCAGTACCTCAAGTGCTTGCTCCGTGATTCGAGTGGCCAGGTCTCGGGCCGCAAGTGGAAGCTCGACAGATTCGATCTGGAGGATTGTTCCAGCACCGGATTCGTTCGAATCGAAGGTGAAGTCGTCGAGTTCAATGGTCTTCCTCAGGTCAACATCCATGAGATAGAACCTGCGCAGGTGACCGAATCCGAACTCATGCAGTTGATGCCTCACACCCGTTTCAACATCGACACCATGTATCAGGAGGTCTTCGAGCTTCTCGAGTCTCTTGAGCATCCGGCCATGCGTGCGTTGGGTCGACGCTATACGTCGGATGACGAATTGATGAAGGCTTTTCGTCGCAGTCCCGCCGCCATGGTCATGCACCATGCGTGGATAGGGGGACTCTTGGAGCACACATGGTCTCTCATGCGTTCTGCCGAGGCGATCATGAAGACATATGTCGATCACGAGGGGAATCCGAGGCTGAATCGGGATCTCGTACTGATGGGTCTGTTCCTCCATGATCTGGCCAAGACCACGGAACTCTCCTGGCACAAGGGCTTCGATTACACGACAGACGGCAATCTGGTCGGCCATATCGCGAGAGCGTCGATCTGGTTGGAGGAGTGCGCGAGAGATCTGGAGCCTCCGCTTCCGGTCGATGCCCTTGCGGTCCTTCACAACATCCTTCTGAGTCACCATGGCGAGCCGGAGCATGGTGCCCTGAGGCCCCCCATGACGCCCGAAGCGGTTCTCGTCTCGCAGCTGGACAATCTCGATGCGAAAGTGACCATGTCCCTGTGTGCAGTGGATCCTGATGGGGAAGGGCGTGCCGTCGCCGGCGGATCGTTCACTGAACGGGTGAGTGGTACCGGTTCCAGGCTCTATCGCCGGGATTCTCTTGCTGATTAATTGATGTCTTGAACCAACATTGTCGGCTACACTGCTGAACCCCCGCCGATGGTCAAACAAGATCACATCCTTGTCGGCATACCCGTCTTCAACGAATCCAAGTTCGTTGACGATGTCCTGCGTGAAGTCCTCACCTACGCGGACCATGTTCTGGTCATAGATGACGGCTCAACGGACGATACGCCAGCTCGATTGGCCAATCATCCCGTGAAGATCGTCCGACATGCGGTTAACCGCGGATATGGAAGGTCGACTCGTGACATGCTGCACTGGGCCGCGCAGGATGGCTTCGAGTGGCTGATCACGATGGACTGCGATTTGCAGCATGAGCCGGCGTTGATACCGGATTTTTGCGAGAGAATCGCTCAGGGTGATGTCGACTTCGTCTCGGGCAGCCGTTACCTGTCGCCGTCCGATACCGATCACATGCCCCCTCCAGATCGCCGCGAGGTGAATCAGGTCGTAACCGATGAGATCAATCAGCGGTTGGGGCTGGAACTCACCGATGGATTCTGCGGATTCAAGGCGTATCGCGTGTCCTCATGTTCCGAGATGAAGCTGGATGTGGATGGCTACGATTTCCCAATGCAGTTCTGGGTCCAGGCTGTGGCGGCGGGTCTCAAGATCGACGAATTGCCCGTGAGCTTGATCTACAATGATCCCAACCGTTCATTCGGTGGTCCTCTTGATGATCAGCAGCGGCGTCTGCGTCACTATCGATCAACATTGCATGAGGAGATCATCCGTTGTTCGCAGGATCTGCCTGATTCCGCCATCGCCGGGCTCGACCTTGTCGACTGCGAATCGGAATTGCCGGGAGCCTCACATGGATGACGCCTCCCCTCCGAGCCCGGCTCGTATCCGGATCGTCCCACCATCAAAGTCCTCGGTCGGTTCACCTTGTCCCCGCGACATGATTCGAGAGACAAGAAGGGCCTTGCGACTTCCCGACTCGGGGAAGATCGTTGCATCCGGCCACGCACCCCAGACCTGGCATCCGGGCATCGTGGCCAAGTTCATCGCCATGCGGACGCTGTCTCAGGAAATGGGTGCGGCTTCAGTGGTGCTCAACATCGACACGGTGGCCGGTGATCCGGGTCTCATCGATGTCCCGTTCATAGATCTCGATGGCCTGCCCTGCAGCAGCTCGATCAGGCTGTTCGATTCGCTGCCCGATCGTTCGCTGGGCATGCAGCCCGCCTGCGAGCCAGCCGATCTCTCCTGGTTGGACAGCATGCCCGATCTAGATGGTGAACCGCTACACAGGCTCAGTTCAGCGATGCGTGACGCCGGGGGCGATCTGTCGCTGGCCAATCAGGTCATTCGTGCCTTGATCGATATCAACCGCAGTTGGATCGGTAGGCCAAACGTTCTGAACGCGTCACGTCTTCTGAAGACCCCATGCGGTCAATGGCTGCTTGAAAGGATGCAGCGTGATGCCGTTCGTTGTTGCGAGGCCTACAACGCCGCAGTGAGTGTCGATCCGGATGCCGGCATACGTCCCTTGGATATAGGAAAGGGTGAATTGCCGTTATGGGATATACGTGGTGATCAGCGGCGGACGGCTCGTCGACAGGACCTCGATGACTCCAACGTGCTCCCCAAGGCGTTGGTCACCACCGCGATCATGAGACTGGCAGGGTGCGATCTCTTCATTCATGGAACCGGAGGTGCCAGATACGACGCCTTGATGGAGGGGTGGCTTCGTCAATGGCTTGATATCGAGGTGGCACCCTTCATGATGGTGACTGCGGATGTCCAGCTTCCGCTGCCCGATGCGGAAGCCATCGCCCGTCTGGGACAAGGGCTCGTTTCAGATGATCGGCGTGCCTTTCATGATCCTGAATCGCTTTCCGTACCGCTCGATTCGCCCGGTCCGCAGAAGCGGGCTGCTCTGGAAACGATCGAGTCGGCACCTCGGGGAAGCGAGGAGCGTCGCGCGGCATTCACAAGCATGCACGAGACACTGGCGACGCTTCGCCCCGAGAATCCCACGCCGGCGGGTGCCATTGCGGATCGAATACGGGATGCCAGGCGGACATCCTCGAGAAGAGACTGGCATGTGGTCTTCTACAGCGACGAGGTCATGGACCAGCTGGCCGAGCAAATCGAGGCAGCGGTTCTCGATCAGACCCGCTGAATCTTCATGATTTTCAGCGTGTCTTCAGACCCGCAGCATCCCAGATCATCTTCAACTGCTCGGGGCTTGTGGTCTCGATCAGCATTCCATCGGCATTCCGTTGGTTGACGAGGCCTTCATCGTCGTAGAGCCCACTTGTTGGGAGACCCGAGTCATCCAGCCACGTCTGGAGCTGCCATTGATCGGGATTCGTGGAATCGGGTGACCATTCATCACGTCGAGTCCCAAGTGTCGGAACTTTCTCTCTGTGATCGATGCAGGCGTAGCTCATGGCCACCTCGCCCGTCCTCGGAAGAAGGTATCCAAGCATCCATGTCATTGGTCGGGGCATCCATGGATCGGGTGCCTCCCATTCATAGGGTTCCCGAAGGTTGATTTCATCGTCCTGCTTGATGACCACAACTCTCGGACGAGGCTGGCCAAGTGTGGTGCGGGGTCGAAATCCGAACTCCTTCTCGACACGAGTCGCGGCACCTTGTCTTCGCGTCACTCTGGCCGTCCATGATTCATGGGAAAGATCGAAGGCCATCCAGTAAAGCCCCAGCATGTCGAGATAGATGTCTCGGCTCTTGTCCGCGACGACTCGCGAGTGAACCTTGACCAGAATTCCTTCTTCCTTTTCCGCTGGGGAGTAATCGCTTTCCGGTCGGTTGTTGTGGATGACGCCCATGGGTTGTGTTTCGATGGAGAAGATCGTGTAGGCGATCTCCTCATCCGGCTGACCATTCTTTCCAGGTCGATAGGCCCGGCGAACGCTCGTATGCCCATCCATGGCCCTCAGCCTCTCTTCCGTGAGACCTTCAAGAAAGGTTCTGGTCGCCTGTGCTTCGGTGATGGCCCGCTCGATGGCCACCTGCGGGCCTCTGACAAGAATCGTCTTAAATGCTTTTTCAAGAACAGTTTGCGTATCAGGAAACATGGCTGGGACCGTGACCGCGGTGGCGATTATGTAGTGCAATTTGCCAGCAATTCGGCCCTGGGGGACCACCAGCCACCCGAAGATCACCTGAGAGTCATCCGGGAGGGTTTCCTTCACCCAGATCAGGTGGCCGGTGCTTTCCTCAGTTGAGAAAGGTGTGTCCTTCAGGATCTCTAGATCTGGTGAGTCCTTTCCTTGCTCCTGAGCAAGCATCAACCTTTTGATAAGAATTTCAGCTGTCGGATCATCACTTTGGAGGGATTCCAGCCGGAGGCTCCATCGTGGCTTGGCCATTCCATCCCGGACCAGAAAGAAGGCATTTGGTTGATATTGGCGTGTCACCACGACGGCATTCTTCGGAAGCTGCAAGCTCATCCCCACTTCATTGCTCAAAAAGAGGTCTCCAAGGGGGCTTGGAGCCTGTTTATCGGCAGCAGGAATGGAGGGGGACTGGGCCTGAGGCATCTCAAGAGCACCTGAGGCTGCTCCATTGAAGAGCCCGATCATGCTCACGAGGCCAATTATGAGACTGTTCGAGGGGAATGCCATATATGGACTGTACTCGCCGTGGGGATTTCTTGGTGATTTTGGACCTGCAGATGGTTTGGATGACTGCTCGACACTTGTGAATCAGGCCGCGGGGAAACCCCTTTCAGATGCTCTAAGACCTTGACAAGGGCGGCCTGGATCCTATCATCGTCGTTTCGCCTTCGACCGCGTGGTCGTGGGCGTTGTCTTGAGTAGATCAACCGGAACGGGTTGACGAACTCTGCAAGAGTTCGGTTCTGTTAGTGGGATTAGTCAGTAGATGTCAGCGGTGAAGATCAGAATCCGAATGGAGGCATACGACCATCAGGCTCTGGATGTATCGGCGAAGGAAATCGTCGAGCACGCCAAGCGAACTGGTGCTCGTGTCGCCGGTCCTATTCCGCTGCCCACGAGACGCGAGGTCTATACGGTCAACCGTTCGACCTTCGTCAACAAGAAGTCTCGAGAGCAATTCGAGATTCGAACACACAAGCGAATCATCAACATCGAGGAACCAAACGCACGAACCGTCGAAGCGCTCAACCGTCTGGTTGTCCCCGCCGGCGTCTTCGTGAAGATCAAGGCGTAGTCCTCGGTTGGAAATGTAAACGCGAACGGGCCATGGCAGGCAGGTCCTATTCGCGAAGAGAAGGCCTGCCAGATGATGTAATGACGCAAGGGTCCGGGACATGGCTTCGGCACTGCTTGGAAAAAAGATCGGAATGACCCGCTACTTCACGGAAGAAGGGATGAATATCCCCGTCACCGTGATTCAGGCCGGGCCGTGCGTGGTCACTCAGGTAAAGACCGAGGAGACCGATGGCTACTCGGCCATCCAGATCGGTTATGAGGATGTCTCTCCTCGCCGCAGCACGATGCCCGTCATTGGTCATGATCATCGTGCGGGTACCGCACCGAAGCGTCATCATCGCGAACTCCGGACCGACGACATCGATGTCGAGCTGGGCGATGTCCTGACTGTCGAGTGCTTCGAAGACACTCCTTTCGTGGATATCTGCGGCCGAAGCAAGGGCAAGGGTTTTCAGGGCGGCATGAAGCGTCACAACTTCGCCGGACTGGAAGCATCCCACGGTGTAAAGCGTGCCCATCGGCGCGTCGGTTCCATCGGCGGCCACTCTGCCAATCTCGGTACCGGTCCCAAGCTCAAGAAGGGCAAGCGGATGCCGGGCCACATGGGTGACGAGAACATGACTGCTCGCAGTCTGCCGATCGTGGCGATCGATACCGAAAGAAATCTGATACTCGTGAAGGGGTCGGTGCCAGGTCCGAACAACGCCTGTGTGTTTGTTCGCCCCGCCGTCCGACTGAATCGCAAGAAGACAACTGCAGCTGGAAAGAAGAAGTAATTAACTGCATCGGTGGCGACCGCCGCCGGTGGTCTTCAAGGCCAGTGCCGCGTGTTGCGGCATGATGGAACCGGAAGACGAAGACAAGAAATGACGACGCCGAGTCGTAGCCTTACCCGGGCTTGTGGACAGAGATCGCTTGGAGCGGTCAATCAGCTCCCGGGAGGGCAAGGCGAAAAGAGGCAGCTCTGCTGCCAAGGTGTGAATGACGATGATTGAACTACCCGTAACAGACAAGACGGGAAAGAAAGTCGATACGATCCAGATCGACGAAGCCAGCCTCGGAAACGAGGTCCGTCCGTCCCTGCTCAAGCAGGCCTACGTGATGTTCCACGCGAACCGTCGCATAGGTGCGGCTCGAACGAAGAGTCGCGGAATGGTCAAAGGCTCCACCCGCAAGCTCTATAGGCAAAAGGGAACTGGTAACGCCCGTGTAGGCAACGCGAGAACCGTTGTCCGAAAGGGTGGTGGTGTCGCATTTGCCAAGGACGCAAATACCGGCAAGTGGCGTCAGAAGATGCCTCGCCGCATGCGTCAGCTGGCCAATCGGAACGCCCTTCTGGCCAAGCTGGTCGACAGCGAGGTGAAGTGCCTGGATTCGCTCGAGATGTCCGAGCCCAAGACGCGGGACCTGAAGGGAACGCTTGAGGCCAACGGCATCGATCGAACCTGCCTCATCGCTGTGGCGCCTGATAACCGAAATGCGGCGTTGTCTGCTCGAAATCTCGAGAACGTCGACACCATCCGCATCGATCAACTTAATGCATTCGAACTGCTGAACCATCGGTATCTCGTTGTCGATCGAGCTTCCCTGGAAGCCTTCCTCAACGGAACCTGCTTCAGCGATGACAACCAGGAGGCTGCGTGATGCTTGCAACAAGGGTCATTCGTCGTCCAGTGGTAACCGAGAAGGCGGCATTCGCCTCCGGGACGTTCAACCGTCACACCTTCGAGATCTGCCCACAGGCCCGGAAGGCCGATGTGAAGGCGGCTGTCGAGGAGCTCTACGGTGTTCGTGTGCAGGGCGTTGCGATTCAGAATCGCAAGGGACAGCAGAGACGTGGCCGGCATGGCTATTGGAAGACGCCCGAGACCAAGCGGGCCATCGTGAAGATTCACCCAGACGACAGGATTGAACTGTTCTGATCGAACAGCAGGAGACGGCACCGGGCGTGTTCCGGTCCGTACGAGCACCATGGCGATTCGAGTACACAAGCCAACGACCAATGGACGACGAAATTCGTCGGTCAATATTCATGTCGAGGTGACCAAGAAGAGTCCAGAGAAGTCTCTTCTTCGTCCGCTCAACAAGAAGGGTGGCCGCAACAACCAGGGTAAGATCACCGTGCGAGGTCGCGGTGGTGGTCACAAGCGTCGCTATCGAGTCATCGACTTCAAGCGTCGCAAGGATGACGTGGTCGGCAAGGTCATCGGCATCGAATACGATCCGAACCGAACCTGCCACATCGCTCTGATCGAATATGCAGACGGCGAACGTCGCTACATCCTTCATCCAATCGGGCTCAATGTCGATGACGAAGTGCTCAGCAGCAATTCGGCCATCGAGCCAAACCCGGGTTGCTGCATGCCGCTGGAATTCATTCCAACCGGTCTGCAGGTTCATGCCATCGAGCTCGAGCCAGGCAAGGGTGCCAGCGTATGTCGCTCGGCCGGCAGCTATGGCCAGTTGACCAACAAGGAAGGCCGCTGGGCAACCATCGTGCTCCCTTCCGGTGAAATTCGTCAGATCTCGATCAATTGCCGAGCCACGCTTGGCCAGGTTGGGAATACCGATCACCAGCTCGTGAAGCTGGGCAAGGCCGGACGCAATCGATGGCTTGGTCGCAAGCCGAAGGTCCGCGGTATGGCGAAGAGCCATGATGTCCACCCGCTGGGTGGTGGTGAAGGTCGATCCAAGGGTGGTCGTACACCAGCCAGTGCATCGGGCGTCAAGTCGAAGGGTGGTCGTACAAGACCTCGTGGCAAGGCTTCCGATGCCAGGATCCTGAGACGTCGTAAGAGCAAGCGTTACGGACAGTTGAAACTCTGAGTAGTGAGAAGAGCGTCCATCAAGAGGCTTCTATGACAGGGGCCCGGACACAAGGAAACGGATAAGGCTAATGGGACGATCGCTGAAAAAAGGACCGTATGTAGACGAGAAGCTGTACCGAAAGGTCATGGCGCAGGAGGGAGGCTCCAAGAAGCCGATCCGTACCTGGGCACGGGCCTGCACAATCGTGCCGGAGTTCGTCGGTCACACCTTCCAGGTACATAACGGTCGTTCGTTTACTGACGTCTTTGTCACCGAGGACATGGTCGGGCACAAGCTCGGCGAGTTTTCGATCACTCGCACATTCCGTGGTCACACCAACAAGAAGGAAGGCATCAAGGCCGGACGTTGATCGTCCTGCCTGATTCTGGAGCCACGTCATGGCCTATCAAGCAAGTCACAAATTCGCCCGCATCGCACCGAGAAAAGCCCGGCTGGTAGCCGACTTGATTCGGGGCATGCGAATTGATGAAGCCTTGAATTCACTCGAGTTCAGCAAGAAGCGAGGTGCTTGGTACCTCAAGGCCGTTCTCAAGTCTGCCATCGCGAACGCTGAAGAGGGCGAGGCGGATCTCGAGCGTCTGTATGTTCAGAAAAGCTGGGTAGACGAGGGTCGCACGATCAAGCGATTCCGCCCCAAGGATCGAGGCCGTGCCCATCCGATCCGCAAGCGAACCAGTCATCTTCACATTGTTCTCGAGGAAGGGAACTGATCCATGGGACAGAAAGTACATCCCTTCGGATTCCGAGTCGGTATCACCGAGGCCCACAAGTCTCGCTGGTATGCCCCCAAGGCGCTCTTTGCGGAGCTTCTGGTGGAGGACTACCGAATTCGCCAGTATTGCGACAAGCGATTGAACCGAACGCCACCTTTTGCGGCGGTCTCGGACATTCACATCGAGCGCACGCGTGAGGAACTCAAGATCATCCTCAAGACGGCTCGTCCAGGACTCGTGATCGGCCCCAAGGGTACCGAGATCGAGAAGCTGACGAACGATCTTCAGGCATTGACTGGCCGAAAGGTCCAGATCCAGATCATTGAGATTCGAAGCCCCGATACCAATGCTCACCTCGTGGCGGAAGCCATCGCCGAGCAGATGAAGAAACGAGCCAATTTCCGTCGACTCCTCAAGCAGCGATGCGAGGCCGCCATGCAGGCGGGCGCGCTCGGTGTGAGGATCTCGGTTGCCGGTCGACTGGGTGGTGCTGAGATGTCGCGAACATTCGTGACTCGCCTCGGATCCATCCCGCTGTCGACGCTTCAGGCGAATGTCGACTATGCGAACGTGCCCAGCCATACGACCTACGGGACCATCGGTGTCCGGGTCTGGATCTACAAGGGCATGTACACCGGACAGGATGAGGACGAACTTGAATCGAAGGCAGCTGGTGGTCGCGCACGAGCGCGAGGACGCCACTGATCAAGGATGAGGAAGAACCGTCGTTGAGCTGATCATCGACTGTTGTTGGAGTACGAACGATGCCCCGAATGCCCAAACGAGTTAAGTTCCGCAAGCAGATGCGCGGCAACATGAAGACGCGCGCTAGTCGCGGGAACTATGTCGCCTTCGGCGACTACGGTCTTCAGGCACTGGAACCGCATTGGGTGAGTGCCAGGCAGATCGAGGCCGGGCGTATCGCCGCACAGCACTTCCTCCGTAGAGAAGGCAAGGTTGTCATCCGGATCTTTCCCGACAAGCCCATCTCCAAGAAGCCCTTGGAAACTCGAATGGGTAAGGGAAAGGCGGATGTCGACTACTGGGCAGCACGTGTGAAGCCTGGAACGATTCTGTACGAGATCTCCGGTGTTCCGGAGGATCTCGCGAAGCGGGCACTGGCCCGCATCGCCCGCAAGATGCCGGTGCGTTGCCGGTTCGTGGGGAAACGACTGTCGGTGTGATCCGGCTGCGGGCTGATGCCCGGGAGCGATGAGAAGCATGAAACCACGAAACGTGCACAAGTTGGGAACGGATGAACTGGACATCGAGGTCCTCCAGTTGCGACGCAAGCTCTTCGAGCTTGAGAGCCAGAGGGTTACCGAGCGTATTCAGGACACCTCACAGTTCAAGCGAATCAAGAAGGATATTGCGCGTTTGCTCACAGAGAAGCGGATGCGTGCAGGGGCCAGCTCATGAGCCATCTCAAGGATATTTCTGTTTCGGACACGGCCGCTCGCCGAATCGGACTCGTAGATTCCGACAAGCGGGACAAGTCGTGCACCGTGGCTATCAACTACCTCGTCAAGCACGAGAAGTACGGCAAGTACATCCGAAAGCGTACCCGTATCCATGTGCACGATGAGGACAATGCGGCGAAGGTCGGTGATCGTGTTGAGATCGTCGAATGTCGTCCGATTTCGAAGACCAAATCGTGGACGCTCGTCCGCGTCGTAGAGGCTGCTTCGCAAGAGGCTTGATTGACCGTCGCAAGGCGGAGAGGCAACAAGAAGTTGCAGGATTGATGTCATGATCCAGAAGGAATCGAGAATCGAAGTGGCTGACAACAGCGGCGCCAAGATCATCAACGTGATCGGTGTCCTGGGCGGCTCGACCGCTCGTGGTCGTTACACTCGGCGAACAGCCGGCATTGGCGACATGGTGGTTGGTTCCGTCAAGAAGTCGCTTCCCAATTCAGCAGTGCGACCGGGCGATATCGTCCGGGCCGTCATTGTCCGTACCAAGTACCCGACACGCAGAAAAGACGGCTCCTATGTCCGTTTCGACTCGAATGCATGCGTCATCCTGAAGGAAGGCAATCCTGCAGGCACGCGCATCTTCGGAGCGGTCGCCCGTGAGCTGCGTGAACGCAATTACATGAAGATCGTATCCCTCGCTTCGGAGGTTGTTTGACATGGCTCGGCACGTGAAAAAAGGTGACACCGTCGTGGTGACGGCAGGCAACGACGCTGGCAAGGTCGGCGAAGTCCTTCGTGTGATCACGAGTGACGATCGAGTTGTCGTGCAGGGTGTCAATATAAGGACCCGTCATCTCAAGCCGACACAGCAGAATCCGCAGGGCGGACTGTTGCGCAAGGAGATGCCGATTCATATCAGTAATGTCAGCCCCGCGGTTGACGGTCGGCCTTCTCGAGTTCGGTTCGAGGAGAAGTCCGATGGATCAAAGGTGAGAGTCGCCGTTCGCGGTGGCAAGGAACTGCACACGCTTCGCGGCCCACGTCGCTGAGGCTGGTTGGCAGGAGGATTCCACAAATGGTTGCTCAAAAGACCAAGACACGGCTCGAAGCCAAGTATCAAGACGAGATCATGCCAAAGCTCATGGAGAAGTTTGGCCTGAAGAACGTCCTGCAGCTGCCTCGAATGAGCAAGATCGTGGTCAATGTTGGTATTGGCCGTCATCTTGAGAACCAGAAGCTCAAGCAGGACATCGCCGATACGGTCGTTTCGACTCTGACACAGATTTCCGGTCAACGACCGGTGCTGCGACTGGCCAAGAAATCAGTGGCCAACTTCAAGGTTCGTGAAGGTGCCCCATCCGGTTACATGGTGACTGTTCGCCGTGATCGCATGTGGCACTTCCTGGACCGACTCATGAACCTCGCCATGCCGCGAATCCGCGACTTCAGAGGTGTCAAGGGCGGTGCCTTTGACAAGGCGGGCAACTACTCGATCGGGCTCACCGAGCAGGCCATCTGGCCTGAGATCAACATGGCCCAGGTCTCGTTCTCGCATGGAATGAATGTAAATATCTGCTTTGAGCGTTCCAATCCGGAGATGAGCCGGTTCCTTCTCGAGGAGCTGGGCATGCCGTTCGAACGCAAGGATGACTGAGGAAACGGAAGGGATTCAGCCAGATGGCAAGTAAACGAGTCTTCGCACGAATGAATAAGACCCCCAAGTTCTCTACGCGCAAGCGTAACCGGTGCCAGATCACCGGCCGTAGCCGGGGGGTGTATCGGAAGTTCGGTGTCAGCAGAATCGTGCTGAGGGAATTGGCGTTGCAGGGCAAGATCCCAGGAATGCGTAAGGCTAGTTGGTGAATCTCACCATGAGGCACATGAGTGTCTCGATCAGGAGCGAATGATGTCACAACAGGACTTGACTGCAGACATGTTGACTCGAATCCGGAACGCTGTCCGGAATCGAAGTGATGACGTGCGTTGTCTCAATAACCGCCTGAACCGTGGTGTTGCGAAGGTGCTTCTTGAAGAGGGGTACATCAACCACTTTGAAATCATGGATAACGGCCGTGATGGTGTTCTTCGTGTCGACCTCAAGTACGGACCACGTGGTGAGGACGTGATTCGATCCATCGATCGTGTCTCCAAGCCCGGTTGCCGTGTGTACAAGAAGGTCGATGAATTGCCACGCCCGCTTCAGGGACTCGGCATTGCAGTTGTATCGACAAGCAAGGGCGTTATGAGTGATCGTCGTTGTCGTGAAGAAAAGGTTGGCGGTGAGTTGGTCGCCATTGTTTCCTAGACGGGCGATGTCCCGAGGAAAGTGTTATGTCCAGGATCGGTAAGAAACCAATCAACGTGCCTTCCGGCGTCAACATCAAGCTTGATGACCGGGCCAGATCTATCGGTGTTTCGGGTCCCAAGGGTGATCTGAAGTTCGAGTGGGTCGAGGGTGTTTCCGTCAATTTCGATGAAGGCGACAAGAAGATCCAATGCTCCATTCCGGAGTCCGACATGGGGCGTCGGGATCAGCGTGCACATTGGGGCACCACGCGAGCCAGAATCCAGAACATGGTGACGGGTGTTTCGGAGGGCTTCGTCAAGAAGCTGAACATCGTCGGTGTTGGCTGGAATGCCAAGCTTCAGGGCAAGAACGTCCAGTTGAACATCGGCTACTGCCATCCGATTGATCTGCAGACTCCCGAAGGTGTCCAGGTGGAGATCGAGAACAACAACAGGCTCACCATCACTGGTGCAGACAAGCATGCCGTCGGTCAGTTCGCCGCGGTCATTCGTGACAAGCGTCGTCCCGAGCCATACAACGGCAAGGGCATTCTCTACGACGGTGAGGTCATCATCCGCAAGCAGGGCAAGGTATTCGGCGCGTAGGCTGCCATTAGGTTTTTTCGGCCGGAGGGCCATTACGATGAATCGACTCAAACTCAAGAATATTCGACGACAGCGACGTCGCCTGGGGCGACGAAAGCGAGTCATGGGCGTGCCGGATCGGCCTCGTCTGTGCGTTTTCCGAAGTGCCAAGCACATGTATGCCCAGATCGTCGACGATCTCAAGGGTGTCACGATCTGCTCGGCCTCGACGGTCGAGAAGGATGGCAAGCCATCCAACGGTGGAAATGCTGGTTCAGCGGCAGAGGTCGGCAAGCGATTGGCCGAGCGTGCGTCCAGTGCCGGCATATCCAATGTCGTCTTCGATCGAAATGGATATCTCTATCACGGCCGCGTGAAAGCGTTGGCTGATGCGGCAAGAGAAGGAGGTCTGCGGTTCTGACTCCAGTCAGGACCGTGGTGAATGACACCATGGCTGAGATGCTAGAAGAATCAGGTGGAATCGAATCAACGACGGTCGGCGTCTATCGCACGGCTGCGACGGTAAAGGGCGGTCGCCGCTTCAGTTTCTCGTCGCTTGTCGTCGTTGGCGATCGACACGGACGTGTGGGGCTCGGGTATGGCAAGGCCAATCAGGTTCCACTTGCCATCGAGAAGGCGCAGAAGCAGGCCAAGCGTGACATGCACGTCTATCCGCTTCAGGGCCGGACACTGCCTCATGAGGTGGAAGGCAAATTCGGTGCCTGTCGCGTGCGGCTCCTGCCAGCCTCTCCCGGAACCGGCGTCATTGCCGGTGCTGCGGTGCGTGCGGTGCTCGAGATGCTTGGTGTCCAGGACTGCTTGACGAAATCCTTCGGCTCCAACAATCCCAAGAACCTCTGCAAGGCCGTCTTCGATGGCCTTGGCGGCCTGCGATCGAAGGATGACACGATGCGTCTTCGCGGCGTGGAGCTCGGTGAGACGATGGTCGAGGAATCCATCCGTCGCGGCAACTCGTTCTCGGGCGGCAGTGAATCCGCATCCGCCGCTCAAGACGAAGCAGTCGAGGAAGTTTCCAAGGAGGAATCGTCATCATGATGATCCACGACATCACCAGCAAGGTTGGCAAGCACCAGTCCCGCAAGCGGGTCGGTCGAGGGCACGGCAGTGGCCTCGGCAAGACATCCGGTCGTGGGCACAAGGGCGCTGGTTCCCGAGCCGGTTATTCCCGTCGACCTTCGTTCGAAGGTGGCCAGATGACATGGACTCGTCGAATTCCCAAGCGGGGCTTCACGAACAACGCCTTCCGCAAGCATTATCACGTCGTCAATCTCCGTGTTCTCGAGGAACGTGTCGAGGATGGTGCCGATGTCACGGTCGAGACACTCTCGAATCTCGGCATCGTTCGTGATGCGAATCTCCCCCTGAAGATTCTCGGGGATGGTGAGATCACCAAGAAGTTCAACGTTACGGCCGCCAAGCTGTCCAAGTCGGCGATCGCCAAGATCGAGGCTGCTGGCGGAAGTGTCACTGAGATTCCTCTCAAGAAATGGGTTCGAACCAAGAAAGCATGATCAACCTTCGCTGAAGGTTGTTGGAACTGATTGATGCTCAAAGCACTCGCCAATGTGTTCTTGATTCCCGAGTTGAGGAACAGAGTCCTCTTCACGCTCGGGATGATTGCGATCTATCGGATCGGATTCTGGATTCCGCTGGTTGGTGTTGATCAGCAGGCTCTGAAGGATGCCGCCTCCAAGGCTTCGGAGGGTGGTAGTGGATGGGGCCAGCTTCTCGACTATGTGTCGATCTTCTCCGGAGGATCCCTGCAGCAGTCAACGATCTTCGGATTGGGCATCATGCCCTACATCACGGCGTCGATCATCTTCCAGCTTCTTCAGAGTGCGGTTCCCCGTCTTCAGGAGCTTAAGAAGGAGGGGGCCAGCGGTCAGCAGAAGATCACCGAGTGGACCCGCTATGCGACCGTCGCCATGTGCCTGATCCAGGGATTCATGTGGTTGAAGTTCCTGATTGCCCAGGGGCTTGTTCGACCCGAGTTCCTGACGGCATCGACGACGCTTGCGTTCTACATGTCGGGTGTGGTCGCCTTGACCGCGGGAAGCATCTTCCTGATGTGGCTCGGCGAGCAGATCGACAAGTACGGCATCGGCAACGGCGTCTCGCTGATCCTGACCGCGGGCATCATCGCCCAGATGCCCAATGCGATCACCGATCTCTCCAACCGAACCGATCTGTCGCTGCAGGCCGGTGAGGGGCAGATCGGAATCGTCGGAATCCTCTTCCTGGCGATCGCGTTCATCATCGTC
>PBAX01000004.1 GCA_002716385.1 Phycisphaerae bacterium | reverse complement strand
TTCGGAAATCGTTGGATCATTGCCTGGTTTCCGGCTTCCCAACGCTTATCGCAGGTACCCACGTCCTTCATCGCCTTCTGACGCCAAGACATCCACCGTGTGCCCTTGGTGATCTGGTCACGTCACCCTGACCCCGACAACAATGACAACTTGCGTTGTGATCATCACCGTGAACAAGACTTCGCAGCATGCCTAGACAGTCATGCTTTACCAGTCACCGGCCTCGATTTGTCTCGAACTCGACTACACCTGCTTAACGACATCTGTCGGCAGATGTCACAGGTGAATCATTTCGTCTGCCTATCCCTTGCGGAGTCGGCAAACTTGCCTGTCTATCCCTTGCGGAGTCGACAGACTCTTCAGCACGCCTGCCATTCATCCTGGTGGACACGGCAGGCGATCATCGAACAAATCATGACTTGTCAAAGAGCGATGCCCCAGACGTTGGTCCCGTCTGGAGCGCAAGTCGTAGGATACCAAGAAGGATCCCCCTGTCAACGGCTCCAGGGGGGCCAAACCCTGAATTTGAAGAATGAAAATTGGCAGCCAAAGCCTGACACACAGGCGGACAAACGCCAAGCTCGCACTGCTCAGGAACCACGAGGAGGCCCCCTCAGCAGGGTCCTAGAATGTCGCATCCCCGGGACGCTGCTTGCCCGCATCGACCACCGGATCAATCATCATCCTTGATCCATTCTCCATGTTCTGGATGATGATCTTGGCACCCTTGCCATATCTGGAATCCGACTTAGAAGCACCAATTCGGGGCATTATGTCCACTACGAACCATTGGGTGGAGAAGTCGATTGCATCCTGACCTTCTTGGCCTTCTTGGCCGGAACCGTCTGGAGGGGCTATCCCACCGATGACATCTCCAGGCTGAATGCTGAATAGACGAGGCCACCATTGGCCTTGATAGAACCGCCAGACCTCCGCTGTGGCCTCTCCATAGCCCAATCGTCCTGAATTCGCCTCATACCCGGAGGGCATGGCACGAACCGCGAGCACCTGCAAGGACGGAACAACAGTAAAGGGCTCGGACCAATCGCTTGCATCGACCAACTTGACCATTGATTCAGCCAGCGACTCCTGCTCCTTCACAAGGCTCAACTTCCTTGCAAACAAAGGGTTATAGACTGAAACGGCGGTGCGATAACGATACGTTCGCCCAGACTGGGCGGTGATGTCGTAGGCCCACACCCATCCAGTCGCCTCAGGGGCGTCCTTTTCAGGCTCATCCTCTTTCGTGGTGTTCTCTTCACCGGAAGCCTCATCCGGATCCTCGTCAAGGCCCAGCTCCTGCTTCAGTTTGAGTACGTCCTTCTTGAGGCGGTCGATGCGTGCCCGCGCCTTGGCGGCACCATCATTTCCAGCATCCCTGCTTCCACCCGAGCCCCCTCTGGAACCACCACCGCCACCACTACTGCTTCCGAGACCACTGCCGGCACCGGCGCCTTCCCCCTCTTCGCCCCACTTCTCGACCAACTTGTCGAGTTCTCTCTGAAGGCGAGCAAGCTTTCGAAGCTTGACTTGCCGAAGCCTTGCCGAAGCATCCACCGAGTCATCCTGCTGTATCTGGCTGACCGCCTGCTCTTCGAGGAAGGCGGGCGGCTCAAGCCATCGTGCTTTTTCCGTCGCATAGAAGTCCGGTTGAGAGATCTGGGAACTCATCGAGTCGTCAACGAGCATCCCGAGAATCTCATCTCTGTCTTCGGCCCCCAGCTCCGACTCCTTTGCCAGTCTGTCCCTCAGACTGAACTGACCAGGCAGCACATCTATCACCTTCGAATCAGTCCACTTTCCATCGACCAGCTCCTGCCGTTCGATGCGTATATCAAGCAGATCAACCCGCCCGTTGTGCCACCTGTCTGGCAATGGAAGTTCGCCATCGGCTCCAGCTGTCGTATATCTCCGGACAGCTTCAGCCACATCGAATTCACTGGCGATTGTCAGCCATGAGATGTCGTGCGGGGAGTCGCCAACCAACTGCCGAACGTCGTCATGCTCGCTGGCCACGCCATCTGAAAGCAGATCAAAGGTCTGGTAGACGATGGGCTTTGAGGCCGGAGGCAACTGGGCATCCACGAACTTTGAATTGGCGGCGATTTCGGCACCGATACCCGCGATCCGTGGAACAAGCTGGTACTCCGGCAAAGCGGCGGCATCATCGGGGCCAATACGAGCAGCCACAAGATCACGAAAGCCCTGAAGTGTCACCGAAGAGGTCTTCTGTCCGGACTGGATCGCCTGATTGATTCCATCAGGAACCGCCTTCGAATCCTGATCGGCCTTGATCGTGTCGCCCATTTCCTTCAGCTTCCCATGCCAATCGCCGGGCGCAATCTTCTCTCTCCCCAACTCCTTGATGTTGGGAGATGTGATTTGGCCAATGATGTAAATCACCAGGACGACAAACACGATTCCAAGCACGAGATATTCAGCGTACTTTTCCCAGATCGTGATTCCCTTGGTCTTCATTTCACTTGTCCTTGGTTACGGGCACAGTTCATTTGGAGCATGGATAAAAAAACGGAGCATATTCGAGCCGATTCAGGAATAGTCGTCCTCATCCGATTCCTCGGCAGACTCGGTCTTGACGGGCTGAATACCCAGCATGGCACGAACGCTGTTTGGCATCATGTCCTGTATCCACGATCTCAGCCAGATGGTCTCGAGCGTCATATCCATCTTCACAACAGGCGAATCGCCATAGAGGAAACCTTCCTTCAGATCCCCGTAGGAATCCATTCTGGAGAGGGATAGATCTCGCACAGTCAGGAATCGGTCCGCAGCAATCGACTCGAGAATCTCGGAGATCTTCGATGTCTGGGCAACGACTGAAAGATCGACCAGCACGACATCGTACAGAGCGTTGCTCATCCGCCCCGTCAATGAGATGTTGAAGTCCTGTGCTCCTGCCGACGGAATCGATGCCACGACAAGCGGCGCATCAGGCGCGGACCCCGGCTGACTTCGTGCGCCACCGGAATTCCTGCCGTTGTTTCCACCCCCGCCCCCAGCCGCGGAACGCTTGGCGGATCCTCCACCGGAAGCAGGGCCCGAGGCCAGACCAGTCGGGCCGGAGGCAGGACCGGTCGGACGACTCGGCTGACTGCTGCCGGATGATGAAGAACTTCCGGATGATTCTCTTGCCGTATCGTCAATGGACATCAGATCACGAACCTGCAGGCCGAGAACCCGTTTCACAGGCGCATTGATCACCGTAGCCTCTGGCCCATTCACTTCACGGATAGCATCAAGGACTTCCTCAATGACCCAGAACCTCCACTGCCAGCGGAACAACTCCTGAGGCGTATAGACCTGCCGCTCGTTGTAGACGGGGGGGGAAAGCTGCGACAGCTCCAGATAAATACCCGCCTTCTCGGCCTCCTGCAGATAGAGTCCCATCCGCCGTTCGCTCATGTTCGCGCGAACCATCTTCACTTCATCCTCGGACAATCCACGAAGATCATCACGACGGAGCGTATTGAGGAAATTCTCACGAACGCTCTCGAGGCCTTTCATCATCTGCTCATTGCTGGGAGGCATCCCCGCATTCACATCCTCGAGCAACGACTTGTATTCCTCGACCACCCTCTTCTGGAATCGAGGCGCCTCGATCTGGAGTTCATGGCTAGGCAGATCGTGCCCTGGAAAGAGACGGTCGTCCAGATTGACATGATTGGACCTGTTGATCGACTTGGCAGCATCGAGCACGCTGACCGATTCGTTCTTGCGGGCATCGGCGACTTCCTGCACCCGCTTGATGATTGGCTTGTTTATCACCGCATCTACGGATCCAGCCCCGGGAATGGATACCTTCCCGTCGCGAATCTTCTTGAGGCTGTTGTAGCTCCTGCTCTGCTTCTCGACGGAAGCCTTGACTTCCTCCATCAAACCGCCTGATACATACGGGAGCCCCACCAAAGATCCGATGATGACGAGCACACATATCGTGATGACGATGTTCGACTTGATGACAGCCATGATTTTCTTGGCATCGATACTGCTGCTCATGACACACCTCCATCAGCGGTGGTATTCAGCGAAGCTGATTTGGAATTCGCTTTCCCCACATCTTCGATGATCTGCAAAGTGAATGTGATGTCCAGAATGCTGACATTCGTTCCCGGTGGGTAGATCTTGGGCTGATCCGGAAGTGGCGCGAAGTCATCCATGTTTCCAGTGAGATCGATACTCTTGGACGAGCCGCCCTGCTGTGCGGCCGAACCGCCCGATGCACCTTGATCCGCTGAAGAACCCAAGCCGGCCGAGCCACTTCCAGCAGGACCACTGCTGCCTGCGGGAGCACTAGCGCCACCACCGCCACCGCCTGGCGAACGACGACTGCTGCCACCACCGCCACCACCTGGTGAACGGCGACTGCTGCCGCCCGAGCCGCCACCCGGCGTCCTGCGGCTGGATCCGCCCCCTGGCGTGCGTCGACTTGAACCACCATCGGAAGATGATGAACTGCTCGATTTCTCCGAGGAAGGGGCGCCGCTCTCCCCAACCTTCTCCCGCCTGATGTTGGTGCCGTCCATCACGGGGTTCTTGATGAGGTAGGGAACGCCTTCTCTAGTGCCTGAGGGGGACTCGTTGTCACGAAGCCACTTCATGACCGTCCCGTTTAGGAAGGCACGCGGCTCATCATGGGTCAAGCGGACCTCCATCCTGACATTGATGGAACCAGGGCCCTTGCCGTCGCTCGGCGGCACGTACTCGCCTGAGAGATTGCTCACGGAAACCAGTCTTCTCACCGCAGGATCGATCTCGAGGACCGCTTCCTCATCCGTACCCAACTCGCCAGAGCGAGGCTCGGCAGCCAGCACAGCCATGGCGGAGTCGCTCACGACGTAGGGCCAAACCGAACGGTAGTCGAGCAACGCCGCAATATGGTTGGCGTCGGTGCTGATGCTCATGTCCTGGATGGCGCGATCAAGCGCGGTCTTGTTGTTCTTCGCCTCCTTGGTCACCTGACGAACGACCGATGGTTCAGGCTTGGCGTCCAATGCCTGCTGATCAAGTATGGGACGAACAAAGGTCACACCGCCGGCCACGACGGCCAAAGCCGCCGCGCCGATGAACCATCTCGTCTTCTGATGCCAGAGCTGCTCGCGCAGAACCGTCGTCGGGACGAGATTGATGTCGATCGGCGCCAGTCCGATACCCTGCATGGCGAGACCATAGGCGGTCGCCATGCTGACATTGTGCTCGGCGAACGTGGCCGCTTCGCGACCGGGTACCGAGATGCGATGGAACTCGTCCAATCGCTTGACTTCAACCTGAAGCTGCTGGCCGATGAATTTACGCAGACCGGGAATCTTGAAGGTCGAGCCAGCGCCGATCATGTCGCTCAGTTCACGATTGGGATGGCTGCTGCGGAAGTAATCCAATGATCGCTGCAATTCCTGCAGAAGATCGCTGAACACCGGCCGCATGGCGCCCATGATGTTCTTCGCATACTTGCTGGTGGAGGTCTCCATCTTCAGCTTTTCCGCCTTGGCGTAGCTGAGCTTGAATTTCTCCATGATGGCTTCAGTGAAGTGGGTTCCGCCGATCGGGAACGTGCGAATCCAGCAACGCCCCTGATCCGCAATAATCACATCCGTCGCCATGGTCCCGATGTCTATGTAGACGACCGGTTCGGAATCCTCGCCAAGATCGTGGTCGTAGAAGACGGCGTTGAAGAACGACACGGGCGAGAGTGTCAGGACCTCCGGGCTCATCCCGACATCGGAATACATGTCGAGACGTTCCTGAACGCGCTGGCGAGTGATGGCGAAGATGCCCACCTCGATCTCGGGCGTATCCTCGGACATGAACGTCTCGTAATCCCATTCGACTTCGTCGATGGGAAATGGGATCTGCTGGACAGCTTCGAATTTGACGATGTCCGGAACCTTCTTGGGCTCGACCGGAGGCAACTTGGCAAATCTGGCGAAGGCCGAATGCCCCGGCACAGACATGACTAGATTCTCACCCTGCAGGTTCTTCTGGCTGATCAGCTGACCAAGGCTCAGGCGTATGACCTCGTTCTGATCGACATCAGGCTCGGTCAGGACCTTCTTGTGACGCACAACGGCGAAGTCGGTCACCTCAACGCCGGTTGCGCCACCATCCTGCAGCCGAATGGCCTTTATCTCGTAGGCACCTACCTCGATGCCCCAAGCTGCCTTGCCTTGTGCCATGCCGGATCGCCTTCTCAAATCTGTCTGACCATTCAACCGTCAGCGGTGGAATGGAACACACTTCGGATCTATTTAAAATTGGGGATCGAAACAGCCTGTTTCGAGCCCCGCCCAAGACGACCTTGAGCATTTGGAATCATACACGGGTGAAGGCTCTCATGACCCTTTCCGGGCCATTCCGCCTGAGTCCCGAACGGCTTCGTGGCCCCTGATAGCATGCCCCCTACGTATAGAGCCGTCAGAGATGCCCAATCAGCCCATAACCTACAGAATGACCACCCTTGGGTGCCGAGCCAATCATGCTGAACAGCGTGAAATGGAGGCCATCCTCAGATCACGGGGCTTGGTACCCAGTCCAGAAGCCCATGCCAGCCTCGAGGTCGTCCACACCTGCTCGGTCACGTCCAGAGCAGCCGCCAAGTCACGCCAGGCAATCCGAAAAGCCGCTCGAAAGCATGACATGGCCCATGAACCGAGCAAGATCATCGTGACGGGCTGCTTTGCGAGCATGGCTCCTGATGTCGCCAATGCATTGGCCAAGCCTGATGCCAACGGCTCCGGGGGGACCGTCATCGGTCATGGTGAAAAAGATTCGCTGACCATGATTGAACGCTTTGAACATGAAATCGACCAATGGCTCTCCACACCCCACTCCGGAACCTCTGTCAAGCGACAGGCAACACGACATCTGCCGGTGGTATCGCTTCCAAATCAAAGGGCCCATCACACCCGAGCCGAAATTCGCATCCAGGATGGGTGTGATGCACATTGCACATTCTGCATCATCCCGACACTTCGGCCCGCACTGCGATCAAAGCGTCTGGAGGACGCCGTCGCGGAAGCTCGCCGACTGGTCGATCTGGGACACAACGAAATAGTCCTGACAGGCATTTTTATCGGCGCCTTCGGACACCAGACCGCCATCCATAGAAGGCAGACACTCCCACCGACAACGAGACTCTCGGAAATCGTCGACTCGATCGCCGACATTGACGGCGTGCAGCGGCTCAGGATCTCGTCCATGGAACCCATGGATGTCACCGAGGATCTGCTCGATGCGATGGTTGCCAATTCCGAGGTTGTCGTCCCCCACCTGCATCTGCCGCTGCAAAGTGGATCCGACCGGATCCTTCGCAGGATGAACCGCCAGTACCGATCCGGCGACTATCTTGAAATGATCCAGATGGCCGAAGAGGCCCTCACCCATCATGGGCTGCCCCCAGCGATCACCACGGACATCATCTGCGGTTTTCCAGGTGAAACCGATGAGGATTTCGAAGCCACCATGAAAATGGCCAGAAGAGTGGGCTACCTCCACATTCATGCCTTCCGCTTCAGCCCCAGAGAGGGAACGGCCGCCGCCAGATGGAAAACCCAGTTTGTTCACAATCAGACCGTCCATTCAAGGATGCGTCTGCTCCACGATCTGGAACATGATCCTGTTGACGGGCTGGCGGCCAGGTTCAGACGACGGCTGCTGGGCCGGGAACTCCGAGTCATTCTGGAGCAGCCTGATCCGGATCGACCGGGGCGATGGCTTGGCAGATGCGACCACTATGAGATGCTCTCCGTCCCCGGGGATTTCCATAAGGGTCAACTTGTTCGAACACGGATAGAAAACCTCGACGAATCCCCCACGCCCGCTAGGATCATCAAGGCTGAGCACAGTCTTCAGCTGCTGTCGAATCCATGACTTGGAGACCAAACTGGTGAGTACGCAAACGCCCCATCCCGAAGACAACAAGGATCTGGAAGCTGAAATCCAGTCTGCGCTGGGCGACCGAAGCATCGAGGAACTGCTCGAGGACGATCCCCTTGAGACCTCGAATCGACCCGAGCGAACAGGCACGATCGTCCATGTACGAGGCAGCGAGGTCTATGTGGAGTTCGGACCCAAGATGCAGGGAGTGTGCCCGCTCTCACAGTTCAAGGAGCCGCCAGCACCAGGCACACAGGCCGAGTTCCTCATTGAACGAAGAGATCGAACCGACGACATGCTCGTACTGTCGCGACCAGGCGGTGTCATGCGAGCATCTTGGGACCATCTTGAACAGGGACAGGTGATCGAATCGACATGCACCGGCACCAACAAGGGCGGCCTTGAGATGGAGGTCGCCGGGCACAAGGCGTTCATGCCTGCCGGGCAGGTCGACATCCACCATGTGCCTGATCTGACGGTGATGATTGGGAAGAAGTTTCCATGCCGAGTCATGGAACTGGACAAGCGAGCCAATCGACTCGTACTCAGCCGGCGTGACATCCTCGAGGAGGAACGCAAGAGAAATCGCCAGGCACTCATGGAAACACTCGAAGTCGGCCAGACCCACAGCGCACTTGTCACTTCAGTGCAGTCGTATGGCGCATTCGCGGATCTGGGAGGCGTCGAAGGACTGATCCACATCTCCGACATGTCATGGGAAAGGCTCAGCTCCGCGGAGCTGCTCGTCAAGCCGGGCGATCAGATCCAGGTCCAGATTCTCAATATCGATCTCGAACAGGATCCTCCTCGCATCGGCCTCGGGATGAAGCAGCTCACGACCGACCCTTTCATCGCCTCAGCCGGGGCCGTGTCCGAAGGTGAGATCATCGAGGGTACCATCACTCGATTGGCCGAATTCGGCGCCTTCGTCCAACTGCCCAGTGGTATCGAGGGCCTGATTCACATATCGGAGCTCGCCCATGAAAGAGTCGGGCGGGTTTCACAGGTCGTCAAGGAAGGACAAGTCGTATCGGTCAAGGTCCTCCAGATCGACTCCGACCGAAAGAGAATCGCCCTCTCCCTGAAGCAGGCGCAGGGTGACGAGTCGGCCTCGTTCGATCGAGGCGAGGATCCCATGATTCGAAAACTCAAGGCCAAATGGGGAGACGGCCCGCTCAAGGGCGGCATCGGCTGAGTACTCCCGAGGTACAGTCCCCATTGAAAGGAAACTCCACATGAACATCAAGTCAGTCATCGCCACAGCAGCCATTCTCTCCGCAGCCGCAGCACTCGGATGCAATGGAGGTGGGCCGACTCATTCACAGGTCAACAGCGGAATAGACGAGGCATTCCAGGCCCCCGGGAAAGTCGCCGGCGCAGCCGGTCAGGCAGGAGGCAATCTTGCCGCCACAGCAGTCGAGACACCCGGCAACGCCATCCAGGATGGCGAAAACAACTTCAACGACTGACCGTAGACCTCGTCCGTCTATTCGCAGGAACCCCACTTCGCGACGATGATCAGCAGATCATCGACGTCGACCACCCCATTGGCGTCGACATCCGCCGCATCACTGGCGGGCGTGCCGCCCTGGCCCCAGAGTGCCAACACGAGCAGCAGGTCAACGATGTCCACCGCTCCGGAATCATCGACATCCGCTTCGCATTCCGCCGCTTCAAGCTCCAGCAAGTAGGAGTGATCCTGAGACACCGGCGAATTGACCGGAGCGGCGCACAGCAACGATGGCGTAGGACTAATTCGGTAGCGCCAACCAGCCTCGAATCCACCCCAGCTACCCGAAGTCGTCACGTGGACAACACAGGGATCCTGCTCATCGATCTCCGGACAGAACTCCGCGGCATCGATCGGCTCGAAGTCGTCATCTGAACCGGCAATCTTGCGCTCGAAAGTCAATGGATCGCCCCATCCGAATGCAACCGGACCGTAGAAACGCAATGACGCCCGGCTATCGAATTGGGTCGACGAAAGCACGCTTCCCGAGGGTGGTATGCAAGCGTTGCCATGAACCCGATACGGCACGAGGCCAACAGCTCCACCACCGATCGTCGACGGCATCTCGTCGTAGACGGGCCCCGACAACGAGATTGGTGGCAGACCATTGCCTGCCTGCATGGCGATTGGCGTGTCCCATGTGCCGTTCGCTTCGCCATTGGCATTCACGATCACCTGGCCTCGCAGGCCGCCCGGAGGCAATTGAATCAAGGCTTCCTCATCATGAAGGGAACCGGCAATCGACCACGTTCCCGACAACCATCCACCCAATGCCAGCAAAGGGGGCGACTCCGAACCGGCTGGCCGATCCAATCGATCGATCCGTAATGTTCCATTGAAATCATCCGCCACCAACCGATGCAGAAAGCCATTATTGCCGGATACGCACAGGTCCATCGAGGCGTTGATGTCCCCACGAACATCGACCTCCCAGAGTCCGTGCCCCACTTCGATCCGCACCATCTCCTCGGGTGTGCCGATATCGCCAAGCACGATCAATTCACGAATGGTCCCATCGGAGACGATGATGTCCCCGAGAATGTCGCCCGCCACATCAAGACGACGAATCCCACGAAGCTCACTGGAAGTGTTGGTGACGATGAGAGGCCCCTCGACATGACCGCCGACATCGATGAAATTGATCGACTGGATCTCGACCGAACCCAGAGACTCGATCACATTCAGCTGATGGAGAATCACCTCTGCAGTACCGGTCTGGCGAATGGCCTGCACCTTTCGCACAGGAGAACCCGCTTCGCCGATGGTCACCGTCACGGGAGAACCGGCTGGAGGGCCATCCACATGAATGAGAAGCTGCTCGATGTCCTCGCCGGGATCAACCACGAGCCGGAACCAGGTGTTGCCCCATGGATTCCAGAGTTCATCGAGTTCGATGATCCAGCTTCCTGGCGACTGACCCGTTCGATAGGACCAGGCATCGCCGGGAATCGCGTCACCGGAATCATCGAGCACCTGCACGCCGGCAGGCACCGACCCCGCCAGAAGGCAGATCAGGCCCAGCACGATCGCTGGATATCTCTTGAATACCCCCACGCCTCTTCCTCCAATACTCCCACCTCAGGATGCCACATGACGCCATCAACGAAAGTGGATGAAGAAGACTGCAACGCTTCTGCGTGACAACGGATCTCACAGATCGCCCAGACCTCATGACCGGATCCGTCGTATCAGCCGCCAAGCATGTCCCGCACCTGCCGCGGGCACGCCAGCTGAATATCGGAACCTGTGACGAGATTACGAGCCGTGGTCACGATCGCTCGAACGGGGCAGAGACTAATCAGGAATTCAATCCGTTCTCCCCTGATCAGAATCGTGCTCAATCGGCGAAGGCCCGAAGCGACCGTCGGGTCGACCACTCGACTGCCAACCTCGATTGGGCCGACATCGACCGTCTCCAGAATCCGAACGGCAGAATCGAGTTCGTCATCGATCCAGGCCCGGACATGAACGCGATCGCCTTCATCGATTTCACCCCGAGCCGCCCGTCCCGCTATCCGCATCTCAATCCCATCGAGATGGAACTCGAGCGTGGCCAGAAATTGATCGACTTCCTCCAGTCTCGTTAGCCGATTCGCCTCCCAGCCCTCCATTCCCAGCCGGGCCATCTCCATCGCGTCCACATGACGACGAACCTGCTGGAAGCTCGGCGGATCGCCATTCGCTCCATCAGGCTCTTTTCTCGCCTGACGAATGGCATCTCCGATCGACCCCACCAGACCGTCACGAAGAAGCTCGGCCGCACGTCGAGCTATTTGATCCTGTGAACTATTCATGACGGCTTGACCTCTTGCGGACTGGAGTCAGACTACGATACAGAGATGACAAACGGGAATGATGACAACAGGCCTGTCATAGGCATATCGATGGGCGACCCCTCCGGGATCGGTCCCGAAGTCGTCGTCAAGGCTCTGGCGAATGACGAACTTAGATCCCTTGCCCGATTCGTGATCTATGGCGCCAATGGGCCACTTACCCTCGCTGCGGACCATGCCGGCATAGAGCCGTTCTGGTACCGAGTGCCAGCGGACTCATCCAGAATCGACTCGCCGATCAGTGAACCTGTGATTGTCAGGGACTATCAGGAATTCGGCGACCTGCTTAGTCTCCCTTGCGAACCGAATCGCCATAGCGGTGCCGCCTCCAAGCGATTCGTCGAGGATGCGATCAGCGACTGCCAGCCCGATGCCGAGGACGCTCGCGGTGTCGATGCCATCGTCACCGCGCCCATCTCCAAGCAGGCGTGGCGACTGGCTGGATTCAAGTGGCCAGGCCACACGGAACTGATTGCGCACAGAACCCGCTGCCGTCGCAGCTGCATGATGTTCGAGGCGCCACGTCTCAAGGTGGTTCTGGCGACCATCCACATCCCGCTCATGGATGTCCGCAACCATCTGACGATCGGACAGGTCTTCGATCCCATCGATCTGGGACATCAGGCCTGCCAGGCTCTGGGAATCGAAACACCCCGAATCGCCGTATGCGGACTCAACCCGCATGCCGGCGAAGGTGGGCTCCTCGGAGACGAGGAGACGCGAGTCATTCAGCCAGCCATCGACATGGCTCGACGTGCCGGAATTCAGGCGACCGGACCATGGCCAGCCGACACGATCTTCTCCGATGCTGTCCAGGGGCACTACGACCTCGTCGTAGCCATGTACCACGATCAGGGGCTGATTCCCTTGAAACTGATGGAACAGGGCAAATCGACGAACTGGACGATCGGGCCACCGATCATCCGCACCAGCCCGGACCATGGCACCGCATTCGACATTGCTGGAACGAATCGAGCCGAGGCCACCTCGATGGAGTCGGCCATTCGTCTGGCGATCCGACTGGCCCACCATTCCAGAAAACAGGGCTCCCTTCCGGACGGGACGGGCCAGAGAATCTGAACTGTTCTACGGACGGCCCATGGCCGAACTCAACGACCAGATGGTCGGGCAGTTACCATAGCCGCCATGACCGCTCCAAATAACATTTCAATGGAAGAACTCGTTTCACTCTGCAAGCGACGAGGCTTCATCTTTCCCGCATCTGAAATCTATGGTGGACTGAACGGATTCTGGGACTACGGGCCACTTGGCACCGAACTCAAGAACAACATCCGTGATGCCTGGTGGCATGACATGGTGCGGTGCCCTCCGATGGGACCCGACGGGGAACCGGTCTCCATCGTCGGGCTCGACTCCTCCATCATCCAGAACCCTCGTGTGTGGGAAGCTTCTGGGCATGTCGGCGGATTCAACGATCCGATGGTCGACTGCCGGGAAACGAAGAGTCGATATCGTGCCGACCACCTCCTGTGCCTTGGTGTCAAGGGTGACGACCAGGCGCAGATCTATGCCTTCGTCGAGAACGACGATGAATCCCTTGCCTCCGCGAGGAAGAGGCTCGAGAAGTACATCAAGCGAAAACTGGATGATGAGGAACTGGACGTCTGCCCATTCACCTCACTGTCCACGGATCGAATCGCCGCCACGGTAGGTCCCGGCGTGAAGACGGCCGGAACACTCACAGAACCAAGACAGTTCAACCTGATGTTCAAGACCTTCGTCGGCGCACTGCAGGATGAGGAAAGCGCCGCCTATCTGCGACCGGAGACGGCCCAGGGCATATTCCTGAACTTCAACAACGTCGTCGACACCATGCGAGTCAAGGTGCCGTTCGGAATCGCCCAGGTCGGCAAGGCCTTTCGAAATGAGGTCACCCCCAGGAACTTCATCTTCAGATCCCGCGAGTTCGAACAGATGGAAATCGAATGGTTCTGCCATGAAGACGATGCGGCCAGATGGTTCGACTTCTGGTGCGACACACGTCGACAATGGTGGGAGTCCATGGGACTCACGAGCGACAAGGTCCAGATGCGTCGCCATGACGCGGATGAACTCGCCCACTACGCCAAGGAGGGGTGCGGCACATTCGACGTCGAGTACCGCTTCCCCTTCACGAGTCCGGACTATGGCGAACTCGAGGGAGTGGCACACCGCGGCAACTTCGACCTCACACGACATCAGGAATTCAGCAAGAAGAAGCTCGAGTACTTCGATCAGCAACGCAACGAACGCTACGCCCCGCATGTGATCGAACCTTCGGCCGGACTCAGCAGAGGCACCCTTGCGATTCTCTGCGAAGCCTTCACCCCCGATGAGGAACGAGCCAGCAAGGTATTCATGAAGTTCCAACCCCGAGTCGCGCCGATCAAGGCCGCCGTCTTCCCTCTGGTCAACAAGGACGGCATGCCGGAGGTCGCCGCGAAGCTGCATCAGGACCTTCGCAGACGCTGGCCGGTGCAGTTCGACGCCAAGCAGTCAATCGGCAAACGGTATGCACGAATGGACGAGGCCGGATGCCCCTGGTGCTTCACGGTCGACTCCGATTCACTGAATGACCAGTCTGTCACGATCCGCGACCGCGACACCCTGTCACAGGATCGAATCGGCATCGACAAGGTCGAGGGATGGCTCGCCGAACGCCTGACCTGATCAGATCTCCGTGGAACCCGAGTCAAGCAGGGACGATCCCGCCTCACTTTCCCTGAGCAGCCTCAGCACCCAGAGAAGATAGGCGGACGCCTCATCCGCACCACCGATGACCTCGACGGCCGCATGCACCGAACTCATCGTGCGTCGCAGCAGATCATCCTCATCCAGGGGAGCGACCGTTGGCAGGATGCCCTCCGCGACCAGATGCGCCCGCAATCTGTCCGACTGAGCACGGCGAAACCCGCCGATCTCTGCCACTCGATCGATGAACGTCTCGGCATCACGTTCATGAAGTGAGACCAGTGGACGCACATCCGCCTCATACCGATCGGAGACGGCACCGCTGGCCTTGACGTCGCTCCATGTCAGGAAGCGAGGACGTCCGATCTGACGAGTGGACGCGATCGCAAGTACAAGCTGCACTCTGGCATCAATATCCGCTCGAGTCTCTTCCAGAATGCCCGCGGGTATCGACCGGGACCCCGACGCCTCCTTCCATTGTCCGATCGAACTGATCCTGTGCTGGAGACAAAGATGCAGTGCGGTTGGATCGAATCCCGAAACCAGAAAGAGATGCCACGACTCCGGTGGCTGGAGTGGATCGGGCAGAGGTACCCCAAGCGTCTTGCGATAGGCCTCGGGTGATTGCCCCGCTGGAGAAGGAATCGACTCGGCAAGACGTGGCCATGCAGGCAGATCCCCCTGCCAAGACGTCGAGCCGATTCCACGCACAAGATCCAGCACGGTCGGATCGGGCCGGCCCAGACGACGACATGCCTGCTGCCACTGCCCCACCTCTCCATGGTCCGCGGTGAAATACAGAACCTGCCGACCTTCCTCGACAAGTTCGAGAATGGCGGAAGCCACGGCTTCGAATCTGGCGGCATCGGTGGTTGCCAACGCCTCGTCCAGACAAAGTGGCAGTGGCTCCCCACCCGACTCCATGTGTTCCAGAGCCGCCAATCTCACGGCAAGGAGAAGCTGTATCCGTGTCCCATCCGACAAGGTCTCCAGTGAACGAAGCTGCTGCCCCTTGACATCAAATGCCCTGAAACCTTCGTCCCTGTCGATCTCAAGCCTCCATTCACGATGGGTGAAGCGACTGAAACGTTCCCGAGCGCGAGCCAGCACCGGCGTGGCCTGACGGGACTCCGCCTGCTCCCTTGCTTCTTCGAGTATCAGCCGAGCCACCGCATCCTCGAAGGCCTGATCTCGCAATCCGGCATTGGCATCCTCGGCGTCATGAAGTTCGGCAATGGCATCCTGAATATCACATCCGGAACGAGCCCTGGCCAGCCTTTCCTCTATCTGAGCCTTTTCCTCCACGAGCGATTCAAGCTTCTTGGACGCGAGCTCGTAAGCCACGATCCATTCAGCCACCTGATCGGGTGATACCTCAAGTGGATCGACGTCGATCAAGCCTGGTGGAGTCGGGCTCTTGTCGAATTCGATACGAGATGAATCGATGTCGCGACGAAGCACATGCTGCTCTTCCTGATTTGCTCCCCAACGGCCATGCATCTCCATGAGCTTCTCGAGCCCACGGTCGTCATCGACCTCCAGACCGAGTGTCGCCCATGTCTGGGCCAGAGACTGGCTCGCCGTTTCGATGTCCTTCTCGAGTATGGCAATCTCGTCCTGAGCCTGGCTCAACTGTGCACCAAGCCTGTTCCAGTCCCCAAGTTGATTGGATACCGATCTCACTAGCGACTTTGCCTCGGCGATGTCGGCCGCTGGGGGCTTTCCGATTCCCCGGAGCCAATCGTTGCATTCCGTCAGGAGCGCAACCAGTTCCTCTTCATTGGCCTGTAACGCTGCCGCACTACCACTGCACACTGCGGACGCAGATACCCACTCCTGCAAAGCCGCTATCTGCACACTTACCTGCAAGGCAACGAATGTCTTGGATAGACCGAGCGTGTCGGCGAAGTCCTCCATTGCATGGATGGCCTCCTTCATCTCCTGATGCGCCACTTTCTGGTCGTGTTTCGCTGAGTCGAGCTCGCTCCGAACCGAATCGACCTGAATGGCGCGGACGAGGTCACGCTCCTGCTCACGAAGCAGTTTCTCCACGACCGAGCGAGTCCATCTATCCGGACCGATCCCGGTCGAATCGACCTCCTTGCTGGCGAAGGCGCGACCATCTGCATCCTGATCAGAGCCCCTGGCTATCAACCAGTAACCCACCATCAGGAAGACCGGACAGAAATAGGCGACGAGCCAGGGCACGAAGGCATCCAGGAAGAACGCGACGACCCCAAGTCCGAGACCCAATACCAACGCTACCGATATCGCAATGCGGTGCTTCCTGAACCGCTCCATCGTCGCATTCGAATTCGAGAAATCTCTGGCTCTCAACCATGCCCTCATTCCATTGATGCTCTGATTGAGCACCACGGAATCCAACGGCTCGTCTGGCACCATGGAAGACCATGTTCGAACACGCTGATCCGCCGCTGCCGCAAGGGCCTCCGAGGTCAATCGCCTCTGCGTGATCTCGCCAAGCTCCTCGAGTCGTGTCGCTGAAGGAAGTGGACCCTCTTCGATACCGAACAGCCTTTCACTCGCTTCACTACGAGCGGCTTCAGCATTCGCAAGTTCCTGTCGCAGACGATGGCCTTCCGTCACGAGTGAAGCGGATTGATCCAACCGCTCCTGCCAGGCATCTATGCTCGCCTGCAAGGGAGGATTGGATACGAAGGAGATGTCCTCCATCTGCTTCTGGAAGGACTCGATCTGAAGCAGCAACCTGGAGTTGTTCTCTCCCAGCGATCGCATGGCGGCCCGCTTCGCCTTGACTCGCTCGATCTCATCACCCTTGATTCGATCAAGGCGTGCATCGAACTCGACGGACTGAAGCGCACGAAGCTCAACGGTGCAATCGATCAATCGCTTCAGAATCCTGACCGTCTGCACATACCCGCTGGCCGATCTTGCCTGATCAATCCTCAGGGCCATATCGCTCAGCCGCTTCTCCTGCTCGGCCAGATCACGAGTCACCTGGATGGCGGCAGCCCGCTTCTTCAGAGCATCGCGATATCGATTGAAATCCCCCCCACGCGTCTTGGGCCGCTCGGGAGAATCGAAGGCCTCCAATGCCTCGTCAAGATCAAGCCCCCCGGCCAGCTCCTTCCGGATGGTGCCCGCAATCCCCAGATCACTGGTGTCATCGTGCTGGAGAAGCGTCCGAAGCCCGAATCTGGCCAACGGCGCAGCTGCTTCCAGAGGTGATGGCTGAAGTGCCGGCGACCAATCGACCCGGTCTGCGAACAGTGCGGCCACATGGTCCCGATCATCTATTCGCCATCGGGATTCCAGACGGCCGCCTGTCGGCTCGAGTCCAGGCCAGAGCAGTTCCCTGATCGCTCGGGCCACGGTCGTCTTGCCAGAACCGTTGGGGCCATGAATGATCACGAGGCCGGAGGGAAACGACAGCGATGCAAGCCCATCCGGCAATCCCGGAGCATGCTGCACATGCAGGGTCTCGATCCTCATGCAGAATCCTCCTCACGCTGGGAAAGGAGGACATCCAGCACCCGCTCGGCCGCACGCTCGAAGACATCACGTGTCTCAGGCGGTTCGTGATCTCCGGCATTCCAGTCGGACTGGGCCATGATCGACAGCTTCCGTCTGGCGGATTCGTACGAATCACCCGAGGATCCTGCAGCGATCTGCTGCAGGATGCCGGCCACATGACCAACCGGGGATTGTTCACGGGAAAGCGATTCGAGATCCAGCGTTGGCATGGTCGAATCACGAACGGATTCGGTGACCACAAGAAGTTGATCGACGTGGAAACTCATTTTCGAGGCATCGCATCGCTTCTTGAATTCACGAACCGATGCACGCCGGTCAAGGCGACCCGTCAACGTCACTCTCAACGCGGCACATCGAAGACGATCGTCCTGCCAACTGGCATCGGCAGAGACCCGCCTACGCAGGTTCGACACGACGAACTCGTGGACCGCATCCGCATCCGGCAGATCCTGCCCGGTCAGATCGATCTCAAGCATCTCCCATCTAATCGGCGCCAGTGGGATCTGTGTGGCGGAGATATTCGATGCGCCATCAAATCCCACCCGCCAGACACCATGGGAACCGGTCTCGCCGATATCAAGACCGACAACCGATCCCAGATATCCAACTGGACGCGCATCCGCCAATTCGTCAGGCACGTGAACATGCCCCAGAAACCACGCCGCCATCGCCTGTTCATCCAGGAGACGTCTTCTGGAAACCGGCGCATATCGAGAGTCGAGCACATCAAGATCACCATGGAACACACCGATCGTCGACGCACCGGAACGCCTGTCTGCAAGCGTCGATTCAAAGGTCGGATGATCCAATGGGCACTCGCGACATGTACGCCCCGGAAAAGACCAACCGAATAGATCAATCGGTCGGCCCTCGCCTTCCACCTCATGCCTGGTCCAGGCACCACCCGCACCCATGAGGGTGACACCCCTGACTCGATCGATCAATCTCGGCAATATCAGGCCATCATGATTGCCCGCTACCGCATAGACGGGTATCCCCGCCTTCCGCAGCCGTTCCATCTGAACCGCCAACACGTCGTAGGCTTCGAATACGTCATCTTCCTGATCGACCAGATCGCCGGCAAAGACGACCGCTCTGGGGACATCTCCAAGCGCCTGCTCGACGAGATTCTTCAAACCGGCTGCAGGAGATAGGTCATTCGCCGCCATCCCATGATCGGCCAGGACGCCATCAAGGCCGACCGGCCTGCGACCAAGATGCAAGTCACCAACAAGTAGAAGTTGATCCGTCACGTTCCGCCTGCTCCCTCCATGGTGCTCTGCGGCCTCTTCTACGACAAGTATATCCAGCGAGATCCGGGATACGAACTTGATAAACGTAGATCAGACGAGTTCGGCTTCATCAAAAAACGAGTCGACCCGGCGAAACGCCGGGCCGACTCGTCCATCCGCTCTGTTTCCCCCGAAGATCTCATAGGTCTTCGCTCGAGCGGTGGATCGTGAAGAGAGCTGTAAAGCTCGAATACCACTATAGCAGGCGAATCTGGGGCAAACACCAAATTCGAGACCCCGAAAATGCCCGACTGCCTTCAGGATGTGAAAAACCACATCATCCATTTGCTCACAGTCGGATTTGACTCCCCCAAACCGGGACATTCAGGTTGTTTGTGAAAAATCCCCCATCCAGCTTTGACGACTGCTCGTACCATGATGCCATGCCAAGAACAGACGTCATCATCGTTGGCGGAGGCCCCGGAGGGATGTCCTGCGCAATCACGCTGGCCTCAGCATGCCGAAAATCATGGTTCAACGATCGGCGAATCATGGTGGTTGACGATGACCGCAGTGATCTCGGGAAAGCACTTCTGAACAATGCGCCCGGGGTTCCGGTCGGTACAACCGGCTCTGAACTTCTCAAGCAATTGAGAGAACAACTGGCCCAGTATCCCGCGGCGGTTCGCCACGAGGCCAGGGTCCTGCGAGTGCGGAGACATCCTGACAGAGGCTTCGAGGTCGCCATGGACGACGGGACGACTCCACGATGTGACATTCTCGTATTGGCCACCGGCTACAAGCGATGGGAACTCGAGGGGCTGAAGCGTGAACCGGTCAAGCATCCTCGCGGAGGAAAATCCAATCGGCTGATGCTCGAACACGATGGATGCTATCTCGTCGAACCCGAGCTGCATGTCGCCGGACTTCTGGCAGGAGGCTCCAGCCAGTTCGCCATCGCAGCCGGCATCGGCGCGCAGGTAGCCGTCGACATACTCAGCGAGTGGGCCGGCAAACGAACCCATGTCCACGAAGTCACGGAGACCTGAGTCAGCCCATCCCCGATTCAGGAATTGATGACTGCTTTGGCCTTGCGAACCTTCACCACATAGACGATGTGAAGGATGAAGACGATCACATAGGCAATGAGTTCCAGACCCTCCAATGAATTCCGGGTGAGCTGATTGATAACGCCCAGAAGGAATGCCAAGATGGCCAAACAGCAGAAAGCCATGCCGACTGAGCGGCCCGCATCTCCCACATCCTTGCCCTTGCCACGAGCAGTGGCGGCAAGTGAATCCGAAACAGCTGGAAAAGCTACGAAGTTCCAATACAGATTGAACAATGGAATCAGACACAGCCAGACAAATCCTGGCTTCATGGTCTGCTTGTCAGGATCAGCAGCCTTGGCCGCATCGTAGGTGAGCCAGATCAACGCGACCGCAATGAGTACGAAGACACAACCGACAATCGCGACCGCACCGAGGCCGGCCATCAGGACACCCGTCATTTCCATCTGATCTTGCGATAGAGCTGTTGAATTACCCGTGGCAGCAAGGAATTGATACATCCATGTTCTCCTCAAGAAAGATATTGATCCGCCTGCAGTCTACTCAAAGTGCATGCTCGATGCAGTTATTGACAGGGGTCAGGCACATCAATGGGACGGGACAAGGCTCTAAACCTCTGCAGTCAAAGCGGAAGAGAAGTCATACGTTGAAGTACTTCGCCTCTGGATGATGCACGATGATCGCCGACGTGCTCTGCTCCGGCTCGATCTGATCGTTCTCCGATAGGGTGCAGCCGATACGCTCCGGATCGAGCAGCTTGAAGAGCTTCTGCTGATCGCTCATGTCGGGGCAGGCTGGATATCCGAATGAGAAACGGCTGCCGCGGTACTTCTGCTGGAAGAGATACCGGATGTTCGGATGATCATCTCCGTCGATTCCGATTTCCTGCCTCATACGCTTGTGCCAGAGTTCCGCCAGCGCTTCGGCACACTCGACTCCCATTCCATGCACATAGAGATACCTGCTGTACTCGTCATCCGCGAAGAGCTTCTGCGCCAGCTCGCTGACACGATGTCCGACGGTCACGCAGCTCAACCCCAGAACGTCCCGCTCGCCAGTCGAGACGTCCCTGAAATAATCGCTGATGCACAGGCGACGTCGCGCACGTTGTCGTGGGAAGGAGAAACGTTCGAGTTCCTTGTCATGATCCTCCGGATCGAAGACGATCAGATCCTCCCCATCACTACCGCATGGATACCATCCATAGACAAGACTGGGCTCCAGAACATTGTCCTCGAGGAAGGACTGCTGCAGCTCCTTGAAGACCGGACGGGCCTCCTCCTCGATCGACTGTTCGAACTCCGCCTTCGAGCGACGCCCCCTGCGGAAACCCCACTGCCCACGGAAGAGCGCCACCGTATTGATGTATGGGAAGATCTCGGTGAGCGGAATGTCCTTGATGACTCGATTGCCCCAGAACGGCGCGACAGGCACATTGATGTCGGTGGCGACCTCGCTGCGAACGGCAGGTTCATCAAGAACCGCGGTCGCCGTCTCGGACTCAGATTCCTCACTGTTGATTTCACCGACGCGAGCCTGAGCGGCCTCACGTGTGGCGAGGCGACGATCTATCTCGGCATCCAGCCTTCTGTGGCGCCCTTCGATGATGGCCTCGCACAGCTCCAGTCCCTCGAACGCATCCTTCCCGTAGTACACACGGCCCTTGTAGACCTCGCGAAGATGCGATTCGCAGTAGTGTCTGGACAAGGCGGCCCCGCCGAGCAGCACGGGCACATCGATCTCCATCTCGTTGAGCTTACGGAGATTCTCCTCCATCACGACGACACTCTTCACCAGCAGGCCCGACATGCCGATGGCATTGGCCCCCGACTCCCGCCAGGCTTGGGCTATGTTCTCGATCGATTGCTTGATGCCGATGTTGTCGACGGTCCAACCGTTGTTGGTCAGGATGATGTCAACCAGATTCTTGCCGATGTCGTGAACATCGCCCTTGACGGTCGCCAGCACGACACGCCCTCGCGACGTGCCCTCCAGCTTCTCCATGTGCGGCTCAAGATGCTTCACCGCCATCTTCATGACTTCTGCGGATTGCAGGACGAAGGGAAGCTGCATGTCGCCGCTAGCGAAGAGTTCACCGACTCGCTTCATGCCGGCCAGGAGATGGTCATTGATGATGTCCAGAGGCGAATAGACCTTCATGGCCTCGTCGAGCCGATCACCGATCCCCTGCTTTTCACCATCGATGATGTGAGCCCTGAGCCATTCCTCCAGAGTTCTAGACTCGACGTCGACGGCCGCTACCGCAACCTCATCGCCCTTGAAGAGATCTATGAAGGACTGGAGGGGATCAAACGAGTCATCCGAGATGGTGTCCGGCAACCCCGTGCCACCCTGTTCCACTGACCGTCTGTCGTAGATCAGATGCATGGCTCCTTCGATCCGCTCCGAATCGATTCGATTCAAGGGGATGATCTTGGAGGCGTGGACAATGGCACTGCTCATGCCGACTTCGAGGAGTTCATGCATGAGAACGGAATTGAGCACCTGTCGGGCGGCGGGCTTCAATCCGAACGAGCAGTTGGACAAACCGCAGGTCAATTGGACGTCGGGATAGGCCTCATGGATCAGCCGTGTTCCCTCGATCAGTTCGAGTGCACTGCGACGATCGGCGTCCATACCGGTTGACACGGGAAGAACAAGTGGATCGATGAAGAGATCCTCGACCGCCAAGCCGCCGACGGTCTTGGCACGCTCGATGGCACGGCTTGCGATCGAGAACTTGCGCTCGGCCGTTCGAGCCATGGCCGCCTCAGGATCCTCGTCGATTGTCCCGATGACGAGCCCGGTGCCGAACTCACGGGCCAGCAGGCACATCTTGTCGAATTTCTCCTCGCCATCCTCGAAGTTGGCCGAATTGATGATGCACTTGCCCGGTGCATGCCGAAGCCCGGCCTCGATGGTGGCTATTTGCGTGGAATCCAGCATCAGCGGCGCATCGACCTGACGAACCACACGAGAGACGATCTCGGCCATGTCTGCCGCATTGTCCCGACCGGCGTAATCGACGTTGATGTCAAGACAATTCGCGCCCTCGCGGATCTGGCCTCGAGCCAGCGAGATCATCTCGTCCCAATCCTCGTTTTCAAGCAAACGCTTGAAGGCTCTGCTGCCCGAGGCGTTCATGCGCTCACCCACGATGAAGAAGGAACTCTCCTGTCGGTACGGAACGGCGGTGTACAGCGAAGTGCAACCCGGAGTCCAACCGGACTGACTGCGATTGGCCCTGTTCAACGAGAAGGCCTTGTTGGCGATCGCCTCCATATGCTCCGTGCCTGTTCCGCAGCAACCGCCGACGATGTCGACACCGAATTTTTCAATGAATCCACCGACACTCTCCGCCATTGGCTGAGGCGTCAACGGAAAGTGGCTCTGTCCATCGACCAGCACGGGAAGACCTGCATTGGGAATACAGGCCATTCTTCTGGGCCAGAATTTGGCGATGGTCTCGAGATGGGAGGACATCTCGATCGGACCAGTTGCACAATTCAATCCAAGGGAGGCGATCGGATATCTGGACAGGGCCGCGATGGCAGCCGAGATTTCGGTGCCCAGAAGCATCGTCCCGGTCGTCTCGACGGTCACATTCACGAAGATGGGTATTTCATTCGTATCGCGACCTGCCTGCTCAAGCGCCTTGAGACAACCATTCACTGCACACTTGACCTGCAGAAGATCCTGACATGTCTCGATGAGAAACGCGTCCACCCCGCCATCAAGAAGTCCCGCCGCCTGCGTGCAGTAGGAATTGAGCATTGAGTCCCAATTGACCTGACCAAGCGTGATCAGTTTGGTACCCGGCCCCATCGATCCAAGAACGAATCTTGGTGTACCCGGAGTCGAATAGACGTCACAGGCCGCCCTAGACACCTCGGCGGCCTCCTTGTTCAAGGCCCTTGCCCACGACGCGACTTCATCATCGAACTCGGACAACACCAATGGATTGGCGCCGAACGTGTTCGTCTCGATGGCGTTGCAACCCACCTCGAGGAATGTTTCATGGATCTGCTGGATCAGCTCAGGCCGGGATCGCACCAGTAGATCAACACAGTTCTCGTGCCCCAGATAATCCTTGTCGATTTCAAGAGGCATGGATTGGAGTGCCGAACCCATGGCACCATCAAGAACAAGAACGCCTCGATCAAGTGCCTGGAGCAGTGTGCTAGTCATGAACCGAGTATAAAATAGATGAACATATGCTTCAACCGTCCATCCGGATGAAAGGATCAAGCGACACTTCCTCAGGTCAGTCATTCCAAGTCACTGCCTGGACTACCATGACTCGCCCGCCTTCAGAACACCATGACGACTTCCATGCCACTCATTCTGCTCATCGCCTGCCTGGGACTCCAAAGCCCACCTGCAGTACAGCAGCCTGCTGCCTCGACTACGTCTCCGGTGGTACTACCACTGGCCAGAGGTGTGTTCTCTAGATACATCAATGCCGTTGGAGGCCGGGTCGCCATCTGGGATCTCGAGTCCTTCACGGCAAATGCAACGCTGGGTATCGAGGGAACCGAAGCCGAAGGGAAGATGGATCTGGCCTTCCGTAAACCCGACCTCATGAGAATCAGAGTGGATCTGGGACAGATGGGCACCAGTGAAGTGGGAAGCGATGGTGAAATCGCATGGGAGATCGTGACCACGGATGATGGAACCGAATCCGAGGAACTCATCGACCTTTCGGATTCAAGGGAGCGAAGACGAACACTGAACTGGTTCGAACTCGCGATCAGGATCAACGCCGACGCCAGAGTGCTGAAGACGATCGGGCCCGCGGATTTCGAAGGACATGCCTGCTGGGAAGTGCAGAAGATTAATCGAGCAGGACTCGAAGAACGCATCTTTATCGATCGAAACTCGTATCTGCTCCGCGGCATACGGATGATCGAGAGTTCAATCGGGGGCGAGTACGAAGTGACCATGTCCTTTCGGAATTGGAAACCCGTGAAGCCGCTCATGCTCTTCCATGAACTGGCGATTTCAGCTCAGGAAATGGAACTGACGGTGGTGTTCGACTCGATTTCCCTGGACAAGGCCGCACCCGATCTGTTTCTACCACCCCAGTCAATCATCGATCTGGTGAATGAAGCCGTTCCCACCCCCCCAACCACCGACCAAGCGCCATGAACGAAAATGCGGTCACCATCCAGAATGTGGACAAGAGCTACGGATCGGTTCAAGCCGTCCGGAATCTCGACCTTCAGGTTCCACGAGGATCGCTCGTCGGATTTCTCGGGCCCAATGGAGCCGGCAAGAGCACGACCATCAGGATGATCATGTCGATCATCTACCCCGACGCCGGCCATATCGAAGTGCTCGGCGCCACGGCCCTTCAGGCGAAGGATCGCATCGGCTACCTCCCGGAGGAACGCGGCCTCTACAGAAAGATGCGAATCAACCAGTTCCTCCGCTATGTGGGACGGCTCAAGGGCCTTCGCAAGCACGAGGCCGATCAGCGGATCGACCAGTGGCTTGAACGTCTCGAACTTCCGGACGTCCTCCATCGACGATGCGAAGAACTGTCCAAGGGCCAACAGCAGAAACTTCAGTTCATCGCTGCCGTACTGCACGAACCCGAGCTGATCATTCTCGACGAGCCCTTCTCCGGCCTGGACCCGGTCAATGCCAGCCTCCTTGGCAGCACCATCCGTGAACTCAATGATCAGGGAAGAACCATCATCTTCTCCACCCATGTCCTTCATCAGGCTGAGCAACTGTGCGATCGAGTCTTCCTGATAAACAAGGGCATCAAGCTTCTGGACGACCCGCTCGATGTCATCCACGAACGCTACAACCCGAGGGTACTGGCCATCGAACTCATGGATCCCCGGCAACAGGAAATACCTGATTTTCAGGGGATTCGCGAAATCTCTCGGGACGAAGAACGCTTCGACCTGCATCTCGATCAGGAGGCCGACATCCAATTGCTGATGTCCACGATCACGTCGTCGATCGCCCTGAGATCCATCGAGCTTCGTCGCCCGACACTTGACGACATCTTCGTGGACCTTGTCGGAGGAGAAAGCTCCTCATGAACAAGACATGGACCGTCGCATGGCGGGAATTCAGGCACACCGTCTTCACCAAGGCTTTCGTTATCGGAGTGGTCATCGCACCGCTGTGCTTCGGCGCTATCGTGATTCTTGCAAGCATCTTCCTTCAACCGGAAGCCAAACCACTCGTTGGAACAATCGCCGTCATAAGCCCTGATGATGCGATCACCGAACCTCTCAGGGAATCCCTCCAACCTGAGAAACCAAGCTCACTTCCGGATATCAAAGGACTAAGTGCCGAAGAGGCCACTGATGTACTGCTGAGCGAGGCCTCTGCCAGCAGCGCCTCACAGGTCGCGGTAACGAAGATGGACATCGACATCGTCTCGATGCAGGCATCCAGAATCGACGAGATCAAGAAGGGGATTCGCGACGGCAGCTACACAGCGCTGGTGGTCGTGGATGAAGAAGCGCTCGACCTCGACGGAGAAGTGAACGGGAACAGAGTCCGAATCTACGTCTCCCCCGACTCCCCACCCAGCCATACCGAATTGCTCGAAAGCTCAAGTCGCAATGCACTGGTCGAGGCGAGGCTCTCCAGCCAGGGGCTTGATCCGGGGCTGGTGCAGAGATTGACCGCACGTCCACGTGTGACCACCGTCAGACTCGTGGAAGGTGGTGATGAGAAGACGGAAATAGGCGATCTGCGACGTTTTCTTCCCATGGCCTTCATGATGCTGGTCTGGATCACGACTTTCATTAGCGGCAACTACCTGCTTACATCCACGATCGAGGAGAAATCCAATCGTGTGATGGAGGTCCTTCTCAGCGCGGTTAGCCCCATGGAACTGATGAGCGGCAAGATTCTTGGCTATGCCATGGTCACCGTGATCATGGTCGCCATGTTCTCGACGGTGCTGATCGCCTTCCTGATACTCGTCTCGGTTCTAGATCTGATCACGCCACTGCATATCGTTCTGCTGCTGATCTATCTGGTGATGGCCTACATGATGATCGCCGCCATCATGGCCGGAATCGGCAGTGCGGTCAGCGACTTGAGAGATGCGCAGACACTTCTGGGGCCAGTCAGCTTCGCCGTCATGATTCCGCTGTTCCTCATGACGATCATCGCCGAGGAGCCCAATGGAACAGTCGCTTTGGTGACCACCTACATACCGCCACTGACCCCATTCATGATGATCCTGAGGATCCTCGCGACGGAACCCATCAACCCGATGGAGATAGCATTCAGCATCGCGTGGGGGTTCACCTGCGCGGTCGCCATGATCTGGATCGCCTCGAGGATCTTCCGCATCGGAGTCCTCATGCAGGGCAAGCCTCCGAACCCCATAGAGATGTTCAGGTGGATCGGGTATCGCTGACCGGACGATGGACACGCCAACCGGCCATGGCGGCGATAGCTGGCAGATTCAACAAGAGGTACATCGTCGTGAAGATCAAGAAGATGATCTGATAGGCGCTGATTGTCGACATGCCGTCACTGATCGCGAGCAAGCCACCTGCGCCGAGCAAGCCAGATAGATATCCCGCATTGCCTGCCGCATGAATACCCCCCATATCAATGGCACCTCGACCCCGACTAGACGCGAGTATGTACATGGACGGGGCCAGCCCGGAACCAAAAATACCCATGATTCCTAGGCTTAGAACGATCACCCAGATGGGAACCCATGGTGCCGCGGCAAGCATGGCGAATCCGGCGGAATAGCCGATGACCGCGACGATTCTCACTGGAAGAGGCCCGATTCGATCCGCCAGAATGCCAGCCGGCCAGGCGCCCAACGCGATGATTAGAAGGATCATCGACATCGATGGGCCAACAAGCGTCTCCTTGACCGCAATCTCCTTGACGAGATAGAGCGTGACAGAAACAGTCACGACTGCGGAAAGGGCGCGGTCGCTGAAACTGAAGAGCAAAGTGGGCCAGTACCGCACCCCTCCGGTAGGCGAATCCAACTCCATGGCCTCATCACGAATAAGACCACCCGAGCATCCCGCCGCCACCGCGAGAAGAATGGAGAATGACGCCCCGACAAGAAAGATGCCTGCCTGCATGAACTGACTGAGTATGCCCCCAGCCGTGAAGCCCATGGCCAGTCCGAGCATGATGGCCAGTGTCGCCGGTCCATAACGCCTCCCAGACCGTGTCCGATCGCCTCCTTCAAGGAGCCCCAGCAGGATTGCCAGTGTCACCATGTCCATGCCGCCGGTTCCGATACGCAGAATCATCGCCAGCCAGAATGGAATGGGACAGGCCAACAGAATCAGCAGGATCGCATTAATGAGAGACGCCCAGGCGATCGAGGCGCCTGCCTTCCAACGTCGTTGAATGGGACCCAGAAGCGGAAACAGAGCGACGGCTCCAAGCAAGGCCGCCGCAGTGAACCAATGAGCCGTCTGCAATGAAACACCCCATCGCTCGACGACCGCGGCATTGAGCGCGATCGGAACCATGCCATCGGGCAAGGTGGCCAGGCCGACAAGAAGACTGATGGCGACAGTTCTCAGACCAGAGGCTTTCATGGCGACAACAGAGACTGACCGCAGCCGTCCCTGGAATCCAGAAGCGGGTCACAAGGGGCGACCATCACGCTATGCTGAGCAGTGTGAGAATTTGGCACCAAGCCATGCTCCATTCCAGAGGCTGATCTAACCGGATCCCCTACTCGGCGGTCCATCGAACATCGGACAATATCATGTCAGACAAGACGTTCACAACTCCAGATCAGGCGATTGAGGGGCTGACCCATGACGGCATGACCGTTGCCGTAGGCGGTTTCGGCCTCTGCGGTATACCGGAACAGCTGATCATCGCGCTCTGCCAGTCAGGCGCGAAGGATCTCACCGCCGTGTCCAACAACGCAGGAGTCGACGACTGGGGACTGGGTCTGCTGCTTCAATCGAGGCAGATCAGGAAGATGGTGAGTTCATATGTAGGTGAAAATGCAGAATTCGAACGACAGTTCATCTCCGGCGAGCTTGAACTGGAGTTCACACCCCAGGGCACACTTGCTGAACGGATGCGAGCCGGTGGCTCAGGCATCCCAGGCTTCTACACCAAGACAGGCGTCGGCACACTCGTAGCTGAGAACAAGCCACACATGGATTTCGATGGATCGACCTACGTACTCGAGCGTGGAATCGTGGCGGACCTGTCCCTCGTCAAGGCATGGAAAGCCGACCCATCGGGCAATCTGGTCTTTCGACGCACCGCCCGCAATTTCAATCCCCTGGTAGCCATGTGTGGAAAGATCACCGTAGCGGAGGTCGAGGAGATCGTTCCTCTGGGAACTCTGGACCCTGACCAGATCCACACTCCTGGTATTTTCGTGAACCGAATCGTCCAGACCGTCTCCGAGAAGAGGATCGAGCAGCGGACCACCAGCCCTGCCGGGACCTGAGCAATTACCCGCCACCTTCGGGCCTCATGCCCCCAAATCTGGCCCCACAGGTCAAATAGGCGGCTCGCCTACCCCCCTTACTGGGGTAGAATCCCACCAAGCATGGCTGAACTGCTCCAATGTTGGGATTTTGCCCAATGATCTGGCGTCTAGCAGCGTTCTACATGCCGGCAAGAGGTATTCGTCAGTTCTGACACACCAGATCCCGGAGCAATAGGCACCATGAAATTCGTCTCTACTCATCGACCCAACCAGCTCAACTGGATTCTTGGCCTTTTCGTGGTCATGTTCATGACGCTCATGCCGGCTGAGCGATCACAGGCTCAGCTCTCCGCCGTGGCGCAGGCAATGGAGCCCGAGTACTTCACACGCGACCTGTTGATTTTCATCGAGGGGCTCGATCTGGATGAAACCCAGGCCGTCATTGCCGAAGCGATCTTCGACGACTACGAAATGCAGTTCGATGCCGGCAAGCTCCTGATGGAGCAGGAAATCGAGGCACTGACAAACGAAATCAAGGCAATGAAAGGCCAAGGACAACAGGACAAGATCCTTGAAATGGTCGTCATGCCGATTCAGGACTGGCTGGTGCGCCGAGAAGAGCTGAACAGCCAACTCATTGAAAACGTCAAGATCATCCTCATCCCTGAACAGCAGGAACTCTGGACGGCCTTCAACCGTCGGCTCTACCGAGAGAAGAAGCTGGATGACGGGAAGTTTTCCGGAGAACGAGTCGATCTTTTCATAATCGCGAGAGATACCAATGTCGACAGCCAGATCGAACCAGCCAAGCAAATCATGGACGACTACGCCATGCAGCTGGATCAGGCTCTTCATGCACGACAGAGGCTCATCGAAGGCGAGGACACCAGCCTGCTCGATTCTCTTCAGAATAGAACCAACAATCCCTCCGTCGACATCGACGTCAAGAAGAAGATCATCGAACATCGAATCAAGGTGCGCAATATCAACGACCTCTACCGCGAGGAGATTGCCGCTGTCCTTGATCCGGAAAAGGCCGACGCCTTCAGGACAGAGACGTTGCGAAGGGCGTATCCGAAGATCTACAGAACGACCAACGCCGAACGCGTTTTCGACGAGGCATTGGCCACATACGACCCCGCGGGTGGCGGTGAAGGCCCCGGGCCGAAGGCCGACAAGCAAACCTATGACGCCATCTGGTCGCTGTACGGAGAATTCCTCGGACAGATGGCCTTGATCAACGACAAGCTCTACGCCATTACTCGTAGCAGCGAACCCGAAACTCAGCGAGCACGTCTCGAGAACCAGATCAGGCGATCCAATGGCGAACAGGTCGAACGGCCGCAAAATCCCCTCACCGAACTTCAACAGGAGAAGCGGGAACTGGAATCGGAGTACCTGAAGCGGCTGCGAGATCTGCTTGGAGACGATGCCTTCTTCGAACTCAACGGCACGAGACGATATGACGACCGGTCATACGTTTCTCCTGAAGGCGATGGAAACAAGGAAACAATCCTGAAACTCACGAATCCTGGTGGTCAGGCCACCAAGAGAGGCACCAAGGAAAAGAAACCTGACAAACGGCCCGATGCCCCAAAGAATCTCGGCAATGGAGCAGGCATCGACAGACCCGGCAATAGTCAGGATGACTGAAGCCAGCTGATCCCCCATGAAAATGCCCTCTGAACGAGAGAACACTTTATGAGCGAGAACGGCGTCACAACCACCAACCCGGAGTCAGCAGGCATTCGCGCCAGATGCGAACTGCTTGAAATCTTCTGGCATGAGAATGCCGTCGAGGCCCAACCGGCGGCGGTCGACACACTGCGAGCCGATGAGGCCGTCAGACTCGGGGTAGTGCCACTTCGGATCGAAGATGGGCGACTTGTCCTGGCGATGCTCGATCCACTTGACACGGAATCCGCCGACGAGGTCGCCACGCTGACTGGAATGGCCGTCAGACGCGAGGGCATGGAACGCCCCATCTTTATGGATCTGATGCGAACGCACTACGGAACCACTGCTTCGAAGATGGCCGATGCGTTGGCTGGTGACGCCGAGGCGGAATCAGAGGAACTCGAACACAACCTTGATGCGATCGAAGCCGACGACATCCATCGGATGGCTGAGGAACCCACCCTCATCAATCTTGTGAACCTCATCCTGCTGGAGGCGATCCAGAAGCGAGCCTCCGATGTACATGTCGAGCCATTCGAGAACACCCTGACGGTCCGGTATAGGATCGACGGCGTACTGCATGTCCAGGACCCGCCGCCGAAGCATCTTCAACCCGCATTGATCGGTCGTATCAAGATCATGTCGGGCATGAACATCGCGGAACGCTACGTTCCTCAGGACGGGAAGATCTCGCTCCGGTTCGAAGGGCGAAAGGTCGACATTCGTGTGTCCACGGTCCCTACCCTCTATGGCGAATCCGTCGTCATGCGTATTCTGGACAAGAGCTCTCTGGCACTGGATCTCGAGACGCTCGGCATGCGTCCGGAAGTCCGTGACACGATGGACACCCTGCTGTCCAAGCCGCACGGCATGTTTCTCGTCACCGGTCCGACCGGTTCCGGCAAAACGACCACTCTGTACGCATCTCTGGCGAGAATCTACGACCCACAGAAGAAGATCATCACGGTTGAGGATCCTGTCGAATACGAACTCGAGGGCATCAATCAGATACCCGTCAACCCCAAACGCGGTCTCGACTTCGCCGCAGGACTCAGACACATTCTCCGACAGGATCCGGACATCGTCCTCGTCGGCGAGATTCGCGACGCCGAGACGGCCGACATCGCCATCCGCTCAGCGTTGACCGGCCACCTCATCCTCTCGACTCTGCACACAAATGATGCCCCGAGTTCCGTAGGTCGACTGGTCGACATGGGAGTCGAGCCATATCTGATCGCTTCGGTGCTGGAAGGCCTGCTTGCCCAGCGACTCGGAAGACGCATCTGCCAGATTTGCCGGCAACAAGTCCCCATTGATGAAGACATCTCACATCGAATAACCGATCAGGAGAGGCTGCTCTTCGATGGGAAGGTCTGGGAAGGCGCTGGATGCGAAAAATGCAACCAGTCGGGATACAGCGGAAGAATCGGCTATTACGAGATCCTCAAGATCAATGCGACGAGCCGAAGGGCCATCGCCGACAACATCCCGGTAGCTGAATTCAAGAAAGTCATCGCCGAGGATATGCAGACCATGCGGCAGGATGGAATCCTCCGTGCAGCGGAAGGCCTCACCACCATCGCCGAGGTTCTGCGAGCCACGCAGGATGTCGATGAGGAAAGCATCTGACCCCATGCCGACTTATCGCTATCAAAGTACGAACTCGAGCGGACAGAGCAGCAGCGGAACGCTCACTGCAAACAGTCGCAGCGAAGTCATCCGGCAACTCATGCAGCGAGGCGAAACCGCCACCAACATCGAGATCTCATCCGCGACGGATCAGGAACCGGGGACAACGACTGAGAAGAAGATCGCATCCGTCAAATCGCGATCCAGACCTACGATGAGCAAGGGCGACATGGCGACTCTCATTCGCGAGCTCGCCACGGCACTTGAAGCCGGCCTGCCGCTCATGCAGGCGATTCGGACCATTCGAAAGCAGGCGACTGGACGAGCGGCTCCAGTGATACTTGATTTCATGATCGAGCGAGTGGAAGCAGGCGATACGCTGCACAAGGCCGCCGTCGAATACGGCAAACCCTTCAATGATCTCGTCGTCGGAATGCTCAGAGCGGCAGACGCCTCCGGACGGTCCGCGGAGATCCTGCATCAACTCGCCGATCTTCTGGAACGCGGCGTCGAACTCCGAAGAGAACTGCTCAGTGCAGCCTTCTACCCACTGATCGTCGCCGCTCTGATCGTCGCCAGCGCGGGCATCCTCGTGGTCTTCCTCATTCCGAAGCTGCTCGGGCCGATCATCGCCTCCAAACCCGACGCCGTCATGCCTTTCCCGACGAGAGTGGTGATGGGGCTCTCCGACTTCGCGATGAACTGGTGGTTCCTGGTGCTCGCCGTGATCATCATCGGCGTAGTCGGCTTCAAGGCGTGGATCGCCTCGCCGGAGAACCGATATGCATTCGATCGCGCCAAGCTGCGGATACCAGTTCTCGGTCGTCTGCTCAGAGACATCGCGGTGGCTCGCTTCACGCGTACACTGGGCACACTTGCTGACGCCGGACTTCCCATTCTGGATTGCCTGCGAATCACTCGCGACACACTCGGCAATGCCGCCATGATGAAGTCGATCGACGAAGTCCAGGAGCAGGTCACCGCCGGACGTCCACTCGCCGACCCTCTGGAACGCAGTGGCTTGTTCCCCCCCCTGCTCATTCAGGTTGTCCATCTCGGCGAACGGTCCGGAAAACTGGAGAACATGCTTCAGCATGCCGCCAGCGCCTTCGATCGTCAGGTGGCGATCTCACTCAAGCTATTCACAAAGGCCTTTCCCCCACTGCTGATCATAGTCATGGCAGGAGTGGGTGGCTTTGTATTGGCCGCCATCCTGCTACCACTGCTTCAGATGCAATCCATGGTCGCCTGATGACACCACTCATCTCAACAGGAGAATTTCGATGAACCGCAACATTCACCAAAGACGAACTGCTCGCCGACGGGGCTTCACCCTCGTTGAAGTCATCGTCATGGTCACCATTGTCGCCATTCTCGGTGGTGTCGTCGCAACGACCATGCTGCGACAAGGTGCCGAGGGCAAGGCGCAGGCTGCCAAGATCGGAGCCAACCGGATTCGCGCCGCCATTCAGCAATATCTTCTTGACCAGGGACTCTCCAGCCCGTCCGGCGATTTCGACATCACCGTGCTCAGGTTGCGTCCGGAGGATGGCGGTGGCCGAAATGGGCCGTATCTGAATTCCGAGGATCACCTGTACGACCCATGGGACAATGTCTACTACGTGCTGGTACCGGGAGAAAAGAACGCCGACTACGACGTGATCTCCTACGGGGAAGGCGGGCAGATCGGTGGCGAAGGACCGGAAGCGGACATCCACCAGTAGTCACACAAGATGCGTCCTGGAGAAAGATCCCAACATGCACGGAGTGGCTTCACTCTGATCGAGACCATCGTGGCCGTCACGGTGCTGGCGGTCATCGTGTCCATGATGGCCGTGCGAATCACCGGGACACGAGACAAACAGATCTCTCTCCTATCGGATCAACTCTCCGACCTGCTGATGGTCTACGCCATGAGAAGCGAACATTCGCCTAGCCCCATCGGCATATCGCTGGATCGGGAAAGGATGACCATCTCTCTCGTTCGACGCATCCCTTCCGAATTCGAAGGCGGGGACATGACTTGGGGACGCGATCCCGCCGTCCCGGCCATCCCACTGCCTAGCTTCATCGAAGAACAGGGGCTTGAAGTCCTCGCCGATGGGAGCTGGACCGACATCGGCGAATGGCCACTCCTGACAATGCCGGGAGAGGATCGACCAGAGATCGAGATCAATCTGAGCTGGGATGAGCGGACGATCTCCCATCGACTACCACCCCACAGCATGTACGCCATCATTCGGGACTCCGCAGTCCCTGATTCGGAAATTATCCCACGCGAACAACAGGACCTGGATGCAACTGGGCTTTGGCAGTCGGACTGGTGATCTCTATACATACATCCCGTTCACGCAACAGGCATGGTGTGGCACTTGTCGAAGTCATCCTCGCTGCACTGCTGCTCGGTATAGGCCTCTCCGTCGCGCTGTCGCTGGCATCGACATCGATCGCGCGGCAGAGACTGGGCGAGCAGAACCTCGTGGCCGCATGGCTGGCCGACGAACAGATGAGCCTCGTGGTCATGGACGGGCCGGAAATGTATCTGCAGAACCAGCAGACGACAGGCCAGTTCGAACCCCCGTTCGAGGACTACTCCTACGAAGTCATTGTGAAGCATGTCGGTGACTGGGAACCATACGAAGTCACGGTCTTCATCGACTGGGATGAAAAACGCCGATTCTTCCAGCTGGAATCGCTGATCGCACCCCGTCAGGGCGAACCTGAAGAACCCGAAGACCGAAGACCACTCGAAGCGATTGATCGCGAAGCGATCTACTACGAGGACATCATTGAATGAGGCCAGGGATGGGCAAACCGGGAGCAGCTCGGCGAGGCTTCACTCTGGTGGAGATCATTGTGGCCGGCATCATCATGGCCATGCTCTTCGCCGCGATCACGGTGTCAATGGGGCAGGTCATTTCAGCTCGAAACTCGAGCCGCGATCGAATGGAGGCATTCGTCCGTGCCGATGCAGCCATGCAGAGCATCCGCTCCGACATCGCTTCTATCCTCAGACGCAATGATCTGTTCCAGTCATGGCTCAAGATAGAGGATGACACCTACAGGCTTGATGGCACCGAGTTGAATCAGGACTGGATACTGCTCTTCAACAATCATCTACGCGCGATCCGGACCATCGATTACAACGGAGAGGGAATCGAATACGAGTCCTCATGGCAGGTCATCATGGATGAGGACGGCCCGGTCCTCTGGCAAAGACGCGATGCCATGCCGGACACATATCCAGAGGCTGGTGGCGTCATCACACCCAAGGTAGAAGGTATTCTCGAACTCGATATCGAGGCATGGAACGGAGACCAGTGGATGAGCACATGGGATTCCGACTACGACGGCATGCCGTATGGAATAAGAGTCTCCATCACTGCAACCGGTGCACGCCCCGGCGAAGACCCGCTCGACTCGCCACTCGCGTTCCTCAGAACGATCATTCCGATCGATCGAGCCCCGCTGCCCTACGACGTGCTGGACTGGAATCTGGCCGAAGAGATCGCCCTGGAGAAGCAACTTCCCCCTGAACAGGTCGAATTACTTGCTGATGCCATCGCCAACGGCACCGCCCTGCCGTTGACCGTCGCAGGGAGTGGGCAGACTCTGGAAGCTGGCATGCCACTGGACGCCGCAGGCCAATCCTCCACAGGTGGAGCCACGGGCATACCGTCCGGTGTTCAGTTGCCCGATGGATCAAGAATAGAACTCCCGACCTCACCTTCACGACCTGGAGGTGGCAATTGAATCGCCCACTGTCCACAAGTGCCGGAAGAAGATCGGGGCTTGCGATCGTCGTGGTCATCTGGGCCATCGCGATCACCGGCCTGCTGACCAGCTCGCTCATGGTCTTTTCTGGTCGACAGAGCATGCTGGGAACAGAAGTCCAGAACCGAGTGGCAGCTCGATGGGCCGCTCGAGCCGGCGTCGAAGCAACCATTGCCAAGCTGGCTGAAATCACCAAATATCCAGATCCGGACGATGCGCTGCTGCTCTATCTCGTAATGGAGCAGGATGGCGTCGCGCGTGGAGAGACCAACGGCGCCAGCTGGAACATCGAGTACTCCGCCGACGGCAAGAAGGACTTCCCCGGCCCCATGGATGAGCACTCCAAGCTCAACGTGAACAATGACGCACTTCGCCCCTACCTGAACATACTGTTCTACCCACTGTCATTCGGCGTCTATGACTCGATCAATGACTGGATCGATGCCGATGACGACCCCAGTGCGCTGGGCGTTGAAAGAGACTGGTATCTCAGCCTGGACGCCAGATACGAACCTCGAAACGGACCGATCTGGCACGTTGCTGAAATGGAGCTGATCGCCGGAGTCGATCCCGAGGATGTTCGTGGAGAGGATTGGAATCTCAACAACAGGATGGATGCTTCTGAAAATGACGGGATGGAGACCCTTCCAATTGATGAACCCAATGATTTTCTGGAAGCAGGCTGGTCGGAGTTTCTGACCGCTCGAAGCCATGGGGGGGGGCTCTCGACATCCGGCCAGGAGCGGATCTGGCTTCAGGCTGCAGAGCCTCTGGACATCATTGATCGGATTGAGACGCTCACACTTCAACAAGCCCAATCACTCATCAGCCAGGCACAGGACCCCGATTGGGAGCTCTCATCACTGGTCCTGGCCAATCCGCCTCCTGATCTTCAACGCCGGAACCGATTTCAAGACCAGAACGATGACCAGCAGAGCCAGAGCGAGCTGACCTTCGATCCAGAGCAGATCGCTCTGATTCTGGGAGAGCTGACCACCAACGCCCCTCACAGGCCCAGTTGGGGCAAGCTGAACATCAATACAGTCCCCTCCAGCCTCCTATACGAGGTTTTTCAGGACGAGGAGAGGCTTGTGGACGACATTCTCGCCATGAGGGCTCGACGAGCGGAGGGCATAATCACCATGATGGACCTCTGGGAGCTGCCTGATATCAACGAGGAATTGATGTCGAGGCTCCTGACGATGTTTGACACCCACAGCAACGTCTTCACGATCATTTCCAAGGGAAAGAGTCCAGGATCTCAGCAAGAAGTGGAAATGATCGTGGTAGTTGATCGTTCCACAATACCGGTCCAGATTCTCGAATATCGAGAGAACTGAAACCTGCCTCATAAGCCCGGAAAGGGCCGTGAAGATCGATTATCCTGCTGACAGAGCTACACCCACCCATGAGTTCATTCGATCCCCTGCCATCCAATATTCTGGCCGTTCTTCACCGCCAAGGTGAGCAATGGGCCTGCGTGGCTGGTGAGCTCGAGGACTCTGGACGAGCCCGAATCATCGATGCGAGATTGATCGGCGACGACGAACGGATTCAACCGTGGATTGATTCCATGAATGCAGGATCCGTCAGGGTTGTCATACCTGCCTCGGAAACCATCTGCCGGACCTGCAGTCTCCCGGACGGTTCACCCGAGGAACTCGAAGAAGCTGTTCGGTTGCAAGCCGAGAGTCAGCTGCTGGGGTCGGCCCCAGCCCATCGACTCGGGATTGCCATCATGCCTGGTTCGGATACGGACACCGTTCGTACCGGACTGATACTCGCATGGCCCGAATCCTCGCCATGGTCTCCCCCTCCTCTCGAAACGACTCCTCTGTACGCACCCGATGTGGCCGGTCTCTGTGCCTTGCTCAACGACACTCGTCCAGCGGATCCTCTTCTTTGGGTTGATAGTGATGAGTCGAGCCTCTGCGTCGCCATCACGCATCTGCAGGGAATACAGGTACGGGGGCTTCGAGAGGACTTCAGAGCCGACTCGATTGGCAAACTAGTCTCCAATGCCGTGATCGAAACAGGTCTAAAGACGGATCTTCCGATGGATCGCCTGAAGTCGATGGCTCGGACAGTTTCCGAGCAGACGGAAGACAAGAAGCGGGCACTGATCGTGCCTCAGGAAGTCCAGACACAGATTTCAGAAAGATTGAGTTGCGATGCTGACATCGACGGCGACTGGCTTGAAAACTATGCCGTCGCTTGCGGCGTCCTGTTGGCGACATCATCTGACCTGATCTCACTGACCATGCTGCAACGGGAGCTCCCGGTCGTCGAACCGACCCTGCTGGAGGCGACCACCGATCAGTTGTCGAACCGGCGAATCGCCACATGGCTGCTGGTCGCCGCGGTGATCGTCTTCATCTTCGCTCCACTGCTGCTCAACGGTGTCCGATTCGGCCTGTTGCAAATTGCCCATCCATCGCTTGAAGACCAGATCCAGCAGAACGAGAGACTGGATCGTCAGCATGCCATGTACAGGGCCATCTCATCTCAGGCATGGCCAATGACCAAGCTGCTGGGAGACGTGGCAAGCAGCCTTCCGATGGGCGTCGATCTTGAGACTGTCCGACTCTCCCACGGCCAACCATTGAAACTGACAGGCAAAGCCACCCCGTCCGATGGAATGGATGCCGCTCGGCTGGTCACCACGATGAAGGATCAGCTTGAATCGACCGGTGTCTTCGATGATGTCACTCTTCGATGGGAGAATCCGGAGACCTATGGGCCACGGACCTTCACCATCGAGGCTCGAGTGGCTCGCCCACTTCTCAGACCCCGTTATGCGGAGGACCGAGACTTCGCCGCACTCACGCTTGCTCAACGCAAGTACGGGATTGATGCGGTGACCCAGCCAGGTACCGACACCATCGCCCAGAGCACACCGACTCCAGCTGTCCCCAAGACGCCACCTGCCCGACCAGCCCCCAACAAGCCGACTGACCCCACCGCCGTGGCAGACGCGGACGCATCGTCCAACCCCTCTCGAAGATCCGGCTCGAGCAGACGGCCAACGGCACGATCTGGAGATGGAACATCCAGAGGTGATTCCGATAGCCGAGCCGGGAACGCCGGCACTGCCATGTCCGGTCGAATCCCCGAGATGCTCACCCAAGAACAGATCGAAGGGATGTCCGCCGCGGAGATCCGACAGCAACTCGTCGAAGTATCCGGCGCCAAGAAGTTCGCTCGCAACAACCCCGAAATTCAGGCACAACTCCAGGAGCAGTTCAACCTGCTCATGGACGGTTTGAAATCGAAGAGCAAGCCCTGATGAGTACGCAGGAACATCTCGATCGTTTTAATGAACTGCCCCGTTCGATGCAGTGGGTGATCCTCGCCTCCATAGCCCTCATCGGCTTCCTGCTATGGGCGAACATGATTCGTCCCACGGCGGTCAGCTGGCAGGAGGAATCCGATCAGATCGAACGTAATATCGCCAGACTCAACGGATCGAACAGCATCCCGTCGGACATTCGCCAGGCGACCATTGGATATGGCGACCTCCAACTTCCGGATCGCAAGCAACAGGGCTCTCTCCAACTCGCGCAGCATGTCCAGCAGCTACTCGAGGAGTATGGCATCAAGAACGACACCTTCACACTGATGCAGAGCTCCCCGCTGAATGCCTCGAAGGCCGTGGGCCTCACCCGAGGCAATGAGAAGATCGAACGCCTCAAGGGGGAAGTCGACTTCAGCAGCAAGCCGAATGTGGCCATCGACATCATCTCGGCGATGGAAAGTGATTCCGCCATAGATGCGATCTCCTCGATCAAGCTCGATCGTGAGAGTCAGGGCAACATACGAGTTCGAATAACGATCGAGTCATGGGTCCGAGCCAGCAAGGGGGGGAGACGACGATGAATTCACAGAACCCTCTGATGTCGCCTCTGGGCCTGAGCCTCCTGGCAATACTGATGATTCTCATTGTGCTTTCGGCGGAACTCCCCGCTCTGGTCTCCTCGACCGGAACGGCTGTCTTCAGCAGTGTTCCTGAAAAGAACACGACAGCGGACCTCCTTGAACAGCACAAGGTGGTCATGAAGACCGACCGAGACCGATTCAACGGTCGCTCCTTCTTCTTCATGCCTCCATCGCCTCCGCGGCCCAAGCCAAAGGTCGAAAAGCCCAAGGCCGCCCCACCGCCTCCTCCGCCGCCGCCAAAGGTGGACACGACTCCACCAAAGCCCACCTACCCAAAGAACTACACAGGCCCGAATCTGGAGGCGATTGTCGGCCCTACCGCGTTCTTCCGGCCCTCAAGCGGAAAGCTGATCATCGTGAACGTCGGCGAGACCGAACAGGACATCGAGGTACTGGGAACCAATCCGCCCAGAAGCATCGAGGTCAAGTACAAGGGCGGCGGCCCCTACACGGTCCAGCTTTTCGAGATGACGGAACCGGAGTTTCTCAATCAGGAAATCGATTCCTCCGCCGCGGAAAAGGACATTGTCGCCGATGCCCGCGACATCGGCGTAACCGAACCCGAACTGGCCACTTCGACAGGATGGCCTGCCGGAACGATCGCAGGCGACAAGGTGCGAGTTGTATACAGACAAGGCCCATATGAAGGCGCCATCACCGGAATTCTCAGACGAGCCAATCAGACTTGGCTCGTGCTGGAAAAACCTGGAAGCGATGACCCCGTGGAGATATTCAAGGCGGACGTCCTTTCCGTGCAGAATCTGGCACCTCGTCCTCCTGATCCGGAACCTGAACCTGAGCCTGAAGTCGCCGAGCCTCCGATCCTGAATCTGAATGGCACGGAAGCAGGCAACGGGAACAGCACTGTAGTAGTTGTCGGAATGGAAACCACCAACTCGAACATGTCGACATCTCCGGCCAATTCCAATTCGACGGAAACGTCCTCGAATAAAACCGACACCAAAACCGATCCTGCCGATTCCACCGAATCACAACAGCCCGACACGGCTCCAGAAACGACCAAGGATGGATGACATGTACAAGCACACTGACATCGCTACTCCAGCAGGTACGGAGCCTCAAGAATCGTCCAGTCCTCAAGGATTCTCTTCCGTGAATTTCACACGCATTACAAAGTCCGCTTCTGTAGCCATGCTCCTGCTTGCTGGACATGCGTCCGCGATCGCACAGGATCGACCCGATCCCCAGTCTCCTCCGCCTCCACCCCCACCAGTCGCCGAGCCTCAGGATGACCGCCCGCAACCCGGGCAGCCTGGTGATGAAATCAATGAAATGATCCTCGTTCCAGATGAACAGCAGGCAGTCGAGGCCGAGATCATCCTTCCTGGCAATGCCGATGAAACAAGAGTGAGGGACGACCGCAGGCCTGTCCCTGCCGGCGAAATCAAGCTTGGGCTCAAGGATGTGCCCGTCAAGGATCTCTATGAGTGGATCGCCACCCAGACAGGCAAGGCCGTCATGCCGGTCAATGCCACCCAGATCCAGAACAAGAAGTTCACGATCATCATGGACGACTACATCCCACGTGAAGAAGCGTTGGACATGCTGTTTTCCTACCTTCGCCTCAACGGAGTCGGCATCATCGAGAGATCCGATGTCATCCTGATCGGCGATCTGCCGAGCATGACGAAGGAGATGGGCGAAATCGACGTCGTGAATGCAGACGAATCCGTGATGAACCGCATTGACAGAGGCACGCTGATCCTCAAGATCTTCGCCGTGGAACGCGCCAGTGCCGAAGATGTGCTTCAGAACATCGAGGAATTCGTTCCTGAATACGCTTCGATTTCAGTAGACGGCCTCTCCAACCAGATCATGGTTCTTGGAGACGTCGCACTCTGCCAGCAATTCGAAGTCATCATCGGGCAGCTGGACCAGAAGTGGGTGAACCAGAGGATGCACACCTTCAGGCTCAAGTGGGCCGATGCCGGCGAGATCGCCGACAACGTGGTTGAGCTCTTCGAATCAGGTGGCAGCAGCAGTTCGACTTCACGAGCACCTTCTGGCGGCAACAATCGAAACAACCAGAATCGAAACACCGCTCGTCGGACAACGGCCGGTGGAACCGGCGCCGTTGAACTGAGGGTGACTGTCAACGTGCAGCAGAACACGCTCACGATTCAGGCTGAGCCCGATGTCATGGAGGAAATCGCCACTCTCATCGCCACTGAATGGGATCTCCCTCGTCCCGAAGGCACCTCAAGGCTCTTCTTCCTCAAGTACACCGACCCACTCAAGGTAAAGACGCTCCTCGAGGAAGTAATCGGCAGTGGATCAAGCTCGACCAGCAGCAATGCCGCCAGAGGTCGAGCAGGACAGAACAATCAGCGAGGCGATGCCACCTCCGGCATCAGCGGCGTCTATCGAATCGACGCCTATGAGGATAAGAACGCCCTGCTCGTTCTTGCCAGAACCGTCGAAAGCTTCGATTTTATCGAGAGCATCATCGAGGACATCGACCAGCCGACGAGTGTCGGACTTCCCGAAGTGATTCCGCTAAAATACGCCGATGCCGTCGAACTCTCGGAGGAAATCAATGTCCTGCTTGCCAAGGCAGGCGCACGGGTCACCCTCCCAAGGCCGGCAACAGGCCTGACCGCCCAGGGATTCACGACATCTGATTCCGGTTCGGGCGTTGAAGGCCCTTCAGGTGATACCGGCGGAGGCGATCTCCAGTTCCCATGGCAGACCGGTGGCAATGATGATGAACAAGCACCTGAATCCGCATTGATCGGCAAAGTCAGAGTGGTCCCGATTATTCGGCAGAACGCCCTCGCGATCATGTCGCCTCCTGCCTATCAGGAAGCCATGAGGAATCTGATTCATGGGCTGGATCAGCCACGTCGTCAGGTCCAGATCGCAGCAACTATCGTTGAGATCGACATCACCGACAAGGAAGCCTTGGGTATCAAGCTTGGCGACGGCTGGACTGCCAGTGGTCCGAGCCTCGGCCCCTTCGAGACACAGTTCACGGCGGATGTGACCGGGTTCCTCAGCAACATCATCGGCAGTGGCGATGCCGCCACGGAGTCGACCTTGAACCTCGGCACGTACTCTATCGATGTCATCATCGAGGCCCTTTCCTCTCTCACCAACGCTCGCACCATTCAGGAGCCGAGAGTCTTCACTGCCGACAACGAAGAAGCCGTCTTCTTCAGTGGCAAGGAATATCCAATCGCAACTGGCACGGTCGACGCCGCCTCAGGTGGATTGAACACCTCGACGACGATCGAGTATCGAAATGTCGGTGTTTTCCTGAATGTACGACCGCGAATCACCGAAGAAGGCGCTGTCGATCTGGACGTCTCGCTTGAACTGTCGGATGTCGGCATCCCCGTTACTGTCGGGGGAACGATCACCGCAGAGTTCAACCGGAAACAGGTCAATTCCCATGTGATCATTCTGGATGGCCAGACACTGGTGGTCGGTGGCCTTCTCAAGGAACTGGAGTCCGTCACGAAGTACGCCGTTCCATTCCTGTCTGAAATACCGCTGATCGGCCCCATCTTCACATTCACCGACCAGAAGCTGGAACGCAAGGAACTCATCGCATTCATCACGCCCACAGTTGTTCACCGGCCCGAGGACAACTACAACAACTTCAATGTCGAGGACCTGAACAGATTGGAAGCCGTTGCGAGACCGCTGGCCGAACAGCTGGAGACAGTTGACCGTGCCATCGATCTCGATGTCTACAATCGAATCCAGAATCACGTGAAGAGAAATGCGCCGGGTGTCAATGAATACGAAGGAATCCCTTCAGGCTCTCTCGATGATGCCCCCGTCCAGGTGGACATCGATACCTTCGAACCGGAGCTCCTTCGCTACCCCGGTGAGGAAGACAAGACAGAAGAGGGTTCCAAGAAGGATTCCCCATGAACTTGAATCGAATCGCCTCCTCCTCCCTGATCCTCGTCGTCCTCTGCATCGCAACATCCCAAGGCTGCAAGTCCTCGAAGAAACCAATGACACTCGAGGAGAAGATGGCGCTCTGGGACATCGCCAAGGCCAACAAGCCGGACAATTCCACCAGCCGACCTGGTTTCTCCGGAATGGATTGGTCGCTTGGAACCATTGAAACACGTGGACGAATAACTCCATTGACGAGTCCTGATGGACTCTGGGTGGCGACCGAGACCGGCCCCGAGATATCGCTCAGTGATCTCATGGCTCTGCCCAATACGCCGATGCCGATGGACAATGGCGTCCAAGTCACCAAAGTCGATGGCACGAATTCCGAGCTCAAGACCCAGTACGTTCTCCAAAGCCCGCTCCTTCTAGGGCAGTCCTCCGACGCCGAGGGGTTTCTTGTCGAGCAACCGAGGATGGATGGCAGTCGATGGATCGGAAAAGTCGCATGGGAAACCGGCAAGATCAACTGGCTCGTCAAGGACAAGAAGGTGAACGTCTTTGGCTCGCTTGGCCCCGAAGGCGAGTTGGCATGGTGCACCCGCGATGTGAATGAAGCTTCATTCTCATTGGCCATACGATTCGCCAATGGGGAGGAAATCGGCATCGCCGCCAATGGCGGCGAGTGGCTGATGCCCGCCTGGAGCACTCGATCGAGCCGGCTGTCGGTGTTCTTTCTGGCCGACGACGGCATCATGTCGATTCTGTCACTGGATGCCAGAACCTCGGAACTTCTTACTCAGCAACCCAGACGACATGATCTGATGACCGGAGCGAATCGCCAGGATGCCTTCAAGGCCAGGCAAAGCCACCCGGTCATACAAGGCACTCCCCCCTCCCCGCTGGAGGAGGTCGTGTTCTACCACCCAACCCTGGACGCGATCTATCTCTGGCTCCCGATGAGCTCCCTCAACACGCCTCCGTTCGCGCTGTCGGCCGAGTCACTGGTGGCCACCAAGGACCCCGGTTCCATGGGGTACCTCGTAGGCACCCGAAAAGATCTCAGATGGCAGGATCCCGACAACCGGAAGATCTTCGTCAGGGTCCGCTACGGGCCTTCTATACCGAGGGTGACCACATCCAAGGTCACTCCTTACCTGCTGTTCATCCCGAGCATCGATGGCATGGAAGTCAGGGCCATGATCCCCGAGTATTCCGTACCGGAACCACTCAAGCAGAGCTGAGCCTAATCAGGACCCGGACGAGGAGCCCTCTTCCTGAAGGTATGTTCTCGGCCTGTAGAGAATCCCCACTGGAACGAACAGGATGGCCGTGCCCAGCATCAGCCAGGTGTAGAACCATGGATAGGAAGCTCCAGTCAATGTGATGCCGCCACCGATGTCCCACTTGATGGATCGCTCGAAGCCGGCGACGTTTCCGGGATTTGGCTTCCAACCCGAATCACTCGACTTCTCCGAAAGAGCCAGCTCGTCTTTACGCTTCTGCAACCAAGTCTTCGGCTTGTCATCGCCGCCTTCAGAAGCCGATGCATCGACCTCCTTGGGGTGGGTTGATGTGACCTTGACCTCTGCACGGATGTCGTATTCGGTCAGGAACTCTGTGTCAGGGCCACTACTCGAGACAATGAAATTCGTCTTGTTCTGATAGAGGTAGCCAAGGGGCTGCCCCCATTCATCCTTCAGATCGTTCAGCAGCTTGCCACCGTCCTCAGTCGAGGGCAGACGGCCATTCGCAAGCCAGTATCGTCCGATCTCGTCGATGCCCGCTCTGATGACTCCGTCTTCACCACTGATGAAGCCGGTCATGGCACCTTCCGGCGAGAAGCCGAGCTTGACGTCGTCCTCAGATCCCATCACGGCATCGAAACCGGGCAACGTCAGTACGAAATGGTCATTGGGCATCACTTCATAGGTGTAGCCCTTCTCTTCTGCCAACTTTGCCCGCTCTGCAGCAAGGGCTGTGGGATCCTGCTTGGTACCAGTCTCCTCTTCGTGCTTCACACTGGACACGGCCATGCCACTGGCCAGCATCTTGGGGGCTTCCCCGAGAGTCGGCACCTGAATGACGTTGGCGACAATCGCCACGAAGTAGTTGCCAAACGAGACGCTGCACAGGAAGAAGGCCATGACGATGGACTTCATGGTGCGTGGCGCCTGGGTGTAGGAGAACTCCAGGCAGGTGATCGAAATCAGGACTTCAGCCGCCGTGATGATGGCATAGGCCAGAATCTGCCAACCGATACTCGGCGTCTCGCCGGCGTCGATCCATTGCTGGATCATCGCGATGATGGCAAATCCGATCACCATGATGAACAGGCCGATGGAGATCTTCCGAATCGGAGTCAGATGGAAAACGCGAGTCACCGCTGGATATACCAGCATCGCGAACACAGGGATGAGCACGAGAATCATGATCGGATTCACTGCCTGAATCTGTGACGGCAACCAGTGAATGCCCAACCACTGACGCTCCATGTCCTCAGCCTGAAGAACCCAGTAGGAGCCCGTCTGGTCGAAAAGCGCCCAGAAGACCGCGATGAAGATGTAGATGATGCTCAGCTTCAGTAGCGCACCGATCCCGGTCCAACTGAAAGTCTCCTTGAACCATTTCAGACCGCCCGCTGGAACGTGGATGAACTTGTTCCGGCCGCACCAGAAGAAGAAGGTCGCGAACAGCATCAGGACGCCTGGAATTCCGAAAGCCCAGTGTGGTCCGTACCACTCCAAAACCCATGGAGTGAGCAACGTCGAGGTGAATGCCCCCACATTGATCGAGAAGTAGAACCACATGTAGACCTTGGAAAGAAGATCCTTGTTCGTCTGGCCGAACTGATCGCCCACATGAGCCGACACACAGGGCTTAATGCCACCAGCCCCGACCGCGATAAGACCGAGACCCACTCCAAGCATGAGGGCCGGATCGATATTCTCACTTGTACCCATGAAGGCCAAGGCCCCATGCCCCAGACAGTAGACCAGACTGAGACTGAGAATCGTCCAATATTTGCCGAACAGAATGTCACTCAACAGCGCACCGAAGAGTGGTGTCAGATACACCCAATAGGTGAATGTGTGATACCACTCAATTGCCTTCGCGTCCGAAATGGGCTCGTTGGTCAACGATCCGGGCAGCAGAAAAAGGAAGCTCGTCATGAAGACGACCAGGATCCCCTTCATGCCGTAGAAGCTGAACCGCTCAGCGGCCTCGTTTCCGATGATGTACGGGATGCCACCTGGCATTCCCTTGATTGGAAGCGGAGCCGTTCGGTATTTGCCACTACTCACGTGTATATCTCCTGATCGAGCTAGTCTGCTCGGACGAATCGTAGCCTTTTTCTATCCTTCACGATTCCCGGGAAGCGAAGGACCCTGCTGTGCATGCAGACGTAGACACCGGGGGCGAGCAATTGAACCGCCAGAATCGCCTCTGTGACGTTCTGATGGGCGTCGCTGTCCCTGACGATCCAGGGACGCATCGCCCCGGTCAGCACGATAGGCGATGTCAGATCCGAGCCCGCCAACCGGCAGATCGCCTCGCCGGTCTCCGCCAGTCGATCTGTCCCATGGATGACAATCACACCGTCTCTAGTCTGGGATGCCTGAATGGCCGACTCCGCTATCTGCAGATGGTCCTCTGGGGTCATCTCCAGACTGTCCTTGAACATCACCGCCTGCCGATGGAGGTTGATCTCCTCCAGCACGAGATCCCCGATGATGTGGTCCAGAACGCTGTTGGCGTTCTGCAGCTTCCCCTGATGGGCGTCGTAGGTCTTCTCGATGGTGCCGCCAGTGGTGAGAACGGCGATGTCCAGAATGCCCGGATGCTCGTTGCCGATTGTCATTCCGTCGTTTCCATCACGATCTTCAAGGGAATCCGCTCCGTAACGGGACGATCACACACCCTCTCGTTGCAGGCCTGCCAGGACAACATCACGCAGGCATCCGGGGATATCGGCCCATTGGCGACAAGGGTCACAGGAATTCGAATTCGCCCATCATAGACATCGATATCGCCTTCAGGACCCTCAAATGGATGCGGCTCGGGCCACTCTGCCTTCACATCCAGATTTGATTCCAAGGTGGCGATCGACATGCCGATGGTGAACGGATCCTTCTGCTCAGGGGCGGAAAGATGCCAACCCTTCTCGATCTTCAGGTTCAGGGTCACCGTCACTGGCGTTCCGGATACCTGGACAACGGACGGCTCGACCATCATCTTCACACGCCCCTGCATGGAAGACTTTTGGTGGACGGGCATCTCGATCAGATCGGGATGATCCCGGAGTACTCGAGCCAACGCCTGCGTGGACTGGGCGGATGCAGTCGGCGACCGCTTGATGCCGACACTGGCCGAAGCCATCGCCTGTCGGATATCGGCGTCTAACCGATCATCCTGTCGGATGTCCTTCAGTCGAATCAGATTGAGAAGCATGACCCCACTACCGGACGGGACCGCACCGTCGTACAGGCCGCGGCCTCGCACGAACAGATCCGCCTGATCGGCCTGTGTGTCGAACCAGCCGCCGGAACCGGCATCCCAGAATCGAAGACGAGCCTGCTCGACCAGCTTCTCCGCCAACTCGAGCCATTGCGGATCACCCGTGGCTTCATAGAGCGATATGAGGCCACGACTCAGCATCGCATAGTCCTCCAGAAACGCCGCGATCTTTGATCGCCCATTGCGTGATGTCCGAAGCAGACCAGCGTCCTCCGACCACATGTTGGAACGGATGAACTCCGCCGCGTTCACAGCTGATTCGACATAGCTCGGCTCCTCGAGCAAGCGGCCCGTATCAGCCATCCCCGAAATCATGAGACCATTCCAACCGGCAATGATCTTGTCATCGGTGATCGGCTGATCCCGCAGGTCCCGATGTGCCAACAGCAGTTCGTTGGCGGTAATCAGGGTAGATGAGAGATCCGCTTCCGTGACTCCCAGTGTCGCCGCCAATCGATCGGGCCGATCGATCAGATGAATGACGTTCTTGGGACCGGGATGATGCGGATCCTGGAAATTGGGGCCCAGATCGAGTCCGTATGCCCTGAGGACCATCTCGATCTCTACCGGATCCATCTCACCTGCCGAAAGCACATCACGAACTTGATCTGGTGTCCAGATGTAGGACTCGCCCTCGATGGCATTCGACTCCGCATCCTGAGCGGACAGATACCCGCCATTTTCAGCGGAAAGCTCCCTGAGAACATACTCCAGAGTTTCCTTCGCGACCTCGCAGTAGAACTGATCACCTGTCAGTCGACAGGCACGAGCGTAGACCGAAGAAAGCATCGCGTTGTCGTAGAGCATCTTCTCGAAATGAGGGACCAGCCATTCCACATCTGTGCTGTAGCGATGGAATCCCCCACCTATCTGGTCGTACATGCCACCGGTAGCCATGCGGTCGAGCGTGTGGATAACGGATGCTCTGACATCGGGATTGTCCCACGCCGCCTCCATGAGCAGATCAAGCGTGACCGGCATAGGAAACTTGTTGGGCCCGCTCGAGTATCCGGCATGGGTCTGGTCATAGACGCTCATCAGCTGGGAAACGGCCCGATCGACCTCTTCCTGACCAACGAAAACGGCCGCCGGTCGTTCACTCAATTGCTCAACAACAGCTGCCGCCACTCGATCGGCCTGAGCCATCACCAGATCCTGCTGGGTATTCCAGGCATCGTTGAGCTTGGCACCGATGGTGAGAAGACCGGCTCGACCCGCACGATCTTCCGGGGGGAAGTAGGTGCCGCCGAAGAAAGGCTTGAGCCCCTCCGGCTCCATGAACATGGACATCGGCCATCCCCCTCCACCAGTCATCAACTGAACAGCCGTCATGTAGACATCATCGATGTCAGGACGTTCCTCGCGATCCAGCTTGATGTTGATGAAATGCTTGTTCATGAACTCCGCTACTTCGGGGTTCTCGAACGACTCCCGCTCCATGACGTGGCACCAGTAACAGGTCGAGTACCCGATGCTCAAGAAGATCGGCTTGTTCTCCAATCGAGCTCGCTCGAATGCCTCCTCCCCCCAGGGATACCAGTCGATTGGGTTGTAGGCATGCTGCAGCAGATACGGGCTGGTCTCCTGAACAAGACGATTGGGCTTCTGATCCTGAATATTCTGTTTGTCCGATGCCATGCAGACCTCACTGGCCAGAGAAAGAATGCCGATGAACATCAGAATAATGCTCACGATAAGCGAAGACGATAAGAAGTTACTGCCTCGATATGCAATCATTCGGGCATGCTATCAGGCGAGGTCCCGGACACTCACGAGATGATGCTACCGATAGGAAATCAATGACTGACGGCTCCATTGAAATGCTCTCGACCGAATCCCAGGCATGGCTTCCGATCATGGGCATATGCGGGATCCTGCTGCTGGCTGCTGGCGGACTTGTGGTCCGGCTTGGCGCCGTGGCATCCGGGCTCGTGCTGGGCGGCATGGCGGGCTGGCTGCTCTGGAGTGAAACCCAACTGCCTGTACCCAGCTGGCTGGTCATGGGCACATGCTGCCTTGTATGCATCGCACTGTCGCTTCTGCTGACTCGCTTCTTCATTGCCGTACTGCTTGGACTGGTTCTCTCGCTCTGGGTGACCAGTCTTTTCACGACATCTCTTCAGTTCACATTGGGACACGATGATTCGATGGCACCACTGCCAACCATGGTGGGATCGATGATCGTCGTGGAAGCCGCCCCGACAGCGAACTCCGAATCGAGACCAGAGGATTCCGTGCATCCCGGAATCGCCTTTTCAGAAAACTTCCGGAAGAACCTCGAAGATGCTCGCGTCACCTGGGACAGCCTGACAGAAACCTGGAAACTCATCCTGTCCATTTCGCTCGTGGGCGGCTTCCTCATCGGACTCCTGTACGGACTGGTCCTGCCCACTTCTTCGGTGATGTGCATGAGTTGCGGATGGGGCGGACTTCTCGTGCTCGCAGCAGGCATCGGACTGTTCGCACAGACAGCGGATCCGGGCCCATGGAGCTCGGGCATCGCGATGCTGATGGCATGGACTGCGATCTCAGCGACCGGTGTCGCCATCCAGTCGATCTTCAGCGGGCGACAGAGTAGAGACGACAAGACTTGACGCAGAAGTGTCGCCAGCAGCAGCCTCTTCTGCTTCACTCTTGAATTGAACTGTGGTCTGGGCGGAATACTGGGACTGGGCCAAGAGCCATGTCAGGAAGACCGGCATGATGATGACCGCGGCAGACATGACCACTCCTGCGATGCGAGGAAAACGACTCGGGCCACTCTCAACGGTTTCACTTCTGGCAGTCGGCGAGGCCATGATCGGCACGGCGACCAGCTTCAGGTAGTACCAGCCGCTGATGGCGCTGTTCACGGCTGCGATGACAACCAATACCAGATGGCCCGTCTGGATGCCGGCTATGAACAGGAGCAACTTCCCCCAGAACCCAAGCAGCGGCGGGAATCCGAGCAACGACCCGGAAGACAAGCCAAGCACGGCCGCCATGGCTGGATGCCGCTGACGAAGACCCGAGAGATCATCGAACGAGGTCAATTCCTCACCACGCCGCTGAAGACCAGCCAGCACACTGAAGGCCGCCGTGTTGCCGATTCCATACGTCATCAGATAGAGCAGCACGGCCGTGTAGCCCAGCCCCGGCCCGGCGATGATCCCGATCAGGATGTATCCACTGTGCGCGATCGAGCTATAGGCGAGCATCCGCTTTGGCGACTTCTGAAGCAACGCCCCGATATTGCCAAGAGTCATGGTCAACACCGATACCACCCACAGCATCATGAGGACCGGCGACGGAAGCGAGGTCACGACCTCGTCCACACCAGTGGCCACCAGCATGACCATGATGGCCAGTGCCCCCGCCGCCTTCGGGACGAATCCTAGGAACGCCGTCACCGGAGAAGCGGCACCTTCATAAACATCCGCGGCATAGAGATGGAGCGGCGCTGCGGCCAGCTTGTAGCCGATACCGAAGAGGGAAAGCAGCAATCCACCGATCGCCAGCCCACTGAGCCCCTCTTCTTGCATCTGAGACTGCAGCACGACCCGCATGCTCTCGAACTCGATCGTTCCGGTAGCCGCGTACAACAAGGCAAAGCCGTACAGGAAGAAGGCCGCTGACATCGCGCCCAGGAAGAAATACTTCATGGCCGCTTCCTGAGCCATTCGATTGTTCCGACTCATGGCGACCATGATGTAGGTCGGCAGGGATGTGAGTTCGAGTGCCAGGAACAACCAGATCAGGTCGTTTGCCGTGCACACGAGCATGAGTCCCGCCAGACTCAGAAGCATGAATGCGTAGTACTCGCCCCGGCCCGAACGCAGTGGATCGAATCGGATCTTCCCTTCGGCAATCGACTTCTCCAGCTTTCGATCGACGCTTCCGACGGACACCATGATCAGCAACAAGCCGATGCATGCCGTCACGACTCCGACCCATCTTCCCAGCCCGGGCATGAGGAAGGCCGCTGTTTCGAGACAGTCAGGATTGAACACGTAGGCGGATGCCACGCCCGAGCCCACCACGAAGACGCCTGCCACGGCAGGCGTCATCCTTCGAATACTGCTCGAACGCATGAGACCCGTGATCGCCGTGAATACGACACCGACCAGAAGGATGGCTTCCGGAATCAGGAACCAGAGATGGTTGCTCATCGTCATGGGGTCACATCTCCCGCAAAGAGCGATACACCATGCTCATGGGCCTGATGAATCGCCTCGGTGACGGCTTGAGGATAGATCGCCAACGCCTCGGTCACGGAACCGGCCATGGCATCGATAGCGATCCACGGCTGAATACCGAGAACCACACACATGACTGCCAACGGAACCAGAACGGCTATCTCACGAGCCGAAAGATCGACTGAAAGGCCATGGTGATCGGAACCGGCAGGCTCCCGGAGTGGTCCAAAGACGATCTTGCCGACCATGATGAGCAGATACATGGCGGCGACGATCATTCCCAGTGCCGCAAAGGCGGCGAACCACGGCCCCAGAACACCCGGATAGGCACCCATGTCGCCAGCTGCGAATGTGGCGATGAGGCACAGGAATTCGGAGACGAAGCCATTGAGCCCGGGCAGTCCGACCGAAGCCAGAACGAAGAAGACCATGAAGAAGGCCCATACCGGCATCTTCGATGCCAGACCACCGATCGAATCCATGTCTCGAGTGTGATAACGCTCGTACATCATGCCGATGAGGAAGAAGAGGCCACCGGTCGAGAGGCCGTGATTGATCATGTAGAGGACGGATCCCTGCAGTCCCATCGGGTTCAACGCGAACAGCCCAAGTACGCAGAAGCCGAGGTGGCTCACGGAGGAATAGGCCACGAGTTTCTTCACGTCGGTCTGGACCCAGCAGATGAGCCCCGCATAGAGGATGCCCACGATTGCGAGGATGCCGATGATCGGTGCCCAATCGATCACGGCTTCAGGGGCCATCGGAAGCACGAATCGATAGATCCCGTACGTTCCAAGCTTGAGCAGGACACCAGCCAGAATCACCGATCCGGCAGTTGGTGCTTCCGTATGAGCCAGCGGCAACCATGTATGGACCGGGAACAACGGGATCTTCACCGCGAACCCGATCATCAATGCCGCCAACAGCCAGAGCTGCTCGGTCATGCTCAATTGCGAGGCAGCGAAGCTTGAAAGTGCGTCGATCTGGAATGACCAGTCGCCATGCACCTGAGCATAGCTCCAAGCGACATAGAGGAAGCCGACAAGAGCGATCATCGATCCAGTGAAGGTGTACAGAAAGAACTTGACGCAGGCTCTTGCCCGGCCCGAACCGCCATAGATGGCGATCAGGAAATACATCGGAACGAGCGTGAATTCGAAGCAGACGTAGAAGAACACGAGATCCCTGGCGAGGAACACGCCGATCATGGCCGCTTCGATCACCAGAAGCCATCCGTAGTATTCCTTGAGGCGATCGGTGACCGCCGTCCATGAACCCAGCACCGCCAATGGCATTAGGAACGTCGTCAGCAGTATCAGCAGCATGGATATAGAGTCGGCACCGATCGACAGGTTGATGCCCACCTCCGACATCCACGGCAAACTCGAGACGAGACCGAAGTCTCCGGAGCCCCAGGCGCCGAATTCAATGGCCGCCTGGATACTGACCCCGAATGTGGCCAGCGTTGTCCAGAACGCCAACATCCTTGCCGCTCTGCCGGAGGAAAGAATCACTCCGATGCCGCCGATCAGCGGAAGACCCAGCATGATCCATCCCCAGATCATCCGCCACCTCCGGACTGCCAGAACTGCATGAAGAGAATCATCAACAAGGCGATCAAGGCCACGCCGCCAGCCATGGTGACCGCATAGGACTGGACAATTCCGTTCTGCAAAGGCTGGAACCAGCGAGCGATCAGTCTGGGCAATCTGGCGATGCCGTCGACAAGAAGACCATCGATGATGAATCGATCGAATGCATACATCAGATGACTTGCGATCCACAGCGGCGATCGGATCAGACCGATGTAGATCTCATCCACGTACCACTTTCGCTCCATCGCACGAGGCAGCCAGGCAATCCACCATCTTCTCTGCAGCATCGCCTTGAGACGATCCGCGTCCTTTCGTCTGAAGAGATGGAGCCACGCGGCCAGAAGAATCCCCAGGCCGCCCACCACACCGGAGATGTAGTACATCGCCTTGTGAGGATCCATGCCCAGAATCGTCGGATGATCATGATCTCCATGCGAGTCATGACCATGAGTGGATCCATGCTCGTTATGATCCTGCAACTGGAGACTCTCGGAGAGCGGCACGCCGTGTCTTTCCAGACCAGGCAGACCGCCGCGAGCGGTCGAATCGTGCACCATGTCCGCGACCCACCCACCGGCAAGACGAGCGTCGGCCTTGGTATCCATGAAATACGGAACGGCGGCAACCAATGCGCCGATCGCGATCACGGCCATGACGAAATTCATGGCGAATCTCGGTGCGTGAGGATGGAATCCCCCCCCGTGATGGTCGTCATGATGGTCATCCCCATGATCATCGTCGCCGGGTTCGTACTCGACCTTGCCCAGGCAGACCCGGAACCAGACTCTGAACGTGTAGTAAGCCGTCAGAAACGCCGTGAAGAGTGCGATCCAGCCCAACGCCTCGAATCCCGGCCCCTGGGTGACGAACGCTTCCGCGAGGATGGCGTCCTTGGAGAAATAGCCGGAAGTCAGCGGGAAGCCGGCCAACGCGAGACAGCCTATCAACATCGCGATGGATGTTATTCGCCAACCAGGTATTCGAATCAGTCCCGAGAGCTTCCGCAGATCCAGCTGCCCGGCGAAGCCATGCATGATCGTGCCGCAGGTGAGGAACAGCGCCGCCTTGAAGAAGGCATGTGTGAAGACGTGATAGGCCGCCCCGTATGTGGAGAGCACACCAAGACCCAGGAACATGTATCCCAACTGGGACACGGTCGAATAGGCCATGATCCGCTTGATGTCGTATTGAGCCAGTCCGATGGTTGCCGCCAGCAGTGCCGTCAGGCCACCGATCCAGGCGACGACATGCAACGATTCCGGAGCCAGCAGGAAGAACTCGTAGGTACGAGCCACCAGATAGATGCCAGCCGTGACCATCGTGGCCGCATGAATGAGGGCTGATACCGGAGTCGGTCCCTCCATGGCGTCGGGAAGCCAGACGTACAAGGGGATCTGAGCGGACTTGCCGAAGGCTGCCAGCATAAGAAACCATGGAATCAAGCTCACGGCCCAACCGTCGTACGCATCCTTCCACTCACCGGAAGCGACCACGTCCATCATCTCGTCATACTGGATGGTTCCGAAGGTTGCCCAGATCAGATATATCGCCAACGCCAGCCCGAGGTCTCCGATCCGGTTCATGATGAAGGCTTTTTTCGCAGCAGCTACGGCAGCAGGCTTCCTGTAGTAGTAGCCAATGAGCCAGTAGGAGGCGAATCCGACACCTTCCCATCCCAGATAGAGCATCAGGAGATTGTCGCCCAGTACCAGGCAGACCATCGCGAACAGGAAGACGCTCACACCCGCGAAGAAACGGGTGTATCCCTTGCCCAGATCAGTTTCCATGTACTCGCTGGCATAGAACGTGATCAAGGTTCCCAAGCCGGTCACGAACATGATCCAAAGCAGGGAAAGGGAATCTATGTACAAGGTGAAATTGGCCGAGAAACTTGCTGCCGCCTGGCCCTCGCCCCAGGAAAGATTGATCCAGGAGAGAATCGGAATGAGTTCGGGTGTCCCCGTGTAATCCAGATAGAGCAGGACGGAGAACACGAACGCACCCAGCAGGCTTCCCGTTGTGATCCAGGCCGGCAGCTTGCTTTTCACCTTCATCGCTGCGCATACGCCGCAGAGGATCAGGGATATCAGCGGCAGATACAGGATGAAGCCCGCCCACCAGTGCTCCGGCACGACCTCCGCCTGACTGGTGAGAACCGGAACCGTGTCGGGTATGCCGACGGAGACCGCCTTGTCTGCGGCAAATGCGAACACCGAGTTGATGATTGACTGTGGAATCATTCGCGAAGATCCCTCCAGTCCTCAGCGTTCAGCGTCGGCTTGCGCCTGTAGAGCAGCACCACCAACGCCAGTGCCAACGCCGCCTCGGCAGCGGCAACGGTCAGGATGAATATCACGAACACCTGTCCGGAGAAATCGAAGTAGTACCGACCAGCGGCGACCATTGCGATCGCGGCTGCCTGGAACATCAGTTCGGTGCAGAGGAACATCACGATCAGGTTTCGCCTCGAAAGGAAGCCGACAAGCCCGATCGTGAAGAGGACACCGCTCAGAAGAAGATAGTGCGCCAGTGCCAGCTGTCCGAATTCAGAGGCGATGAGAATCATGTGGCAGCCCCCTCTTCATCGAGAGAGGTGTCATCATCATCCCAATCGTGGATACGCGGCATTCCGACGGATTCACGAAGTTCATCTTCACCGAGTTCGATCTGTCTCCTGGCCAGGATGACGGCACCGAACATCGCGAGCAGGAGAATGATTCCGGCCAGTTCTAGACTCGCGGGAAATCTCGCTACCAGATCCCAACCGACAAACTGGGTATTGCGAGGACCCGCGTCATCCGGAATGCGAACGGCCCGCGAGGCCCCCGTTTCAACCTTCCCGACGACATAGAGGCCTTCCTCATCGACTCGAATCAGACGCCCATCCGCATTCTCGGCCGGAGGCCACTGGAACGTGGGGGAGACTGATTCAACAGCAGAACGAAACTGTCGTGGAAGCCCTTCCAGAACCTCGGCACGAGTCACGTTTCTGTCGTGCGTACCGGCTGGTGGTGGCAGATCCGGTATCCCCTGATAGATGGAGCCGAAAATGGTGGCGAGGAAAATGAAACCGACGGTGACGGCCGCCGCTGGCTCTCTGGCCAGTCGATCGTACTCAGGGACTTCCGTGACCTTGTCTGGTGATGAGGCCTGTTGGGCAAGCATCAGGACGAACATGTATGTAACCAGAACCGCCCCGGCGTAGACGATGACCAACGCAAATGCCATGAACTCCGCTTCCAACAGCAGGAACAAGCCTGCGGAGGACAGGATCACAAAGACGAAGTTGATTGCGGAATAGACCGGACGGTCATGGGTGATCATCCTGACAGCAGCGCTAATGGCGATGGCACTGAAAATCAGGAAAAGCACCTCTCGAGCCACACCATCGCCACCAGCGATCGACTCCCCCGCCATGACATAGATCCAGGCAAGGCTCGCAAATCCACCCAGAACACCCAGAACCTTGGTCCCACGTCCACCTCGCCCAACCAGCAGGTAGAGGGCCACGACAACGGCTAAGCACTCAATGTAGGGCAAGATGCCATCCATGGTGACGAGTCCAAACGGCTCCAAGCCACCGGGTTTGCCGGGGGCGTCATGCCCCCAGAGAATGGTGGATAGCACACGATAAGCCCCTGCCTAGGGGGCCGCAACCGGGCAAATGGAATCTACATTGGAGGCGAGACCGGGGGATCCCCACACCTGCGGCCGGGTCCCTGCAATGAGGCCCCCCGACCTCGTACTATGCAACCTATGACCGGCCTCACTTCATGGCCCACCCGGGCTTCTATCCCCAATCTGGTGACGGTTCTGAGAGCCGCCATGGCAGCAGCCTTCTTCGTGCTGCTGGAGTTCTACAGATTTCCTGATTCGAGCGTTCTTCTGGGAAATCTGGCGATCGCCTTGTTCATTCTGGCGGCCGGCACGGACGCTGTTGACGGATATCTGGCTCGCAAATGGAATGTGACCTCAGGGTTTGGGAGGGTCATGGATCCGCTTTGCGACAAGCTGCTGATTCTGGGGGCGTTCATCTACCTTTGCGGCCCCAACTTCAGGATCATGGACTGGCAGAGCACCTCCGCCCCTTTCAGCATGGCCACGGGCATCTATCCATGGATGACGGTGGTGATACTGGCTAGGGAGCTCTTTGTGACCACCGTCCGTGCAATGGCGGAAGGCTCGGGAGTTGAATTCGGAGCCAAATCCATCGGGAAGATCAAGATGATCTTCCAGTCGATCTCCATCCCTGTCATTCTTGCTCTGGTCGTGAATCTGCCTCCGACAGAATTCGCATGGTCGGGATGGATCTGCATCTCCTTAGGCTGGTGCACGGTTCTCATCACCTTGATCTCGGGGCTGCCCTATCTCAAGGGCATCAATCATATCGGTGGCAAGTAGGCAGGAATGGAACGATGAGCACCACCAGAAAACTCCTGATGACTGCCGGTGGCACTGGTCTGGTCAAAGTCGCCCCGGGCACATGGGGATCAGTCCCACCAGTCATCATCGCCTTTCTTCTGGGGCTGACCGGCGAAGCGTGGGTGGTCGACTGGGCCATGGTGCTCATCGTGATCCTCTCCTGCTGGATATGCGTCGGTCTGGGACCATGGGCTGAGGAATGCTGGGGATGCAAGGATCCCCAGCAAGTCGTCATCGACGAAGTCGCCGGACAGGCGTTGACACTGCTCCTGCTGCCATGGATGTGGATTCTTCCATCGACCCAGTGGCTGGCCATTTCGTGCGGCATGGCATTCGCAGCCTTCCGCATCTTCGATATTCTCAAACCCCTGCCCATCCGCAGCCTCCAGCGGTATCCAAAGGGGTGGGGCGTGCTTCTGGACGATCTCGCAGCCGCCATCCCGGCAGCAATTTTGTGCTGGATCCTCCTCCTGTTGCTCATGCCATCCTGAGCTGCCCTACCATTCCCTTCTCACAACAGCTCGTTCCACTTCGACGAGCCAACACACCAATGGGAAAAATGTCATGCATCATCTGACGTCACCATGTCTCGCACTCCTCCTTGCCGCGACTGCCATTGGGCAGGAACCCGGAACGATTGTTGAATATGACGAATCCGTCCGCGACTTCATGTCGGAGGGGGCCGGACAGGCTTCAATCGATCTACCCGCCTACTTCGAGCAGGCCGATCCGGATGTGGCTGTTTGGTATCAGCATGTCAATACGCTAGCGAATCCCTGGATGGAAGGACGCCAGCCGGGTACCCGCGGCGATGACCTTGCCACCGAATACATGGAGTTCTACATGAAGAAGGCGGGAATGGAACCCGCCTTCGTGAGCGAGGATGGCGAACCGAGTTGGAGACAACCGTTTCGTTTCCAGGTTTCCAGAAGGGCTCAGCCCCCAAAGCTGGAATCCGCATCCGTTCAGGATGGCACCCGTGAACTCGTAAGGGGCAAGGACTTCAATGTCCTCGCCAACTCCGGCAATGGAACCGTCACTGGCCCCATGACATTCGTGGGCTATGCGATCGAAGACGGTGTAAACGGCTACGACAGCTTCGGAGACGATGACGATCTCACTGGGCGTATCGCCGTCATGCTTCGATACGAGCCGCTGGACAGTTCGGGCATCAGTCGATGGGCCGATGAGAACTTCTCGTCGTACTCGGGGATACAAAACAAGATGCAAGCGCTCATCAACCGAAATGCCGCCGGCATCATCATGGTCACTCCCCCAAAGGCCATCGATGCTCGATCAGGCCTGGAAACGCTCCAGAGCAGTGCAGGCTATCGACCACGAGCGGAAATCCCGGTTGTCCACATGTCTCCCAAGCAAGTCGATGGCCTGCTCAAGAAAGCCCACCCGGATGGACTCGGACTGGCCGAGATGCGAAAGGCCGCGGACAGGGACAAACTCGATACCTACGATCTGGAGGACGATGAGCTGCTCACCATCTCGACCTCACTTAAATCATCAGGAATCGAAACACGAAACGTGGCTGGAATTCTCCCGGGAAGCGGCGATCTGGCAGATGAATGGCTCGTCATCGGCGGACATTACGACCATCTCGGAACCGGGTATGTCGGTTCCCGAAGTCGTGGGAACAACGACTATCACAATGGTGCCGACGACAATGCGTCCGGAATCGCGTCCATACTTGTTCTGGCTGACCGGCTTTCGCAGACTGCGGACATGAATGATGCCGATCGCCGAAGCGTGCTATTCATAGGTTTCGGTGCCGAAGAAGCGGGACTGCATGGTTCCGATTTCTTCGTCGAGAATCCTCCGATCGATCTGGATTCCGTCACCTGCATGCTCAACTTCGACATGATGGGAAGACTGGGCAAGAACGGTCTGCAGCTGCTTGGCACGGGAACGGCCGAGGAATTCGACGAGATGCTTCCGCGACTCGTCAGTGAGACCACCATGGTCGTCAATGCCACTCCATCGGGCACAGGCCCATCTGATCACACGAATTTCTACAACAAGGACGTACCCGTACTCTTCTTCTTCTCGGGGGTCACCGACGAGTACCACACCCCTGACGACGAGGCCTGGACGGTCAATCCAGAGGGAGCGATCGCGATCGTCGACCTGGCCGAGGATCTCGCCGAGGAGCTGATTACCAGAGATGAGTTGCTGACCTTCCGAGAGTCGACCGAGGGCTCCCCTCGAAGACGCACCGGCAGCAGTGTGCGACTTGGCGTCATGCCAGGCTATGGAGCGGATGTCGAGAAAGGCGTGATGATCCAAGCCGTCAGCGAAAACACTGCAGCGGAGGAAGCCGGAATCCAGGCTGGCGACATCCTTATGAGCTGGAACTCCGAGGCAATCGATGGCCCCGGCGGACTCATGAACTTTCTTCGCGACGCGAAGCCCGGCGATGAAGCGGAAGTCGTCCTCCTGCGAAATGGGATGACGATGAAGACCGTTACGGTCAAGCTTCGAGGCATCGACGACTGAGCCCATCGAACAATTCAAAAAGGGCCGCGGGGCAGACCTTCAGGTCTGCCCCGCGTTCGTAATCGTCCGTGGACATAAGCCGAATCCTGTCCCCCGGTCCCAGCCATCGACGAGGTACCGGGGCGGCGATCATTCATCTGGGACCACCGTTGCCGATGGCCTCGAGCACGCGACCCGTCCTCACCCGCGGACTACGGACGTGTCCAGCATGCTGNNCACNGANGACTGCTTGCGCTTGCACGCGGTGGGGTTTACCCTGCCCCGNTCGTCACCGACCGGGCGGTGCGCTCTTACCGCACCCTTTCACCCTTACCGANGTTCCGAAGAACCGNCGGCGGTTTNCTTTCTGTGGCACTGTCCCTGGCTCGACGATTGAGAGCCGGTGGACGTTATCCACCACCGTGTCCTGTCGTGTTCGGACTTTCCTCCACCGGATTCCGGTCAAACCGGACCGGCAGCGGCCGCCTATCCACAGCATCATTATATCTCTTCTACGACTCCCGCCAGCCGAGGCGTTTACAATCCCAGACATGAGCGATGCCACACGATGCCTGATTTGGGCGACGGGCGGCCAGGCGGACCTGATCAGGGCTGCTGGCGACGTGGAAGGCCTGTCTATCCACCTCGCGGGCTGTCCTGAAACGGAAGACGGTCGTTCCCTGGCGGAATCGCTTGGAGCCGAACGGATCGACGATCTTCGTTCTGCATTGATCCGGGATGACTGGGACGTGGCATGGCTCCTCGCACCAGGTTGCCTCGATGAGGACATCCGGCGAACCATCCGGGACATCACCAGACCCGTCGCCACATCCACCCCCCCGGCGGATGCTGTCCAGGACATCTTTTCCGAAGACAGCGGCTCCAGAACAGCTCGCTTCATTCCTCTGATGAGACATGGCCGCCCGTTTCGTGGCGCCGAACAGATCCTCGAGTCCTTCGGCTCGCTGTAGAGCGCGCATGTTGAAATGATCGCAGGAAGTGACGGCGTCACGTCCGCCTCCCTGCTGTTCGATGCGATGGATCTGATTCACGGCCTGTTCGGCATGCCTGACAATCTGTTTGCCGCGAGAGCTGGCCAAGGCATGCCACCACGTGATCCGAAAGTGCCGTTGACCGGGCACATCGTCGTATCGCTCCGATATCCCAACTGTTCCGCCGCCGCGGTTTCCATCGCGGAGGGTGGAGGCAAATGGTCGAGGCGTGTTGCGATTCTGGGTGAAGGTGGCCGCCTCATCGTCTCGGATGATGGCGTCGAGTGGCTGTCCTCGGAAGGTGAGATTCTGGATGCAGGTCGCGGCCAGACCACTGACATCCCTTCTGCCGGTGAAGTTGCCGGACATCATCTCAAGAGGATCGCGATGCAGCGAGAACCGGTTGATGAAGTTGATTCAACTTTTGAAACACTCTGCCTCTGTGAGGCGGTTCGCCTGAGTTGTGTGACCGGTCAAGTCGAGGATCCGGGCCGCATCGCGAAGATGCTGCAACGCCTCTAGGGCCTGACGACTGAACGGTTCAGGCCGCGCAGCGCTTCAGAGAATCGCATTGTGCAATGGGACGATGATTCCGGGAATGACCCGCTCTTCAGCCAGTCGTTCGAGGTGCCCCGCAAGGATCCCGAAGGTTTCCTTGAACTGCTCGATTTCCTCGAACGGTCCTTCCCGTCGAACCGTGAGATAGACGCTGATGGGTTCATCTTCCCACCGCTTGGACTGCAGTTCGGCCGGGCCGACACGCGTTTTCACTTCAAGACTGGCCTGCAACCTTGCCGACTCATCCAACGCGAGACCCAGAAACGGCTGGACATCCAGCATCTCTTCACGACCGGATTCGACCAGGGCCGCAAGCGGAGAATTGGACAGCAGCGCATCGAAGACGACTTCATTGCGATTTCGGTGTGCGTGAAGATCGAATCCAAAGACCAGTTCAATGGATTCGACATCCGGTGGCGTGATCGAAAGGAAATACGGAGCCGTATCAAGAAGAAGCCGGTGAAGTCGATAGGCCTCTTCGAGCGTCTGCGGGTTCACCCAGCCGCTACGAACCGAGGTGCGACGGAGTCCGACCCAGCAGTACTGCCCTTCCTGATCAGGGGACTCCAAGGCGAGTTCGCCGTCGTAACGACGGAATCGCTTCATCCCGGGAAGCTCGCGACGCACACGATCGAACATGTCCAGCACGGTCTCTCGACCGGATGGAAGATCCATCGTGAGCGACATGCGCTGATTCACGTAGAAGTCGCTGCAGAGGGTTCCGAGATCAGTACTCATGGCATGGCCCTGTTTCCCGACAGATCGGGATGGTCAGTGTAACGGTCAATCAGCAGCCGCATGTCGGAGGCATCAGCCTTCGGGGACAACCGGGGGACGACGTCTCATGGGCTGAATCGACAGGTACGTGAGCGTACGCCAAAGCCATTCAAACGGCCCGAACTGGAACAGTCTCAGCCAGAGTGGAGACCAGATGAGTTGCGCCAGACTCACTCCCAGGACTACGAGAAACTGCTCGGTACGCTCAAGGCTGCCGAAGGCTCCCAACCCATGGCCATAGAAGATCAGGGTGCAGACGATGCTCTGGAGCAGATAGTTGCTCAAGGCCATCCTGCCAACACAGGCCAGGGCATGCCGAAACCATCCGAGCATGCCCGATCGCACGAACAGGACGACCAGGGCAACCCAGCCGAGCGCGACCGGAATACTGCCCCAGTAGTTGAACTGGAAGAAGAGAAACTCTGATCGGATCTGTTCCCAGTCGTAGGCCCATCGAAGCTCGATGCCTGCCCAGACGAGCGGGATGCCGATGAGGATGCCCAGGGCCAGCAGAATCGCATAGACCGATGTCCTGCAGCGGCCGGTAAACACACCCCAGCGGTACAAAGCCATGCCGATGAGCATGAGGCCGGATACACGCCAGAAACTGTAGAAGAACAACAGCTCCGTCTGCATCATCAGCGCCAGTGGCGTTCTGTAGCTGAACTGCTCGGACCAGCTTCCCCGGAAAGCGGCCACTTCATCCGTGGTATCTCCGAAGGCTCCAATGCCCTGAGCAAGCAGCTCGGCGGATTCTTCTGCTGGCATCATCAACAGCAATGCGCCCAACCCCCCCATCAGAACGGAGACGACCGCCACCAGCACCAACCCGATGAGCAATTGGAAGATGGCAGGCACTTTCCTGAGCCAGACGATCCACATGCCGCAGATTGCGTAGCTCACGAGAATATCTCCGTACCAGATGCAGTAGGCGTGCACCAGCCCGAAGACAAGCAACCAGATCATGCGGCGGTAATGGATGGAGATCGCCGGGCGTCCCGTGGCCTGCAATCGCTCGACAAGCAGAATCAGACCCGCACCGAAGAGCATGGAGAAGATGGTCATGAACTTCTGATCAGCCAGCATCGCGCCCATGTACCAGATGAGGTAGTTGAGACCTTCGAGATTTCCCCACACGTTCGGATTGGAGTAGGCCCCGAACGGCATGGAGAAGGTCTGAATGTTCATGACGAGAATGCCGAGAAGCGCGACGCCCCTCACGACGTCGATCGTCTCGTTTCGCTGCTGTGGCAGAGTCGCGTTGTTGCTCATGACTTCAGAAGCCAGTTCATGATGTCGGATGTATCGGACAGATCATCGACCACCCGGTCCGCCCCCGCCTTTTCCAGCATGCCCCGATCATCGGCACCCGTGCAGACCGCGAGGACTCGACAACCATTGGCCTTGGCACACTGCACGTCGTGGATGGTATCGCCGATGATGACGGTGTGTTCGAAATCACGATCGATGCCACGGTGCTCGAGCCAACGCTCCAGAGCAATCGGTGGCAGATGATCACGCGATTCACCATCATCACCCCAAGCATGAATACAGAATCGTTCAATCTCGATGCCGGCTGCTGTCAGCTTGAGCTCGCCCGTCTCGGCAAGGTTCCCTGTCAGAAGCCCGAGATCGAAATGAGCATGGGATTCCAGTTGTGAGATCAGTTCATGGACACCCGGCATCGCGATCGATTCATGGTTGCCCGATTTGAACAATCGTTCCAGGCACTCATGGTAATGATGCCGAAAGGCTCGAAGGTTGACGTCATCCGGCACCATGCCAAGACGCCCAAGCGCCCGCTCCAGAATCAGTGGATCCAGCTGCCCGCCGAGCGGCATGTCATCGAGTGAGAAATCCTCGCCGAACACGCGGATTCCAGCTTCGACGAAACCACTCACACCCGCTCCATGAGTCCGGATGAGCGTGCCATCGATATCGAAAAGAATCAGAGTCTCCGACATGCCTCAAGCAGCAGAGACCATGGCGGTCACCTTGCGTGCTGCATCACCCAGATCATCAGCTGTCTGCATGGTCGGCAACCTGGACTTCGCTTCTTCGAGAATCGCACGGGCAGCCTCGACGTTGGTTCCTTCAAGACGGACAACGAGCGGCACGTTGAAGCCGACTTCTTCAGCTGCCGCGACGATCGCATTGGCGATTCGATCGCATTGCATGATGCCGCCGAAGATGTTCACCAGCACGCCCTGGACCTTCTTTTCACCGAGGATGATGCGGAAGGCCTCCGTCACCGCTTCCTGAGAAGCATCGCCACCGACATCGAGGAAGTTGGCAGGATCGCCGCCATTGAGCTTGATGATGTCCATCGTGCTCATGGCCAGTCCCGCACCATTGACCAGGCACCCGATGTTGCCATCCAGCGCGACGAAATTCAGACCAGCCTTGGAAGCGCGAAGTTCATCCGGGTCCTCCTCCGAGGGGTCGTAGAAGCCCTGGATCTCCTTCTGACGGTACAAGGCGTTGTCATCAAAGTTGAACTTGGCATCAATGGCCATGACCTGACCATCAGGGTACTGATCGCAGCTGGGCGTGATGATGAGTGGATTGATCTCAACCAGTGATGCATCCGTCCGGACCTGCAGCTTGGACAACTGCATCATGATCTTGGCTGCCTGCCCGATCTGCTTGCCCTTGAGACCCAGTGCAAAGGCGATCTGACGAGCCTGCCATGCCTGCAGGCCATCAATCGGATGGGTCGGCATCTTGATGATGGCATCAGGACGCTCATGAGCGACCGTCTCGATCTCGACACCACCTTCAGCCGAAGCAATCAACGTGTTGGTTCGATTGGCCCGGTCCATGGTGATGGCCAGATACAGTTCCGTCTCGATGTCAACGGCAGCCGCCACCAGCAGTCGCTTGACCTCGAGTCCCTCGGGACCGGTCTGGACCGACACCATCTTGTTGGTCAGCATGAACGTGGCCGATTCCTTCACGGCTTCAACCGAGTCGACGACCTTCACGAAACCCGCCTTGCCACGACCACCTGCATGGACCTGCGCCTTGACGACGACCATCTTGTGACCTTCGGCGAAGATGCCCTGGGCAGCTTCGACGGCCTGTTCGACGGTTTCCGCGACGTGTCCCTCTGGAACGGGAATGCCTGCTTCTGCCAGGAGTTGCCTGGCCTGGTACTCATGGATCTTCATGGGTGAGTGTCCTTCTCGGTAATCAGGCGGGCATGGTAGCAGGACGAGCCCATCCGTCATGACAGACTCCCTCGACGGGTGATCCAACCCGCCGGGGAGCGTGCTTCAAGAATCCGAACATGGAATCTCAGTCAGATCTGCCGGCTTCACGCCTGCGGACGGACGGTGATACCTGTCGTGCAACGATCAGGTTGTCAAAGGCGATGGTCCCGCGGGCCGAAGTCGCCCCATCCATCGTGAATCTCAGGATGGTGCGACCTTCGGACGGCACTTGACCAAGATCCAGTGCATGACGAGACCATGTTCCAGTCGGCGCCCAGGCTTCCAGATCCTCAAAGGTCTTCCCGCCATCGATGGAACGGGAGATGATCACGGCCGTGTAACCGGAAGCGCTGCGTCGGAGCGCTGCGGATACGTGCAGATCACCATGTCCGGACTTCGGCAGACTCAGTTCGAAGAACTGACCATTGCGAGCCATCCCTGAAAGCCCCATTGCGCTGCCTTCAGGGACCTCATTGGGCGAGTTCACGACCGTGCCTTTCGGATTGGAAAGTCCGGCCTCGACCCACGCTTCCGCGAGCGTGATCAGACCCGATCCCTGATCCGACTCGATCTGCCGCTGCTGACCATCGAATTGATCAAAGGTCCATGAGGCCACGGTCGCAGCCCGGGCACTCGCTCCAGCAGACAGAACGACAATCAAAAGCAATCGCACACACGTCTTCAACATCATTTCGAGCCTCCTTGCTCTTCAGCTGCACTGCCCATCGGCCATGAATTCGTATCATGCAAGCCTGATGGCGGGCTGAGAACGTACGTCCGCTCGACGGCCACGAAGTAATTCCTGCTGAAATTCAATGGAATTGCACGCAATCAGGAGAGAACACCATGGCACGCACCCCATCCACCATGCAACCACTGGGAACCAGAGCCTCCGATTTCACCTTGCCCGATGGGCTGGGCGTCCGGCATTCACTGCAAAGCGTGCGAGGTGAGCAGGGCCTGCTCGTGATCTTCATGTGCAATCACTGTCCGTTCGTCGTTCACATCGCGGAGGAACTGGCCAGACTGGGAGAGGACTACCCTTCTCGAGGCATCGGCATCGTGGCCATCAGCAGCAATGATGTCGAAAACTACCCCCAGGATGGCCCGGAGAAGATGGCCGCGACCGCGGCCGAATGGGGGCTGACCTACCCATACCTGTATGACGAAACGCAGGATGTGGCCAGAGCCTACGACGCCGCCTGCACACCGGACTTCTTCGTGTTCAACAAGGACCTTGAGCTCGTCTACCGTGGCCAACTGGATGACAGCCGTCCGGAATCGGGGATCCCGGTGGACGGTAGAGATCTCCGCTCGGCCATGGACGCCCTCCTTGCGGGGACGCCAATCGATCCAGCACAGAAACCAAGTCTCGGCTGCAACATCAAGTGGAAGTCATGATCCGGCACCCATGAGAAACACTTCCGACTCAGCACGGGCCCCAGGTATCGAGAATGGTGAGGATCTCAAGCACGCCGACGAAACCGTCTCCATTCATGTCCTCGGGGCAACCGGTGCAAGCGCCGAATGCCGCAATGACTTGCAGGATGTCATCCACGCTCACCGTGCCGTCCCCATTGACATCACCTGAACAGACATCGAACTCGACTTCGGTGATCCAGGTACGCCAGCCGCCACCATTGGTCCATTCATGGGCCAGCCAGAGTCGGCCCTGCGCATCAGGATCGGGCGAAGCTCCGGCGTAGTCCCCCCATCGTCCGCTGGTATCAGGCGCACTCGACGCCTTGACCAGCTGCATGGGCTGGAACGAACCGGCCGGATCATCGACTGCACGCTTGGCGGTGTACATCGAGATGTACTCATTGGCGGATGAGCGGGCGAAGGTCACCGCAGCATTGCCGAGTGCATCGACGGTGATCGCTGGGAAATAGGTATGGATTCCCTGACCGGCATCGATTTCGCCCCACTGAGCAACTGATGGCGCCGTGAAGCCGTTGGGCCATCCATTCAATCGAATCTCATACCACCTCACTCGGACGCGGTCATTGTTCACGTGATGAACCGCCCAGATGGAACCACCTCTTTGGATGCATGACCAGAACCTTGGTTCGAACAGGAACGGTCGGTCAGTCGTGCCCTGTTGTGGCGGCTGTGTGGGATAGGAGTACACCGCGACAGGGATGTCGATGGACTGCAGAACAGGATCGAGATCCGGATTGGCGATTGCATGAAGACGAATCTCGTTGAAACCGACACCGTTCGCAGTTCCCTCGGAGGACTGCAGGAGATACTGCGGAACTTCGGGATCCCAACTGACAGGCATGCCAAGCGATTGATTCCCCGCACCTGACAGTGACAGCTGCTTCCATGTCAAGGGGTCGCCGACCAGTGCAGGATCCTTCTTGATACACAGGATCAGATACTTGTCGGGACTGAAGAAGTCCGCCGAGACATAGATGAATCGATCATCAACAGACAGGTTCGGTGAATCGATGTTGGAATCGAAATCGGAGACGTCGAGGAGATACTTGTGCCAGAGACCATCTGCCTGGTCCGTCGCTGAAACCGCCAGCAGAAAATAGGAATCCGAGCCTGATCGAGCGTTGGCCATCGCAACGAACCGCCTGGCATGTGGATCCCAGATGACTTCAGGATCGAAGACGAAACCCGGCGCACCGACGGATCCCCAGAAGCCACCACCTCCCTCAATGGGCTGCTCGAAGAGCTGAGTACCCTCAAAGGTGTAGGCGGCAATGCCGCCGTTCACGACTTCCACGACCTGATCGGGGCCGACTGCGATATCAGGATCGGGCGGATTCCAG
>PBAX01000003.1 GCA_002716385.1 Phycisphaerae bacterium | reverse complement strand
ATACAAGAACGATTGCCTCAACCTGATCACCACCGAAGTCGAGGACGTCAACCCTTGGAAGGAAAACCCGAACTACGAAGCATCGTGGGACGACTCCGAGTGATTTAGAAGACATACCCACGCAGGCTCCCATTAACTTGGGAGTCTGCGTTTTCAACTGAACTCAATTTCAAATATGAAAATCCCTGAGGAGGGAAAGATGAGCACACGTTCAATCGCAACCTTTGGAATAGTATCCTTTGCAGCCATGGCAACCATTGCCGTCGCAGCCCCTCGGAAGGTCATGTTCGAGCAGCACACCGCTTCCTGGTGTGGACCATGCCAGAACACCGGCCTTGCTCTCGCGCAGCTGACAGACGAGAACCCCAACACGTTCCAGTCGGTCCAGATGCACATCTGGGACAGCTCATACGGCTTCGATGAGCCCCACTGCGAGACTCGAGCCAATTTCTACGGCGTAAGCGGCATCCCACACGTGCAAGTCGATGGCGTATGGGAAAAGTCCGGGACCAGTGGTCAGGCTGCTGACTACAACGCATTCCAGGCGATCCTGAACCAGCGACTCAACATCCCTGCCGATCTCAACATCGATCTCGTTGGCGAGCCAACTGGCGGCAACAGCTACACCGTCACCATGACGCTCGCTCTTGACAATGGCGCTCCTAGCCGCAGTATGGTCGTCCACTGCCACATGATGCTGGACGCAGACAGCTGCTATCCCAATTGTGCTCAGGGCTACTACTACGACACCCACTTCGATCACATGCCGACGCAGACGATCAGCCTGTCGGGTGGCCAGAGCCAGACCATTCAGCACTCCTTCACGCTGAACTCCACCGCTCAGTCCAACACCGACCTACTTACCTTCACATGCTTCGCTCAGGAGCCTGGTAGCAATGGCAGCGGAAACAATCTCGACATTTACAACATGAACTTCCTGGACTACACCATCCGTCCACCGAAGACATTCACGATCGGCCCCAATGGTCAGTACTCGGAAATCCAGGCTGCCATCAACGACTCGATCAATGGCGACACACTGATCGTAGAAGCCGGCACCTACAACGAGAAGCTGGACTTCGATGGCAGAAGCTGCACGCTCGTGAGCGCCTCTGGTGCCGAAAGCACCATCATCGACGCTGGAGCAAGCGGACCTGTTCTGAAGATGCTTGGAAGCGGCAGCGCCACCATTGACGGCTTCACACTGAAGAATGGACTTGATTCCGTTGGTTCAGCCGCCAAGATCAATGGCAGCCCAACAATCAAGAATTGCATCATCCGTGACAACGTCTCCACCTCCAACTATGTGATCTTCTCCACTGGCAATCCAACGCTTGCTGACAATCTGTTCTGCAACAACAGCCACGACACGATCGCTATTACCTGGACCAATGGCGGAGGAAACACATTCGAGGACATCTGCCCGAACGAGCCATGCCCTGGCGACCTCACTGGCGATGGTGTCATCGGCGTCAACGACGTCCTGCAGCTCATCTCCGCATGGGGAACGCCTGATGGCGATGTCGACGGCAATGGCACAACCGATGTCAACGACGTCCTCCAGCTCATCAGCCTCTTCGGCGAAGACTGCTGATAGTCCACACTCTGATGATTTGATTTACAGCGGCCCGGTCCTTTGGACTGGGCCGCTTTCTTGTCACCTGAAACCCTGCTGCCGTTACCATCTACCCATGATTCACACACTCCTACTCAGCCTTGTGATGACAATGGAACCATTGAATGCCAACGAACAGCAGACTCCACCTCTTGATCATGAAAGCAGGTGGATCACCTTGCATGGGGATGACGGGATCGAACCTGGCAGAGGAAGACGAATCGTCTTCATGGCAGGCGACGAGGAGTATCGATCGGAAGAGGCGCTTCCGATGCTGGCGAGAATGATGAACAAACACGGGTTCGAATGCATCGTCCTATTCAGTCAGGACGTGGAATCGGGCGAGGTCGATCCCGAAGTACTAGACAACATCCCGGGCACGCACCTCATCAAGGATGCCGATCTGCTTGTGCTTTTCCTAAGATTCAGAGAACTTCCGGACGAAGACATGGCCCATATCGTCGACCATGTAGCCAGCGGCAAGCCTGTCACAGGAATACGAACATCGACCCATGCGTTCTTCTACCGCGAAAACGAAGACAGTCCTCATGCCAGATGGACATGGAACGCCTCCGATCCCCCCGGCGGATTCGGCGGCGAGATCCTAGGAGAAACATGGGTCTCCCACCACGGGAACCATGGAAGCCAGGCCACTCGCGGAGTCAAGGAACCATCCAATGCCCACCACCCCGCGTTGCGTGGGGTCGAGGATGTCTTCGGACCAACTGATGTCTATGGGATACGAACTCTGCCAGAGGACAGCACCATCCTGCTCAGAGGCGTTGTCATAGACGGCATGGATCCCGATGACGAGCCGGTAGAGGGCGAGCAGAACGAACCGATGATCCCGATCGTCTGGGTAAGAGAAAGGCCCCTGAATTCCAACAGCACGCAACGAATCTTCGTAACGACCATGGGTACCGCCGAGGACTGGTCGAGCGAAGGACTTCGCAAGGTCTTTGCCAATGCATCGCTTTGGCAACTGGGCGACGAGGATCTCATTCCAGAGACGGGACTCGAATCACCTGTGATCGGCCCCTGGGAACCAACCCCATTCGGGTTTGGCAGCCACAGGGGCGGATACAAGCCCGCCCAATACCTCAAAGGCTCTCCATGGGCGAATTCCATGGGCGCCACCCTGGACCAAGTTGAGAGCCCCAGGACCACCCCTGAGAAGTAATTCCTTGATCCAATCAAGGAACCTTGGCAAGATGAATGAGAGAGCATCACATGGTTCGTTTCATTCCAGCAATCTGTCTACTTCTCACCTTCGCACTTGGGACATCCATGGTGATGGGCGAGGTCCTGCGTGTTCCCGAGGAGTATCCCACCATCCAGGAGGCCGCCGACATCGCCGTTCAGGGCGACATCATCGACCTCGCACCCGGCATCTGGAACCAGCGAGTATGGGGGCTCTCCGGCGTGACCCTTCGTGGACGCGAGGGATTCAGCAAGACCATCCTCGATGGAGCCAATGAACCATGGAGTCTCCTCGTCTGCTACGGGGACCCCGTCACGATCGAGGACATCACCTTTCGGAACGGCACCGGCTCCAACGTCTTCGGAATCGTCCGTGGCGGCGCCATATATGCCGAGTTCACCGAGGTCACGGTCGATCGTTGCGTGTTCGAGAACAACACGCTCACGATCGGTGAATTCGACAGTGATTCCGTAGGCGGCGCCGTCTGCGGCTACTACACCAGCCTGAACATACGCAACAGCCGCTTCACCGCCAATTCGGCCAACAGGGGTGGCGGTGTCTATGCGACCTACGCAGATGACATGACAATCGAGAACTGCCAATTCCTCGGCAACGAGGCCTGGGAAGGTGGCGGCATACATTCCGCCGGAACCCCGCTCTATGTGAGTGACTCGCTGTTCAACGGCAACCTCGCCGAATGGCAAGGCGGCGGCATCTTCATCATGGCATCAGGGGATGAATCAAGTCCACTGCCCGGCAATGTGTCGAATACCGATTTCATACGAAATTCCGCGTCGCTCTATGGCTACGGACAAGGTGGCGGATTGGCGATCACCGGCACCCACGTCATGACTGTCAGCCAATCGAGTTTCCAGGACAACTATGGATATACCGGCGGCGGAATACTGGCGGGCTTTCTGTCGGAATCCAACCCCATGCCGGTCAGCGAGACGCTCTTCTGTGGGAACTCCTTCCATGATCATGCCTACGAGGGAATCGTCGACGACGGAACCAATTCGTTCACCCAGAGCTGCTGGTGCTCGACCGACATAGACAATGATGGAGCCGTCGGCATCGACGACCTGCTTCTACTATTGGGCGAATGGGGTGGCTTCTACTACCCTGATCTGGATGCCAACAACGATCAGGCATTCGATGTCAATGACATACTGGCGGTCGTGAATGACTGGGGCCGCGTCTGCGACGACAACTCGTAAAGATGCCCGCAGCTTTGATTTGAATATTCCAATGATCGAGTGAAGAAAAAATAATTCACTTGATGGATATCTTTCGGAAATTCGCTCCCAGAATACCAATGCCGATTCCGCCGATTGGCCCACCTTCTGGGAGAACACATGAGGATCAGACTTCTGGCAGCTTCGCTGATGACGGCGATCGCCGCCCTGCCATCAGCGGCACAATGCATTGGTGATACCAACGAAGACGGCACGGTCAATACCAACGATCTCCTTCAAGCACTGTCCGACTGGGGCCCGTGCGATCCATCCTGCTCAAGCGATCTCGATGATTCGGGGCAGGTGGACGTCAGCGACATCCTGTCGTTGATCGAACTCTGGGGAGACTGCGATCTGGTCGAGCCGAGCACCAGATTGTTCGAGCTGGATTTCGAGCAGCGATCAATCGGACTCTACGACGAGGACATGCTTGATGAGGACTGGCAGGAGCCAACTTGGTCACAGGGTGTTGATGATGGACGAGTGAGCATCATCGAGACGGACGACGGGCAGAATCTGGCCCTCTCCGTGCTCTACCCGCAAGGCGAGTACGGCACGTCGAACACGGGTGGCCAATGGAAGCTGCTGTTCGATGAGTCCCATGACGCCATTCGTCTCTCGTATCGACTCCGGTTCGAATCCCCCTTCGACTTCGTCAAGGGTGGCAAGCTGCCCGGGCTGATTGGCGGCGAAGGCAATACCGGCGGCGGCGTTCCGGATGGCACGGATGGCTGGAGCGCGAGGATGATGTGGCGCAACGACGGGGACATGATGCAGTATGTCTACCACCCTGATCAGCCCGAGAACTACGGCGACAACATGTACTGGGAGGAGGATGGCGAAACGCTGCAGTTCATCCCCGGCCAATGGCACGAAGTCGTCCATGAGATCCGCATCAACACACCGGGGCTGAACGATGGAAGCATCAGGGGCTGGCTGGACGGCGAACTGGTCCTAGAAAGAACAGACATGCGTTTCAGGGATGTCGATGATTTCGCCATCGACGGACTCTACTTCAGCACATTCTTCGGGGGCGGCAGCTCCAGCTGGTCCACCACGAAGGACGAGACGATCCTCTTCGACGACTTCATGATCGAATCCCTAGATCCCGATTGAAACAGACAGAAAAGGCGGGCGTGGCCAGACAACCGGCCACGCCCACTTGATCGACCTCTACTTGTGTGATCAGGACTTCTCCTTTGATTGATTCGATGAGACAGTGGGCTTCAGACCGATCCCTCGTATGAAGATGGTATCGGGCTCCATGGACTCACTGGGCTCACCACGAAAACGAATCTTGGCAGGCTCGACGCCCCAGAGCTCGGCCAATCGAACACGCACATCCTCGGGATCCACGCAATCGCTTTTTTCGACAACACACTTGCTGTCGATCGCCTTCTGGGCCCACTGCTCGAACCGATCGGCGAATTCAGAGAGCAGTTCAGTGAAGGCCTGCTCCTTCCCTTCACGGACATAGATGCCGATGGCACACCACGACAACCCGGGGCCGGCCCCCACTACCGTATCGCAGGTGTACATTGCATCGGAAAACTGACTGAACAACCTGTAGTAGCACCAATTCCAGTTGTCCATATCAAGGCCATCGGACTCAATCCCTTCAAGCCCTTCAATGATGCCCTTGAATTCGGTGTCGTCACATCCGATGCCTTCCTTTTCGAGCCTTCTCGAAGTGATCATGATGCTCTCAAGCGGACGGGCAATCACTGTCAAGAGCTCTTCGATCTCATCAAATCCGTATCCGACGATCGTCCATCCCTTGATTTCACTAGGTTCCCATGTCATTCCACATCTCCTTGTTCATTACTATTGGATGACTCGCTGTCCAACAAACTGAAGGGACTCACGAATCTGATTTCCGTGTATTCAGCTGGTTCTGGTTCATTGATGAACTTCGCCAGATCCAGACCCCAGAGCTTGGCGATGAATTCGGCGTCATTTCGACACCTACGGGCCAGACCCCTGATCCGGCCCATTTCCTCCCTACGCCTGATTTGATCCAGGGATTGTCCATTTGAATTCGCCATCAGGCACCTTCCTTCGCTGGAGCATCAGCGAGACGGTGACCAGTCTCGAGCAGCACCGAGCCTTCACAACCGATATCCAGATGGACAGTCGGTCTTGATGCCAGTTCCGCATAGATCCTGTTCTTAAATGGCCGTCGATACCCACCCAGCCGCCCCAGGTTGTCACGGACTTTCCCGTGATGCTCCTGAACATGACGAAGGGCGGCCCGTACAAGCTCCTTCGCCAGCGGAGAATAGGGATGCCCTTCCCCGACACGTTTGAGTGTCAGTTCCAGATCATTCAAGCCAATGGCCTCGAGGACACGAGCTGCGCCCCCCAGAACAACGGCATCCACAAGTACTTTTTCAGACATACAGTGTCCTCCTTGCATCTCTGCTTGGAGAACTGACGCTTCTCGGCCCGTCAAAACAGACAGCCCAAAAAATGAGCAAGCCCGCTTCGTTGTCGGGATTCAAGGAACCCCAGGACCGCATCCCGGAAACCGCTTCCGTTGGCCACCTTGCCCGGGCAGGCAGGTTGGCGAGGGCGTCAGCCCTGCTCTTGATGCAGATAGCATTATAACATGTGAANAACATCAGGCAAGAACCCATGCCGGACACATTCACATGGAAGCTATCAAGATGAAACACGTCGTAACTTTGACCCTTGCCCCCTTCCTGCTGCTGGCTGCTTGCGGCTACAAGCCCGCCCCAAAGCCGCCCGGATACGACTCCGTGACGACAACCCAAGCAGACGGCATCCCCCCCATTCTCTCCCAGGAACAGCTTGAGCAGCTTGATCAAGATCAGCTCAGACAGCGAATCAATCAGTTGCAGACCACCCTGAAGAACACCCATGGCAATAGAGGCGTGAGCGACATTCTCACCTCGCAGCTGCAGGCCGCCAGAGGCCGGATGGATGTGATCCAGAGCGACTAGACCGACGCTGCACAAGAACACCAAAAGAAACACGGCCCGGCTCATGAGAGCCGGGCCGTGGTCGTGTACGGATCAATCAGCGTGTGGCTGATCAGCAATCCTGACCAAAGGCATCGAGGATCGCCAGAACGTCCGAGACGTTCGTGGTGCCGTCACCATTGACGTCTCCATCAGGTGTGCCCCAGGCACCAATCAGCTGAAGAACGTCGTTGACGCCGGTCGAACCATCGCCATCGAGGTCAGTCGGGCAATCGTTGGTCTCTGGAGCAACGCCCCAGATCTCGACATTGCTGACATTCCAGCCCGAGTAGGCCCAGACACCGGAGGAGGTTGCATGGGTCCAACGCACGTAGACGGTTGGCTGACCGTCGGCCACGCTGGAGATGTCGAACTCCTGAAGCGACCAGCTGCTGTCAGCCACTTCGCTGGAACCGTTGTTCCAGAGGGACGTCCAGCTGGAACCGTCATTGGAGACCTCGACCGTCGCCGTGGCGTAAGGCTGGTAGTCCTGATTGAGCCAACGCTGGAACTTGAGGCCGGTGTCGGTCAGATCAGAGCAGTCGATCGCGGTCGTGGTCAGGCTGTAGGGGCCGCCGGGGGTCGTGGAGTAGTCTCCATTGAGATTCACACCACAGACGTTGAGGCTTCCATCAGCACCACTGGTTGGATCGGGATTTCCATAGCTGTTGCCGCCACCACCGGTTGGCTGACCCCATGCCCACTGACCCTGCATGTCCCAACCCGGGTTGGTGGCAAGATCGTATGAGTAGATGGCGACAGGTGTCCCGACAGTGAGATCGATGCCCTTGCTGGCGCTCTGACCGTTATCTCCACTGATGGAGACACCGCCACTGTAGAACCCATTGCCAAGGCTGTTGGCGACCGCATTGATGGAGACCGTGATGACGGCCTCTTCATCCTGATTCAAGACACCACTGCCATTGGCCACAGTCAACCAATCCACATCGACGGACGTGTCGAATTCGAGCGGTTCGGCGTCGTAGTTCTTGACGGTGAAAGTGGTTGAATTCGGTGTGAAAGGACCACCATTTGGACCTTCAGCAGCAAAGCCGCTGCCCGTGACCTGCATGCCTTCCGGAGGAGCGGTCGTTCCGACGACTCGAAGCGTCGGGTCTCCGAAGATGTGCCATGTCTCGTACATGTCGATGCCTGAATTCCCGTACTCATCCATCATGAGACAGGAACCGGCGAAGCAGAGCGCCCCGTAGGTGACATAGGTCTCGGAAGTGAAGAGGTCGTAGACCTCGTCCTCGGCCGACATGGGCTCAGCCCAGTACTGGTTGACGGAGGATGCGTAGATAGCCATGGCACCGGTTGGGATTCCACCACTGGTGGCTCGAAGCCATGCCTCTGCGAAGCAGGTGCCGGCATCGAACTGTCCGTTCACGCAGGCGACACTGATGATCCAGGGCATCATGTGATGGTTGGTCAGGTTGTTGATGTGGCTGACGCAGATCTGGGAGCCGTTGCCGAAACAGGTCGTGGATCCATGGCCGCAGTATGCGATGGTTCCAAGGCCCTCTTCGAGCTCGGCGATACCCTGAGCGACCGTACCACTGGGATCGACGATGAGCCCGGTACTGGTGTAACCGTAGTCATCAAGGTCATCCATGATGTATCCGAGGTGGACAGGATCCGACTCGCCGTCGTCACCGATGCCGGAACCCTCTGCCGAGCCGATGCCGATGGCACGCTTGTAGTAGGGATCCTGCGTCCAGTTGTCGTTCTCGAACGTGAGCACACGCTCGACCTGAGTCGCCACGTCGGCGGCGGACTCCGCACTGAAGCGTCCGATGATGGTGTCCGGATAGCTGTCCGCCGTCATGAGCGAGTAGCTAGGATCGGACTTTCCGTTCTCCAGCGGTACCGTAGGCGACGCGATCTGGGCCACGTCACCAACCAGAAGGATGTAGACGAGATCAGAATTGGCATACATCGACTCGATGTACGACATGATCGCGGTGGAGGAATTGCCGATCTGGCTGATTCCGACCATGGTCGTCGGGATGCCGATGCCGTTCTTGTGGTCGACGAATGGCTGCATCTCCTCCATCCAGGCGTCGTAGCAGATGATCAGAAGATCGCCTTCGCTGGCAATCGGGTCATACCGAAGATCACGCTGGTAGTTGAGGAACTGGTTCTTGTAGATGGCATGGAACGCCGAGCCGGAGACCTTCGACTGGTCGGCATTGCTCAGGATGTTGCGTCCCTGGAGACCGGTCGGAGACACCCGGACGGTCATGTTTCGATAGACGCGCAACGTCTTGGTGACGGGGTTGTACTGAAGCGGATTGATGTCCACGACAACGCCACGCTGACTACGGATGATGTACGGATCACCAAGTTCGACGACGTTCGCTGGCCAGAAGGCATCGCGATCGTAGACCTCGCCGAACGTGTAGGGCACGTCAGCAGGATTCACTGTTCGCATGATGGGACCCTTGCTGGGTGCCACGTCGACATTCTGGATCTCGTAGTAGTCGCCAGCGATCATCGAAGCTGCCATGTCGGCCGAAGCATCGATGGTGATGGAGCGACGAACATCGGCAAGCGCCGGCTCACCGGCCGGTGCGTTGATGCTCTCGTCTCCAAGGCGAACGACAACAGCCTGCCCATCAGCCGTACGAACAGCCTTGAGAGTGGGTGTTGTGAACTCATATTGGAGGATGGTGCCTTGCGCATCATCCTGCAGGACTTCAACTTCAGCCCCATTTCGGGCCTGGGCAGTGCCACTGATCGCCACGGTCATGCCGATCGCCAAAGTTGCCAGATTCCAAGTGAATCGTCGATTCATAACGCCGTCTCTCCGCTCTAGGGGGTAGGTGTGTACAGGGTCGCTATATAGGGGTCCGTATGGACGATCCGCGCGGATCCCTGTTCATTGAGACTATACGCGAATGAGGGATTTGCAAGGGCTATACCCCCCTTCATGGACCTTCAATCCGCTTTTTTACCGAATTTGCGGCCCCTCACAGCCCCTTGAGGAGCCATTTCTGGTGTTCGAACCCAAACATGGCATAATGGGACCCGGAAGGCCGTTTTTCACGAATGAACTACTGGCCACTTTTTTCCCACCAGGACCCCTCATGATCAGCCCCAAATCCACCATTCTGGCCGCTCTCCTCGCCTCAACGGCCATGGCCGCTGAATACGAGGTCCCAGGCGATTTCAACACTATTCAAGAAGCCGTCAACGGTGCCGTCGATGGAGATGTGATCCGGGTGGGTCCCGGGACATGGCCAGGCCGCCTGGACTTCCGGGGCAAGCAGATCACCATCGAATCCATGGATGGGCCCAGTACAACGACCTTGAATGCCAACGGAGTGGGCAGCGTGGTCCTGTTCCAGAGCTCGGAAACCACCAACTCCATTCTGGACGGCTTTACGATCACCGGCGGCACTGGAAGTCTGCTTGAAGGCGAAATTACTGGCGGCGGTATTCATGTCGTTGAATCCAGCCCCACCATTCAAAATTGCATCATCACTGGAAACACCGCCTACTTCGGAGGCGGCGTCGCCATCTGGGAAGGCGCTCCGATCATTCGTGGCTGCACGTTCACTAACAATCATGCCGATGGGGATGGCGGCGGACTGCGACTACACCACTACTCCCAGCTTTCCATGGAAAACTGCACATTCACAAACAACTCGGCGAATGTGTTTGGCGGCGGCATCAATTACGGGCACTACAGCCAGGGGCTTCATGCCAATTGCTTCTTCGACTCTAACGTCGCAGGACTTCGCGGCGGCGCGATAGCCAGCGCATGCGACTGCAACGACCCCGCATTGTCCAACTCGGATTTCTGCAATAGCCAGCCGGACCACATACTTGGAGGCTGGGAGGACGAAGGCAGCAACGAGTTCTGCCCCGTCTGCACCATGGACGTGAATGCCGATTCGGTCGTCGATGTGAATGATGTCCTTCAGGTCATCGAAGCATGGGGTGGCTGCGTATGCGTCGAGGACATCGATGGCGACACTGTCGTCGGGGTCAATGACCTGCTGCTGATTCTCTCCGAATACGGCGAATGCCCCGCCTGATTCCAATCAGTCAGCCCGCTCTATCCGTCGAATCCGAATATTTCTGAACGCCACCGGTCCGTGATCCCCCTGCAGCATCAAGGGGCCTTCGGCGACCTCCGATGGCGAAGGCAGGCTGCCTCGAGTCGGGCCGCTGAGCTCCAGATCCTCATGAATGAGAATGCCGTTGTGCAACACCCGCTCGAATCTCGCATTCGCGATCTTCGAACCTTGCTCGTCGAAGCGGGGTGCGCGAAAGACGATGTCGTAGGTCTGCCAGTCCCCCGGCTTTCTGGAAGCGTTCACATCCGGCGGATGTCCTTCGTAGCCCTTTGGATCTCTCGAGTCGTCCCATCGCTCGTAGATGCCACCACAGTCGCCGAATGAGGGAGCCACCTTTGCCCAGCTGTCGAGGATCTGGACCTCATATCGTCCCTGCAGATACACACCAGAGTTGCTGCCTTCTGGAACCATGAATTCCAGGTGCAGTTCAACATCGCCGAAATCTGACTCGGATTTGATGTGGCTCCCGTCGCCCATCTGGCTGACAAGAATCCCTCCATCGCTGTCGCCGACGACGACCGCGGATCTGTCGGTGGAATCCATCGACGCACCATCGACGTTCTTCCAATTGGAGACGCTCTTCCATCCCGTGAAACCACCTGATGGAATCAGATCGATCCAGCCGTCATCCATCGTCCACTTGATCGAATTGAGGAGGTGTGATCGAAAAGCAGGCTCATCGAAGCTTTCAATCGTATGTCCGCCTCCCGTGTACAACGCGACGCCATTACCCACCGGAACGGTCCAGATGATTGGATGATCACCCATCGATTCATGGGTTGAATAGGTGGACTCGTCCATGCTTGCGAGGACATTCACATCACCACGAGGGTTGGCCCTGAATTCGTACCACTCGTCAACTCGCTCCCAGCGTTCTGGAAGCGTTGACATGGCTGGATGAAACGGATCTTCCACGATGGTCGTCGCCTTCTGAACGGCAGGATGCGACTTGAACCATGCGCCGCCGAGCAGACTGCCGTAGAAAGGCCAGTCGTATTCTGTATCCGCGGCCGCATGCACTCCCACGAAACCGCCGCCATTGCGCATGTAGCCTTCGAACGCATCCTGATGAGGTCCATCCAGAACGTCGCCAGTGGTGTTGAGAAAAACGACGGTGTCGAATCGAGAGAGGTTTCCCGGGGCGAATTCCGCGGGATCATCCGTGACCTCGATGTCGTACTGACCCACGGCCAGCTCACGCAGGGCCTTGACGCCGTTGTCGACGCAGTCGTGCCTAAAACCCTCCATCCTCGTGAAGACGAGAATCCGAGGCAGATCCCCTTCATCGAGTCGGGGCGATGGAGCCAACATCATCAGAAGCAACAACCATCCTGTCATCAGACACCTTCCTGAAAAAGCGACCAGCCAGTGCCGGAATTGGAGACCACCGCCGATATGAACTTCACGCCACGAGCGCCATCTCGAACCGTGGGATAATCGAACGCCTCGCCATCATCACGCCCTGCTCGAATCGCGGAAGCAGCGGAACGATAGATATTGGCGAAGGCCTCGATGAAGGCCTCCGGATGACCGCCGGGCAATCTCGTCCCGGCAAGCGAAGCATCGCAAAGCGAGCCGTCCGCCCTGTGGTGAATCTGCTCAGGACCATCGATCGAGTTCTGGACAAGACGATTCGGGGATTCCTGATGCCAAGCAAGCCCGCCTGCGGTCCCCCAGACACGAAGTCTGAGATCGTTCTGGCAGCCGGTACAGATCTGCGACGCGGTCAGAATCCCCCTTGCCCCATTCTCGAAACGCAGAAGCACCGAGGCATCGTCATCCAACGCCCGTCCCTCCACATGGGTCGTGACATCCGAACTGAATTCCGTGATTCCCAGACCAGTGACATAGGCGACCAGATTCTCCGCATGCGATCCGATGTCACCCATGGCCCCGCCCATCCCTGCTCTCGAGGGATCGGTCCGCCAATCCGCCTGTTTCTGACCGGTCTTCTCGAGAGGCGTCGCCAACCAGCCCTGGTTGTATTCAACGATGATCTTGCGAACGGTGCCAATCGCACCGTTGCGCACAAGATGCCTCGCCTGCTTGATCATCGGATAGCCGGTGTAGTTGTACGTCACCGCAAAGACCAGACCTGTCCTGGCCTGAATCGCGACCAGCTCATCCGCCTCCGCCTCATTCATCACAAGCGGCTTGTCACAGATGACATGGAAGCCCGCCTCCAATGCTGCCTTGGCAACTGCGAAGTGGACGTGATTCGGCGTCACGATGACGACCGCCTCGATTCGATCATTCGCCGGCCGCGACGCCTCCTTGGTGATCATCTCTTCCCATGAGGAATAGGAACGTTCCTCATCGAGCCCAAGATCCCGGGCGCTGGCAAGCGATCGCTCGGGCGTCGAGGACAGGGCCCCCGCGACCAGACACATGCTTCCATCCAGTGAAGCAGCCATGCGATGAACGGCACCGATGAAGGCGTCACGACCACCACCAACCATTCCGACTCTGATCGGCCTCTGATAGTCACTCATCAGGAGCTGGCCTCTTCCACGGCCTCCGATGCATAGGCATCCTCGAACCCCTGCCCAGGCGCCACGATTTCAACGCCACGGACGTACTCGCAGCTCTCCAGAGCCCCCTGAAGGCGATCCATGGCACTGTCCTCCCACTCGACCGAAAGCGGGCCGTCGTATCCTGCGCGATTCAATGCCCGAATGATCTGATCGAAGTCGACGTCACCTCGTCCGACACTGACGAAGTCCCATCCACGACGTGGATCACCGAACTGAAGATGGGAACCAAGAATGCTCCGCTCTCCATCCTGCAGAATCCTCGTGTCCTTCATGTGGCAATGGAAGATCCGATCCGGAAAACGATCGATGAACCGAGCTGGGTCGACTCCCTGCCAGACAAGATGACTCGGATCGAAGTTGAATCCAAACGCCTCGTGATGGCCGACGGCCTCCAACGCCGCCTCGGCCGTGTAGATGTCGTAGGCGATCTCGCTTGGATGGACTTCCAATGCGAACTTCACACCGACTTCCTTGAAGACGTCCAGAATGGGCCCCCATCGGTCCGCGAAATCGTCGTACCCCCGCTTGATGTGATCCGGGGGTGTCGGTGGAAAGAAGTACAGATCCGGCCAGATGGATGATCCTGTGAATCCATTGACGACCGGCACGCCGAGGCGGGCAGCCGCACGAGCCGTGTTCTTCATCTCCTCGATCGCCCTTTCCTTGACGCCCTCAGCATCACCATGACCCCAGATGCGATCCGGCAGAATGTGATGATGACGCTGATCGATCCGGTCGCACACCGCCTGCCCGACCAGATGATTGGAGATGGCCCAGCAACTAAGACCATGAGACTCAAGCAGATCGATTCTGGATTGGCAGTACCCGTCGTCTTCCAAGGCCTTGTCAACCTCGAAATGGTCTCCCCAGCAGGCGAGCTCCAGTCCGTCGTAGCCTATTTCCGATGCGATGGCCGCCATCTTCTCCAGGGGCAGATCCGCCCACTGGCCGGTGAAAATCGTTACTGGTCTTGACATGATCAATGGCCTCCTCGATTCGCTCATGCTACAGGACTGCCATGAAACCAGCAGGCCTGTACTCTGGAGGAACCTACAGGGAGTCCGAGTCAGCCATGTCAACAACACCCTATGTCCTGGGTATCGATCTCGGCACCGGTGGCATCAGAGTGCTGCTGGTGAATCAGGACGACGGCGACATCAATCATGTGACGACCAGCCAGTATCCGTCGGACGCCCCCAGACCGGGGTGGTCCGAGCAGAATCCGGAGGACTGGTGGACCGCCTGCTGTCAGGCGATCAGACGACTCTTCGACGATCGTCCCGACTTGAAGGCGGAGCAGATCCACGCCATCGGAATCAGCGGCCAGATGCATGGCCTGGTCGCACTTGATGATCAGGACATGGTCCTCCGGCCCGCCATTCTCTGGAACGATCAGAGAACGTCCGAGCAGTGCGATGAAATCCATCGACGTCTGGGAACTGATCGGATCATCGCGATCACAGGCAAGCCGGTCATGACGAGCTTCACGGCACCTAAGATCCTGTGGATGCAACAGCATGAAGAACCGCTCTACCGAAGTATGAGGCACGCACTGCTCCCGAAGGATTACCTGCTGCTCCGCCTGAGCGGAACCTATTCGACCGATGCATCCGACGCCTCTGGAACATCGCTGCTCGACCTACAGAGAAGAGACTGGTCCGAGGAGCTGCTGCAATCGTTGGAGATACCCATTGAAGTCCTACCGACGGTCTCGGAATCACAGGAGATCGTTGCGGCCATCAGTTCGATGGCATCACATGAGACGGGACTACGGACAGGTACCCCGATTGTCGCGGGAGCCGGAGATCAGGCCGCCGGGGGTGTTGGCTGCGGCATCGCCGATGATTCGATCGTATCGATCAACCTCGGCACCTCTGGAGTCGTTTTTTCCGGAAGACGAACGCCGCCCCATGATCCAAGCGGTGCACTGCATGGATACTGCCATGCCGTACACGAGACATGGCACGTGATGGGCGTCATGCTCAGCGCCGGCGGCAGCCTCAAGTGGTATCGCGACACATTCGAGCCGGATCGAACATTTGACGAGATCATCGCCAATGCAAGCGACGCCCGACCCGGCTGCGGCGGACTCCGTTTTCTCCCCTACCTGTCGGGAGAGCGAACACCGCATGCCGCGCCGAATGCAAGAGGCTCATTCACTGGCATATCAAGTGATCACGATCGATCGCAGTTCGCAAGATCTGTTCTTGAAGGCGTCCTCTTCGGACTCAAGGACAACCTCGAGCTAATACGAGCCGGACAACCGGACATCGAGCATGTTCGATTCACCGGAGGCGGCTCCCGCAACAAGGCGTGGAGACAGATGGCCGCGGACATCTTCAATACTCCGGTCGCCACGGTCAACGTGGCGGACGGATCCGCCTACGGCGCCGCCTTGCTGGCCATGACAGGCAGCGGCCGATTCAGGGATGTCGCCGAAGCCATGACGTCGTTCGTAGGAACCTTGGACACACTTCACCCAACCAGTGCCGCGGAACAATACGCAACCATCCACGAAGAATGGCAGTCGCTCTACGGAATTCTGGAGCCGACCTACACCGGCTGACCAGAGGTGTCAGAGAACCGGTTCCGCCTCTGACCGAACGCACTCCTCGAACAAACCGGAAAGCCTCATAGTCATGGGCCCAATGTCGCCCTCACCGATCATCCGACCGTCTATCTCGGTCACCGGCGCAAGCTCTCCCATTGTCCCCGTACAGAAGACCTCGTCCGCGGAATAGGCATGATCAAGCTCGAAATCGCCTTCTCTGGATGCTATCCCGTTCCGTTCGCATAGTTCGAGCACGACGGATCTCGTAACGCCCTCCGGACATGCGATCACTTGTGATGTGGTGACGACCTCGCCATGCACGAAGAACAGATGAGTGGCGTTGGTTTCGGCAATGAATCCCCTTGCATCGAGCATCAAGGCATCGTCCGCACCGGCCGCGTTGGCCTCGATCTTGGCCATGATCGACTGAAGGAGATTGCACGAGTGGATCTGTTGATCGAGCTGATCCGGCGAAAAGCGTCGTATCGAACTCGTCTTGAGCTTGAGTCCGCTCTTGTCATAGACCGGCGGCTTGTGTTCAGCCAGAACGATCAACGTGGATCCAGAGGTGTTCAATCTGGGATCCATGCCACTGGTCAGCTTGAGCCCCCTGCTCAACGTCAGTCGGATATGCACACCATCCGTCATGCCATTGGCCTCAAGTGTGCGGCGTATCTCGGAAATGATCTCCTCGTGTGACGGTATGTCCACGAAGGCAACCGCTTCCGCTGAATTGCGAAGACGATCGAGATGCCGCTCTAGGCGGAAGATCTTCCCGTCGTAGACCCGTAGCCCTTCCCATACCGCATCCCCCCCCTGGACGGTCGAATCGAACGGACTGACTCCGGCCTCATCGCGATGGGAAAGCTTGCCGTTGATGTTCACCATCAGGTCACGATTTCGCTCGTCAAATGTCTGCAGCATCCCTCAACTCCTGATCCGATGTTGCTTCAGGTTTTCATAGATCGACTGGCAGGTCTCCAGGACTGGAAGAAGATGGTCCGGAACCTCGCCCTCTCTTGGAACCCAGGCCGCGAAACCCGTCGACGCTCGAACGGAGTCGTACCACCAATCCGCCCAGGCTCCGTCCGACTCCCTGGGCCCCGAGGGCCATGAGGTCATCGCATCATGGAATGGTATGTCCAGCCTGCCGCACAACGCCTCCAACGTACCACGAGGATTCTCCAGAACATCGCGTGCATCCACGACTGGCGGGATTTCTGTGGACCGGTCCCGCCGACGAAGAAAGATCTCCAACTGCTGAGGCAGCCCGGTATCGCGAAGGGTCATCTCGGGAAAACGATGATGGAGCGAGAGGATGACTTCTCTCGGATCCCTGATGAGAAAGCAATGAACCACATCCGGATGGTCCATCCATGATCGATCCATGTCCTCCAGAAGATGATGGGCTATGTGCTTCTGATAGAAGATCTCGCTTCCCTGTGCATCGACCAGACGCGAAGCGACCGCCTCATAGTCGATCTCATTCGAATGGGACTTCAGAATCACGTCCCGGCCTGGATGATCGACACCCGTTCTGTGCAGAAAGGCGGCATAGAGTGGCTCATCCCAGACAATCGTGTCAGGCCTGTTCTCCCACGACCTCATCATCGCCGTTGAGATGTTGCGAGGCCCCGACCACATCGCGATGATCCGGGACATCAGTCGCCTCTCATCCAACGCTTCCTCGTGTCCTCAGCCCTGGGCAGCTGGCTGTTCTTGCCCCATTCGGGATTGCGGCACTGGAAGAATATGAATGGAAGCGATACGGAGACGACGAATCCGATCGACACCAGTGGAATCAGCGTGGAAGCCGGCATCTCGATCTCAGTCTGCGAGGGCGGGAAGAAACCGAAGACGATGCCCGCGATGCATCCAAGCAAACCGACGCCACCGACCAGCCATACGCCGAAAATGCCGCCGGGGATTCTGAATGGCCGCTCCACGTTCGGCTGTATGACGCGCAGGCGAATCAGGGATATGAACATCAGGGCGTACATGACCAGGTAGATCTGGGCCGAAATGATCGTCAGGACATAGAAGACCCTGTTCATGTCGAGTGCCAGATTCAGCAGACATAGAAGCGAAACGACAACTGCCTGGATCAGCATCACGTTTCGGGGAGCGCCGCCACGAGTGGTCTTCTGGAAAATGGGTGGAATGACCCCGTCATCGGCCGCGACACGAAGTGATTCCGTCGGTCCGATGACCCAGACCATGATGTGGCCGATCATTCCAAAGAGCGCGAGGAATGCGATGACCGGAAGAAGCCACTGAATCTCGAGCGTCGCGAACACCTTCTGGAACACCTGAAGGGTCCCGGCCGTGAGGTCGAGCTCCGCCAACGGCACCAGAACAGCGACACTCAACGATCCCAGGATCGAGATCACCAGCACTAGAACGCCTGAAATGAGCAATGACACGGGAATCGACCGCTGCATGTTCCGAACTCGCCTGAAGTGAACGGCATTGACTTCGAGCCCGGAGAGAAACGAAAACACGACCACCACGGCCACGAGCGAGCCGAGCACCGACTCCGAGGACGCAGCCTTCTGGCCGGGCCTGTCCGGCGTGAAGTCGAACAGAGCATCGAAGGTCAGTGGAATGTAGCTCTCATGCCCGCTGGCAAGCCACCATACCGCGAAGCCAATTGCCAGCACCACCGGTATGAAGGTGCCTGCATACAGACAGACCGTGGTCAACAGCCCACTGAAATTGAGCCCGCGGAAATTGATGACGGTCGAGAACCAGAAGACGATCAGCATGATCGGAACAGCGAACCAGGCATAGTTCTCGTATTCGGGATTGAACATGTAAGCGATCGAAGTCGCACAGAGCGCCAGCACGGTCGGATACCACACGACGATCTGCATCCACTGGCACCAGATGCCAACGAACGCGAATCGCTCGCCAACGGCCTCCTTGATCCAGTTGTAGACACCCCCCTCCGCCGGCCATCCTCCACCGAGTTCGGCGGCCGTGAGACCAACAGGAAGAAAGAAGATCAACGCAAAGAAAGCGTAGATGACGATCAGGCTCAGGCCATAATTGCTCATGGTCGGCAAGCCCTCAAGGCCGACGACCACCGCGACATTCATCATCGCCAGAACGAACAGCGAAAGCCGCTTGGCTGGCTTTCCATCGTTGCCGGAAGCTGTATCTGAACCGTGCACGGGTTGAACACTAACCGATTCACGCAATCCAAGCCTCTGATGCCTACACTGGTATCCAAATCACACCCCGGACCCCCTCGGGTTCAAAGCAGAGCCGACACCATGACACCACGCATACTTGCCTTCAGCGGCAGCATCCGCCGCGATTCCCTGAACCAGAAACTGATTGAAATCGCTTCGGAGGACGTCCGAGAAGCCGGGGGCGAGATCACCGTCATCAATCTGAAGGACTACCAGATGCCTGTATTCAATCAGGATCTGGAGGATGAGGGCGGACTCCCGGATGCCGTCCTGCAGCTCAAGGATGTCTTCAGGGATCATCAAGGCCTTCTGATCGCGTCCCCTGAGTACAACGGCTCCTTGACCGCCGTGCTCAAGAACACCATCGACTGGCTGACCAGACCTCAGGAAGGGTTTCCGCCGCTTGATTGCTTCAGCGGAAAGATCGCCGCGATCCTGGCCACATCGCCTGGAGGCAGGGGCGGCCTGATGGGACTCTCCCACCTGCGAGCAATACTGACTCACATCAAGACGATCGTGATCCCACATCAAGTGGCCGTCCCCAATGCGCACCAGGCGATTGGGAACAACGACCGGATCGAACCCGAGACCATCCACGACATGGTTCGCCATCAGGCTGTACAGCTGGTCGAGACGACCAGACGCATGCATATCTGATCACATCGAAGTCCGATCAGACTGAGGCGAGTGCGGCCGCCCGAGACTTCACCTGCCTGACCATTCCATGAAGACCATTGCTTCGAGTGGGACTCAGATGAGCATGCAGGCCGAGTTGGTCAAATTGCGATTCAAGATCCATCGTCGCGATCTCCGCCGCCGTCTTGCCCCAGAGCATGATGACCACGATCGCAGCCAAGCCCTTCACCAGATCGGAATCACTGTCCGCATGAAGCGTCACGATTGAATCAGGACCGCCATCAGATAGAACGGAAACCCACACGGTGCTCTGGCATCCGTGGACGAGATTGGCCTCGACACGCTCCGCCTCGGGCATGGGATCGAGCTTTTTGCCCAGATCCATGATGAATCGATATCGATCCTCCCAGTCCTCCAGGAAATCGAAGGCCTCGGTCAGCTGAGATACGGTCATTGGTCCTGAATCAGTCACGATGACATTGTAGAGCCGGGACGAAAGCTCTTCACTCGATCTGGATTCGTTTCCAGTCGCCCCCCGCCAATGAGATCGACGCAGTAGGGAACCGCCGCGAACACGGCACTCAGGCAATCCGATATGGCCGAAGGCTTGCCTGGAAGATTGATGACCAGCGAATGACCACGCGTGCCCGCCGTCTGGCGGGAAAGTATGGCCGTTGGGACGACCTTCAACGACTCCTGACGCATCAACTCCCCGAATCCAGGGAGCATTCGATCACAGACGGCTTCCGTCGCCTCCGGTGTCACATCGCGTGGAGACGGCCCTGTACCGCCAGTCGTGACGATGAGGTGACATCCATACTGATCGCTCAACTCGACGATCGCCCGCTCGATCAAGGGCTGTTCATCGGGAACAAGACGCTTCAAAGCCGACCATGGACTGGTCAGCACATCCTGCAGCCAGGACTCGATGGCCGGACCGCCCTTGTCCTCGTAGGTCCCCTCGTGAGCCCTGTCGGAGACAGTAAGAATGCCGATCTTCACTTCCATACCCGCATGCTACCGAGTAGGCCCCATGTACGGAACTCAATCCTGAGCGGCAGCCTTCTGCTGACGGGAGATCTGCTTTCGCTTGCCTTCATCGAGGATTTTCTTTCGAAGCCTGATGTCATCAGGCGTGATCTCCACCAACTCATCGTCCTGGATGTACTCAAGTGCAGATTCAAGCGTGATCTCTCGGGAAGCCTTCAGGACGACCGTCGCTTCCTTGTTCGACTCCCGGACGTTGGAGAAGGCCTTGCCCTTCACGATGTTCACACCAAGATCGTTGTCACGCGAATTCTCGCCAACGATCTGGCCCGCATAGATCACATCCTGAGGCTCGACGAAGAGAATGCCGCGCTGTGAAAGATTGAGCATCGAGTATGTTGCGGCCTGCCCATCCGCAGTAGCGACCATCACACCATTGCTCCTTCGATACGTCGTGGTACGGACCGGCGCATATTTCTGGAAACAGTGGTACATCACGGCTTCGCCACCAGTTGCCGTGAGCATATGGCTCCTGAGCCCGATGAGGCCTCTGGCCGGAATCTCGCATTCAACGTGCATCCGATCCCCTCGCTGCTCGAGCGACTGGACTTCCCCGCCACGAGTGCCCAGCAGCTCCATCGCGGCACCCACATGGTCCTGATCGACATCAAGCGTGAGAAGCTCTATGGGCTCGCACTTCACGCCATCGATCTCCTTCTCGATGACCTGTGGCCGACCAACGGTCAGCTCGTAGCCCTCTCGTCGCATGTTCTCCAGCAGAATGCCCAGATGGAGAAGCCCGCGTCCGGCCACCTTGAATTCATCCGCGGAATCGCCTGGCTCGACACGAAGCGCGAGATTGCTTCTGAGCTCGCGATCCAGTCGATCGGATATCTGCCGTGACGTCACGAACTGCCCTGAACGTCCGGCATTGGGAGAGTCGTTTATTCGAAACAACATGTGCAGCGTGGGCTCGTCGACGGCGATTCTGGCGATGGGATTCGGCTGCTCGGGGCAGGCGATCGTGTCGCCGATCTCGAAGTCGCCGATCCCCTCGACGGCACACAGATCCCCGACAGAGACAAGCTCAGCGGGAACCTTCCCGAGATCCTTGAAACGATAGATCTTCTGGGCCCGTGACATTCGATTTTCATTTTCATGGCAAATCATCACGGCCTGCCCCGCGGACAGCGCACCGGCATAGATGCGACCGATGGCGATCTGGCCGGCGTATGGAGAATAATCCTGACTAGCGATCAGCATCTGCAACGGCACATCCGCATAGCCGACCGGAGATGGAAGGTTGCTCATTATCGCATCCAGCAAGGGCTGCATGTCGCCTTCATGGACCCCTTCCTCGGCCGAAGTCCAACCATCGCGTCCGGAAGCGTAGATCACCGGAAAATCAAGACGCTCGTCACTGGCACCCAAGGCAACCAGAAGATCAAACACCTCGTTGATGACACCATCGGGTCTGGCATTGGGACGATCGCACTTGTTGACGACGACCACGATCGGATGATCAAGCTCCAACGCCTTGCCCATCACGAATCGTGTCTGCGGCATCGGCCCCTCGAAGGCATCGACCAACAGCAGGACACCATCGGCCATCTTGAGGACACGCTCGACCTCCCCACCGAAGTCCGCGTGACCGGGCGTATCGATGATGTTGATACGGCAGGTCTTGTCGGCATGATCTCCAGTTCGAGGCCTGTAGGTCACCGCACAATTCTTGGAGGTGATCGTGATTCCCCGCTCCTTCTCAAGCGGATCCGAATCCAGCACGCAATCGGCCTCTGAACGATCCAGCTCCATGGAGCCACAGTGCGCAAGCAGCGAATCCACCAATGTCGTCTTGCCATGGTCGACATGCGCAATGATGGCTACGTTTCTGAGATTCGGATCAGCTGTATGAAGCATTGATAATCGCCCTTGGGGGCCGGAACGATACCACAAGACGGCTCCCCTGTTGGTCAGGGGCTCGGCAAATCGGTCCTGGAACGATCGACATCGAATGCAAGCGACCGGAACCAGGGAAAGAGGTTCTCACCTACCGCGAGGCTCCATACGGCCACGCAATCGTCCATTGTGTAGTCGGGCCTGTCTGGACTGACGTTTTTCCGCTTCGCCTGGAAATACTTCGCCATGGCCCCCGGACCGTGCAGTCGCTCCAACTCCTCGAAGACGAAGTACGACTTCCCCCACACCAGATCCCGATGCGCCTCCGGATCCATCGGATCGATCCCGTCGAGATCAGGATCATGCCTTCTGGCCTTGCGAAGCTGTCGTTCAAGTGCTGCCTGAGCCTCCGGCATATTCATTCGACGCCCAACTTCGATTCCAAACCATGTCGCGATCGGCTCGTTCCACACAGGCTCGGGATGAGGCAGCACCCATGAATGCCCCGCTTCATGCGAGACGAGTTCGACCATTGGATATCGCTTTTCCGGAAATCCACCCCACCAGGCACCGATGGCGATGCAGACACCGCTCGAGAACCCTCCGCCTCCAGTCGGCAGAATCAGCATCCGCTGAATCATGCCAGGCGCCGGCTCGACACCGGTAATGGCCAGCAGATGCGGACGAACGTCCTCGTATACCTCGAGGATTCCATCAGCGAACTTCTCCGTGCCATCATGGAACTCCAACTTCAACGGCCCGGCCATTCGACTGTCCTCGGCCCAGGTTCTTCGGTGCGGCAGCTTGGGGTCGATCTGCAGCCGACTCGCCCGCTCCACAAGAAGCGATCCAACCCAGTGGTCATTGATCGGATCCGACGCATCCGGCTTGTGGCCGAAGAGCCCTCTGCTTCCGACGACCAGCACACCATTCCCCACGACACGCTCAGCCAGAACGACGGCCCCCTTCGCGTCAAGGATCAATGGCGCCCAGCCTTCCTTCAACTCAAGAGCGCTGCCTCCTCTGAAAGCGATGTCACGACCTTGCAATTCTCCGACTCCAGTCGGCGGAGAAACGGCTCGCTTATCCGTCAACACTGCCCCATGCCGATCGAGTAGCGATGACACCGGAACCGGACCTTTCAAGCCATCCGCCATCACGAGAACGACACCTCCTGATTCCATGAAGGCATCGATTCTGGCAACCGCCTCCTTGTCATATGGAATTCGACGATCTCCACCAGTGAGAACAAGCAGATTCACATTTGACAGATCGAGCTCGGAAAGCGAGCCCCAGTTGCGAACATCGCGCACATCATGCTGCTTGAGGTACTGGCGATAGAAACGACCATCCATGTAGAAGGAGAACTTCTGCGAGACGTCGCAGACAGAATGCACCGTCGGCGACTGAAGGACATGCAGCAGACAAAGCAGGACTAGCGTGGCTCCCATGCACAGACTGTACCAGCAGAAAAAAGCCGGAGCCCCGAGGGCTCCGGCCTAAAAATCAGGAACAAACAATCGGGCTCGACTATCAGCAGTCCTGGCCATAGGCGTCGAGGATCAGCAGGACATCCGAGACATCCGTCGTGCCGTCATCATTCACATCGCCGGCTGGTGTGCCCCATGCACCGATGAGGAGCAGGACATCATTGACACCGGTCGAACCGCTTCCGTCGAGATCGGTCGGACACGGGTTGGCCTCGTTGCAGTACTTGTACCCGATGCGCACCGCATCGATTCCTGCTTCGACGATCGAGCCCTCTCCGAGGTCGCCCACGTTGAAGCGAAGTCGCAATGCGGTCGTCGGCTGTATGTCGGCAAGATCGCTGATGGGATATTCACGACTGATCCAGCCGCCGTTGACCTCGCTGCCGGCAGGACCGACCGTGTCGAGCTCGTACCAGGTCAGGCCATCGTCATCCGAGACCTCGACGATCATGATGTCGTTGGAGGGATCCGCCCCGTTGCAATTTGCGCCGTTGCTGTACCAGAAGTCGTATTCGATGACCGAACGTTCATCACTGGCGTCCATGGCTGGCGAGGTCAGGATCGTGGAGCCGTCATCGACATCCTCATCCACACCATTGCCGGTCACATAGCAGATGGCCGAGTCATCGGAACCCGAAGGGGCATCGCATCGAGCACCGCCGCCGGATGGAACCGCGCGAGCCCAGGCGCCTGTCAGCGCATCGGATTCAACGGTCCATCCCTGATCGGATCCGAAGTCGTCAGTGAAGCTGACGACACTTCCGGACCATGCTTCTCCAGACCACGTCACTAGAGGAGCGCTGAACGGGCTATAGGACACATCGCCTTCAGTCGACTCTACGGAGAAGTAGTAGTCCACCATCAATCCGCATTCGAGTTCCGGGAAGATGGCCTTGTAGGTATCCCCCCCCTCATGATTCATCGGAAGCTCGAGTGTCCCGCCTGCAGCCACGATGTGCAGCATGGCGGTTGCCGGATCCGGGGTGACATCATTGCCGGAGATGGTGATCATGATCTCCTCGCCACCTGAAGGCTCGAGCCACTCGGGGCGACCATCCGGAAAATTCCAGCTCAGACTGACCGTCTCGAGAGCCGATTCGACGATGCTCACGCAATCGATCATGCCATGGCCGTAATCGTTGTCTTTTCCGCTTGTTCCCAGATCCGTTGCGGTCGAGTAGACGATCGCCTTCATGGCTTCGACTTCAAGGTCGGGGTTGGCCTGGAAGGCCAGCGCTACGGCGCCGTTGACATGCGGGGACGCCATCGAGGTGCCGCTTAGATTCGAGTAACTGCCGCCTGGATAGGCCGAGTATGTGTCGACGCCTGGGGCGGCAATGTCCGGCTTCACGGCGACCGTGCCATCGGATGTGCAATAGGTCGGACCTCTCGAGGAGAAGCTCGCCACATCCCAACCCGGTGTATCGGGATCAATCGCCGCAACCGACATGGTCTGGTAGTCGCTGAGGGCCCGATCGCCGGGTCTGCGAAGACCGGAGGAACCCTCATTGCCTGCAGAGAACATCACGAGACAACCGGCGGCCTCGAGCGAATCGATCGGAGACCAGAAAGTCTCGTCGCATTCCGGGTATCCATGTGCTGTCACAAGGCCCCATGAGTTCGAACAGACATAGGGAACATCCCATGAGGTGAAGGTGAATCCGTCCGGATCGGCCATCCACTCGAATGCATCAAGGGCGTTGGACACGGTCTGGTCGATCCCCCCCTCATCAATGCCTCTCGATGCCATCCACATGGCGCCTGGCGCAACACCGATCACCTCACCGGGCAATCCACCACACACGGTTCCCGTGACATGAGTGCCGTGATAGCCCGAATCGACGGGGTTGCCGTGATTGCCTCCGTACGGATCGTGATAGGCCCATTCAGGATGCCCTGAATAGCTTGGATGATTACCCGCCCAGCGACTCGCCAAGGCTGGATGAGATCCATCGACACCGGTATCAAGCGTTGCTACCAGAATGCCATCGCCGTCATAGCCCATCGCCCAGGCCTCATCGGCTCTGATGGCCAGAAGGCCGCTTGTTGGATTGGCGCCTCGGACATTGCCGCGCGGCTGCTCGACTGGACCAACCTTCTCCGGCTTGATCAACTCGATCTGATAGTCCAGATAGATGTGGCCGACATCCTGTCGCTCACTGAGCGACTTGATGGCTGCAGGACGAGCTTGAATGCTGACGAGATTGGCAAGCCAAAATGGTCTGGAGGAATCGACGAGTCCGGACTCCTTCATCGAGTCGATCTCACCAAGCAACGCAGGCTGGGTCAATCGAGCCATGTCCTGCAGGCTTTCCACGACCATCTGATGACGAAGCGTTCGCCCAAGTCGCTGCTCGCTGATAGCTGACGAGAGTGACTGGATGTCAACCTGTTGATTCAGAAACACCAATGCCTTGACGGTCCCATCCGGACCAACCTGATCCATTCGGTCCTGAAGATTGGCGTCGATTACATCTGCAGAAGCCATGGTGGCGACGAATGCCATTGGCAAGGCCAGCAGTAGATGATTGAATCGCATTGAAACACTCCTCATTTTTCACCCGTTCATCTCGGGTGAATGGTGGTAATCAAGGGCAGCGGAGCACGCTCGTGCCTCGTCAGGGGACCATATCCCCAGTAACAACATACCCCACGATGGCTCAAACACTGCACCGGATCACATTCTTTACCGTTCTATGTGGACAGCGGCATCAAGCGGGGTCGGCAAAATGGCGTTTATAGAGGTCTCTGTAGGCCCCACCCGCCTCCAGAAGCTCCTCATGGCTGCCCTGCTCGACAATACGGCCAGCCTCGATGACGAGGATGCGATCCGCTGTGCGGATGGTGGAGAGCCGATGGGCAATCACGATGGCGATTCTCCCGTCAAGGGTCGCCTCGATCCCCTTCTGGATCTGATGTTCAGTATGGGTGTCTACCGATGATGTCGCCTCATCCATGACGAACACCTGTGGATTCTTCAGAATCGCTCTGGCCAACGCCACCAACTGTCTCTGCCCCACCGAAAGCCTGCTGCCACCTTCGCCCACCTCCGTCTCGTAGCCCTCGGGCAGACGATCGATGAACCCATCGGCTTCCACGAGTCTGGCCGCGGCCTGGATCTCATCCATGCTTGCACCGGGACACCCGTAGCTGATGTTGCTGGCAACCGAACCTGAGAAGAGATGGGGATCCTGGAGAACTATGCCAAGACTTGACTGAAGCCAATGCAGACTTCGATTGCGATACTCGACACCATTGAAGAGGATCCCCCCCTTACAAGGCTCGTAGAAACGACAGAGAAGGGATGCGATCGTCGTCTTGCCTCCACCGGTGGGACCGACCAATGCAATGGTTTCACCAGGACGTATGAGAAGATTGAAGTCCTGAAGAATGGGCTCCTCCTCCTTGTACCAGAAGGACACGCCACTGAACTCGATGGTCTCGATACGGGAAACACCGCCATCTTCCGCCAGATCACCACCGATGTTGCCAGAGGCACCCTCGATCATCGCCTTGACCTCATCCGAATCGCGTATGGCGGGGTCCCGTTCAAGAAGCCCCTGAATCCTCTCGGCCGCGGCCTCCGCGCCCTTCAGGTCGGAAATCCTCGCAGCCAGTTCGCGAACCGGCATCGAGAACAACACCGCGTACTGCATGAAGGCGATGAGCATCCCGATGGAAAGCTCGGAGCCTTCCTGGATCTGCACGCCACCGACCCAGAGCGCTATGCCCACGCCAAGACCTCCGAGCGTCGTCACTATCGGAAGAAATATCGATGTCTCGATCGCGTTCAGCATCGAGTAATCACGCATTGATCGCGATACGTTCATGAACTCGGAAGCGTTGGCATGCTCCCTGCTCAGGGACTTGGTTGTTCGAATGCCGGTGATGCCCTCGTTGTAGACCGCCGTCAGCTCAGAATTCGTCTTACGCATGAGACGTGAGCTCCGAAGCAACCTGGACTGGAAATAGACCGTGACGAGAACAAGAAAAGGAACAACGATCATCACACAGAGACCAAGGACGAAGTCGATGAGCAGCATGCCCACTCCGACAAGACCAAGGAAGGTGATCCCCCAGCAGATGTCCAGGAGGAACCAGGGCATGAGCGAAGAGACCTTGCGGCAATCCGAGGTAAGCCTGGAAACAAGCCAGCCCGCAGGCTGAAGATCGAAGTACGCGGACTCCAACTCCTGAAGACGCTCGAAGGAAGCACGGCGAAGATCGTGCGCCATCCCAGTGGCCAAGCGTCCGGCGGCCACGATGAAGCACCACACAAGTATGCAGAAGGCCACGCAGCATCCCACATACGCGATGGATAACCAGACAATCCTCGAGGTGTCGGCTCCATCCACCACGGCATCTACAAGAACACCGATGAGGAACGGCAGCAGCGCCTCGACGATAGCGATGAGAACACCACCCGCGATCATGCCCCAGGCTGCACCCTTGTAGGCGTACGCGTGCCTGGCTATACGTCTCCAGAGGCCGCGATCCACGGTGCCAAGAACATCCTCGAGATGCGGTGTCACACTACTCATGGACACCTCCTTGATCGCGGCCTTGCATCGAACCGGCTCCAGACTGCTGGATATCCCAGAAATCCCGATAGAGCCCCGCTCGCTCGAGGAGCACCGCATGCGTTCCTCGATCGATGATCCGCCCCTTGTCCATGACGAACACCTCATCCGCCTGCATGACCGTAGTCAGGCGATGCGCCACGATGATCGTTGTGTGACGATGATGCCGTTCCCGAAGTGCGGCGAGAATCGCCCGCTCGGTCCGGGTATCCACGGCACTGAGCGCATCATCGAGAATAAGCACAGCTGGATCTCGTAGAAGCGCCCGTGCGATTGAGAGTCGCTGCCTCTGGCCGCCAGAGAGGGTCACCCCCCGTTCACCGACGACGGTCGAATACCCCTCGTCGAACTCCATGATTGAATCATGAATGGCCGCAACGGTTGCCGCCTCGACGATATCCCTCTCCTCGGCATCGATCCGCCCCATCTTGATGTTTTCCTGGAGGCTGCGAGAGAAGAGGAACGGCTCCTGCATCACGACACTCAGATTGGAACGGAGCGAGCCGCGATCGATGGTAGACAGCGGGATCTCGTCGAGCTCGATGTCGCCCTTGTCCGGTTCATAGAAACGCATCAGGAGATTGATGATGGTCGACTTGCCGCATCCGCTCGGCCCCACCAAGGCGACTGTCGAGCCGGCCTTGATCTCCATGGAGATGTCTTCAAGAACCGGCGACGACTCTTCATGGGCGAAGGAGACGTTCCTGAAGGTGATGGCGCCCGACACTGACTCGGAGGGAAGATGGACGCCATCCTCTCCTTCGGACTCCTCAGACTGTCCGAGGATGTGCTCAATTCGACCGAATGCCACCTGCGCCTTGCCGAGATCCGCGAGGATCCTCCCCATCTGCCTGATTGGCCATACGAACATGCCGACGACCGTCAGGAAGAAGAAGAAGGCGCCGACTTCCAATCGGCCTGTCGACAAGAGGATCAATCCTGTTCCGACCACGAGTATCTTCTGGGTCATGCACATCAGATCCGACAAGGACCAGAACCAGGCCAGAACCCTGTACAGATAGTTGTCGAGATCCCTATGGCGGGCGTTGCGTTCCCCGAAGCGGCGGCACTCCTGCTCCTGCTGAGCGAAGGCTCGAACGACTCGTATTCCAGTGATGTTCTCCTGGACCCTGCTGGTTAATGCCGACTCAGCCTCGTCGACATGAAGAAAGGCCGTTCGGATCCGACGAAAATAGACCACGGCGAAGAGCACGATGATCGGAAGGAGAATCACCGACACCAGTGTCATAAGCGGACTCACAAGCAACATGATCGGCAAGGGGACGATCAGCATGGCCAAGGCTCTCGCGATCTCGACGACATGCACGGACAGGTACAGGCGAAGCGTATCCACATCGGACGTGCATCTTTGGATCAGATCGCCTGTTTCGGACCGATCGATGAAGCCCAGAGGCGCCCGCTGCAAACGGCGATAGAGATCGTCGCGCATCCTCTGAATGATCCGCTCGGTCGCCTCCGCCGACCACACCCCTCGCAGGTAGGCAAAGAAGCCTGCCGCGGCCGTCAGAAGAAGTATCACGACCGCCGTCCACCACAGGTTCGAGGCGACGAATTCCTCGCCACCCATGAGACGCAGCACGAGACGCTCGAATGAGGATGGCCCATCGCCCGACGTGAAAAGCACGCCATCTATCACGATCGTTGGTATCAGCGGCGCCAGGTACAGCAGCAGACTGGAGACCACCATCGCCGCGATAGCCATGCCGTACAGGCGAGGCTCCCGCATCATCAGACGACTGATGCGAGTTGGCTGCGTTTTCACCCTGAGTCTCCGGACCTGTGTTCAATGCCAGAGTCGAATGGACGATGCGACAAGATCAGTCGTCGTAGGAGTCGTACGAATTACGGCGATTCTGATCGATTTCACGCTGCATTCGCTGCCGATCCTGCTCAGCCTTCTGCTTGTCCATCTCGTTTCCAACCATGTAGCCCGCCGCCGCACCGGCACCGGCACCAATCAGGGTTGAACTCGTATTTCGCCCAATGGCCTGCCCTGCCAGAGCGCCGATTCCAGCGCCCGCACCGGCGCCGATCTGTGCATTGTTGCAACCAGCAGTCAGAATCAGCACGGAACCAAGTGCAAGGATGTATTTCATCACGGTATTCTCCATCGTAGTGACAGGCATCAGTCTAGCAATCAACGGGAAAATGGTGCTGCCAACCGGTTCACAGAGCGAAGAATGCCCCAAACAAATCGACATCCACTCAGACTTCCATTGCTGGCACTTGTTGGCGGCGCTCTGGCGGTCGCCTTTGCCCCCATCTTTCCGAAGATGGCCATGGACGCATCCGCCATCGGACCTATCGCAACCGCCTTCTGGAGGCTCACGCTCTCCACTCCGGTCCTCTTCTTGGCATGGATGATCGCCGGCCTGTCGAAAAAAGAGCGACCGGTCGCTGATGCGAAGCCGGTGAGCATGCCATGGCTGCTCCTGCCGGGGATCCTCTTCGGACTGGATCTTCTGACATGGCACCTGTCCTTTCCACTGACAACGGCGGCCAATGCCACGCTACTGGCGAATCTTGAGGTCGTTCTCGTCGGAATTGTCGGCTGGCTCATACTCAAGGAAAAACTTGGATGGCAATTCGGTGTTGGTGGACTTCTGGCGCTGGCGGGTGTCGCGCTTCTGCTGAGCGCCGGGCCGGAGGCCGAGGAAGGCCGCAACCCGATGATGGGAGATCTCCTTGCGCTGCTGACGGCGGTCTGGTACGCCAGCTATCTCCTGAGCATCAAGCGAGTCAGAAGACGATGGCCTGCATTGACCGTCATACTCATGACGACAATTCTCGGCGCCGTCTTTCTGCTTGCGAGCACGGCCATTGCCGGGGAATCTTTTCTTCCGGATGATCCCGAAGCGTGGATCTATCTGATCCTGCTTGCACTCATTCCACATTGCCTTGGACAGGGGCTCATCGTCTTCTCTCTCGCAGCACTGCCGGCGAGCCTCGCAGCCGTGACACTGCTTCTGCAGCCTGTCGGCGCCGCATGCTGGGGATGGCTGATTCTCGATGAAGCGCTCAACCCGATGCAGATCCTCGCCGGCGTGATCGTGCTCGTCGGTATCGCCCTGGCCCGGCTCGGAACACTTGAATAGATATTTCAGCGCCCGCCCATGCCACGCCGGTCCGCCTCGATCATCGCCTTCAGCACCCCATTGACCGTCAAGTCGAGTGGCTCGTTGTGGATCAAGCCACCCGGCAGCATGGCATGCTCGGCGATGGCACGAAGCAACTCGACATCCTCGACATCCAGGCCGATGCCGGAAAGCCGCACTGGAAGGCCCACATCCAGGCAGAATGATCGGACCTCCTCGAAGATCTCTTCGGAGGCCTGCTCGAGGACGAGCAGCACGAGCACACTGAACGCCACCTTCTCGCCGTGAAGATAGGGACGAGTGGATTCTGCGATGGTCATCGCGTTGTAGAGACCGTGGGCAGCAGCAAGTCCCCCTGACTCGAAACCTATGCCCGAGAGCAGCGTGTTGGCCTCGACCACTCGCTCGAAGGCTGGACTCGGATGACCGGCTCGCATCGAAGCCAACGCCTCTCTGCCGTCTTCCATGACCACTCGATAACAGGACTCCCCCAGTCGAGCAGCAGCGATCGTCGACAGCCCTCCACGGAGATTGGGCCTCCCCGCCCTCCGACAGGCGTCGGCCTCGAACATGGTGGACAAGGCGTCCCCCATACCGGCGACGAAGAAACGTTCGGGGCTGCGGAGAATCACGTCTGTGTCGACCAGAACGAGATCAGGATTACGGCCGAAAGAATCGAAACCCTCGTACACCCCGTCTTCCGAATAGATGATGGACAAGGCACTGCACGGTGAATCGGTGGAAGCGACCGTAGGGTTCGACACGAACGGCAACCGCAGCTGGGCCGCAGCCGCCCGCGCCGTATCGAGTGATTTCCCACCTCCAGCGCCCATGATGACGCCCGCCTTGAGTGCCAGAGCCGCATCAACCGTCGACTGAATGGCTTTTCGTGTGCATTCACCGCCGAACGTGAGCACTTCATGCGAGATGCCGCGATCGCCAAGCACCGCTTTCCATTTTTCACTGAGAAGCCGTTTGACGGTCGGGCCACTGAGAATGAGCACCGGCCCCTGAAGGCCCAGATATCCAAGTTCATCAGCAAGAGAATCTGTTGCAGCCGCTCCCTGCACATAACGGTTTACCGCGGCATAGACCCTGTTCATGTCCCGTATCCGATACGCATCATTGGCTGGAATCGATCAATCTCAGGCTGAACGGATATCGGTATGGAGCTCCCGAGTGCGCGTATGAAGCCGCAATCACGCAGAAAACGACATTCAGCACCATGGCGAGAACGATGATGAGATAGCCAATGTAGACAAGGGTCAGAATCGCCCCGACAAATGAGACGAGCCACACCGTGATCTGGAAGTTCAATGCCTCTCGAGCCTCGTGCTCGACCAATGAGTTCCGCTTCATGGCAATCCAGATGACGAATGGGCCAAGCGGACCACTGATGATCCCGAGCAGATGAGCCAGCACGGCATACGTTCGGCTATCGCCGCTCAGCTGCACGCCATCCGTGGAAGATCGCCGAGAAGTCGGCTTCAAATCTGGAACTGAATGGTATTCCGGTGAATCAGAATGCTGGTGGTTCAAGAGTGATCTCCCGTTGCCGTGGTCTCGATGCCTGCCAATAGACTATCAGGGTGTTACCCTGTCGGCCTGATGACATCGAATCTCGAATTCATTTCAAAGCCGCCAATCCAAGAATCCACGGCAACGCCGCCGATTCTCGTGCTGTTCCATGGGTATGGCGCAAACATGCATGATTTGATCGGGCTCTCTGACATCATGGATCCACGCCTCAAGATCATTGCCGCGCAGGCGCCGATAGATCTGGGTCCGCATGGGATGCCGGGAGGACGTGCCTGGTTCCATCTCCATCAGGATGAACGTGGCGAGATCAGGTACGACCAGGAGACCGCCTTCCAGTGCATCGATATCGCCGCTGAATTCATCGATCAGCACTCTGGAGATTCCGAGTCGGCCGCACCTGGCGTACTGGCAATGGGCTTCAGTCAGGGCGCCATGATCGCACATGCGCTCCTCCTGCAGCAGAAGGCGAAGCTTGATGGCATCGCGGCCTGCAGCGGAAGGCTTGTGGAGGAGATGTTCCGGGATGGCATGGGCAATAGCGAATGCGTGCCGGAAAACATGCCCATCCTGCTGACACATGGAAGCCTTGATCCACTGATCCCCATCCAGAATGGGCATGCGCTCAGGGATTTCTATGCATCGACCCCCGCCCAGCTGACATGGGTGGAGGAGCCGATCGGCCACGGCATAGGACCTCGTTCAGCCGAAGCGCTCTCGAACTGGTCGAGATCCGCCGTTGATCGGATTCTCGGCTGAGAATCAGACCAGCATCAGGTAGCCGATGGCGATGGCGCCCACGATGATGAGCCCAAGAAAAATCCACTTCCAGCAGCCAAACTCCGTGGAATCTTCCTGACTGCCTTGTGGCGATGGTACGTCGGTAGACATTGCGAAATCTCCATCCATAGGCATCCAGGTGCCCTGGCTTCAGCGTCGCACTGGATGATCCCGAAGATGGAGCTCCACGTCAATGCTGATCTCAGCCGCAGTTGGCCTATAATCACGGACCACTATCTCTGAAAGTCCCGAAATCAAGAGGAGACGACCATGTCATTCACTCTGCCAGATCTTCCGTATTCTTTCGACGCCCTCGAGCCGCATATCGATGCGCGCACGATGGAGATCCATCACGACAAGCACCACGCAGGCTATGTCGCCAAGCTCAATGCCGCGATCGAAGGCCACGCGGATCTCGCCGGCAAATCCATCGAGGAGCTCATCTCCAACCTTGATTCCGTCCCAGATTCGATCCGCAATGCCGTACGCAACAACGGCGGCGGGCACGCCAACCACAGTCTCTTCTGGAAGGTGATGTGTCCTGCCGGTGGCGGCACCCCGAGCGGCGAACTCGCCGAGGCAATCAACGCCGCCTTTGGCTCCTTCGAGGATTTCAAGAGCAAGTTCGCAGACGCCGCTGCCACCAGATTCGGTTCCGGATGGGCCTGGCTGTGCGTCTGCGGGGACGGCCTCTGTGTGAGCTCGACCGCCAATCAGGACAATCCACTGATGGCCGACGTGTGCAACTGCGATTGCCTGTGCCTTCCGATCATGGGCATCGATGTCTGGGAACACGCGTACTACCTCAACTACCAGAATCGCCGACCCGATTACGTTTCGGCCTTCTGGAACGTCGTGAACTGGGACACCGTGGCGGAGAACTACGCAGCCGCCCAGACAGCCATCGCCAGCGCCTGACACCATTTCAAGAAATCAATGTCGCCCGCGATGGACCTCATCGCGGGCGGCTACACTTTTGGCTCCAGTGAATACGGCCGAGACAGACCTTCCCAGGAAGATGACAGGCGCACCACTGCCGAGACTGCTGCGGTATGCAAGACCATTCCGCAAGCAGATCGCATGGGCCACGACTTGCTCGATACTGAACAAGGTCTTTGATCTGGCGCCACCACTGATCATCGGCGTCGCGCTGGATGTGGTCGTGAAGGGCAAGCAATCCCTGCTTGCCGAGTTCGGGATCATCGACCCATTCAATCAACTGATCGCCCTCGCGATCGCGACCGTCGTCATATGGAGCCTCGAGTCCCTGTTCGAATGGCTGCTGGGCATCGCCTGGAGGAATCTCGCACAGGGCATCCAGCATGAAACGAGAATGGACGTCTATTCCCATGTCCAGGATCTGGAGATGCGATGGTTCGAGGACCAATCGACGGGCGGACTCCTCGCGATTCTCTCGGACGACGTCAACCAGCTCGAGCGATTTCTGGATGGCGGTGCCAACGAGATCATCCAACTATTCGTCACAAGCGCCGTTGTCACCACGATGTTCTTCCTCATCTCGCCCGAGATCGCCTGGCTCTCGATGATTCCAGTACCACTGGTGATCATCGGATCGCTCTGGTTCCAGAAAAGGCTCCAGCCCCACTACTCACGGGTTCGCGAAACGGTCGGAACACTGAATGCCCGACTGGCCAACGCGCTCTCGGGCATCGGAACCGTCAAGAGCTTCACCGCCGAAATGACCGAGATACAGCGACTGCATGCGGAGAGCCTGGAATACGCCGATCGGAACAGAAGAGCCATCATGCTCAGTGCAGCGTTCAGTCCGCTCATCCGGATCGTCGTGATGATCGGCTTCCTCACAACACTGCTGTACGGAGGATGGCTCACGCTCGAAGGGCATCTGGAGGCAGGCGCCTATGCAACTCTGGTGTTTCTCATTCAAAGACTCCTCTGGCCATTGACGCGGGTAGGCAGCATTCTCGACCTGTACCAGCGAGCCATGGCCTCCACTCGCCGAGTCCTTGATCTGCTTGAGATCTCCCCCACCATCATTGACGGCGAGAAGACGCTCGCCACGCGTGACATGGAGGGATCGGTGGAGTTCAAAGGGGTCTGCTTCGCCTATGAATCTAGAACCCCCATTCTGCATGACTTCAATCTCGAATGCGCCGCTGGAAGAACGACGGCAATCGTCGGATCGACAGGGTCCGGCAAAAGCACTCTCGTCAAGCTTCTTCTCAGGTTCTACGACATCCAGTCGGGAATGATCGAGATCGACGGAATTGATGTTCGGGATCTGAGACTGCGGGATCTCCGGCGATCAATGGCGCTTGTCAGCCAGGACGTCTATCTCTTCGATGGCACCGTGCGAGAGAACATCGCCTATGGATGGCAGGGACTCGACAGTGATCCTGCGCACTGGAGTGAGCCGGACTATGAACAGGTCGTCGAAGCCGCCCGCCGGGCCGAAGCACACGACTTCATCAGCATGCTGCCCGATGGATACGAAACAATCGTGGGCGAAAGAGGACAGAAGCTCTCCGGTGGACAAAGACAGCGAATCGCCATGGCCAGAGCCGTACTCAAGGATTCGCCGATACTTATGCTGGACGAAGCAACCGCGAGTGTCGACAACGAGACGGAAGCGGCGATACAGAGATCACTTCAAGTCCTGTGCCGGAACAGGACGACGATTGTGATCGCCCACCGACTTTCGACCGTCCGCAACGCCCACACCATCCATGTCCTGAGCGAGGGCGCCATCGTCGAATCAGGAACTCATGACGGGCTCATTGCCCGAAACGGCCACTATGCCAGACTCTGGAATGTCCAGACAGGCCGAACACATGAATACTCCTGACTCAAGACAGAAGGCCTCGACAGTTTCCTGACGAGGCCTTTCTGATTCCGAAGCATGACTCTCGTCACATGATCAGACTGCTGGGCAGCAAGTCGATGACCTGTTCCTCTACCAGTGGAGGCCTGAGGAATGAATCAACGCCAAGTTGCCGAAGAAGATCCTTTTCTTCTCCCCGGAAACGCCGGGCCAGAACGGTCACTTGAACCGGCTTCGACAATTCCTGCAGGCTTCGACAGACCTGTTCCATGTTGAGATCCTGCAATCTGGCATTGACGATCACCATGTCCGGATTCGTGGTTGCGGCAAGCAAGCCTGCCTCCCACGCTGTCGATGCCACCTCCAGGCCAATGCCCTGCATTGCCTCCAGTACCTGGGAGATGACGTCGACTGTTTGTTGCTCATCATCGATCAAGAGAACCCGATACCGAGATGCATCCGATTGATCGTCCTGCATCGGAATCTGATGATCACGCATGAATGTCTCAAGCTCGTGATGTGGTATTCGTCGAGAGGTGGAGCCTGGAACCCGAAAGCCTCCGATCCTTCCGGAGTCGAAGCATCGAATGACGGTCTGCTGGGACAAGCCTGTCAATGCAGCCACTTCCCCGGTCGTGTAGACCTTCTTCGCCTGCTCAATCGGCTTCACATCGACATCGAATGCGATCGTTCCCACTCTGACCCCTTGAACCGAGCCCGGCTGTAAATATCGGACTCTCGACTCCCGTTATAGCACCACGAACAGACGCAATCCGAGCGTGGACAAATCGTGCACATTTCGGGATAAGGACGTAAATCCTTTATTGGCAAATGTTCATGAGAAAGCAGTCGAAAAGAAGGCGGTTTCCCATCAAGAAACACACGCCTCGCCGATACTAGCTGGCAACAGCTTGTCCCCAGAAACCACGAAGGAACAGCCACCCATGACCTCACCAAGACTCGGAACCCTGAGCATCCTCGCACTGCTGATGACAACTGGCTGCTCAGTGAAAGACACGCTGGTTGGCTCATGGACGGGCCAGGGAACGGTGGCCGAACGACCGTTCGAATTCAGCTCGATGACCTTGGCACCAGATGGCACATACACGGCTGTCGCCAGATACGCCGACACAGAAAGAGCGTTGACCGGGCACTGGACCGCCCGCGGTGGCGTCCTGTCACTCGATGAGGGAAAACGCCGCTACGAGTATGCATTCAAGGGAACGAACAAGATCGTGTTCACCGACTCCGCCTTGAACGAGAAGATTCAGATGGAACGGGTGCAGTAGAACGGATTCAGCCGCATTCACCCCACGACTGAAGAACTTCCAGCACATCTGATACGTCCACGATGTCGTCATAGTTGACGTCATAGACGCTTCCGGACATACCCCAATCAGCCAGCACGCCGAGCATCTCCTGAATGTCGACTATCCCGTCCCCTCCTTCAAGCGGAAATACATCCGCCGGACATGGAGGATATCCCACACGAAAGGAATCCGAGTATTCGAGATCTATCGAATCAGCGTCGTCATTGGCAAAGATCGGCTGATCGAAGACGATCTCATCCCCGAACTCGGCAGTGAATTCGAGCACGATCAACCCGACCTCATTCGGCCCGGGTTGTATGTATGAACTCGGTGTGTCGCAGTAGCAAATGATGACATCGGAGATGAGATTCAGCGACCAGTTCTCATTGCACTCCAACGCGGCGATGGAATCGATCTGACAGGGAATGTTGAACTGGAAGCCGGCGAGCTGCTCAAAGGCGGATTGCCACTTCACCGACATGGTGCCCTTCCCGGTTGTCTCATCCCAGGAAATGTCACCCCAACGGACTACCGCCTCGATTCCCGCCATCGCAGGAGACGCGAGAATGGCTGCAAGCACGAGTGTTGCTGTACGACGAATCAGACTCATGGAACGACATTCCTGACTTCTTGGATACACAATGCTGGATCTGGCTCTGCGGGGTGTCAAGGTGGAATCGCGGACTATCGAGGATTTGACTGCGCAACTCCCTTTTAACGAGGCGCAGCACCGCCCCGAGCGCCCTTGGCCCTTTGGATCACCGGACGAATTCTCATGTTTCTGAATGAGGCTTCGGTTCCATGCCCACAGAACCCGAGATGGCCCGATGAACGAGCGGCTCCAGGATGCGAAGCGCCGGACATCGCCCCTTCCTTCAATGCCTGATCGATGTCCCCATCCAATATCACGTGACCATTCAGGGTGACGGTCAGACGCCGACCAACCAATCGTATCTCTTCACGATTCCACTGACCTGGCGGGAGCATCCAGCCACGCTTGGCAGGCATGAGTCCGTAGGCCGAGCCGTGATACTGCCACGTCTTCAAGGTGGAATACGATTCGGAGAAATTGTCCAGGACCTGTATCTCGATCCCTTCATATGCGGCATTGCCTTCAAGCGGCGAACGTACGGCGATCCCGTTGTTGGAACCTGGTGCAAGCAGAAATTCAAACCTCAGTTGAAAATCGTCAAATTGCGATTTCGTCCTCAGATCGCCTCCGGTGCCGGACTTCACTCTAATGACGCCGTCCTCGACGATGTAGCCGTCCATATCACCAATCCACCCTTCCAGTGAATCTCCAATGACCAGAGGATGAAACCCGTCTCCATCTGAATCGACTAGCTCGAGCGAGAGGTTGTCCAGCAGAATGCTGCCCGAATCCGCTACACAGGTGATCCGCAGTCTGAGTGGCCCGGGTGCATCCGCCTTGGAGATGAGCACTCCCTTGTAGCGACTCCATTCTTTCGATGGCACAATCGAATCAGAGCAGTGGATAGCACCCGAGGAATCAACGAGATCGAAGCGTACGGACGACCCCTCGCCCGATCTGGCCGCCAGGGATGCCGTGAAATGAATCGATTTTCCCACCGTCATGCTTCGGAGAATCGGGGCGCGTGTTTCAATCGTTGCACCGGATGCCAGATGCACGCACTCACCGGCACTCGTATCGGGCGACCCTCCTCCATCCTTCACGACCATCGATGAGGCGTCCTGCGATCCGGATGCCACCCACGAACCCAGTCCATCAGTGAATTCAGGATCAATCAGGGGCAAAGGCTGTGCAGGCAGCAGGACTGCCAAAAGGTGCATTCCAAAGAGCATATTCATGCCGAACCTCCAAACTCGCCTTCACAGCAGAAGGCTTGAAGGATCAAAATTACCAACTTCCTCCACAAGATCCTGCCAGTTGCATCCATTTGGTACTAACCTTTTATCGCAGAGGTCGGGGTGCAGAAGCCAATCCTCGACAAGTGGAGATCTATTCCGATGCGATGCTTGATACTAGCGATCACGGCCTTTCTGACATCCATGTCGCTCGCGAGTGATCTGCAGGAAACTGCCATGGTCGTCCATTCCGATGCGGAACCCTCGGATCGCTTCGCCTCCAGAGTCACGATTGATGGCGACCGAGCCGCAATCACCGCCCCAAAGAGCGATGACTACGGGAATGACACCGGCAGCGCCTACATCTTCGAGAAGCAGAACGGGATCTGGACCGAAGTTGCCAAACTTGTCCCCGATGACATGACGACGAACGATCGGTTCGGATCGAGCGTCAGCCTCGATGGCGATCGGCTGATCGTCAGTGCGGAATACGGCTGGAACATGGGGTCTCGTTCAGGGTGCGCCTACATCTACGATCGCTCGGCGGCTGGCGAATGGGTACAACAGACTCGTATCTCCGCCTGGGATGCCGAGGCCCCGGACCACTTCGGTGCAGAGGTCTCGCTTGATGGAGACACCATCTGGGTAGCCGTCCCCAGAGACGATGATTATCGAGGAAGCGTTCGTGTCTTCCGGCGACAGGAGGACGGAGCCTGGCCGGAGATCCAGAGACTCGATATTCCTGCGGAACAGGAAAGTCTGTTCTACGGATACAGCGTCAGCCTCCAAGGGGACATTGGCGTCGTCGGTGCTGTCGGCCTTGAGGAGTACACCGGCAAGACATTCGTCTACAAGCGGGACGCCGCGGGCATCTGGAATCTCCACTCGACACTGACCGCTTCCGACGCGGCCCTTGACGACCGATTCGGCTCCTACGTGGCGCTGGATGCTGGCCGACTCATCATCGGCGCCTCGGAGGATGACGATCTAGGCGAATCATCGGGTAGCGCCTACATCTTCGAGGAGGACCCAGATGGCAATTGGAATGAAGTGGCCAAGCTCACTGCCGTTGGCGGCATGCCTGGTGATCGATTCGGTCGCTGCGTCGGGATCTCGGGCGATCTCGTAATCGTTGCCGCCGAGGAGAGCGATCTACAGAAGCCCAATGGCGGCGCTGCATTCACATATCGCCGAGGAGCCGATGGTTCATGGGCCTATGAAAACACGTTGATCGCTTCCGACCCCGCGCCAGGCGATTTCCTCAGTCGCAGACTATCCGTCTCAGGAAACCAGGCCATCCTTGGATCGTTTCGAAATGACACGGCCGCGGGAGCCGACACCGGGGCCGCTTATCTGTTCCAGCTTCCGGAACCACCCGTGGTGAATTGCCCTGAAGACCTCGATGGCAACATGATCGTCAGCATCGACGATCTCCTGACCGTGCTGAACGACTGGGGCTGCTCGTTGAACTGCTCATCCGACATAAGTGGCGACGACAGGGTCGACATCGAAGACCTACTTCGCGTCATCGACGCCTGGGGCAGCTGCCTCTAGCGACTGCCAGACAATACAGCCCAGTAAAAGACGGAACCCCGCTGTGAAGCGGGGTTCGTTGTCTTCAAGAAGTGGGCCATACTGGACTTGAACCAGTGACCTCTTGTGTGTCATACAAGCGCGCTAGCCAACTGCGCCAATGGCCCCAGATCTCCGGAACTGGAACCAGTTCCGGCCCAAGAGTGTACCCGCCACGACGCGACAGGAAAAGCCATCCGGTGAATGGATGGAAAAAGGCCCTGAACAGATCCTCAAGATGGGGCGACTGCGACCAGAATAAATAAAACGAGGAAGCCGATGACGAACTGCAGGATCGCCAAGATCAGTGCAATCAGCAATGATCGGACAAGGGAAAGACCCAGAAATATGCTGATGGAGACACCCCAGATGAGCAGGCTAATACCCATGTCGACTGCCCATCCATACGATTCCATGCCCCAGAAATCCAAGAGTGTCTTGACTCCCACAGCCAGGAGGCTGGCTTTAAAACAGGCGCCGAACTCAGCGGTGTCACGATCAACGAAGCGAGCAGAAACCGAGAGCAAAAATGCAAACACCACACTCAGTATCAGCCACAGGATGATGCCTACAACAATGATGATGAGACTCCAGAATTAATGAGAAATCGGTCCAGAGACCAAGCAATATGCCCTGACACCGAAGAACAAGTATTCTGTTCGGACGATGACAACTGAAACCACTATAAGCGAATTCCAAGACATGATTCGGACTCGCTACCACGAGACCGATTCGAAACGCGGGGTCTCATCGACCTTTCTCTGGTTCATGGAGGAAGTCGGCGAACTGGCGGAAGCATTCGCCAAGCGTGAACGTGGCGATGGAGACGACGAGAATCTCCGGGAGGAGTTCGCGGACGTCATGGCCTGGCTGGCCACGCTGGCCAACATCACCGATGTGAACCTCACCGAGGCCATCCACGAGAAATACCTCACCGATGGCGGCCCTGAAGGAACCAAGTAGTACCGTGAACAGGATCCTGACATGTCACGCCTAGATGCCATCTTCAAACAGCTGAAGGACTCGGATACCGGTGGCCTCATGCCGTTTCTCACCGGCGGCTTCCCGAGCCTGGAAGTCACCGAGCAGACACTACTCGGCATGGGTGACTCCGGCGCGGACATCGTCGAGATCGGATTCCCATTCTCGGATCCGATCGCCGATGGACCGGTGATCGCCTCGTCGATGCATCGGACACTTGAGAACGGACTGCGAATCGAATCCCTCTTTGAAGTCGTTCGATCAGTCAGGGACAGGGTGTCGATTGGAATCGTCGCCATGGTGAGCGAATCGATCATCGAACGAATGGGCGACGAGGCCTTCGTCCAGCAGGCCGCGGACTCGGGCTTCGATGGACTCATTGTTCCGGACATGGATATCAGTCATACCGAAAGACTGCGTCATCTCGCCGATGATCATGACCTTGGCCTGACCTTTCTCATCGCCCCCACCACCTCGAGCGAGCGAGCTGATCAGATACTCGAGGCCTGCCGAGGCTTCGTCTATCTACTGGCCAGAGCGGGCATCACCGGCGAAAGCGATCAAGCACCCGAAATCGATAAGCAGGTGGAGATGATCAGGTCCAGGAGCGACCTCCCTGTAGCCGCAGGTTTCGGCATCTCGACGGCGGAACACGTCCAATTGGTGACCGAACACGCCGAAGCGGCCATCGTGGGCTCGGCCCTCGTGAGACGCATGGCGGAGTCTGATGACCCCATCAAGACTGCCTTGGAGTTCACGAAGACCCTCGCATGCGGCAAGACGGCCTCCTGAGGGCCAGCAAGACGACCTATCTATAGATAGCGTCAGGGCATTCTGGTAGGCTGCCCCGTTCATCACATCGCGTACCCAACGCGTCTTTCAGCCAGCAGAAGGCGGAGCTTGACCATGACAGACACTGCAGAAACCAGCATCGACTTCGACATCAAGGTCGAGGACGCGGGCCCGGCTCGCAAGCGAATTTCCGTCAATGTCCCCAGTGACGCCATCGATCAGCAGATGAACGCATCCATGGGCACACTTCAGGCCCAGGCACAACTGCCCGGCTTCAGAAAGGGCAAGGCGCCTCGCCATCTGCTTCAGAGACGGTTTGGATCCGCCATGCAGGAGGAGACCGTACAGAAGCTCGTTCGAGAGTCCTACGAGAAGGCTGTCACGGACAACAAACTTGCTGTCCTCGGTGAGCCCGAGATCATCGGTGGTGAAGAGAGCCTCAAGATCGACGAAGGCAACCCCTTCTCGTTCGAGTTGGAAGTCGAGATCGTTCCCGAATTCGAATTCCCTGATTTCGGAAAGATCGAGATTCTCCGACCACAACTGGAAGTCGGGGATGAACTCATCGACGCCGAGATAGAGAGGCAATGCATGCGAGCCGGCAAGGCCGATCGAATCGAAGGCGATTTCCAGCCGCTGGATCGAATGCTCGGAAGCATCGTCGTCACCGCGGATGGTGAGGAGGACGCCCTCTTCAGCCATGACCAGGCACTGGTTGTGCTTCCGGAAGCCGGCGACAAGGGGCAGATACTGGGCCTTCTCATTGATGACATGAACGACTGCTTCAAGGGAACCAAGGTCGGTGACGATGTGACGATCAAGGCGACCGGCCCCGACGCCCATGAGCAGGAGAATTTCCGAGGCAAGGATCTGACCATTCAGTTCACAATCCACCTCTGCGAAAGAATCACTCCTGCCAGCACCGAGGAGCTCATCGAGCAGTTCAGTCTGGGTACAGAGGAAGTCCTTCGTGAGCAGATCATCATGGCACTCGAACAACGTCGGGATGAGGAACAGGCATCGATCCTGCGTCGCCAGGGGCTCGAGAAGATCACCGAAGCAGTCGATTTCGAACTGCCCGAGCGAGCATCCGGCATCCAGATGCAGCGAGAGCTGGACCGCATGCGGCACGAATTGACCTCGAGCGGCGAACTGACATCCGATGAAATCGAAGTCAAGCTCGCCGAAGCCCGCGAGGACACCGAGGCCGGCATTCAGCAGAGGATGAAGTCCTACTTCATCCTTCAACGACTCGCGATGCACATGGAGACCCAGGTCCACGAGAGCGAGATCAATGCCAGAATCGCCGCCATGGCGATGCAGCGTGGCCTGAGGCCAGACCATGTCAGAAGCGAACTCGCCAAGGCAGGGCAACTTCCCGTCATCGGCTCACAGGTGCGTGATGACAAGGCCGCAGATGCAATGGTCGCCCAGATGAAGATCAAGGACATCCCAGCAGAAGAATGGGGAGACATGATCAAGACAGGCGAAGGCGGCACGAAGAAGAAGACGTCCTCGAAGAAGACCGCTTCCAAGAAGGCCGCCAGCAAGAAGGCTCCTGCCAAGAAGTCCTCGTCAAAGAAGGCACCGTCAAAGAAGGCTTCGACCAAGAAGGCCAGCTCCAAGAAAGCCGCCTCGAAGAAGACGGCATCCAAGAAGAAGACCTCATAGCCCCCTGATGTCGCTGACCATCTTCATCCCATTCCTCAACATGGCCTCTTCCGCGGAGAAGATCCATGGTGAAGGCGCCGTGGCTGTGGAGGAGAGCGCCGCCGCCATCATGTGGCTCGTCGTACTTCTGGTCATGGTCCTTTTCGGGGGATTTGTCGCGTTGGCCATTCGGAAGCGATACCGTTCATTGGATGACGAGGCCCTGCCATCGGTGTTCAATCTCGAAACGCTTCGAAAGATGAAGGAACGTGGAGAGCTCACCGAAGAGGAGTTCAGGAAAGCATGCGATCATCTGCACCGAGATGTCCTGCCTGACGAGACCGCCACGACATCCCATCAGAGTGATCAGAGCAGCTGATTTTCATCCCTTCCGATCCCAGAAAAACGCACATGCAAGCTATTTTTTGCTTTTTTCAGCTGGTCGTTTTACGTGACATTTCGATTCAAACTTCGCGTCCATGTCGATTGGTGCCACAGTGGGATAGACCGCGAGGTTTCCCAAGTCGAATCTGAAGATGGACTCGGCATCTGGCGGTACACTGTCGTGACACCTGAAGGGAAGAAAGTCGAACACAATGCCTCGAGAACGCGATCCAGAACACATGGAACTGAATGAAGCCTACCTCAGCGCATCTGATGGCGGGAACTATTCGCCTGACGGCCCCAGCGGTTTCGGCGGAGGATCAGGAGGATCCGGTGATGATGGCGGCCACACAGGCGACGGCGGAGGAGGCGGAGGTGATGATGGCGGCTTCCGTGGACGCCGGGTGACCACCTGCTCGTTCTGTGGCAAGACCTCACGCGAGGTCGGCCCCATGGTCGAGGGCCCGAACGACATCTACATCTGCTCGAATTGCACCGACCTCTGCCAGAACATCTTCCGGCAGGAAAAGAGGCGAATGAGCAGCTCGCGACCGCTCTTCACTTCCATACCTGCACCCAGACAGATAAACGAGTTTCTCGACCAGTACATCATCGGGCAGAAAGAAGCCAAGCGAACGCTGTCGGTGGCAGTCCACAATCACTACAAGAGACTGAGCCATCTGGAGGACGAGGATTCCCAGGTAGAACTCGACAAGTCGAATGTACTCATGGTTGGGCCGACCGGAACGGGCAAGACCCTCATTGCCAGGACGCTCGCCAAGATCCTGAACGTCCCCTTCGCCATCGGCGATGCCACCACGCTCACCGAAGCGGGCTATGTGGGGGAAGACGTCGAAAACCTTCTGCTCAAGCTTCTACAGGCCGCGGACTACGATCTGGATGCGGCCCAACGCGGCATCATCTACATCGATGAGATCGACAAGATCGGGAAGACATCGAACAACGTCTCGATAACCCGTGACGTATCAGGCGAGGGCGTGCAGCAGTCATTGCTGAAGATGCTTGAGGGCGTGGTCGCCAACGTACCCCCGCAGGGTGGCCGAAAGCACCCCGAACAACAATACATCCAGATGGATACGACCCACATACTCTTCATCTGCGGAGGATCCTTTGTCGGTATAGACGAGTTGATCCAGAAGAGACTTGGTCGGCAGAGAATCGGCTTCTCCACTGAATCCGACAGTGAACAGAGCACTTCATCGGCTCAGCTCGACAAGCATGCCCTGCTTGAGCAGGTCACGGCTCAGGACATCCTCCAGTTCGGTCTGATTCCGGAACTCGTCGGCCGACTGCCTGTCATGACCCCCCTTATGCCCCTGTCCAATGAACACATGGTTCGTATTCTCACCGAGCCCCGAAATGCCATCGTCAAGCAGTACCAGCATCTTTTCCGTCTTGAGGGCGCAGGCCTTGAATTCACCGACGATGCCCTGAAGCTTCTGGCTGAACGAGCCATGGCACGCGGCACAGGCGCTCGTGCCTTGCGGGCCGTTCTCGATGAGTACATGCTCAACCTGATGTACGACCTCCCGGATCTGGACAATGCGGGAGTGACTTACGTTCTCGATGCCGACGCCATCGAGCGGAGTCTGGCCATCGAGGAACTCCCTCGACGGACCGCCAAGGAATCCGCCTGAAGCCCCCAGGGTCCGAAAAAGTCGCATTCTGCCTTCTGGAGACGCGTTTGCCACTGTCCTTTTTCGTTCTCGACGCAAGGTCCCGTTCCTGCTAGAATCCTTGGTCATCGAAAAGGGCCGCCATAAGGCCCAGGAGCTTGTCCCATGCCTCGCGTATGCCACTTTACCGGTGCCCGAACTTCAACTGGTCGCAAGATCCGCTATCGCGGTCGCCCCAAGTACCAAGGCGGTATCGGCCTGAAGATTTCAGGCTTGAGTCGCCGCAAGTTCAAACCAAACATACAGCGTGTAACGGCTGTTGTTGATGGCAAGCCAACGCGTATCAAGGCCTCCACACGTGCCATTCGAAATGGGCTGGTCGTGAAGCCTCTCAAGAGAAAATACGGCTACACACGCAAACTCAAGGAAATGGCCACCGGCTCCTGAGGTCTTCAGAGCCTCCGTAGAGGCCTGAGATTCAATTTTTTGCATTTTCTCGGACTGTATTGACTGTTCCAGTTTGCCCCGGCCTACAGTCTGAATATTGTATAATTGTAGCCGACCGGAATACCCCTGGGGTGCATCCGCCAAGTGAAGACCATATGGACTTCCGCGGACTCCCGCCAAGATTCCTTCTCCCCGGTCCGCACCAATCTGAATTTGAACCTGTCCGGGTGCCCCCCTTGCGTCGTTCTCATATGAATCGACGTATTTAAGTATCCGGCTCATTGTTGGGCGTCGATCGCGCCCATCCTTCGTGCGGCAGAGATTTGAGAGAGGATTCGAGGACAACCTGACCCCATTGGAGATGTATCGCAAGCACAGGGGCGGGCCGTGAAACATCATGTTTTTTGACCAGATGGACATAGACCGAGTGCGCGATCAGACTGATCTTGCAGCACTCATAGGCGAGCATGTCGTGCTGAAGACCAAGGGTCGGGAGCACGTCGGGCTCTGTCCGTTCCATGATGACAAGAACCCCTCCTTCGCCGTTGTCACCCACAAGGGGAACCACTTCTACAAGTGTCATTCCTGCGGAGCCAGCGGCGATTGTTTTACCTTCCTTCAGGAGTATCTGCAGCAAAGCTTTTCCGAAGCCGTTGAATACCTCGCCGATCGCTCGGGTATCCAGCTGGAACGAAAGGCCGACGGGAATGACCATTCGGGCAAACAGCGATCCGATCGCAAGGCATGGCTACGCAAGGCCGCCCTCTGTGCCAATGAGTTCTTCAGAGCCAACCTCAAGCAGGACTCCGGGCGTCGAGCCATGGAGGCCATCACCCGGCGTGGAATCCAGCAGGAGATGGTCGAACGTTTCGAACTTGGTGCCGCACCCGCCAGCTGGGACGCTCTTCGTACCGCGATCGTCTCCGAGGAGATGCCCGAGAAGGTGCTCGTGGCAGCAGGACTGCTCAAGAAGAGACAGGAAAGCGAAGGCACATACGACGCCTTCCGAGACCGGTTGATCTTCCCCATCCATGATGAAAGCGGGCATCCGATTGCCTTCGGTGCCAGATCCCTCAGCCCCGAAGACCAGCCCAAGTATCTCAACTCGGCTGAACACGACCTCTTCTACAAGGGCAAGACCCTGTACGGGATGCATCTGGCCAGACCTGCCATCGTCAAGAAGAAGCAGGCGATCGTGACAGAAGGCTATACGGACGTCATTGCGTGCCACGCCGCGGGCTTCAACAATGTGGTCGGCACTCTTGGGACGGCGCTCACGGACGATCACGCTCGAAAGCTTGCCAGACTCGGCGACAGAATCGTCCTGATCTTCGACGGCGATGAAGCTGGACAGAACGCCGCCGAACGGGCAGTGAGAAATGTCTTCCGTCATCCGGTGGATGTCGCCATTTGCGTACTTCCCGAGGGACTGGATCCCGATGACCTGCTCTCCAGACCAGATGGACACCAGCAATTCAGCGATGCCGTCGACACAGCGGTCGATGCCATCGAGTTCCTTCTTTCACGCTTCAGTGATCGACTCGATTCCAGCGATGGCCTGTCCGCAAGGCAGCGTGTCCTTGAACAGTTCATCGAGTCGCTGCGTGGGCTTGGGCTCAACGAAGCGGACGGCCTTCGAAGATCCATGCTCGTCAACCAGATTGCAGACCTCATGGGTGTTCCCGCAAGAGACATCGAAGGCCTGCTGCAAAGAAGTCGACCAACCAGGAGCCGCGGACCGGAACAGGCCGACACCACCCCCCCGTCTTTGCAGCCGACAGGCGCCCGGCACGTAGCCGAGCGGGACCTGATTGCCATCGTGCTCTACCAGAGCGAGCTCTTCGTCGAGATCGACCGGTCTCCGGAAGCCGTGCTCTCCGGGGACCGATTCCAGGACCCTTCACACATGGCGCTCGCTGAAACCATGCGGGAACTGCTCAAAGAGAACCCCCCTACGATGCAGGCCATACTTGGGAATCTCGATGAGGAGCCCCTTCGAGAACTGGCATCGAGGCTGTACTTCGTCGGCGAACGTCTGGTGAAGGATGCCTTGATACATGAACAGACGAACCCACTCGAGCGGGCTAACGAGTCGCTCGAGCAGCAGATTCAGGAAGAAGATCTGCGACAGGATGTCGCAGATTGGCGAAACAGAGATCACACCGACGAAAGAACACCTGCCGACGTCATCAGGACCTTTGGTAGTCGCAAGAGGCGGCCCAGTGCCATCCTGAGAACCGGCAGAGACGAATAGACCCTAACCAGCCGAACCCCTCGGCGTTTGACACATGAGCCCTTCGGGGCTCGAAGCGGAAGGATGAAACGTGAACAGCCCTCTACCTCCAATGCACCCGAGTATCAGAGATCTGATCCAGCATGGCATCAAGCGATCCTGGGTCAGCTACGAGGAAATCAACACCTCCCTGCCAGATGAAATGGTGCGCCCCGACAAGATCGATGTGCTCCTTCAGATACTGGACGAGCTCGGCATCGAGCGAATCAACTACGAGGATCCACGGCAACGTCGCGGCCTTCCGTTCTATGCACCGCTTCAGACCAATCTGAAGTTCAAGCGAGACAGCCCGTTCCGAACCTTCGGACTAGAGAACGTAGAGGTTGAGGAAGAACCGGCCACCGATGGTGAAGCCACCAACGAGGGCGATGAGAACGGCGTCGTCGATGCCAATGACGAGCTTCTCGACGAGTCCGAAGCCGCTGAAATCACGGAGAACATGGAAGCGGCCGGTTCGAAGAGAATCGACGATCCGATCCGCATGTACCTGACACAGATGGGCACCATCCCACTGCTGACTCGCGAAGAGGAAATCCGACTTGCAAAGAAGATCGAAACCACCAGGATGATCTTCCGTCGAAAGGTCCTCGAGTGCGACTACGCGGCCTCACAGGCCATTGAAGTTCTTCAGCAGGTCCATCAGGGCGACCTTCCTTTCGACCGAACCATGAGGATCTCGACCGCCGAGACGAATGCCAAGGAGAAGGTGGCCGAGAGGATCCCGGTCAATCTCGTCACCATTCGAGCTCTGCTCGCCAAGAACGAGGAGGACTGGACCCGCATCGAGGACGAGAGCGAACCGAGTGAACGAATCCTCGATCGCATGAACCAGCGACGTCGCAAGATCGCGACGCTCCTCGAGGAGTGCTGCCTTCGAACGGCCCGGATCCAGCCGCTGCTCAGAAAGATCCAGTCGATTTCCAGAAAGATCAACGAACTCACGGTGGAACTCGAGAGAGCCGAGAAGAACCCCGAACGACATCATCCGGAAGACGTCCAGGCGATGCGAGAGGAATTCACCGGTCTCCGAGGCCTCGTTCAGGAAGCCCCCGACCATCTCAAGCAGAGACTTCGTCACATCGAGGAAGTGTTCGAGGAATACGAGCAGGCCAAGCGGGACCTCAGTGGAGGCAACCTTCGACTGGTCGTCTCGATCGCCAAGAAGTACCGCAATCGAGGGCTCCCCTTCCTCGACATCATTCAGGAAGGCAACACCGGCCTGATGCGGGCAGTCGACAAGTATGAATACATGCGTGGCTACAAGTTCTCGACATACGCCACATGGTGGATCCGTCAGGCCATCACTCGCGCCATTGCTGATCATGCCCGGACCATCCGTGTTCCGGTCCACATGATCGAGACCATGTCGAAGCTGCGTACCATTCAAAAACGTCTGCTCCAGGCCATCGGCCGAGAGCCGACCATCGAGGAACTGGCTGAACAGGCGAACATGAGTGTCGAGGAGACTCGTCGCGTCATGAAGATCTCGCGACATCCGATCAGCCTTGACCGACCCGTCGGGGAATCCGAGGATTCGCAGTTCGGCGACTTCATCGAAGACGAGCGACAGGAGACGCCTTCCGAAACCGCCACAAGCGAGATGCTCAGAGGCCGAATCAACGATGTCCTCAAGACGTTGACCTATCGCGAGCGCGAGATCCTCAAGCTCAGGTATGGAATCGGCGATGGCTACACATACACGCTTGAAGAGGTTGGACGCATCTTCAAGGTCACTCGAGAGCGTGTGCGACAGGTTGAATCAAAGGCTATCCGAAAGCTCCAGCATCCTGTTCGCCGACGTCGACTCTCAAGCTTCATTGACGAACAACAGACCGAGCAGGAATAGAAAGCGTCGGTCAGTGAAGACGCACATGCACGACCCCGAAAGCTCCATGCTTACGGGGTCGTGATTTGCTGATCGGATGCGAGATGATCGTCTGATGGCCTATCGACTTAAGGCTGAATCGATGGCTTGAACAAGCTGGGCCGGCTCCGGCAGTCGACCCGCCCCCTCTGTACGACACGCCTGCCAGCCTGATTCCGGGGCCAGAATCTGGAAGCCATCATCCTCGAGAACAGACAGGTTTCGACGGGTCGAGGGCTGATTCAGCATGGTCTCATTCATGGACGGGGCGAGCAGGACAGGACAGCACGAACGATCGATGGAGGCAGCCAGAAGGCTCACGGGATCATCCGCTCGGCCTGTGGAGAGGCTCGATAGCATGTCCATGGTGCATGGTGCGATCAGCATCAAACTGGCCTGTCTAGCCAATGCGATATGAGGAGACTCATGGGACTCCGCATGCTTCCATGGATTTCGAAAGACCGGGCGACCTGAAAGAGACTCGAACGTCACAGGTCCGACGAATCGCCGAGCACCACGAGTCATGGCGACCGTCACCCGATCACCACGCTTGACGAGCGTGCTGACCACCTCGGCCATCTTGTACGCGGCTATTCCTCCACAGATCCCGATCAGGATCGTGCCATGCTCATTTGAATCGGTTATCGAATCCATCTGCACTCGGGGAACCAGACGACGCCGAGTCAGGCCTTCTCGAGAGGCCAGCCGGCTCCTTCGGAATTCGATTCGGTGGTGGCATCCACCCACTCAGGAACAATCTTGCCCTGAACGATCTCCTCGATCACAAGCTCCAGGTCGGTTCGACCGTCACGCTCGATGAGCGGACGTGCACCATCAACGACCAGCTCCTTGAGCCTTCGCTGAATGAGTGCGCATAGTTTGAAACGCCCGCCCATGCGGTGAATCACTTCGTCGCTTCGCAGTGCCTCGATCATGTCTCATGCTCCAAGTTCTGCAAGCTCCGTCAGGAGCCCTGAGGTATCGCCAGAAAGGCCAAGTCGAGGATTCTAGCCCAATCAGAGCCCTTTGTCGATGCCAGAGGCTCCAACGGGCTTCTGAGGTGGTATCCTGCCGCCCTTTTGGCCGATACCTGACCCGGAGCCAGATCCAGACCATGAAACTCAGTGCCACAAGACTCTCCCGAACACTCAGCCACAGGCTGGGTTTTCGTCGTGACTGGTATCTGGTCGTGCTATCGGTGATCATCGGCCTGTTGATGGCTCTGGTTGCCACAGCCTTCATCGCCCCCCTGAGATGGGCAGACGAGCTTGGTGAGAAAATGGCTGGAAGCTCGCTCTTCTGGCTGATGCTGTTGCTGGTACCTGCCATCGGCGGACTACTTGTGGGGATGGTCAGGCTTCTGATCAATGCCCCCGCCATCGGCCCCGGAATCACCACTGTGATCTACAGCGTGCGACGCAAGCGTGGCTGGCTCCCCCTGAAGGTTGGTGTGCAGCAATGGATCAACTCATCCCTGACGATTCTCACCGGCGGATCGGCGGGCGCTGAAGGTCCGATCGCCACCATTGGCGGCGCCATCGGATCAACGAGCAGCCGAATCCTTCATGGCAACAGTCAGGCGACGACCACATTACTCGGATGCGGGGCTGCCGCGGGCATCTCCGCCGTCTTCAATGCACCCATTGCGGGAATCTTCTTCGTGATGGAAATCCTGCTGCGTGACTTTTCTCTTCGGACCTTCACCCCCATCGTGATTTCATCAGTGGTCGCCGCCGCCGCCACTCAGGGCATTCTTCACGATCAGGCCATCTTCGACATCGGACTGAGCTTCGCGAAGAACGAGGGCCAGTTCCACATATCACTTCTACCCCTCTATCTGCTGCTCGGTATTCTCTGCGGCATAGCCTCGATAGGGTTCATTCGAGGACTTGAGCTGAGCACTCGATTCTTCGACCGCCTAAATGCCCCCGCCGTCCTCAAGCCCGCCATCGGCGGCCTGCTGCTGGGCGGCCTTGGTTTGTCATGGATGCTGCTCACAGGAATAGACGCCATTCCGGACTTCTATGGGAATGGCTATCCGATCATCACCGACATGCTTCAGCCGGAAAGGTATGCCAATCTGGAGACCGGGCAACTTCTCGATGGCACGGGATGGCTGGCTGTTTTTCTGCTGGGGACATTCGGGCTCAAGCTGGTAGGCACGTGCCTCACTCTGGGATCTGGTGGAGCCGGCGGCATGTTTGCCCCCTCTCTCCTGATGGGCGCCTCTGTCGGCGGCGCGGTTGGAATCGGAATCGATGCCATGGGCTGGCTGCCGAATGGAACACCCGCGCAATTCGCCTTGGTAGGCATGGCCGCCGTAGTGGCCGCCACTACCCATGCGCCACTCACCGCCATCCTCATCGTCTATGAGCTCACCAGATCCTACGAAGTCATCATGCCGCTCATGTTTGCGGCCGTTGTGAGCACGCTGATTTCAAGATGGCTCTGCCGGGACAGCATCTACAGCGCGAAGCTCAGAGCCATCGGACTTCACACTGGGTCCATGGGAGATCTGACGATACTCCGCAAGCTCACGGTTTCCGACCTGACGATCAAAGAGGCCATGAGCGTACCGACCAACGATTCGGCCGCATCAATGCTTCGATTATCCGAGCTCCATGGCGTGAGTGATTTCGCTGTGACTGACGACGAAGGTCACTATGCCGGGCTTGTGACATCCGAAGATCTAAAGGCCGCACTGGTCTACAGGGAAGCCATCCCCCTCCTTCAGGTGAACGAATTGCAGAGATCGAATCTGCCGACGCTGACACCGGATGAGCCCCTTGATCTCGTGCTCGAGAAGTTCTCCCGTTGCGACTCGGATGCGCTTGTCGTACTGGACATCGATGACCACAGGAAGATCATGGGTCTCGTCACAAGATCCCAGCTCATGCGACGCTACCAATCTGCTCTGGATCGGGATGAATGATGGGCATGTTCGGATTCACAAAATCATCGAGACTCCTGAGCAGAAATCAGTTCGAGCACGTGTACACCAATGGAGCGACATTCCATCGTGGCCCGATACGGATACACATGGTCGAGAACATGCTTGAACACAATCGACTGGGCCTCTCGGTCCCCAGAAGGGCCGGGAACGCCGTCAGGAGAAACAGGATCAAGAGGCTGCTGAGAGAGGCATTTCGATTGATCCCAGACCCGCCTGTGCAAGGATACGACCTGGTGGTCACCGTCAGACAACATGCACCCTTCTCGACAGAACACTATCAGTCGCTGCTCACGGAAGCACTCGCCAAGACCTGTCGGTAAGCTGACATGATGAGCAACCTGAAGCCTGGCAAGAATTCACCCGCAGCCATGCTCTGCATCGGGCTCATTCGCATCTATCAGGCGACACTCAGCCCGCTGATCGGCATGCATTGCCGATTCCATCCAACCTGCTCACGATATGCCGTCGAGGCCATTCAGGTCCACGGCGCCATCAAGGGTTGCTGGCTCGCCATGCGCCGTCTCGGCAGATGTCATCCGCTCGGAGGCCGCGGCTATGACCCCGTACCCGATGCCAAGGACAAATGCACCGGAGAAGAACCATCATGAAGACGCCGCCCCCTGCCATCATCTGCATCGGTCGAAACTATGCCGATCACGCCCATGAAATGGGCGGGGACATCCCTGATTCGCCAACCGTGTTCATGAAGAACCCCGCATCGGTAATCGATGATGGCGATCCGATCATCATCCCGTCCATATGCGAGCCTCATGGTCCCGAGATCGACTACGAGGGTGAACTGGCCGTCATTCTCGGCCATGATCTGACCGATGCGACGCCCGAGATCGCCATGGATGCCATCGAGGGTTATGCCGTGGCCAACGATGTCACCGCAAGATGGTGGCAGAAGAAGGGATCGGGCGGCCAGTGGATCCGAGGAAAAAGCTTCAATACATTCTGCCCTATTGGAAATGTCGTCGATGCCGCAACAATCGGCTGCCCCCAGTCACTCCTGCTCAGGACGAGGGTCAACGGTGAATTGGTACAGGAATCGTCGACGTCGAGCATGATCTTCGGCGTGAGGGAACTGCTGGTCGAGCTCAGCAGGGGCATGACGCTGCTGAAGGGGACCGTACTCATGACTGGGACGCCGGCCGGAGTCGGCGCAGGAAGGACACCTCCTCGATTCCTGACGGACGAGGATGTCGTCGAAGTATCAATTGATGGAATAGGCCAGATACGAAACGTGGTCAGGAGAGACTGAGCCGCTCGCTATTCCCCGAGACTCTTCTGCTTGGCACCGACTTCCAGACTCTCCATCGCCTCGCGTTCCGCGGCGAGCTCCAAGGCAACCTGCGCCCGAAACGCCTCAAGACCCGGTGGCTCCGGAAACGCCTCATCGAGCGGGATGGCCTGCGACAAGGGACTACGGGCATACTCCATGGACAACGGCCTGATCATCTGGTCGTAGACACGCAGGCGAAGCTGTGGCTCGAGATCATCTATCTGGGCCCAGATGGTCATTCGTTCCTCGAAGGGGACGACAGGATCAAGCATGAGCTGGAGAAAGGCGATCTGGGCACTCTTGTCCAAGGTGGCGAGTATGTCGCGAAGCCTTCCAACACCGTTCATCTTGGTCGTGAAGTTCTGATTCTCGGTATTCCTGAAGTAATCGGTCACCCATTTGGCGAACGCCGCTGATTCCCGATAGACCTCGGGTCTGTTCTCGCCTACACCGACGCGGTAGCCGTAGCGAAGTGCGCCGACGACATCAGCCGGCGCCATGTGGGGCTGCCGTTCGTATTCCCCCTGAGTCTCCTTGGCGACGAACACGTCGAGATCGATGGCATACTGGTTGTTCGGCGGGAATCCGCCCCTTCCAAAGCGGCTGTCGAGCAGATCAAGCAGATTCTGTGCCCGCTCGATCTCACCGAACCTGTAGAGCTCCCTGATGGCACCGGACAGGAAGTTCTTGATGAAGACGATGAAGGTCTCGCCTCCCGCCCCCTTGGCATCGAAGTACTTGACGTAGAAACGCTCAAAGTGGTCGTCGATGGTGTCAATGAAACGTGGCTCGGGAGACTGGCCCGGGAAACCCGGCGAGAACGGGTCGTAGTAGATGCGACCGGTTCGAGCCAATGCCTGCAACGCATGCGCCTGCTGCCGATCGTTGTTGATTCTCAGTGTCTCGTCCTTCTCGCTGACTGAGCGGAACTCCGCAAGATCGGACCCCCTTCGGGACCAGTAGTAGGAGTGGGTGTGGGGATTGCGCCAATCCAGAGGTCCCACTTCCTCCGTGTACTGGGCCATCAAGGCGGGATCCATGTTGTACTCGTCGAGAAGGACTCGTTTTCGAGCATGCGCGATCAGCGTCTTCCAGGCTTCCGCGAAATAGGGTTCCTGACTGAGATCATTGAACAGCGAGAACATCCTCGAGCCCTTGCGATCGAGCTCCTCCTGGAAACCCAGCTTCTCCGCTATGTAGGACTGCTGATTGATGGCGTCCCAAAGGGAGTAGAGTTCGAGAAAACGCTGATCTATCTCGAATTCAAAGGTCTCGTCGATGTCACTGACACCATCACGAAGTCGCTGGACAAGCTCCGCCACCTCGGGCGTACGCTCTATAGCGGCTTCGTAGGTGGCGGGCGCATCCGCTATCTCCTGAATCCAGGCGATACGGGCATCGAGATCGACCGGGGGCTCGCCGAGCAGATCGTGCCATTCACGAGCCCATTCCTTCTTGTAGAAGAGATGGGCATCATCCGTGTAGCCACCGACCTTGTGAGACAACCAGAAGGCGAGCTCCTTGTGCAGTTCAAGATCGTTGGGGTTGTAGCGGAGCCCCCTGTTTCTAACGAGATCAATACCGGCCTTGACCCATTCCCATCGTTCCTCGGGGGTGTTGGTGGCGACCGAGATGTTGTAGGCCATGTTGTGACCATGGAACACCCAGACCGGCGCGAAACGAGGCTGGAGCTTCGTGATCAGATCCGTGTCTTCCATGACCTGGTAGTACTGCCCCCGATCGACCATCATGTTGGCCTTGATCCAGAGATAGTCGACGATCAGACCACGGACAGCGCCGATCGCGGTACCCAGAGCCACGAATGGAGGCATGTTCTCATCGGCATTGTCGGTGTATCTGAGACCATTGGCCTCGGACTTCTCGATGAGGTTCCCAAGGAGGCCTCCCCCGATGGAAAGCCCGAGAATGACGATCCCGCACATGACGATTTGAATGATTCGATCGCGTCCCATGGTCCTGTACCTGCTGTGAATCAGCCCTGCCCCCCGCTGTATATCGCCAACTGGCGTGAACGAAGCACCAACCATCCCAGTACGAGCGAAAGGCCTCCCCAGATCAGCTCAAGTCTGATGAAACTACTCAAAACCGATCGCCAGCTCACGAATCGGCCCTCCACGAGATCCGCAACTGGATGATATTCACCGAATGCACCCAACATGAAGACCATGGCCTTCGCCAATCCCCTGACCGTGGATTCAAATCCCCACTTGATGACCTGACCTAGATTCTGCCAGTCGACTTCATCCACATCCTCCGGGAAATACATCGTCAAGGAATCCGCCAGAAATGGGGCCATCTGACCACCCACAAACACGGTGAAGGCACTGAGGCAGGCAACGGGGAAATTGAGGAACGTCGCGAAGAAGACACCAAGCGCTGCAAGAACACCGAGCTTCACCAGCAATATGATCATGACCCTCAAGAAGTTCAGATCGAATCCGCCGACCCTGTACAGGATCTCGAACCTCCCCTTTTCGAAGAAGAGCTGCCCATAGGCACGCCCCTCGGGCGGCTCGAAGTAGTTGAGAACCGTTATCTCGAGGGAGCCGTCGGGCTGGATGAAGGACGATGGAATCCGGACTATCTGTATGACGGTGGGGATGTACTCGCGTAGAAGGATCGACTCGATGTCGTCATTGAACATGAACCCTGCGACATACCTCTCATGTTCATCGAGACGGCCGATTATGAATTGGTATGACAACGAAAGCGGCGTCGGGCTGTTTCGAGCCGACTCGAGTCCGGTGAAACGGAAGGTCGTCGCACCTGGCTGACCATTCCTGAAGTACGGCACCGACCTCTGCTTGAGCTCATATGCCGAGACCAGATCCCGTCGGATCTTCTGTCTCATTTCTGGAAGGACGCCACGATCCTGCCATGTACTGAACGCGGAATCGTTCTCGATGATTCTCTCAACCTGCATGTCCAGATCAAGCCCATCGGGAAGCTCGAGGTCGGGCCGCTTGTATGCCCTTGCCGCAAGCAATTCCTCTGCAATGATGTATCGATCCTCCTCCGCAGCCAGACCTGTGGCGGTGCTGGTTGTCCGCAGATATTGGATATAGAAGAAGACCGACACGCCCGCGACCGCGAGCAGGCACATGTTGAGCACGACTATTCCGAGCCACTTGCCGATCAGATACTGAAAATGGCCCACCGGTTTGCTCATGACGTGCCATATGTGGCGATCGCGTATCTCGAAGGCGACGGTGCCGCAGGCCAGCAGAAGCGTCATGCAGGCGGCCAAGGCAAACGTGTATTCCAGACTCCTGCTCATGAAGTTCTGGAGCTGATATCGAAGCATCGAATCCGAATCGAGCGTCATGGGCAAAAACGGCAGCATGGCCAGAATGATCACGATGAACAACAGTGTGAGCCGAGTCCTCGAGGCCTCTCGAATGAGCGTTGTAGCCACCGAGAAGATGGCATTCGGCCAGGAAAGAATCAGGAGCATCAGGCGAATCAGCAGCAGGAAGGTGAAGGTGAGCAGACCGATACCGGCAATGGCGAACTGGAGCTCCTCATAGCCCAGAAGACCGGATATGAACGACGGCACCATGGTGAGTATCAAGGTGAGCATGAACGGGACGAACAGTCCGATCCATATGATCAACCAGATCCAGGCGATCGCGACAATGCCCACGGTCCATGTGGTGGACGGCTGCATGAGCAGCCATCGGGGCGCCCACTCCAGCATCGAGTCCACATCCGGACGAATCGCCAGATAGACCACCAGCTGCGGATTCACGAGCACCTGATTCTCATCGAATATTTCAGGAAAATAGGATTCATCAACCGTGAAAACACGGCCATTCGCCCGGATCTCACCGGTCAGCAGAAGGGTCTGATGAGTGGTCTCTGCATCATCCGCCGACAAGGCCTCGAAGACCGCCCTCTGGTTCGCATCCGCCGTGTAGCTGAAGCTGATGATTGGAGCCAGATAGCCAATACATAGACCCGTGCATACCAAAGTCAATGCAACTCGAACCCAGGTGCGTTCTTGGATCTCCTGGAGTTTCCTGTAAAAAGCAACGAGTCTCGTCATGAGTCACGCGGCTCCTTGTCGGCATCGCTGGACATCAGGCCTTCTATGAGACTGCTGTCCACATCCTTGGGCGCCTCTGGCGCTGGCCCCTTGACCTTGGCCACTGCAGGCTTTTCAGCTTCGGATGAAAGCGTGTCCAGAACCTGCTGACGGACCTCCCCATCATCAGCCGTCTTGCCAGTCGCCTCTTCGACAATCGCAGGTGGAACAGAGTCCTTCTGAGCCACCAATGAATCGATGAGCGATCCACCTTCGGACTCCTGCCTGAGGAAGGAAGCCGTCTCGCCCGTCTCGGCTGCGCCGGATGTGGCAATCTTCTTCTCCTGGGCTTGCTGGACCATCTTCATGAACACATCCTCGAGACGCTGCCGCGGCTCCCTGATGCGGTCGATGGCGACCCCCTCCATGTCCTGAATGACCGCTTCCAGCTTTGCAATTGTCTCCGCCTTCAGTCGCGGCGTCTCGATGACGGTGTGATCGGAATCCTTGAGCATCTCATCCACCGTTCCGGATGCCTGAATAGTTCCCCCATAGAGCATCACCATTCGATCACAGACGTCTTGGACGTCGGAGAGAAGATGGGAGCTCAGAAGAATGGTCTTCTTGCGGGACTTGAGTTCGAGGAGAAGATCCTTGACCTGCTTTGTTCCAATTGGGTCCAGGCCTGAAGTGGGTTCATCGAGGATGAGAAAGTCGGGATCATTGACCAGAGCCTGGGCGATCCCGATGCGACGAGTCATGCCTTTTGAGAATTCTCCGATTGGTCGATGAGCGACCTTCGACAATCCGACCATTTCAAGCAGCTCTTCCGTTCGCCGCTTGCGGACACTCCGGTCTAGATTAAAAAGGCGCCCGTAGTAGTCAAGCGTCTCCCGAGCATTGAGAAAACGATAGAGATAGGACTCCTCGGGAAGAAATCCGATTCGCTTCTTTATGAGGACATCCGACGGATCTCGCCCGAACACGACGAGCCGGCCCGATGTCTTGTTCAAGAGACCGAGGATCATCTTGATCGTGGTGCTCTTGCCCGAACCATTGGGACCGAGCAATCCGAAGATCTCGCCGGGCTCTATGTGGAAATCGATGTGATCGACGGCTCGGGCCTTGGTCCGCATCCAGAAGTCCCGAAAGACCTTGGTGAGTCCGACTGCCTCGACAACCATTTCGCTTGTGCCCGAGCTAACCATGAAAACATGACCCTTCCGCGGCAGACCGCTACTTCTGGTCCTTGTTGAGCAGCTCCTGCCGCATGCCTGTGACGGTTCCAGTCGATTCATCGATGTTCAGCTGACGGCCTGCCTTGCCGATGTTGATCTCACTGGCACGCATCATGTAATCGGAGGATGTCCCCCCGAGCATCCCGACAGCTCGCTCTCGAGCCTCGATGTCAGCACGCCTTCTGATGTCCCGGACGGATTCCAGGCCCGTGATGTCCAGCCCCATGGAACCAAGCCCTTCAGGGACATACATGATCTCCACGTCCGGCCGTCCCATGACGGCCGCATAGGCCTCAAGCCACTTTTCCGCGATCACGAGATCAGGATGCTCTCGATATGAAGGCAAAAGACCCGCGAAACGCCTGGCCTCACGGCCAAGGCCCTGATCGACTCTGGACTGGAATCGTTTCGCGGTACTGATTGCACGAGCGGCCAGACCGGCGATCTCGTCCCCTTCGAAGAACGCGCTGATGTCGGCCAACCGTTTTTCAACATCATCTGAATCGAGCGTCCATGCCTCCTCGTAGGCCATGACGAGCCTGGCCAGCTCGGGATAGGACTTGCCGGCGACACCGATGAGCGCTTCCTGAGCGGCCTTGTTGGCACGCTCGATCTTTTCGGTAGCACGCTGACGAGACTGACTGAATTCCTCTTGCTTCTTGAGGATTCTGGTCGGCGGCATGACCTCGTTCCGGACAATGACCTGACTGATCTTCATGCCACTGCCAATCTCTTCGAGGACCGACTGTGCGGAGTCGGCGATCATCTCCTCGATTTCGGCATTGGAGAGCTCATCCTGAAGCACCTTCAGCTTCATGGAACCACCGACATGCACGACCGCTCGTTCCAAGGCCACTTTCACGATGCTATTTGCATCGGCATCCGCAATGTTGGTCAGGAAGGTTGCCGGACTTGTTATCCGATACTTCGCGTCGATGCCGATATGGGCCAGCTCACCACCCTCGGTGAGGAATGATCCGTCTTTGGACGGAGTCAACTGATCACGACTACCGGAAGCCTCGAGCGCGTTCTCCATTCCTAGGGTTCTCATGTTCTGGGAGAGGAACGCCCCACCGTCATCGACTTCACGACCTTCGGACTCGAAAAGAACGAATTCACCTATTGGAGGTGGCCAGTTCATCTGAAGGCCAGGCTGCAGCCCGTCACGATCGACAATACGCCCCCAGACGGTGGCGACACCTGACTGGGACGTGCCCACTGTCTTGAATCCAGAGAAGAGGAACAGAACCAGCAGAACCACGATGCCCGTCTGCAGAACACGGAACGTCATCTGCAACGCATCTGTGAGGGAACGATTTGCAGGATCCATCGCCTCCCTGAGCGCAGCTACCGATCCAACATCGGAATCGACCACGAACTCCGCGGAAGCCGCTCTGCGAGCGGGCTCGACCTCAAGCGGGGTCTCCTCAACGGAATAGTCACGAGCCGATGGATCGGACTCGTTCATGTCTCCATCTTTCCATGACTTGGCCATGCTCAGGACCCCTGACTTTTGTTCGAATCGGAAGCATCACTTGTCTTGACCTTGCCGGAGCCGCCTTCGCCAGCCCTTGGCTTCGGAATGCGGAGGCTTCCATCCGGCGATTCGGGCTTCATGAGATGCCAAGGAGCGAAGTCCGTATCTATGATGACCGTGGTGTTCTTGCTCAAGGCCTTCTGCAACGTGTCCAGCCAGATCAGGAACACGGCCAGCTCCTCGTCCTGACTCATCTCCTCGAGATAACGGGCGCTTCGCTCGTCTGCACGTGTACGGATTTCCTGAGCCCGCTGCTCTGCAAAGGCATAGATCTTGTCGGTGATGGTCGTGGCTTCGGACCGGATCCTCTCGGCCTCCGCCTCGCCACGAGCTCGCTCGTTCTCAGCCAAAGTGTTACGTCGAGCCTGCATCCCCTTGATGACTTCCTGGGACACCTTCTCTCTGAGAAGGATCCGGCTGATTCCGGCCGAAACGGGCTTCACGCCTTCCGATACGGCTGTCCCCATCCTGGCAAGAATCTTCGACTCGATCTCATTGAGTTTGTTCCCTTCGCCCAACAGATCATTGAATTCATACTCGCTGACGACCGAGACCGCGTCACGGAACTGGGTAATCAAGGCGCCGCTGGCATCCGACATCTCCGGATACGACTGATAGAACTTCAGGGGGCCCTCACCTTCGGCGTCCAACCTCCAGAGCAGGAAGGCCTGAATGACCACCTGCAAGCCATCAGCGGTCTGCAGGTTCTCCTGACCGGTCTTGAGAAGCTGGACACGCGTGTCATACGTGGTGACGCTGTCTGCGAAGAAGGGCCATCGGAAATGGAGACCCGGCTCACGAATGATGCTGGAGGAATCCACCTTGCCGAAGTGGCTCTTCAAGGCAACCTGATTGAATCCCACCGAATAGGTCATGCTGAACAACAGCAGCACGGACAGGATGATCAATCCAATTACGATGGCGGCGATTTTCTTCATGACTATTCTTCTTCCTCGGTCAGGATCGTGTCGCTGTAGATGGTGCCCGGCGAGGCATATTCGTTGAGGCCCACATTGACCTTCATCCTGTCAGGGTCGATTCCGATGATGTACTTCCGGAAGTCGGGGAAATTTCGATACGACTGCATCGTGTGCCATTGACGATAGAGCTCAGGTGCGGCTCGATAAGCCGCCCCTTGTCCGCGAATTCGACTCGCCTGTGTCCGCTGCTCCATCAGGCTGACCCACTTGTCACGTTCCGCCGTCGAGATGAGACGAGCGGCCTGCCCGCCACCACGACGTACGAGCTTGGATGCTTCCATTGACAGCTGATCGACCTTTTCGGAAGCCTGACGTGCCTGCGCCGAATCCTCGCCATAGGCTTTTATGGCCTGATCGTATTGGACCTGTGCCTCGTCGAACTTCTCAATGGCATCGAGAACCGTATCAACGAGGTCCGGGTTGCCGACCATGGATGTAAGCATGACCACTCGATTGCGCTCCGCTTCCGCTATCAGGCTGTCGCTCTGCTGGATGGCAATATCGAGATCCTCAAAGGCATTCGCCATCGATCCGATCGGTCGTACGACCGGCACATCGACGCCGATCAGCTCGACTCCGGTGTCCATCTTCTCGAATGCGGCACGTATCAGTGGAAACAGTTCCGCCGCGAGCTTGGAACGGTCGAGGGACAGCACATCGTCCAGACCGAGCGTGCTCAGATATTGGGTGACTTCTGACAGCGCCAGAAGCTTCAAGGCCGTCTGACGTTCTGTCAACAGACTCTGTCTCGAGGCCCGACGATCAGAACCGAACGACAGATAGTCGAGCAATCCACCACCGCGTTCATCGTTGGTCGGACGAATTCGGTAGGTGAGATAGATCTGCATGTCGACAAGCGCGTTGACGATGTCCCGCTGGGCTTCCTTCAGATCCGACTCGATCTGATCGTCCGAGGACCCGGTGGCCTCGATCAGCCCCTTCACGAGGCCCATGTTGCCGTCGCCCATTCTTGATCCGGCGACGATGAAGGGCTCCATCGTGTCGCCAACAACCAGCTTCAAATCGTCCTTGCCCCAAATGGAACTTGTAGGCGTCTCGCGCTCCTGACCATTGATGGCCAGCACACGCTCGGTCGTGACCTCATGCAGCTCGGATGTCTCCAGAGGCCATGGAAGCTTCCAGAACAGACCCGAATCGTGAACCTCTGTCCCATCCTGGCCAACAATGGCTCCCTGGCGGATTCTCAGACCTTCCTGACGCCCGTCAACCACGACCATGGTGCTCAATCCGATGAGCGAAACCACGCCCAGAACGACAAGCCAGCCAGCACTTCTGAGTACGAGCTGATAGCCCCAGGAACTGGAGATATCGAATCCAAACTGGTAGTTGACGGCCTCGTTGGCAGACCGGACAAGCGAGTCAGGTTGAGCAAGGAGGCTCAGGGACCGCGAGTCAAAGGCTGGTCGAGCGTAGTCGCCCTGCGTCCTTGGTCTGTAGATGTTAAGTATCAGATTGAGAACTACCTCTGCCGCCACGAATGCCATGAAGATTGGGATGGCCCATATGACGATCTGCAGGAAATAATCGACGTCGAAGAATCGACAGATGACACCGATCGCCACAAACAGCAGCACGAGCGAGTTGCCGACCATCGCACCCGAGCCGGCACGAAGATTCTGCCAGGCCTTGAGCTCCGCCATGCCGCTAAGGAATCGGGAGCAGATGAAACAGGCCGCAGTGAAGCCCAGACAGATGGCGATGAGCCATCCCTTGCCCTGAGCCATCGGCAGGTTCTTCATCGAACCTGGCTCTCCATACAGCGACAGCCAGGCAAACATTCTCCAGGCAAGAAATGCCAAGGCGAGGACATACACGGAGCTGAGGATGGGGAGAATCCAACGATAGATCAGCTTGAGCCTGCGGGCCGCTACGCGTACCTCGTCACCGGCTCGATCGAAGATCGACTCGCCCGCCACCCCTCCAGCGGATAGCTCATCCTCCTCGAGTGATTCCAACCGCTCCATCTTGTGCTGGTTGAAGACGAGGATCAATCCGATCCAGATCAGGAGCGATGGGAATGCCCAAAGCGACGCCATGACGGATGGACTGTCGCCAACAGCCAGACCGTAGATGAGGAATGTCAGCGACACTACCAGCTGGAGGAAAAAACCAAATACAGATATTTTCGTGGCCCGCTGGTAGGCCAGATGATCAACTCTCATGGGAAAATGAACCGGTATATCGAGGAGGGGTCAGAATCGGCATGTGACACTGGTACGCAGCATCCTGTGGACGGGGTTCTCAGACGGCCATCAAAATATCATTTTCCTTCGAACCCTGCCTAATCTGACCCCTGTACGGATGCGATGAGGCCCACCTCGGTACCATGGGTCCCGACCCCCTCAGCGGACCCCAAAGCCGAATGTTCCAACAGATACTCGCCATCATCAGGAATACCTTCTTCGAGAGCGTCCGCCAGCCTGTCGTCCTGGTGGTTCTCGTCGGGGCCTCGCTGCTGATCGTCCTGAGCAACCCGCTCTCGGCGTTCACGATGGATGAGAACCAGAGGATGCTCATCGACATCGGACTGGCGACAATCTTCATGTCAGCCGCCCTGCTCTCTGGCTTCATCGCGACAAGTGTTCTGGGACGTGAAATCAGCAACAAGACCGCCTTGACGGTCATATCGAAACCGGTTGGACGACCGCTGTTCGTCTTAGGGAAATTCGTGGGTGTTGCATTGGCGATGATGCTGTCGACACTGTTCCTCTTCATGATTTTCATGCTGGTCGAAACACATGCCGTCCTTGAAACCGTTCAGGATCCGATCCACCTTCCGGTCGTGATCTTCGGATCCACCGCCTTTCTACTGGGCTGGGGCGTCGCCGCCTGGTGCAACTACTTCTACAACATGGTGTTCACGAGTTCGGTGATCTTCTTCACGACACCACTCCTGCTGCTTGCGTGGGTCCTCTCGATCAACTTCGGCCCCGATTTCTCCTCACGCCCGATGGGACTCGGGCTCAAGCCCGATCTCTGGCTGGCGATCGTCGCGATGATGATGGCTATCCTCATGATGTGCGCCATTGCCGTGGCCGTGAGCACGCGTGCGGGCCAGCTCATGACGATACTCGTGACGGTCGGGCTCTTCCTGCTCGGCCTACTCTCCGACTCGATCTTCCTGTCACGCATCAAGGACATGGAGGCCCTTTGGCTGGCCAAGGCCAAGGAGCAGGGATTGACACTCCAGGAGGAGGCATCGAAGACCATCAACTTCATCTCCGGGGAATCCGGGGAGTACACCGAGATAATCGATGTGCCCACGGTCCCCTTGATGGACCTCGCCACGACTCAGGAAAAGATCACATACTGGCTGTATGTAGCCGGCTATGACGTCCTTCCTAATTTCCAGGTCATGTGGCTTACCGACGCCATCACTCAGAATCACACCATTCCGGCCAGCTACGTGGTCGAGGCGATCCTGTACGGACTGGCGTATTCCCTCTCTGCCATCGCCGTCGGCGTGATCCTGTTCCAGCGACGCGAAGTAGGCTAGAAGCCCGACATCAAACGCCGTATGGACCACGAGGCGTCTATGCTGTTGAAGATGCCGGCATCCAGAAACATCTCGATCACCGGAGCGAGGGAGCACAACCTCCGCGATGTTGATCTCGTCATCCCAAGAGACCAGCTCGTTGTCGTGACGGGCGTGTCGGGATCGGGGAAGAGTTCGCTGGCCTTCGACACGATATTCGCCGAAGGCCAACGCAAGTACATGGAATCGCTGAGCGCCTACGCGAGGCAATTCCTTCAGCAGATGCGGAAGCCCGACATAGAGGCGATCACCGGTCTGCCCCCCACCATCGCCATCCAGCAGAGAGGCGGCGGCCATAATCCCAGGTCGACCGTGGCGACGACCACCGAGATATGGGACTACCTCAGACTCCTCTACGCTCGATGCGGCACGCCGACTTGTTGGAAGAAGACTCCCAAGGGCACCTGCGGCCTGCCCATCTCCGGATCCAGCGCCAGCCAGATCGTCGAGACGCTCATGGCCTTCAAGCCGGGAACCAGGCTGATTCTCTGCGCCCCGGTCATCAGAGGACGAAAGGGATACCACCGCGAGGTCCTCGAATCCCTGCAACAGGCCGGCTTCGTGAGAGCGAGAGTCAATGGGGAGATCGTCGACATACGCGAGACGCTTTCGCGTGGAGGCGAGAACCCACTTGATCTGGGTCGCTACGAGACACATGATCTCGACGCAGTGGTCGATCGAGTCGCCATCAAGGACTCGGCAAGGAACAGAATCAGCGAATCCATCGAAACCGCACTCAAGGCCGGCTCCGGACTCGTGACCGTTATGGAGGAAACCAGCAAGGGCAAGTGGAAGGAACATCGATTCAGCGAACACCTCGCCTGCCCCGACCACCCCGAATGCAGTCTTTCCGAGATGGCGCCGCGGCTATTCTCCTTCAATTCACCGCACGGCGCGTGCCATGACTGCGATGGTCTGGGAACGATCATGGCCTTCGACGAGGGACTCGTCGTACCCGAACCATCCAAGGGTTTCGGGGAAGGCGCACTGGCCCCCTGGACGAAGAATGGAAGAAGACTCAACACCTGGTACAGCCGACAGCTGCGACGCTTCAGCGAAGCGACCGGTCTCGATCGCTCCACCCCATTCGAGGAACTCACGCGGTCACAAAAGGACACCCTTCTGGAGGGAAGCAAGGGCAAGTTCAAGTTCGAAGGCGTACTGCCCAATCTGCGTCGCCGATATCTCGAAACCGACAGTGATCGTGTGCGAGAACGACTCGCCGGGTACCAAAGCTCCAGACCATGCACCAGCTGCCAAGGTCAACGACTTCGCGACGAAGCGCTGCACGTACTGCTCTCCGCACAGGATCGCATGGTGAGCATCGCGGACATCGCGTCGATGACCATCGAGGACGCCGAGTCGACGCTTCAGAAGCTGAAGCTCCCGGGCGAGCATTCCAAGATCGCGGAACCGATCCTCAAGGAAATCCAATCAAGACTGGGCTTCCTGCACAGCGTAGGCCTGGGATACCTCACATTGGATCGCAGCAGCACGACGCTCTCGGGAGGCGAAGCCCAGCGGATTCGGCTCGCCACACAGGTCGGCTCGGGCCTCGTCGGTGTCTGCTATGTCCTCGACGAACCCACCATCGGACTGCACCAACGTGACAACGATCGACTGATAGAGACCCTTCAAAGGCTCTCTGGAATCGGGAATACCGTTGTCGTGGTGGAACATGACGAGGGGATGATCCGAGAAGCGGATCACGTAGTCGATATCGGACCCGGACCGGGTAGACATGGTGGCCAGGTGGTAGCGCAGGGTTCCATCGCAGACATCCAGAAGTGCAAGGCCTCCCTTACCGGAGACTACCTTTCCGGACGAAAATCCATCGGCACCCCTGATTCACGAAGGCCCATGAAGCCTCGCAACGCCATAACGATCAAAGGTGCCGCCGCCCACAATCTGAAGAAGATCGATGCATCGATACCTCTCGGCGGGCTGGTCTGCGTCACAGGCGTGTCCGGATCGGGCAAGTCGACCCTGATCAGCAACATCCTCTGCAAATCAGTGCAGCGACACCTCACCGGCAGTGGCGCCAGACCCGGTAAGCACACACGTGTCACTGGATTGGGCAAGATCGACAAACTCATCGAAGTCGATCAATCTCCCATCGGACGAACGCCCCGATCCAATCCGGCGACCTACACGGGCGTTTTCGACGGCATCCGGAAACTGTTCACACAGACCAGGGAATCCAAAATCAGGGGCTATGCGCCTGGGAGGTTCAGCTTCAACGTCAAGGGTGGACGATGTGAGGAGTGCCAGGGTCAGGGCGTGCGTAAGATAGAGATGCACTTCCTCCCGGACGTCTTCGTCACCTGCGACACCTGCAAGGGTTCCAGATACAACCGGGAGACCCTTGAAGTCCTCTGGAAGGGACGATCCATCGCCGACGTGCTTTCGATGCCCATCGATGAAGCGGTCGGCTTCTTCGAGGCCCAGCCCCCCATCCATCGGATGCTGCAATGCCTGGTCGATGTCGGACTGGGCTATCTGGAACTGGGACAACCATCCACCACCCTTTCCGGCGGAGAAGCCCAGCGTGTCAAACTGGCAAGAGAACTCGGTACCAAGAGCGTCGGGCATACTCTCTACATCCTCGACGAACCGACCACCGGACTCCATTTTGCCGATGTGGACAGACTCATAGAGGTACTGCATCGTCTGGCGGATCTCAACAACACGCTCGTCATCATCGAACACAACCTTGATGTCATCCGAAATGCGGACTGGATCCTAGACCTCGGCCCGGAAGGCGGCGCCGGCGGAGGAACCATCATTGCGGAGGGGACGCCGGAAACCGTCTCCAAGGTGAAGACGAGCTTCACCGGACGCTATCTCGCCTCCACATCCCCCGAGTCCCCTCGACGCAAGCGACGAACTGCCGCAACCATCTGAGAGGATCTGGCACGGCCCCGCCTGCATCGAGTACGCTTGAGGGTATCGATGAGGAGATGACCCCGATGGAAAGATGTGCAACTGGAATTCTTGCTGCTGCATTGCTCGTCTTCATGGCGATTGGCATCAATGGATGCGGCGAACAATCCACCGTCAAGTCCAGCGACATCATCATTTCCACAGGACCTGATGGAGAGACGATCTACGTCCCCCGGACCGTCGATGCCGCCACGTCAGCCTTGGCCCAGTACCTTCAGCTTCAAGCTGACTTCAAGGGCATCTCGAAAGATGGGTATTTCCTTGACACACAGCTTGCGAATCTCCATTCACAGGAGAGACTGCTCTCGAGGGCACAGGCCTTGAAATGGCGATGGCAGAACATGGATGGCAAGATCATCGACTTGAGCAGTTCAATCGATCAGGTGAAGGCCCGGATCAAGACACTCGACGTCAACGGTTGAACACGAAGAAGCGGCTGGCGCCCCAGTTGAAGAGAATGCCAAGTGCCGAACCGATGGCGGCGCCGATGACACCCGCCAGAGGAGTGGCCATCTGATCCTCCACGGCGAAGGTTCTGGTGACCCAGAAGTTGACCAGCACCGGTATCGCGCAGATGGCGATGAAGCCCAGCAACTGCAGACCCGCCTGCCCTTCCTTGGCCCACCAGAAGGCCAGCTTCCGATCTAGGGTGAAGTTCCAGCACATCGTCAGAAGAATCGAGATGACGATCACGAGGTCCATTCCAAGCAGGTTCCCGAACAGGCCGCCCAGCACCGCCAGCAGTCCCGCGTAGATACCGATGCCTGAAGCACCTACGATGGCAAACGGAATGAAGCTGGATCGCTCGGGATACTTCCATCTCGCCAGACGCAGTATGTGCACCAGATAGTCGCGTTGAACCTTCAGCGTGAGCTTGCTTTCACCTGCTCGACGAGTACTGAAGTGAATCGGAACTTCCATGACATTGCCGCAACGACACTTGACGATCAGCTCGAGCCCTATCTTGTAGCCGACCGGATCGAGATCTGAAGCCCCACGCCAGGTGCTTCGATGCAATCCGAGGAATCCACTCATGGGATCCTTCACTTTGGTGAATGGGCGAGCCATGACAGTGGCCACCTTCGAGTTGATCCATCTCAACACGCCCCATCCGTCCTCGGTGGAACCACCCGGGACATATCGAGAACCAATGACGAAGTCTGCACCGGCATCGAGGGATTGCACGAATGCCGGTATGGATTCGGGGGGATGGCTCAAGTCGGCGTCCATGACGATCAGCAGTTCATGGGACGCGTCGTCGAGCCCCGCCATGACGGCAGTGCTCAAGCCGCGATCCTCGGTCCGGACCTTCAACTGAATCCAGTCGTGCGACAATCCCTCTATCAGCTCGAGGGTCCCGTCCCGGGAGTCATCGTCCACGATGATCAGCTCAAGATCCCAGCCGACCTGCCGCAGACCGTCCAGGCGCTCGATGAGCGCCGGCAGACTCCCGACCTCCTGATAGGTCGGGACGATCACCGAAACCGATCGCGTCCCCCCATCAGCAGGTGAGCCCACCGTCATCTTGTCTTTCCGGGCATCAGCCACGTGCAAATCTCTCCTGGGGGATGCCCCCACGATACTGTCGGCTTTTCAGGGGGGCGGAGTATTGCAGGATCGTGCAACCGAGGCAAAGTAATTGCCCAAGGCCCCGGAATCGTCATCTATCCGAGAAGAGGATCCTTCGGCTTGGCTGGCGGAGCCGATTTGATCAGCGAAAGAGCCAATCGAAGATCATCCGTGGTCGTGATCTTGATGTTGGCCGGATCACCCTGGACAGCATGCGGGGCCACACCCAGCATCTCAACGGCCTGGGCGTCATCCGTCACGCCCCGCAGATCCTGTCCAGCATAGGCCCTGACGATCAACTCGCGGCTGAAGACCTGAGGCGTCTGGGCCATGGCATACATGGATCGATCCACGGTCCCACGGATCTCCGTCGCCGGAACCTCGAGGCGACCTGCATCGCCGAGGATGCTGTCGACCAGATGATCACCGCCCTCACCGGCGTCGATGGTTGCCGTCGGATCGATCTGCTTGAGCGTCGACGAGACAGGAACAACTGGGACAACCGCATCCAGATGCTGCGAAGCCATGAAGATGCGATCGAGCATGTCATCGGAAACCAGAGGACGGGCCGCGTCGTGAACCGCAACATGCGTAGAGGATTCCTCGACCGCTTCAAGGGCGTTTCGAACAGTCTCCCAACGGTCCTCGCGCCCACCAGGCACCAGTGCAACTCCGTGAAAACCAAGGCCCGCACCGAACCTATCCTTGAAGGCCTCCATGTCATCAGGCGGACCGGCCACGATTATCTGATCGACTTCCGGGCGACGCGAGAAGATCTCGACGGTTCTCAGGAGAAGCGGACGGCCACCCAGATCCGCAGAGAGCTTGTCCCCCGAAGCGAATCGAGTCGAGGCCCCTGCGGCCGGAATGATCACCGATAGCTTCATTCGGCTTCCTGCGATCCAGTTCGATTCACATGACCTATGACAGGCAGCGGCGCCCTGTGCTCATGGGAGACCAGTTCGATCCGCCCCTGATAGGGACCGACCACACCCTCCACTGGACGAATCTCGATCACGGCCTTCGACTTTCTCCCGTCCTTCTTCATGCCCACAAGCGAAGCCTCGAACTGAGGGGAATTCGATTCGGCAGCGATGATCTGCTGGGTCCGCTGCCCCTCGAGGGCATTCCAGATGATTGGAAGCTCGAACTGGACCGCCTCACCGGGATCAACCGCATCGACAACCACCCGGTTTTCCACGAACACCCACTCGCGTTCCTTTTCACGACGATGAGGAAAGAATTCCCTGTGCATAATGCGGACCTCGATGACCGGCGCATCTGGATGGTCGGTTTCGATAATCCAGAATGGAGGCATCTTGTTGCCTTGTGGATCCAGGAGTGTCTCCTTGTCGTAATCCCCTATGTCTATCATCACCGACTGGGCGGTGGATGGCTCGCTCGGATTTCCTCCGCCACTGACGGGAATCGGCGGACGCCCTCCACTGGAGAGAACTCGAAACGGCTGGCTGTCCGTCGAGCTGAGTTGCACTCGGGAGGCTGTTCGAGCGACAGGGCCGTCGAAAGAACTCTTGGCATGCATTCTGAAATTGGGCGGCTGGACATGCACGGCTCGACTCACCATGGCATTCATGGGCAGAGTCATTGGACGATGCTTCTCGAAAAGTATCCTGACCTTGTTGTTCTTGGTGGTCGGCGTCATGCCTGCGGTGAAGGTTGCAAGGCCTTTTCTCGATCCTCCCGGCGGAATTTCGCCAGCCTGAAATGTCACCTCTGTGCAGGAGCATCCTCGCTTGACCTCCTTGACTAGCAGCGGTTCATCCGAATCATTGACCAACGTGAACTCGCTGGTGATGACGCTTTCCGGAAGCACGTAACCGAGCCTCAGGCTTGCCGGCTCGAAATGAGCCTCCGCCTCGGGCTTGTCCTCATCGGGAATCTCGTCAGCGGCCGGAGCCGCAGGCTGAATCGGCTGGACTGGCTGAGGCGACGATGTGGCCAATGAATTCGTAGCCTGTCCGGCCTTGGAAGGCCTGACGCCCTCGTCGCGCTCCCCTGCAAAGAGCAGGACGATCAGGGCCATCACACCCAGGAGGACGACAACCATGATGATTGATTTCAAGGCAACGGCTCTTCGCTGGAGAATCGAGGTAATCATGACACTGAGGATACCGGGTTCATCATCCCGAGTCACTGCCGGGTGTTCCTCTCGATGTCATACAGCAATTCCAACAGCTCTTTCTCATTCGCCAGCCTGAATCGATATTCCCGCTCTGTCTCTCGGAGTCTCTCCATGAAAAGCGCCTCTACATCATCCCGCTCCATGATTCCTCTTCCCCCATGTGCAATTTCCCTGCGGACCATCTGGTCAATGAAATCATCGAATTCGCGATCGGCCTCTTCCTGACTCATCCTGCCGGCTCCGACAGCCTCTATGAGACTTTGTTTCATCTCATGCGTTCTTTTCATCGAACCTTCGTATCTAGACGAATCAGACCGCCGCCGCGACTGCTCACGTAGCCTTCTCATCTCCCGCTCCAGTCTCATTTCCAGCTCCATCTCCCTTCTCATATCCCGCTCCAGTCCCAATTCCAGCTCCATCTCCCTTCTCATGCCCAGCTCCGCCTCCATTTTCAGCATCGCCAGCAACTCGGTCAACTCGAGCTCTATTTCCCTCTTCTCTTCCAACCACTCCATGTATTCCTCCGATTGGGCCTGAGCCATCGGCTCGACTGAGGGCCCGGCGATGTTCCAGAGCATCGAGCCGGCAATGACAGCCAGCAGCACGTTGGTGATGATGAGTGGGTTTATACGGTTGTGGATAGTGTTGTTCATGGCCCAAGGATACCTCGGGAATTACAAGGTACTTTCGGATGATCTCGGGCGGCCTGACATTTGTATCCAGTAGTCCATTTCTAAGGACGCTCAGATCGTTTCCTCATCGCATGCACAGTGGTCATTGCTGGGCTGCCTGTTGTTCATGGGCCGCATGATCCATCGAGTGGGAAGACAGACTGTCGCTCCGGTCCATCTGGCCCCAATCCTGCTCCTTGACCCCATGAACCCAACAGACGATCATGCGGCATTGGCCAGTCTCAAGAGATCAGCCAGGAGCCGAAGTGGCGGAATTGGCAGACGCGACGGATTCAAAATCCGTTTCCCGTTAAGGGAGTGTGGGTTCGAGTCCCACCTTCGGTATTTCAAATCCCATGCATGACTTGGAAGGTGACCGGACTTCCGGTCAATACACCCGACGGATCAGATCATGCCCATCACAAGAGGGAAGCAAATCGCCAGAGGCATCGGCTGGGCAATGGTCGCCCTTGGAGGGGTCCTGATCCTGATTGGACTCCTGCAACTACTCTGAATGGGGCTCATTTGGCTCCGCAGAGACAATTCGAGGCCAAAATGCCCCTTTAGCGACCCTCTAAACGCGAAAATCAATTGAAACTGCAATTGTCGCGCACAGCCGTAAAAGTCGAACGTATCTAAAAAAGCTGCAATGGGGTTCCTTTGACCAAAGAACCGCACCCGTTGACGGCCCCACCGCGAAATAAACTAGGGGAAGCCTGTCATTCGCCGGCTCCCTGCATCTATATAAGTGCTGCTGGCCCCCGCACCAGCCGCCGCGTTGGGAGGAAACCAATGAATACGACCACTCAAGAGGTCCGCGGGGGGGGAATCGTTACGGAAGGCACATTGACGAGGATTCTGTCCTTGCTAGGTGGACCAGTCCGTATGGAAATCATCAGAAATCTTGCCCTGGGCCCCCGGCCGGTCGGCCAATTGGCTGAGGAGACGGGTCAGAGCATCGGGCTTGTCAGCCACAATCTGAGGCTGCTCAGAGAAGCCAGCCTGGTTGCCTGCACACCCAGGAGCCGCCAGCGGATCTACTCTCTGGCCCCGAATGTGACCGTCAACTACGCTCAGGGCATGATGGATCTACGGGTTCATGTGGCTGCAGAGGGAAATCTGGCCCTGAGCATCCCCACTCCCGTCTCCAAGGAGCCCGCTGTCCCGGAAACCCCGCCGACTCGAATCCAGCCGGAGGCCTCCAATCCGCTTCAGAGCCCCCTTGGCCGAAGCAATCTGGAGCCGACCAGCAGGCTTGCCAGAGGGGCCTGAATCAGCCCTGAACACATACGAGATGGTTTTCTGACAAATTCAATGGTTGGCAAACCCATTCTCCAAGGTAATCTACGTTCATGAACCAGTATCGGGGGTCGCACATGAGTGCGGCCCCGGTGCTGGTTGATGTGATGTAGCTACACCCCCATCGGATGCAAGGGGGAGAGGAGAAAGAGGATCATGTCCACCGCTATTCGTCTCGGGCGCGGAATCGCTTCAACTGCCGCCATTATCGGTCTGGCAACGACTTCAATCGTTCTGGCCAAGCCTGGAAATCTTCAGGCAAGTCTTGATGCCGGAAAGGTCAAGACCACCCAACGAGCCGGGCTGACCATGCCGACCTGCGATGCAGGCAACTCGGTCATCACGGAATCCACAGATACAAGCGTGCTTGATGCTTCGCTGCTGTGCACCGGAAGCCTTGGAACGCCAGGCCACTCCTATGGTCGAAGCCATGATCTTTCAGGACTTGAAACCGGCGGGAATGACATTTCACTCGAATGCATCAAGTGGGGCTTCGACTTCACGAGCGAGACCGTCGAGGCGACCGTCAAGGTCTACAGTGACGACGACGGCGATCCTTCCTCGGGACTCACCTCGATTGCATCCAGAACTGGACTGGTCGAACCGGGAACTGATTTCTACGTGACCTTCGATGCCGGCATCGTCGTGCCCGCCAGCTACATCTTCATCGAACTGGTCATGCCAGCTTCGGCATCCCAGAACAGCTACGCCGTTGCCGCCAACGACCTCGGACAGAATTCACCCAGCTGGATCAGGACCGAGGACGGCTCCTGTGGAGTCGGATCCTGGACCAATCTCGCCAACATCGGCTATCCGAACGTCCACTACGTCGAGGAAATCGAAGTAGCCATCGCCACCCCCGCCGACCCTTGCGACGAGCCTCTGGCGGACTGTGCAACCGACATCACCGGCCCTGAAGGAATGCCCGATGGCTCCATCACGGTCGACGACCTTCTGCAGGTCATTGGTGAATACGGCGAGGTCGGCGATGGGACCTATCGTCCAACCTGTGACGTGGCACCTGCTCCAAACGGAGACTGCCAGGTAACGGTCGACGACCTGCTCCTCATCATCGAGCTCTACGGCGAGGACTGCACCCCTACCAGCCCGTCGATCTCAATGAACGAGGTCCGTGCCAACCACAGCGGCGTGGACACCAATGAATACATCGAGGTCTACGGCGAACCAGGCGGTTCGCTCACCGGCTACTCATGGATCGTCATCGGTGACGGCACCGGAGACAGCCCGGAAGGCCACATCGAGAATGTCATCTCACTTGATGGCCTGTTCCTCGATTCAAACGGCTTCTACAGCGCCACCTTCGAGAACGCCTTCGAGAACAGTGACCCGGTCACCCATGTTCTTGTGAAGGGACTCACGGTCGAACTCACCGAAGAGAATCCGACCTTCGATCTGGATACCAATGACGATCGAGTCCTCGATCTGATGCCTTGGGACGAAACGGTCGACTGCCTTGCCCTGATCGGCAGCGGCACCGACGAATTCGTCTACTGCGACACGACCGTTGGTCCTGATGGCCAGTTCGTAGCCGCAGGTGGCTATCGCTGCCCAGACGGAACCGGTGATTGGGTACTGGCTCCATTCGAACTGGGTTGCCAGGACTCACCGGGCCTCGCGAACCCATGCGATCCGGCAGACGATCCTGATGGCGATGGTGTGCCCAACTGTGCGGACAACTGCCCAGATCTGGCCAACCCTGATCAGGCCGACTGTGATGAGGATGGCGAAGGCGATGCCTGCGATCTGGGCCTCGACTGCAACAGCAACGGCATTCCCGACGTCTGCGAGACTGACTGCAATCTCAATGGCGTACCGGATGAATGCGAAATCGCCAATGGCACCGTACTGGACTGCAACAGCAACGGGGTGCCGGACGAGTGCGATCCGGACTGCAATGGAAACTCCATTCCGGACGACTGCGACATCACCGACGGCAACTCGCAGGATGCTGATGGAAACGGTGTCCCAGATGAATGCGAAAGCCCTGTGCTCGTAATCAATGAGATCCACGCCGATCCATCCAATGCCAACGGAGGCATCGATGGCGACGCCAATGGCGACGGCACCGGCAATTCCCAGCAGGACGAGTTCGTTGAAATCGTCAACAAGCTTGGCGCCGATGTCTATCTGGGCGGTGCGACACTTGCCGATGGCAACAGTGTCCGACACACCTTCCCCAACGACACGCCAATTCTTGGTGATGGATGCGCCGTAGTCGTCTTCGGCGGCGGCGACCCTGCCGCCTTCACCGGTGACTTCCAGGGCGCGATCATCCAGGTCGCCTCGACAGGCGCACTCGGCCTGAACAATGGTGGCGATGACGTCACATTGACAGCAGCCGACGGGACCGTACTGGCAGCCGTCAGCTATGGAGGCGAAGGCGGGGACAACCAGTCGCTCACTCTTGACCCGGACGTGTACGGCACAAGCTTTGCCAAGCACAGTGAAGTCGCCTCATCGGGTGCCTTGTTCTCACCAGGAACGACCATCGATGGCAACTCATTCGGCGGAAGCGACTGCGGAGCCGCGACCGGTGACGACACCGATGGCGATGGCGTCCTCGATGACTTCGACAACTGCGTCGATATCGCCAATCCCGATCAGCTCGACTGTGACGGCAACGGCGTGGGCGATGTCTGCGACATCGCCGATGGCACTGCTGCGGACTGCGACGGAAACGGCGTACCCGACAGCTGCGATCCCG
>PBAX01000002.1 GCA_002716385.1 Phycisphaerae bacterium | reverse complement strand
ACTGACCGCATCAGATGGGACCAATGACGATCTGTTCGGCAACCGGGTCGCCATCGACGGCAACACGTGCGTGATCGGTGCCTATGGGACCGAATCCTACACCGGCAGCGCCTACATCTTTACCGCCAATGGGAATGGCAGCTGGAACGAGGTTGCGGTACTCAGTGACCCAGATGGAGAACGTGACTTCGCATTCGCTCGCAGCGTCGCCATGGACGACGGTATCTGTCTGATCGGGGCGAGTGGAACCAACTCCATTACCGGGAATGCCTACCTCTATGGAGCATCTACGGTGGAAACGGGAGCCTGCTGCACCGGTGATGACTGCGAGGTCTCCTCTGAAGACAACTGCCAGGGTGATTGGCTCGGAGCGGATTCGGATTGCAGCAACTCACCCTGTTCCGACGAACCCTGCAACGGCGACACCGATCTGAACGGCATCGTCGACATCACCGATCTCCTCAATGTCATCGAGGACTGGGGCGACTGTGAACAGCCAGCCACCATCTACGCGGCAGAAGGCTGGGGCCAGAACGACTACGGACAGAGCGTCGTGCCTGTGAATCAAGAGTTCGTGCAGATCGCCATCGGCAAGGAGCACTCGCTCGGCCTGCGTGCAGACGGCACGGTGATCGCCTGGGGCGGCAACGTCTACGGTGCCGGCGATGTCCCGGCTGCCACTTTCACGAAGGTGTCGGCCGGTGGCTACCACAGTCTCGGGCTCCGCAGTGACGGCACGACTCTCGCCTGGGGGCAGAACTACTATGGCCAATGCGACGTCCCGGCCGGTGAATCGTTCGTTCAGATCGTCGCCGGTCACGCCCACAGCATCGGCCTCCGCGCAGACGGCACGGCGATCGGCTGGGGACTCAACAACTACGGACAGTGCGATGTGCCTGCGGGCGAAACGTTCGTGAAAATCGTCGCCGGCGGGTACCACAACATCGGCATCCGGGCCGATGGGAGCACCGTCGCCTGGGGCGACAATCTCTCCCAACAGTGCAACATCCCCGAGGGTGAAAGCTTCGTCCAGTTCGACGCCGGCTTACGTTCCTCGATCGGTCTGCTGGCCGACGGGACGGCCCTGGCGTGGGGCAGCAACACGAGCGGGCAGTGCGACGTACCCGTTGGCGAGACATTCGTTCAGGTGGCAGCTGGCGCGCTACACAGCATGGGGCTCCGTGCAGACGGAACCGTGGTCGCCTGGGGCGACAACACCTGGGGTCAGTGCGACGTTCCGGAAGATGCCGTCTTCGATGTCATTCTGGCCGGGGTCCACAACTCGTACGGACTGACCATGCAGGGAATCACCGAACCCGGTCCTTGTCAGGGGGACACGAATGACGACGGCGTGGTTGAAATCGGCGATCTTCTGATCGTCATCGATGGCTGGGGCTTCTGCCCGTAGCGTTAGTCTGTGCAAGCGAAAAACCCCTTACTCACATCAGTAGACAGACCTTACAATTGAGCAACATCGGTGTTGAGACAGCGTTCATCTGTCGAACTGACTATCCAGGGAGAGGTCATGCAGAAGAGTCTTACATCACTCATCATCACAATACTGATGCCAAGCTTTGCATTTGCCGCGACATTACATGTCCCTGGCGACTATCACACAATCCAGGAAGCAATCAATGCTTCTGTCAATGGCGATACGATCGTTATCGCAGCCGGCACGTATTACGAACACAGCATCAACCCTGGTGGCAAAGCCATACAGATATCTGGTGAAGTTGATGCCAATGGCATGCCGGCTACTGCCATTGATGCGCAAGGTCAAGGCTCTGTGGTCCGTTGCACAAACAACGAGACCAGCAACACTATGATTTCAGATTTGGTATTGAGCCACGGCAATCCCGGACAATTTGGTGGATTTGGTGGCGGCGGCGCAGAGATGTTCGGAGCAAGTCCAACCTTCAAAAATTGCACGTTCGCCTACAACGAAGCCACCCAAGGCAATGAAGGCGGAGGCGCATTCTGCTTCAACGCGTCAAACCCAAGATTTGAGAATTGCAGGTTCATTGAAAATCATTCCGACGGATTTGGCGGAGGGCTCTCCTGCAGCTATTACTCCACCGCAACACTTATTGATTGCGTCTTTACAGGAAACTCAGGCTGCTACGGTGGAGCCGTCGCTGTCTATGAGTGCGATATGACGATCATTGGCTGCAAGTTTGTCCAGAACAGTTCTGACGGTTACTTCTGCGGATCGTCCGACGGTGGAGCCATATACAACTACGAAGGCAATATCTCCATATCCGATTGTGAATTCCGTGAGAACAGCGCCAGCGGTCAAGGCGGTGCTATCTATGGGAATCCCGTCGCAAGTAGCAGCATAAGCGGATCATTTTTCTGTGAAAACGAACCAGCGGACATCTTCGGACCATGGACTAATGGCGGAGGCAATGATTTTAACCCCATATGCCCAATCATGGACTCAGACGACGATGGCGTTGATGATGCAGTAGACAACTGTGAACTTTTTAATCCAGAACAACTCGACTGCAACACAAATGGGATTGGCGATGTCTGTGATATTGAAGATGGAACATCCCAAGATCTTGATGGGAACGGCATCCCCGATGAGTGCGAATGTATTACAGACATTACCGATGGAACGACACCAGGAAATCCGGACGGTCTCACAGATGTGAATGATGTCCTCGCGCTTATTGGCCAATGGGATGAAACAGAATCATTTGCAGACATCAACAACGACGGAATCGTCAATGTCAATGACATGCTGATCCTTCTTGATGGCTGGGGCGATTGCCTGTAGCCCCTCATTCCTAACTCTACATACAACAGCACCCCCGCCTGCACGGGGGTGTTGTCATCAATGCGACTCGGCAAATGAGTGCTAGAATGCCATTGTCAATCCGGCCCCTTAGAACAACACAATTCAACTACAAATGTGAGCTTGAAGCCCATGCGCCATGCGATCTTGCCAACCGTCATCATGCTACTGACAGCCGTCACGCCAGCCTTGCCTGGCGACCCACCCCAGGAACATGCGGCCGCCAGCGCCGAGGCCACCCAGGACTTCGAGGCCAGGATGCGTCACTTCATGTGGCGGCATGGCGTTCCAGGTGCCGCGGTGGCAGTCGCCGTTGACGGAGAGATTGTCTATGAGCAGGGATTCGGATGGGCTGATGTCGATGAGGCGATTCCCGTGACACCAGACTCCCAGTTTCGAATTGGCAGTATCTCCAAGTCGATTACGGCGGTAGCGATCCTGCAACTCGTCGAGCAGGGCAAGCTGTCGCTGGATGACAACCCGTTCGACGTGATCGGCATGGCTGACCAGATTCGTGCGCCTGAAGTGGATCCACAACTCCAGGACATCACGATCGAACAGTGCCTTTCACACACCGCCGGCTTTAGCGGAGACCCGATGTTCCAGGAAGAGCACCTGATGACGACCATGGACCTTGCCGCCAGACCGGACAGAATGGACGTCGTAAGATTCGTCATCTCCCAGCCGCTCACACGCCAACCAGGCGCCTATTGGCACTACTCGAACTTTGGCTATCTGCTCCTCGAACTGGTACTCGAAGCCATGACTGAAAAACCGTATGAAACAGTGATTCAGGACCAGATCGCAGATCCACTTCAACTTGTCGACCTCCAGCTGGGTGGGCCACTTCCAACTGATCGATTGGCTGGTGAAGTGGCCTACTACGACCATCAACAGAGAATCCAGCCCATCATCATGCCCGATGGCAGCACTCAGTCGGTTCCCAAAGGCTATTCACATCCACCAACTGGGTTCGGCGGGGCCGGGGGACTTGTCGCAACGGCCGGATCGCTGGCGGTGATTTCCAATGACCTGCACCAGGAAGAAGGCTCCAGACTTCTCGGAAAAGAACACATTCGAAGGATGTGGACCCCCGTGGAGGCTGATCACAAGTACCGATCTGATTACCCCATGGGTGTAGGCTATGGACTTGGATGGTTTGTCGGGGTGATTGACGATGACACTCGCAATGCCTGGCACGGGGGAACCTACCAAGGGGCCATTTCCGCTCAGATCGTTCAGTACAGCAACGGCTGCAGCGTTGCCGTATTGTTCAACACCACCAACAGTGCTTTGACCAAGACTGAGCTGCGTTTTCTGTTTGAAGCAGAACTGTTGCAGATCGCCAAGGCGATTGGAACGAACGAGCACGGATCGAGTCAATCAACCGATCGGGGCCCGCTCGACCCGTGACAATAGCTTCAGCCGTTCGAGTGGTTGGCTGGCTTTCACTTCGGGTTCAATCCAAGCCCTACAGCCCGACGCAGGAATACCCCGCATCGACGTAGATCACCTGGCCGGTGATGCCACCGCCCCGCTCGCTGAGCAGAAACGCGGCCGTATCACCGACATGCTCGCCTTCGATGTTCTTGTGAAGCGGCGCCTTCTTCTCGACCCAGTCGAGGATCTCGCCGAAGCCACCCACCGCCATGGCGGACATGGTTCGAAGCGGGCCACCGGAGATCGAATTCACGCGGATGTTCTTCTCGCCAAGCTCTGCGGCCAGATATCGCGTGGATGATTCCAAGGCCGACTTGGCAACACCCATCACGTTGTAGCCCGGGACCGCCTTCTCGGCGCCGTAGTAGGACATGGAGATCATCGAACCGCCCTCCTTCATCAGCGGAGCTGCACGATTGGCCATGCCAACCAGTGTCCAGGCTGAGATGTCCATCGCCGAGGTGTAGACGTCACGCGGCGTGGCCGTGAACTTGCCCGCCTGCAACCAGTCCTTGTCGGCGTAGGCGATGGAATGCACCACGAAGTCGAGCTGACCATGATCGGCCTCGATCTTTGCGAAGACGTCATCCATCGATGCATCGTCAGAGGCGTCCATTGGCATCATCCAGGGATTCTCGACGCCCAGTGACTCGACGGCCTTGCCGACTCGACGAGCCATCTTGTCGCCAGGCAGATGGGTGAAGAGGCATTCACCACCTTCACGAAGGATCGATTGGGCGATGAACCATGCGAAGGACCGTTCATTGGCGATGCCCACCACGAGGCCCTTCTTGCCAGCCAACCAACCATCTGCCATGTCGAGTTCTCCTGAGAAATGAAAAAACGCGCGTGGCAGGACTCGAACCTGCAACCCTCGGTTTCGAAGACCGATGCTCTATCCAATTGAGCTACACACGCTGGGGTCAGGCGGAGATTCTATGCGAATCCGGCTGGATGTACCGAAAACCAGCTTCAGTCCGGCCTATCAGGCACCCGGTATCCTGTGATGCCCGTTCAGACCCCGGAACAAGACCATGACCCCCACCACTTCCATCACGATCCTCGGCGCCGGTGGCATCGGCTGCGCGATCGGACACGCTCTGCTGGCAAGGGGACATCAGGTCGAATTCGTCGATGCCGATGCCGAGAAGGTCGACCGAGGCAATGAATCTGGCGTCGAGGTCGTCGATCACGGCAGCCAAACCGCTCGCTTCACCCTCTTCGAGAACTGGCACCCCGGAAATCCCGGACTGATCATTCTCTGCACCAAGTGCTACGACAACGCCACCGTCCTTGAACGCCTCCATCCAGACTCGATCATCTTTCCCGTCCAGAACGGATTCGATCCGGAACTCCAGAGCCGATGCCGGTTCGAGGGCATCGCCTCCTTCGTATCCGAGTGCGAGCCCCATCGAGCACGCACCCGGATCACGCGTCCAGGGGACCTCCACATCGGCGCCTGCGGCCACGACACTCCCCTGCCCGATCAACTGAGGATCATCGGTGATTCACTGGCCGATCAGACGATCTTCACGCTCAAGGTCGTCCCCGACATCCTGCCCTTCAAGCACACGAAACTGATGTACAACGCCGCCATCAGTCCATTGGCCGCGATCAGCGGTCTCGACAACGGCCAACTGCTCACCCACGCCCCGGCTCGAAAGCTGTTCTTCCGATTCCTTCGTGAGAACTACGGCATTCTCAAGCAGTCGGGAACAGAGCTTGGAACCGTCGGACCGTTCCATCCGGACACGGTCAATCTGATCCTGAAGACGCCGCTGCTGGGAACGCTCATGTCCGGACCATTCTCGAAGAGCCTCCGTGGAACCTACTGCTCGATGTCCGGCGACATACAGACCGGCCGAACGGAGGTCGAGAACTTCAATGGCCATCTGGTGCGACTGGCCGGCCACCACCCCTGCCCGCTCAATCGCCGCTCATGCGATCTCATCAATCGGCTCGCTCGCGATCGGGCGACGCCCAGCATTGATCATCTCAAGGAGATGGTCACGTGAAGCTGGAAGGATCATCCATACTGGTCACCGGCGGCGCCGGATTCATCGGCACCCATGTCGTCTCGCTGCTGCATGAACGAAACTGCACCGTTCGCGTGCTCGAACTCCCGGACGCCGATGTCGATCATCTCCGGAACTGCGAGATCGTCCGCATGGATATCCGCGATCGAGATGGCGTCATGAAAGCCGCAGAAGGCTGCGACATCGTCATCCATCTGGCAGCGAACCCGAATCTCTGGGCCAGAGATTCAAGGGATTTCGAAGCCGTGAACCATCAGGGGACCCGCAACGTCCTCGATGCCGCCGCCCGGGCGAAGGCCGGACGAACCATCTACGTCTCGACCGAATCGATCCTCACGCCAAGGAGGAAGACCGAGGTCATCAGTGAATCCGTGAAGACTCAGCTGAGCGACATGATCGGCCCCTACTGCCGAAGCAAGTGGCTCGCTGAACAGGCCGCCTTCGAATCGGCCGCCAATGGCCAGGATGTCGTGATCGTCAGACCCAGTGTTCCGATCGGACCCGGCGATCGCAAGCAGGGCCCGTTGACCCGCATGATGAACGACTTCAAGGAAGGAAGAGTCAAGGGATGGATGCCGGGCGACATCAACCTCATCGATGTCCGCGATGTCGCCGATGGCATCATCGCATCCATCGAACATGGCGAATCGGGCGAGGCCTACCTGCTGGTGAACGAGAACTGGACCATTCGGGCCCTCCTGAACTTTCTTGGCGAGGTTCACGATCGAAGGCCACCTCGATTCAAGGTTCCCTACAGCGTGGCTCTGGGATTCGCCTATCTCGAGGAGGCGAACTGCCGGCTTCGCCGGAATGGGCATGTTCCCATGGCCACCGTGACGGGCATCAAGCTCACACGCCGATGCTTCCGATTCGACGGCAAGCTGTCCCGCGAGAAGCTCGGGATCGGCACCATGAGGTCATGCCGGGACGCCATTCGAGAAATGTCGGCATCTGCATCGAATGAGATTCGCGATTGATGCGACCCCTATCTGGCGGTCGCATTCATCTTCGTCATTCGGCCAGCAGAATTCCAATCCATTACATAGAGATTGCCCTTGGCATCGAAGCAGACGCCATGGGGCGCCGTGAAGACGCCTTCGATCCACTGGTCACGAGGCACCGGATTGCTCGCCCACTGTGATCGATCCGGATTGTTACCCAGATGCCCGATCACGGTCATGTCCCCATCGAGCAGGGTGACCCTGCCCTCCAGCTCGGCGATGGCCACACGATCATCCGTCTTGCCGGGCCCACCCTCGAAGATGCTCATGGCACAGGGACGCCTCAAGCCGGTCACCGGCACATCCACCACCTTGCCATCCATCGTGAACCGCTGGAGTCTTCGATTCTCACGGTCACACACGATGAGCATCGGCGTCTCCCCCCGTGTGTCCACGACCAGCCCATGACAGGTCTGGAACTGCCCCGGCTCGCTGCCACGCCCGCCGAAACTGGACTGGTACGCGAGGTCAGGTCCGAAGATGTGGATCCACTGCCGACCATAGCCATCGGCCACGTAGACCCGACCATCGGGTCCGACGGCGATCGCCGTCGGGTTGTAGGCATTCGGATCGTCGTCGTACTTGCCCGATTCCATCGGAACACCAAGCGCCCAGACAAGCGTGCCATCGAGGCGCAGCTTGATCGCCTGCTTGCCGTGAAGATGAGCCGCGTAGATGTAGGGCGTTCCATTCTCGACACGAAGAATCATGTCGTGAATGCCCGGATATCGATTGGCCAATGCCGTCACGAACGTGCCATCACCTTCGTGCACCATGATCGATCGTTCCGTATCGGTGTTGTAGTACACCCGGCCTGCCGGATCGACGACGATGCCGCCATGCGTATTTCCGATGGGAAGTTCGAGCCCCTTGTGTCCCCACGAAGGCTCCACCGAATATTCGATGCCGGCGATCTCCACCGGATCGGCCACGCCCGAAGCCGCCTTGGGGTCACCGGTTGAAGAATGATCTCCATCGTGCAGAGCCAGACATGGAAGAACGACGACGATCAGCAGGAGCGAACGCAATGATGACATCATGGAGCAGCGTCTCTTTCTGGTGCAGGTGAATACAGGGGAGCCGTACCGTCGAATTCGGGTGATGGCGCGCACATCGGTATGGCGAACACCATGATCACCAGAATCAATGGAATGACGAAGAAGCCCGCGAGTCCCCATGACATCGCACTTCCAGCCATCGGCGGCATCTCATGTTCAGATGAGTTCGGATCCGGTCTTTCCGTCACGTCAGAAGGTCTCCAGCAGCATCCTGGTGATCTGCTCATGTGATTGGGATTTCATTTCATGCCACTCGGCATGCTTGACGGCAAGATAGGCTTTCGTCAGGTCCTCGCCAAGCATCGCCTTCAAGGCATCGTCCGCCTCCAGCGCGACCAAGGCCTCACCGGTATCCCTCGGCATCGGCATCACGCTGCCCTCGGGCAAGGTTGCGGGATCGACATCAACAGGATCTGGCAACGGGATCGACTCCTTCAATCCACGGATGATCGCCTGAATGACACCCGCCAGGCCCAGATAGGGATTGGCCGTGGCATCGAAGGTCTTCAACTCGATGTTGGTGGCACCGCCATCACCGCTGTCAGCCGGAACCCGCAGAGCCGCCTCCTTGTTGTCGTGCCCCCAGCACCGGAACGCCCCACTCCAGGTACCCGGTGTCAACCGGCGGTAGGAATTGGGACATGGGGTGGTCAACGCCGCCAGAGCCGGCAGATGATCCAGGACACCGGCCAACGCATGTCGCCCAATCTGGGAGAGGCCGTCGGAGGCTCCGGGGTCGGGAAAGACGTTCTGCCCATCTCGATTCAGACTGAAGTGCAGATGACATCCGTTGCCTCCGGAATCCGGAAAGACCTTGGGAAGGAACGAGGCCATCAGGCCATGGGATCTCGCGACGGCATGGACGGTTTCGCGAACGGTCAGGAAGTTGTCGGCCGCCCGCATCGCCGGGCCATGCTCGACCACGATCTCGAACTGACCGGGGCCCGACTCGGCCATCATGTTCTCGACCGATACATTCTGGAATTCCAGTGACCGGGCCATGTCATCGAGAATCGTCCATGCATCGACCAGGCCATAGGCGGAGGCATAGTGGCTCTCATCGAAGGGCATGTGTCCGTCATCCGTTCGGTTCAGGAGATAGAACTCGTTCTCGAAGGCGACCTCGAGAGCGAATCCCAGTTCCGCCAGTTGTTCCTCGGCCCGCCGAAGGCAGGCTCGCGGACAGCACGCCCAGGGCTCACCCGCAGCCGTGACGAAGTCCCCCATGACCGCCGACAATCCGGACGCATGGGGCAGGCCTCTGAGTGAACTCCAATCGGGAATCAACCAGGCACCACCGGCCGGGCCCAATCCGCTTCCGGGAACGATCGCATCTCTCATCACCGGCAGCCCTTGAGCACCCTGCGAGACGTAGAACCCGTGGCTGGCATCGCGCTCGAAGTGATTTCGATGCATGGCCTCGCCACGGATGATCCCGGCGTTATCGACCCAGGTCACACGGACGAACCGGGCTTCGGATCCGAGATGTTCACTGATATCAGGCACGACACTCCCTTCGACCGGGCATAACGCCCTCGAGCACACCTTCAGGAAGGCCAGCATACCCACGCCCTCGCCCACGCACATAATCGACTCGTGCAGACACTGCCTGGGCCGTCAGCTTGGTAGAATCCCCCCCTGTTTCAATCAGGAAGAGATCCGCCTCATGCCCCGAATCACACGAGCCGCCTTGATCCAGGCTTCCACGACCAAATTCGATGTCGACGATCTCGATGGGCTCAAGCAATCGATGATCGACAAGCACATCGGACTCATCGAGGAGGCCGCCGACCGGGGCGCCCAGATCTGCTGCCTTCAGGAACTGTTCTTCGGCCCCTACTTCTGCGCAGAGCAGAACGTCGAGTGGTATCGAATGGCCGAGCGTGTCCCCGATGGCCCCACCATCCAGTTGATGCAGGAGCAGGCCCGGAAACATGGAATGATCATGGTCGTTCCGGTCTACGAAGAGGATCTCACCGGGGTCTACTACAACACGGCAGCTGTGATCGACGAACACGGCAAGTATCTGGGCAAGTACCGCAAGCATCATCTGCCCCACTGCAACCCGGGATTCTGGGAGAAGTTCTACTTCAAGCCCGGCGATCTGGGCTATCCGGTTTTCGAAACCAGTGCCGGCAGGATCGGCATATACATCTGCTACGACCGCCACTTCCCGGAGGGTGCCCGTGAACTCGGGCTCAACGGCGCAGAGATCGTCTTCAACCCCTCCGCCACCGTCGCTGGCCTCAGCGAATATCTCTGGAAACTGGAACAGCCCGCCCATGCCGTCGCCAACCAGTACTACCTCGGGGCGATCAATCGCGTCGGCACGGAGGCGCCATGGAACATCGGCGAGTTCTACGGACAAAGCTACTTCTGCGATCCGCGAGGACAGATCGTGGCGGAAGGCAGCCGTGACCGGGACGAGGTGATCGTGGCGGACCTCGATCTCGATCTCATCCAGGAGGTCCGAAACACCTGGCAGTTCTATCGCGACCGTCGGCCGGAGAGCTATGAACGAATTGCCGACTGCCAAGGCGGGTGACCAATGTCGATCCTGATCAAGAATGGAAGAGTCATTACCTCAACCGAAGACCGCATGGTCGATGTCTACGCCGAAGGCGAGACCATCACCCGGATCGAGGAGGACATCGATCCATCGACGCTGCCTGATGAGACCGAAGTCATCGATGCCCGCAACCGTTATGTCTTTCCCGGCTTCATCGATCCTCATGTCCATATCCATCTCCCGTTCATGGGCACCAACGCCATAGACGATCATGAATCCGCCACCAGGGCGGCGTTGGTCGGTGGCACGACGTCGATCATCGAGATGATCTGCCCCGGACCCGATGACGAGCCGGCCGCGGCCTACAAGGAGTGGAAGGATCTGGCTCGGGCCGGTGCCTGCTGCGACTGGAGCTTCCATCTGGCCGTCGTTCGATTCGATGAACTGGCCCAGCAGCAGGTCCGGGATCTCGTCGAGCACCATGGCGTTCGCTCATTCAAGATCTTTCTGGCGTACAAGGGCGCGTTGGACATCTCCGACCGGAATCTCTTCAGACTCATGCAGCTGGCGAAGGAACTGGACATCGTGATCACGGCCCATTGCGAGAATGCCGAGGCCGTCGATTCGATGCAGCAGGCATTGCTGGCCGAGAACAAGTCCGGACCGGAATGGCACGAACCATCACGACCTCGAAGCGTGGAAGTCGATGGAGTCAACCACCTGTGCACCTTCGCGGAACTCACGGGCGCACGCATCTACATCGTGCACACATCCTGCGGAGATGCCGTGGCACGAGCCATGGCTGCCCGGGCCGCCGGCGTCGACGTCATCGTCGAATCAGTCGTGCCGCATCTGGTGCTCGACAACAGTTGGGCGGAACGCGGCGAGTTCGAAGGCGCCAAGTACGTGATGTCCCCACCTCTGCGTGACCCCGAGGAACACGACCGACTCTGGGAAGCCATCGAGGCCCGGCATGTCGCGACGATCGGAACCGATCATGCCCCCTTCAACTTCAAGGGCCAGAAGGACATGGGGCGAGATGCCTTCACGAAGATTCCCAACGGAATCCCATCGATTCAGGAACGAATCGACCTGGTACACACCTACGGCGTGTGTGCCGGACGCATCGACCTGCACACCATGGTCAACAGCTGCAGCACGGAAGCGGCCCGCACCTTCGGGATGTATCCCCGCAAGGGGGAGATCGCCGTTGGATCCGATGCCGATCTGGTGATCTACGATCCAAGCCATGAATCACCATTCTGCGAAGCTGATGGCCTGAGTCAGGTCGACTACTGCGGCTACGAGGGCATGGAGCGACGCGGTCGGGCCGAAGTCGTCACACTGCGTGGCAAGGTCGTTGCTCGAGCGGGCCAGTATGTCGGCGATGAGGCCGGCGGCCGTGAGATCCAGCGTAACTTCAGTTCGAGAACACAGTCGTGAACGACTCCATACGCCATTCCATTCGATCGCTGAATGTCATCAGGATGCTCTGTCTGGGAATGCTGGTGATCTGCCTGACCGGCTGTGCCACCCCGAAGTCCGGTTCGGGGACTTCAAAGCAAACATCGCAGACAGCTTCAGCTCCGATCGCGGAGGACGCCGAAACCATCGCGGCGGAATTGGCACATGGCGATGCATGGATCACGAATCGGGCGGCCGTTCTGGGCATCCTGCTGGTCATCCTCGCGGTCATCTTCAGGACATCCTCAAGTGACAACCCTCGATGGAAGAAGTTCTACGGGATCGTGCCCTCGATTCTGCTGTGCTATTTCATACCTGGTGTCCTGGGAACCTTCGGCATCATCGGAGATCCCGGTGGTGATCTGTACTTCGTCGCCAGCCGCTTCCTGCTTCCCACCTGTCTGGTGCTGCTGTGTCTGGCCATCGATCTTCCCGGCATCTTCAGACTCGGCCCCAAGCTGCTCATCATCTTCTTCACGGCGACGGCAGGCATCATTCTGGGTGGGCCCTTCGCGATCTGGGTCGTGAGCCTCTTCCAACCGGATGTCGTCGGAGGCGAGGGCGCCGAAGCGACCTGGCGAGGACTCTCCACAGTCGCGGGATCCTGGATCGGCGGTGGCGCCAACATGGCCGCCATGAAGGAGATCTTCCTTCCTTCCGAGAAGCTCTTTGCCGCGATGATCACGGTCGACGTCATCGTCGCCAACATCTGGATGGGCTTCATGCTCTGGATGGCTGGACGATCGGCCATGTTCGATCGATGGCTCAAGGCCGACCGTACCGCGCTGGACGATCTGCAGACTCGAGTTGACGCGATGTATGGCAACAAGTCCCGTATTCCATCCACCGCCGATCTGATGACCATCTGCGCCGTTGGCTTCGCCGCCACTGGTATCGCGTTCGTCTCGGCCGAGGCGATCGGCCCCTGGTTCGAGGCCAATGCACCATGGAGCGCACGGTTCAGTCTCACCAGCATGTTCTTCTGGTTGATCGTGATCGCCACCACGATCGGGCTGCTGCTCTCATGCCTCTCGAGCGCTCGCAAGCTGGAACATGTCGGCGCGAGCAAGATCGCCAGCGTCTTTCTGTACATGCTTGTCGCCGTCATCGGACTCGAGATGGACCTCACCGCCATCGCCACCTACAAATGGCTGTTCGTCGTCGGGCTGATCTGGATGGGATTCCAGGGAACGCTCCTGTTCATCGTCGCCAAGGCCATCAGGGCACCGAGCTTCTTCATCGCCGTCGGCTCGCAGGCCAACATCGGTGGCGCCGCCTCGGCACCCATCGTGGCGGCTGCATTCAATCCAAGGCTGGCTCCCGTCGGCGTGCTGCTGGCGGTTCTGGGGTATGCCGTTGGCACCTATGGCGCTTGGCTGTGCACGATGCTGATGCAGTACATGAGCTCAGGCTGATAGTCCGCCCGGGCCTGGCTGCTCCAAGACATCCATGACCAACCTCGGGTAGGCTGGTGATGTCGAATAAAGGATGGAACCGATGGCCAACCGGAAATCAACAAAACCAATCCAGAAATCGCCATACCGCCCCAAGTCCAAGAAGAGACAGAACAGGCCTGTCGAGAAGGTCGTGGATCAGGACGTCAAAGTGGCCTCAAAAGGAGCCAGCTGGATTCTGGTGATCAGCCTTATCATCGGTATTGGAGTACCGGCCGTCGTCTCCACCATCAAAATGTCCGGATCGATGCCATCCGCCAATCCACCGTGGATCTTCGCACCTTGGTGGGTAGCCCTGATTGGACTGGCCATCGTGATCCTGGGGATCGTGAATTTCTGTCTATTCACGAGGCCCAGACGTTCCTCCTGATTCGCCCGGAGATGAACATCAGCCGTGAAATGCCCGGGATTCGGGCATGGGCATGTTTTTTCCAACTCAGATGTGAGATCGAGCATGGAAGGCTCGCATCCCTGATGCAGAGGCCCTGAAGGCTCTTCTGCTTCATATGACACCCTTTTTTCTCACCAATCTGGAGTCCGAGGAATGAACACACGCAAACTGACTACCTTCTGTGCCGTTGTGGTCGCGACATCACCAGCGATGCTGGCGATGGGCAAGACCCCGACCGCCAGCGAATCCAAACCCCTGACGAACATCCTTATGGGCAGCCGGGCGGACGTCCCCTATCGATCCGACTCGCCCGTGACCCTTTCGGACAATCGCCTGGCATTCAGCCGGATCGGTCTTCGATCGAGCCGTGGCTCAGTCGACGCTTCCGGCGCCGAACTGTCGGCACTCGATGACGACAAATCCTCGAGTGTCTCCCTGCCTTCCGACGGCTCGGCCTCTCTCGAGATCCAGTTCATCGGCCAGCCCCGCTGGATCAACGAGGTGGAGATCGACGGCACCCTCAACGGTGCCGTTCTCGAGGTCCTCAACACAGACGGCCGATGGCTGACCTGGAGCGATCGTGCCGACCAGACCGCCGATGGCCTTCGCTTCACCGGGGATGCCGGTCGCTACATGGGCCTCCGCATCACACCGGCGGGCCTCTCTGATACCGAACTGGTCGATATCGCAGAAGCTCGGGCCACCTTCCAACAGGCCGACGCCGATGCCACCAATCGCACGGAAGGCGATGGCAAGAGCTACTTCTACGAATGGGTGGAGAACTACTCCAGCAGCCCGCTTTCAAACACAAGTGAAGATGCCACCGGCCTGGCGAACAAGCTTCCCTCGGACTGGTCGATTTATGGATACGGCAACTGTCTCGCCTGGGAAGAGGATTTCAAGAGAACCGAATACGGCGGCACGAACAACAGCTATGTGGACGAGCATGATCTGGTCTTCTTCTCCGGACACGGATCCACCACGTCCAGCGGCGAGTACTACAGCGACTCGACCCGATGCATCACCTTCAGCAACTCCACCCATGACGACTCTCGCATGAGCGCCGGCGACGCCTACGACAGCTGGGGCGACGACGACATGGAATGGCTCGGCCTGAGCGCCTGCCAGACGATGAAGCAGGACGGCCGATGGGCCGCCGCCATGAACGGCGTGCATCTGGTCATGGGATGGCAGACCAACATGTACGACGTCGATGACTTCGGAAAGATCTTCGCCAAGCGAATGGTCGACAGCGGCGCATTCGATTCCGCCTATCCTGTCATGGAATCATGGTTCTATGCCGCCGAGAAGACCCACGGCCACGTCGACAGGACCGCCGAGGTCATCGGAGAAACCACAGCGATGGGCTCCGACTATCTCTGGGGCGAAGGCTCCGTCAACAGCGATCCGACCGACGACACCACCTACACCCGATGGTCATACGGCACGCGAAGCCGTGACGAACTGACTGGACATCATGCCCAGAATCCTATTCAGAATGCCATCGAGTACCGTGGCGAGGCACTCACGGTCAGCATCAATCGCGATCTCCTCAATGCCGCCAACAATGACGGCCGACCTCATATCACGACCTGGGTCACCAGCTTCGTCGATGTGAACGCACAGAACACCGGCGCGCTTTCCGACAACCTCTGCGAGCGTCTCGGGATGCTCTGCCAGGCGGATGTCGGCGCCAGTGGCGACGAACTGGAGATGATCGCCGTCAGCGGCGACCAGGAAGTCCGCATCTGGAAGGAAGACGGCTCCTTGGACGTCATCGATCGCGCCTTCTATCTCGACGACGCATCGAACATGGCACCTCGACTGATCTCACATGATGAAGCCCGTGAAAAAGCCACGACCATCATCGGCAGTCTGGGCATCCCCATGGACGATCGCGTCCTGGTACACGAGGACTTCCTCTGGATGGATGTCGATGTCCAGAAGGAGATCGACGGCAACGAGGATCTTGCCTATGACTCGATTCCAATTCGAACTCGCACGATCTATCGTCGACAGATCGACGGTCTTCCGACCTGGGGACCAGGTGGTGAAGCCGTCATCGAGCTGGGACATGATGGCGCACTTGCCAAGGCGAGCGTCCAGGCATGGACACCACTCGAGTCCGGCCAGGAAGTCCAGCTGATTCCGGTGGAATCGCTCCTTGACGAGATCTCCCGCCGCGGCAGCCAGTTGTTCATCAACAACGTCCGCCAGCCGATGACCGACATCCAGATCGACCAGATCGAAGTCGGCTACTGGCTCGAGACACGAGGACAGCGACAGGCGCAAATCCTCCCCTGCTACGGTCTGTCATGCACGGTCCGTGATGGCAATAATGAACCCACCGGCATGCACCTCGTGGTCAATGCCGCCCTGCCGGCACCGAAGGTGGATGTCCAGATCGACAACGTCGAACAGGGCTGCCACCACCCTGGCGAACCCGTCTGCTTCTCGGCCAATGTCGACACCTTCGATGGCCAGTTCCAAATCCAGTGGATCGACCAGACAACCGGCAAGGTGCTCGAATCTTCCGACGACCTGCTCTGCCACGTGTTCTCCAGAGACCTGGAACGCTCGGCACGAACAGCGACGATCGAAGCTCGCGTCAAGGACTCGATGGGCACGACCCGTTCCTCGACCGCAACCGTATGCATCGGTGTCGAAGGCGATATCGACGGAAATGAAGTCGTGGACATCAACGACCTTCTGAGCATCCTGAACTACTGGGACAGCCAGGGTTCACCATTCAGCAACGGCGATGTGGATGGCGATGGATACTCGGGAATCGACGACCTTCTACTCATCCTCGCCAACTGGAATGGATGAACCCGATACACGCTGATACAAGCGAATCGCCAATCATCCGGAGGCCCGGATTGCCACAGACCGTGGTGATCCGGGCTTCTTCAACAAGTACGGTGATCCGCGTTCCGAACATCAATCCGGCTCGAGACGATACACGACCACGTGCCGATAGGACTCCCCTGGAACCAGCAGGCCATCAGGACGCCTCACTTCCGAATGCGGCAACGCGGCAAGAGACAATGTCTGGAACTCGACTGCAGAAAGAGCATCATCGACTCGAGTCGTCTCCATGCGAAGAACAGGCTGGTTTGTCCAGACGCTCATCACCGGATCATCCGAAGCATTGTGAACCGTAGCCGCCAGATGCAGCGGAGCGTCGTCCCCGTACAGGAAGTACTCACTGGCATTCCCATTCGAGGGAGGATTCGAATCGAACTTGAGCCGGTTCCCATTGACCAGGACGGAATCCTGATCCGACAGCTTCCAGACGCCTCGATGAGCCATGCCCATGGCCGTCGCCGACTGAGCGGTAGCCTTCATGACGATCCTGAGTTCATCCTCGACAGTGAGAACATAATCCACCTCGGCATCCACTCGTCCGGGACGACCACTCTCCCCAGCCGGAGACGTCAGCCGGAAACGGACACCGAAACCATCCGTGGAATTGAACGGCGTACCGGCCCAAACCCTGCGCTCGAAATCGGGATGCCCGTCGGTGATGGCTCCGGATGTCCCGTTGTCGTTCAATCCGGCTTGCCAGCCATCTGCGCCGAAGACGAGATCGTTCGTCTCGCCACGACGGCCATCCACTTCAAGCGAGACCAGAGTCGCCCCGTAGTCCATGACGCACGCCTTGACGCCCTGGCCATTGTCGATCGTCCACAATGTGACGCGTTCCCCATCGATGGAACCACGCTCACTGACGAAGATCCGACCCGATGGCTTCACCGCACAACCACCAGCCATGAACAGCATGGCGGCCAACAGGGCAATCAGGTTGAATCGATGAACCATCAACATGCAATCAATTCCGTAATCGTGCGCCTCGGTCGATCAAACATCGTGAAGGATGCCTATTCGCCAGCCTCCTGCTCCCCCAGGGCGAGCTGACGTCGCTGCTCCCTGAAACTGGCTTCCTTGGACTCGAGCTCGTGACGAAAGGCATCGTATTGCGCTTCTGCGATCGCATGTGCTTCCTTACTGGGAACACCGAACCGTGGATGCTCCAGAAGCTTCTCGATGTCCATGGCCATCACCAATGCGACGAACTCGGCATCGATCATGGGTTCTCCCGCCGCAATCGCGAGTTCATCCCAACCCTTGAGCTCATCCACCAGTGATGCGGCGATCTTGTCGACGTCCTCCTTCTCGCTGAAGAGCATCAATGCCTCGCGAGTCCGTTGACGCTGCTGCTCGATGGATTCCTCCAGAGCCTCGCCCTTCTTCCAGTAGCCCTTCTTCTTCTCATCATCGATGCGGACCGGAGGTTCGAACGCCTGCAGCTTGACCTTGGCACCACGCTTGACGGTCCGGCAGTACCAACCCGAGAGGCGATGGGCATCATGCAACCGTCGCATCGCGGTGGGTCCGGGCGTCGGATCCCCATGGACCGCCGAATTGCCATCACGCCGAATCGCGTGCATCTGATCCGCATGGGCCCGAGTGAGAATCTGGGATCGCTCCAGCGAACGGAGCATGGTGCTCAGATCGGCATCGACGAGATGAGGCGCCTGCAACTCGATCAGGGTGCGAGCCATGGTCTCCACCATCAATCGAAGCTTGAAGAGACAGGATTCGGGATCGCTGTAGACGTAACGCTCGGCCTGACCTGCCAGCCTTCCGACTCGACGATCGTAGTTTTCCATGAAATCGAAGTTTCTGGAACTCATGACGCCTCATCCTCAGCAGACGGGTTCAGCATCGTGGCGATGACGCGCGCATCGACACAGCAACGCTGAAAATCGTTCTCCTCGAGACCGATCGCGGAGGCGAGCATCGATGCCCATCGCACTTCCAGTGGATGCATGGCCCTGTTCGCATAGGCGATCATCATCACCCCGGTCATGACCTTCTCGCCCAACGGGCGTGGAAGTGTCCGAACCGAGGCGAGACAGTCCTCTATCCGAAGGCTGGAGATGTTCTCGGGATTCTTGGCGGCCACACAGGCCTCTTCGGGCAATTCGAGAATCGAGCGGGCATACAGACCCGCGACGGTCTCCTTGACCTTGGGTAGATTGCCATCAGCGACAGCCATGGTCCTGGCAGCCAGAAACCATGTCGTTGCGAGCTGGACCTGTGACTTGAGTGCTTCCTTCTCCATGCAGCCAAAGTGTAGCCAATCAACCGCCGTCATTGCGACAGGAAGCCTCGTCAATAGCCGCCTTCAGGATTTCGGGACTCAAGGCCTCAAGCGAACTCACCACCAGGTCGGCATCGGCGAGTTCCTCAGGAGTTCTCCCCTTCGAGCAGAAACCCACACTGGCCATGCCCGCCCGCCGTGCCGCCTCCACGCCAGCAGCGGCATCCTCTACGACAACACAGGATGAGGGAGGGACCCGGAGTCTGGAGGCCGCCAGCAGGAAGACCTCGGGGTCCGGCTTTCCGTGTTCCACATCATCGCCGGTCACGATCGTCTCGAACAATCGACCGCACCCCAGCTTCTCGCGGAACAATTCCGCGTTGGGAACCGGTGCGGAGGTGCCCCCTGCCAGTCGCCAGTTGTTCGCATGAAGGGATTCGAGCAAGGCGGTAGCCCCCGGCATCTCGGGAAAATGGTCCTGAACCATGGAGCGAAAATCAGCTTCCTTCCGATCCGCGTACTCGTGGATTTCATCAGCCGTGGGCACAGGTCGGCCAGCCCACTCGTAAAGCTCTCGGATGATCGGATCATTCGTTCTGCCGAACTGCCGGGCGAACTCGCTTTCCTTCAAGTCGTGACCGATGATTCTGGAGATGTCCTGCCAGGACTTCATGTGCGCGTCATAGGTGTCAACCAGCGTTCCGTCGAGATCGAAGATGGCTGCAAGCATGCACATCACGATAACAAGGAATGCCTGTTCAACCGGCCAAGAAACTGGACCGTCCAGCCATGGGTGCCGTCCGACCTCCCACGAATCTTGAATTGGCCACCGCAATGTTCCTGACAAGCCGATCCAGCGAACGATCATCGACCTCTTGATCGGGTGCCGCCTGACGACAACTCAATATGGATGATGCCGGTATGCCTTCGGGCGTACGGCTTTCCAGAGCCTGAGGAGACGCCTCGATCAGGCCCCAACCAAGGGGCAGTTCCGACGTTGAGATCATGTCGATCGGCGCAGCCAGCCAGAACTGGGTGGCACCGCGCCATCTCGCCATGTTCGCGAGCTTGATCCCCCGGAAGAGTCGACGTTCGATCGAGGCCATTTCCACTCGAAGTCGCTGGAGGGCTCGGGCATCGTCGGCCAGCGTCCCTGACTCGAAGAGACTCAGAGGCGCTCGCCGACCGCTTGTGAACAAGGGCGATGCCTCGGGCTGACTCCGTGAGAGCCGGTCCAGAATGGCCGCTCGCCTGGCCAGAAGCCCCGCCGTCTGCCGGCTGTTTCTGAAATAGTCGTTCCTGCTCTGCTTGCACTCGACGAGGACGCTGCGAGGCTTCATCCGGACCCTGGTCCCAACCGCCCGATCGGTCCATCCGGCGACATCGACCCGAAATCGCCCCGTGGGATCCTGAACCTCCATGCCTACAGCCAGAAACCCCTGTTCCCTGAGCCACCGGCATGTCAGCCGTTTCAATTCTCGATGTTGAGTAGTCTCAGCCATACCTCTTACAAGGACCCATTCGGTTGAAAACTGGGGATCTCACGAAAAGTCGAGGGGCCGTTTGGACAATTCAACCAGTGTGTCCGGATACACTCTCCTCCATGACAGACACACTCTCCATCGCACTGATCAGCGAGACCTTCTACGACGAGGATGGGCGGGTTCGACTCCATGAACGACTGATCGAAGCCAAGGCCCGCGGCGCCCAGGTGGCGGTTCTCCCGGAACTGGGCTGCAACCGCTGGTGCCCGGCAACCAGAGAAGCCATTGATTCGGATGCAGAATCCCCCGGCGGGCCTCGATCGACCATGCAGCAGGAGGTCGCCTCCGACGTCGGCATCTGGCTGGTCGGTGGCAGTCTCATTCGTGAAGATGATGGCATTCGCCGGAACACGGCGCTTGTGATCGATGCCGAAGGTCGACTCCGAAGCACCTACAGCAAGATCCATATTCCGGATGAACCTGGATTCTGGGAAGCCGATCATTACCAGGCCGACAACGAGGTCCCAAGACCACTCGACATCGCCGGCATCCCCATGGGGATCCAGATCTGCAGCGACATCAATCGACCGGCCGGCACCCATATTCTGGCGGCACAGGGCGCCGAGGTCATTCTTGGGCCACGCTCGACCGAACTGGCCACCTACGAGAAGTGGAAGCCCGTCTTTCAGGCCAACGCCCTCACCGGCAGCTGCTACGTGCTCTCAGTAAATCGACCTGTCCCCGAGGACGGAGTGCTAATTGGAGGACCATCCATCGCCGTTGCGCCAAACGGAAAGATCCTTCTGGAAACAACCGACGCAATCGGCATTGTTGAAATCAACCGTGAAGAGGTTCGCCAGGCTCGCAAGGACTATCCCGGCTACCTCGCCATACCAAGTGAACTGTACGCAAGAGCATGGGCCGGCATCGCAGCCCGTCCAGCCCATGGCCCCATCGGGCAGGCGAACGACACCGCCATGAAGTGACCAGCCCCACCAAGCGAGAAGGCTGAACTAATGGCAGACAAGATGAGCGGATTGAACGCTCGGAAAACTCAGGAAACGATCGAATGACGACCCCACTCAATCAAGACACCATCGAAGCACGACTTCAGGAACTCGAATCGAATCTCGCCACGACTCGCCGCTCACTGCGACGAACCAGACGGTGGCTTGGCATGGCAGGGCTCTGTGGCCTTGGACTGCTCGGGGCCGCCGCCGCGGACATGTCCGTCATCGATGTGGTGCGAGCCAAGCGAATGGAGATCGTAGACAACAAGGGGAACGTGCTGCTCGCGGCAGGAGGCGACGCGGATGGCGGACGGCTGGATCTCTGGACCCCTGCAGGCTGCAATGTCATGCGGATGTCAGCCAATTCAAATGGCGGTGACATGGCGCTCTGGAACTGCCAGGGACGATCCATCGCCGGCCTCTTCGCCAACGAACAAGGTGGCGAACTCTCGATCTGGAACAAGAATGGCGGACGATCGGCAAGAGTCCATGATTCGGGCGAAGGCGGCATGCTTGAACTGAAGAAGGACGACAAGCTCAGAGCGTCGATCGGTGGCACCATGCTCGGATCGGCCATCGAGCTCTACGACACCAAGGACGCCCGGATCACGAGCCTTTCGACGGCTGACGACTACGGCTATGTGGGAATTCGTGATCGAGTCCTTCTGACCTCGACCAGCGAGCGATCGGAAATGACCGTGAAGCACGGCGATGATGGCAACATGGCCCAGATCATCGGCGCGACCGACATGAGCAGCTTCACCCTGAAGGCTCCAAGTGGATCCGTGAAGATGCATGCCGGAGACGAGAACATGCTGCCCACAATGGCTGTGATCAACAGCGGTGGACAGATGGGCGCCCACATGAAGATTCGTGAACATGGCGGTGGCACCCTGACCGCGTCGACTCGAGACGGCATGGAGGTCGCCTCCATTCGATCGGATGAATCCGGCAATGGACGAGTCGATCTCTCCGATGTCCAGGGCACCCTCATGGCCACCATGCAGACGCTTTCCGAACGTGGCGCCACGCTGGCGTTGATGTCACCCAACGGGAAGCGTGCCTGTGCCATGGCAGCCTCGCAGGACGGTGGCGTATTGAATCTCAGCAATGGCCAGGGCAGCCCTGTACTCGTCGGTGGCATCGCCAGCGGAAGACGGGATGGGGCCCTCAACCTCTACAACCAGAGAGGTATTCCCGTGATCTCAGCCGGAAGCACGATCGGAGGATTCGGACAACTCTCGATCAATGACGACAATGGCCACCGCCTGGTGACCTTCCCTCAGAGATTCGAAAGCACGCAGGCCGGCACCGGACCGACTGATCAGTAGATCAGTCCTCCTCGCCTCCAGACAGATTCACGTGTACTTCACCTGAATCGTGCCGCTGGGCATAGCCCAGTTCCATCAAGGCGTTCAATGCAGCCTCCTGCTCGGCACTTTTCTTGCTGGCTCCCCAGCAGGATTCGAAACGTCTCGTGCCGATCGTGACGGCGATCTCGAAACACTTGGCGTGATCAGGCCCCTGCTCATCAAGCAACGAGTAGGAGGGCGTCTGGCTGAAGATCTGCTGGGCGATCTGCTGGAGCACCGATTTGAAGTTGGAGTGATGGCCCGATGCCGCCGCATGGTGAATGCGATCCTCTATATCCCTGAGAATCAGTGTTCTCACGGCATCGAGTCCGGCATCGATATAGACCGCACCGAGAATCGCCTCGTAGACCGCCGCGACCACCGACGTCGGGAGCTGGCCCCTACTGGCCATTCCCTTTCCAAGCATCAGAAGCTCGTCCAGTCCCATGGCGGACGCCATCTCGGCGCAGGCCTGCCTGCTGACGACCGTCGATTTGACCTTGGTCATCTCGCCCTCCAGCAGATCTGGAAAACGATCATGGAGGTATTCGCAGACCACCATTCCAAGAACGGCATCGCCGAGAAACTCGAGACGTTCATTGCTCTGGAGACGATCATCGGTGAGCGAAGCATGGGTCAACGCCCGATGCAGAAGCTCCGGATCCGAAAACCGATGGCCAACCACTCTCTCAGCAATGTCCATCATCGAATCAGTCATCGACCCAGTCCCGGTAATCGGCGGCAGAATCTGCCTCTCAGCCCTGATAACCCCGTAACAAGCCCTCAGAATGGGCCTCCAGCCCTCCACTATATATGGAATCCCGGATTCACCCAACACTTGGATCAAACACCTTGGCCTGAGCTTCTGGAGATGCTAGGATGCTCGATCCGGATCACGAAGACCCGGGATGAAACCGTCCACTTCAAGCGGATGCAACAGGGCACGGAGACTTCTCGCCATGGCGATGCATTACCCAAGACGAACAAGCAAGATCAAGCGTGCCCGCATGTTCGGTTTTCGCGCGAGGATGAAGACCAAGAATGGTCGCAAGATGATCAACCGCAAGCGACGAGTTGGCCGCCGCCTCACGCCGAGTTCCTGATCCCCCACTGCCTGAAATCTCCACAGAAACCGCCATTCGGACGATGGCTGCTGTCAGTTGATCGCATCAAGCACGGCCGTCATGGCCTGCTTCGGATCCATTGAACCAACGTCGATCACGAGGTCGCTCACAGCCTCGTAGCTCGAGGCTCTGGCACGACATACCTCCGCGATTTCCTCCGCTGGCGTCTTCCCGGTCAGGCTGGGCCGATCTCCGGGGGAAGCCTCGAGTCGTGACGCCAGTTCCACGGGATCAGCCTGCAGCCAGATGACCACCGCGGCACCCGCTCGCCTTGCTCTGTTGAGATCCCCGGCTGCAGGAGGAATCGTCGGCACACCACCACCAAGCGCCAGCACCACCGGAGACGCGTCAAGCAGCTCGTGCAGAACACTGCACTCCATGTCTCTCCAGACGCTTTCACCATGCGTTTTCCAGACCTCGGAAACAGTCGGCTGTTCGAAGCGGTCCAGAACCGCCTCGTCCAGATCGATGAAATCCAAGTCGAGCTGCCTGGCCACCGATCGACCGATGGTCGACTTGCCGACGGCTCTGGGCCCTGTCAGAACGACATGAATGGGCTTCATGGAGTCCTCGAGAAAAACATGGTCAGGAAGATTCGCCCGAATCACGCGAACCGGTGAATTGAATGTCGATACCCCTGATCTTCACGCCCATTCTCGACTCGATTTCGGAAAGAATCTCATTGGGCATGGCATCGATGATCCGCTCGCCCAGTTCTGGAGGGACATCCTCGAGCTCCCCCGTATCGTCGATCTGAAGGTGCATGTGGGACGCCTGCCCGGCACAGTACCGACTGGTTCCCGATCGGGATGGAAGCTGAAGAATCAGACCGGCCTTGGTGAAGATGTCCAAGGTGTTGTAGACGGTCGCGAGGCTGACGGGCTGCTCACGAATCACTCGACCATGAATCGCCTCGGCGGTGGGATGCGAACTTCGCCTTAGATGTTCATAGATAGCCACCCTCTGGCGAGTACACCTCAGGCCTGCCGACCTGATCAGCTCACGCGTCTGTTCCACCGTATTCACCGAGGAAAGATCGTGCTGACTTGGCTCAAACGTCGATGTGGAGTTCCAAGTGGCCATCTGGTCCTATCATAGCCACACATGGAGCGAACACGGCCTCAACGATGACCATTCTGGACGCCATAATCCTCGGAATCGTCGAAGGTATCACCGAATACCTTCCTGTCAGCTCAACAGGCCATCTGGTGCTTGCCAGTTCGCTGCTCGGGCTGGATCAGGGGGAATCGGCCCGATCCGTCAATGCACTCATGATCATCATCCAGGGCGGCGCGATTCTTGCCGTTCTGGGGCTCTACCGAAACAGAGTCGCCTCCATGATCAAGGGCCTCTTCGGCAAGGACCAACAGGGACTGAAGCTGCTGATCAACATCTGCATCGCCTTCGCCCCAGCCGCGGTTCTGGGAGTCCTGCTTGATGATTGGATCGAGCAGCATCTCTTTCATGCGATTCCCGTCCTGATTGCCCTGGGTGCCGGCGGGATCTTGATGATCTGGATCGGCCGTGGACCCAAGTCACTGCAATCAAGGGAGTCGGCTGATTCACCCGGCATGGATCTCGCCGATCTGGCACCTGCCGCCGCCCTGTTCATCGGCAGCATGCAGTTGCTGGCGATGTGGCCCGGCGTCAGCCGATCCATGATCACGATCGTGGCCGCCATGCTGGTTGGACTGAGACCTGCTCGAGCAGCCGAGTTCAGCTTTCTCCTGGGGCTTCCGACGCTTGGCGGCGCCTGCGTCTACAAACTCCTCAAGAACGTCACATCGGATCAGCCAAATCTGTTCGTCGAGTTGGGCTGGCTCAATGTCCTTGTTGGAATCATCGTGGCGACGATCGCCGCGGCCATCGCCGTCAAGTGGCTGGTGAGCTATCTCAACAAGCATGGGTTGGCCGTGTTCGGTTGGTACAGAATCGGGCTGACCATCCTGCTGGCGGCTCTGCTCATGACAGGCGTGATCACTCTGGAACCCGCTGGCGCTTCCTGATGTCAGGGGCTCTTCGAATCCGCAAGGCCTGACCAGGCCTCGACGATCGCCAGACGATCTGGATAGGAGACCGGCTCACCCAGATCCTTGCGAGCATTGATCCGGTACATCTGCCATTGTTCCTGGTTGTAGTGATATCCAGCGACGATCAGCTCATCGCCAGCGACGATCAGCGGCAGCCTGTCCGTGAACGTGCCAACTGCGGCAAATGGCTCGAACCGTTCATAGACATCGCTGCCCTTGATTCGAAACCAGAGCTGGAATGCCAATGGTGGCCTGCTGGGTTTGCCGGAAGGCTTTGGAGATTCATCAACCTCGGCTCTCCATGCCCACGATTCGCCTTGAAAGGCAGCCGCATCCACGAAGACCCCGACCGCCCGAGGCCAGAGTGTGCCCCCAAGCGCCCACGCCAACAGTGCCGCCATGATGAAGAACACCGCGGCACGGACGAGCAGACTTCGAAATCCAAGAGCAACCTGTCCCATAGATGCGACTCATGGTAGCCGCAGGCGGCCATCCGTTCACGCCGAACCAAGAATCTCGATCATCTGCTCTTCAGTCCAGACCTCGACCCCCAGAGAAGTCGCCTTGGCCAACTTGGAACCCGCCTTCTCGCCGGCGATGAGAAGATCCGTCTTGGAGGAGATGCTTCCGGAGACCTTCGCACCCATTGATTCCAAGCGATCCGTGAGAGACCTGCGATCGGTGGATTCGAGCGTACCGGTGATCACGATCGTCTTGCCGGAAACGGGGCTCTCCCCACCAGCCGACTTCGAGTCGCTGGCCAGACTGACACCTGCATTCTGCAATCCTCGGAAGACGGCTTCCCCCTTGGGCGAATGCAGGAAATCATGAAGAACCCGAGCCGTGATTTCACCAAAGTCGGGCAGTTCCTGAAGAGACTCGACGGACGCCGCCATCAAGGCCTCGTAGTCATCAAAGTGGGCGGCCAGAGTCCTGGCCGCGGAACGACCGATGTTCCTGATCCCCACTGATGCCAGCACCCGGGAGAGTCCTCGCTGACGACTGGCATCGATCGCTTCCAACAGGTTCTCCACCGACTGGGCCCCCATGCGATCCAACGGAAGCAGATCCTCCGCCCTGAGCTGGTAGAGATCCGAGAGATGACGGACCAGACCCGCATCAAGGAGCTGATCGACTACCTTTTCACCCAGCCCGTCGATGTTCATCTGATTGCGACCGACGAACCAGGTGATCCGCTCTCGCAGCTGGGCCGGACACTCCGGATTGAGGCAATAGAGTTTGGGACCCTCCTGCTCCACCACACCCTCACAGGCGGGGCATGCCTCGGGGGGCACGATCACCTTCTCCTGCCCAGATCGCTCGTTCGCAACCGCCGAGACAACCTGTGGGATGATCTCCCCAGCCTTCTCGACAACAACGAGATCACCCTCGCGAATGTCCTTTCGACGGATCTCCTCGATGTTGTGCAGCGTGGCGTGACGAACAACCGTGCCTGCGAGCGGAACCGGGTCCATCGTTGCTCTGGGGGTCAAGGTGCCGTTCTTTCCCACCTGCCAGTCCACTCTGGTCAGCCTGGTCCGGCCCTGCTCCGCCGGATACTTGAATGCCACACACCATCTGGGCGCCTTGGCGGTAGCTCCAAGCATTGACTGCTGGGCGAATCCATCAACCCTGACAACCATCCCGTCAACGCCGTACTCCAGCTGGTTCTTCTTGGCACCGAATGCCTCGATAGCATCGATCACCTCTTCGATCGACTCGCATCGTTTCACCAGATCGCTGGTGGGAAGTCCCCATCGAGAGATCTGCTCGATGAAGTCGGCATATCCATCGGCCATTCCCTCTGGAGCAACCGCGACACCATGCACGAGACAGGCCAGACCACGATCCGTGACGACGGATGTATCCAGCGATTTGAGTGTTCCGGCAGTAGCATTGCGGGCATTGGCGAAGAGTTGATCGCCGTTCTTCTCACGCGCTTCGTTCACGCGATCAAAGGCGTCGTTGGGCATGAAAATCTCGCCACGTACCTCGAGTGACCCCGGCGCATCCGTCGGCAATGCCAAAGGCACCTCGATGAGACGACGGACCTGAGCGGTGATGTCGTCCCCCTTGACCCCGTCACCTCTGGTGACCGCTAGAGCGAACTGGTGGTTCTCGTAGCGGATGGCCACGGCAACACCGTCGATCTTGGGATCGCAGGCGAGCACGGGCTGCTCGCCGTCCAGCGTCTTGATGATCCTGGCATACCACCCACGGACGTCCTCCACGGAATAGGTGTTGTCGATCGACAGCATTGGCTGGCTATGAGCAACGGTCTTGAAGCCATCGATCGTCCCGCCACCGACAACCCGGCTGGGAGAGGCGGAATCGGCCAAATCGGGATGGTGAGCCTCCAGCTGAATCAATTCAGCCATGAGCTGGTCGAATTCCCGATCCGACATCACCGGATCGGCCTGCTGGTAGTAGGCTTCGTTGGCCCGGGTCAGCAGGCGACGAAGTTCATCGATTCTCAGAGTTTCCTCATCTCGAGTGGGCATGACGACCGAATCCTAACGAAGTAGCATGATTGTGATGAGACCCCGCCCATCCTGCCTCCGTGAAACCCGCCAGAAACCGCTGGCAGGCCTGATGCTCGTGATGGCAGGCACGCTCTGTATCGCCTCCCAGGCGGTTGCCGGGAGCCTGAACGACGATATCAACAAGGCCATCAGCCGATCTCAGATTCCCAGATCCAAGCTGGGAATCTCGATTCGAGATACCAGCACCGGCAGACAGATCATTGATATCGCCGCCGACAAGCCTCGCATTCCCGCCAGCAACATGAAACTGCTCAGCACTGGAGCGGCACTGGACACCTTCCCGCTGGACCATCAATTCAGGACCAGACTCCTCCTCGAGGACAATCGCCTGATCATCGTCGGCCAGGGAGATCCTGCTTTGGGGGACCCCGATCTGCTCATGCGAATGTCCGATGAGGACGGTAAGCCCATCGACATCGAAAGCATTCTCCAGCTCTGGACGAACGCGATTGCCGATGCCGGAGTCACTCGTCTGGATGAACTCATCATCGACGATCGGATCTTCGACCGGGACCTGTTTCATCCCTCGTGGCCGACCAATCAGTCGCAGAGGCACTACTGCGCGGAAGTATCCGGACTCAACTTCCATCGAAACATCCTCGCCCTGCGTCCCGCTCCCGATTCCACCAGACGCCGTGTCGTGGTCGGCGAATCGCCTCGCTCGACTTTCCTTCCAATCAAGAACAACATGAGCGTCGCTTCTGGAAAGTCCGCATCCAAGAACAACATCGACCCCCATCGCCGTGTTCTGACGGAGCAGATCGTGGTCAACGGAACCGTCGGGAAGCAACAGGTCTCACCAGTCGAGGTGACCATTCATGAGCCGGCCATGTTCACCGGGAGACTGATTGCGGATCGACTTGAAAGATACGGGATCAAGGTGGGCACCGTTCGATATGCCACCGAATCCGAACGATTCGACGACGGCACGGTTCTCTTCGACGTCGTCACACCACTTCACACCGTCCTTCTGGAATGCAACCACGAGTCCAAGAACCTCTATGCGGAAGCACTGCTAAAGCATCTGGGAAATCGTCGCACGAACCGACCTGGAACATGGAGCAACGGAAGTCAGGCTCTGGAAGAGGCCATCCAGTTGCGAACAGGCGTCGACAAGGACAAGGTGGTCGTCTCGGATGGCTCGGGAATGAGTCGACTCAACCAGATCCCACCGAGCGTGATGACGCTCTGGCTGGGCAGCTTTGCCGACGACAGCCCCAAGAGCATCGCCTTCAGGGACGCCCTTCCCTCCCCGGGCTCGGGAACACTCGAACGACGATTCGGATCCAGCAATCTGCACGGCTGCATCGTGGTCGCGAAGAGCGGATACATCAATCGTGTCAGTGCACTCAGCGGGCTTGTCATCGCACCAGATTGGCGATCCGTCGCCTTCAGCATCATGGGCAATGATCTGGCCAAGGTCCGCAACTGCAAGCGACTCCAGGAACAGATCGTCGAGGCGATCGCAGCCGACCTGACCGCCTCCACGAAGACGGCCGCCACTTCGACTCGCTGATCAATCCCCGATCGCCTCGATCACGTCGTCACGTATGTCCTGCAGATACTCAGGACCGGCGCCGACATGCACTGATACGATTTGGCCCTTCTCATCAACGACGAAGGTCGAAGGCAGTCCCTTGACACCCCAGCTGCGAGCCGCTGCCCCGTCCACATCGAGCAGAACAGGCAGCTTCAGGGAAAGCGATTTCACGACGGACTTCACCGCTTCCTCCATCGCCTCACCCTTCTTCTGTTCGTAACAGTTAACGGCCAGTATCGTGACCGGGGAATCGGACATTTCGTCAGCAAGTGACTGCAGTTTCGGCAAGGCCTGCCTGCAGGGACCACACCATGTCGCCCAGAAATCGATCACGAGTACTCGACCACGCAGATTGGCCAGATCGACGATCTCACCAGCAAGATCCGGCAGTTTCAGCGACGGTGCCGGACGACCGACCATGGGAATCGAGCCCTCATCTAGTTTTCTCAATGAACTGATTCTATCCACACGAAAACGATTGCCTCTCTGGAACCAGTGGTCGGCATCCTCGGGAATCTGCTGATAGTCCCATTTCCAGGTGACGATCAGACGTGTTCCTTCGGGAATATCCTCTCCTTCATAGCGAACAAGCGTTGCTGTCGTGGGCCTCCCGGTCTCGGGATCGACATCAAGCGTGAAGACGGTCGTGCCGGAACGCCAGATCATTCCCGCCGATCTGGATTCTGCATCACTGACTGGCGACGATTGCCCGGCACAAAGCAGCTTGCGAAAGAAACCGCCGTCTTCCTGCGTGGAACAGTCCGGATAGATGAAATGCAGCATCGGATACCACTCGGCGCCCAGCAGTCGACGCATGCACTCGGCGGGCCCACCACGGACAGGAACACGGACATAGGCGTCATCGACACCACGCCTGGTGGCGATGATCTCCGATTCATCGATATGGAAATCGTAGCCCTCGACTCTATAGATGCATCGACGATCTTTCAGCAGATCGATGGTGACCGTGAATGGTTCCTCTCGAATGATCTCGGCGGACTGTTCGAGTGGAGCGAGTTCCAGTGTGGCGACACCGACTATCCTGAGTGGCTCGTCGGATTCGATCGCCTCCGCAATCCAGGAATAGTCGACGACTCCGCCACCTTCAGATGGAACATCTAACAACGAAACCGACCAGGCACTGAGGATGTTCAAGAACAGGAAAATGGCCCAGATCGTCACTCAGAAGACTCCAGCGAATCAATCTTCGACTGAATCCTCTTCTTGAGATCCTCGTGATAACCATTGATCGACTCGGCGACAACACCTTCCGAATCGATGATCACAAGCTTAGGGATGCTCGTGATCCCCCACTTCCGTGGGATCTCGTCATCCGTGCAGACAAGCGTCGGCAGGGAGAAGTCCTGCTTCTTCCAGTACTCATCTACTTTCTCGATTTTGTCCTCGGCTTTCAAAGGCGTCTCCATGATGCTGACCGCATACACGACGACATCCCCATCATTCGATCCGTTTTCGAGATAGAGTTCGTTGACCTTGGGCAAACCACGCTTGCATGGTGCGCACCAGGTCGCCCAGAAATCGAGGACGACGGTCTTGCCCTTCAGTCCGGAAAGCGTCACATCCGAACCGTCCAACCTCTTGCCCGTTAGGAATGGAGCCGGGGAACCGACCACAAGCTCGTTCCTGGTGACCGGATTGACCTCCTTCAGGGAGGAGACCCCCAGACGCTTGCCCGGATCGAACACGATCGGCTCGGGCAATTTCGGAAGATAGGTCGCATTGATGTTGAGGTTCATGTCCCACTGGAAACCTTCAATGCCCTCGAGCGAATACATCTTCGAGCTCACATGCAGGATCTTCTTTGACTCGGGGTCGTAATCAAGGTGGCCACTGCCCATGGTTCCACGAACGGAGATCCGTTTGAGGGCTCGTCCCGATTCATCCTTGACTTCCTCAAGACCCGAGATGGCAGGCACACCCACAGACCGCATCATGATCGCCTCAAGCCAGACGGGAATCGGCTCCCCATCACGCATCAACACCTCGAAGCCCGCCGCAAAGCGGTCTCGGTAGATGGAATCGAACTCATCGGAAACATTCCCAGACATCTGGACACGCAGATACCGGTCATAGATCTCGTAATTGACGACGTTCAGGAAGCCGTCCTTGGCGACGACCAGTGAATCCGGCGCCTCCACGAAGACCTGACCGTCCGGACCGAACTTCGAATTGATGACGATCTTTTTCTGCATTTCGCCGCTCTCAACGAAGACCTTCACCACGCTGGTGATGGCAGGCGCCTCCTGAAAGGCCTTCTGCGCCTCCTCGAGCAACGCCGTTGCCGCCTCAACGACTGCAGGATCCACATCGGGAAGGTCCTGCGGTGGCATCGGAGTGAAGCTGGCTGGGCCCTGCTGAGCCATCAAATCTGAAGTGAGAACAGACAGGCAGAGCAGGGGTAGAAATGCTGTAGTCAGGATTCGTTTCGTTGGTGTCTTCATACCGTAAGCATACACCTTGCGGAGCGGCAAAGGTTCGAATTGAGCGTCTACAAATCAGGACTCGGGCGGAACCAGCGGGCCGCGACCCGCCGGACGGCACCGGTTTGCCAGATCCCCATTTGATTGGATTTCCAACCACAGGAGATCACGCATGCTCTTGCCATTGCCGGGATGAACAAGATCGGGTGCCAACTCCACCATCGGGACCAGAACGAAGGCCCGATTCTGGAATCTTGGATGCGGAAGCGTCAACTCCGGACTGTCGACGAGTTGGTCGCCCCAGAGAATCAGATCCAGATCGATCGTCCTTGGACCGCCAGGCGGAGATGATGATCGATCTCTTCCCAATACCAGTTCGATAGCGAGCAATTTTTCCAACATCGACTTCGCATCCAGATCCGATCGAACCTTGATGACACCATTGAGAAAATCAGGCTGATCGACATCCCCCACCGCATCGCTTTCGAGCAAGGTGCTGACATGCAACACGGAAACACCGGAAAGATCATCGAGCATCTCGACAGCCATGAGAATGTTCTTGAGGCGATCGCCGAGATTCGAACCAACCGCGACATACCCCTCGATGTTCATGAAGGCTCATCCCACGACATTGGGGTCATGGGATCGTGCCCATCCAGACACCATCGCAGCAACTGCAATGAAGCCGCAGTTGCCCTCTGCCTCACCGTTGCCCGGTCTCCACGGAACCTGAATCGACGTTGCCATTCCATGCCGGGTCCATGACAGGCAATCCAGACGGTCCCCACCGGCTTCTCCGGCGTACCACCATCCGGCCCGGCGATGCCCGATACGGCGATCGACCACTGTGAACCGGAATTGAAGATGGCGTTCCTCGCGAGCGCCTCGACGACTTCGCGAGAGACCGCTCCCACCGAAGCGAGCAGATCCTCCGGTACACCCAGACACGAATGCTTCATCTCGTTGCTGTAGACGATCCAGCCGCCACTGAACCATTCACTTGAACCAGGGATGTCCACCATGGCACTGCTTATGAGGCCCGATGTGCAGGATTCGGCAGTCGACAGACGCTCCCCACGAGCCCTGAGCAGTTCACCGATCACCGAAGACAGGCTCTGGGAGTCCAGACCGAAATCGTAGGGCTTGAGTTTTTCACGAGCCGCCGCGACACAGGCGTCCATCGTCGACTGGTCGGCGCCACATGGTTCAAGATGCAGATGGAACTCGCCTCCACTGATCCTGGTTCCGGCCAGCGGTCGATTCGAACGCGACGCAAGCGAACCTAGCCGTTCCTCCATGCTCGCCTCTATCAGACCAAAGCACCGGACCGTGACTGGCTTGACTGACTGCCCGGACACACCTCGTCTGGACAACCATTCGGATACATGTCGCTGCCAGGCATCATGAAGCTCACGCGGTGGCCCCGGAAGCAACCAGATGGCGGTGTTTTCTTGCTCGGAGAGAATCGCCGGCGCCGTCCCGACATGGTTGCGGTAACAAGTGGCTGTCGATGGCCGCATGGTCAACCTGGATTGCGACGGCCCCATTTCAAGATCGGCATCTGCGAAGAAGGATTCGATCCAAGACGCCGCCTCGTCATCGACCACAAGCGGATCAGAAAGAAATTCGGACAGACCTTCACGGGTCAGATCATCGGGCGTCGGCCCCAGCCCTCCCGTCACAAGAAGCAGATCGCACCCGATGGTCATCTCGGAGATCGCTCGTGAAATCCAGCCCGGATCATCTGGACCGCAACGCGTCTCGAGCACTTCAATTCCGAACGAGGCACAGCTGCTGCAGAGCCAACCTGAGTTCGTATCACGACAACGCCCACCAAGCAACTCGTCACCTATGACCAGAATGGACGCCTTCATCCCGTCGCCTCGATATCTGAGATCCGCTGCACCGTGACACGGACCGAATGGATGGTCTCCGCCATCGGACGGCCGATGACGACCAGAATGGCGTCACCGGGCTCCAGCCAATGAAGGTCGCGGAGTCGATGCTCGGCATCCCTCCCCAGAATCTCGGCATCCGGCATGATCTCCATCAATTCGGGAATGACGCCTCTGCACAGCAGCATCTGCCTCACCACCGATGGCCGGGAGGTGTAGGCGACTATCGGGATTGGACGTGTGCTTCGACTGATGAGCCTTGACCAGGTCCCCCATTCCGAGAAGACGACTATGCACTTGGCCTTCACGGCATGCGCCGTCGACCAGATACCCTCGACCAGTGCATGTGTATCACCCATCGCCTGATCAACTGATTCCAGAGGGGTTCCGGCCTCGACCTGATAGCCATCCGAATCCATCCATGATTCCGTCTGCGAACAGATTCGCCGCATCGTCTGCACAGCAACGACTGGATAGGCACCGACGGCTGTTTCTCCGGAAAGCATGACGGCATCGGCCCCATCGAAGATCGCCCCGGCAACATCACTGGCTTCCGCTCGAGTCGGAACAGGCGATTCAACCATCGACTGGAGCATCTGGGTCGCCACGATGCAGGGCCTGTCCAATTGCCTCGCCAGAGAAAGCAATCGCTTCTGGATGATCGGGACGGCCGCGAGATCCATCTCGACTCCAAGATCACCGCGAGCGACCATCACGCCATCTGCCGCTGCGATGATCGATTCCGCCGCGTGCACACCAGCTGGCACCTCGATCTTCGCGATGATCGGCAAAGGCCGTTCATGACCGATCATGCGGCCCTTCTCCAACAGCAGATCACGCACCACCTTGATTTCACTGGCCGAGCGGACGAAACTCATCGCTAACAGATCGATGTCGTGGCCGATGGCCCATTCCGCCAGCGAACGATCCTTTGGCGTGGGCACCTCGATGTCCAGATCGCTGTCAGGAAGATTCACCCCCTTGTGGGAAGTGATGAGCCCTCCTGCGGTCACGCGACAGGTCAATCTGCCCGACTCGCTTCCGACGGCCAACAGTCTGACCTGACCGTCATCGATCAGCACTCGGTCACCAGGCTGGACGCAGTCGACCAGACCTGCCCATGTGCAACCGAGAACGATCTGGCCATTATCCTCATGTAAACGGCATGGGCCCGACTCACCTCGGTCGAAGGTGATCTCCTGCCCAGCCTCGAGCATGATCCCCTCGCCCGCCACCTCAACAAGCCTGATCTTCGGCCCTGGAAGATCGCCCATGATGGCAAGCGGCCGGCCGGTTGACTTCTCGATGGCCCGTACCGCCTTGATTCGTTCATAGTGCGAATCTGGCTCGCCATGGCTGAAGTTGATCCGGAATATGGATGCGCCGGACTCGACCATGCGTTCGAGTACATCCGGGTCGTCAGTCGCCGGCCCAAGGGTGACAATGATGCCGGTTCGGGGAGGTGCGTCGTGATGGACTTCTTCAACGGCCATCAACTGGGCTGCTTCTCGTCGTTGACCTGCGACATCCGGACAATCTGACGATAATTCCCGATGAACTGCTCACTGAGAAAACGCCTGAGTGCACGAGCCGGATTCGCCTCGGAATCCCACAGGCCCGCATCGGCCCAACCCCGCTTGAGCCATCCCGCCTTGATGGTGGCCCGCCCCTCCTTGGTGGAAAGGGACCATTGCTGACCGTCTGGACCGGGTATGTCTGGAATGTCATCGAACAATTCCAGCATCTGCTTCAATTGTGGATCGGACACATCCGCGGCGGTCACGATTCCCTCGTCATCCTCCGGATAGGCCGGATGGGTAACGATGGCATTCCATGCCGCCTCGAGTTCGACGATCGTGTCCATGGCACAGGCCTGAAACACCGTCGAGATGAAGGAACGCATGTTTCGATCATTGAAGGGCGGTGGTTCCGCATTGACGAATGGATCGATCTGATCGACGAACCGATTGAGATGCGACTGGTACAGATCGGCTGAAACGGGAAGTCGTCTCAAGGAGTATTGACGCGGCCCGAGGCCATCCGCACTTTCCCCCGGAGGGAACTGCCAGAGTGACTGCCCTGCCGGCTCGAGGGTGAACTCTATGAAACGCCGGGCCATTTCAGGGTCCGGTGGATTCATCAGGAGCGAGATCGGATCCGGATCAAGCATGGTCTCGCCAGGCGGATCGATGTATCCAACCCGATCGCCTGCACCGTGATCGCGAAGACTCTGCGACTCGAATCGTCCGAAGAAATCGATGCTCACCCCCATCGCGGCATCGCCCTGTGCAACATCAGTCGGTGCACGAAGTGACGAGGCTGAGAAGTAGCGGGCATTGGCTGCCGCTCGTCTAAGAATCCACCATCCCGGCGTCCAGTCACGTCTCTTGAGAATCGTTTCAAATGCGGTCGTCACCGAGCCTGACTGAGCGGGATTGACCAATGCCACTTCCTGACGCAGCTTCGGGCTGCACAGGGCATCCCAGGAAACCGGCTGAGGGACTTCAAGCTCCCTCAAGAGATCGTTGTTGAAGATGATCCCGAATGCAGACAAGGCTGTCCCAAGCCAGTACTGGTCCTCATCCCAGAGCGGCGTGCCCGCAACCTGCGTTCGACCATAGGTCTTCTTTAGATGATCCGTGGGAATACCGGCTGGGATGCTTATGGAGGAGTCCGCCGTGATCGACCACAAGGATGTGCTGTTCCCCTGCGGAGTGAGTTCGACCTGAACATCCCCAATTGTGAGGGATACGATCTTCGATGGATCATCCAGCGATGGGACAGAATTGGCTCCAAGACGCCTGACCCAAGCCGATACCTGTTCCTGGTCACGATCCTCGAGTGTGAGCTTGACTCCACGCTTGAACTGACCGTGCTCATAGGAACCTCCACCGAACACGAGATCGGCATTGCCACCTGGCTGTTGCCCTTGCTTGAGGGCAGCCTTCCAGTCGGACTGGAGCATCTTGCGAATCTCCGAGGTGCCTCCCGGCGTGCTCCAGACGACCCTCGCAGGCTCTCCATACTTCAGTTCATGCCATCGCTCGAAGCCGTAGCCGAACTCGTATCGAATCTGCTCGTTGTGTGGACTGATGATGATGACGCGGCGAGCATCGGTCTCGTCCACGATACGGGGCTCCCTGAAAACGAAGGGCAGCGCGAGCACGACACCAAAGCACAGCAGAACCACCAGAATCCGCCATCCGGGAATCGAAACACCGCCTACACTCGAACCACTCATGATCTCATCCCTGAAATGGAACCAATCTCGTCACTAAATGCCGCAGCGGCTTCTTGCACACTCTTCTTCCAGTCGCCCGACTTGTCCGCAAATGAATAGATGATGCCACGGCTGGAAGTCACCACCGCACCAAGCCCGTCCTTATCGAAGCACGGACGGATCCCCTCCGCCGTGCCTCCCTGGGCACCATAGCCAGGCAGAAGCAGGATCGAATTGCCGAGTCTTTCTCGGAAACTCGACAGTTCGGCGGGATGCGTCGCTCCGACCACCGCGCCCAATGAACTGTATCCCGAGTCGCCGATGTGACTCGATCCCAGATCGACCACCAGATCCGCCATCGCCTCGGACACCGTGCGACCATCCTCGAGCACCAGATTCTGCATTTGTTCACCCGATGGGTTCGATGTCCTGACCAGAACGAATGCACCTCCGTTGTTCTCGAGAAACGGCGAGATGCCATCCACTCCGAGCCAACCATTGATGGTGATCCAGTCGCAACCAAGTGCACGCCCGGCAACCGCATAGTGGGATGCTGAGATGCCGATATCGCCACGCTTGGCATCCAGAATGGGAAGCAAAGATCGCTCCTTCGCGGCATCGATCAATCTGCTCATCATCTGCACGCCAACGGCACCATGACGCTCGAAACAGGCCGACTGGAACTTGACCACTGCAATGTGGCCGACGATGGAGTCCAGAACACCAAGACAGAAGGATTCGATGGCGTCGACGGTCGAGCCGGGGTCGCAAGCCGATGAACGGATCTCATCAGGCAGCCTTTCCAGCACTGGATCCAGACCGACGCAGACCGGGGAATGCACCTGCCTTGCTGCCGCGCAAAGCCTGTCCGCGACATGATCGCCCACTCTGGCCGTCGCTTCAGGCGAACATTGCTTCATCGGGGAACCTCCTAGCCTTCAGGAACGCCTGATAGACAATCCATACCGTCGCACGAAGGTAGGATACCCACCATACCCACCTCCCGGCACTCGAGTGACCATGAACGAACCCCCCCCCAGACATCTCGACCTGGAACGCACACGAGGGCTGAATATCACGTGGCAAGATGGATCCTCCTGTTTTCTGTCCGTCAAATACCTCCGGAGGATGTCCCCATCGGCGGAGGCTCGGACCATGAGAAGCCAGATAGAAGCCAATCCACTGACTGTGATTCCCGGCGGGGATGGCAGCGAGTTGACGGCCGAGGAGCTCGAACTGGTCGGGAACTATGCGGTTCGAATCCGCTTTTCAGATGGTCATGACACCGGACTCTACACATGGGCCTACCTGAGATCGCTTGCCAAGGCACTCGATGAAGAGGAGGTCTCATGACTACGTCCCAGCCCGGTGCCCGCGACAAACCAGACATGAGGATGCTCGATCAAATGCCCGACTGCCGACCGGAGTGGGCCGTTCATCCTCAGGCAATCCCACTCCAACTGTCCCCCGCTTCGAAGGGGACGAGCGATCTGGTGAACCATATCTCGAACATCGAGATCGTCAGGTGGATCGACAGGGCGGCGGAACTGGCCCTCACCGCCGCGGGCTGGTCCTATCAGGACCTTCTGGATACCAGATCCATGTTCTTCGTGGCGCGTCATGAAATCGACTACCGATCAGAGGCGTTGCCCGACGAGACGTTCCTCATCGCCACTTGGGTCCGCGACATCAGACGCGTGAAATCATGGCGAGACACCTTGATATGGACGATGCGTGAGGAGACTCCGGAAGTCGTCTGTACGGCTTCGACCCTGTGGGTGCATGTCGATCTGGATACAAGAAAACCGACTCGCATACCCGATGAGATGTCGACGGCGCTCCTTCCTCTTCAAGATGAGGATTCTCCATGGAGAGCACGAGCATGATGCACGCGTTGGTGATCATCGACAACCTCAGAAGATCCCAGGAGGAACAGGCCATCAGGGATGTGCTTGTTGGACTGCAGAACGCCGGCATCCAGATAACGGAGATGGTCCAGTCCCCCGAATCATCACATGACGAGATCTCACCACTGGCCACGGAAGCGCCACTGCATACCCCGATGCCGCTCAACTGGCTCCAGAGAAGGAGGATCATTGACGGCCTTAGTCGCGAAATCGGACGATCGCTCCCCGATGTCATCATTACCTTCGGACAATTCGCCGCCTCAATCGGACAGGATCTGGCGATGTCGCTTGAATTGCCCCTTGTCGTGGAATGCTGGCAGACCGATCACATCAAACGTCCACCACTGAGGCCGCAGATTGTCTCGGCGTACGCCACCGCCTCGTCCGGACTGGCGAACGCCATGAGAGAGCGGGATCAGCATCATCTGGTGGCCACGACTCCCCATCCGATCACAATGACCGATACAGCCAATGACACGACGAATCTCCCTCCGTCCATCGCCATTCTTGATGCGGAAGTGGATGCACGCAGCACCAGAGACATCCTGGATGGCCTGACAGAAACCGTGAAGCACCATCCTGATCTTCAGATATTCATGGAACTGGGAAAATCACGAAGCAACACCACCTGGCGCCATGCCGAATCACTGGGATTGCTTGATCGCATTTCATCATTCAGCAACGCCTCGGTACTGAGGCCACTGATCAGCGATTGCACCTTCCTGATCATTGCCAACAGCACATGCTGCACCAGATCGGTGATTGATGAAGCCATGTCCAAGGGGCGGGTAATCCTTCGCCCCGACCACCCGATGCTCGCAAGTCCTGATCGAAGGCACCAATGCATCCTGACCGAATCCAGCAAGGAGGCATGGGCGGAAGCCATCGAGGATCTGATCTCCGATTCGGACCGCAGAAGCCGCCTTGGCCAACAAGCCAGAACGCATGTGCGACAGCAGAATGACCCAAATCGGGTGTTCAGCACCTGGACTCAGTTGATTCATGAGGTATCGAGCGAACTCTCCTATCCCCTTGGGAACGCAGGCTCAACAACTCTCTGATCTGACCTGAGACCCAGAAAAACCCCTGCGAAAGTGCAATATTTCAATAGTTTTCTGGACTTCCAGCCATAATGCGGCCGATTCAGGGGTGTCGCGGAGCCGTTCCAAGATCTGGCGAAGCTGTGGTTGCAGCAATTGCCGGGAACGGTTCACAAGGCCAAGGCCGACAGACAGGCTGGATTCAATTGCTCTTTCTCCCCTCCTCCCCGTCGAAGCCTCGTGTTTCGACGGGGATTTTCTCTGGATGGGAGTGGATCAGTGCGTCTGTACCGCCTTGGCAATCGCACGAAGCCCCGTCTCAAGACGATCATCGTCCGTGGCGTAGCTGATTCGGAAGTGGGTGTCACGATCACTGAAAACCCCTCCGGGAATCGCGATCACATTATGTTCGAGAAGCCGCTCCGTGAACTGTGTCCCGGTCATTCCAAGTGACCCCGGCACCTCGGGGAATGCATAAAACGCCCCATCAGGAATCGCCACGTGCATCAACGGCGAGAGGATGTCCAGAACCATGTTCCGCTTGGATTCGTACTCGGCGACGATACCCGACATGTCAACGCCATTGGCCGCTATGACCGCATGCTGTGCCATACTCGGCGCACACACGAACGAGTACTGCTGGAACTTGCTCATCTGATGGATGAGCCAGGAAGGTCCCGCCGCATACCCGAGTCGCCATCCGGTGCATCCGTAGTTCTTGCCGAAACCACGTACGATCAGCATGTCGCGACCATGGTTTCCCGGTGAAGGTGAACGGCCACGTTCATCCCTCATGGATGAATAGGTGAACAGATCGTAGATTTCGTCGGACAGAAGCATCACCCCTCGATCACGACAAAGCGCCGCCACATCGCGCATCTGCCCGTCACTGAGGACCACCCCGGTCGGATTACCAGGCGAGTTGATGATGACGAGCTTTGTCTTTTCGGTGATCAGCGGTTCCAGTCTCTCAGCGGTCATGCAGAAGTCCGGATAGGTATTGCATGAGACGACCTTGGCACCCGTCATGGGCCCCAGTGCCGGATAGATCACGAAATTGGGATCCGGAATGATCAACTCGTCCTCTGGATCCAGAAGAACCCATGCCGCCAGAATCAACGCCCCACTCGTACCCGATGTGACCATGACATCGATCGAGGCATCGTCTCTGGGCCACCCAAGATCCTTGGCGATCGAGTCACGAAGGGAATCACACAATGATGGGTGACCGCTCGTCAGGGTGTAGCCGTTGGCATCCTCGCGGATGGCCTTTATCGCGGCATCCTTCAAGGCATCGGGAACCGGAAAATGCGGCTGGCCGATGGAGAGGTTTATCGGGTTGTCGAGCTTGGCCCCCAACTGGAAGGCGCGTCGAATGCCAGAGGCATCGATCTGCATTGCTCTTGAACTGAGTAGTGTCTCGGGGTCGATCATGCCACCACGATACCGCAGCGGCGTGAATCAGGGATCAGCAGCTGGCAATCAGCTCTCTTCCTCTGTCTTTTCCTCGACCTTCTTCTTCTTCTTGGTGACCACTCGAACCTGACCGACCTTGACGAGGCCAAGGGGAGAATCGCCATCCTTGAAATCGCCACGCTCATTGAGCTTGGCGATACGCTCGGATCGCTTGAGAACCGTTCGGAACTGACTGAGGCCCGAAGGCTTCGTTCGCAGGCTTGGATGAAGGCTCATAACTGTTCTCCTCGGATCCAGGTCAATCAAGCCCTGGCTCGATACGGTCCATGTAGCGGTCGGAAAAATCCGTTCGACCACCGTGCTGCTTCCACTGCCGTCCCAGTACGGCGATCAACTGATCCTGGGCTCTCACTTCGGGCACTTGCCGAGATGATGTCTCCATGCCAGGCATGGCTATCACCCGGGCAAGACCCGTATTGTGACGTGGAATCACCATGACTTCAAGACCCTGCATCAGACAGAATTCCGCCAGACGGTCCGCTCCGGCCTGATTCGTCTCTGCGAGCACGAAATGCCAGGGCCTCTCAGGGTCGATCAGAGGGCCCGAGGCCGACTCCAAGGGCTCCTGAACACCATCAGGCACCGCCGTTATGGGCTGTGAATCCGTCACCAGAAGGGGATCAAGCAGAATGCCTTCGGGGTTGGCAGCCATCATCGCCTCTGTGCGGGCCACACCCGAGCTGTAGCCCAACCACCAGGCACCGATGATCGAACCAATCAGCAGCAATCCGCCAAGGACCAGAAAACCACCTGGAATGCGAATCCCGACACCCGGCGTGAGCCAATGGGGCGAGGACACGGCCGGATCATCCGACTGGTGACGACCATCCACGACATTGGACACATTCGAGGCATCGGGTCTTGGACGACTCAACTCATACAGTGCGGGGCGATTGTTTCTTCTTCCCATGATCTCGCCCTGTACTCAAAAACCATCCGGATTGGACTGCCCGCAGGCGACCACACTCGCGATTGCCAGACCGCCCGAATGACTGAGGCTCAGCCTCCAGGAACTCAAGCCCAGTTCGGTTGCCTTCTTCGCCGCAATGCCGGAGAACTCCACGAATGGCGCACCAGAGGCCGTTCTCCTGACATCGATGTCCTGCCAGGTGATGCCCCCACTGAGTCCGGTTCCGAGCGCCTTGAGAACGGCTTCCTTGGCAGCGAAGCGCGCAGCGTACCGCTCACCTCTTCTGCGGACCATTCGATCGGCCTCCGTACGTTCATCTCTGGTGAACACACGCTCGAGAAAACGATCCCCATGCTTGGAAATCATCTGCTCAATTCTGGCGACCGGAACCAGATCAACTCCATGGGCAAGCGATGGCATGCAGCCATTCTATAAGGTGCTGCCAGCAACAGCTCAATCCTCTCCAGGCCCCGCGGCTAGCCAGGCCGCTCGAGCAGTCCTCATGCCCTCCCATGGCGATGTCAGCTGCCGAAGATCAAGTGCCACGTGCCGGTTCGATGCGACGGTGGCGACCGCTGCTCGATAGGCGTGGATATCCAACCTGCCTCCGACGTCCCCGGGGACACCTCGCAAACCAGTCGCGATCAGATCGGAGAGCCTCGGGGCCACCAGCCGACCGGCCAGTTCAAGAACCACATTCACGGGATCTCTATCCACCGAAAAGCACGCAGCCGGGTCGAGCCCCGCGGATTCGATCTCGTCCACATGCTCGTATGGCATTCTGTGATCGGCAATCAGAACACCGTGCTTCACCGATGAACTTTCAATGACTTCGCGGATCTCATCATCAAGCTGATCCGGCCCGGGCAATATCACACTCAAGGCCGTGATCCCGAGGTCCGATGCCAGACCACAAGCGGCATCGAAGGAGCTGACGGCTCGATCGACCGTTGATGGATCGAGAAAATGCTCCTGCGGTATCCAAAGATCCATGCCGGCGGCCACGAGTTCAGTACGTCGCAGAGTCGCTGCCAGATCACGCCTCGCCGAAGCGCCAAGCTCACGAGGTCTGGCCCCCGGCATGGCGGCAGAAAGCTGAACCGCCCGCCAGCCGTCTCGACGAAGTCGATCACAGATGACACGCAGATCGTTCCCGAGTGATGCCGCAGTGGGTGCCAGATAGGAATTCATCTCCTGAAAGCCTACCAATCTGATCGCAAGACGCTATCCGCTAGGATGAACCTGTGAACAACGAAGACCGAATAATCGAGATCGAGCTCGTCGAAGGACCTGTTCAGACCAAGGAATGGGAAGCCGCACCTCCGGGTGGAGCCGAATGCCTGTTCAGAGGGATCACAAGACCTGAACATCACCCTGAACATGGCGATCTTATGGCCTTGAAATACGAGGCCCAACGGACCATGGCCGTGGACGAACTGCACAAGCTCGTCAATGAGGCCATCGAGCGATGGAAGCCACTTGCCGTCCGCCTTCATCATTCGACAGGCATTGTCCCGGTTGGAGAGGCCAGCGTTGTCATTCAGGTCGTCACCCCCCACAGAATGGAGGCCTTTCTGGCCTGCCAATGGCTCATCGACACCCTCAAGTCCCGAGTGCCCATCTGGAAGCAGGAGTCATGGGAGGACGGACAGACCTGGCCCGAGGGAACACCATTGAAGTCTGAAGCCGAGCTGACATCATGATCATGCGACGAATCGTCTCCATGGCCTGCATCCTGTCAATCGCCCTCTGGCTCACCTGTGTCGTGACGACTGGGGTCGCCGCAGCCAGCACGTTCTCCGTACTCCTGAATATGAATCCGATCATCCCCGAGTATGAGGCCTACGACCTTGCTCGTCATGGACGGCTACTCGCTGGCTTGACGGTGGAACCAATATTCAGGATGACCGATCTCATTCAAATGGCTCTGGTACCCACGACTCTTCTTCTTGTCGTGATGCAGAACATCTTGATCCAGCCGCCGACCGCACTCAGATGGATCAACATCGGAACAGTGGTGATTGCAATTGTGCTCGTACTCGGGCGATGGACCGTCATCGACCCTCCAATGAACGCCCATCTTCAGTCATATCGGGAAGCCGCTCGAACAGGCGACTTGCAGACGGCCAATAAGGAACAAGACTCCTTCAATGAATGGCACCGCATCGCCGAACCGCTCTGGGGCACCACTGGACTGCTGCTTCTGATTGGCCTTGCCAGCGTGGGCGCCTCGATTCCATCCGATCGAAGGCATGTGCGATGAGTCAGACCAGCAAGGCAAGTTTCGATCTGCCAGTCACGTCCGACTCGGATCGACGACGCGCCTCGAGAATCTATTCCGCACTCGAAAACGCCTACCCCGACGCGACCTGCGCACTGGACTATCGAACACCCCATGAACTTCTGATTGCAACGATACTCTCGGCGCAGTCGACGGACGTGGGCGTGAATAAGGCCACACCCGCGCTCTTCGCCGCATTTCCGACTCCAGCCGACTACGCCGCTGCAACCCCCGAGGACATACAGCCTCTGATCGGCTCGATCGGCCTGTACAGGAACAAGTCGAAGGCCATCCACGAATCGATGAAACGACTCGTTGAATTCCATAATGGCGAAGTCCCAAACACCATGGAGGCATTGCTCGAGCTGAGAGGTGTGGCCAGAAAGACGGCAAACGTCGTTCTTGGTAACGCCTTTGGCATCAATGTCGGCGTCGTAGTGGATACCCATGTATCGAGAATCGCAACCCGTTTCTCACTGACGAACTCGAAGACCGTCCATAAGATCGAGCGGGATCTCATGGCCCTGTTCCCGCGGCCCAAGTGGACGCAACTCAGCCATCTTCTCATTGCGCATGGGCGAGCCGCCTGCAAGGCCAGACATCCTCGCTGCGATGAGGATCCCCTCTGTAGAAAATATTGCAGCTGTGAATGGTGCAAAGACAGCTGACTGCGATCACCAGCTTTCGCGAACGACGCCGAACCCGTCATTGGTTGCCGCGTAGGCGACACCGCCCCCAAGATCCAGCGGCTGAATGAAAATGACCGGTCCATCGATCATCACCGACAGCTTCTGAAAACCCTGCAATACCGAGTAACCGCTTTCGATTTGTTCCTCCGGGGTCATGTCATCCCAACCGTTCGGAACCGGAGCCGACTGCTTGGGCGGCTTGAGCATCATGATCCCCTTGTGATGTCCCAACCAGAAACTACCCTCAGCCGCAGTGACTGTCGTGAACAGCGAATCAACCGGCGCCGGAAGCACCGCCTCACCGAACTGGTTGCTGACAACGGCGCTCTTGCCGTCTGGCGAGATCGCGATCTCCCAGCCAAGTGTCGCCACTGCCCTTGGAGGTGGTGGGAACAGACGGATCTGATCCGTCACCAGCTCCGCCTCGTGACCGATGTTGTACTTCCATGTGCCATCCACACCCGTCGCAACGATCGAACGTCCGTCGGACACCGCCTGAATCAGGCCACCTGGTGAATCATGACGATATTCCAGGGAATCACCCTGACGCTTCGTCCCATATCTCGCCTGACCGAAGTCGCCCACGACTACGATCTCGTCATCCCCCATGAAGCCGGCATCTCTGGCACCGTTGACCTTCTGCGACCAGATCTCGCCGAGGTGGCCCCTGTGATCGATTCGGTACAGATGGATGCTCGCTTGAGAAATGATCAGAACACGATCACCCTTCGCGTGAATTCGACGAATGCCACCGGAAAAGGCCTCCGTCCCATGTCTGGAATCGACTTCTCGAAGTATGGCGTCATCGACGTAGGCGAATCCGGCAAGCCCACCCATGGATTCGTTCCTTGTGAAGAGCATGACATCCTCGGGAAGCACCGATCCTCCAGCCTTTACTTCCCCACCCCCATCCGATGGCGGGAGAGATTCCAGACTGGTGGCTGAACCGATGTAGGTGTCGTCGGATATTCGATAGACCCTTCTACCGGATGCGTAGTAGGACTCTTCACCCAGCTCGACGACGGATGTGACTTCATCGTGATGATCAACGATGCGTTTCAGATCCGGAAGCAGCACAGCACCGCCCAAGCCGCAGACAATCGGACCGTTCCTGCCCCGATGAATCGAACGAGGCTCGATTCCGAGTGTCTCGACGTCCCAACGCGTCTCGATCCAGGGCCTCCTTGGATCCGTTCGCCCCAGTGATACCACGGAGGTGTCTCTCATCACGACGTATATGTCGGTGGTGGTCACGAGCAGATCGACTGCGGGGCCGGTCTCCCCTCCTCTACCGAGATCTGTCTCACTGATCTGGCGACCGGTGATGGGGTCCAGAACAAGAAGTCGATTGCCCTGCGTTACGTACCAGAGATCCTCGTCTACAACAGTCGCATAGGACGTTCCATGCGCCTCGTGCCTGACTTCAAGATGCCGGGTGCTGGGCCGCGACGTCTTCTCCAACTTGTAGCGCAGGCAACCCATGGGACAAATGAATGCCAGACAAAGCAGCGCAGGCAGGAACCTCGGTAGAATGCGGTAGGGCTTGGAGGGATGAAGCATCGGGACAGGATACCCATACGGTTTCAAGATGGACACGGGAGCAGCCAAATGACGGACCGAATAAGCCAGCTCAGGAACATGCTCGAATCAGAACCCGACGACGCATTCTGCCTCTACGGGATCGCCATGGAGTACGCCAAGGCCGGACAGACGGACCGCGCCATCGCCCATTTCGATCGCACAATCGAGGTACAGGCGGACTATTGCTATGCCTACTACCACAAGGCCAGATGCCTGCTTGATGATGATCGGACGGAGGAGGCCCGCTCGACCCTCGAGGCGGGGCTCGATCAAGCCAGAGAGTCGGGAGACATCCATGCGGAAGGTGAGATAGAGGCTCTGCTTGGTGAAATCCTTTCATGACACCTCCTCGAAGAACAGCCGACAGAACACCCAAGCCCAAGCGGCCGAACATACCGGACACAGGGGCCATCACCGGGTTCGGTGCCGCTCGAGGCGACATCGATTCATGTGTCGTGAAGGTGGATGGTCGAAAAGCCGCCACCATCATGGAACGGGATCGGGTGGATCTGGGGCTGCGGGTGGACATGCCGCTGACGACCAGGCTTAGTGAGCAAATCGCCGATTGCCACGAGTATCGACTTGCCAGACGAGCCGCCATGCAACGTATCGCGAGAAAGGCACGTTCGACGAAGGACATCCGCGATTTCCTTCGCAAGCGGGCACACACCGATCCGATCGTGGATCAGGTGATCGACAAACTCAAGGAACTCAAACTGCTTGATGACGAACGATTCGCCGACGACGCCGCCACCTCCATCGCCCGACGGACACCCTCATCCGCCCGTTTTCTCGAGCATCGACTCAGACGTCATGGAGTTTCACCTGAAGATGCCGCCAAAGCCGCCAAGGCTGCTGCCGGAGATCCTCTGGAAGCAGCCATCATGGTTGCCACCAAGGCCCTGCGATCGCTCCAGTCATGCGAACCCGACATTCGCCGACAAAGGCTTCATGGCCGACTCGCCCGTCGTGGGTTCGATTTCGACGTCATACAGCAGGCCATTGAAAGAGTGGCCGGGCAGATGGATACCTGACGTCGCCATCCACGACCGGAACCTTCAATCAGGTACGATGAACAGCCATGTCCAGCGGAAACGAAACACAAAGCGAATACCCCACACCCCTGGACAACTCTCCATGGGAGGTGACGCCGCAGGAGGTTCATAAGCTGGTACACAAAGGCGAGGACTTCCTCCTGCTCGACTGCCGCACGTCCATGGAATGGGAGGATGGCTCGATTCACAACGCAATCCATCTTCCACTCCAGCAGTTCAGCACACGCTTCAATGAAATCGAGACACATCGCGAGAAACCCATCGTCGTCTTCTGCAAATCAGGCAATCGATCGGTCATCGTGGCCAAGTTCCTCCAGCTAGCAGGCTTCAGGCACGTCCGTTCGATGTCCGGCGGCTATGAACAATGGCTCACGATCGCAACGGCCAACGGAGCCTCCTGAAGTGCTCGCCCAGAGACTTGTCACCGGAAGCTGCTTCATCCTTGGCCTGGTAGGCCTGCTTTGGCTGGATACCAGGATCGGATCCGTCGCAATTGGCAACTGGCAGCTCCCCCCCGGCCTGCTCATCGCTGTGGTGGGCGTTCTCGTGGCCACTCTCGCCAGCATCGAGATTACCCAGATCGCCAAGGCGCACGGCCTGCTCACCAACAAGCCGTTGACCGCCGTTGCCACCGTTGCCGCGATGCTGTCGACATGGCTATCCGCCTCGTTGCCGATCGAGTTCGATGCCGTTGTTCCATTGACGATCATCGCACTGGCCATGGTCGCATCACTCCTGATTTTCAGTCGAGGCAGGAAGGTCGAGCACGCCTTCGCGTCGACCGCCGTCGTCATGCTTGCCATGATCTACATCGGTGTACTCAGTGGATTCCTTCTCCTCATAGGATCCGACATATCGATCTGGATGATCGGCGGGGTGGCGCTTGTGGTGAAATCCTGCGACATCGGCGCCTATTTCACCGGACATGCCATCGGCAAACACAAACTGATCCCATGGCTGAGCCCCGGAAAGACCGTTGAAGGCCTTATTGGGGGAATCGCCGCTTCGATGGCAGCCGCTTTGATACTCGATGCCCTGCTCGACTGCCCTCTGGCCTGGTGGTGGGTGCTGATCATGGGAGCCGTGCTGGCGGTGACTGGGCAAGCTGGAGACCTGACCATGAGCCTGTTCAAGCGTGGCGCGGGCCTGAAGGACTCTTCAACACTGCTTCCGGGACTGGGCGGAGTCATGGATGTGATCGATTCACTGCTGCTGACAGCACCACTGGCATGGTGGATGCTTCGATTGTCCATTCAAGACTGCAGCTGATCATCCACCCAATCTCGGGGGATTCAATTCAATAGGCAACATTGTATTCCCCACGCCCCCTATTGCCTGTAGACTGGAGGGTTGAAGACGAGTCAATGTAAATCACACGAATCGAGCAAGGATACCCATCAGCGATGAGCCTCATAGAAGATCTACTGGAACTCAATCTCGTAGAGCGACAGCTCCGAGGACTTCAGTCTCGCGTCGGTTCAGCAGAGACCTTCTTCAACGCACAGAACCGGCAGATGAACGAACTGCTACAGCGCAAGGAGGAACTCCAGACCCGTCGCAAGCAGCGACAGGTGGCCGTCAGCGGTTTCGAAACCGACACGAAGGCGATGGACGAGAGGCTCGAGAAGCTCCGCAACGAGCTCAACACCGCCGAGACCACCAAGCAGTACTCCGCGTTCCTCGAGGAGATGAATACGCTCAAGCAGACACGTGGTGAAACCGATGAATTGGCGCTAGCCGAGATGTCGGAGATCGAATCGATCGACGAGGACATGGGTACGCTCGAGGAAGCCATCACCGAACGGCAAACGGTACTAACAAGAGCGGCGACTGAACTTGAAGAACGCAAGGCGGAAATTGCGGAACGCGTTACGGAACTCCAGAGAGAACGGGATGTGAAGGCCGCGATTATCCCGGAATCGCCACTGAGCACGTTCACCCAGTGCGCAGACGATTTTGATGGTGATGCGATGGCACACATCGAGGAAATCGACAAGAAACGCCGCGAGTATTGCTGCAGCTCATGCAACGTGAATCTCCCCTTCAACATCGTGGTCCAGCTTCTTGGCAACATCGAATCCCTGACCCAATGTGAGAATTGCCTGAGAATCCTGTATGTGACTCCGGAACTGAAAGCCGAGACGATCGCCAAATGATCGATTCCGGCTATTCCTCGAACAGCTGATCCTGCCCCTCTGAATCCTGGGGCCTGGTCTTCAGCTCGGTCACCTCCTCAACGAACTCGTCAATCGTCCGGAAGCTGTGGTATTCACTGGCATATCGTATGTAGGCGATCGCATCGAGCCCACGAAGGCGGGCAGCCACGCGTTCACCGATTTCACGACTGGGCACCTCGCGATCGAACTCCCGATGGATCTCACCCTCGATCGCATCAACGATGTCGTCCTTCACCGACTCCGGAATGGGACGCTTGCCGCAAGCGGCCTGAATGCCCCGGAGGATGTTGCCGCGGTCGTACTGATCTCTGGCACCGTCCTTCTTGACGACGACCAGACGCTGACGACGCTCGATTCGCTCGTAGGTGGTGTACCTGTGATCACACCCATTGCACACCCTCCGGCGGCGTACGACGTAACCATCCTCGGCAGCACGGCTGTCGATCACCTTGTCGTCGTCGGCTCCGCAACGTGGGCAGATCATGGACCCTCCAGTACCCCCTGACTGCTTGTGATGTCGGCCTCATGGGCCATTTGACCCCAAAGAAAGACCAAGGTTCCATGCAGGGGAACCGCACATCGAGCGTCAGGACTTGAGATGATGCCCTCGAAATGGCTCATGATCAAGCGCCAACGGGGTATCCTGCTGACCCCACCCGAACTTGGAATACAAACCATGACTACCATCCAGCTTCCCGACGGATCCACTCGAGACTTCAATGGCCCCGTGACCCCCGCCAAGGTGGCGGAATCGATCGGTCCCGGTCTGGCCCAGTCGGCCATCGGCGCCAGAGTGGATGGCGAGCTCGTCGATCTGCAGTTCAAGATTGAACAGGACGCGGAGATCTCGATCATCACGGCCCGCAAAGGCGAGTCCGAATCGAGCGAGGATGCGCTCTGGCTGATCCGTCACAGCGCCGCGCATGTGATGGCCGAAGCCATCCAGCGATTGTGGCCGGAAGTCCAACTCGTGTACGGCCCTCCCGTCGAAGGCGGCTTCTACTACGACATGTGGCTTCCTGCCGGTGAACGCATCAGCAGCGACGACTTCGAGAAGATCGAGAAGGAAATGAAATCGATCGTCGACGAGAATCGCCCCTTCACGCGATACGAGATGCCGGCGGATGAGGGCATGCAGAAGGTCGAGTCGGAAGGAAGCAAGTACAAGATCGACAATGCCAGAAGAGCCATCGACGCCGGCTCGGACGCCCTCTCTTGGTATGCGACCGGATCACCGGGAGAGGACTGGGAGGATCTCTGCAGAGGCCCGCACGTACCGACCACCGGCAGAATCGGTGGATTCAAGGTGATGAACATCGCCGCGAGTTACTGGCATGGCGATTCCAAGTCCGACAACCTGACGCGTGTGTACGGCACGGCATTCACCGACAAGAAGCAGCTCAAGAAGCACCTCCATCAACTCGAGGAAGCTCGCAAACGCGATCACCGCGTGATCGGCAAGCAGCTCAAGCTCTTCACGATCGACGAGGCTGTCGGGCAAGGACTCATTCTCTGGAAACCGGCGGGCAGCATCATTCGACAGGAGCTACAGGACTTCATCTCGAAGCACACCTATCGTCAGGGCTACGACCAGGTTTTCACACCACATATCGGCCGACTCGAGCTCTACCGAACCTCCGGACACTTCCCCTACTACCAGGACAGCCAGTATCCGCCCATCATCGAACGTGACCAGATGACGGTCATGGCCGAGGAGGGATGCTCCTGTGGAGATCTCTCCAACAGGCTGGAGACAGGAGAAGTCGAAGGCTATCTGCTCAAGCCCATGAACTGCCCCCACCACATCCGGATCTACGCCAGTGAGCAGCGTTCATACCGGGACCTACCGGTGCGACTGGCCGAATTCGGAACGGTCTATCGCCATGAACAGTCGGGTGAACTCAGTGGAATGCTCCGGGTACGGGGCTTCACTCAGGATGACGGACACCTGTTCTGCATGCCCGAACAGATCAAGGATGAGATTCAGGGGTGCCTGCAGCTGGTGAAGATCATCTTCGAGACGCTGGGCATCGAACAATACCGGGTTCGCGTTGGACGTCGGGATCCCCAGAGCGACAAGTACGTCGGCGAGGAATCCAACTGGGAACTGGCCGAAGCTGCCTGCGTCGAAGCAGCCGAGTTGCTGGGGGTTCCGTTTGAATCGGAGGAGGGCGAAGCCGCCTTCTACGGACCGAAGATCGATTTCGTGGTCAGGGATGCAATCGGCCGTGACTGGCAGCTCGGAACCGTTCAGGTCGACTACAACCTGCCCGAACGCTTCGACCTCACCTACATCGGCGCCGACAACACCACTCACAGACCAGTCATGATCCACCGTGCGCCATTCGGATCCATGGAGCGATTCATCGGCTTCCTAATCGAACACTACGCCGGCGCCTTCCCCGCGTGGCTGTCACCGGAACAAGTCCGGGTGCTTCCCGTCAGCAACAAGACCGCCGACTACGCAAAGAAGGTCCAGGCGGATCTTCGAGCTCATGATCTTCGAGCCGGACTGGATGCCGGAGACGAGCGGCTCAATGCCAAGGTGCGAGCGGCTGCCGAACTCAAGATCCCCTACGTGCTCGTCGTGGGGCCCCGGGACGAGGAGAACCAGACCGTCAGCGTGCGAGTCCATGGAATCGAGAAGGATCTGGGAGCAGTCGCGCTCGACGATTTCGTTCAGGCCATCGCCAAGGAAGTCGCCGATCGTGCTCATGGAACCGCCAGAAGCACCCTGTTCCCAGACGCCTGATGGATCCAACCAACGCCCATGCCCCGCCAACGGGCCTCAAAGCCGGGTTTGATGTTGCTCTCAGCAATCGCTCCCGGTACGCTCTTGGTTCAGAGGCGGACCGTTCGAGCCGTCCTTTCCAGCCGTCCTTCGGAGCCGTTGCATCCTTGCAAGCCCCAGAACAAAGCCTCGCTTCTCAGCTTCCGGCATGACGTGCTGCATTCGTTCAATCACGCCGACTTTCTCACGAGTCATCTCGTGCGCAGGGTCGGCCTACCTGTCCCTGTACTCGGAGATCTGAGCCATCGCACGCCGCCGCTATTTCAAGCCTCAGGAAAACGTCAAGAACCTTCCTCGAATCAACGACCAGATACGCAAGTCGCCGATTCGCCTCATTGATCAGAATGAAGAGATGATCGGTGTCGTGGACGTACGAGATGCTATCGAGCGAGCCAAGGAAGCCGATCTGGATCTCGTGGAGGTTTCCCCGGAATCAGATCCCCCGGTGTGCCGAATCCTCGATTTCGGCAAGTACCGGTATGAACAGTCCAAGAAGGAAAAGGCGAATCGCGCCCGTTCAAAGGCACTTGAGACGAAGGAGATCCGTCTAGGACGCTCGATGAAGATCGATCCCCATGACATCGCCATCCGACTTCAGCAGGCGAGAAAGTTCCTGATGGACGGACACAAGGTTCAGATCGTCCAGAATTTCCGTGGCCGTGAAATGCTCCACAGGGAACGGGGGCGTGAACGAATGGACCACGTGATCGAGACCCTTGAGGACATCTCGAAGGTCGAGATGGAGCCGAGGATGGCAGGACGACGCATGAGCATCCTGCTCTCTCCCGACAAGAACAAGATCAGCCAGATCCAGAGACGGCAACAACAGGCCGAGGAAGCTTCCAAAGAGCCCGAGGCCAAGCCCGAATCGGCACCAGCTGCCGATGACACCTCACAGGATTCCGCAGAAAGCTGAGCTCAATCAGGATCCGATTGTTCAGATCGCCCGTTTCGCCCAGCCACCCTGGACGAAACGCATGGTGAAGAACACCGCACGCACACCCAGTTCACCACACAGTCCGATCCAGATTCCGGGCAGGCCCCATTCCAGATAGACCCCGAGGAACCAGGCCAGCGGCAGACGGATTCCGTAACTCGAGACGACCGTGATGATGAAGACCCAGACTGTATCTCCGGTCCCACGCAACGCCTGCCTTATGATCATCGAGGCGGCGAAGAAGATCTGCGTCGCACCACAGATGACAAGCAGCGTCGGAACCACTTCCAGATGAACGGTGTTCTGGGAGATGATCGATGTCAACGTCTCTCCCCAGATGATGAACCCGATCCCAATAAGGCCCATCAATGCCATGCCGAGGGAAACACAGACCCACACGGCCTTTTTGGCCATGGCAAGATTTCCGGCCCCCAGATACTGACCAGCCAACGCACCCGCCGCTATGCCGATCGCGAAGCCTGGAAGAAAACTGAATGATTCCCACTGAACGGCGATTATGTGCGCACCCTGCAGCCCCTCACCGGCAACAGCAAGATCTGTCGAACCCCGTCCCTCTTCCGCCATGGCGGCGGACTTCATGGCCTTGCCCGCAATCGTCCCGATGAAGCCGAGCACGAAGATATTGGCCGTCCACATCGCCATGCCTTCGAGGAAGTTGGGAATACCGATCCTGACCACACGCCACGCCATCGAGGCACTTGGAAGAAGGCTACCGGGTCTCAGCTTGAGATCTCGAATGCCTCTGAACAGAATCAAGAGCGTGAGCACGGCTCCCACAGCGATTCCGAAGACGCTGCCCAACGCGATGCCGAGCACATCCAGATCGAAGCTGAAGGGATTGACCAGTATGGAATCACCGAAATCGATGTCGGCTCCACAAAGTATCCACGAGACGCTTACATTCACAATGTTGATGCCGACTGAAATCAGAAATGGACGAACTGTCTCTCCCGCACCGTGCATGCACATGGCACCGACCATGACGATTCCGAAGAAGGGCATCGACACGGCAAACACACGTACATACTGGATGCAGAAAATGGTGGCCTGTGAACTCAATTCACCGATGCTCGCGAGTTCATCGGCGAGCAACCACATCACGATCCCGCAGAACACCCCCCACACAACACTCATGGAAATGGCCTGGCCCAGCGCCTTCTCACCGACATCGACGTCCCCGGCCCCCATCGAGCGAGCGATGATGGCCTGACCACCGATCCCTAGGCCCGACATGGCGATTCCGATCAGCCAGCCAACATAAGATCCCACACCAACGCCATCCAACGCCGGTATCACGATTTCACTTCTCAGATGTCCCGCGAAGATCTTGTCCGCAAGACCCACGAATGCGGCCATGAGCTGTTGAAGAAGCACTGGGAACGCCACGATCGAGATGGCGGCAGCCAGTGATTTTCCCGCCAGACGCCCAGATTGAATTTCACCAGCTGCCGCAGCCGGCGGCTCGCTAAGCTCGATCGGATCCGATGCGGTGTTGTCTTTGGGTGATGGGGATTCCACGAGACCAACAGGGTAACGTCAAGGCGTAACGAGCACCTTGCGACCAGTGGCCAATTGTGGATCCGAAAGAATCCCGGGCACGTCCTCAAGCCGCTTCCGGACCCCCACAAGGCTCACCACATCGATCTGATCGGTGGCGATGAGATCGACCGCCTCCCGCACGGGACCAAAGGAGGATCCAATCAGGCGAATCTCTCCATCCACGAGCTTCTGCAGATCGAGTGTCGTCCCTCGATCACCCACGACCCGAGGCGCGATCATTTGGATGATCGTGCCTCGAGGCCGAACGAATCCCAGTGTGGCGGCGACCGCCGGTCGCTCACCAGTACACTCGACCACGATGTCCTGATCGGCCCGATGCCCCGCCTCCTCGCGTCGTCGATGACGGATGCCCCACCGTTCACAACGATCCAGTAGCGTCTCGTGCCCCCCAAGCACCCGCACAGAAGCATTGAGCCTGACCAGGACCTGAGCTGTGAGCAATGCGAGTGCATTGTCCCCCACGATGGTTACGTATGTCTGCCCCTGAATGGTGGCCTGTCGAGCAGCCTGAATCGCTCGAGATACCGGCACGGCGAACACCGCCGCATCATCATCGACATGATCAGGGATCCTGACGAGAGAGGTGAGTGGAACGACCACATGGGTCGCCAAACCTCCATCAGCGCCCGATCGCCCGATGATGCGCAGATCACTGCACTGGGATCGCAAACCGGCGCCGCACCAGCGACATTGGCTGCAGTTGATCAACGGATCGATGACAACTCTCGCCGACTTCCACTCCTCTTGCTCGGAATCCACCTGCGTGACTCGACCGACCATCTCCTGACCGGGAACACCCGTGAAGTCGACTCGGCCCTGACCTATGGCCGCATCTAGATGGGAGAGCCCGGCCCGTGTGATCTCGACGATCGCCTGCCCAGCTTCGCGAATGGGCTCGGCTCTGCTCTGGAGCTGGATCTCTCCGCCCTCGACATGCACGCAGCGAATGGTCACGGCAGATCGTCCACCTTTTCGAATTCACTTCTTTCCACACCCTGCTCAACCGCGGCCTCGGACGGCGAACCCTCCATTTCCCATGTTCGACGTTCTTCACGTGAACGCAAGCCTGTCGGCGAAGACGGCTTCTCCCAGCTGGTATCCAGCCAGAAGGCGGCATATTCCCACCATGACTTGTCTCGATCGTACGTCGGGTAGAAGTAGGCCTGCTGATTCTTGAAGGCGTTCCTGTTTGCCAGAGCCGCTGTATACCAGTTCTGCCAGGCGACACGATCCATTCCGAACTGCTCGCCCGTGAGCAGCCAGAGCGCTTCACCAGCCTCGATGTTGACCGACAGCTCCCTTGCATCAAGCCCGAAGAGAAGCATCTGAACCACGCGATCCTCCGGGTACTGACCGAGTGCGATGCAGACAGCCGCCCTGATCTCGCCAGTCTCCTCCTCGTCCCGGATTGATTTCTCCAGAACAGGAATGACCTCGACATTGTGCAGACGCTGCAACGCGAGCGCCGAATACCAGCGAACCGTCTCATTCTCCTCTACCTCACGGCTGAGAAACGGCGCAATCAGCATGGCATCCTGAGCATCACCATGGCGAGCAAGTGCCGTGATGGCGGCACCCCTGACCAGTGGATCGGGATCATTCTCGACATAGTCTCGATACATCTTCAAATAGGCATCAACGCCCCCGAAGGGTGCGTTGGAAAGCAGAACAACACCCTCGCGTCTCAGATCCGGGTTGTAGGGATCCAATGCATCTCGCGCAGCTTCAGCCGGTGATTTGGCGAAGAAGGTCTCGCCAATGTCATTGAAGTCCTCCATGACGCATCCTGGAACGAACAAGCCAACCGTCAGACAGGCCAGCAGGGACATGCCTGCGCCGACACGATTGTTGCGATTTGCAGATGTCTTGTCTCTCATCCTTGAGAACATCCAATTACTCCGATGCGGATTCCGATGCCTGTTGCCTCTCATGAAGCCGGTCCATCATTTCACCGACTTCAGCTGCCATGGTATCCATTGGATACTCCATCATGATGTGCTCCCCGGCCCGGATGGCCTCTCCCCACTCATGAGCGGAGACCGCCTCGCGGAAACGATTGGAAAGCAGCTCTCGATGGCCATTAATGACCTCCTGAGCAGATGCCCGGATGGCCTCGGCCTCTTCGGGCGATAGATAGCGATCCAGTTCACGCAGGATACCCATCGACCGTTCAGTATCGCCCGATGCGATGGAGGAAACGAAATGCGAGTGGAGCATTCGCTTGCGATCCTCCATGGCGATCTTGATGTTCTGCTCGAGCTCCTGAAGCTTGGGAGAGTCCGGATACAGGCGATGCAATCTGGTGGCAGCCAGCTCGGCTTTTCTCCAGCTGCCTCTCTCGAGCATCCTGTGAACTCCGGAGATCTTCTCGTCGATCTGGGCAGCCTGCTTGGCGTTCCGTATTTCCAGGACACGCTCTCTGGCCTCATCCGCCTCCTCGGCGTAGCCGAAGAGCTGCTCCATGTCCTGACAAAGGACCAGAGCAGCATTGAAATCACCCTTCTCGATATCCTCCTCGATCGTGCGACGAAGCAAGGCCAACTCACGTTCGCGATAGAGAACACGTCTTGCGGTATCGCTCAACATGGTCTGGCTGTATATGAGCTCGAGGAGTTTCACCGATCGCTGGTCCGGCAACTCCTCGGACCGGTTGTCGTTCAATCTGGAGAACAACGCATACAGAGCCGTCGTGAATACCAGCCCAAGGAAACCGGCACCCATTAGGGCGGTACCGGCAATCTCCATGGTTGGGTCGTCGAGATATTGATAGCCGATCGCAACCAGCATCAGACTCAACACACCGGAGAACCAGAACAGCATCGCATTCTGATTACCCAATACCCAGCCGATGATGGCACCGGTCAAGCCAAGCAGGCCTGCCACCAGATGAATGGTCGGCAGGATGCTGTACTCATTCGAGTAGGTGGAGATTCCAAGGGCCACAACCCCCGCCGAGATCAACACTACACAACCAGCAGGAAGCTGGCTCAAGATTGAATCCACGAAGGGTCGTTCGCTCTTACTCACTATTGGCAGTGTAACCGCAAAGCCCGATCAGTCCTCGTCTTCCACCGGATTGAATGCCGCCACAACCTCCGCCTGAACATTGGGAGGCGTGTTCTCATCGTGCGAATACTCCATGGAGTAACTACCTGCACCAGCGGTAATTGACTTGAGCTGAGCCGCATAGGTCATGACCTCGGACAACGGCGCCTCGGCATGCATCACCACCTGATTGCCGGGAAGAACATCCGTCCCCTGAATTCGTCCCCGCCGACCGGAAAGATCGGATGAGATATCGCCGATTGCATCCTGAGGAACCGTGATCTCCATCTTCACGAATGGCTCCAGAAGAACCGGATTGGCCTTCTGAACCGCATCGATGAAGGCACGCTTGCCGGCCGTGACGAATGCGACTTCCTTGGAATCGACCGGATGATGCTTGCCGTCATAGACGGAGACGACGACGTCCTGCATCGGATAGCCCGCGACAGCGCCGCCAACCATGACCTGACGCACACCTTTCTCGATCGCTGGCAGGAACTGCTTTGGTACAGATCCGCCGAAGGTGTCGTCCTTGAAGAGCAACCCGTCAACCACACCATCGTTCTCTTCACCGACCAGCGGCTCGACCCGGAGATACACCTCACCAAACTGACCGGATCCTCCGGACTGCTTCTTGTGCCGGTGATGACCTTCCGCCTTGCCCGTGATGGTCTCCTTGTAGGCCACCTTCGGCGGCTTAGAATCGACCTCGACCCCGTAGCGGTCCTTCAGAAGTCGAAGTTTGGCTCGCAGATGGTTTTCACCGAGACCGCGAATCACCAGCTCCCCTGTGGCGACGTTCCGCTCCACCTGGAAGGTCGGATCCTCCGAGGACATCTTCGACAAGGCATCGCCGATCTTGGACTCGGCCCCCTTGCTCGTCCCCTCGATCGCCAGACCGAACATCGGCTTCGGCGTTGGAATGGGCCGGATGGCGACCTGATTCTTTTCTTCAGCATGAAGAACGCTGTCATAGTTGATCTCATCGACCTTCGAGACGGCGATGATGTCACCGGGCACGGCGGTCTTGGTCTCCGCGGTGTCCTTGCCCTGCACCTCGAAGAAGTGGCTGACGCGGACCCCCTTTCGTTCATCATCGACTCGTGGACTGTCCCCGTTGTTGATGCTGCCCTGATGTATTCGCATGTAGCTCATCTTGCCGACATATGGATCCGATGCCACCTTGAAGACATGGGCCACCAGTGGCTTGCCCGCATCCGCCTCCACCGTGATGTCCTCACGCCCATCGCTCGTGACGACCTGGAAGGGCCTGGCATTCCCCTCCGCGGGATTCGGGAAGAACTCCGAGATCTGATCGAGCAGCTCCTCGACACCGATGTTCTCCTTTGCGGAGGTGAATAGAACCGGCACCAGGTGCCCTTCACGCATGGCCCGCTTGAATGGAGCCTCGAGCTGCTCGGGGGTGACCCCTCCCTGTTCGAGATATTGTTCCATCAGTTCCTCGTCAACCTCGACGACCTGATCCACGAGACCCGTATGGAAATCACCGACAGATCCAAGATCCGATTCTCCATCTCCCGACTTGAAGCATCGAATGATCGACTTGCCGCCATCGGCAGGCAGATTGATCGGCCTGCATTCGGTGCCGAACGTCGCCTGCAACGCCTCGAGAAACTCACTGAGATCGGCACCCGAGTCGATCTTGTTGATCACGATCGCCCGCGGCAGATTGCGCTGGATGGCCATCTTCATCATTCGTCGAGCCACTGGATCCAGACCTACCGTCGGATCGAGCACAAGCACCATGGTCTCGACAGCTGGAAGACAGGCGATGCCCTTGCCGAAGAAATCGTTTCGTCCGGGCGTATCGATGACGTTCAGATGACAGCCGGCATGGGATAGATGCAGCACACTCGAATCCACACTGAAGCCAAGACTCTTCTCAAGATCATCCCAGTCCGAGACCGTGTTTCCGTCCTCGACCCTGCCTGCACGACTGATGATTCCATCATGGACAAGCATCGCCTCGACAAGCGTGGTCTTTCCGGCACCTGATGTGCCAGCAAACAAAACATTTCTGATCTGATCGGTCGTGTGGTTGGCCACAGTATTGTCTCCTTCATCCTCTCTATTCCGCGGGCCCAAAGCCCGTCTGATGACTATACCTCGAAAAAAAACAGCCGGAGGACGGTAGACTCATGTTGTGTCCCTGCCACCACTTAACATCGTTCTTGTACACCCCGAAATTCCCAACAATACGGGGAATATCGGTAGAACTGCCGCTGCTGCGGGCTGCAGGCTACACATCATCCATCCGATTGGATTTGACATGTCGGGCAAGGCCAGACGTCGAGCAGGCCTCGACTACTGGCACCTCGTGGATTGCCGTGAACATGCCAGCTGGGAGGCCTTTCTCGAGCAGGAACGGCCCACGCGCGCCTGGCTGCTGACAACGAAGGGACGTCGAGCGTACTGGGATGCCGACTATCAGGCTGACGACTACTTCATCTTTGGAAGCGAAAGCGGCGGTGTCCCGGAGACGGTGAGAGCATGGCTGCGATCAAGCAATGGAGCGGAACACGAACTCGTCATGCCGATGCAACCAGGAATCAGAAGCCTGAATCTGGCCACCACCGTATGCGCCGCCGTCTATGAGGCCCGAAGACAACTGCACTGACTGGAATCAGTGCGGGAGCGGAAAGCGATCGCACAAGGAACGCACATCCTTGCGAACTGCTTCACAGGTCGCGGCATCTCCGTGTGAACCCATGACGCGATCCAGCAACGCCGCCACTTCCTTCATCTCCCCAACGCCCAGACCACGAGTGGTCAGGGCAGGTGTACCAAGACGCAGACCGCTGGTCACTCGTGGTGAACGTGGATCATTTGGAATGCCGTTCTTGTTGGTGATGATGCCTGCCGACTCCAACCACTGTTCCGCATCCGCACCCGTCAGTTCTGAGTCCCGAGTACGAAGGTCAACGAGCATGAGATGGTTTTCCGTGCCACCGGAACACAGTCGATACCCATGGGAAACAAGGGACTCGGCCAACGCTGCCGCGTTGTCCACGACCGCACGGCTGTAATTCCGGAACGAAGGCTGAAGCGCCTCCTGAAAGGCGATGGCCTTCGCGGCGACCATGTGCATCAACGGCCCGCCCTGTGAACCGGGAAACACCTTTCGATCGACTTTCTTGGCGATCTCCTCATCATCGCTCAGAACAAGACCACCGCGAGGACCGCGAAGAGTCTTGTGCGTGGTCGTCGTCACGACATGGGCATGCGGGAACGGGGATGGATGGACGCCAGCGGCCACAAGACCGGCGATATGCGCGATGTCGGCCATCAGGAATGCGCCGACCGAGTCAGCAATGGAACGAAAACGCTCGAAATCGATGATTCGCGGATACGCGGAATATCCGCAGATGATCAACTTGGGCTGAACCTCCTCGGCGATCTTCGCGATGACGTCGTAATCGAGCTGCTCCGTGTCGGGATCGAGATCGTATTCATGGATCTCGAAGAAGGTGCCCGAGAAGTTCGGCTTCAGCCCATGGCTGAGATGGCCGCCAGACTTGATCGGGAGGGAAAGCACCTTGTCGCCCGGCGCGAGCAGGGCCATGAAAGCGGCAATGTTCGCATTGGCTCCACTGTGAGGCTGGACGTTCGCGAAATTGCAACCGAACAGCTCCTTGGCACGATCACATGCCAGGTTCTCGACGAGATCGTAGTGTTCACATCCACCGTAGTAACGAGCGCCGGGATACCCCTCCGCATACTTGTTGGTCATCCAGGAACCCATGGCATGCATCACCTGCGGACTGACATGGTTTTCGGATGCAATCAGTTCGAGGGTGGTTCGCTGCCGGTCCGCTTCATCGGACAGAATCGCAGCCACGGCCGGGTCATGCGATTCCAGCAGTTCAAGAAGTCCTTGTGACAGTGCATCCATTGATGAGTTCGTCGTCGTCGACATGTGGAAAGGCCTCCTGGCAGTTGGTTCGGTTTGTACAGGGTACGATCTAGCGATGCATCGCATCGAATTCTGGCGTGATATCCCCACCCCGTTCGGCGAACTTCGCCTGGCGGTCGATTCGGATGGCGGGCTTCATTCCGGATGGAAAACGATCGGACGCCACCCACAAGGAGGCCGATACGACCCGGCCCTGCGAGAGGACATCGCCAGATGGGTCGAATCAACCATGGCCGGGAAATGGACCCCTCCACCAGCCTTTGAAATCCCCAGAACCACCCCTTTCAGAACTCGATGCCTTGAAGCCTGCCGTTCCATCCCCCCGGGGAAGACCATCTCATACCGGGAGCTGGCCGAACTGGCCCAACAGCCCGGAGCCGCCCGAGCAGCGGGGTCGGCCATGAGACACAACCACACACCCCTACTCGTGCCCTGCCACAGAGTGATCAGGTCCAACGGGGCGATAGGCGGCTTTGCAGGCCAAATGACCTGCGGGGATCCAGCCGTATTGCTCAAATCCAGACTTCAGGAACTTGAACGCTCCACGGTCGTATGAAGTGCCCCTCAAGGTATACTTCGGATCTGCGGAAGGTACATCGCCGCGGACCACCCCTGAAGTTCACCGCGAGATCATCGCGAGGGAGCACACCGTGTTGAACGTCACCATCGTCGGTTCTGGATACGTAGGGCTCGTTACGGGAGTCTGCCTTTCCAACACTGGAAACGAAGTCACCTGTCTGGACATCGATGAATCCCGGGTTGCTTCAATGAAGGCCGGCTCCTGCCCCATCTATGAACCGGGGCTCGAGGAACTCATGCACCTCAATTCCAAGTCCGGGAGACTCCGGTTCACGTCGGATCGCAGAGAGGCCTATTCCGGCGCCGATCTGATCTTCATCTGCGTGGGTACACCGACCGGCGCCGATGGACGCTCCGACCTGTCCGCCGTCATGGCTGTCGCAAGAGATATCGCTGAAGCCATGAACGATTCAGAATGCGAGACCGATCACCCACTGGTCATCGTGAAGTCGACCGTTCCGGTGGGTACCACCTACAAGGTCCGTGATCAGATCGCCGCCTTGACGGACCACCCCTTCTCGGTGGCCGACAATCCAGAATTCCTCAAGGAAGGCGATGCCATCGCCGACTTCCAGAAGCCGGACCGCATCGTCTGCGGCATCCATGATGATGTCGGACGCGAACGACTCGAACGACTCTATGAGCCCTTCGTCCGTCAGGATCGTCCACTCATGTTCATGGAGATCCCATCCGCCGAGATGGTCAAGTACTCGTCCAATGCGATGCTGGCGGCCAAGATCTCCTTCATCAACGAGATGGCCAGGCTTTGCGAGCATTACGGCGCCGATATTCGACAGGTCCGCGAAGGCATGTGTGCGGACCGTCGCATCGGTCGTGAATTCCTGTATCCGGGACTTGGCTATGGCGGTTCATGCTTCCCCAAGGACACTCTTGCCGTCATCGAGATGGGCGAGGATTCAAACATCCCATGCCTCCTCAACCAGGCCGTGCACGATGTCAACCAGGCACAACGCCCATGGTTCATCAACAGGATCCTGCGACACTTCAACAACGATCTGAAGGGCGTCCATATCGCCGTGTGGGGCCTTGCATTCAAGCCGAACACCGATGATGTGCGGGAGGCTCCCGCCCACACGATCATCACCGGCCTGCTTGAAGCCGGCGCTACCGTGACGGCCTTCGACCCGATTGCCCGCGACACGTTCGCCCGATACGAACTGGACATCAAGATCGTCGAGGACATGTATCAGGCACTTCCGGGGGCAGATGCGTTGATCGTATGCACGGAATGGCCGGAATTTAGAACACCCGACTTCGATCGAATCAAGTCGACCCTGAAGTCCCCTCTCGTGTTCGATGGACGCAACATCTGGGACCACGACACCATGACGAACGACGGCTGGATGTACTACAGCGTCGGCCGATCCGCCGAACACGAAACAGTGTCCAACTGAGATCCTCGACCGGCCGACGGTTCAACCACCTGAGCTCCGGCGAATCTCCTCCCACTGCTTGCGGAGGGATTCCTCGTCAACTGGTATTGCCTGGCCCAGATTCGGCGAGAAGGTTCCGACCCGCCATTCCTCGATCAACCATCCCATCTGGCGCAGGGCTCCTGTCGCCAGCGAATCCCGCTGTGGCCAGATTTCCATCAAGGGCTTCTCCCATCGATCCACGGCGATGGATCCTGCGGAATGATCCCCGGGATGACGTCGAGCCGACTGCAATCTGATCCGTATCGACTCAAGCCATCTTGGATACTGCGACAACCAGCCGGAAGGTGTCGACTGGAGAACCCCCACCTCGAACAGTCGAGCGAGATGCCTCGACTCGGATTGCCACACAGACTCACACCCNGNTGGGCATCCCGACTCGAGCATGATGGCAATCTCCTGACGAGTGGNCAGAATCTGATCGAGCATCTGGCCGGTCCGAAGNACCGCGTCCGAGACACCGGNCGCAGCCTGTTCGATTCGGGAATCGAAGGCTCCCGGCCGAAGCAGACCCGCAATCCCNTCATCANCGAACAGAAGTCGCCCGGTCGCCTGCATGGATAGTCCATCACGCAGTTGGCTGCCGGTCATGCAACCCGCGGCGAGCAGCACCATCCGTTCGAGATCCGGCAGATGGTCCACCTGAAACTCGATGCTTCCACCGAACATCATCAAGCCGAGACGGCACAGCCCCTGCCTCGTCTGATGTGCGGCTTCCTCGGAAGACCGAACGAGCGAGACTCCCACCGTGCCGCCCTCGTCGACGAGCGCCGTCCAGGCCGGAACGATCGTCCCACCAACATCGATCTGAATCTGATCAAGCAACGCCCCGGACGGCCAACCGGTCAACCCCGACTGCCTTCGTGGATGGGATGACACCAACTCCAGAAAGCCTGCCGCTGCTCGGCCCCCGTGCGATGACTGCATCGAACGGATATCCCGATCGCTGCAGACCACCTGATCACCATCGATCACTTCGACCATGGCCAGAAGGTGCGGGGGGAGCTGCACCGAGGCGACCATCTCCACCGTGACATCGAGGCCCGACCTGATCGAGATCGAGCGAGCCATCGCCGTGACGAATCGCTGCGTGCGATCCTGCATGTTCTGACGGCACCAGGCAACGGTCTCATTCACCGGCTGGCATTCGCGACGTATCGACTTGTCGAGTCCGCGAATGATCGTCTCTATCTTCTCGTCCAGCAGTCCGGGGACCAGCCATTCCAACTGTTCCGGATCAAGGCCCGAAGAAGGGCCAAGGGCAGACGGATGCACATCCCGTCGTGGGCCGACCCGGGCTCGAATCCATACCTGATCTCACATGAACAGCCATGGACATCGAGCGTTGGAGGAAACGCTTCCTCGTTGATCTCGACGGTACGTCTGAGGAGATCGGACTCCTGCATCCTCAGGGCATCCGCCTCTTGCGGAGTCACGGACTCGAGCCACGCAGTGAAGGAAAGCAGATCGACCACTTCCATCGGAATCCGAGCCTCATAGAACGCGCATCGATCGATTTCGCTCACAAGAAGATCACGACGACGAAGCCTGGCCTCACTCGCCTCGATCCGATCCTGCAACTTTCGGTTGTGATCCAGAAATGGGAACGTCCGCTGGATCCCGTTGCGAACAAGGCCATCCTCGATGAACATCTGACGCGAGACATATGGATCGACGACGGCATACGAGACAATTCGCGAACCCGGCACCATCAAACCTCTGAACACCCGTTTCTCAGTCGTGACTGCGGAGCCTCGTCGAGAATCCCATGAAGCATCGCCATGCACCGGCTCGAGGAGATGTGATGCCGCCTCGACTATCCAGTCGGGCTCGACCTTGGCCACTCTTCTCGCCCAGAGCCGAGTGGTCTCTACGATCTCGGCGGCGACGATCCAATCGGGACGCTGCCCGGAAAGATCGGAGCTTGGGTGTATCCGAAACCGACGGCGTCCCGGCCCGTCATAGACCCCCTTGTTCTTTCGTGCCGCGGGATCAGTCTCCTGCTCGGAACGCGAATGGCTCCCGACATTGGCAACGAGGCCGCTGAGCAACGCTCGATGAATCGACTCGTCATCCCCCTTCCCGCCACCACTTCGAATCCCGGACTCACGCAACATCCGCCGAAGCTGATCGTGGATCTCCCGCCATTCAAGCATCCGTACCCAGGAGAGGAAATTCTCCCGGCACCACCGCCGCCGACTCTGCCCCTGTCGACTCACCTGCGACCAACTCCTCCAGAGCGCCCTCAGTGACAGGAAGTCCGAGCCCTCGACCTTGAAGGCCGCATGCCGCTGCGCGGCCTGATCCTCCTGATCAGGCGGTCGCAACCTAGGATCGGAGATGGCCAATGCGCTGGCGATGACGAGAATGTCATCCAGACAGCCATATGCCTGAGCAGAAAGAAGTATGCGAGCAATGCGGGGATCGACCGGCAGCTTCGCCATCGATCTACCAAGGCTGGTCAATCCACCTGAAGTGTCCAATGCACCAAGATCATGGAGTGTTTCCAGCCCGGCCCGAACAGCCGCAGGGCGAGGACGATCGAGCAGAGGGAACGAATCTATGTCGGTGAACCCCAGCTCGGCCAGTCGAAGGATGAGCGATGAAAGATTGGTCCTCATGACCTCGGGCGCGGTAAATGGATCTCGCCGCTGAAGAGCGCCCTCTGAATACAGTCGATAACAGGTCCCCGGGGCGATGCGACCCGCACGACCGGCCCTTTGATTCGCCGATGCAACCGACACCCCTTCGACAGGCAATCGATTGATCCCTCTTCTGGCACTGAAGCGATTGATTCGAACCAGACCCGAATCGATCACCACCCGGATGCCAGGGACGGTCAGCGATGTCTCCGCGACATTCGTCGACAACACTATTCTTCTGCGACTGCCCGGCCGAAGCGCCTTCTGCTGAGCGGAGAGGGACAGCCTCGCGTACAGCGGAACGACATCGAAGTCCTTCCCATGCGAGCCATGAAGCACCTTCGAGAGATCACGTATCTCACGTTCCCCCGGTAGGAACACGAGCACGTCACCGTCATCCGGATACGCCTCCAGAACATCACCCATGCATTCACACACACGAGCCGTCGTCTTCTCGGGATCATCTGGAGAATCACCTGTCCTGGCGTGGATGATCTCGACCGGAAACTGTCGACCGGACACCTCGAACACAGGCGCGTCGTCGAAGAACTCCGAGAACCTCTGCGAATCGATCGTGGCAGATGTCACGATGACGCGAAGCTCGGGACGCCTGGCGAGAATCCCCTTTAGGCATCCCATGAGAAGATCTATGTTGAGACTTCGTTCATGCGCCTCGTCGATGATGATCGTGTCGTATTTCTCGAGCCGTGGATCATCCGCCAGTTCGGCCAACAGGATCCCATCGGTCATGACCTTGACGATGGTTTCCTCGGGAAGCGTCCGCTTGAACCTGACCTGAAATCCGATTGAGACATCCGGCCCACATTCCTCGACAAGTCGATGGGCCACGGATCGAGCAGCCAAGCGTCTGGGTTGAGTGTGGCCGATCATTCCAAAGAGCCCTCTCCCGATGTCGAGACAGATCCTCGGCAGCTGGGTCGTCTTGCCGGAACCCGTCTCCCCACAGACGATGACAACTTGGTTTTCCCGAATGGCCTTGGCCAGCTCAACCCTGAACTCAAGAATCGGAAGGTCTGTTTTAAACTCTTGCTTAACAAGGCTTTGTCTTCTTCTCTCGACTCTTGCCATCGAGTCTTCGACATGCCCGATCAGCTTCCGAAGCCCCGCCTCTCTGACCGCCTGGTCACGGCGGCCCTTCAGGCGTCGAAGCCGCCTTTGGAAACGACGACGATCCTGGAGCATGCAGGCCTCGATCGACTGCTTGAGTTCATTCGGACTCATGAGTCCCTCCCAAACGGCCTGGAATCCTATTGAAACTCATTCTCAAGTAGCTAAATGCCGCTTGACAGCTGTTTGCGTGAGGCTTGAAGAAGCTGTTAGCTTGCTTGTAAGCGTGACCTGCAAAGCCCGCAATGGGCCCCTTCAGGACGAGCAGGATTGGAGTTTTCAGGATGATGCAAGAGAGATCGACGAAGCCCGCCCGGGTACCGTCTTCACTACTGCAGTCCTCTTTCCAATGGACCATCTGTTGTCTGGTCATACTGCTCTCCATGGGCCTGCAGACCTCTCCGGCGGCTGCTGCCGAGGACGCCCCCGATACGATCAAGCAAGGCCCACTCTGTGATGGCGCCGCATCATCTCCAACGATGTTCGCACCAAGAAGCGCGCCAGCCCAGCAGATTCTGGACATCACCTGGCTTGTGATCGGCATTGTCGGTGCTCTCGGCGTGATTGTCATGGCAATGATCATCTTCAGCATCGTTCGATACAGCCACAAGGACGGAGATAACGCGGAGGAGCAGGACGAACCCGCCCAGATCTATGGCAGCAATCCCATCGAACTGGCTTGGACAGTACTGCCGATCCTGATCGTTTTCGTGCTTTTCATGGTGTCGGCACGTGGAATATTCGAAATCGAGAAGGAAACGCCACCGGAAGGCGCTCTTGAGGTCACCGTGGTGGGACATCGCTGGTGGTGGGAATTCGATTATCCGGAATATGGCTTCGTAACCGCCAATGAACTGCACATCCCCATCGGGGATGACGGAACCGAGATCCCCACTTTCCTTTCGTTGCAATCGGCCGACGTGATCCACTCCTTCTGGGTTCCACAGCTTGCAGGCAAGACCGATCTTGTTCCAAACAGAGACAAGAATCATCTTTGGCTGCAACCCAACATGGCAGGCAAGTACGTCGGACAGTGCGCCGAGTACTGCGGCGGTGCGCACGCGAACATGCTCATCACCGTCATCGTCGAACCCGAATCGGAATTCAAGAAATGGGTAGCCGAACAGCAGAAGTCCGCTGTCGAGGATCCAAAGGTCGCCAAGGGACGGCACATCTTCGAGCGAACGGCCTGCATCAACTGCCACACCATTCGGGGAACGGTCGCCAACGGGACCTTCGCACCCGATCTGACGCACTTCATGAGCCGAACCGTCATCGGCGCCGGTGCCGCCCCCAACGAACCGAAATACCTGAGACAGTGGATCCATGATCCACAGACGATCAAGCCCGGCTGCGACATGCCGGCCATGAAATTGACCAACGAGGAGATCGAGCTGGTCTGCCAATATCTGGAGACCCTCAAGTGAGCACCATTGACCGGCAAAACCAAGGGCTCCAGAGCCAGATGAGAGGCGCCACCTTCACGACGCGGCTCCACGAGTGGATCGCGACCTCCGACCACAAGAAGCTCGGCGTCATGTACGTCACCGCCGGACTCATCTTCTTCCTGATCGGCGGCTTCGAAGCAAGCATGATGCGATGGCAGCTGGCCTGGCCCGGGCTGAACGTCGTCGGTCCCGAGGAATTCAATCGCCTCTTCACCATGCATGGCACCACCATGGTGTTCCTGGTCGGCATGCCGATCCTGCTGGGCGTCGCGAACTACTTCGTACCCCTCATGATCGGTGCGAGGGACCTCGCCTTCCCGAGGCTCAATGCCTTTGGATTCTGGCTGTTCCTTTTCGGAGGACTTCTTCTCTACTACAGCTATTTCGGCGCCCAGGGGCTGTACGGCATGGGCTCCTCCCCCGATGTGGGCTGGTTTGCGTACGCACCACTGACGGAGAAGACCTTCAACCGCGGACACAGCACCGACTACTGGATTCTCGGCATCGGCATCAGTGGCTTCGGCTCGATCGCGACGGGCATCAATCTGATCGTCACCATTCTGTGCCGTCGCTGCCCCGGCATGTCACTCATGAAGATGCCGCTCTTCGTCTGGCTGATGTTCATCGATGCGATCCTGATCATGATCGCCATGCCGCCATTGACCGCCGCCCAGGTCATGCTGCTCTTCGACCGATGGCTCGGGGCGCACTTCTTCGATACTCAGGGAGGCGGGTCCGCCGTTCTTTGGCAGAACCTCTTCTGGTTCTTCGGTCACCCGGAGGTCTACATCCTCATTCTCCCGGCGTTCGCGTATGTCTCGGAGATCATCCCGGTGTTCAGCCGAAAGGTGATTTTCGGATACCCATTGATGGTGGCGGCCACGATCGCCATCGGCTTCATCTCATTGGGCGTCTGGGTCCACCACATGTTTGCGTTGGGACTCAGCCCGATGGTCAACGCCATCTTCATGGGATCGACCATGTTGATCGCCGTCCCCACAGGAATGAAGGTGTTCAACTGGATCGCCACGCTCTATGGCGGACGGATCCTGTTGCACACTCCGATGCTGTTCTCACTGGGATTCCTGACCCAGTTCCTGCTGGGCGGACTGACTGGCGTCATGCTCGCCGTCGTACCGTTCGACTGGCAGGTCAGCGATTCCTACTTCGTCGTCGGCCACTTCCACTACGTTCTCTTCGGCGGACTCGTCTTCTCTATCTTCGCGGCCATCTACTACTGGCTTCCGAAGGTGTCCGGCCGAATGCTGGATGAGAAGCTCGGCAAATGGCACTTCTGGCTTCTGTTCATCGGCTTCAATCTGACATTCGGCCCCATGCATGTAAGCGGCATGCTCGGAATGCCCCGTCGCATCTACACCTATCAGGCCGATCGCGGCTGGGAACTATGGAACCTGCTCTCGTCGATAGGCGTGATCTTCCAGATCGCAGCCATCCTGTTCTTCGCCTACAACATCCTGAACAGCCTGTTCAAGGGCAAGAAGGCCGGCGACGATCCATGGGATGCCTGGACGCTTGAATGGGCCACCACATCACCGCCGCCTGACTACAACTTCAAGGAAATCCCGACCGTTCATAGCCGTCGTCCTCTGTGGGACAAGAAGCATCCCGAAGATCCAGACTGGAAGTACGAGTAGCGCCCTCATGAGCCAAATGACCGCCAACTCGACCAACCCGACCGACGCCATGGAGGCGCCGGTGGCCAAGAACGTGAATCTCAATCGCGGCAAACTTGGCATGATTTGCCTGATCTGTTCGGAGATCACCTTCTTCGGAACACTGCTGGCCACGTACATGTTCTACATCGGCAGGGATCTGTCTCCGCCTTTCGCGCAGGACACGCTCGACATCTCGATCGCCCCGATGAAGGTCGTATTCAACTCGATCTTCCTGCTCACCAGTTCGATCTGGATCGTGCTGGCCGTCAAGGCCTTGAGGAAGGGCAAGATCAAGACCTTCGCCTTCTGGTGGCTCCTGACCATCCTCTTCGGCGCCGAATTCCTCGTCGGCACTGGCATGGAATGGTATGGAATGATGGTCGACGACGGCCTCACCATCAGGACCAATCTGTTCGGATCAACTTTCTACACAGTGGTCGGGTTCCACGCAGGCCACGTCTGTGGCGGACTGATCGTTCTCACCATCGTCTTCATTCTCACGCTTTGTGGCTTCATGCACAAACGACATGCACACAAGGTCGACATGCTTTCTTGGTACTGGCATTTCGTTGATGGGATATGGATCGCCGTCTTCCTCGTCGTCTACATCTTGGGAACCGCCTGACCGGAATACTGAACCACCATGAGCAACACGGAATTCCATCCAAGACCACCGCAGCCAGAGGGCATCGAGCTTCCAGCTCCGACAAGCTCTCCATTCACCTGCGCATTCGGTCTCACACTGGTCGCGGCCGGGCTCGTGACACAGTGGATCGTGACCATCATCGGCTTCATGCTCATGATCGTCGGCGCCATCGGCTGGTTCAGGGAAGTCCATCCCGATGACAGGGAGGAGATCGTCCGAATCCAGAGAGCACCGCTTCCAATCACTCCGCGAACCAGCAAAGTCAAGCGACTGATGGGACAGGAACGGCATCGCCAGAGAATTCCGGCCATGATCCACCCCTATTCAGCTGGCGTATGGGGCGGCATAATCGGCGGCGCAGTGATGGCGATCGTGGCCACAGTGGGCAGCCTCATCGAACATGGCAGCCTCTGGTATGCGTGCAACCTGCTTTCAGCATCTATTCTGATCGGCGTCGAAAGCCAGACGGTCGAACAGCTCAGCCAGTTCAACACCACCAGCTTCGTGGTCGCCATGATCATCCAGATCATGATGTCCGTCCTGGTCGGGCTCATCTACGGCGTGACACTCCCGATGATCCCGCGATTCCCTCTGCTGTTCGCCGCGGTATTCGTCCCCCTCGTCTGGTCTGGCCTGACATGGGCCACCATCAGCGTGATCAATCCCCCCCTGCAATCGAACATCGACTGGCTCTGGTTCATCGGTGCTCAGATCACCTACGGAATCGTGACGGGCTGGTGGATCATCAACACCGAGAAGATCGGAACCATGCAGAACTGGTCCTATCTTGAAAGATTTGGCATCGAATCGCCGGGCGTTCCCGAGCAGGGAGAGTCAGAGTCTTGAGAACTTCGATAGCCATCTCGCTCATCGTGATCGCGGCCAGCATTGCCGGCTGCGACTGGATGCCCGGCAAGCCCACCGAGGCGGACAAGCCTGTCATACAGACCACGATCTCGAACTTCCACACGCTCTGGACCGTGCATTGCTCGGGATGCCATGGCGCCGATGGACGATGGGGACCAGCCAGACCGCTGAACGACCCGCTGTATCTCTCCATCGCCAGCAAGGACTATGTCACCGAAGTCATCATCAAAGGCGTAGATCACACGCTGATGCCGGCATTCGCCATGGATGAAGGCGGGCCCATGACAAACCAGCAGGTCAAGGATGTCGTCGACGGAATGTGGGAACACTGGTCCAATGACGCCGCCGTCAAGGAACTCGATCTCCCGAAACTCGCCGCCGATCTGGGCAAGGCATCACGTGGCAAGGAGACCTTCGCCACATACTGCGGCCATTGCCATGGACAGGATGGCAATGGCGGGAAGGCGGGCTCGGTCGTCAACCCGACGTTCCTTGCGCTCTCCAGCGATCAGGCGCTTCGATCCGCGATCATCTGCGGCCGAATAGATCTTGGAATGCCAAACTATGCTGGCTATTCAGGAGGCCATCTCCACAGCAAGCGAAGCGGATTGCCACCGTTGAATGACCGACAGATCAGCGACATCGTCGCATGGCTTGCCTCCCATCGGATGGAATACCCCGGACAACCCTATCCCGACACGACAACTCTGGAATCGTCCCTGAGCGACGCTTCCACGAACATGAATCAGTGACCAGAACGAGACGACTTAGAAATGGCTGAGAACTTCGAATACAAGGAAGCACCCGACCTGGCGATGCTGGGCGAGGGACCCGATCCGGAACCACCGCGTCGGACATTCCTGTTCTGGCTGGGCGTCGCCATGAACGCCGTTGTCGGCGTCCTGATCGCGCTGCCGATCCTCGGCTATCTCTTCAGTTCCTGGAAGGGGACGGGATGGCAGAAATGGACTGCGATCGGCGAAGTGGACAAGTTCCCAAAGGGGCAGACACGTCTGGCCACCTACGTCAATCCATTCCGCACTCCATGGGATGGCTACACCGCGGACACCCCCTGCTGGGTACGACGTATGGATGATGGCAGCTTCACCGTGTTCGCCATCAACTGCGCCCATCTGGGGTGCCCTGTCCGCTGGTTCCCGGAATCACAACTCTTCATGTGCCCCTGCCATGGAGGCGTCTACTACGCAGATGGGACACATGCTGCAGGACCGCCTCCTCGGGGCCTCTACAAATATGAACATCGAATCGTGGGCAGCCAGCTTGAAGTCAAAGCCGGACGCCTTCCAACCCTGCAACAGTCCGTCTGACCCGAGGCATAACTAGTCGCGATGAATCTGGCACCCATGAAAAACTTCCTGAACTGGTTTGAAAGCAGGCTGCATCTGGCCGAGCTGATCACACCCAGCGCGACCCACTCCGTGCCGACCAGCGCCAAGTGGTGGTACGTGTTCGGAAGCATGACGCTCACGCTCTTCATCCTCCAGATCACGACTGGAATCTGCCTCTCACTCGCCTATGTGCCCTCGGCCAGCGAGGCATGGGAATCACTGATGTACATGAACTACGAGCTCTACATGGGCTGGTTCCTGCGTGCCATGCACGTCTGGGGCTCCCATCTGATGCTCACCTTCATGACCATCCACATGCTCCAGGTATTCATGTACGGAGCCTTCAAGTTCCCCAGAGAACTCACTTGGATCGTCGGACTGGGCCTGTTCCTCTGCACACTCGGCATGGCCTTCACCGGACAGGTTCTCCGCTGGGATCAGGACGCCTACTGGGGACTCGGTGTCGGCATGGCCATGGCCGGCCGCGTTCCATGGATCGGACCTGAACTGGTCCACTTCGTGCTGGGCGGGGCGATCATCGGATCCGAAGCGCTCTCACGATTCTTCGCGTTGCATGTCTTCGTACTACCGGGCGCCCTCTTCGGCCTCATCGGCCTGCATCTTCTCCTCGTGATTAAATGCGGAATCAACGAGACTCCGACTCCGGGGTATCACGTCAACAAGAAGACATACTTCGAGAAGTATGAACGCGAAGTCAAGAAACGAGGCATGCCGTTCTTCCCGAATGCAGCAGCTCGTGACATGGTCGCCGTCGCGATCACCCTGTTCCTAGTGGTCCTCTTCGCATCGCTGTTCGGCCCGTCCGGCCCGACAGGCAAGCCCGATCCGACGCTGATCGACACCTCCCCCGACCCGGACTTCTGGTTCATGTCCATCTTCGCAGCGTTGGCCCTTCTGCCTCCCTACATGGAAACCTTCCTGATCATCGGTTTCCCGGTATTGGCCGCGACGATCCTGATCCTGCTTCCATTCATCGCTGGACGAGGTGAAAAGCACTGGAAGCGCAGACCATTCTCGGTCTTGACCGTGATCTTCCTGATGCTGACCTTGAGCTCGCTGACCTATCTGGCCTATATCGCTCCATGGTCACCGGTGATGAACGCATGGAGCGGCATTCCAACGCCGGTCTCATATGTGCAGAACAGAACTCCGCTTGAACTGCAGGGCGCCATGGTCATCCAGAACAAGCAGTGCCGAAACTGCCACGCCCTTCAGGGACGTGGCGGACACCGCGGGCCTGAACTGGATGACGTTGCCACTCGAATGAACACCGATCAATTGATCAGACAGGTCATTCAGGGTGGTGGCAACATGCCCGCCTACGGCAAGCATCTGTCTCCGGAAACCGTCACTGCGGTCGTGTCATTCCTGGAAACTATGCATCCGCAATGGGAACCAGCGGCCGGATTCTCGATGACGCCCCGGGAAACGCAGGATCCTGTGCCTCCGGTTTTCTAGGCATCCCCCCACGCATCGCACTTGAAGAGCCCTCGATTCTCCGCCCGGAACCGCTAGGATTGTGGCGTGAACCCTGTCGCTGAAGCACTCCTGAAATCGTGGACATTGGAGCCGTGGATCCTGCTCCTCTCCGCAGTGTCGATGTGGATCTACATCAGAGGCTGGCGGGGACTCAACAGACAGATGCCCAGACGATTCCCCCTATGGAGAGCGGGCTGCTTTCTGGCGGGACTCGCGGTCATATGGTTCTCGATCGCTTCACCACTGGATGCAATGGGCAACCTGCTGCTTCAGGCCCACATGACGCAGCATCTGCTGATCATGATGGTCGCACCACCGTTGATCTGGCTGGCAGCCCCCGGGATCCCCATGCTGAGAGGCCTGCCCAACGGCATCAGGAAATACTGGATCGGCCCGTTCCTCGCATGGAAGCCTCTTCGCACCTTCTTTCATCTGCTGACGCATCCAGTCACGGCACTGTTCCTGTTCATCTCGGTCACGTGGACATGGCACTGGCCACCGCTCTATGAGCTCGGTCTCAGGAACGCCTCATGGCACCAGTTCGAACACCTCTGCTTCATCTTCGTGTCATTGCTCTTCTGGTGGCCCGTCATCCAGCCATGGCCGAGCAAACCCGTGCTGCCAAGATGGTCGATGATCCCGTACCTCCTGATTGCCGACATATCGAACACTGTCTTCTCAGCCGCTTTTTGCTTCTGGGAGTATGTGATCTACCCCACGTACGAGACCGCTCCGCGAATCCTCGGGATAAGTGCGATCGATGACCAGGCTATTGCGGGTGCCATCATGTGGGTCCCCGGCTCGATCCTGTTCCTGATACCGGTCGGCATGATCATCATGGAACAGCTCTCGCCGAAGCTATCCCTGGCCAAACGGACCCCGGCCCCCGCCGCATCGGCATCGCCACAAACCCTCCATCTTCCCGTTCTCACGGCATCTCGAGACCAGATCGGCGACATCCCTGATACCCATATCACACCCAGCCGAGCACGCCATCCCTTCGATCTGCTCAGGATGCCCTACCTCGGGGCGATTGTCCGACACCGCCTCTTCAGACGCAGCATGCAATCGATCATGCTTATTCTCGCCCTGGCGGTCATACTCGATGGACTGCTGGGACCGCAGATCAGCCCGATGAATCTTGCCGGCGTACTGCCGTGGATCCACTGGCGGGGCTTCGTGGTTCTGGCGCTTCTGGTCGCTGGAAACCTCTTCTGCTTCGCATGCCCGTTCATGCTTCCAAGGGAACTGGCCAAGAAGATCGGCGGCGGCCGCTTCAGATGGCCGCATGCCCTGCGAAGCAAATGGCTGGCAGTTGTGCTGCTGGTGGTCTTCCTCTGGTCGTATGAAGCCTTCAGCCTCTGGGACACTCCATGGTGGACCGCCTGGATCGTCATCACCTACTTCGCCCTGGCCATGGTGGTCGACGCCTTCTTCAAAGGCGCCTCCTTCTGCAAATACGTGTGCCCAATCGGACAATTCCACTTCGTGCAATCGATGGTGTCCCCAATGGAGGTCCAGATCAAGGAACGGAACGCGTGCGACCAGTGCTCCACATACGACTGTATCCGTGGGAACAAGAAACATCGAGGATGCGAACTTGACCTCTTCCTGCCCAAGAAGAGAGGTGGACTGGATTGCACATGGTGCCTTGACTGCGTGCAGGCCTGCCCACATGACAACATTGGAATCCTGCCACGATCGGGACCTTCCGAAATTCTTGATGATCGATGGCGATCGTCACTGAGAAAATTGTCGAATCGATGGGATGTCATGGCTCTGGTCGCCGTGCTCGTGTTCGGTGCTTTCGCCAATGCATTGGGCATGGTCGGACCAGTACTTCAATGGCAGGACGAGCTGGCCGACGCCGTCGGCATGCAGAGCTGGTGGGTCATTTCGATATCACTGTTTATTGGAATTGTTGTCGTGCCCATGGCGGTGATAGGCCTCATGACGAATGCTTCGCACGGGCTCTCCGACATGAATTGCAGCTGGAAGCAGGCCGCTATACGGTTCACACTGACCCTGATTCCGATCGGATTCGCCATGTGGCTGGTGCACATGCTCTTCCATCTCTTCACGAGCTGGGGAACCATCATCCCATCAGTTCAAAGAGCCGCAGAAGATCTCGGTTCCACCATGCTCGGCGAGCCCGCATGGGCGCTTTCCTGCTGCGGCCCGGCACCGACCTGGCTCATCCCCCTCGAGCTGCTCATTCTCGACATCGGACTTCTCGCCAGCATCTGGCTTCAATACAAACTGGCCAGACAGCTGACTGGCCGCCTGATCAGTGAATTCGCAGCCTGGCTACCCTGGGCAATACTCACCACGGCCCTCTGGATCACCGGAGTCTGGATCATCTTCCAGCCAATGGAGATGAGGGGAACCATGCCATCCTGAGATTCGATGGGCTGCTAGTCTTCTCATTCATGAGACTCATCAGGACGCTCATCCTTGCCCTACTACTCCTGATTTCGCCATCAACGATCGCGGATAGCGGAATAGTGCGGACTTCCAGCGTCGACGGACCATACAGAATCACCGTGTTCTCCGAACCCACCCCACTTCGGGTGGGACTGATCGATCTATCAGTGATGGTTCAGTCACTCGAGTCCGAAACACCCGTACTGGATGCCACCATCTCAATGCTTCTTGAACACGAGGACGAGACCGTCAGCTCCATGCTGGTCGAAGCAACACGTGAAGCGGCCACCAACCAACTCCTCTACAGCGCCAAGCTGGCTCTGCCCGAGTCGGGAAAATGGACTGTCTTGACTTCCGTCATGCGTGATGGAGCGACATCAAGCGTCCACTTCGATTTCGATGCCGGCCCTCCACTGCCACCGATACTGGAGATGTGGCCATGGTTTATCCTTCCGGTGATCGCCCTGCTTCTCATTGTCATGAATCAATGGCTGCAGCGGAGTAAGGCACGGATGCAATTGGAGGCCCAAGAATGACTGGTCCAGAGAAAAGGGAGAACAACACCACCAAAGGCAAAGGCCCCGGGCCGGGCTGTCTTCTTCTCGTCGCGCTGGTTCTGATCGGCGGCAGCTCTGTTTTCTATGGCGGCTGGCAGATTTGGTCGACGGTCTCCAACTTCGAGCAGAGCCATCTGGATGAGGGCTATGAGCTTCTGGAAGGCAAGGATGTGGTTGTTTCGGAGAGGATCGAGAAGGACACCTACATCTATGCAAGACACTCGATTCTTATCGAGAACGGCGCTAACGCGAATCTGGCGCTCTCATCGCACGATGTCTTGATCAAAGGTACCGTCGAGGGCAATGTCGCATTTCTAGGAAGCGATATCGAGATCGCCGAGAATGGAATCATCAATGGAAACCTGAACGTCACCATGGCGAAGAACGTAGTAATCAGAGGTCAGGTAGATGGAGCAATCACGGGAACATGGACCCGGCTCTACGAGAATTCCGCCTCCAACCCTTCAGATGCCCAATCCAAGGACACTACTGCCAAAGAATCCGAATAGGCTCAAGTACCCCCGCCAGCACCTATACTTGTATGCAGGCAAGGAGAAGCCATGGCCAAAGCCATCATTGATCCTGAAGAAGTCAAACGGTTCGCCAGAGATCTCGGCAGATTCCGCGAGGAACTGGAGAAGGGCATGAACCTTATCAACGCCAGAATGAATGCCCTCGGCCATACGTGGCGGGACCAGGAGCACCACAAGTTCCAAGTCGAGTTCGAACAGACCCTGAGAGCCATAGCGAGATTCAACAAGGCCACGGAAGACCATGTCCCGTACCTGATGCGCAAGGCCGAGAAGGCACAGGAATATCTCGATCAGGGATGAGCAAACAGGCCAACATCACGAGCGTTGAATCCCTAGATGCCTTTCGAGCGGATGTCAGGGAATTCCAGCAGGTCGCCATGAGGGAACTGATGTCGATGCGACAGGACGTCCAGAAGATGGAGACATGGATCACTCTGGATCAACCTCCGAAATGGAAGATACGGTCTCGAAAGATCGACGCTGAAATCAATAATGCCAGAAGCGATCTCGAAAGAGCGAAAATCTCCAGACCTGATCAGGACCCACGCATCTTTGTCGAACATCGAAAGGCGCTTCAGCGAGCCAGAGCCAAGCAACAAGTCGCCATGGACAGGATTCGCGATCTCAAGAGATGGGGAGGCCTGATCAAGACCGAATCCATGATCATGAACAGCGGGCTCCAATCCCTTGGACATGTCGTTGATGGAGAGATGACCAGACTCATCGTCATGCTCAAGGTACTTGCGGACCACCTCGATTCCTACCTCAAGTCCCCTCCACCTCCGGGCGGTTTCAATGAATGGGCCGCAGAAATGCAGGAGCAGGACAGGGACTTGTCCAGAGAAGGCGAGGACACCACAGGAGTTCCGACGGAGGAGTCCATTGATGACATCAAGGACGATGCCACATGAGCCTGAACGCATCCGCACAACAGATCTACATAAACAGCCAGAAGCTCATCACGAGATGGCAAAAACTCAAAGAGACATGGAACGACCCCGTGTACAAAAGCATCAACGAGAAGTTCATAGTTCAACTGGATCGCGAAGTCCGAAATGCGATCGTGGCCAGCGAAAGGATGAACCAGATACTCGAAGAGGCCGTGGAAGAACTCGCGACGCACGACCCCGCTCCATATGGAATGCAACGATCAAGAAAGAGCAACATTGATTCGGACGACTGATCCACAACCTCCAACCAGCTAATTCGATCCCACCTTCACTGAACCGATGAATTCACCAGACAGCAAATCTCCTCTGAGCCAGACCATCAATCTGATTCAAGACATGCGGACGACCTCCGGTGATATCAGTGATGGATTCAAGGACGCCATCGCCCTCAGGGATCGCCTGATCTCGGAGTCCAATCTCAAGGCGAAGGAGGCCATCGCCAAGCTGACGGACGAATACGAGACGCAAGTGCTCAATGCGAAGGAGAACCTCCAATTCAAATTGAGGCAGGTTGACGACAAGCACACCCATCGACTCGCCAGACTCAAGAAGCAGCTGGAGGACAGGGAGATCGCCATCGACACGGAGGCGAAGTCCTCAGGGTACAACGCGACCTCCAAGATCGAATCAGAGGAATGGGTCGCGGAAGGCAAGTACGAACAGACCATCACGATCGCCAAGAAGACGCTGCGGACATGCGTGAGCCAGTTCGCTGAGATCGAGAACATCTCGGAGGAGCTGAAGCAATCACTCCCTTCAGTCAAGACTCCGGACATCTCCCAGGCTTCCGAAGATGAGGGGCTGGGACTTGGCGAGATCGTCGAGGAGCTGCAGAACATCAGAGCCATCCACTCGGGCTCACCGTGGTCCAAACCATGGAAAGTGGCTATTGACAAGTTCAAGAGATCAAGACGTGCCCCCGCAGATATCCTCAGAGTGTCTCATCTGAAGCAGATCGCACGCGACCTACTTGCGGATGCAGAAGCGGACTACAAGAGGACTCTCGAGGAAGCGACGGATCTGCTCAACCAGAAGATCAGTCAGGCTCAGGAGGAAATATCCCCGAGCATCGAGGTCTTGGAGCAGCGGAAGAATCGACGCCATGAGAAACTCGAGAACAGCTACGAGAGCAAAGTTCAGCTCGCCAAGGAGATGCATGACGAGTCCCGCAATGAAATCGAGCAGGAATCGAATGAGCTGAACATCCGGATCAGAGCCGAATACGAAGAGGCGATGGCCAAACTGAATCTCGACACACAGGCCCAGATCGATGATGCGAAGAGCGCCTTCAAGGAGAAGTCCCAGAGTTTGACCCGGCAATGGAATGATCGCACTGATCAATTCTCGAATGAACTCATCCAACTGAAAGAGATCCGCGGCAGATCACCTCTGGACTGGACCGATGCCACATGGCAGAACTGGACCGGGGCGGGCCCCCACTCCTTCTTGGCAACGATCGGTGAAGTCGAGGTAGACATCGCAAGCCTGATGCATCCGGTGTCCGCAGAGGCCGAGCTCTGCTGGCATGGACCTGCCAGAGCGAATCTGCCGCTGACGGCCTATCTCCCCCACGACGTCTCCCTGATGATCGAATACAGGAGCGAGACGAGGAACGAAGCCTTGGCCGCAGCTCGCGCCTATGTCCTCAAGCTCATGGCCTCCATTCCACCCGGAAAGGCAGCCCTGACAATCTTCGACCCTGTCGGACTTGGACAGAGCTTCGCTGCTTTCATGCATCTCGCGGATTCCGACGAAGGCAGAATGCTGGAGCGTATCTACACCGAGGAACGCCATATCGAAGAGCAGCTCCTCAACCTGACGGAGCACATGGAAGAGGTCATACAGAAGTATCTGCGAAATGAATACCCCACCATTGACGACTACAACAGGAATGCCGGTCAGATTGCGGAGCCGTACCGCTTTCTCATCATGGCCGACTTTCCTGTCAACCTGAGCGACAAGGCCAGTCGCAGATTACAAGGAATCATCCGCAGTGGTGCCCGCTGCGGCGTGTACGTGATTCTTCTCCGAGACCTGCAGAGAGCGTTGCCTCAGGACATTTCAGAAGCCGACCTCCGGGAGTCCATGCTCGTGCTCAGGTCCATTGACGGAAGCTGGAAGGCCGTCGATCTCGGGCTGTCCGATCTTGATATCCGACTTTCCGAGGATATCCCCGATGATCTGGCAGTTCGCATACTGAGTACGATTCGAGATTCCGCCTCCGACACGCATCGGGTGGAAGTCCCCTTCAACATGATCAGCCCCGCAGACGGGGAAATCTGGTCAGGAACGACCGCTTCTGAAATTCGCGTGTCCCTTGGACAATCCGGTGCCAATCGACAGCAATACCTCAAGCTTGGCAAAGGCACGGCACAGCATGCTCTGATTGCCGGAAAGACCGGATCAGGCAAATCGACTTTGCTTCACGTGCTCATAACGAATCTGGCCATGTGGCATTCGCCCGATGAGATAGAGTTCTATCTCGTCGACTTCAAGAAAGGTGTCGAATTCCAGATCTACGCACGGCATAGATTGCCGCATGCCAGAGTCGTCGCCGTCGAATCCGATCGAGAATTCGGACTCAGCGTTCTCCAGCACGTCGACGAGGAACTCAAGCGCAGAGGTGAGTTGTTCAGGGAGCACGGTGTTCAGGATCTACAGGGCTATCGAGAGGCAACGGGAAAACCAATGCCCCGCACCATGCTGATCATCGATGAATTCCAGGAGATGTTTGTCGAGGATGATCCCGTAGCTCAGGAGGCCTCCCTTCTGCTGGATCGTCTGGTTCGTCAGGGCCGCGCATTCGGGATGCACGCCATGCTGGGATCCCAGACGCTCGATGGTGTCTATTCGCTTGCAAGAAGCACGATGGGACAGATGGGTGTTCGCATCGCACTTCAATGCTCTGAGGCGGACTCCTATCTGATTCTCTCCGAGGACAACTCCGCCGCCAGACTGCTCACCAGACCGGGAGACGCCATATACAACGATGCCGGAGGCAAACTCGAGGGCAACAGCCATTTTCAGGTGGTTTGGCTTGACGAGTCCGTACGAGACGAAAGCCTCTCCCAAATCGAGGCGAGAGCCAGAGAATCAGGCGCCGGCCATGGCAAGGATCAATTCATCTTCAAGGGCCATGTCTCGGCAGACCTGACAGCCTGCCAACAACTGGAACAATGCATCGGATCTTCTCCAGAAGCGAACTCGACACCGAGTATCTGGCTCGGAGATGCCGTGGCTATCAAACCACCGACCTGCATAAAGCTTCCGGACAGAGCCGGCTCCAATCTTCTGATCGTTGGGCAGAATGAAGAATTGGCTGCCGCAATCCTTGAAGCGACCGTTCTGAGCCTTGCTTCCCAGACGACCGCACACGAGCAACAGACCTTCGACATCCTTGATGGATTTGGTCCCACTAATGGGCGAATGAGAACCTTCTGCGACGCCATGCCACACAAGTGCACGCACATCGATTCATCTAATATCCAGGAATGCATTGGGGATCTGAACAAGGAGCTGGAAAGGAGGCTGATGAAACCGAGAGCCTCCTATCCGCAGAGATACCTGATCATCGCTTCCCTGCAAAGCTGGCGGGAACTCCGCCGTAAGGAAGACGATTTCTCCTTTACCATGGACGAGGGACCGGCAACTCCGGAAAAAGCCTTCGCCGCCATACTCCGAGACGGACCGGCTGTCGGGATCCACACCATTGTCTGGATCGACACCTTCAACAACTACAACAGATTCATCGATCGATCCGCCCAGAGAGAATTCGAGAACAGAATCCTCTTCCAAATGAGCCAAATGGACTCGACCCAACTCATCGATTCACCGGCAGCCGGTCGATTGGGTGCCAATCGGGCAATTGTATATTGTGAAGAGATTGGACAGATTGAAAAATTCCGTCCATGGGGTATGGCATCGATGACATGGCTCAACGAACAGGCTGGCAGACTCGCCGACCGTCAGTCCGAATGAATGGACATTCATAGGCCAATGACGCTCCAATGAAAGCTGCTGCGTTCAAGGCGGATGTCGCTTGGCTTCAAGCGGCCTGCTGGCGTGGCGAAAGACTTCCCTGCCAGTTCTCCGCTTCGGCCTGACAGGAGAAACGTGCGAGAATCACTGGAACAGCATCCAGAGTGCAGACCACCCATGGATTTTCACCTGCCGTGTTCAAACGAAGCACTCTTGTCATAACTGGAGCTCGTGAAGCCTGAGTATTTGGAGCTTTCATGGCGTTCCTTTCCTGTGAGGGGGCCCCTCATTCGAAGAACCTCACCCGAGGTTCAACAGAATAGGCAGGCCAATAGCCGCCCAGCCTGAATTGGACCGGCCCCACACCGAAGATCACCATCGGACAAGGTTGTTTCACCCTGAATTGAAACAATCCGTTTTCAGTCGTTTTCATGGCATGAATAGACCGAACAGGTTATCGGATGCCCTTTCTGGGGCATTTCAGGCCCATCAAGGCGGTCAAGAACCCGAAAAAACCGCCTCCAGCTCTTTCGATGGTATAATTCCGATTCAGGGCGATTAGCTCAGTTGGCTAGAGCGCTTCGTTTACACCGAAGATGTCGCTGGTTCGAGTCCGGCATCGCTCATTCAAGGACCTGGTTCAGAATTCTTCTGAACACTTTCCAAAGGCATCAAATCGCCCTTTGGGGCTGCCCTTGCAGGGTTTACCGCTACACTGTGGTGTTCAATGGCCCGATTCACCACCATCATGTTCCTGTTGCTTGCCGTGCTGTTTTCAGCCAGCTGCAGCCCCATTGAACGAGCCACCCCGAGGCCTCGGAGCTCATCCGCCAAGAAGCTGGAAGACTGGGATGTTCCGAACATTCTTCGCGGAACGGTCGGATCTGAAACCCTGATCATTGGACATGCTGAACGGACAAGCGCCACATATCAGCCGGTGGTTGTTCGTGGCTATGGACTCGTGGTCGGACTCAATGGAACCGGATCAAGCGACATACCACCAACCATCCGCGCACACATGATCAGCGAGATGGAACGACGTGGAGTTGGATCTGAAATGATGGGGTTCGGCCATCTTCGGCCCGAACAGATGCTCAACTCCCCCGATACGGCGGTGGTCGTCGTCGAAGGTGTGATGCCACCGGCCGCCGTTGGACGATACCGGACGCCCCCGGTATCTGGTCGTCGCCCGGAGACTATTCCAGGCAGCAAGTTCGATGTACGAATCACGGCCGATCCTCGAACAGGAACCACAAGCCTCGAGGGTGGCCGACTGTATACCACCACACTCCGACCCGGACCCTTGATGGTTGGAAGCAGGCAGGCCACCGCGTTGGCCAACGCGACTGGAACCATCTTCCTGAATCCATTTGCAGAACCTGGATCGGAAAATGGCGGCAATGTCGATCTCCTCACAGGGAGAATCCTCCATGGAGGCGAAGCGACGAAGGACCTCCCTGTCAGAATGATGCTTGTGAATCCAAGCCACACCCGTGTGAGGCTCATTCAGGATGCCATCAACAGAAGATTCCCTCAGGAAGCGGGACAAAGCGGGCCTACCGCGAGAGGGACCAGTGATTCGATCATCGAAATCACGGTTCCACCATCCCATCGAGATGAAACAGAGACTTTCCTGCGACTGCTCAGACACACGACCCTGAGACAAGCCAACGCGGAAGCGGTCGCGATGAGCACCCGTAGAACGCTTCTCGCTGACGCGACCGTTGCTCCAAATGCCTATTGGAGATGGTGCGCTCTGGGCAACAGAGCCATCCCATTCATTCGGGAGCTCTACGACTATCCCGAATCGATTCCCCGGCTGGCAGCCCTGAGATCAGGGGCATTTCTCTCCGATCCGCTGGTTGGAAAATCACTCCGACCAATGGCTGAAGAGGGGCCATTGGCGGCAAGGTTGGAGGCCGCCGATCTGCTGGCAGACCTGCCGAATGACCCCCGCAACGACATGGCCCTGAGGAATCTTCTTGATGAGGCCGACACCGAGCTCAGACTTCGAGCCTATGAATCGCTGGCGAAAAGGAATGACAAGAGCATCGATAGAATCAAAATCAAGGATAAATTCACCCTCGACGTCGTCCCCTCGGACAAGGCCACTATTTACCTGACACAATCTGGCAAGCCCAGACTTGCGATTCTGGGGAGGAACATGAATATCAGCTCTCCAGTGACTGTCTCGGCATGGAACAACCGGCTGATTGTTCGTGATTCGGAAGATCCCGAGAAGGTCGAGATCTATTTCCGTGAACTGGACGCTCCAGCCGGTCGAATCTACACCGTTGACCGCAGCCTGCCTGAATTCACCCGGTTTTTGGCCCACAAGCCCACTCCGGAGGAGCCAAATCCCGGCCTGGGCATGAGCTATGCCCAGACGGTCGGTGCCCTCCATCAGATCTGGAGCAAGCGTTTCATCGAGGCCGACTTCAAGGTCGAGCAGGATCGAATTCTGGCCGAGATCCAGCGAGCTGGCATGATGGACGACTACGAAATCCGACCAGATTTCGAGCCCAAGGACGAGGTGCCACCCCCTCCCAGCGAAGGGTATCTGGCCCCTCCTCCAATAGGTTGATCCCGTTTCTGCGGCCCCCAGACCCGTTTGTTCGATAAGATAGGCATGCTTTCCCGGACGCTGGCCCCAACGTGGTTCCAGAGTCCGGCCATGAGGTCACGCCTGACAGGAGGTCAGACGAGGATGAGGCTTGCCAAGGTCACGCTCGCTGGTTTTAAATCATTCGCCGATCCTGTGGACTTTCGGTTCCAGGAGCAGAAAATAGGCATCGTTGGCCCCAATGGCTGCGGTAAGTCGAACGTCGTCGATGCCATCAAGTGGGTGCTCGGAGAACGATCCGCCAAGTCTCTCCGTGGCGCCGCCATGATGGATGTCATCTTCGCCGGTTCCGCTGCAAGAAAGCCACTTGGCGCCGCAACGGTCACGTTGACGTTCGAAAACACGGCGGCCGCCGATGGCAAACGAGTCCTCGGCATCGACACCGATGAAGTCGATGTTGCCCGTCGACTCTATCGCGATGGACGCAGCGAGTACCTGATCAACAATCAGAAGGTACGACTGAAGGATGTCAAGGATCTCTTCATTGACACTGGAATCGGAACCACCGCCTATTGCATAATCGAGCAGGGACGCGTCTCCAAGCTGGTCGAAGCGAGCCCCATCGAACGTCGCGGCATCCTCGAGGAAGCAGCCGGCGTCGCCAAGTTCAAACTCAGACGAGTCGAAGCCGAGCGTAAACTCGAACGCACTGAAACAAATCTGGTGCGTACGAGAGAACAGCTGGCATCAACGGAAAGACGACTTCGAATCGTTCGCTCACAGGCACAGAAGGCCAGGAGCTTCAAGGAACTCGACGAACGCTATCGAAGTCAGAGAACGACACTGGCCATGGACCAGTTCGACGAACTGCAGACGAGACTCATGGGCCTCACCAGCCAACTGGCATCACTTGCCGAACAACGAACCTCGCTCCAGGACTCAGTTGAAAGAATCGAGACGGAACATCAGGAAGCTGAAATCCGCAGGCATGAACTTCGCGACGAGCAGCATGCTCTGGAACAAAGGCTGCTCGAACTTGATGCCACCATCGAGAGAGCGAGCCAGAGACGGGAGCTCGTCTGCCGACAACGCACGGAAGCCGAGGAGCAGCTGGCGGAGACTCGCCTCGAAAAACAAAAGCTCGAAACACGAGCAACCGAGCTGCTGGCCGCCAGAGAGGATGCCCAGAACAACCTCGCGGCGACCGCCGAGCAGCTCCAGGATGCGGAACGACAGGTGGACTCGCTTTCCCAGCAGGCCACCTCGCTCCATCGAGATGCGGAGAAAGCCGCCCAGGATGCCGACATGGCCCGCGTCGAGCGAGAGCGGCAGGTCAATCGACACGCTCAGGTCTTGGCCAGCCAGAAGGCGCTTGAAGGCCGTCACAAGACGCTTGATGAACAGGCGACTCGCATAGAGGACAGGCGATCATCGCTTCTCGAGGAACGCCAGACGGTCGAAAACGCCCGCCACCAGGCCGAAGCCGAGATAAATGATGCGAGAGCAGAAGTCGAACGAGACGAGGCCATCCTTCGTGAGCATGATGACAAAGCCGCCTCACTCAGCAAGCAACATGGTGATCTCGCTCAGCAACTCGCTGATGTCCGCCATCAGCGAGCAGGCGTCGGGTCACGCCTCCATCTTCTGGAGGAGATGAGGCAGGCGAGAGAAGGCCTCACCGACGCCGTCAAGAATCTACTTGACGACAAGGAACAATTCGATGGCAGCATCCATGGGGTACTCGGCGACCTGATCAACACGTCACGCGAACACGCCACTCTGGTCGAGTCCGCCCTTGGAGGTGATCTGCAGGCAGTGCTTGCCGGAGATCTCGAAACCGTCGCCTCTATCCAGAGTCATCTCGATGAAAACGGCGGATCGGTAACGCTGTGTCTCGCCGGCGATGAAGCCCACCCCCATGTTCCACTGCCGGAAGGCCTGAGCAATGCACGACACATTCTCGATCTGATCCAACCGGATCCCATTGCCCGCCATGCCGTCAGCCGCCTGCTGCACCAAACCGTGGTGGTCGAGAACATGGAGTACGCCCACCAGTTGGCAAACGGTCCGCTCAAGGGCTGGCGAATGGTCATGCCGGATGGCGCCGTCATCGAAGGCGATGGAAGAATTCGTGTCGGCCGCTCCAGAGCGAGCGCTCGCAGTGGCTGGCTCTCACGCCGCATTGAAATGTCCGAGCTTGACAGCAACATCAGAGATCTGGATGGCCGAGTCGATTCGATGGAATCCGATCTCGGTGAACTGCTCAAGGACTCCGAAGAAGCCCGCGAACAGCAGCACGAGACGTCCCAGAGACTCAATGCCGCTCGAAACATCGTCGTGGACGGCGAGTATCGGCTCCAACGACTCGACAATGACCTCCATCGAATCCAACGTGACCTGAGGACCATCGACGCCGAACAGGATGAACTGGCCGCGAGAGTTCGGCAACATCAGGTCGAATTGACCACCCTCGATGAACAGGCCGCCTCCCTGACCACCAGTTGCCAGACAGCCGAGCAGAAGCTCGAGGAACTCGACCGGCTCTCCAAGACCTCTCGCGATCGCTGGCACGATTCACAGGAGGAGCTGTCAAAGGCACGAGTCGATGTCGGACAGATCGGCGAGAAACTGGAAGCCGCAAGACGAGATGTACGTCATGCGGAAACGGCACAGGAAGACAACGAGGTCCGCCTCCGACAGGCACATGAACAGCTGGCCCGTCGGAGCAGCCAGACGGATCAGTTCGATGCCGCCATCATGGAGGCCGAACGGGAAATTCAGGATGCCACCGCCAATCGCGACCGTGAAGGCAACAGCCGTCAGCAACTCGATGAACACATAGAGGCAACTGGCGAGAAACTCGCCTCGACCACCACGGCTCTAGAACAGGCTCGTTCACAGTACGGGATTCTCGAAAGAGACCACCATGCCATCGAACTCACACGACGCGAGTCCGAGGTCAAGCGTGAGCACCTCGAGGATCGCATCCTGGAAGAACTCGAGATCGACCTCTCCATCGCCTATCCCGAGTGGAAGAATGTCGAGCGACCTCCTATCGAACGCGCCGCCATCGAGGAGGAGGTTGCCGAGCTCCGAACACAGATCAAGTCACTTGGAAACGTCAATCTTGATGCCATCGATGAGGAAGGCCAGCTCGAGGAACGCAACGAGGATCTGATCAAGCAGGTCGAGGACATCGACCATGCTCGAACCCAGCTCGAGCAGCTCATCGTCGAGCTCGAGCAGCTCAGTCGAACACGCTTCGAGGAGACCTTCGAGACCATCAAGGAATGCTTCGCCGGCCCGCAGGGCACGTTCCGCCAGCTCTTCGGAGGAGGAAGCGCCGATCTGCACATGGTCCCCGACGAAGAAGGCAACATCGACATGCTCCACTCGGGTATCGAGATCAAAGCCAAGCCGCCCGGAAAGAAGCCTCGCGTGAACAGCCAGCTTTCCGGTGGCGAAAAGGCCATGACCGCCATTGCCCTTCTATTGGCGATCTTCAAGTCGAAACCGTCCCCCTTCTGCATTCTCGACGAAGTCGATGCTCCACTGGACGATGCAAACGTCGAGAGATTCCTCGGGGCGTTGGATCAGTTCCAAGGGCTGAGTCACTTCATCATCATCACGCACAACAAGAGAACGATGCTCGACTGCAATCGACTCTACGGAGTCACGCAGAGGGAGCGAGGTGTCTCGCAGAAGGTCGCCGTGCAAGTCGATGATGTCGGTGCCGATGGGCGAATCTCCAAATCCGCGATGGAGCGGCCACAGGTCGATCCTCCGGTCGTCGAGACACCATCCAATGATCCGGCTGCCGAGATCGTCACAGAGGTGGAAGCGCCGGAGCCTGCCACTAGCTGATCATCGGGACCAGCGATGACAGAGATCGACGACATGCCGTTGAAGCTGCTCGAACTGCGGGCTACAGACTGTGGTCGCATCGGCAGGATTGGGCATGTTGAACACATGATTCCCACCGTCGATCAGACGCATGACAGCTCTGTCTCCCACTGCCTCAGCCAGAAAGATCGCATCCTCCGAACTCACGGTCGAATCATCCAGGCCATGGATGATGGCAACTGGAACCCGCACCCTGCCGGCCTGAGTCACGACATCATGGCCTTCGGGATCGGCCTGCTGCTCCCGCAACCAGGCCGCATCTACCCGGAGCGCCTGGCCTGTTCTGGATGAGGGGACATCCATGTAGCCATTGCGAAGAAACGAGTCTCTGGCGGCATCATCCAATCTACAGGCATCTGCCGGGGATGCCGCGGTGATGATGCCCTTCAGACCGCTCAATTCGGGACTGTCAGCATGTCTTCCGGCAGCTAGAAGAGAGGCCACGCCGCCTCGGGAATGGCCGAACATGATCAAGGGCTGGCCTCCCCCCTGAATGGCCCCGCTACCGACTGCACCGACGACAGCAAGAAGGTCGTCGACCTGCGCATTCCATGTGTCTGAACGAAACTCGTCCTCGTCGAATTTTCCATGACCATGCCCCATTCCCGAGTGGCTGAAATTGAATCTATGGGCGAGATATCGCTCGTCAGCCAATCGCTGAGCAAGCAATGGAATGAAGCCATAGTCCTTGTATCCCCTGAAACCATGGGCCAGAAGGACGACTCCTCGAGGCGATCCTTCGACGAGATGCGTGGTCCCGATGATCGGTAATCCCGACGTGTTCTCGATCTTCCAGTCTTGAGTACCAGCCATGGTTCAAAGCCTTGAAAGCAGGGCCTCATTTGTGAGGCGGCTCTATCAGGGGCGTGATCCCCCCGATCGGATCCGAGGATATCCGAATGTCGCATCTTCTTCTTGAAGCCGCCCTGATCGCCGCTTGACGCCCACCTCAACCTGCCCGAGCATACTGATATGGCCGCACCTCACAGGCTTGATGTTCTGATCCTCGGCGGCGGCGCCGCCGGGCTTTGGTTGCTGGATGATCTTCATCGTCAGGGATATTCCGCAGCACTGGTGGAAGCTGGGGCATTGGGATCGGGACAGACCATCGCCTCTCAGGGAATCATCCATGGCGGCCTCAAGTACGCGCTCAATGGGAAGGCCGGATCGGCTGCACGAGCCATCCGCGACATGCCCCTTAGATGGCGAAGATCACTTGCCGGTGAAGTCGAACCGGATCTCAGTGGCACTCGCCGAAGAGCTGAATACTGCTGCATATGGGCCGCTGCGGGCATGAGATCCAGACTGGGGCTGCTGGGTGCCTCCCTTGGTCTGGCGGTCAAACCCATTCCGTTGAACAAGGAAACCAGGCCCTCGCTTCTGCAGGACTGGAAAGGACCTGTCCTTCGACTCGGCGAACAGGTCATCGAACCAGGCAGCTTTCTCCAGATTCTCGCGGACCGTCATCTGAGCAGAATTCTCCGAGTGGACGGGCCTCAGGGAGTCGACATCAAGGCATCGCCCACAGGTGAAGTCAGGGAAGTAGCGTTGCGTTGCCCCGGCGGTATGGAGATGATTGTCCAACCCGATCAGGTCGTGCTAGCAGCTGGTGAAGGCAACTCGAGAATACGAAATCGTCTGGGTTTGCCGGTTGAGCATATACAAAGGCGTCCACTTCAGATGGTCATGCTTCGAGGAGAGATGCCAGCCATGAACGGGCACTGCATCAGAAATGCCAGCCCATGGCTCACGATCACATCCACCCGTGATCATGCCGACCGCATGGTCTGGCAGATCGGTGGGCAGGTCGCGGAGGATACGGCACGATCCACCGCCAGCGTAGCCATCAATCGAGCCAGGGAGGATCTTGCCCGCGCATTGCCTGCACTGGATCTCTCGACAGTCCAGTTCGCGACCTATCTGGCGGAGCGTGCCGAAGGGACCTCCAGCGGCCGCCGTCCGGATCGTCCTACTACATTCATCGATGGCAACGTGATCACGGTATGGCCCACCAAGCTGGCGCTTGTTCCGATGCTCTCGGACATGATTCAGAAAGATCTCAAGCCACCGGCCAATCACCCTGCCTTTCAAGGACCAAAGGGCTGGCCAACGGCATCGGTCGCCATACCACCATGGGAAATGGAGTCGTCATGGACTGCCGCACACTAGGCTCGACTGGCATTGAATGTAGCCGACTCGGCTGGGGCGCGTTCAAGATCGGGCGGGATCAGGGCACCAAGTTTCCGGATGATTACGTGATTCCATCCGAAGATGAGTCGATCAGGATCATTCATGGGATGCTCGATATGGGCATCAATCTGATAGACACCGCACCAAGCTACGGCCTGAGCGAGATACGTCTGGGCAAGGCGCTTGAAGGACGACGTGACGGCATCATCCTCTCGACGAAAGTCGGCGAACGATTCGAGAATGGACAGTCTCACTATGATTTCAGCTCAACCGCCGCCGTCAAGAGCCTGCAGGAGAGCCTAAAACGTCTGAAGACGGATCATGTCGACATCCTCTGGATACATTCGGATGGGAATGACCAGGCCATCCTCGAAGACGACGCCTACGTAGAGACATTGGAATCGCTCAAGGATGCGGGAATGACACGAGCCATTGGATTCTCGGGCAAAAGCGTCGAGGGCAATCGATCCGCACTCTCTTGGGCTGATGCCGTCATGATCGAGTACCACCTGCAAGACCGGAGTCACGAGCCTGTGATCCTTGAGGCCGCCGATCGAGGAATCGGGGTCGTCGTCAAGAAGGCGTTGCGGAGCGGGCACCTGCCTGGAGACGAGGCCCTGAGGTTCGTCCTGCACGAATCTCCTGCCGCAGAAGCCATCAATTCGGTGATCATCGGAAGCATTCACATCGAACGAATGAAGTCGAATCTGGCCATGCTTTCCTGAATCGGGACACCCGCTATTCGGGGACAGCGATCACCATGCCAACGACCAGTCGATCGGGGCTGCTGCCGATTCGATCCTTGTTCAACTCGTAGATGCGATACCAATGGACCTGATCACCAAGATGGTCTTCAGCGATGGAGCTGAGCGTCTCCCCCTCATCGATCGTATGGGTTCTCCCTGTCGGGGGAGACGATGAAAGCTTGCTGTTGGCGGACCGTTCAGTGGTCACGGTCGCTATTCGAGCAGGAATACGGAGCTCCTGGCCGACGCGGAGTGAATCCACGTCGATGTCGGGGTTGGCATCCGCTATGCGAGGCCATTTCCTAGCCGAGCCGTAGTACTTCTGAGCGATGTGCCCCAACGTGTCACCTGGTTTGATGATATGGATGGTGACGGCATCGATGGAACTGGGCTTGATCGTCTTGACCGGACTACGTTTGGTTTTCTGTTCAGACGCCCTAGAGGAAACCGCTGATTTCGAAGTCGTCGAGCGCCCCACACCGGTGCCAGCGCGACTGATATCTGGCGTTGGTGCTTGTGTTGGAACCTTGATGCCGGCCGTACGGGCAGCCCCCATCGTGAATGTGGGAGTGATCGGCGACGTCTCGCGAACAACCTTGACGGAGCGATCGGGAACTGGCGTCGATGATCTCCGGCTGGATACGGGAGGAGAGTTCACGACAGGTGACGTCGGCTTTGGCCCCATCGATGCTGCTCTTTGTGCCGGGATCCGCTCACGAGGGGAGGAGATCTCGCTCGCGGAAACCAACAATGGATCAGCCGGTCTTCCAGAATTCGTCTGATCGGCCTGATTCGATGATGGGCCATCACCGTAGCACGCAACTAGAACAACCAAACCAAACACCGACAACAACAAGATGGCCTTCGTACCGGCAGTCATCCGCATAGCCTCCGTGGATCACGTCTTCAGATGAGCCCCTCAGTACTTTCTTCGGCAGGAAACTCCCATGAGGATGAAAATGCCCCCAGAGCAGCTCCGGGGGCACTTGAGACTCTTGAAATCAGACTCCTTGGAAGGCGTCAGGTCGTGGCTGGAAGCGAATCGGGCTCTGGCAGATCCGAAGGCTCCTCATCATCCCGCTTGTCCAGATCCGCCCTTCGACGGTAGACCATTGGCGAAGCGATGGCCACGTAAGAATAGGTTCCCACGATCACGCCGATGACCAGTGCGAAGGCGAATCCACGGATACCGGTACCACCCACGATGTAGATGATCAGCACCGCGATCAGGGTCGTGACCGACGTCAGGACCGTACGACTGAACGCCTGATTGATGGAATTGTTGATGATTGATCTGCTGGGCAGGGGTCGCTTGCCACGATTCTCCCTGATTCGGTCCAGGATGACGATCGTATCGTTCAAGGAGTAGCCGATGACGGTCAGCAGGGCCGCGACGATCCCGGTATCAATCAGGAACTCCTCCATGAGGAGATTGCTCCAGAAGAACTCATAGGCACCCAGATATCCGGACAGTGCCAGAAATCCGATCACGATGATGACATCGTGGCACAACGCCATGATCGCAGCCAGTGAATACCAGAATGAACCGAATCGGATCCAGATGTAGAACAGGATGCCCGCGAGAGACAGGATCACCGCTCCAATTGCATTGGCGGTTCTGGTCTGGGCAACGCTCGGCGCGAAGCTGCTGACCTGCTCGAAGCTGCTCTGACGCTCCAGAGCTGTGGAGATAAGCCCCCACTCCCGCTTGGCCAGACGATCATCGACCAATGCACTATCGGTCTTGATGTAGTTGATGTCGGGATCCATGACAGCAACGGCGATCGACGAATAACTCTCGTCTCCTGCCGGAGTCGTTCCGAACACCGCGACTTCTCGACCTGCCGTATCAGATGAGAAATCGGGGTCCTGACGAAGGCGGTCGATTCTCAGTGTGACGTCATCGATGGTGACCGGTGGCTGGATGTCGTCGACAAGAACCAGCACGCCACCTCGGAACTCGCTGAGATCTCCATTGAGATCGTCCCGACCGAGCACTTCACCGAGCGTATCGACTTCGATGGGTCTCGTGAACTGCGCGTATCGCTGCACACCCATGCCCGTGAAGGTTCTACCTGGGGAGATATCCAGTTCATCACCGAATTCCACAAGCAGCTGGGCCTCGACGAGATCCTGGATTGATTCATTCTCACCAACACCCGGCGGGTTGGAAATCTTGACCTGGAATCCATCACCAACCGTCTGTCCATTGCTGTCGGTTCCGGTATCGCCGATGGTCAGCACCTTAGCGAACCTGAACTCACGCAGAAGTCGGTTCTGGAGCGTGTCCTCGGTACCAGCCTCATCGGCGATGGATCGAATACGGGTCTGTACCGAATCCGGACCCATGTGTGGCAGCATGAGTCGGCTGCCACCATCTTCGCGAGTCTGCATCGTGATGGAGACACCACCACGGAACTCGGTATCGAACATCTGCTTGCCACGAGAGAAGAAGAGCACGAAGGATCCAATTATCAGCAGGAAACTGAGTGCCCAGAAGATGCCTCGGAGACTGACCCAGTCGATCTTGGGCCTGAGCAGACGGCCAAGCACCGGGACAGTGCTCGCCAGCATGGGCAGGCTTCTGATCTTGAAGACATTGGCATACAGGTCGAAGATGACGCGTGTGACGAACAATGCGGTGAAAAGGGTCGCGATGATTCCGATAGTGAGCGTGAGCGCGAAGCCCTTGACCTCCGTCGTGGGCTGCATGAGTAGCAGAACGGCACAGACGATGAGGTTGGTCAGGTTCGCATCGACAATCGTGCTGTACACACGGTTGTAGCCTTCGCGAATGGCTTCACGCAGATCGCGCGCGCCATGGATCTCGAGCTCCTCGCGAATACGTTCGTAGATGAGGACATTGGCGTCGACCGCCATGCCCATCGTGAGAACGACACCGGCCAGACCGGGCAGCGTGAAGGTGCCCTGCATCATGGCCATAACGCCGAAGATGATTATTCCGTTGCACAGCAGAGCCACATCCGCGACGAATCCGGCGAAGAAGTACCAGAGGAGCATGAATACCGCGACGACGATGATCGCCCACATGAACGCCATGAAACCACGGTCGAGATTGTCCGCACCAAGTGATGGACCAAGGACACTGACGGCGATGGGCTCCGGGGAAAGTCGTGCTTCCAACGCACCGGCATCAAGGACTCGAATCAGATACGCGATCTCCTTCGCACCGTAGTTGCCGGTGATGATGCCGCTGTTGCTGATCTGGCTCTGCAGATTCGGCGCGGAATAGACCTTTTCATCGAGGACGATGGCCATCGGCTCATTGACGTGCGGACCAGTCAATCGAGCCATTCGAACGCCACCAGGCGCATCGAGGCGGAAACTGACCGCAGGTCGCCCCATCTGATCAACGGTCTGACCTGTCGCTTCCAGCGACCAGTCACCCCCGCGATCGTGTGTCATGCTCTTGGGTTCTGATGTATACAGCAGCAGATAGATCTGGCCATCGTGTTCGGCGGCCACCAGCGGAGAGGCTCGTGAGGCGAAATAGCCTTGGGGATCCGTCTGAAGCGCCTCGAGCTGCTGGGGAGAATCCGCCCATTGATTCAGATCATGAATCGCAAACCAACGGGCGTTGCTTGAATCCGTATTCTCTGGGCCCACTTCGGCCAGCTGCGAACGCATGTCGTCAACACTGACGCCCTGAGCCAGACCGGGCGTGACGGCGATGTGGTATTGCAGCACACCGGCACCACGCAGAAGCCTCTTGAGATCTTCCGGATCGTCGAGACCGGTACGCTTTGCTTGATAGGCCGACCAGGCGGCGGTCACCTTCGCCAGTTCATCCGTGAGATCGGGGAACTCCTCGATAATCTGAGTCATTGCCGCGGAACGCTGGGACGGACGGAACATCCGCTCACCAGCGTCATCGACCATCGGGCTGCCATCAGGCCCCCGGATCAACTCTTTCTTCTCAGGCAGATCCAGCATTCTCACGATGCGTGAACGCTGAAGGCTCAACGACATCACCTGCTCGTATAGATCCTCGTAGCTGATCTCCGCATCCGCCAGCTTTCTCTGGATTCCACGACGCTCCTTGGCATCCTCGGAATCCTTCTCGAGCCGAGACTCCAGACTCTTCATGTCGTCGTAGGAGGTCTGCAGCTTGCTCAGCAGCTGGCCACGCTCGCCGGCACTGCCGAATCGCTCGACAGCGGTGCCATCACGAAGCGAGGAATCCAGTTCCGAAGCCTTGATCTCCGCCGACTGGACCAGCTGATCGAGCTCCAGCTCGAAAGCCGCCGCCAATGCCTTGACCTCGTCGTTGGGGAGCGGCATGACCACTTCGATACGATCCGTACCCAGTGGCACCATCGAGATGTCCAGGACGCCCTGTGGGTTCACACGATCCTTGAGGACATCGATCGTCTGATCGAGGACCTGACGTCGGTTGCCCCCTTCTGGGATTCGAACGGAATAGACCAGGCTGACGCCACCGCTGAGATCACGTCCGAGACGCACCTTCTCGCTGGGCGGCATGAAAGCCCAGACGCAGGCGCCGATGATGATGAGTATCAGGACGATCTTTGAGATCAGATTCTGCATGTGCAATTACTTCCGCGAGGAACCCCATGAACCGGGGTCTCAACTGTTCGCGTCTCCGTCTCCCGATTGATGCACCGTTTGGATGGCCGATCGGGAGAATGTCATTCTTGTATTCGAGGATTTGTCCACTTCCAGCACCACGAGATCACCCTTGACCTCGATGACGGATCCCATGATGCCGCCGATGGTCTGCACCGAAGCCTTCTTATCGAGCTTGCTGAGCATTTCCTTTCGACGTTTCTTCTCTTTTCTCGAGCTGAGGAACGTCATGCCGAACATCATGACCACGAAGATGATCAGGATGGGCATAAACCCGCCGTCGAGAAACGTTCCGACCGGCTGCTGAGCGGCACCATCAGCGCCACTCAGTCCGGAATCGTCCAAAACCTGATTCAGCCCATCCCCTTTGGCACCAAGCGGCGGCTGAACAGGCGTTTGCCCAATCATCAGAATGGTCAATTCCCCTGGCAAACTCGCATCTGTCATGAGATCTCTCGCGTTCCATGACCTCTTGTTCGGAGGTCCGTTCTGGTTCAGGTGTTGAAGTCGGTCTCTGGACGTCTAAACGGTCGCTGAACCGCGATCCAGGACTGGCCATGCCCGGTACAGCGAAGACCACGTATCTTCCCGTATGGCCCGCCGGATGTCCAGCATGAGACGCTGGTAGTGCCTGAGGTTGTGCTGACTGAGCAGGACCGGGCCGAGAATCTCGCCCGAAATGAAGAGATGCCTCAAATAGGCCCTGCTGAACCCCCCTGAGCAGGCTGGACAATCACAGCCGGGCTCCAGAACCCCATCATCCTCCTTGAAGCGGGCATTCCTGAGCTGGAGCCTTCCTGAGCGGGTGAAGGCACCCGCATTACGTCCATTTCTGGTCGGGAGGACACAATCGAACATGTCGACGCCCGAGCGTACCGCCGTGACCAGATCACGCTCATAGCCCACTCCCATCAGGTATCTGGGCTTCTCCTCGGGTAGCAGCGGAGTGGTTTCAGCCACGATTCGATGGATCTCCTCCGGAGATTCACCCGTGGCAACGCCTCCAATGGCATATCCGGGAAGATCGATCGCTGTCACCGCCTTGGCCGACGCCTCCCTGAGATCCGAATGCGGCCCACCCTGGATGATTCCAAAAAGACTCTGGGTTTCGGCTCGGGCGTGTGACTCCACACACCTGTGCAGCCAGTCGGTCGTGCGATCGACCGCGATCTCCAATCGCTGTCGGAAAGCCCCCATCGCATGAGGATCCTTTTCATCAGGTGCCAGTGCAGGTGGACAATCATCGAAGGCCATGATGATGTCCGCACCAAGATTGTTCTGGACCTCCATGGCCCGCTCCGGCCCCAGATGGACCTTGGCACCGTCGATGATCGACTTGAACGTCACACCCTCGTCATCGATGGCGTTGATGTCGGCCATCGAGAAGGCCTGATAGCCACCCGAGTCCGTGAGAATCGGCCCATCCCATCGCATGAACTCGTGAACGCCGCCACGGTCGGCGATCATCGCGTCACCGGGTCTCAGCATCAGGTGATAGGCATTGTTGAGAAGTATCTGGCTTCCGGATTGATGTACCTGATCGGGCGACAGGCCCTTCACGCTTGCTCTTGTTCCAACGGGCATGAATGCCGGTGTATCGAATGAACCGTGCAAGGTCGTGACTCGACCGATCCGAGCGGAAGATTCAGTGCATCGTTGATCGATCTGGAAGGACAGCGGCGAAGTCATCTGTTCTTCTTGTCCCGACGGGAGGCGTCATTCAGGATCCGCTTTTCCTTCTTGCTCAGACTCTGCAAACCCTCGCGACTGATCTTGTCGAGGATCTTGTCGACCTGATCCATGTTTCCACGACGAGTGCCTGGCAGCCTGGCGCCCTTCATCGCGAAGTGGCGTGAAGTCGGATCGACTCGGCCAAAGAAGTTGAACAGGCCATGCAGCTGTTCCGGCCTACGAATGAAGTACCAGCCGGCGATGGCACCACCGAGATGGGCGGCCTCTCCTCCGGCGTTCTCCAGCCCGAAGAGGATGAAGATGATGGATATCGCAATCAACACCACCGCGAGCGTGCCCAGCCTCATCGGAATGATGAACATGAGCAGGACACGTACGTTTGGATGGAGAATGGCGCCACCCACAATCACACCGAAAACACCTGCCGATGCGCCTATCAAGGGGACACCGGTGGCATTGAAGAGCAGACCACCAATCGGCGGCCATCCCAGTTGATCGATCCAGACCCAACCAGCCATGTTGAGGAACAGATAGAGGAGAGAACCAAAGACACCGCAGAGCAGATAGAAGGCCAGATAGCGTTTGCCTCCGAGGAACCGCTCCACCAGCGGACCGAAGAAGAACAAGGCGATCATGTTGAAGAGCAGATGCGTCATGTCCGCATGCAGGAACTGAAAACCGACCAGACGCCAGATCTGGCCGCCACCGATGACCTTCCAAGTCGAGAAGTGCAGCCATCGCTGCAATGGGGACATGGGTGTCACCACAACGATAGCTCTCTGAGCGATCTCCGGACCATCGCCTGTCTTGCTCTTCAGGAGCACCCCCAGACCCGTCACCTCCTTCTTGACGATCTGATCATCACGAGTGACAAGATTGATGGTCACGGAAACAGGGGTTCCGGAGTCGCCATCTGAGGGAAGATACGAATTGCCGAAGTTCGGATTCGCCACCACCTCCGTCCAGGTGCCGTTGCCGTTGTCAACGTATCTCGTACCGGTCTCGACCCAACTGGAATAGGCCTGCAGGAATCCATCGATGACGAAGATCGCCACACAGGCAATGATGATCCAGGTGGTGACGCTGAAGCTCCGACCACGTCCCCCCATTCGACCGGCCATGGATCCGAACTGACCATGGCCAGGAGGGTTGTACCGACCGTAATCTCGTTCAGATATGCCCATCAGACGCCCTCTCCGAATACGAGCTGAGCACATCAGATCGATTCATCTGGCCATGAAGCCCCCTCTTCCGGGAAACTCGATGAAAAAGCCTGTATTGGGAGTTTGCTCGTCTCATGGAATGAAGGGATGATACGACTTCTCATGACCACGGCACAGCCAAGCGACCGACATCCCGCTTCAGCCTCCCAAGAGGCTGTTGCATGCTCATCAGTCATGAGAGTCGAGGATCTTGAAAAGTCCTTCGGTCGCAATCATGTGCTCAAGGGGCTGAATCTGGAATTTCCCTCGGCGGCCACCACGGTCGTCATGGGACCGAGTGGATGCGGGAAGAGCGTCCTGTTGAAACACCTCGTTGGCCTTCTGGAACCCGACGCCGGCAAGGTCTGGTTCGATGACCAAAGAATCGATCAGATACCCGAACCCCAACTAGGCCCAATCAGGCGTAGGATCGGCTTTTTCTTCCAGCAGGGCGCCCTCTTCGATTCCATGACCGTCGGACAGAATGTGGAGTTTCCACTTCGGGAACATACCGACATGTCTCCGGGGGAACGCCGTGTACGAGTCGACCGCATGCTGGAAATGGTCGGCGTTTCCGGAACCTACGACCGGAATCCCGCCACGCTCTCGGGAGGACAGCGGAAACGCGTCGCATTGGCCAGAGCCATCGTGCTCGAACCTGACGTGATCCTCTATGACGAACCCACCACCGGCCTTGATCCGATCCGCAGTGACATCATCGGAAAGCTGATTGAGAGATTGCAGAACGCCCTCAAGCTCACCAGCATCGTGGTGACGCACGATATCCAGCTCTCCTTTCGCATTGCCGATAGGATGGTCCTGCTTCATGAAGGGCAGGTCCACATGGAAGGCCCACCGGAACTGTTTCGGAATTCCGACGACCCCGAAGTGCGCCGCTTCCTCGAAGGAAGAGCGACACGAGATGAACTGGCTGGCATCGAGGATGCCAGAGAGGACGGCAGTTGAAAGATTCCCAGAGGGATTTCCTGATCGGCCTTTGTGCAATCGTCGCGACAGCAGCGCTTATTACGCTCCTTTCGCTGTTCGGAGAGTTGCCGAAATCCGGCTGGCGCTTCACGGTGCTGACAAGTGATGCCGTTGGACTTCGCAAGGACAGCCAGATCACCGTCAATGGCGTCATGGCTGGACAGGTCAGCAGCGTTCAACTCGTAGCCGATCCCGAATATCCAGTGAAAATCACGCTCAATATCGAAGAGGGTGTGCAGATTCCACGAAACGTGAGATTCTTGGTAAATGGATCGCTTCTCGGAAACAGCGGTGCCTTGGCACTCGTGACCACAGGCTGGTCACCCGACATGCCAATGATCGAATCCGGTGATGTGATCCGAGAGGACCGTATCGCCTCCGTTATGATGACCGAACTCGGTCAGGAGATCGATCGACGTATGGGTGGATTGCTCAAGTCCTTCTCGACCATCGGCGAACAGATCACCGTCCTGCTCAACGACGATGCCACAGATGAACGGACGCTCACGAGTGTCCTTCGGAATGCCAACCAGCTGCTCCAATCGACCAATGCCTGGGTGGACAGCTCGAGTCTGCGAGAAAACGCGGAGCAGTTCCTGAAACGAATGCCCGCCATGGCGGACCGTGCCATAGGTGGACTGGAGAGCGTCACGACACTTGCGAGAAAGCTCGATGCGAGATCCGACGAACTGGGGCTTGAGATGGCGGAGACCGCCAGACAACTTCGGCAGTTCATGGATGCCAGCACCCGTCTTCTGGATGCCATGAGAGAAGGCGATGGAACCATCGGACAGCTCGTCCAGAATCCGGATCTCTACAACAGCATGGAAGCGGCCACCAGCCGGCTCGACCAGCTGCTGGTGGACATCCAGCTCATGGTGGAACAGATCCGCGAAGAGGGCGCCGGCGTCCACCTGTTCTGAATCCAGTCTCAGAAATTCAATCGGACACCGATTTCCATCACCTGATCCGAAGGCAGGCTCAGCTGATCCGTCGGCCCCTTGGCGTTCCGCAGCATCGCGAAGAAGAACTCCTTACGCCAGGCGGACATGTGATGACCATGCACGCGGGACGGCAGGTCACGCCTGAGGTAGTAGGTCACCTGAGCCAGCTTGACGGGCAGCCCCTGATTGGTCGCCTGCCTGAGAAGCCTCGGCAGATAGAGATCCTGCATGTAGCCAAGTGAACAGTTCAGCTGCCAGAACCCATTCCCCTTCTCCTCGACGGCCACACGCTCCGACTTGGGGACCCGAGGCCTGCTCGAGAGATGGACATGAACGATGACCACCTGCTCGGGCAGCACAGGCATATGACGATTGAACTTCATCAGGGAGTTGGGTGTCACGTCCTCTTCAGCTGTGAAGAAGACACCGCATCCAGGGATTCGAGGCTGCCCGTCATTGATGGAGGAATCGATGAAGTCCGCCAGAGGCACCGAGTCCTCGGTACGGGTCTCGAAGGTCAGCCGTGAACCACGCAGCCATGTGGTCATCACGAAGATCATGAAGAGACCGATTACCAATGGAACCCACCCACCATGAGGCACCTTCAGCAGATTCGCCCCTAAGAACGCTAGATCTATGAGCATAAAACCCGAGAGCAGCGGAATAATGACGAACCACGACCAGCCCCATGCCCGGCGAGCCACAAGGGCGAGCATGATCGTCGACGTCAACATCACACCAGTGACCGCCAACCCGTAGGCCGCACCCATCCTGTCGGAGGTCTGGAAGGCCAGGACAAGCAGCACGCTGAAGACGAACATCCACCGATTCACCGCCGGAATGTAGATCTGGCCTTCCTGCATCTTGCTCGTGTGCCTAACCGACGTGGGTGGCAACAGGAGCAGCCGGATCGCCTGCCTGGTCACTGAAAAGGCCCCCGCAATGATCGCCTGCGAGGCGATGATGGCCGCAATGATCGAGAGGACGATCATTGGAATCATCAGCACGTCCGGGACCAGTGAAAAGAACGGATTCATCGGGGGCTTGCCTTCACTCATGACGTAGGCGGCCTGCCCGAAGTAGTTGAGCAGAAGTGCCGGGCAGACAACCGAGAACCAGGCGATTCGAATGGCAGGGCGACCGAAATGTCCCATATCGAGACTCAAAGCCTCGCAACCGGTCACACACAGGACCACGGCGCCCAGAAGCACGAAGGCCATCCAGGGGGCGTTCAAGAAGAGATCGATCGCCCACATCGGATTGATGGCTTCCAGTACAGCGGGATTGCCGATGATGCCGCCCAGACCCAATGCGCCGATCACCAAAAACCAGACCAGCATCACTGGGCCGAAGAGGCGACCGATCTGCCCTGTTCCGAATTTCTGAAGCATGAAGAGGATGGCCAGCACGACAACCGCCGTTGTGGGTGAAACCCACTGCGGGATCGAACCCCCCGCCGCGAAATTGATGCCCTCCGATGCCGCCAGCACCGAAATCGCAGGTGTGATCACACCATCACCGTAGAGCAAGGCAGCGCCGATGATCGCCAGAAGTGCCAGTGGTCCCTTGCTCGCGATCCCCGAAAAGGTCTGCTTGAGCCCGGACTCCTTCGATCGCTTCGAGAGCAGCAGGCTGAACATGGCCAGAACGCCACCCTCGCCATCGTTGTCGGCTCGCATCATCAGCAGGACATACTTCAGGCAGATGACGATGATGATCGACCAGACGAACAGGGAAAGCGCTCCCATCACATGGGAAATCTCGTCCGCTCTGGCGACCTGCTCCGTACCCTTGAACAGCGTTTCCCCGAAGGCCGCCTTGAAGGCGTACAGCGGGCTTGTCCCGATGTCTCCGAAGACGACACCAAGCGCTCCCAAGGTGAGTAGGGAGATGTTCTTCTCTGGCTCGCTGGTTTCCGCGAGCTCAGGAAGATTAACGGAGTCCGTCACGTCTTGAACTGCCTCATTCCAGGAAACTGGAGAACACAGAGCCGATCAAGGCAAGATGCTTCACGAGCCCTCAATCAGTCAGCCACGACGATTTCGACACGCCTTGATTCTTTCTTCGAATCAAGCGGCGAATTGGGGCCGTAGCTGCTGACCGCCATTCTTTGTGGATCAACGCCTCGATTGGTGAGGTACTCGTAGACCGCCCAACCACGCTCGAAGCCGAGATGGTGATTGCTCTTGTACCCACTCTTTCGAATCGGATCGCTGTCGGTATGTCCGTTGATGATGATCATCTTGCCGGAATAATCGTCTTTGAGGACGGCGGCGATCTGATCAAGCGACTTCTTCGCAGGAGTCTTCAACGCGGTCCTGCCGGAATTGAAAAGGATGTCACCCTGCATGCTGATGGTGACTTCGTTGCCATCGACCGACGTCGACACGCCATCAATGCCGCTGAACGGGTTGGCGGGTGCAGCAGGAGTCGTCGCGGCCAATTCCTGTTGTTCCCTGAGAAGACGATTGGCTTCGCGAAGGTCCGAAGTCGTCGCATCAAGTGCGCGATCTCGTTCGGCCAACTGGTCTCTCAGCTCTCGGTTTTCATCATTCAACATTGCCAGCTGCGACTTCGTGCTGTCGTTGCAGGCAGTCAGCCCGCCAACGAGGAGAAACAGGGCAAGTGCGATCAGAGTGCGTCCGTGCATGGTTCAGCTTCCTTTCAACTCACTGATTCGTTGGATCCCAATACTCGGGCAACTGGTCAATTGCCCGTCGAATCCCCATGATGTCCAACCAGGCGGATCCCATAAGATCCCGCCTGATGACCATTGAATCCTGTTATCTGATTCCTGTCCAGTTGGATGGAACCCGATTCAGATCTTTCTCGCTTGAATTCACCCTCGGCCGTCGTCTGGACAAGTGCCCGAGCCGGCATCTTGACCTGCGGGAGCAACCGATCCCAGCCTGAAACGACCAATGGACGGCACAACAGCACGAAAATGGTCGCCAGAGCCAGGTGAGGGCCATATGGCAATTCTCGACGCCGCTTGGAGAAGGAGGCCATCAGCGTCCAGGCCAGCCCGATGAACGGAGCCAGAAAGAAGATGATGATTGGGTCGAACCATCCCATGACGGCCCCGATGCAGCCGAGCAGATGAACATCCCCCATCCCCATGGCCTCTCGTCCGAATCCAAGTGTGCCCAGAATTCTAACGCTCCAGACCAGGCCACCTCCAACGAGATAGCCAAGCATTGACCCGCCCAGAGCCTGGAGCCAAACGGGCGGAACGCCATCGAACAAACTCGACCCGAGTACACCACCGATCATCATGCCCGCCATCACGGGCAAGAGAAAGAGGATCTCGATCCCCATCTCACGACGTGCATGCGGATAGTCCCCGAGTGTCTCCCCGGGCATCACATACTGGTCGTAATCAGAAAAGCTGTATCTCAGACGACCAGTCCACAACAGGAAACACCCCAACATGACCCCGATGAGACCACCAGCAGCAAGCAGCAGCCAGAACCAGTCGACGCCCGGAAGCGGCCAGGGTGTGGAAGCCAACCAGGCTGGCGTTCTCGCTATCAACCCCTGCACTGGCCAAAGAATGAAGGCTGTGATTGTTATGAAGACGGGGATCGCCAGCGGAATCGTGAATGTCCTCGCATCAATGACGGTCATGGCATAGAGCGCGGCCACCATGAAGGCGATGCTTATCCATGCGGGCCAACCTCTGAGGAACTGCTGGAGATCCCACCATCTTCCGGCCACTTCACCCCACCACGGATCTTGGAAGGAGGTCCAGAAGAAGATGATGTAGAGCCCCACGAACACCAGCGACATGCCCAGCTCGATCAAGGCGTACCAGGGGCTGATCTTCACGCCGCATAGACGACATCGGCCACGAAGAAATAGCCATCCGAGGATCGGCAGATTCTCACGGAAGAAGCGAAGCTTGCCACCACAGGTTGGACAGCGGCTGGGCGGATAGAGCAGGCTTATACCCGCTGGCATCCTGTGCACGACCACATTGATGAAGCTGCCGACGCAGGCTCCAAGACAGAACACGAAGACGACCCATGGCAGGTGCTGCCAGATCATGAACCCGGAAAAGGAGTTGGACAGGTAGTGCATGTTGATCAGTTCGAATCACCAGACTCTGATTCCCCATCGGCAAGGGAGCCGTCATCCAGCGAAACGTTCTTGATTTCCTGCTCTGCCGCCTGCAAACGCTGTCGACAGATCTTGAGCAGTGCCTGCCCTCGGCGATGGAGGATCATCGACTCCTCGAGCCCCAGATCCCCCGCCTCGATCGAGGAGACGATCGACTCCAGCTGCTCCACGGCCGACTCGAATCGAATGGAATCGTCAATTGGCTCGTCTGCGATGGGCTTTTTCGAGGTCATGATCCAACTGTATCAGAATCGAGATTCGAATCAGTCGAGGATTCGACCCGGCTCCTGATCATCCCGTTGGCGACCCGGGTTTCGAGCAAAGCACCGGCCTCGAGTCCATCGATGGATCGAACCGCCCTTCCATCGGTGTCCATGGTCAGGCTGTATCCCCTATTGAGAACCGCCAATGGATCGATCGCCGACATCGCCCGCCCAATGGCTGCGACCTGATCCCGGGACCGGCTCAGCAGCCCCTCGACCGAACGAGCCAGTGAATGCTCCATGGCATCCGGCGATGGAAGCTGGCGAATGGTGCCGGAGATGCCTCGAAGCAGCCTCTCCTCCAGTTGATCCACCTGTCGACGTCGCGACTGTACCTGCCTGTCGGGGCGTGAGGCCTGCAGTCTTCCGGACAATCCATCCAGAATCAATGATGCATGCCGACAACGCACCTGACACGAAAGAAGTAGCCGTTCGCCAATGGCATCGACCTGTTCCAATCCGGACTCGAGCCTCGACGATGAGGCCCGAACAAGCCTGTGGGCCAGCGAGTCGAATCGTTCAAGAACATCGGCACGGTCAGGCAGCAACAACGTCACCGCATGCGTAGGCGTGGAGGCACGCGCATCGGCCACCAGCTCGATGATGCTGGTATCCGATTCATGACCAATGGCCGCTATCACGGGCGTATAGGAATCGAAGACCGCCTGAGCAACCTCCCGTTGATTGAAGGCCTCCAGATCCTCCGCAGAACCGCCTCCTCGAGTGACGATGATGGCATCGAGCCCCAGTCGTTGGGCAGATCGATCCAGTCGCCTGATGGCCGCAGCAACTTCACCAGCCGCTGAAGGACCTTGCACTCGAACATCGACGATCAAGAGCGAGGTCACCGGAAATCTGGATCGAGCAGTCGCCACCACATCCGTCACAGCCGCCCCCTGAGCGGACGTCACCACAGCCACGCGGGATGGCCAAGTTGGTAGCGGCTTCTTGATGGAATCCTCGAACCATCCCAGCTCACGAAGTTCGCGACACAGCTTCAGGAAGGCGGCCCTGAGGCGGCCCTCCCCATCAAGCTCCAGTCGGCGAGCTTCCAGACGGGTCCGACCACCACGCGACCAATGGCTGATTCGACCGGTGACCAGGACGGAGTCCCCCTCTTCGGGCCGATGTGCGTTGACACGGGCCTGACTGGACCACATGACGGCATCCAGTGAAGCGTCGGCATCACGGAGGCTGAAGAACCAATGCCCATTCCGGATCGAGAGCCCGCTGATCTCACCGCGGATACGCATGCTGGAGGGAAGCGCATCATCAAGTGCCCGCACGACCAGGCGACTGGCTTCCCCGACGGAAAGAGGCTCGGGACGATCCCGGGGGGTGTCTGGAAGATCGAATGGCAGGAGACCCATGCCGGGATGATATCGTTATCAACAGCCAACCAAATTCAGGACAGGTACCAAGGTGACTCAGGCCCCCGTGGAATTGACAACACTGATTGATGATCTCCCCGGAGTCGCCTCCGGTCAGGGCGATGCGTTCCGCCAGATGGGGATCAGATGTCTGGCGGATCTGCTCCTGCATCTGCCCGCACGGTACGAACGCTCGCAGCAGCACGCCTGCATCGCGGATCTCGATGCCATCGTCGGCGACACGACGGAGACACCCGATCTGGCCACTCTGGTTGGAGAGATCGCGTCCGTCAAACCCGCCTTTGGCAGAAGAGGAAAAGTCGAGGCCGTGCTCGAAGACGAGAGCGGCCAGCTGCAACTGGTCTTCTTCAATCAGGCATGGATCCGCAACCGGCTCCAACCCGGTCGACGACTTCGAGTGAGCGGAAGACCAGGTAGATTCTCCGGCCGCCTTCAACTGGTGAACCCCAGAATCGAGAACGCGGGCGAAGAGACGGTGATGGATGAACCCGACCAGCTGCTGCCTGTGTATCCCGCCTCCGAATCGATCAACTCCACGAAGATCAGAAGCGTGATTCAATCCAGCCTCGACATCGGGGTCGCATTGCTCGTGGATCATCTGCCTGAGGCCTACTGCCAGGAGCGGGAACTGCTCTCGCTCGCGGATGCCTATCGGCTCATACACAAACCTGTTCAAGGCGAGGACGTGTCCCGAGCTCGTCATCGACTCGCCTTCGACGAACTCCTGCTTCTGCAGCTGGGCGTCATGATGAAGAGGCACCATAGACACGAGACACTGAACGCTCCCGCCTTGTCGCTTGACGAGGAAAGACACCGTCGGATTCTTGCGAGATTCCCGTTCACCCTCACCGCCGCACAGAAGCGAGTCGTTCACGAGATCGGAAAGGATCTGGAATGCCCGGTACCGATGAATCGACTGCTTCAAGGAGACGTTGGCAGCGGCAAGACCGCCGTCGCGCTGTATGCGATGCTTCTGGCCATCGCCGATGGTCGACAGGGCGCCATGATGGCCCCCACTGAAATACTCGCCGAGCAGCATCACAGCGCGATCCGCGACATGCTCGAGGACTCAAGAGTACGCATCGAGGTGCTGACGGCCTCCTGCTCCACCGCGGAAAAACGGAGAATCGAGGCCGGACTCGCTTCCGGGGACATCGATCTGGTCATCGGAACACACGCACTGCTGAATGAGAACATCCAGTTCAATGATCTAGCCGTTGTGATCATCGATGAACAGCATCGATTCGGCGTCCAGCAACGAGCGTTGTTGAGATCCCGGCGGGATGAGGTCCATCAGGTGCCGCATCAGCTCGTCATGACTGCGACCCCCATTCCCCGCACCCTCTCACTGACCGTGTTCGGCGATCTCGAGGTTTCCGTGATCGACGAGCGACCGCCCGGCCGATCCCCCGTCATCACTCGGTTCGTCCGCGGGGACGACTCCAAACGTGTCTACGAGCATCTTCGAGACCGGGTCACCAAGGGCCAGCAGGGCTTCGTCGTGGTTCCCGTCATCGATGCCTCGGATCATGGTCTCAAGGATGTCCATACCCATCGTGATCGGCTGGCTGAAGGACCGTTGTCGGGATGTCGCATAGAGATGATGCATGGACGTCTGGATGCCGAGACTCGAGACGAGATCATGAATCGATTCCGTGATGGCCAGATCGACGTGCTCGTCGCCACCACGGTGATAGAGGTCGGCATCGACATTCCCAATGCCACCACGATCGTTATCGAACAGGCGGATCGATTCGGACTCGCGCAGTTGCATCAGCTCAGAGGTCGGGTCGGCCGTGGCGACCATCAGGGGCTCTGCGTTCTGGTGGCTGATCCGGTCACCGATGACGGCATGGCACGGATGGAAGCCATCACGGAAACAGATGACGGCTTCCGGATCGCCGAGAAGGATCTGGAACTTCGTGGTCCAGGGGAACTCTTCGGAGCGAGGCAGTCGGGACTTGCACCGTTCCGGGTCGCGAGGCTGCCGGAGGATCTGCAATGGCTTCTGGTCGCCAGAAAGGATGCCGCGCTCTGGATCGAGCAGGATCCTTGGCTGACTGAACCGGAGCATGGACTTCTCAGAAGAAGACTGCTCAAGGCGCACGGTGATGCCCTTGGACTGGGAGATGTGGGCTGATGAGTGTCAATCGAGACGTATCCGCATGCTTCGAAAGAATCGCCTCGCTGCTCGAGGTCCTCGATGCCAATGGATTCAAGATCAATGCGAATCGAAAGGTGGCGAGAATTCTCAAGGAACTCCCCGAGGATCTCGGCAACTACAAGGACGATCGAAAGGGTCTGCTGGCCATTGATGGCATCGGCGCAGGCAGTGCCGATCGAATTCTGGAGTTTCTGCAGACCGGAACCATCGAGGAGCTGGATCGACTGTCAGCAGAGATACCGGATGGCCTGACTGAACTGCTTGATGTGCCGGGGCTGGGCCCCAAGACGGTCCGTCGTCTCTGGCAGGAAGTCGACGTGACATCGATCGACAAGCTCCGCAAGGCGATCTCCGATGGAACTCTGGAATCGATGCCGCGCATGGGCGCCAAGACCATCGCCAACATCGCCGACTCGCTGGCTTTCATGGAAACCGCGGGTGATCGTCTGGGGATAGGAATCGCCATGCCGATTGCCGAGATGCTTGTCGCCAGACTGGAGACGCTCAAGGGCACTCGCCGGATCACCTATGCAGGATCACTGCGGAGAGGACGTGAGACCATTGGGGATGTGGATCTTCTGGCCGTGACCGACGACGTAGGGGAGCTGGCGGCCGCCTTCACGGAATCGCCTGAAGTCGTGAAGGTTCTGGCCAAAGGCGAGACCAAGTGCTCCGTCCGTCTAGAACAGGGCCTCCAGATCGATCTTCGAATGGTCGACGAGGCGGCGTTCGGCGCCGCGCTGATGTACTTCACGGGCTCCAAGGAACACAACGTCCTGCTTCGGGAACGGGCAATCAAGCGAGGGCTCCGACTCAACGAGTACGGACTCTTTCCAGATGACGACGAGGATGGCACACCTCAATCGCGAGGTATCGAACCCACCGCTTCGGAGACGGAGGCCGCGATCTATGAAGCGCTCGAACTCCCCTTCCATCCACCTGAACTGCGGGAAGAGCGTGATGCCATCGACGACGAGCCGCCGGAACTCGTCGACGTGGGCTCCATACGTTCCGAACTACACAGTCATACCGATGCCAGCGATGGCGTCATGACGATCCGCGAACTCGCCATGGAAGCCCAGTCGAGAGGCTTCCATACGATCGCCGTGACCGACCACTCTCGGTCGAGCGTTCAAGCCAACGGACTTTCCGAGAAGAGACTGCTGGCCCATATCGATGCCATTCATGAGGTGGATGCCGAAATCAAGGGAATCCGTGTACTCGCTGGTTCCGAGGTCGACATCCTCGCGGACGGCAGCCTGGACTATGACGATGAGCTTCTGGCAAAGCTCGATGTGGTCGTGGCTTCTCCCCATGTGGCGCTTCGGCAGGATTCGGCCAAGGCGACCAAACGACTGCTCAAGGCGATCAGACATCCACTCGTGCACATAATCGGCCACCCCACCGGCCGGATCATCAATCGGCGGGAAGGGCTCTCGCCGGACATGCCCGTGCTCGTGGAAGCAGCCCGAGAGTGCGACACCGCTCTTGAGATCAATGCCAATCCACTGAGGCTCGATCTTCGCGACACCCATGTCAGGCTTGCCGTGGATGCCGGCTGCCTGATCGCCATCGATACCGATGCCCACCGGGCCGAGGACTTCGATCTCCTTCGCTATGGCGTCCTGACCGCACGAAGAGGCTGTCTGGGCCCTGAGCAGTGCATCAATGCATGGACGGCCAAACGTCTCCACACATGGCTGAAATCAAAGCGATAGCCCGGAGCCTGCTACACTGGCTCTTTCATGTTCAACGCTCTCAGTGACCGTTTCAGCAATACCTTCCGCAACCTCTCGGGCCGTGGCCGACTCAGCGAGTCGAACATCCGTGAGGCCATGGAGGAAATCAGACAGGCCCTTCTCGAAGCCGATGTCAATCTTGATGTCGTCAATGATTTCTGTACCAAGGTCGAGCAGAAGGCGTTGGGCTCGGAAGTCCTCAAGAGTCTGAAACCAGGTCAGCAGATGACCCATATCGTCCACGAGCACCTGGTCGAGCTCATGGGGCCCGTCGACAGCCACATCATGCTCGTGGATCCCCCACCGACCGTGATCATGCTCTGCGGACTGCAGGGGACCGGAAAGACCACGACCTGCGGCAAACTCGCCGCCTATCTGAAACGCAACGGCAGAAACACACTCGTCTGCGCAGCCGACCTCCAGCGGCCCGCTGCGGTCGAACAGCTTCAACTGGTCGTGGAGGGTGTCGAAGCCAATGCAAAAGGCAACGCCAAGGTCGCATTCCATGGCGAGCCCGACAAATGCGCGGAGTATGGGAATGCCACCGGTGTCGCCATCGGCGTGTGCCAGCGTGCCCTGAAGAGAGCACGAAGCGAACGATTCGATGTGCTGATTCTCGATACGGCCGGCCGACTCCATGTGGATGATGATCTGATGCAGGAGCTCGATGGCGTTCGTTTCGCCCTGAATCCACATCAGATCTATTTGGTCGTCGATTCCATGACTGGCCAGGATGCCGTCGAGTCGGCCAAGATCTTCAATGAGAGAATGGCCGTCGATGGCATCATCCTCACGAAGCTCGACAGTGATACCCGAGGCGGCGCCGCATTGTCCGTCAAGGAGATAACCGGCGCTCCGATCAAGTTCATCGGAACGGGTGAAGGGCACGAATCCCTGGAGGAATTCCATCCTGAACGCATGGCCGGAAGAATCCTTGGCATGGGCGATGTCGTCTCTCTGGTGGAGAAGGCCCAACAGGAAGTGGACGAAGAGGAAGCGGAGGCGATTGCCGAGCGACTGGCCAAGGGTCAGTTCTCGATGAATGATTTCGTCAAGCAGATCCGATCGATCCGAAAGATGGGCCCACTCAAGCAGGTCATGGGGATGATTCCCGGCGTTGGATCCGCCATCAAGAACATCGACGGTCAGGAAGGTCAGCTCGACAAGATCGAAGCCATCGTCGGCTCGATGACCGAACAGGAACGCGAGGACGTCAAGGTCCTGAAGAACAAGTCGCGTGTCCGCCGCATATCCCGGGGCGCCGGCGCCCCAGGCCCCGAGGTCAACAAGCTCCTTAAGCAGTTCGAGATGATCAAGAAGATGTCGACTCAGATGGCCGGCATGGGCATGCTCGGCAAGATGAAGGCCATGAAGAACATGCAGGGCAATGATGCCATGGCAGGCATGGAGCAGCTGGCGGCCATGTCGGGTCGTGGCAGCACCAAGACCAACAGCGTCAAGAAGAAGTTCAAGAAACGCAAACGGCGTTGAGAAGTCAGCTCAGCGGCGTCCCGGCCCTCGGGCGAGTACCCATCTCCCTGAGCTTGGGTATGACCACATCCGAAAGCAATATCTTCACACAGGCGGCTACCGGTATGGAGATCAACATGCCGTAGACACCCAGAACCGATCCGCCCGCGAGAATCGCCACGAAGATCGTGACGGGATCGAGATTCGTCGACTTGCCTTGAATCCAGGGTGTCAGGACCCATCCATCGAGATTCCCCACGATCGTGTACACGACGGTCGGCCAGAGCAGGATGCCCCACCAGGCCATCCGATCGGCGTCCGGCACTTCCAGCTGCCCAACAAGCAGGAGCAGAATGGAAAGCGGTATCGCGACCAGCCCCAGATAGGGAACGATGCTGATGAATCCCGCGAATATCCCAAGCAGAATGGCGTAGGGAACACCAATGAACATGTATCCGATGACGAACAGCACCGACATGATGATGGCGATCAGGATTCGACCTCTCACGAATCCTGAAACAGCCGCATCCATCTTGTGGAGAAGATGTCTGGTCTGGGTGCGATCCCGCTCGGGGATCATGCTGTCCATGAATTCGGTCACATGGGGATACCAGAGGCTGAAGAAGAAGAAGTAGAACGGGATCAGGAACATCAGCATCGCGATGGTGAATACTTCGAGAACCACTGACCAGGCGATGCTGCCTCCCTGCCTTACGATGCCGATGAGGGTTCCGGCATTCGCGGCTGCCTTGCTTCGGACCGATTGCATCATCTCGCTGTCATCCAGTCGAGCCAGATGATCTCCAGCAGCAGCCTGCGAGGGCTCCGCCTGTTTCTTCTCATCGGAAGCGGACGTCTTGGCGTCGGCTCCTTCCTGACGCTGATCCGATGCGAGCAATGCCTCGTCTTCCTTGGCATCCGATGATCGCCGACCACGCGGGAGGAATTCGACCAGCTCGATCAGGTCGGAACGGATGCTTTCCGGCGCATACTCGTCAGTCAACTTGATGAGCTTTGTCCTGACAACCCCGTTCTCGACCTCGTCCACCAGATCCAGAACCTGATTGACACCTGGCGGTATCACGAATGCGACTAACGCGAGAATCAGAACGATGAACACGCCCAGAAAGAAAATGACACCACCGAGTCTCTTGAAGGGGATCCACACGCAATCGGAACCCCAGCGGATGGCTGGCTCCGCCAGATACGCCAGCAACAGGGCGACCAGAAGCGGGACCGTTACGTCACGCATGGCATATCCGAGCCAGAAGAGCAGGAATACGACGAGTGCAATGAGGATGTCACGGATGAAACGAATCTGCCAGAGATGAAGATCGGCCCAAGCGTTTGTCTGCCGAGAGTCGTCGCCACGATCATCCATGCCTGTTCTCTTTTCTGTGAGTCATCATTAGGAAGCGTTGCACTCTCCGATATGAGAAGCCAGTTCCTGATGCGAGAAGACTTCTCGGAAATCGAAGACTCCATTGAAATCCTCGATCACATCATCGGGACGGCAACTCATCAAGCCCGCCTCGATCATGTCGAAGACGATCACACCGAAGTCGTCGGAGCGATTAATACCCCAGCAATTGAGCACGACAGGGGCCATCATCCCCCACTGATCGACGGCGTAATCCTTGAGACCGATGCACAGTTCCTGACCGGTCACATGCCGGTCCATCTCCTGAAGCGAATCGTTCTCGCCGAAGACCATGTTGGCCGTATGCCCCAGGCCTTCCTGAACGAAGTGGTAGGCCTCCAGCGGATATGGCCCTTCCTTGGCCTTCCGGCAGATTGCGTCCCAATTGACATTTCCAGGATTCTGTACGCTCATAACTCACCAATATGATGGGCCGAAAACGGTCCGGTTGCCTCGTCTCGTGGAACAAGAATCATATCGGACGAACTCAGTCACGGCATTGACTAGATGTCATTTTCCCGCCCCTAAGACGCCTTTAACGGGCTCGAGGATCCACCGAGGCGGTTCATCGGAACTCAGGATACCGCTGAAATTCGATTCGTCTGCACCAGATCGCACGGCCAGAACCCCACCGATTTCACCTGGTGTGAAGTCAACCACCCCCTCATCCAATCCAAGACCTCGAGCGCCGTGGGTGGTCGCCATCTTGATCAGCTGATTCGCTCTTGTGCCATCCCGACGATGCAGGAATCTCATCTCGTCGAGAACGCTGATGCGATCCGGAGTGTCCAGACAGAGCAGGGAATCCGTCCCCAAGGCGACCGGCAGCCCGTACTCGAGCATCTTGAGATAGGGATGTGCGCCCTCATGCGGGTACCCGAAGTACGAACTGGCTCTCGGGCAGTACACTGGCGTGACTCCTGCGGCCAGCATCGGCTCAAGATGCCGATCCTCAAGATAGTTCAAGTGGACGAAGAGAATGCCGTGGGCATTGGAACCGACCCGTTCCCCAAGACAGCCCAAGGTGTAGTCGATGGGATGCTGTCGAGGTATCACGACTCCATCATTCCAGGTCCTGAGCATTTCAGCGAAACTCCGAAACGGCCCCGAGCCATCCGCAAGAAAGGCGAGTTCAGCCTGGCTTTCAGCGACATGAATCGCAACCGGAGCACCGCTCGCCGCTGCAGCCGACATGACCTGATCACCGCAGGTATACGGCGCATGAGGCGACAGGCCAAGACGCACCTTGGATCCGCGAGCACGATTGTGATCCAGAGTCGACTGCATCCTTGCGATGGTCTGATCCTGGGCATCGCCAAGGCCGAAGAACTCCGCATAGGACACACCATGCAGCGAACTGCCGTCGAGCACCTCCATTGGCGGTTCATGGGGCATCCCCGCGATATCACCCACACAGTATGTTCCGCCCGCGAGAGACAACGCCACGCCCCGGGCCACTGCCTGGGAGACATCCTGCGGACTTGAACTGACTCGCAACTGGATGACGGCCCGCAACCACTGCTCGAAATCACCCTTGTATGGCCATGGCCCCGGACCGCTGAGATCCAGATGGGCATGGGCATTGACCAGCCCGGGTAGGACCACCTCGGATCTGGCATCCACAACAACGGCATCCTCGACCGCCCCGATGGACTCAGGAGGTCCCATCTCCACGATTCGGTGTCCGTCCAGCAGGATGCCCGCTGGGGATATCTCCCCCCGGGAATCGACGGCTGAGGCCGCTTGAATCAGTACACGTGAACCAGACTGTCCACCAGTTATGCCCCGGCTATTCATAATGCGACAACTCCAGATCCAGCGTACACTAACGCCCTTGATCAGCCGATGATACCGGCCGGTGAATTTGTTTCTTCAGGAAGGGAGACTCCCATGATTCGTGTCCGTACTCTTGCACTTTGCAGCCTTGTAGCACCTGTTCTGTCTCTTGGTGCCTGCGTATCCGCTGAGAAGTATGAAAAATCTCTGCAGGTCCGTCGCTCGCTGCAGGAGCAGCTCGTCGGGATCACGAATGAGCGTGATGCCCTGAAGGCCCAGCTGATCAATCGCGACCAGCTCCTCGAGCAGGCACGTGGTGATCTGGACACCATGCAGAACGACTACACCAACATTCAGACTGAAGTGGACACCTTGGCGACCAACAACCGGGAACTGGCCATTCAACTCAGTGAGATGGAGATCAATGCGTTGCCTGGCAGCGTTTCTCGTCAGCTCGCCGAAATGGCCGCCGATTACCCCGATTCGATCGAATACGACGAATCGACCGGGGCCCTTCGGTTCATGAGCGATTTCACGTTCAACTCGGGACAAGCCGAACTCAAGCGAAGTGCTGGCAGCGGCCTGAATGCACTGGCCAACATCCTGCAGTCCAACGCTGCCGACAAGTTTGAAATCATGGTTGTCGGACATACCGACGATGTGAAGCCCAGCCGCTCCCGAGTCAAGTACCCCACCAACCTCTATCTCTCAGCCGCTCGTGCCATCGCCGTACGAGACGCGTTGGTCCAGTCGGGTGTCAATCCCGATCGCCTCACGATTGCAGGCAAGGGCGAGTATCAGCCTCTGGTACCCAACATCAAGGGCGGGACTCCGGAAAATCGACGAGTAGAGGTCTTCCTCTACGAACTCGCCGATTCCAATACCGGCGCTGAGATGGAAGTCGTCGAAGTCGCTGAAGAGAGCATGGAGCCCATGAAGTAGGCCACGACCGTCCGTTTCGTTTAATCAAGCCGCCTCCCGCCCACTCTGGCCGGGAGGCGGCTTTCTTTGACCTCCGGAGGGTAGACTGAAGCACCGTGAACATCAGCTTCCAGAACAAATGGCCCTCCCTTCACAATTCACTTGGATTCGTGAGGGCCTATGGCCGCTTCACAAGATTCAATCTTTCGATTCTGAGATGGTTTCTGACAGGCGGATCGATCTGGCTGCGATGGCGGCTTCTGGCGCCCCAGCTCCTCTCCGTAGGAGTCGCCTCCATACCGGTCATCGGAATCACAGGCGCCTTCATCGGAATGATCCTGGCTCTGGAAACGTTTGTTCAGTTCGAAGCATTGGGACTTCAGGGAACCATGGGGAGCATCATCAATGTCTCCGTCGTGAAGCAGATCGGTCCCGTGCTGGCCGCCGTCATGGTGGCCGGACGCGTTGGAGGCGCCCTGACGGCGGAACTCGGAACCATGCGCGTAACGGAACAACTGGATGCCATGCGAGCCATGGCCACCGATCCGATCGCCTACCTCGTGATTCCCAGAGTGATTGCCTGTGCCGTCATGACACCCATCCTGACAATCTATTCGAACATGCTTGGAGTCTTCGGAGGCTACGCCTTCACGGTCCTTCTCAATGATGTCCCAGCAGACGACTATTGGAGCTACACCGCCGCATTCGTAAGTTGGTATGAACCCTCCGTCGGACTCTTCAAGGCCCTCTTCTTCGGCTTGAGCATCGGCATCATCTGCTGCTACAAGGGATTCACATGCAGACCAGGGGCCGCTGGAGTCGGCAAGGCCACCACGCAGGCATTTGTCGCCAGCTTCCTCTGCATCATCATCATAAATCTCATACTCGCGAAGTTCCTAAACAGCCTCTACGAGCTCATCAATCCATATCCCGCTGGTCTTCCATTCTGATTTTCGAGCAGTCACTTCATGATCATCACCTCACTACTTTCCTTGACGATCGCACTCCAGTCACCTGCACCATCGCCTCCGGCAGTCGTGCCCCAGAATGCGCTGCAACGAACTGCTCCCAAACTATGGGGACTCGAATTCAGTGTCGTCATCAACACACTGGATGTCGAAAACAACAAGAGACCCTTCCGCATGCCGTTGATCATTGATGGCCCATGGAGTCAGATGGCCGACGAAAACACACTGCATGCCGACACTTTTTCGGGCAACACGATTATCCAGACCAAGCGTGGGAAGGAGGCCGTAAAGGGCACAGGGCTCATGGGCGAAAGCATGATCCAGCTCGAGGTCCCATTGGGACCAGCCCGATTCTCGGCGATGCGCCTCCAGGCCGAAGTCGCCTCGTGGGGCGCCGCCATCGATGAGAAACTGGCACAGCAGTCCAGCTGGCCGACCAAGTGGCCCGAGCAGACCAAGGCGGCGTTGCAGCCACAGGCCATGATCGAGTCGAAGGAACCCATCTTCAAGAGAACCATCGACACCATCTTCGAAGGAAACATTCAACGCTTTTCACCATGGATAGCGGCCAAGAAGATCGTCCAGTTCACCTGCGAGAACGTGCAGCTGACGGGAGGAAGATCCGTGTACGGCCGAATGGGAACACGCGGACTGAATATGCAGGGCGCCCTGCTGACCGCCGAGTCGGGCATGGGCTCCCGAAGCGACCTCGTCTGCACATGCGTGGCCATGCTTCGAGCGGCGGGCATCCCCGCCCGCCCCGTCGTGGGACTTTCAGAAGAAGTGGACAACGGCAAGGAACTCACAACCTGGGCCGAGTTCTTTCTCCCCGGCTCGGGATGGGTGCCCTTCTCTCCATGGCAGATGAAGAATGCCGGGATGCGATCATGGAAACTGGATCGAAGCTGGAGATTCTTCGGAAACTGGAAGGATCTGAATGAGAACATCCCGATCTCTTGGACCTTCGCACCCGGAGACGGAACGACTGTGCATGACACTTGGGGTGTCTGGGGCTGGACTCGTGCCGTCACGGGTGCAGAGATCCCGATCATGGAGAAAAACGACGAATCGAACGTAGAGTTCTTTCCTTCCAAAATCTCAGCACGGATGATCTCGGGCAGCTCCCTGAACGAACGAAGCTACCGGGCATGGCTCGAGGGGACCACCCGCCCCCTCATAAGACGAAACAAATGACCCATGAGTGATTGGATCGACGAAGGGCCAAGCGAGGCGGATCTGGAACGCTTCAATCGGAAGCATGATGGATACTGTCCCGAATGCAGCTCCAGAGTCTACGACGACGCGGAGTTCTGCCCCGACTGTGGACTGCAGATCGGTGGTCGCATCATGCCGAAGCCCAGAGTCCAGCGAGAGGCACAGCGTCGCCTTACGATCGTCGTCACCGTCCTGATACTGATCGGATTCCTCAGCTGGCTAGTGTTCTGAAAAAGACAGGGAGTACGCCCTCTCCTTGGCGTACTCCCCATAGCAATCAGCCTCCCCCAACAAGGGCTGCATTGCTCTTCTTCACGTTTCACGACATGTTTGAGAACGCTGTTTCCCCGTCGTCCAGTGATCCTCTGGACGCATCAGCGTCTATGCATGGCGTGCGATGGTGCACGAAGCACCTTCCCCTCCGAGCATCCCTTCAGACGATGTTCAATACTCGTCTTCCTCATCCCTGTAGAAGTTGTCATCACGCTCCTCGGCGTCGCACTTGTTTTCAGTCGCCTGCTCGAGTAGCCGCCTCAAATATCCGTTCTCTCTTCGAGTAGCCTCAAGATCAAACATCAGATACTTCACGCTCAATCTCAGGAAATCGATGGACTCCTGAAGCTCATTGACGGCTCGATGGACCTCTTCATCCTGAGCATTCGGCGCCGCAGCCGGCACGGCAAGGCCGAGTTTCTGCTCGTCGGGCAATGCGCTGATGCGAATCAGCAGCTGGGCGAATCTTTCCTGGAATACCTGTTCGTTCATGACTCTCTTCTCCGTGGAGTTGTGTCCGTCGGTTTCTCTCGTCATCAAATGGACAGCAAGCAGAAGCCCGATTCCGGCATGTCTTCATGCCAGAATTCAAAAAGGGCGTTTGCAGCATTGCGAACGGACTTTTTGAGCCCAAGCGCTCCATCGTGAGTTGTAATGGTCATGCCGGATGTTGCATTGAGACAACATCATGTGGTCATCAAGCAACATGAGCTACAGGATTGCCACACGAATCACGTCCATCCCAACCAAATATGGTCAGCACGAGCGAGTGGACGAACCGCCTCCATCAGGAGCGGACGGAGCCCAATTGAGACATTCCCAGGACGCTTCAGCGGCCCCGACGTGCAGCCGTCTTCGCCCCGCCTTGGGCAGCCGAAACCAGTGAATCGACATTCACACCGGCTTCCCGGGCCTCACGAAGCAGCTTGTTGAGATGCGCATCGCGTTCACACGCCCATCGGTCGTAATGCTGCTCAAGCTCATGACGATTGAAACGCGATAACGGGTCATCCAGACCGGTCTGGATGACGGCCCACTCCATCAATCCCCTGCCACACTGATCAAATCGATAGAGGTCGAGCGTGGACTGCACCCTGGCTTCGATAGTGCGAAAAGGGTCTCGACAGGCCTCCGGCATGGCCAGCATGACCTCCTTGAGCTTGCGATCAGCAAGCCCGGCCATCATCTCATCCTCCGCGATCCTGTCTATGCTTGAGATCCGATCGACCGGCGCGTCCTCCGAGACGGCCTCGGCCTCGATTCGCTCCAACTGGGCGACCTCCGCCTTGAGGATCTTGAGACCTGCGTTGGGAAATCGAACAGTCAACCGCTGAGTCGGCTCACCCTTTACGGGAACCGTTTCAACACGCGTCACGGATCCAATGCCCCATTCCGGTCTTGGAATCAGGCGAACACGATCACCAAACTCATACTGTGCACGACTCTGAACGTCGTTTTTGCAATCCAAGATGCAGGCTCCGAAGCAGTCCCCGAGCAGGCCCGGCCAACACCATGATGGCGACGAGACCGTATGGGACTATCAGAATCCCCCCCACTGGCGGGGAATCATCACAAGTGAATTTGCGAAGGGGTTTCATGGACTCGAAAGGAATCCAGCAACCGAACGTTCTGACTATACCAATTCAAGCAGCTCCATCGCAAATGAATGAACAAAAAATAGTGGTGATCAACGAAGGCATCGGCTGAAAAACCCGTTTATCAGATCAATCCCTGCTGAATCATTGAATCCGCCACTTTCGTGAATCCGGCGATATTCGAACCATGGATGTAGTTGCCTTCATGACCGAAGGACTCGGCCGCATGTACACATCCGTCATGTATGCCCTTCATGACTCGCTTCAGATGCTTGTCAACCTCTTCCCGCGACCACTGTAAACGCTGGCTCGCCTGGGACATCTCAAGAGCGGATACCGCCACACCACCTGCATTGGCAGCCTTGGCGGGGCCATAGAGAACACCGTGCTCCATGAATATCGCCTGACCATCCGCGGTCGTGGGCATGTTGGCGCCTTCCGCGACGAGCTGGATCTTGTTTTCAACGAGGTGCGTCGCGTCGACACCCATGATCTCGTTCTGGGTCGCCGATGGAAACGCCGCATCGGCAGGGACGCTCCAGAGCGGGTTGCCTTCCGATCCACCCGTGGCGGGATACCACTTCGCATTCGGAAACTTCTCGGCATACTCGCTTATTCGACCTCTACGGTTGTTCTTGAGATCCATCACGAAAGCCAGCTTCTCGGCATCGATTCCATTCTCATCATGTATCCAGCCTCCGGAGTCTGACAACGTCAGAACCTTGCCGCCGAGTTCGTTGATCTTCTCGGTGGTGTACTGAGCGACATTTCCGGAACCTGAAACCAGACAGTTCATGCCTTCCAATGTCCGACCCTTCGCAGCCAGCATCTCTGCAGCAAAGTAGACGCAACCATAGCCGGTTGCTTCAGGTCGCAACAGGCTGCCGCCCCAGTCTGCCGCCCGTCCCGTGATGGTGCCCGTGAACTTGTTCTGGATTCGTCGATACTGACCGAACATGTAGCCTATTTCACGTCCTCCGACTCCGATGTCCCCCGCCGGCACATCCGTATCGGCACCGATGTGACGCTGTAGTTCGGTCATGAACGACTGGCAGAATCTCATGACCTCCATGTCGGAACGGCCACTAGGCGAGAAGTCGCTTCCACCCTTGCCACCTCCGATTGGAAGTCCGGTCAGACTGTTCTTGAAGATCTGCTCGAATCCAAGGAACTTCAGAACACTCAGGTTCACGGAATTGTGGAATCGAAGCCCGCCCTTGTATGGACCGATGGCACTGTTGAACTCGACGCGGTAACCCCTGTTGACATGGACATCGCCATCGTCATCCATCCAGGGTACACGGAACTGAATCACACGCTCGGGCTCCACAAGCCGCTCAAGGATCCGATGACGACGGTATTCGGGGCGTGCCTCGAGCACCACCTCGAGAGACGAGACCACCTCTCGAACCGCCTGATGGAATTCAGGCTGATGTGGGGAACGCTCCTCGACATAGGACATGAAATCGTCAACGAATGCAGAACTCGCATGAGCGGTATCGGTAGCCATGGAAACAAAACTCCATATGGTGAATGAGCCTGTGTTTGTTTTTCCGAGACGAGAAGTCAAAATAGTACAAGTGGGCATGGGGTCGTGTACAGTCCTGCCATAGACACCCCGGAAATCAATAAAGCACCATGCCAGACAACGTTCCCAATGACCTGATTCCACTGCGAGAACGAATCGACGAACTCGATCGGCGATTCGTCGAGCTTCTCGCCGAACGAAATGAACTGGTCGCCCAGGTCGCCGACGTCAAACGCCGTAGTGGGTTCCCGATTCGGGATTCCAGCCGCGAAGGACAGATGCTCGAGGATCGGCGGACACTCGGGGTGAAGGACGGAATCCGTCCGGAAGTGGTCGAGTCCCTATTCAGAGTGATCCTCTGGGCGAGTCGAGATCGTCAGGCTGCCTTGCGGGCCGCCGTACCGATCCATGTGGACCCGAGAAGGATCGCGATCATCGGTGGAAACGGAGGCATGGGCAGATGTCTCGAGAAGATGTTCCTCGATCAGGGGCATCAGGTACTCATCGCAGATGTGGATACGACGCTCACACCGAAGGAAGCCGCTGAACAAGCCGATGCCACCGTGATCTCGGTCCCGATCCGTTCGACCCGGGAAGTCATCGAGCTGGTCGGACCCGCATGTGGCGAAGACTCGCTGCTTCTGGATGTGACCTCCATCAAGAGTGATCCCGTGGAGGCCATGGTGAACTCCACATCCGCCAATGTCATTGGAACCCATCCTCTCTTCGGCCCGGCCATCAATTCGCTACAGGGACAACGGGTCGTCATGACGCCGGCGAGATTGCATGACGGGGAATGGGAGTCGTGGCTCCACTCGTCCTTCAAGGCCGCTGGTCTGGAAGTCATCCAATCAACTCCGGAGAAGCACGATCGAATCATGTCCGTGGTTCAGGTGCTCACGCACTACTCCACTGAAGTCATCGGCAGAACGATGCAGGCGTTGGACGTCTCCATCGCGGAATCCCTCCAGTTCACTTCCCCGATCTATCACATGGAACTTCTGATGGCGGCTCGGCATTTCGCGCAGTCTCCCGACCTCTACTCGGCGATCGAGATGTCGAACCCCAACACCGAAGCCGTCACGTCGGCCTTCACAAGAGCCGCGGAGGAAATGCGATCACTGATCATCAGTGGCGATCAGGATGGGTTCCGAGACACCTTCGGCGAGGTCAGGGATTTCTTCGGCGAATTCTCCAAGACCGCGCTCGTCGAATCCAGCTATCTGATCGATCGACTCGTCGAGAGAACCTGATCACACCCGACCATGCAGGCGCCCCGACGCCTCGAAGCGAGCAGCCGGATCCTGACCATAGAACTGCTGGAACTGGGCATAGAGCTCGGGTCGATGCTGCCTGAAAGGCACAGGCGCATCGAAGAAGGTCTCTGTGCAGACTGCGAAGAACTCCGCGACGTTCACCACACCGTAATCACGAATCACATCCCGATGACCCGACTCGTAGACCCTGCGGATATCCGCGAAATGGCGACTCATCACATCGTTCCATAGCTTGTAGTGCTCACGCTCCCTCAATGGAGGGGTGCCGTTCGTCTGGCCGGAGAGCATGTCTATGGTGTGCGCCATCTCGTGAAAGACCACATTGTTCGCACGGCCGGGCTGATGCGCGGACTCCAACGCATCCTTCCAGGAGAAGACGACCGGACCGTTGTACCAGGCCTCTCCCAGATTCACGGTCCCGGAGTTCACCATGCCATCGTGGCCGACCTGCTCCTGGTTCTGGTGATAGGCCGCTGGATAGATCAGGAACGTCCGTACATTCCGGAAGATGTCCATCTCCCAGCCCAGAAGCAACACTGCCGCCTGGGCGGCGATGACCACCCTGACACGATCATCGATCTCCAGGCCTCCACAACCTTCCCAGTGCTTCTCATCGATGATGACCCTGAGCAGATCCCTTAGATGTGCTCGCTCCGCATCATCCAGAAGACGGTCGTATGGCACGTCCGCCTGGATAATCGCCTCCCATTCATCTGGAAAAGGCTGCTGCAGGAGGGCTTGGCGATGATGTTTCTTGAAGAAGATCGACATGGCGGCTTTCAATGTGCCTTGCAGGGGTTCTCAGACCGGATTCAGTGTAGTCATCCGTCCCAGTAAAGGCTCTGACAGCGTTATGATCTCAGACGAACCCGTCGACAAGGCGGCTCGTACGGCATCCATAGGGATCCGGGGAAAGGCCCTGGGAACCCCCTAAACGGAGATGATGCCCATGACGACCGCCCAGACGGGGACTCAATCCATGAACGAGTTCCCAAGAATGACCCAAGACACAAACATACCCATGAACCAATCGGACATCACTCGGATCTCTGGCGAGGTCCAGGCCGCCAGTGAACCCTTCCGCAGACTTCAACGGGAAATGCATGAAGTCATAGTTGGCCAGGATGAACTGCTGAATCGAATGATCATCAGCATTCTTTCCAATGGCCACTTGCTGATTGAAGGCGTGCCCGGGCTGGCCAAGACATTGGCGGTTTCAAGTCTGGCAAACGGGATCGACACGACTTTCCAGCGGATCCAGTTCACACCGGATCTTCTGCCAGCTGATGTGATCGGAACATTGATCTATCGTCCCGACAGTGGTGAATTCGTGGTCAACAAGGGGCCAGTCTTTGCCAGCATAGTGCTGGCCGACGAGATCAACCGTGCCCCTGCCAAGGTCCAGAGCGCCTTGCTTGAAGCCATGCAGGAACATCAGGTGACCATCGGCAAGGAAACCCACCCGCTCCCGGAACCATTCCTCGTCCTGGCGACACAGAACCCGCTTGATCAGGAGGGCACCTACCCACTGCCCGAGGCTCAGGTCGACCGATTCCTCATGAAGGTCATCGTGGACTACCCGACGCGTGATCAGGAACATCAGATTCTCAAGCGAATGTCGAGCACCGCTCCGAAGACCGAAATCTCCGCGGTGATGTCCCCGGAGGACATCATGAAGGCGCGATCGCTGGTGGATGCCATCTACATCGATGAGAAGATCGAGCGATACATCGTCGATCTCATCCACGCGACGCGTGAGCCGGGATCCATCGACAAGCGACTTGAGAATCTGGTCGAGTATGGAGGATCACCACGTGCCTCACTCGCGCTGGCACTCTGCGCCAGGGCGAATGCCTTCCTCGATGGCAGAGGTTATGTGGTCCCACAGGACGTGAAGGATCTGGCGCTTGATGTACTCCGCCACAGAGTGGCGACGACGTATGAAGCCGAAGCCGAGGAGAAGACTTCGGAAGACATCATCAGAACCATCCTCGACAATGTCCGGGTTCCTTGACCTTGATCGCCACTCGTCCCCGAGCCTCTCGCCGGAGACCCCCGCATGATCCCATCTGAGCTCCTTCGTCGGATCCGACGAATTGAAATCACGACATCACGAATGGTCGACGAGATACTCGCCGGACAGTATCACTCCGCCTTCAAGGGACTCGGCATGGAGTTCGAGGAGGTACGCGAGTATCAGGTCGGCGACGATGTTCGCCGAATCGACTGGAATGTCAGCGCCCGAGCTGGTCGCCCCCACGTCAAGACCTTCCGAGAGGAACGGGAACTCACGGTGATGCTTCTGGTCGACATGAGCGCGTCTCAGAGCTTTGGTACCGGAGAACAGATGAAACGAGATCTGGTGGCCGAGGTCTGCGCCACATTGGCCTTCTCCGCCATCAAGAACAACGACAATGTCGGGCTCATTTGCTTCACGGACAGAATTGAGAAGTTCGTGCCTCCACGCAAGGGGCCTCGCCATGTGCTTCGAGTGATCAGGGAGCTGCTCGCCTTCGAGCCGGAGGGCCGGGGCACCGACATAGACGGCGCCATCGAATATCTGACCAGAATCCAGAAACGGAAATGCGTCACATTCCTGGTATCCGATTTCGAGGACGAAGGCTGGGAACGCGCGGCCCAGGTGGCCTCGCGTAGACACGACCTCATCGCCGTGGACATCCACGATCCAAGGGAGAAATCGCTGCCCGACGTGGGGCTTCTTGAACTCCAGGACAACGAGACAGGCGAACTCGTTCTGGTCGACACTTCATCGAGACGAGTTCGACAAGCGATACAGGATGCGAATCAGACGAAGCTTGAGGAACGAAGGCAATGGATGCTCAGCAATCGAATCGACCTTCTCCCGCTTGATACCGACCAGCCCTTCATCGAGACACTCAGCCAGTTCTTCCGTACGCGGGAAGCCCGGAGAGAACGATGATGAAGTGGATCATGTTCATTCTGATGCTAGCACTCCCCCTCCTGACAAGCTGCTCGGACAAGACCGAGGAGACCGCGAAAGGTGGAATCAGGACGAGCAACACCAGAGGCCCCGTCGAGATCTCCGTCACGGCAGACAGGCGTGACCTTGAAGTAGGCCGATCATTGACGCTGGTTGTCGAAGCGATCACCCCGGATGGCGTGAGCATCGCGACTCCAATGGTCAACACGAATGGCACCATCGGCGTCTTCAACATCCTTCGAAGCGATGCTCGTTCCAACCTACCGATGCCCGGGGAGAATTCAGGCAGGGTCTGGACACAAAGTCTCATCCTTGACAGCCTCCAGGCGGGAGATGTTGAGATACCATCATTCTCGATCGAGTTCGATGACAGACGGGCGGAACGGGCGGTGACTGGGACCATCGTTACGGACCCGCTTCCCATTGAGGTCATCAGCCTCATGACCGCCAGCGACGCGGACGGTCAACTCCGCGAACTGCGAGGCCCTGTCAACATGATCGATTCATGGCCGCTGTGGACATGGGGTCTGTTCCTGCTTGGAATCATCGCAGTCATCGCCATCGGCACGCTATTCATACGAGGACGGGGACTTCAGAAGATCACCGAACTGAGCCCCGAAGAACAGGCACGCAGGGATCTTCAGAATCTCGAGTCCTCGGGACTTCTTGAACAACAGGCTTTGCAGCCGTTCTACTTCAGGCTGACCGACATCCTCAGGCACTATATCGAAGGACGATTCGGACTTCAGGCGCCTCGCTCGACCACGGCGGAGTTCCTGAATGAGATGGGTCACAGTCGAATGCTGACCATTGAGCAGCAACAGACTCTGAGTCAGTTCCTGCGTTCCGCCGACATGGTCAAGTTCGCCCGACATGAGCCCCCTGCCGAAACCGGCCATGCCGCGTTGCAGCAAGCTCGTTTCTTCGTGGATGAGACGGCGCCATCGGTTGATTCGGAAGGAGCTGCCGCATGATCGAGTTTCTCGGCAACACGCCATGGCTGCTGCTCCTTCTTCTGGTGATCCCCTTCCTATGGTGGGAATGGTCGACGGGCCGACGACAAGCCGCCATCGCCTACTCATCCACATCAGTGGTGGCCCATGTGCCACGGACATGGATCCAACGCACTCGCTGGATCATTCCAGCCCTGCGATCCATCGCCATCACGTTCCTGATCATCTGCCTCGTGGGACCGATGAAAGCCGACGCCATCACCCAGGTCCACTCCGACGGCATCGCCATCGAGCTCGTTGTAGACCGCTCGCAGAGCATGTCCGCCCTCGATTTTGAACGCGACAAGCGGCCCATCGATCGACTCGAGGCGGTCAAGGGCGTTGTCACCGAATTCGTGATGGGAGACGAGGAAGATCGTGATGGCCGAGGCAGCGATCTGATCGGGCTGATCACCTTCGGCACCTTCGCTGACAGCAACAGCCCGATGACGTTTGACCACGAACATCTCGTGAACATTCTCGACCAGATCCAAACCGCCCCTCAGGATGAAAGCCGAACGGCCATCGGCGATGCAGTCGGGTTGGCCGTCTCGAAACTCACGGCGCTCAAGGATCGCGAGGATCTTCGGCTCGACGACCAGATCAAGAGCCGGATCATCATCCTGCTGACCGACGGTGAGCAGACTGCTGGAGAGCTGGATCCCCTGATATCAGCTCATCTCGCGGCGGAGTATGGGATCAAGATCTACACGATCGGCGCCGGCAACGAGCGTAATCCCATCTTTCCGGTGACCAATCCAAGAACCGGGCAGATCCAGTATCAGCGTGCCGGTGACCTCGCACTTGACGAGGATGTTCTCAAGGAAATGGCGAAGATCACGGGCGGTCGGTACTTCCGGGCACGCGACCTCGCTTCCCTCAAGGAAATCTATGATTCAATCGACGAACTGGAGCGATCCGAAATCCATCAGCAACAGTACATGCAATACGAGGACATGGCCGTTGAACCAGTGCGAATAGCGGGTGTGTATCTACCCCCACTCCTGCTCATTCCGATGCTGGCGCTCTTTGCGGAGATACTTCTCGCTTCAACTCTCTACCGGAGACTTCCCTGACACGACTGTGATCCAGCGATCGACCAATGGACATCCAATTCAACAATCTCGACAATGTGTTCTGGCTCTGGGCGGTGCTCGCAGCCGGGATCGTGTTGATTCTGGCTGCACGCTTGAGAACACGGTCCCTGAATCGATTCGCCGGCCGGCGAATGGCCGAAGCATTGACTGCCTCGTCAAGCCCGACCCGTCGCCGTCTGCGACCATGGCTGCTTCTGGCGACCCTGGTCCTGCTGGTCGGAGGATTGATCGATCCCAGATGGGGCGTTCGATATCAGGAGCTTCAAAGACGCGGGGTCGATGTGTTCTTCGTGCTGGACACTTCACGATCCATGCATGCTCAGGATGTCAAACCCGACAGATTGAGCAGAGCCAAACAGTACATCGAGGATGTACTCGAGTCTCTTGGTGGCGACCGAGTCGGGCTCGTCACCGCTGCCGGGGATCCCAGCGTGACCGTCCCGCTAACCCTTGACTACGGTGCGATGAGGCTGGCACTGGACGAAACCAGAATCTCGACCGGACGACGAGGTGGTTCTCTGCTTGGAGACGGCATCAGGCTGGCAAGTGATTCATTCGCCGATGATGTGGAGGACCACAAAGCCATCATCGTCCTGAGCGATGGAGACGACATGGACAGCTATCCCGTGGAAGCCGCTGCCACCGCAGCATCCAAGGGCGTACGGGTCTACACGGTGGGACTCGGCAATGCCGCTGAAGGTGCCCGCATCCCGGTTGCCGCCGACAATGGCGAACAGATGTGGCTGACATATCAGGGGGAACAGGTCTGGACCAGACTACAGGCGGAACTTCTCCGGAAGATCGCGGAAGCCGGAGATGGCCTCTACATCCCCGCGGGCACGAGCAATGCAGACATGGCCGAGATATACGAGTCCTCGATTGCACCTGGTGCTGGCCGTGATCTCGGCACCGCCACTGTGGAACGCCACATCCCTCGATACCGATGGTTCGTGCTCCCGGCTCTGTGCCTGCTGCTATTCGAGTCATTCATGGGACAACGCCGACGACAGGTTGCGAAAGACCGGATCCATCGACTGAATCTGACCCGCTCAGGAGCTGTCATCTGATGAACGAGATCGTCTTGTCAATCTCACTTCTGCTTGGCACACCAGCAGTACCCGCCGGAACACAGAACGGTCCTGTTCCGCAGGCCGTCTCAGATGAGGCATTGTCCGGAATGACAACGGATCAACTGATCGAGAATGCCCAGGAAGCACTTCTTCAAAGCAAGGATGCCACCGCCAGAGCAGCGCTGGCAATGCTCAGGAATCGCGGCGAGTCCATTGATCCCAGGCTGACCTTCAATGAAGCTGTCACCGCCTACCGAATGGGCGACTACGAACAGGCCCGCGCCCTCTTCCAGGCGGCTTCAGAACTGGCTCAGGCACAGGACAATCAGGAGCTGGCCTCGTCCGCTGCCTACAACCAGGGCAATGCCGCCTACTACGACACGATGCAGTCGCTCCAGAGAGGCATGCCCCAGGCAACCGGGGATTCCATCAAGGCGATTGAATCGGCAAGACAGCAGCTTGAAGAAGTACTGGATCATTACCGATCAGCCTTTGGACAATCGCAGGACGACAGTGATGCAAGAGCCAATGCCGAACTGACCTGGCGACGAATGCAGGAATTGAAAAAACAGCAGGAAGAACTGGAGCAGCAGCAGCAACAGCAGCAGCAAGATCAACAGCAGCAGCAAGAGCAGCAGCAGCAGCAGCAGCAGCAGCAGCAGCAAGATCAGCAG
>PBAX01000001.1 GCA_002716385.1 Phycisphaerae bacterium | reverse complement strand
CGGCTCGTCCAATGAGCCGTCCCGGACACGAGCCATGGCCACATGAGCACCCACGCGTATTCTGATCGTTCTGCCTCTCACGATGCCACGGCGATACGCGTCAACAGCGATGCAACGCAAACCGTTGCCGCACATCTCAGCCCGGGATCCATCCGCATTGACGACCTGCATGACCAGATCGGATGATTCGTCTCCCGGATGCAGGACTAGCAGTCCATCGACCGATCCCCCCAAGGCTCTTGCCAGCTCGGTGTCATCGACGCCAGTCAGTTCGGAACGATCGATGATGGCGAAACGGTTGCCGGTTCCATGCATCCATCTGAGCGATTCCTTGAGCTGATTGATCATGCCAATACTCCAGTCGAGCTGGAAACCAGTATCAGGATCGAAATCAGGCCGACCAGGACAATGGCCAACTTGATTCTTGAAACAAGCCGATCCACTGGAAGACTCGAGAGGGAACAGCCGATTATCTGCTCCAGATTGCGACACCTCCAGGCGGTCGAACCATGACGCCAACTGTACCGATTTGCCGGCGCTCCGTTGAGACTGGCAATCGAATAGAGCGAGTTCATGACGGTCGTCACCGAATGCAGCGTGACGACGTCATTTTCGGAGGAATCGCTCAGATGGACCGCCGCGAAGGCATCGGCCTGTTGCTCGAATCGGCGGGAAATCCAGCCGAAGCCGATTCCGATCGTGACAAGCATGAGTCCGAGCTGGATCCATACGTCATCCATCAGCAGATGGGCGAATGGAGTCGTCACGACTTCGATCATGAGTACCATCGCGACAATCGATGCGAACATCCAGGGGATGTGGACATGACGCACATGAGCCACCTCATGTGCCATGACCGCCTCGGTGTATTCCTGCGGAAGGGTATCCACCAGTGTTTCGGTTAACACGATGTATCTCAATCTCCCGGTCAGACCGATGACGGCCGCATTCAGTATCAGTCCGCCCGTAGGCCACAGGAGAATCTCACGGATACGCACACGGTGTCGACGGCACACGCTGTGCAGACGATCCCTCAGCTCGCCGGACGCCATGGGCTTCCATGACAGGAACAGTCGCATGATGAGTGGTGTCGAAACGAACACCAGAATGACCCCTAGCACGAGAAGAGACTGCCCAAACACATCTCCCCAGGCCTGGACAACTGTGGTCTGCGTCAATTCCAGTACTCCGAACACGAGCAGGGCCGGCACGAGCACCAGAAGCTGCTCCATGCAAAACTGCCCCCAGGCGAATCGCCATGGGCCATTGCGCAGAGTCGATACCGTCCGATTCGACATGATCTGATCGACCGGATACCAGCAACGAGCCATGAGCAGACTAGCTACGAGAAGCGGAGAGATCGCGATCAACTCGTCCAGAAGAATCTGATCACCGGCCACGCCTCGAACGACCGACAACCAATCCATCACGAGTATCACGAAGAGCATGTTGAGGATCAACAGATACCTGAAGAGCCGACAGCCCGAGGCCACTCTTCTCGCACTTGTGGTGTCTCCATCCCGAACAAAACACTCGCGTACCATTCGACAAGCCACCCAGCTCAAGAGCACCACCACGACCGCTGGCGCGAACGCCATCACGAAGACGAGCCATGGTTCCGGCGTCGCCCAGGAAAGGGCCAGCCCATATCCCCCATCGACAAGAAGAATCGCCGCGATCAGCAGCAGAGAGAAGGGAGACACGGGACGGCTATTCAGCTGAGGGACGCTTGATTGTCCCCAGATCCACGATCACCTTGCCGTGTCGATAGAAGTCGACGTTCATGGTGTTCTTGTCGACGAATGTGAAGACCAGATTGTTCGTCCTTGTGTTCTCCGCATAGTTGAGATCCCCAAGGCCCGGGCCCGCATGATCACCGTTTCTGTGTCGTTGCGCATGAAAATGCATGTGGAACAAGGCGGTGTAACCGGCATTGAACATCTGCTGGGAGGCATTGAAGCGACGATCATGACTTCTGATCTTGGGAGGGAACTCACGGAGCTCGAAACGCCCCGAATCATCGAGCTGGATTATCCCGCCATATTCGGTCCCCTTGTCATCATGATCCCGATCGGCGTAGTCGAAGATGTGCGATCGGACAGGCACCTGCGACAACGCCTCCATGGCCAGGGTGATGGCTGCGACATCCCCCCAAGTGATGACATCGCGATGTGTTCGAAAACGCTCTCGTCGACTGCCATCGGTTGGCATGCCGGGTTCTTTTTCGTAGTAGTGCTTGATGTTGCGAAGCTTTGCTTCCGTGGTCTCGAGCAACATCGGCTTCGAGGCAGCCAGCAATTCTGGCCTGTGTCGTGCCGCCGCGACAACGACTGGAAGATCTCGGATCTCCATCTCACGCCTTCTGCTCTGAGGCATGTTCACCACCGCCACCTTGGCCTCCTGCCAGAAACCAGCGCGTTCAGGCTGACGGAGCTTTCGCAACCAGAGGATCTCTTCACGGTTATAGGGAACGGTCCCGAAATCATCTACCGCAGCCTTGAGATCGACCATCATGAGATTGTCCGAATCTGCAGGGGTCTGCTCTACGAGTTCGATCAGTTCGCTTCTTCTACCAAGACGATGCAGCAGAACCCAACAACGATCTCGCAGCCCCTGTTGCGACCCCTTCTTGCTTTGCTTGAAGACATCGAAGACGAGTGGAATCACCTGGGCCTGACCATTGATCTTCACAAGCGCCTTGTATTCCGGACGATCTTCCTCGTCAGTCCATACCGGCCAGAAAACACCCCAACTGCTCACGAGCGCCTCGTTCACCGCCGCCTTCTTCTGTGGATCGGACCAGTCCTGATCGCCCAGCCATTGGCAGTAGGCCTCCAGCCACATCGGATCATCGATACGAGGCAATCTCTGACGCGTCGTCCTCAACAACCGATCTGGGTTCGTCTCGACCAGAATCTCTAGGCCTTCAAGTCGAACATCGTCCGCATATCCGGGTCTGTAGATGAGACCCTGCAAGGCATCCGTTGCATCGGCACTGGTCCTGTCTGGACTGGCCTTGAGCATCATCAGGCTGGTTCTATGGCGACTGCTGTGTTCATCCGCTTTACCCAGTGTCCCGATTGGATCCGTTACCGGCCGCCCGCAGGAACTGAGAATCAGAATCATCAAGGCAATAAGCACGTAGGTATGGAATCTGAGCATGGGGACTATGGTACCCTTCAACAGGGCAATTACCTGCCCATGGATCTCTAGCCTGAATCAGGACCAATTGGCCGATTAGTGGATAGAATTGCAAACCAGCAGGTGGAAGCACGATGTCAGACGGATCAATCAAATTCGAAGTCGAAAAAGTACTCGACGCGATGCGGCCGGTAATCCAGCAGGATGGTGGTGATATCGAACTGGTATCCGTCGATGACGCTGGAGTCGTCGAAATACGTTTTCTGGGCGCCTGCATCACTTGCCCATCAAGATCCATGACATTGCAGAGCCTGATTGACAGAAATCTCAGGGAATGCGTCCCTGGCTTTTCCTCTGTCACGGCAGTGGAGTCCTGAAGCCACTCCTGAAGGCCTTCAAACCCCCGCTTATCGGACAAAACCTTGGCTGCAAGGCATTTAGAGCCCGTTCAGGCCATTGAGAACTTGGGTTGCGAGCTATTGTCGTGTACCCTTTATCTTTGGTGGACCGAAGCACGCTGCTTCGGGCTTTCAGCATCAATCTGAACTGGGCAGGAGGTCCCGTCGGTGCTGGTTATAACGCGACGAGAAGGTGAAGAAGTTGTCATTGGAGATCCAGCGAATCCCATCGGGATCGTCAGGATCGCATCGGTGAAGGGCGATCGCGTCCGCCTGGCCTTGAACTTCCCACGTGATGTGGAAGTTCACCGGCGAGAGGTTGCAGAACAGATCGCATCCGAGAACCCCACTGTCGTAGGCAAGATTCGTCCTGCCGGCAGTTGAGGTCACCGAGACAGCCGCATTCCACATAAAAAAAGTTCGTGACGTGTGGTGGGACACGCCACGAACCGGGAAGGGGTGGGCTCGCGAACAAGAGGTTCGCAAGCCGCTCGTTGAGGAAGCGTGACCGGTTCCTTTGGGAATCGGTACACGCGAAGCCCCGGCTACGCCGGGAAAGTGGCAGGTCCACAATGACGTCCGTGTCACCGAGGAGGATTCCCTGCCTTTCTGCAGGCCGTCCATGGCCTGCTCGATCGTGATTCAGAGATGCTGGTGGGCGCAGTCGCCGGTGGGAATGGCGAGTGACTCTCCCCGATTTCCTGAGCCATCCATGACTCTGTGGTGCGGTAATCGTGCCTTGAAATCCGTTTCAAGGCAGTTTCATGCCAGTTCTCCAAATCAATCTAGATGTTCATTCGTCTCAAGGACGATCAATCACCCCCATGATTTCGCTGTCGATCCTGAGCACGACGTGCTCGCATGACGATCTCCGACTGCTTGGCCAGTTTCTCGTCTCGTCTTCTGGACCAGGCCACTGGATCTCTGAGTTCCAGATGGTCCTTGACACCGAGAATGACAACATTCGATTCCAACCCCGCCAGCGTCAGCAATCGCTCCGGGATTCTGATCCGACCGCTCTTGTCCGGTTCCACCCAGGCAGACTGGCTGTACAAAAGTTCCTCGAATTCCGCGAGGTCCTCGTCGGGCAGCAGTGACTGCTCGGAGGTCGACGCCAGTTTCTCGAATGTCTTCTCCGGCCAGAGCCAGAGCGAAGCATCGGTTCCTGGTGCCAGATAGAAGGCGACGCCATGACACTCGGGATCCAGCCTTGAGCGGATCTCTGACGGAATGGCGACTCGATGCTTCGCATCGATGGTGTGTTCGTACTCGCCTGTAAAAAGCACGCATCTGGTCCTCACCTCGTGGCAACCGATACGCCCCTCCAGGTTCAAGAAGCCATTGATCGGTCTTCTCGAACCCTTCCCTCTGGTACGAGACGGCTCGTACTTGCTGGAAGGGCCATTGGCATCAGCTGTCCAACTGCTGGGGAGATTACCCCACGATGCCCCACAATGCAACACATTTCAACCCTATCGCCCATTCATTGCCCCACTTCCACCCGCAAACCCGCTTCAGGACATCAAGGCTGACCGTGTTATCGCACCCGTCTGGAAATTTATTGCTGGCCCTGCCTTAATCCCTGAATCGGATTTGGAAGCCACTTAAAGCACATATGAGACACGATTTATCGGTCAGAGCCTGTTTTTTGGAGGTTTCAACTTCAACTCACATTTTCTGATGAGGCACACTTCGGATTCTGGCGCAGACTGAACTGTTGGAACGAGTACACCAGGGCAAGGATGAACCTGTGCGAATGCCACATGAACGCATTGTGAATATCGATAAGGATCAACATGGAATCGTTGATCCCAGAATCGTCGGCTCGCTGCCTCAGGGACAGTTCCTGATGACGGCTGCAGCCGAGGATCTTCGCTCGGGACACATCACCCGCTGGGTCCAGCAATGCAGTCAGGTGCCACTCCTCGTGAGCGTGGCGATTCCCCGAGGAATGCCGATCGAACCACTCCTTCGTGACAGTCGCTGCTTTGCCATCTGTGGGATACGGCCAGATGACCGGGTCATCACTCGCCGCTTCAGCTCGGAGGAGAAGGGACAGGAGGATCCTTTCGTCGGACTCGAGTCTTTCAATGATGTCACTGGTGCACCCATATTGCAACGATCACGGTACTACCTGGACTGCGAGCTGATCGGACATCTGGCCATGGAATCCGATTGCCGCATCTACATAGGCCAGGTCGTCAGTGGCAAGTGGTTGGAATTGAATGATGCCACCGGCGATCGAGCCTGAAAGTACAGCGAAGGCTCAACGCTGTGTAGTTGCGACCCCAAGCGTCTTCCGAATCTGATCATCCATGACCGCATCGAACACATCACATGAGAAACGCTCTGCATTCAGACGGCAATGCTGATCCCGAATCGTCCACCGGGTCGATTCCGCCATGGCATCCGAAAAAGCCTCAGGCGTCTGCTCATCGACGAACAAGCCGCACTCGTCCGAGATTATTTCCAACGCTCCACCCCGTCTCAATGCGATGATCGGACAACCGCAGGCCTGAGCCTCGACCGCAACGATCCCGAAATCCTCTTCCTGCGGAAAGAGAAGCGCCCTGGCCCTTCGATAGAGTGTTCGAAGTTCATCATCGGGGGTGCGACCGAGAAACTCGACACCCCGTAGTGATTCACGACGAAGCGAGTCGAGCTGGCTCCCTCCGCCGACGACCTTGATCCTGTATCCGCCCTTCACAGCCGCCTTGATTGCGATGTCTGTTCGCTTGTACGGTTCGAGTGCGCCGACAACGAGGAACCAGTCTTCTCGTTCGACTCCATAGTCGGGCGTGAAATAGTCCGTTCGCACGGGTGGGTAGACCACTGTGGCATCGCGATCCCAGCAACGCCGTATGCGGTCGGCGATATGACGACTGTTGGCCAGAAAACGATCGACGCGCGCAGCCGTTCGTCGATCCCACATCTGAAAACGACTACGAATGGCCCGCAGACCGCCAGCCCGCAGAAATCCCATTGAACCAGTGGCGTAGTCCTCTGTCTGATCCCAGATGTAGCGTGCTGGGGAATGGCAGTAGCAAAGATGCGGAACACCCTCGGGAACCTTCACGGACTTGGCCACGGAGGAACTGTCCGAAAGAACGAGATCGCACTGACGAATCTTGAGCGATTCGATCATCCGCGGAATGACCGGAAGATACCACCGCCTCAGCCGCCCACGGCCACCGGGAAGATGCTGCAATGGTGACAGATGGAACCGACAGGCATCGATGGCGGGCGTGAGTGGCGAACCATCATGGACCAGACTGTACAGATCCGTCGGGCCGTACCGTTCGGCGAATCGATCGAGAACACGTTCGGCTCCACGGACCGTGACCAGCCAATCATGCACCAGAACGATGTCTGGTCGACTGGTCTTGCCTATCATCTTGGAATCATGTCCGATCAAACTGTTCATGCAGCCAACTTGCTGAAACTGGATTATCTCGTCGAGGCCCGCAGCCTCCCTTCGCGGTGTCCTATCGTGGACGTTCACACGCATCTATCGGGAAAGGATGCCGTGCGGTGCTATCAGGAAGTGGCCGAAGCGTACGGTATCACGCTCACCTACAGCATGACCCCTCTTGAACAGGTGGAGACGGTCCAGTCCATTCTCGGAGACCGTGTTCGATTCATCGCGGTCCCCGATTTCGCGGGGGAGGATCGTCTTCATGCCCATGGAGAGGGCTTTCTGGATCGAATCAGAAGCTTCCACAAGCTGGGGAGCCGCATCGTCAAATTCTGGTCCGCTCCCCGTGGTGCCGACTACGGGATCGAGTCTGGGCACCCCGGACTGCTGTCACTCGACTCGCCTCAACGACTTCAGGCGATGGATCTGGCATCGGAACTGGGCATGATCTTCATGACGCACGTCGCTGACCCAGACACCTGGTTTGAAACGAAGTATGCCGACTCGGATCTCTATGGAACGAAGCGAGCACAATACGAACCGCTGGAAAAACTGCTCGCTCGATACAAGCAACCCTGGATCGCGGCGCACATGGGCGGATGGCCTGAGGATCTCGCATTCCTTGATGGATTGCTCGAACGCCATGACAACCTCCATCTTGATACCTCCGCCACCAAGTGGATGGTCCGTGTCCTTAGCACTCACAGTCATGAACAGCTGACAGCATTCCTTCGGAGATGGAAAGGACGAATACTCTTCGGTTCGGACATCGTCACGCGTGAGGAACACATGGCTCCTGTGGATCGACTTCCGACCGATCCTGAACCACAGGCCAGCTCTCCTGCGGAAGCCTTCGATCTGTACGCAAGCCGGTACTGGGCGCTTCGGACACTATGGGAGGGCAACTATGAAGGACCGTCTCCCATAGCGGACCCCGATCTGGAAATGGTGGAACCCGAACGGTTCGGGCCGTTGGATTCACCAAGACTCGCCGGGAAACGCATCCCGGACGAACTGCTTGAATCCCTCTATCACGACGCGGCCGTGACCCTGCTCGCGCCTGACAGGGACATGGCTCGTTCATAGAGCGCGCCAAGTTCCGCCAGATGACGAGCCCACTGCTTCCGCCATGCCTCACGATCGGCAGGGCAAGCCTCATCCAGTCTTTCTATCAGCCATTTCGTCGCCTGATGCTCCCCATGCATGACTGAGGGATGTATCAGGGCATTTCGATCGGCATACTCGGCAGCTGGATGATTCACTCCCAGAACGACTGGCACACCGGCTGCCGCCGCAGCCAGAATCGGTGCCACATCGCAGATGCGACTACGACATGCCACGGAAGAAGGCGCCACCGCCATGTCCAGCGAACTCGCGATCGTGTGGATGGCATCAATTCGGTCATCGAACACGAGTTCGACGTCAAGGCCGGCGCTGGCAAGCCATCGGACAAGATCGCCTCGCCTTGAGGCACGGCTTGAAACGACCAGCACGACATGTTGATGGAACATGCTACAACGCGGTGCCATCGAACCGAAGTCGAATAGATTCAGCTGCTCCATTGGAGAACCGATGACTCCCATCACCATCGTGTCCGAACCAGCTCCCCAACTACGCCTCATGTCCTCATCCCGATCATGAAAACGGCCGGGGTTCATGACGGGACAGATGATCTCCTCACCTCCCGAACCAAACCGATGCCCCCCCGCCAGCCCAACCGCCTGTTCCATCGAGCGAGTGGAACCGAACGAACAGGCGCCACGCCCAGACAACATGACCGCAGCCGCACGCCGTGCCTGTGAATCGGAGGCATCGAATCCATCAACCGTTATTGCAAGAGACTGCTTTCGTTGAAGTCCAGCGCTGAGCATGGCGGAGTGGATCCCCCAGGCGTGAACCACATCGAATCCTGCTGAGCCCAATTGTCTTCGTTTGAGCAGGGAACCGAGAACACCTGAGCCAAGCTCCGGAAGTCTCGATTGAAGCGGCAAGGCACCGTGTGTTCCTGTGGGAGGACCACCGACCGTGAGGATCACGTCATGTGGCCGATCCACGACCAGATCCTCCACATGATCAAGCCGCGGAGAGACGTGATCTCCAACGGATCCATCGACCAGATGCAGGATTCGGGATGGCCATGACCTGGATGTGTTCACGTCGGTATCTGAAACGCACATTAACGTTCGCCGAATAGTAGATTCGCCCCGACGGCAGGCTCGGAATGTTCATAGAACAGCATGGCGACTTTTCGCCCCGTCTCAATCGCCAGCAGCTCGCCGAGCTTCTGTCGCTGTCTGGAGTCCGTCATGCCCTGAGACTTCGTCCCCGGCAGACTGACCTCGACCAATCTCGAATTTGATTCGTCCACAGGCGGATACGTCCTCTTCTGCTCATCGATATCGATGACCCTCACACGACAAGCTGCGTATGGCTCTGGGGTGATTCCATCCTGAGTAAGGGAGAACCCGACCATCTCGACATAGATGACCTGTTTGGCACCAACCATTTCACCCACACGATCGATCCCAATGGGACGCGGACCTCGATCGAGCTGACGAGCCGCAGCCGTCGCGTCTCTAGGTGAAATCACATCCGTGACAAGCTCCTCCTTCAGAATGTCTTCACTGGCGGTGTCGCCGATGATCCTACGTAGACGAACCGGACTGACCCAGTTTCGGCGATCGTCGATAAAGATGACGGTGCTCGTGTCCTTCAGCTCGTACTCCGCTTCGGTGACAGGATTCGGAGTCGCCACATATGCGACCGTACTCGCAATGTTGCACGAGCAGAGAAGCATGCTGGAAAGCAGACCAATCAGAACAGGCAATGCAAACTTGATTCCATGGCTCATCATCACTTGTCACATCTCCACGTCGGCATTGTTGCGATCCAGCTCCGGACGGTACTTGTCCGGATACTTCGGCTGAAGATGTGGGTAGAAAAGCCAGCCGACGTTCTTTATGAATTCGACGTACAACCCGGTCCTGATGGCTTCCTCGGTGGCACTTTCCCTATCAAGCTCCTTGAGCTTGGGAAATCTCGCATTGATCTGATACACGTCCGCCAGCTCATCAGGCTCGATGTTGTCCCGCTCGATGATTCCAACCATGGCGATGCATTGGCCGTCCCACATCCAGCGATTGCCGCGAGGATGCAACCTGAAGTTCTGTATGTCGATGAGAACAACGCGATCCACATTCAGCTGCTTCGCGATATCGCCATATGGCAATGCATTCCACTGAGGGGTCGAGAACTTCCAGTTCCTGACTATCGCTTGGGGAAGGATACGAATTCCAGAAACCTTGTCCGAAAGTCGCTTGCTAACCCCCTCCGCAACCGTGTCACACAGCATTGGATGCTCATAGAGTGTCGCCAGATCAGCATCCACGATCACGGCCACGGTCTGGTGCTCCAGCCCGTCGTAGCGTGCAAGCACCTCGACAAGCTTTTGATACTCGAAGTTCTGCTGCATGCCCGCCGCAAGGTAGCCCACCGCGCAACTGCAGAGCCACGGGAGCAATGAAGCGAGCAACACTACTTTGATGAGGCAACGTGTTCCTGCCATCGACATCAGATGAGCCCTCGATGGTCCACAATTTTCCACACCCATGCCAACACGGCAAAGGCCACAAGACCCCATGTCCACCAACGGTTCCAGGCTGCTGCGAGCAACCCACCCGGGCCACGTCCCAATACAGCTGTCCAGAGTCCGCCGATGACGGCCATGGCGACGATCACGCAGAATACCAACCCAAGTGGCTGAGCTCGAAAACCACTGACGAAATCGCCCCTCACGGTATTGCTGAAGGCGGTAGTCATGCCACAGGTCGGACATGGTACGTCCATCATGGTGATCCAGTTGCATTGGGGCAGACCAAGTGAACGATGGGTACCAATCCCCTCTTCAGCCGGTGTCAATGCTGCTGCGACTGACAGAATGGCGATGCCAATCACCGCGAACAGCAATCCAATCAAGCGGTTCCTCGTCGGGCTGCCGCTGGAATCGAGCATGTCTTCATCATTGATTCGTGGATCCGGCTGCATTCCGTAGACGGTATACGTTCAGCCTCGAAGAGGCAAGAAACCAGTGCTTGAACGTAAGGGATGCTGGTTATTGCAGGGGTAGCTCAATCTTCAAGAGAGACATGCATCCAGTTGCCACGAGTCGCCTCATCCACTCGAACAAGGAGATGGGGATGCCAACCTGTGCCTCGCAGACCACACAGGACCTTGACGTCCTGTCCCAGAACATGGATGCGAATCGACTCGGGATGATGGAACCGAACATCAGGCAACGCCATCGTGAGTAGATCTTGGTGTTCTCGAATCCAGTTCTGAACGACGGGAATGCCTGACACATCCACATCACGAGCCAGCAAGTGCAGCTGTCCTGAATCGTCAACGGCCAGCTCGATGGATGGACAGACCGGGGCATTCACAGGCAATGCTCGCAAGTTCTCAAGATGGGATGCCAGCGATGCCTCAACGGGAGCATCGACCGAAGGCGTTCGCGTCTGGGCATCCAATTCCGGTGATTCCAACGGTGGGACGACGACTTCGGCAGCTTCCTGAGCGTGCTTCATGACCACCGGCTGCATGGGAAGCAGCCTCTTGCAATCCGATTCGATTTCAGAAGCAGATGAGTCGTCCACCTCATATTCTGGATGAACCATGTTCCTCGCGAATGAGCCGGTGGTGCTCATGTCCCCGCTCATTCCAGTGGAAACGACTCTTTGGTTCGCGGAATCGGCACTCTGATTTCTTGAGGGAGCCGGTCCACGACGAACTCTTCTGACAAGCTCGAGCAGGCCACCATCCTGATCGGCGACCTCGCAGGATGCGACCAGACCGGTATTCGCCTCGATCCTCTCGATTGCACCAGCAAATCGAATCTCGCAATCCAGATGCCTTGATGCGGCATCGATCAGACGAGTGGCGGTTTCCCCCACCTTGTCGGGCTCGGATCCCACGATGACCAGTTCAATGGCGACTTCACTATCGATCTTCAGGTTCTTCAGCTGACTGTAGGCACCGACGATGGCGGCCTGATCTCCACCTGTCACGAGTGCGACACGATCCGGTGCCATGTCAGCCAACACCTCGGCGTCGATGTTGGAGTCCGGGACAACAACGAACTTCGAATGGCTTGGCAGATGCTCGAGCATCGACAGGCCGGATTCATCGAGATCCACGACAGACGATCCCGTCCACTCAAGGAACAAATCATCATTTTCTTGCCGCGCAACGATGATCGACTGGCACTCCGGAAGAAGGAAGCAGGCTGTCGGCAGTCGCCACAGGCCCGCCCGCACAGGCAGATGACCCATGATCAGAACCATGATCTCCGGCCGCTCCATCGACTCGATGTCGGATTGATCGGCGACATTCGCAGCCGGTGTCGTCATCCGCGCCGTCAACTGTTCGATGTCATCCCTCAGACGACTCATAAGCCGGAGCTTTCGTCTGCAACGATCAGACGACTGATGGGCTGGTCCTGTTCCTGTTGAGAACTAGAACCGTTGTAAGGATCTCTATGCATTCGCCCATCAACGGCGATCTGATATCGATATTCACCGGGAGGCAACGCCACCACGGCCTCGAACACACCGGCTTCGGGCCTGAAGCTCATCGGAGTCGCGGACATCGACCATCCATTGAAATCGCCACAGATGGCCATCGACTGCTCGGGGCCGCCCGGCTGTCTGAACCGAATTCCCTGATCGGTGACCTGAACACCGAAGGTGATGGGAACAGGCGTTTCCTCGCGTCCCTCTTCACTCGACTCCACACGCATCGCAATTTCAGCAACCCGCGAATTCGGACGGTTCTCCTTGACGTCATCCGTGACCTTCGACTGCGAAGGCGGGTTGGCAAGCAACCAGTCAAGCAGCATCTCGATGTCGCGACGGGCGTCGGAATCCGGTGCATGTTCAACCACGGGCTGCCCGAGGCTTGCGGCCACGCGGAATGCCTCGTCCTCGCGGACCTGAACTGGAATCAAAAGATCATCGAAGTGCTGCCGCAGCGTCGCCAGAATGCGAATGGCCAACGCCGAGGTAGGATCGTACAGCGTCGGCAGCATGTGGCAGTGCAACGGCTTATTCAACCGATGCACCAGAGCTTCGATCGTCTGTCGCTGCCTATGGGCCCCTTGCATCGCAAAGTATCCGGTCTCGACTGGAACGATGGCCTCCTGAGCGGCCCGCAGGGCGTTGAACGTAAGAAGTCCGATGGAGGGTGGGCAGTCGATGAGGCACAGGTCATGTCCTGGCGAAAGCGATTCCAAGGCATGCGACAACCGCTGGTCTCTGTCGGCCAATCTGGAGAGTTCACCTTCCGCGGATTCCTGAAGCGCGAGCATGATGGTGCTGGGCAGCAGCGACAGATTCCGTCCGACCGGCCAGAGCCGGCTGAAGGCGTCGGCATCGGGCTGCTGGGCAAGCATCGCCTCGACGACACCGAACTCGATCCCATCAAGCGGCACACCCAGACCAGCTGCACAGTGCCCTTGCGGATCCATGTCGACCACCAGCGTGCGAATTCCCCGGGCGGCAGCGACCGCTCCAAGATTGATGGCGGTGGTGGTCTTGCCACACCCGCCCTTCTGATTCACGATGGCGATAGTACGCACGGAGGTCCTGATCCCAGAAGATGGATAAATGTCCCGGAAGCCACGTGCTTTATCGGCCTCGGCAGACTCCCTGCTTGAACCATGATCCCGAGGTCGAGACGCTCAGACTGCGCCGACGACTTGCCAGGCCCTTTGGACCGCATCCATGGGGATATCGTCATGAATCGTGACGCCATCCGGCCCTGGAAGCACCAGACGAAGCTGGCCATCATGAACCTTCTTGTCGAAACGCATGGCTTGTATCAGGCGATCCACGGGGATCGATGATGAGAGGCTCGTAGGCAAACCCACCTGTTCGATGACTGATCGCATCCGTTGCACCCTTGCGGGTTCGATCATCCCAAGCTCCTGTGCGCAACTGGCTGCTGCCACAAGACCAATGGCCACAGCCTCCCCATGTCTGAGATCCAGATCGGCAATGGGCTCAATGGCATGTGCGAAGGTATGTCCCAGATTCAAAGACGCTCTGGCACCATGCTCTCGTTCATCCTCTTCGATGACCGCAATCTTGATCTCAACAGCTCGATGGATCAGCCGTTCAAGACAATCAGGGTCCGCTGCCAGAATGCCCTCCTTTTCCGACTCGATCAGATCGAGCATGGACGGATCCGCAATCATGGCATGTTTGATGCATTCGCCGAGTCCACATCTGAGATCTCGCGGATCAAGGGTTTCAAGAACCATTGGATCCATGAGTACGCCGCTGGGCTGCCAGAAGGCGCCAGCGAGATTCTTGCCTGTGCCCTCTCCGCCCGGCAATGGCAGGTTGACACCGGTCTTCCCTCCCACGGAGGCGTCCACCATTGCCAACAGGGTGGTCGGTATCTGTATCAGGGCAATGCCTCGCATGTAGGAAGCCGCTGTGAATCCCGCGACATCTCCCGTGATGCCTCCACCAACTGCAAGAACCAATCCACCACGATCAAGACCCGCAGCGAGACAATCATTGAGCAACCTGCTCACCGTCTCCATGCGTTTGTTTGCTTCCAAGGCCTGAAAATCAACCGCCTGCATGTTCCAGCTCGAGGAGAAACCATCCATCAGGGACTCGCCATGCAATGGACGCACCTTGTCGTCGAAGATCACCAGACCGTGACGCCCCCTGTGCATCCCTTCAACTCGTTCACCTACCTGCGGAAACAGACCGGATTGGATATGTATGGGATAGGAACCACCGGGCACCGAGACACTCAATTCAATCATGACTGGCTCCTCTCACTCTGGCTGCGAAGTTGTTTCAGCGCCGCAACCGGATCATCTGAGATGGGTGATTGAATTTGAATCAAGCGAGCTTTCCTCACAGGATGTGTTCGTCCCTGCCGTCGGGCCATGGTCATGACCACAAGCCCCACCACTACAAGCAGAATCATGAAACCCAGAAGCATGAGGATATCCATTTGCTCCCAGACCATGGCCTTCGAACGTCCAAGACTGCTGGGATGAACCCCGAAAAAGGTCGGATAGCGCCGCAATAGGCCATCTCTCGAACGCACTTGGATATTTCTGAAGAATCTTGCTTCGATGGAGACGAGTCGGCCATCTCCCTTGAATCCTGAAGCCTGACTTGACGGCAGATAGACGATCAGCGGTTCACCCGAGACCGTTCGTATCATCCATTCCTCGATGTCCTGATGCGGCGGCCCCATCCGCCTGCTTTCAAGCAGGCCCCCTTCGACACGGAAGATCGCACCTCGAACATCCTCAGGCGCCGCCAGTATGGATGCGACCGACATTCGGATTCGCACTGGCTCATCAGACGATCCGTTGGTTCCATTTGAATTCAGAACATGCTCGGACATCAGAGCAAACAACGGCCCTTGGACGTCGGGACCATCCTGAACCTGTTCCAACGCACGTGTTTCCTGAGGATTGAGTTCGGGCAATCCTGCCGAGACCACCTGATTCGAAAGAGTCAGAAAGCAGGTGAGAAACCACGCGATGGCTGGCAAGGCCGGAATAGCCACGCCACGCCTCGTGATCAAAGCGTCAAATGACGGAAGCTGACCGAACAAACGACCCCAAGGGGATTCGAACCCCTGTTCTCAGGATGAAAACCTGATGTCCTGGACCTGACTAGACGATGGGGTCAGGAGAGACGAATCGTACGCGGATCCACCTCCGGCTTCAAATCATAAGCCATCCAAATGGGCCAAAGCCCTGTTAGCCTGCCCCTGTGATGACTGAACCACGGCTCCCGAGAACCATCTTCTGCCCCCTACAGATCGAAGGTAGAACCCTCGAAAAACAGGGTGTGACTGATCCTGTCAGGATTTCCGGGCCGGGAGCCGATGCCGTCGAAGCAGCCGTCCGAGCGGCCCCACGGCAGGATTCGGGTAACCACTTCATTCTGGCTGGTCTGGCCGGTGGCTTGAATCCTGATATTTGCTCCGGCAATGGCTTCTGGATCAGCAGGGTTCTGAATGAGCATGGCGCTGTTGTGAACTCAGAGGAGCCCTTGAACCCCGAAAATGGCCCATTCGCGAGTATCCACATGTCATCGGAACCCATCTTTGGCCCCGCTGAGAAGGCTCTGCTGTACGAGTCATCGACTGCGGATCTGGTTGATATGGAAGCATGGCGATTTGCCGAGGTCTGCTCTGAACTGGGGATCAGATGGTCCATCATCCGAGGTGTAAGCGATGCCGCCATGGAGCAGCTGCCTACGGGAAGTGACAAGCTTGTGGACGCTCAGGGGGCGGCTAGGCCGCTCAAAATCACGATCTATATCCTCAGCCACCCTTGGCGGATCCCATCGCTCATGAGCCTCTCCAGACGAACTGACAAGGCCCTGAGAAATGTTGCCGAGGAGCTTAAAAAAAGCAATTGGGCAATGAGGCCCTGAATCGGCCTCCAGCCTTATGTTCAGTATTTTGTCTCTTTCTGAATGCTGTAAAGTGATTCAAATAATGAGCTTGCAGGAATATCTAAGAAAGATTTCCGTTGACATTGACCTCCAGCATGGAAAGCGGCTACCGTGGTCACGCAGCGGTCAGAGGCCGCCTTTGGATAATCAACCAATGTCTTCAAACCGCGGATTAACTCCGTGGCGCGCCGCCGTCTGGAAGTGTCGGAGCTTCAGACGGCGGTCTTTTTTTGCCCTCGGATTTGATCTTCATGCCTGTATTCGAGTTATCGGATGTCTGGAATACCGCGGTTTTCACATGTTCACTCTTGTCTCATGTGAATGGAGTCGATGCATGGCTTCCAAGACGAATTCTTGCCAACCTGATAGCCTGCATTGATCATCCAAGCCCCCGGGAAGGGGCTCAAACACGAGGAAAAATGGCCATGTTTCTGATGACGACACTGACCCTGTCATGCGTGCTCGCAGCCACTCCGGAACAGACATCCGAAGCTTCAAGCTTCCGGCTCCAGACCACCACCGAGGCGCCTCATCTTGCGGCTTCACTGAGCAAGCTTCGAGTCGCACCCGCGGTGTTCCAGGATGATTCCGGACAATCCAACGCAAGTATGGATCTGTCGGAGTCAGATGGCGGCTCGGCCAACTCTTCCTCGGACAAAGCCAAGCTCGCAAGCGGCTCTGGCAACGTGCCCGCATTCGGGACCGAGGGCTCCATGCGATGGACCATTCATGGCGGCTGGGGCATCGATGTCCACGGATCGAACCAGGAGGTCATGGGCGGTGTCGGCATGCAGTACTTCATCGTAGATGGATTCGCGTTCGCGCCCGAAGTGAATCTCTGGGGATTCTTCCAGACCGGCAGCGACGCCTTCGGTGGCAGTCTCGACCTGCTCTTCGAGTGGCACTTCATTCGGGAGTCCACATGGTCCCTCTACGGAGACTTCGGCATCGGCCTTCTGGGAACGACCGCCAACGTCCCCTACAACGGCTCGGAGTTCAACTTCACACCGCAGGCCGGGCTTGGCGTGACCTTCGACATCGGCAACAACAATCGCTGGTACGCAGGTGTTCGTTGGCATCACATCTCCAACGCTAGCCTCTACGAAAACAACCCAGGACGCGATAGCGTTCTGCTCTACACGGGCATCAATTTTCCGTTCTAGGTGAAGAGAGATGGCCCTTAGATTCATGACTCAGCTTGGCATCTTCAGAATAAGATCGCTCCGATCAATCGGCCTGCTTGTTGTCGCTGGACTACTGGCACATTGCACCTCGGCACCACAATCAGGCTCCCCGTCAGGAACGTCGGAGTGGCTTGAAGGCACGTGGACGACCACACCAGCTGAACTGGGCCCGATCATCTTTAAAGCCGATGGCACTGCAAACATAGACAGACCGCGATTTGAATCCACGGTGTTTACCTGGAAGCTTTCAGGCAAGACGCTGTCGATGACCCAGAATGGCATGGCTCTACCGGATGCCATCCTTTCAAACATCAAGCCCAACAGCTTCACGGGCGATCGGCCGCCATCCCCACCCGTTCAATTCATTAGGGCTCGGGACCGAGCCATCATGGATGTGCAGCAGCCGCAGCCATAAGAAACTCGGATGCCAGAAGATCTCTTCAATTGGTAAGTCAATCGGCTCTTCAGGGCGCCTTGCCGAAGACAAGGCTGACGTTGTGACCGCCGAATCCGAATGAATTGTTCAACGCGAACTTCACGTCGCGTTGCTTGGGCTCGTTGGCGGCGAAGTCCAGATCGAAGCCGTCATCCGGATTGTCCAGATTGATCGTTGGTGGAATCACACCATCGGTGATGCTCTTCACAACGGCGACCGATTCGATGCCGCCCGCCGCACCCAGACCATGTCCGGTCATCGACTTCGTCGAGGACATGACCAGCTTGTAGGCATGATCTCCAAAGACGTCCTTGACGGCCTGCACTTCAGATGCATCCCCTAGAGGAGTCGAGGTGCCATGGGCGTTGATGTAGTCGACGTCCGTCGTGTTGATGCGGGCATTGTTCAACGCCAGCTTCATGGCACGAGCGGCACCTTCACCGTTTTCAGCCGGTGCCGCGATGTGATGGGCATCGCCGGAGATTCCATACCCAAGAACCTCGGCCAGTATCTCGGCTCCGCGAGCCTTGGCGTGCTCCAGAGACTCGAGTACCACGACTGCGCCGCCTTCCGCGAGCACGAAGCCGTCACGATCACGATCGAATGGTCGTGAAGCCCTCGCAGGCTCGTCGTTCCTCGTGGACAGCGCCTTCATCGCGGAGAAGGCGGAGATGCAGAGCGAGGAGACCGCCGCTTCGGTACCACCAGTCAGCATGACCTGGGCGTTCCCGAGCTGGATCTGCTGAGCCGCCAACGCCAACGCATGGGCACCTGAGGCGCACGCCGTGGCGGTCACCAGATTCATGCCCTTCAGATTCATCCTGAGACTGATGTTGCCGGTGCAGGCATTGAGCATCAGCTTCGGCACGCAGAACGGACTGATTCTCCGGGGCCCCTTCTTGATCAACTTGTGATGATCGGTCTCGATCGTGATGATGCCACCGATACCACTGCCGATGGCCACGCCACGTTGATGTGGATCACCAGCCATGAAATCGATGCCGGATTGCTCCGCCGCCTCGATGGCGGCCCACAGTCCGATCTGGGAATTGCGGTCCATTCGCTTGCGTTCGGAAACATCAAGCTTCTCGGCGGGATCCCAATCCCTGACTTCACCCGCGATACGGGCATCCCACTGATCGTCCTGCTCGAATGCAGTGATTGGGCCGATGCCGGAACGACCATTCATCATTCCGTCCCAGAGCTCTGGAACGGAATGCCCCAGATCTGTCAGGGAGCCCATCCCGGTAACCACTACACGATGCAATTCACCGCTCATTGATCATGTCCTTGATCTGTATGCCATGCAGATATGTACCGGTCGAACAGCATCCGTTGGATGCCCCCCTCCCTTGTACCGCGTGCTGCATGAAGGTCGATGAGACCTTGAACACGTCAGGACTTGGTCGCCTGAGAGATGTATTCGATGGCCTGACCAACGGTCTGGATCTTCTCGGCCTGGTCATCAGGAATGGATGTCTCGAACTCATCCTCGAATTCCATGACAAGCTCAACCGTATCCAGGCTGTCCGCATTCAAGTCGTTTGCGAAGCTGGTATCACGGGTGATCTCGGTCTTATCGACACCCATCTGCTCTGAAACGATCTCTATGACCTTTGCTTCGATCTCGGTGTCCGACACGGGATGATCTCCTGAAGATGAGGGCGGTAACGCCCTTAGGGTTAATGGGGCCCATTGTAGCTGCTGGGCCTAGAAACATGCAAAGTCCCGGAGTGGGCTCAAGGGGGCCTAGCAGACCATCCCCCCATCAACCGTGAGTACCTGCCCAGTCACATAGCCAGCCCCCTCTGAGGCCAGAAAAGCGACGGCATGGGCGATTTCGTCGGGTTTGCCGAGGCGTCGCAGCGGAAGCCGCTTGGCGGCCTCCGAGAGCATCTCGTCGCTCAGAGCCTCGGTCATGTCCGTCTCGATGAAGCCTGGCGCCACGACATTCGCGGTGATGCCCTTAGATCCCAGCTCCTTGGCCAGCGTCTTGGTCATGCCGATCATGCCGGCCTTCGCCGCCGCGTAGTTGGCCTGACCGGGATTGCCGATCAGACCGGTCACGGAGCTGATGTTGATGATACGCCCCCAGCGGCCTCTCATCATCGGGCGAGCGACCGCCCGGCAGGTGACGAATGCCGCCTTCAGATTGACGTTCATGACGTCATCGTAATCCTCGTCGGACATTCGAAGTATGAGTCCATCACGATTGATGCCGGCATTGTTGACCAGCACGTCGAGCCGTCCATGATCCTCGAGAATGGCGGCCATCAGGGCATCGACAGCGGCTGAATCAGCCAGATCACAGACACGAGACTCCGCCGAACCACCAGCGGACTCGATGGCCGACACGACATCGGCCAACCGTTTCTCGTCACGTGCCACAAGTACCAGATGCAGACCATCGGCCCCGAGACGTTCGGCGATTGAACGCCCGATGCCTCGACTTGCTCCTGTGACGACCGCAACACGACTTTCAGTTTTCGCCATTGAAATACTCGGCCTCTGCGCTTTCCGTAGTTTGATTCATCCGATTGAACACGTTTCAGACAGAAAGAACATCAGCGACCTCCGGGAGAGCGCTTCTTGCTGCCGCCACCGCCCGGTGATCGCTTCTTGCTGCCACCGGAACCGGGGCCGGAAGCCAGCGTCTCGTCGTTATCCTCAATGATCAGATCGCTCAAATCGGTATCCGGGACATCCCAGGCAAGTTGTTCCTTCGCCAGAATATCCCACCAGGCTGCAATCAGATCCTCGCCGGAAAGCCGACCCATCATCTCCGGAGGAGTCGCCACGGATTCAAATCGAACCCCCTCGCCCTCTTCTCTGTAATTCCAGAGTTGAGGCTGCGAGATCGCCCCGACTTCGTAGATCGCAAGTACGCATCGACCACCCTCAGCGGATGAGCCGGTCGTCACATACACCGCATCGATTCTGTCTCCGGTGGCACTGGCCCACTGACCGTCCTCGACCATCGCCTTCAGCTCCGCACCATCCGCGGCCCCGAGCATCCCCATAACCGTTTCATGATCTCCGGTGACCCAAGAGTCAAAGAAAGTGAGAACGCCACGCCTGGCCTGATTGGTGACCGGCGCCTCTTCCTCGGGCACATAGATTCGATCGTCGATCTCCATTTCAGCCATCAATTCGTCGATTGTCATCAACTTGACGACAGGGGCCGCCTTCTTGGGAGCCACCTTCTTGACTTCCTTGACTGGCTCCTCTTCACTTCCACAGCCTGATAGAAGGCTCGAGGAAGCCAGAAGAATACTGAAACTCAAAAGACTAATGCTGATACGAGGGATCTGGTTGATCATGGTTCTTCACCTCTACTTTTCGATCGATTCTCTTCATCAGCCCCTTGAGTACCTTGCCTGGAGCCAGTTCATGGAAACCCGAACAATCCGAGTCGAGCATGTCCTGAACCGACTGCGACCAACGCACGGGACTGGTTATCTGTTCAACAAGACGCGTTCGAATGATCCCCACATCCGCTTCATGAGGACGAGCCGTGACGTTCGACCAGACCGGGATCTTGGGCGGGCTCATGTCTATGCCGTCGAGCACGTCGGACATCTGATCCGCCGCGGGCTGCATCAGTGACGAATGGAACGCTCCGGCAACCGGAAGCGCCTTGGCCCGGAGCCCGGCATCGCCCGCCTGGTCAACCGCCATCTGACACGCCTTCTCAGAACCGCTCAGGACGATCTGGCCCGGCGCATTGAAATTCGCACAGACCAGAACCTCGGACTCGGGAAGCGACTCCAGAACCGAAGCGCAGAACGCCTCGGCTGCAGACTCGTCTTCAGCACCCATCAGGGCGACCATTCCACCTCGTGAGGATTCCGCAGCCTGCTGCATGAGGCGACCTCTGGCCGCCACCGTCTCCAGCGCATCGGCGAAGCTCATCACACCGGCGAGATGCAGGGCCGTGTACTCACCAAGCGACAACCCCGAAGCCGACGTGACCACCAAGGAGTCGACATTGGATCGAAGCCCATGGAAACAGGCAATCGAGCAGGCCAGAATCGCCGGCTGGCTCACATCGGTCTGGTTCAACAGATCCGAAGGGCCATCGAAGCAGATCTGGCTGAGCTTGCTGGGCAAACGTCCACCGAGGATTTCATCGGCCTCTTCCATGATCCTGGCGGCCTCGGGAGAAGCCTCACACCATGACTTGGCCATACCGACCGCCTGGGCCCCTTGGCCAGGACAGAGGAGTGTGTTGTGTGGATTGTCTGACATGGCGAACATCATAGATCAGAAAGACCGTCTCAAGGGAAAACTGCTGGTTTCTAGAGGTTCCAGACGCTGGAGGACCACGTCAGGCCACCACCAAAGGCGACAAACATGATGGTCTCCCCCTCCTTGAGCTTCCCATCCCGACGAATCTCGTCCAGACACAAGCCGACGGAACCTGCGGATGAATTGCCGTAGCGTTCGATATTCACGTACACCTTCTCGTCCGGCAGGCCCAGCTTCTCCTTGGCCGATTCGATGATCCGGACATTCGACTGGTGGCAGATGAACTGCGATATGTCGTCCACAGTCAGACCGGTGGACTCCATGGCATCTTCGATCACATCCTTGAACTTGGATACGGCGAAGCGGTAGACATCCCGCCCCTCCATTCGGAGCTTTCCGATTTCGACGGGGACGTCCGGCGAATCGGGTGGAATATCCTCTTCCTTGCGAGGAAGAAACAGCGAAGGCCAACTCTCGCCATCGGCCTGAATGGTCTGGTAGATGCTGCCCTTGTTCGGATCGTCGTCTCGAACGAGCACGGCGGCACCAGCCGCATCTCCGAAGAGGATCGAGACCGAACGCTCGCTGTAGTCGAGGACCGAAGACATCGCGTCGCAGCCAACGACTCCGATGGCCTTGTGGCGGCCGGATCGAATGAGCGTGTCTGCAAGATTCATCGCGTAGACAAATCCCGAACAGGCCGCCACGAGATCGAACGCGCCGGCCGGCGCTGCATCGAGTGCCGTGGCGACACGACAGGCATTCGAAGGACAGGTCATCTCGGACGTGACCGAAGCGACGATGATCAGATCGAGATCCGAACCCTTCATGCCGGCATCATCGAGTGCCCGCCTAAGGGAATCTCTTTGAAGCGTGAAGGCGGACTCCTTGCCGGGTGTGCAGACGCGTCGTTCGGCAATTCCTGTTCGCTTGCGGATCCACTCGTCGGAGGTATCCATCATCTCGGCGAGATCGGAATTGGTCAGCACCTTCTGAGGCACTGCCGAACCGGTACCGGCGATACGGACCCCGCAGGGAAAACCGGATTCAGATGTCATCAAGCCTCCACTTCAACACTGTCCAGGATTTCCTGGATGGCGTCATTCACGCCTGAAACCACGAATCTCCGAGCACGACCAATTGCGTTGGCAATTGTACGCGCTTCGCTGGAGCCGTGACAGATCAGGCATATTCCATTGACGCCCATCAGTGGAGCACCGCCATATTCGTGGTAGTCGTATTCCTTGTACAACTGCTTCACGATGGCCTTGAATTGTTCGGCGAGCGCGGGGTCCACTTCCAGTGCCCCAGCAGCCAGCTTCTTGATGATTCCGCTGGAAAGGCCCTCTGCGAGCTTGAGAGTGACGTTTCCAGTCACTCCGTCGCTGACGACCACATCGGCAGCGCCATCGAAGACTGCACGGCCTTCGACATACCCGATGTAGTTGACCGCATCGCAATCCCTCATGAGATCACGGGCCTTCTTCAGGTCATCCGTGCCCTTGTGCTCTTCGCCGCCCACGTTCATCAAACCGACTCTCGGGGACTCGATGCCCAGAACCTGATTGGCGTAGACGGCACCCATGACGCCGTACTGCATCAGATGATGCGGCTTGGGCTCGATGTTGGCCCCCACGTCGATGAATGTGACAGGTCCCGTGAATGTTGGAATCACAGCTGCGATTCCAGGACGGGCAACCGCCGGGAGTCGACGCATGTGCATCTGGGCCGCCGCGACGAACGCGCCGGTGTTCCCCGCTGAAATCGCCACATCAAGCTGACCATGTTCGGACTTCTTGGACGCTTCGCGGCAGACCTTCACCAGAGAGCTGTCCATCTTGGTACGAACGGCCTCCACGGGCGACTCGTCCATGGAGACCTCTTCAGTCGTCCAGACGAATTCGATCCGCGGGTCGGAGCAATTGTTTTCACTCGCCCATGATTCGATGGCCTTCTGGTCGCCGAACAGGACAAGCTGATCGTCGTCTTCCAGAAATTGCAGACCCGACAGGGCGCCGTCAAGGATCGCCCGCGGGGCATTGTCGCCACCCATTACATCGATGCCGATGCGCATTGACTACTCGGTTCCAGTCGAGAGAGTGAGACCCGGCCGAACATAGCCACACTGCCGGCAGGCGGCATGTGGATGCCGGGGATTACCGCAACTCGGGCAGGTCACAAGATGCGTACGACTGATCGCATGATGTGACCGACGCTTACGCTTGCGGCTTGGAGATGTACGAAATGCGGGTACGGCCATGACAAGAGCCTCTCAAACTGGGCGATCTTCAAACCCGGAAGGTCGAAACTCCGGTGCCCCACATGGAGCGTCCCAGAGCCACGCCGGGGCGTGAAGTGGAAGATCGCCACTCTAGAAAATACCGGAGGGCATGTCAATGAAACAGTCCTCCAGGGCCCCCTCAGGAGCCGATAAACAAGAATTCCCCGCCTTTACAAGAGGTGCAGCCATTCCTTGAACAGGAAGTCGAATCGCTCGGTCAACAGCGTGATACGCCCCATCACCGTCAGCCCGAAGGCCGCACCGAAGGTGATCATCAGCACGAAGATCCCACCTCTGGCCGCCTTCCCCACCGCCCCCTTGTGTTCAAGGGAGAAGAAGAAGTACACCAGGCAGAGCAGGACGCCAAGCAGAATGACGATCGCACCCACGGAGTTCCAGAATTCAAACTGACCCGCCGCATCGACTGACCAAAGCGATGTGATTGTTGCCTTGATCTGAAGGAGGAAATCGGATTCGAGATGGGAAGTCAATCGGAAGCCAGCGGTTGCCCCGATGATGAAGGCCAGTGGCCAACGAGCGATCCAGCCGCCCTTCGGAAGGAGACGACAGATCAGCATCACGGCCAGGATGCCCGGGATGATGAAGACCCAATTCCATTGATAGTCCCAGGGGAGCCCTGGAGAAGTGAATGAACGGACCATCGAGGGGAACAGGTTGATCAGTAGCTGATCGACGATTCCCGTGTAGAAAGAGTAGGCCATCCAGTAGGCGGCGGATGTCCCGACAACGATCGCCTCGGCGGTCTTGTAGAGCGCATTGTCTCCGAAGAGAAAGGACATGATGGCCAGAGTGAGGATCGCCGACAGCCAGATTCCAATTGTTCGACTGACGGAGAACGTGGCATTCTCAGGCCGTGGCCTGTTGAGAGGCACTTCCTTGGTGACTTCCCATTTGGACGTCTTGCCGGTGCTTTTCCAACCCTCTTCTGGCGATGACTCCTCGTCATTGTCATTGACCCACCGGTCGACGGTGATATCGCCAGTGACGAGAACGAGCTTGGCAGTCTGACCGGCCGCGATGGCCTTGGCAGAAGATGCCATGGACTTGTCGGAGTAGACATCTTTTTCCACTTCGGAACGAAGTGACTGGCTCTCGCCGATATTCGAGATCTCACGGGTGTCCGAGATGGCCGCTCCGTAGTGCACCAGCTCCCGGACTCGACCCGAGTCCGCAGGCAACCATTCATTCACGGAAGTCGTTTCTTCGTACTGGCTGTAGCTCTGCTTCTCGGAGACCACCCAGACCTGACCGGCATTCAAGGTGAACCAAGCCACCACCATGCCGATGATCATCAGAACCACAACGATGATCCAGCCGATCTTCGCACCGGCTCCAGCATTCGGTACAGGCGTATGCGACTCGTTAGTCATCGTGAGGCTCCCCTCTTGCGATCAAGGAAGAAGATGAAGTTGCCGACGACGATCAGGAGCAACATCAGGAGGTGAGCCACGAACTGCGGACCCATGCGCTGAAACGCAGATGTCGTCGAGAACATTGAATCGATCATTTCGGGCTCTGCCAAGGACGGATACTTCTCGAGGAGGATCTGTTCGTAACCGGCCGCTCCCTTGATGGCCGCCAGAAGGCCTGCCATCGGATCGGGGATGTACGGGTACAGCAGCGGCGCCTGGACACCAGTGCAACCGGCGACCAGGGGAAGACCCGCCGGCGTCGCACCGTACTGGACCCACTGCTTGGCGCCTGGATCGCCCGCACAGACATTCACAAGCAGATCCATCGACTTGGCGGACTTGATGTTCGCCGTCATCGGAATGTCTTCGAGTGACTGCTTCCTGGAATCCGTTATGAACAGCTGCTTCCAGTCGACGATGATGTTCTTGATGACGGCCTCGCCACCAGGCTTGTAGCCGAAGGACATGTAGTTTTCGCCGTATTCAAGACCCTCGAATTCCGAATTGAGAATCTCCATGGCATCCTCGATGAATGGCTCGCCCAGGGGCCAGAGGCACATGAAGTAGATCTTGTGCTTCTTGAAGCCGCAATGGCGTGTGAACGCCATGGCCATGGGAAGCAGTTCGCCTTGCGAGCCCGGGTCGAAGTCGAACGACACCAGCACACGCGAACCATCGGGAAGACTCTCGATGGCATCGAAGACCTTCTTGTCCATGAGTGTGTATTCGTTTGGAGGAAGGAACCTCAGCAGGATGGGCAAGGCCACGGCCACGCCCATGAGCAGGAAGATCCAACGACGATCGAGATTTCGGAGGAAATTCAACATGGGATCAGTCCTCCGATCCAAGGTAGGAACGATCGATGCCAAGAAGCACCTTCAGTGAGACGGAAACGATACCCAGTGCGATTCCGATCATGATGGCGCGATTGCCGGCCTTCTGAGGAACGTCCAGAATGATCTGGGTGAGATTCTCCAGGCGAAGACCATTGAGCAACTGATACCACCAGCCGTTGAGATACTGGCTCATCTCGATGGCCATGGCCTGCTGGTCGAGCGACATGCTGGCATACGAAACGCCTTCGAAAGTGAAGTTGTCCAGCGTCACCCCGCTCTGGACCTGAAGAGCGATCGCTCTGGCGAATTCCTGCGATGCTTCTGGGAAGGATGCGACATAGCGGGCAAGGCCATCCACTGAACCGATGTCGGGAAGGAAACTCGTCAGCCAAACACCGGCGTAGATCTGACCCAGCAGAACGATGAAGGCCGTGCCCAGCAACAAGGTCGCCTCGATGTTCTTGGCACGGAATGCCCTGAACGCCGCCGAGGCGATGTAGAAGGCAAGCATGGCGAACATCGTCGCAGTAAGTGGCTTGTAGACGTATGAGTAGATCCACCAGAAGGGGACGCCCGGCTGACCGACCAGCGGAGCCGTCCATGGATTGTCGGGGGCCGTCATGGTCGGCAAGGCGCCGATCTTGAAGATACCGATGATCAATGTGATGAAGAAGGCGATCAGCGTGATCGCCCCGTACGCCCATCCAGGATTCTTGTTGGAGATCTTGGACAGATTGAGCATGATCAGATTGCCCGCACCGAGCACCATGGCCCCTGCCGAGAGGATGATGAACATCTCCATCGCAGTCGCACCCCATTGCTCCGTTGACGGAATGAAGTACGTCGCGATCAGCAGAAAGCCGATCGAGGCTGCCAGGATAAGGGGAATAGTCCGCTTCACTAGCATCAGTTTTCTCCCCCATCGATGGCGGGCTGGGCATCCTGATCAACTTCCATGAGCTGTTCAACTTTGCCTTCCAGTACCGCCACCTTGAGCTCGTCGGGAACAAGTCCGTCCTCGCCGAGAATATTGTCCTTGATGTACATCTCAGCCATCAGTAATGGCTTGTTGGTCGGAACGACCGTTGCCAGCGTCGCCAGCACACAACCGAGGATGAGCAGAATGGCCGCAACGATCTTGCCGACATCCTGGCCCTTGAGCGACCCCAGCTGCTCGGGATCGTTCGACAGATACGCGGAGGCCGCGAAGAACTCCTCACCGATCAAGGTGTAGTCACAGGCCGCCACGAAGAACGGCAGCTGCGACGGCATGGCGGTACCCGCCACCTGGATCGCCCCGATCGAATTGGCTGTTTCGGCAAGAATCAGTGATTCCGCATAGAAGGCACCCATGTAGAAGCAGGCTGCCGGCTTTTCACGAACCATGACTCCCTGGACACCGGCCGTGTAGCCGAACTGTTCATCGGTCAGGTAGTAGATGTTGTCCTCGTTGTAGGCATCCGGCCGTCCCTCACCCAGATAGGCCGCCTCGACGGTCTCACGTGCGGTCGTCATGACCAGTGATCGAGCTGTCGGAACCTTCAGTTCGGCATCGTACTGAGCCGATGTTCTGGCCACGTTGGAGAGCACGGTGATGCCGGCAACCGTCTGGATATCGTTGATGTCCAGAATTCCCGGAACGAAGAGTACCGGCTTGCCCATCTCGGTCGATCGTCCGACCGCCTCGGATACCGCTTCGAGACCCGCGATCGGGCGAACCTTGATCTTGCCACCACGCTTGGCGTAGAAGACGAAGTAGACGATCACGACACTGATCACCATCATGATGATGAAGAACCAGAGCTTGCCCTGATTGATGTACTGCATCTCGGCCGTCACCGGCTTGGCGGCGACCGCTAGGGGCGAGAAGGTGTCGCCAGGACCAGCTGCGGCGATTGCATACACATAGGTGACGCCCGCATCCACATTCTCGTCCAGAAATGAAGCCACGGAATACGGCACCGAACCGACTGGCTGATTCGCCTCGTAGTCGAAGTTGTCGGAGAAGCCAAGCTCGTAGCCCTGCCCCGCAGGTGTCTCGGCTCCACTTTCCAGACCGGCGCCCGTGGGCAGTATTTCCCTGTAGATCACATAGCCGGTCACCACCTGGGTGCCGTCATTCATCAATCCATCGTCAGGGGACAAGCTCCATGTCACCAATATCTGGCCACCGACGTCGTCCGGGACGTCTTCGGCAACCACGTTGGAGGGCCCTGACAGGGACAGCACCGCACCATGTGACATGGCGGGCTGCAGACCCAGCAGGACCAGGAGGAGAACCAGAGCTCGAAACATGCCGCTCACTCCTCGATCAGTTCCACATTGGCTCGTGGCACGATTGCCTTCTCTCCGGAGGGGAACGTGACCTCCAGAACGCGAGCTTTCGATCCGGAACCAAGAACATGTGGTTCGGCAGGCAGATCGGAGACCTTCCCGATCATGCCGAACCAGGGATCACGAATCACACGAAGAAGACGACCAGCTTCAAGCTGGCCTTCCTCGAATTGACCTTCATTGGCTGCAGGCGGCACCGATTCCAATGGAATGATGATTTCGGGCCGCATGACGCCCGCACGGATCTGCGTGGCACCGTTGATGGATGCCTCACGACCCTCGAACTCTCGGAGCATGGCGTGCGTCCGCTCGGCCATGGCGATTTCACCGAAGCCCTCGGTGACGATCACCGTGATGCCAAGATCCTCTCGGCCAGTGATGGCCACACCAAGGTCGTAGCCGAGGAGTTCCTTGAGATCCTGATCATCAATGCCACCGGAAATGATTCCAGCAGCCTTCACTTCACGTGCTCGACGGATGGCCTCGACCGTCATGCGGGCCCCGCCCACGATGATGCAGCCGGCCATATCCTCGGAAATCAGATCAGCAGTCAACTCCTGCTCATGCCCCGTTCCAACGACTCGAATACAGCCCTGAGTCTCGCCACCGACACCGAAGATGCCCTGCACATAGGCCACATCGGCCTCGACCTCGCACCCTTCACCCTCGGAGATACTGACCACCTGACCACTCATGTAGGCCTGAACCTGCACGGGCAGCGGGGCGCCTCGAATGATGACCTGACCGGTCACCGGCGAAACGGTCTCGACCGTCCCCTCGTATCTCGAGTTGATGGTGTTCTTGAACATGCCGAAGAGGCCCTTGCTCTGGGCGAGCGGCTCGTCAAGGGCAATCGCGTCGCCCTCCGCCTTGAGCATGCAGCCGACGACATCCGCTGGCGGCAGTGACATCTGGTTGGCCAGATTGATTGGATGGACATTGCCGGGAAGATTGGTTTCGGCAACCACATCCCCTGCATTGACCTGATCATTCATCTTCACTCGGACGTCACCGGAAATGGGCAGACGCCGCATGATGCGGTGTTTCTTGTGCCGAGTTACCAGCAATCCGGGGGTATAAGCCTTGGCCACGACAATGCTCCTGCTGGACGATCAGACGCCCACGGGTTCCGTTTCTTCCTTGTAAACGTCGAGGGCGTCAAGCCAACCCTGCACGGTCGTCTGGCAAGAGGATCGCTCCTCCGGAAGCGCCAGTGGCCGACCACGTCCATCAAGGATCAGGCCGACGGTACCACCGCGAACGGGTTTTTGCACTTTCTTGCCGGGACCCTCACCCAGATCGATGCCACGTGCTGGCGTCAGGGTGATCGTCGCGGTCTCGTGCTCTTCCAGAGGAAGGAGTTCCATCTGACCACAACGGATTTCACCGGATCCGGTTCGATCACCGGTCAATTCATATTTGAAGCAGGTCTTTCCGGGCTTGGGCTGGCCGGCTGCACAGACGCTTGTGCCCAGATAGACCAGACAGTCCCGATCGAACACCTGTTCGGCGGCCTTGGGATGGACGCTCGAAAGCACGCCCAGATGAGGCATCATGAAGATCGAGTCCTTGGCCAGCATGGTCACACCCTCGGGTTCGAAGGCATCGATCAGCATCATGGCCGTCTGGTGCATGCGAGGAGCGTGGCTGAGCACGCCGCCGGAGGCGACCAGGAGATCGAGTGTCATGTTGTTGACGATGGTCTGCCCGCTCGTCTGCTGACTGAAGGTGTCGCCGACCGTTCGCTGTTGCTGGACGCCCTTGAGCGTCGTCGCGAATTCCTTGTGCTGCTTGTAGGCCAATCGCAACGCTTCACGGGCGACGGCCTGCTCGAACATCAAGGCTTCCCGGGTCTGGGGAATCGTCGTCGGCCGGATCATCTTGTTCTTCACATGGTTGCGAAGTTCCCGCTCGTTCATGTCGAAGGGGACCCAGCGGAGCACATTGGGCATGGTCGCTTCCGCGCAGACATTCGAGATCGAATAGGACATCCCGAGATTCGCGCTGACGGTCCGGTTGAAGGTCTCCTCGAACACGCTGAAGACGTCGGTAGTGGCACCGCCGATGTCGACACCAACGACATTGATGTCCTGCAGCTTGGCAACCGTCTGGAGAATGTCGCCCACGGCACCAGGTGTCGGCATGATGGGCGCACCGGTCCAGCTCATGAGCTTCTCATAGCCAGGTGCCTGTGCCATCACGTGCTCGAGGAAGATGTCGTGGATCTTGTCGCGAGCCGGACCGAGATTCTCACGCTCGAGCACCGGACGCAGATTATCCACGATCTGCAGGTCGAAACCGCCCTCGCTGAACACGTCGCTGACCGCATCGCGGGCATCCTCGTTGCCGGCGTAGATGATGGGCATCGAGTAGTCGCTGCCGAATCTGGGCTGGGGCTTGGCCGGGGCAACCAGCTCGGCGATCTGGACAACCTTGTCGGTCGTACCGCCATCCGTGCCACCCGAGATGAGGATCATGTCGGGCCGCAGGTCGCGGATGCGTTGGATCTGATCGTGCGGACGACGTCCATCGTTGGCCGCGATCACGTCCATGACGATCGAACCGGCGCCGAGCGCCGCACGCTTCGCACTGGCCGCGGTCATTTCGGCGATCACCCCCGCCACCATCATCTGGAGGCCGCCACCAGCTGATGAGGTCGAGATGTAGATGTCACATCCCTCCGTCTCGGTCGCGGGTGAGATGATTCGCCCGTCGTCGCCAACCAGACGGCGTCCAGCCAGTTCGGCGATTTCCGTCACCGAATTGACGACACCCATGGTGACGTCGGCAAATGGTTTTTCAACGGTCGTCGGAGCCTCACCACGATGGGTCTGGCGATACTCACCATCCACGTACTGGATGAGAATGGCCTTGGTGGTGGTACTCCCGCAGTCTGTCGCAAGAATGACCTTGATCTGGTCAGGATCGATGTTCGTCATCTGTATTTGGGTCCTGGGAAGCTTCGGGCAGTTGTTTGGATTCGGTTTCCTGGGCCTCAGGACCTACCCGGTCCCAGTGCTCTAATCGCTGGCAAAGATACTCTACCGACCCTCTCTGCTCAAGAAAGTTGGCAAACTCCTCGATTGTGGGCCCATCGAGAATCACCGAAATGATCGGCCTGAAGAAATGGATGGCCTGAGAGGCCATGAAGTTCAGAGGTCGGCCCATCTCGAGGGCCATGAGGGCCGGGAGGGTCATCCCACGCTTCACGACCGCCTTGCAGACTCGATCGCAGATTTCGGCCTGCCTTTCCGTGGGTTCCGCCGCACCCGGCTTGTCCACAGCGAAGGCATTTCTGATCTGATCCCGCCAGCTCATGCCTCGGCCCTCTCGATCGAGGCCATGGAGGACTTGATCCTCGGGATGATCTCCTCGCCTCGACCAGCGAACAGAACGCTGATGCCACGGCTGTCGAAGGCCCCGCCACGCTGGCGAGTGGAGAGGTAGCCCCCGGAGGCATCGTGTGGAAACCGCTGAAGTTCCTGCCAGCGGATGCTCCGGGTTCCGATGGGATATCGAACCGCAATGCCATTGGAATCGATGCGATACCGGCTGGGCAGATAGAAGCGATTCAACATGAAGAACAGAAACAACATGGCGCCCCCACCAGCCAGTACACCGCCCAGGACATTGGGCACGGCCAGAGAGACCAGCCACCCTGTGGCCAGAATCACAACACTGGTCAGTACGGCACGCAAGGGCTGCTCACGCAGTGGATGCGCGGTCCATTCCAATGTTTCCGCCTGATGTGGCATTGCCTCTTCCGTCATCTCTATCCCCGTTGGAAACGATAGATCAGTGTAATCGGGCGAGGACTTGGCGGTTCGGTCGAGGACCGATTCCCCTTCAGGTCAACCTGTCCAGGCCGCCACAACGCCCGGAAGGATGCATTCGAGGACCTCGATGCGTTCCATCTCGATACCTGCCTGCAAGAGGCTGATCGCCCGGGACTCCAGAGAATCCGGCCAAGAGACCTGATGGACATTGATGCCGATCCCGATCACGGCCAGTTCGCCCGACTGCTCGATCAGCACACCAGCCAACTTTTGTCCATCCAGCAGGACGTCATTGGGGTGTTTCACCTCCAGACGCGAGGGCGCGGATGACTCCAAGGCGGCCACGATCGCGGCGGCGATGTCGATTGAGCGAGACGGCTCGCTGGTCTTGGGCAGACACAGGCTGAAGGCAAGTCCCTCCGAGCCGGTGTCCTCCCACGTGTTGCCTCGCTGCCCCCTGCCGGAGACCTGTCTGGAGGCCACGACGAGCGAACCGGCACCCATGGCACGAGCCATGTTCTGGGTACTGTCGCAGGAAAGTACGACACGCCCTTCACGAAGCGGTTCACCGATCTGAGCGACCAACGCCTCGACCCGATCGGGCCAGTGCGAGATGTCCGTCAACTGGGTCATGAATCCACTTTGATATCGAGCCCGATATCCACCATCGAGGCATGCCTGGTGACCGCACCCACCGCGATGCGATCAACACCCGATGCCGCCGCATGAGAAGCCGAATCCAGATCGATTCCGCCCGAAGCCTCGAGCAGGATGTTGCTACCCGAGAGATTGCGACGCTGAACGGCTTCGGCCATCTGCTCACTGGGCATGTTGTCCAGAAGCACGATGTCGACGAGCCCGCNNTCAATCGCAAGAACCGCATCGAGCTGTTCCAGGGTGTCNACCTCGACNTCNACGAAGGAGAGNTCCGGCGTCGTNCNNGCTTCTCGAATCGCCTTNTCGAGATGTTCCTTCAGATCCGANGCCNCNANNCCCACCAGATGGTTGTCCTTGTAGAGGGCCGCATCATGNAGACCAAGTCGATGCANGGTCACACCACCACAGGCCACTGCNTATTTNTCCCAGAGNCNCAGGCCCGGNGTGGTCTTTCTGGTATCGCAAATGACCGCGGGAAACTCGTCTATCGCCTTCACGAAGCGTGCCGACATGGTGGCTACACCGCACAGACGGCCGAGTAGATTCAGGATCGTCCGTTCCGCTGCCAGGACGGAACGCCGCCCGCCTTCCAGTCGTCCGATGCAGGTGCCTGGCTTGGCCAATGCCCCCTCGGCCACATCGGCGTGCAGAACCACGCGTCCGGCCAGAGGCGGCGTGGCGAAGGCCCTGGCCAGCGGTTCGAGCCCGCTGACGATCAACGTTTCCCGGGCGACGATCGACGCGACGACGCGATCCGTCGGTGAGACGATGGAATTGCTGGTCACATCACCTCGGTCGAGTCCGTCCTCGGCAAACCACGTCTGGATGCACTCGACGACGTGGGGCGTCGGGAGCAGTTGGGTCGACAGTTCCGCGAGTGGCTTCACGCTATGCTTTGATCCAGTCATTCGCGGAGTATACGTCCCCCGTATTCCCCGGAGGTATCTTCCATGTCACTTCATCCGATCGAAGCCTCCCGCCTGCACGCCCGTCGCGAACGTGTGTTCCTCGTGATTTCGGGTCTGTTTCTGGGCACGCTCGCGATGCTCAACATTCTGGGCATCATGCGGTTCATCCACTTCGGGACGATCGAGACGGAGATGTGGGGACCACTCACCTTCGGCGTCATGGTGGGCGTGCTTCCGTACCCGATCACCTTTCTCTGCACCGACCTGATCAGCGAACTCTATGGCCGGGCTCGCGCCAACGCGGTCGTCTGGGTCGGACTGCTCCTCAACCTCTGGGTCCTCTTCATACTCTGGATCGGCGGCATGTTGCCGGGCTTCGAGACCATGGATCCTCAAACCGGAACACTCGCCAAGGATGCCGCCGATCGATTGCCGACCTATTTCGAGGTCCAGAAGTTCGCCTTTGGTGCAACGTTCGCCTCGATGGCCGCCTACTTGATGGCGCAGTTCACCGATGTGTGGATGTTCCATTTCTGGAAAAGACTCACCAAGGGCAGACACCTCTGGCTTCGAAACAACGCATCCACCCTAATCAGCCAGATCGTCGACACCGTAGCCGTCATCCTGATCACATATTCCGTAGGTGGTCTTGTCAATGTCATCAAGCCGGATGACGATGTCGTGCAGTCGCTGATCATCCTCATGATCACAGGCTACGTGTTCAAGCTCGTTTGCGCACTCATCGATACCGCCCCGCTGTACTGGCTGGTTCCTCGACTGTCCCGATGGCTCGAGATCGATCCCATCGCCGAACATCGACATCTCGAGGATCCCGGCCCGGAATCGGCACAATGAACGACGACAGGACGATCTTCGATTCCATTCTCAGCGGGGAGATCCCCTGCCATCGCGTGTACGAGGACGACCACGTCCTGGCATTCCTGGACATCGGGCCTCTGAGCCGAGGACATGTGCTCGTCATTCCCAAGGAGCGAGCCGCCTACATGCACGAATTGTCAGATGAATCCGCCGCGGGGATCGGACGAGTGCTGCCTCGACTCTGCCGGGCCGTCATGAAGGCGACCGGATGCGAGCATTACAACCTCCTGCAGAACAACGGCGCCCCCGCCCATCAGGCGGTCTTCCATGTGCACATGCACATCATCCCGAAGTTCAACGATGGCTCCGGCCTCGGACTCAAGTGGAGTCCGGGCCAGCTTGGCGATGGTGAAACACTCGCATCGGCCATCGCCGATGCGATCGAATAGCACTAGCGACGACGCGTCGTCTTCTTCTTGCTTCGCTTCTTCTTGGCGGGCTTCAACGATCGCTCTATCTCGATGGCTGACTGGGCAGCAGCCAGTCGTGCGGTCGGCACGCGGAACGGCGAACAACTGACGTACTCCAGATCCACACGATCGAAGAAGGCGATCGAGGCCGGATCTCCACCATGCTCACCGCAGACGCCGAGCTTGATGTTCGGACGGGTCATTCGTCCGGAATGGACCGCGTGATCGACGAGGGCGCCCACACCACGGGTGTCGATGCTCTGGAAAGGATCCTTCTCGAGGATGCCCGTCGAAAGGTAGTCGGGAAGGAATCCGTTGATGTCGTCACGGCTGTACCCGAAGGTCATCTGCGTGAGGTCGTTGGTACCGAATGAGAAGAAGTCGGCGGATTCGGCGACCTGATCGGCGGTGATCGCCGCGCGTGGGATCTCGATCATGGTTCCGATCGGGATGTCCAGTCGACCGGTGTATTTCTTGGCCTTCTTGGTGGCCGCGATGGTCTCCTCGACCTGAGTGCGAAGCATGGCGAGCTCGACCTTGGTACCGACCAGAGGAATCATGATCTCCGGCATCGCGGCGATCTTCTTCTTCTTGCAGGCGATCATCGCTTCGACGATGGCACGGACCTGCATGACCAGAATCTCCGGATAGGTGACGGCCAGTCGACAACCGCGATGACCGAGCATGGGGTTGGCTTCATGCAGGGCCTCCACACGTCGGCGCACATCCTTGGGTTTCACCTTGAGGGCCTTGGCCAGTTCCTGCTGCGACTCGGCATCGTGTGGAAGGAATTCATGCAGCGGCGGATCCAGCAATCTGACCGTAACGGGCAGGTTCTTCATGGCGGTGAAGATTCCGATGAAATCCTTTCGCTGATACGGAAGAAGCTTCGAGAGCGCCTTCTCACGATCCTTGCGATTATCCGCGAGGATCATCTCCCGCATGACGGTGATTCGATCCCCCTCGAAGAACATGTGCTCGGTTCTGGTGAGCCCGATGCCCTGAGCACCGAAGTCCCTAGCTCGCTTGGCATCGGCTGGGGAATCGGCGTTGGTCCGGACCTTGAGTCGACGACGTTGATCCGCCCATTTCATCAGGGTCGTGAACTCCTTCGACATCTTGGGAACGGAACCCTTCACCTTCCCGTCGAGCACCTCGCCGGTGCCACCATCGATGGAGAGGATGTCCTTCGCGCCCCAGTGCTTTCCGTTGACAGTGATGCGTCGACGCTTCTCGTCGATCTCGAGTTCACCGGCACCGGCCACGCAGCACTTGCCCCATCCACGCGCGACAACGGCCGCATGGGACGTCATGCCGCCAGTGGAGGTCAGGATGCCGACCGCATGATGCATCCCCTCGACATCCTCGGGAGAGGTTTCGCGCCGAACCAGAATGACATCCTCACCGGCTTCCGTTCGCTCGACGGCCTCGTCGGCCGTGAATGCGAGCGCACCCGATGAGGCGCCAGGCGAAGCGGGAAGCCCCTTCGTGATGCAGGTAGCCTTCTTCTTGTCGGCTGCCGTGAAGCTGGGCAGGAGAAGCTGGACCACGTCACCGGCAGGCACTCGGAGAATCGCCTCATCCTGAGTGATCAGTTTTTCCTTCACCATCTCGACGGCGATGCGGACCGCTGCCGCGGCCGTACGCTTGCCGTTTCGTGTCTGCAGCATGTACAGCTTGCCACGTTCGATCGTGAACTCCACATCCTGCACATCCCGATAATGCTTCTCGAGCTTGGTACGGATGGCCAGCAGCTGCTTGTGAACGGAGGCATTCCATTTCTTCATGCCGATCACGGGCTCGGGCGTGCGAATGCCGGCGACGACGTCCTCACCCTGCGCGTTGATGAGAAACTCGCCGTAGAACTCGTTCTTCCCAGTGGATGGATCCCTCGTGAAAGCCACGCCTGTGCCCGAATCCTCACCCATGTTTCCAAAGACCATGGTCTGAACGTTGACGGCGGTTCCGAGCAAGCCGGCGATCTCATTGATGCGTCGATAGGAGATGGCCTTGGGTGCATTCCATGAACGGAACACGGCCTCGATGGCCGCCTGCAACTGACGATAGGGATCCTGGGGAAACGCCTTGCCGACGTGCTTCTTGTAAACCGCCTTGTATCGGTCACAGAGCTTGCGAAGGCCTTCCGCTGGGACATCCGTATCTTCCGTGACCTTGTACTTCTTCTTGATGGCATCGAACTCGGCCTCGAAGTAGTGGTGGTCGACTCCCATGACGACATCGCCGAACATGTTGATCAACCGTCGATAGGCATCGAGCGCGAATCGCTCGTTGCCGGTCAGAGCGGCCAGACCATCGACGGCTTCGTCCGTAAGACCGAGATTGAGGATCGTGTCCATCATCCCTGGCATCGAAACGGCTGCGCCACTTCGAACGGACACCAGCAGAGGGTTCGTCCGCGAACCGAACTTCTTGCCCGTCTCGCGTTCGAGCAGGGCCACCGCCTTCTTCACGTTGGCCATCAGACCGGTCGGCAGCTTGCCGCCACCGGAGTTGAAGGCCTCGCAGGTTCCAGTCGTGATCGTGAAACCCGGTGGCACAGGCAGACCGATCGAGGTCATCTCGGCCAGGTTCGCACCCTTGCCGCCGAGCAGTTCCCGCTGGGAGCCATGACCATCGGTCCTGATCTTCCCGAACGAGTAGATCATCTTGGAGCCCCGGGCGGTCTTGCGTACGCTCTTCTTTCGAGAAGTTCGTTTCTTGGTGGTCGTCGCAGCCATGTTTCACCTTTGCTTCACGATTCGATCGCAACGGATTCCAGTGGCACGGATGCCATGGAAATGGACCCCCCCACGGGGAGTCATGAACCGGAAGTGTACCACTCTCTGATTTGTTCCAGCTAATCGGGAGTATGATCAGATCCCGGTGCGCACGATCAACTCACAATTCGACTCCGTCCATCGCGATGTACTGGCATTGGCAGCCGCCTGTCCGGCCGAACAAGCGATCGTCGTACTTCATTCGGGCGGATCATCGGGCCCCTGGGCACGCTGGTCCTTGCTGGCGGCCCCCAAGGGACATCTCAAGATCCTCGACGATGGCTATCGGTGGTCCGGCCCATCCTGGCCGGAACTCGAAGAGGCTCTGGAGAAGGTGGCACCGCACGACCCCCTTGCCATCATGGATGCCGCCATCGCAGCCGATCGGGCGACGGGCATTCCACAATCACCCTCTCTGCCATTCATTGGCGGATGGGTGATTTCACTTCGATATGAACTAGGTGCCCACATCGAGACGGCCGTCGGAGCCGGGTCGGCTCTGCCTCGTGGTGTACTAGCCGATTTCCTCTGGTGTCCGGATGCCACCCTTCATGATGCCCATTCGGACAACTGGTGGTCCATCGGAGAACCGATCTCATGCGGAGGAACGACCGACAATCGCATATCCCTGCAGCTGGATGAGTGGAGCAGCCATCCCGATCAGCGGGGTTTCGAGGAAGCCGTATCCCGAACGATCGAACTCATTCGACGCGGCGATCTCTTTCAGGCGAACATCGCTCGACAACTGTCAACCACCTGCCGGGGCGACTTGAGAACCTTCGCATTGGAAGCTCTGGCCACAAGCGGCGCCTGGTTCGGATGCTGGATGGAATTGCCCGACGAGCAAAGCGATCGCGGCATCCTCGGAATGAGTCCCGAGTTGTTTCTGGATCTCGACTCCAAAAGCGGGCGACTCTGTTCGCGACCGATCAAGGGCACGCGTCCCGTGGATGTCCCAGCTGTGGAGCTGGCTGGATCCGAAAAGGATGCCGCCGAACTCCACATGATCGTGGACCTGATGCGCAATGACCTCGGACGGGTCTGTGAACTCGGAAGCATCGAGGTGACCCAGCCACGATCGATCGAGTCCCATCCGACCGTGCATCACGGTGTTGCCGAGATATCCGGAAAACTCCTCGAGCAGACACCGTTCTCCGAACTACTGAAGGCCACCTTCCCCCCGGGTTCGGTCACCGGCGCTCCGAAGATCCGCGCTATGCAGGTGATTAACGAACTCGAGCATCTTCCTCGCGGGCCCTATTGCGGTGCCGTGGGCGCGATCTCGACAACCGGCGATCTGCGGCTGGGTGTCTCCATCCGGACCGCCGCCTTCGAAGGCCGTGCACCGGGCGGCTTCACCGATGTTCAGGGTCGACTGGTCTATGGAACAGGTTGCGGCATCGTTGCGGACTCTGAACCCGTGGAGGAATTCAGGGAATCACAGCACAAGACGGCCGCACTCATGAAACTTTCGGACTGATCCGATCGGTCGCGAGTTCAACTCGCCTGCCGTGACATCTGAAGTTTCTGCTGACAGGCGATGGCCTGCAGAATCTGACGCACCACCACACGTTTGTGGGCGGGGTTCGCCGAGAAGTCGAAGGTCATGCCCGCATACGTCTGCCGGTCACTCTGCATGTGACTGTGCACAAGTCTCGCCGTCGCGCAGACCGGGGTCGTCAGCATCGGTGGCAGGCCGAAACGCATCCAGAAAAGCGACTTGCGACCAAGACTTCCGGCATAGGAGTCCTCCACCGTCAGACCGACGCCTCCACCTCCGAGGTTGACCAACCGGGCTGGGAAGGAAGGACCTACCTCGGGGAGGATCTCATCATCGACCTCGCCATCACCAAGCCGACACAACGGCGAGTCCATCCCATCGAGTTCCCGAAGGAAGGCCGCCTCGTTGACCCGTTCGGCCAGGACCACCGTCGATGGATCGAGCAAGGGCCACAACTGGACACTCGGCAGATCCAGGCTCGCCGTCTCGACTCGATAGTCTCGTCTGCGCTGACAACGTTCAACACGATTTGGAACGGCAAGTTCGATTTCCGCACGAGCATCCATACGCCCTGCACATGAATGCCACTGGAGCGAATGGGTCCTGAACATCCAGCGATTCTGGCCGACCGCCATCATCGCCACCAGTTCGACGCCCTTTGGAATCTCAATCGTCCTGCCCAGGGCGACCGGCGCCTCGACACGAATGGCTTCATCATCGATGGAAAGAACGCGACAACGCACGAGAAGATCGCCGGACACGGCACTGCCATCAATCTCCGGACGGGCAATGGCAAGCTCGATCGAGCCTCCCCTACGCTTGATCTGCTCGAGGCATTGACGCCAACCTGCTGTACGAGATCGATTCGCCGGCACGTATGTTCTCCCTGATCTAAGACACTCGTGAAGTTGATTACTCCACCGCCTATCGTCAGCCCGGGAGGGCCGCTTCAGCGTGTATCTCGCCAAGGAAGCAAGTGTCGATCCTATTCCGGCCTCAGGACCCGCACACTTGAATCCGCCGGAACATGTGGAACGGAATAACCCGCAACTCGAGCGACCAAGTGCAACGTGGAGGACGTCCAGAGACGAAGTGGCTCGTCATCAGGCCCGATTTCCCAATCATTCTCATCAATCCTTGATGAAGATCTGATTGCAAAGACCGCATCATCCGCCGACCAGACCAGCTGCTTGCCCTGCTCGAGATCCAGACCGGCCTGCCAGTTGCCCTCCGCCAGCTCGGGCCAGAGATCACCCGGTATGTCATCGATTACGAGCATGCCCCCGGGTTCGAGTCGTTGACGAATGAGCGACAAAAGTTTGATGGCTTGATCGATCTGCCAGAACTGGCAAAGGGTGTTTCCGAGACAACAGATGACATTCCAGACATCCCCTGTCGAACCAAGCCATTCGATGGCATCGGCATTCACGAATGTCGCAGTCGACCCGATCGACTCCATCGACTTCCGACATTGATCCAGAGCATCCGCATCCCGATCAAGCCCGGTGCAGATCGCCCCGGCCTCCACCAACGGGATCAGGGTCCGGCCACAACCACAACCCAGATCCAGCACTCGATCGCCGGATGAGACATTGGCCTTCAACCATGCCTGTTGCTGCAAGTCGATCGCGGGCTCGTGTGGATGTAGAGCATCCAGTGATCTGTCGAAGTTCTCTTGTTGATTCAATCTTGCAACGCCTCATTAAGCTCGTCGAGCACCTGCTTCATTCGAACATCGGCCTCTGGATCCTGCGAGTCTCCATATCGCCTCCGGTAGTACCAATTGGCCATTTTCATGACCATGGATGAAATTTCAGGATGGGAACGCTCGATGGTCCCCGCGAAGGCAATCGGCGGCTGCCAGACCGGCTTGGGAATCCCCGCTGTCGTCAGCCGCTCGAGCATCTCGTAATAGGATCCCAGACGCCTTACCAGTCGACGGGTCTCAAGCGGCGAGAGCCCCTGGGTGTTGGCGTGCCTGAGAATTCGATCCCGACGACGACGTCGACTCCAGAAGACGATCACCACGACCAGACCACTGAGCAGCAGGGAGATCATGATCGAGATGATGCTGCCGATGCCAATCGAATACCTGACCTCCCTGATGGCATCGCCGACTGAGTCCAGCCCGGCCGCGAGATCCTCCTTGAAACCGGGAAGCATTGACTCCGAGAGATACTCCTGCGTCTCGGTGTCATACCCCAGAACATTGAATCTCCACTGGCCTTCCAACCAGCTCCAGAACCAGAAGAGGCGGTCTATGGGTCCCATCGTGACCGCTCTCGTGCCGGGGACATTCGATGCCGGAGTCGGATCGAACACCATCCATCGAGGACCGGGACCAAGGACTTCATTCCAGGCATGAGCATCTGATTTGAGAACGATGTACCGCCCGGTGGCTTCATCGAACCGATTGGTCACGTACCCCGTCACCAGCCTCGACGATATCTGGACGCTGTGGCAGAGACCCATCAAGGCCGAAGCGAAATACTCGCAATGCCCGAATTGCTGATGGAGAAGGAAACGCTCGACAGGATCCATCCGGGACATCTCCTCCGACGCCCCTACTTCCGTGAGATCCAGCGTGTACTCGAAGTCTCCATACCTCAGATGCTGCTCGAATACACGAGCCGCATCGACGTTCCATTGAAGGCGAGTCTCGGTCTTCAATGGCGGTGTCGGTGGCAGTCCGGCGGACTCGAGAAGGGAAATCGCCAGTTCCTTCACTCTTGGATTCTGATAGGCATTGGGATACGGCAATCCAGGCTCGGCATTGAACGACGTCATCGAACGGTAGAGCGGTGGCTCGGGGATGGCCTGGACTCGATACTTCAATGGTGTCGGAGAGTCTCGCTTTACTCTGATCGTCTGACTCGAGGGTCGGAAGATGATGCTGGTTCCGATTTCCGATTCGAGACCGATTGGCACCGACATGGAGACGAGCTGTTCACTTGGGGAATCGAGCACCACGTCCTGCATCACGATGTCCGATTCATCGGTGGTGATGAAGAATGACTTCCATTCTCCGGGCATGATCTCGAAATTTGTAAGACCGAATGATTCGGCATCCCAGATTCCATCACCTCGATAGGCCGTCAAGGCGGATGCACGCAGACGCAGAGATCGGTTCAACTGGATCTTCTCGCCCGCCGCATCCTCAAGCCCGACGGATAGCACCTGTTCGGCGGAGAGGGAGATCCGTGTCTGGCCCAGAAGATCGACCCCCTCGCTCAAGCCGACTTCGCGCGGCGCCATTGATCGCAGCGCGACCGTAGACAGCTTCGATGTAAGCCCCCGCGGGAACAACAGGAACATCGCCGTGGACACCGTGAAGATGAAGGCTGTTGAAGCGAGCGTGATGTTGCGGTAATGGCGACGAACCCCTGCTCCGGAGACCGGATTCGGAACCACCGCCGTCGCGATCCCGAGCACTCTTGCTCGTTGCTGCTGTGCTTTTTCAGCGGCACAACTGAGCTGAAAGAGCATCAAGGTGATCAGACCGAGCGTCGACCAGGTTATGAGCAGGAAACCGAAAATCAGATCGATGGAGATCAGGCAGGCCAGCACCATCAGTAGAAGCGAGAGAATCAGTCGCTCGGCCTCGTTCTCCAGGGTGTGCTTCTCATACAACTTGATGACCGTAAGCCAAACGACGAACTGGCCGATGGCGGGAACAGGATGCTCAAGATCACCCATGGCGATGATCAGGCACCAGATCAGCGCCACGGATGTAAGCAGGAGTGAAACGGGCCTGGCCAGCGTGATGCCACGCGGTCCTTCCGAGATCGTCCGGCTCAAGGCCGCCAGACCACCTGCAATCAGGAGCAGCCAGGGATGCCGCTGTGAAAGGCACTGACCGACAATGGCCAGGAGAATGACGGCGAAACTCATCAGAGGGTAGAGCTTGAGCAGATTCATGCGACACTCCCGCTCAGGTCGTTCCCATCTGGATCAGCAACATTGGTTGAAACAAGATCATCCAACTGGCGAGCGGTCAGATGCCAGGCATCTGATCGATTGAGTGTCTTTCGAACACGGTCGGGATGAATCACGACGAGGCCTGCCCTCTCCCGTTCGGGAATGGCGGACCATGGCCGGCGTTCATGCGTCAGATCAAGATCGGCAAGCGATCCGAGAATGCGGCCCAGATGACGCAATCCCCCTCTCAATCCATGCATCGGACAGTCCAGCCCCTGAACCGATAAACCGATGTCATAGCCGCGAGTCGACGCATCCTGAAGGATCGACGCCGCGAGACTGATCGCGTTTTCCTCCAGTTGACTCGCCGTCCATCGATCATCGGATGCCACCTGCAGGGCATCCGTCGGAATCGTCAAATCGAGAACCACACGGATTCTCGGCGATGCTGGAAGCGAGCGTTCGATGGCGATCCACTCGTCACGACGTGCCGAGATCTTCCAGGCGATGTCGCGAATTCCATCACCTGGACGGATGGAACGGGTGCCGAAGTAATCCAGACCGCTTCCATTGCGATCGATGCTCCGACGGCCCTGACCTCCCGTGCCTAGCAGAGAGCGAATCAGAGCGGGGCGAAGCGGATACATCTCGGGATGGACCCTGAGATCCTGCGGCACGTGAAGACGCTTTCTTCGAGGCATGATGCCCATCGGAAACGCCGTCCTCACTTCGACTTCATTGAACTGCAGTCGCCCCCGTCTGGTCGGCACGAACAACCCCTCACCATGCACGGTCTCTCCCGGACCAACATGAAGAATCCAGGCGGAGGAGGCGTCCTTCATCATGCTGGAGAGCCGTTCCGTAACCGTGATGTCGAAGGCCGGTAGAAATCGGCTCGTTCTCGACAACCGATACTCCACCGGAACGGGTTCTCCCACCTGCCCGTGGTCGGGAAGGATTCGTCGCACCTGCAGATCATTGAGCATCTGTCTGGTGAGGTACCAGGCCAGAACACCAATCACGATGAGTACACACAACATCCAGAGCAAGGGATTGTTCCCCTGCATCAATGCCGCTGGACCAATCAGGAACAGCAGGAGCAGATAGATGACCGGTGCGCTGACCGGCAGAATTCGATTCGACATCTCATCCACATGCTACGACGTGAACCGGAAGCGAGCGGCGAGAGCCGCCCATGTGCCAGCAAAAATCAGGCGTCTTCGGTGACGCCGACTGCATTCGATTCGCCCGATTTCGCATCCGCATCCGCGGACTGATCTTGCGTATCGGCCATATCGGGCTTGGCTTCGGATTCGGGTGATGGCTTCGCAGCCGCGACACGGTGCGATGGCTCTCTGGGAAGCCCTTCGACTTCAGGCAGATCATCGATTCCGGCCAGCCCGAACACCTTCAGGAATTCTCTGGTGGTGCCGTAGAGCATCGGCCTACCGAGCTCCTCGGCCCGGCCTGCTATTCGTACCAGCCGTCTCTCGAGCAGACCACGAAGAACATCACCACAGGCAACGCCGCGGATCGCCTCGATCTCAGCCCGCATGACAGGCTGTCGATAGGCGATGATCGCCAACGTCTCCAGAGTGGCCGGTGTCAATCTGCTCTGCTGTCTCTGTACAAGCAAACGCTTGAGTACCGGAGCCGCCTCAGGGATCGTCATCACCCTCCAGCCGGAGGCAATTCGAATGATCCGGAAGACTCGACCGGTCTTCTCGTACTGGGCATTCAAGTCATCCACCGCGTCGCGAATCTCTTCAGACTTGACGGCAGCACCATCCTCCGAGACCGCTTCGGCAAGTCTTGCGTCACCGAGCGAACGCTCGGCGGCTAGAAGCACCGCCTCCAGTCTCGCTGTCAGCGAGAGTCCTGATGACTCCATCACCTCGGAGCCGGTCGTTGAATCGGACTTGGCTGCTCCACTCATGCCGTTCGAGCACCGCCGTGATGCTCGGCCAGTTCGAGTCGAGTCTTCAGTCGCTTGAGTTCTCGATTGCGTTCATCGGACAAGCGGTCGGCCCCCTCCGATGATTCGAACTCCCTCATTTCCTGCTGAAGTTCATTGACGGAGAGATCCTTCACCGAATGAACCGATTCACTCAGAATCGTGAGCGTGTTGTCACGAACATGAGCAAATCCCTCTTCGACGGAAAACCATTCGGTACCACTTTCGGTATCGAGCCGAAGCGGTCCGATGCCGAGACGATCAAGCAATGGAGACATGCCTGCCATGACGCCATACTGGCCGTCCCATGCGGGGAAGGATGCATAGGAAACATTCCCATCGAAGGCCGCCCCATCGGGCGTCATTACGGCACATCTGAACGAACTGCTCACAGGTAGACACTCCAGGTTTCAGGGCTCAGGACAATGGCTCCAACCATCACTTTCCAGCAGAAGACCAGTTGGCCCCTCGAGCACCCTATCTGGGGGAAGTGTAACGAGACTTCGCCCATCGCATCCTCACAACACACCATTGGAAGCCACTCAGCTCCTTGACTTACGGGTCCACAGCTGCTATATTCATATATCCGGATATATGGATATATCCACGATTTTCAATGTCTCCCTTTCAGGAGCCTCAAACCGTGAGCACCAGCACGTTGTCAGAAACCTACATGAACACCGAACTCCCACTCATGAGCGACCTCCCATTCAAGGTGCGTGACCTCTCCGAGGAAACCGTCACCTTTGGCCGCAAGGAAATCGAGCTCGCTGAACACGAGATGCCAGGCCTGATGGCGCTCCGCGACAAGTACGCCGGAAGCAAGCCGCTCAACGGTGCCCGCATCACCGGCTCCCTCCACATGACCATCCAGACAGCCGTTCTTATCGAGACGCTTGTTGAGCTGGGCGCCCAAGTCCGCTGGGCAAGCTGCAACATCTTCTCGACTCAGGATCATGCCGCCGCAGCTGTTGCCGTGGGACCGAATGGAACGGCAGACAACCCTCAGGGTGTCCCCGTCTTCGCCTGGAAGGGCGAGACGCTCGAGGAATACTGGTGGTGCACATTCCAGGCGTTGCACTGGGGTGACGGCAACGGCCCTAACCTCATCCTCGATGATGGCGGAGACGCGACGCTGCTCGTCCACAAGGGACTCGAATACGACAACGCAGGTTCCGTACCCGATCCGTCAACCGCCGACTCGGAGGAATTCACCTGCGTGTTGTCACTTCTTGAGCACATCCAGGCAACACAACCAACGTTCTGGAAACCGATTGCCGACGGCATCAACGGTGTCTCGGAGGAGACCACCACAGGCGTACATCGCCTCTACCAGATGGCGGAAAAGGGTGAACTGCTCTTCCCCGCCATCAACGTCAACGATGCCGTGACCAAGAGCAAGTTCGACAACCTGTACGGCTGCCGACACTCCTGCGTGGACGGCATCATGCGGGCAACCGATGTCATGCTTGCTGGCAAGGTCGCCGTCGTCTGCGGATACGGCGATGTCGGCAAGGGTTGCTGCCAGTCCCTGAGGGGTCAGGGTTGCAGGGTTCTGGTCACCGAGATCGATCCGATCTGCGCCTTGCAGGCCACCATGGAGGGATACGAAGTCGTATGCCTCGAGGATGTCGTCGGTGAAGCCGATCTCTTCGTGACCACCACTGGCAACAAGGACGTCATCACCGCCAAGCACATGGCCGCGATGAAACACAACGCCATCGTTGGCAACATCGGCCACTTCGACAACGAGATCGACATGGCCGGGCTCGGCGAGATCAAGGGTGTCGAACGAATCTTCATCAAGGACCAGGTCCACGAATGGAAGTTCGAGGACGGGCACTCCATCATCGTTCTGGCGGAGGGACGTCTCCTGAACCTCGGTTGTGCCACCGGCCATCCAAGCTTCGTAATGAGCGCCTCCTTCACCAATCAGGTTCTGGCCCAGATGGAGCTGCACGACAACCATCAGCAGTACGCCAATGGCGTCACAACGCTTCCGAAGAAGCTCGATGAGATGGTCGCCCGACTCCACCTTGAAAAGCTGGGTGCCCGGCTCACGGAACTCACCGCGGAACAAGCCGAATATCTCGGCCTTCCGCTCGAGGGTCCATACAAGCCGGACTTCTACCGGTATTGATTTAGAAACAGGTTCTTTCAACCGGCGACGGCCAGTGGATCGAGATCAGGCGAACGAGTCTGGTCTCGCCCGCTGGCCGTCGCTGGCTTCCAGAATCATCACCTGTTCACCATCCTCAAGCCCGCCGATCATGAGCATCACCTGCGATTCGGGCTCGTAGGTGTCCATGAGTGAACGAAAATCATCGCCGCTGGGCACGTCTTCCCGGGCAAAGTAGTTCATGGGAAGCACGGCCTCGCCAACGTCAGATGCGGCTGCCGCGACCAAATCCTGCCCGAGCACCAGTACAGCCCCTCTGCCCGACAACCGGTAGGAATCCCACGAGAAGCGGGCGATCTGGTTCCAGCAGGCCGAGGCGGAGGAAATGAGATTCGTCAGATCTCCTGATGTGCTCATGGGCATAAGCGTACACGCGGTGGCTTCAATCGGCTCGGGCGAGTACCCTTCGTCCTCCTTGAGTGATCCAATCGGTCATGAATGTGGTCTGGCTATGGTTCGGCTTAAACAGCCGCTCCACGTCATTCAGGAACGTCACGGAGACGCGGCGTGGGGTCTGCGGCGCCTTCATCTGCTGATGGAGAAGCAACGCAACCGTGGTCAGGATGGCGCCGGAATCGCCACCATCAAACTCGACATGCCCCCCGGTGTCCCGTTCCTCAGAAGAATGCGTACGACTAAACGCAACGCGTTGGAACGCATGCTCGATGCCACGACCCGCGACATGGGTGTTCTCCAGAACACCACCCTCCATTCGGAGAATGAAATCGAACTGAAGACCGCCTGTGATTTCCTCGGCGAGATCTATCTCGGTCATCTGAGGTACGGAACCCACTCGGGAAGGGGTGTCTCCAACTGCCACCCCCTTCTCAGAAAGGACAACACCGCCAGCCGGAATCTGGCCGTCGCCGGAAACTTCAACATGACCAACTCGACCGAGCTCTTTGAACAGCTGGTCGAATATGGATTGAACCCGGTTGGTGATTCCGACACCCAGGTCATCCTCGAACGTCTCGGCTACTTCCTCGATTTGGAACATCGTCAGCTTCGACAGGCGATGGGGCCAGGCTCATTTCTCGGTCTTGAGGGACGGGAGCTCGCCACCAGCATCTCGCAGGAGATCGATCTCACTCGCGTGATCAAGAGGGCGTCGGAGGGATGGGATGGAGGCTACCTCTTCAGCGGACTTCTTGGAAACGGAGATGTGTTTGTCTGCCGCGATCCTGCTGGAATACGGCCTGGATTCTGGATCGAGACGGATGATGTGATCGCCGTGGCGTCGGAGAGACCCCCGCTTTCGACCGTCTTCAACATCAAGCCCGAGGATGTCCATCCGATCCCGCCCGGTCATGTGCTGGTCATCAAGCGGGACGGCACGGTCACGCTCGAACGCTTCACCGATCCGATGCCCGAGAAGCAGTGCACCTTCGAACGCATCTACTTCAGTCGTGGCAACGATCCCGACATCTACAGGGAACGCAAGCAGCTGGGATGCCATCTCGCAGAAAGAGTCTTGGACCTGATCGACTGGAAGGTCGGTTCAGCGGTCTTCAGCTTTGTGCCCAACACTGCGGAGACCGCCTATCTCGGATTGGTTCAGGAAGCGCAGAGGCTTGTACGCATGCGTCAGGTTGAGGCCGTCTGGGACCACATACAGAAGGGCACGGTGGAACGGGAGGAACTGCTCTCCTTGCAGATGGATCTTGTCCGATCCGAACGCGTGGCTCACAAGGACCAGAAGCTACGGACATTCATCACACACGATGCCGCTCGACGCGATCTTGTCATGCACATCTACGACATCGTCAGGGACATCGTGCGGCCAAGTGACACCCTCGTCATGATCGACGACTCGATTGTCCGTGGTACCACACTTAGGGAGTCGATCATCACGATCCTGGGACGTCTGAATCCCTCGAGAATTATCATCGTCAGCTCGGCGCCCCCGATCTGCTACCCGGACTGCTATGGGATCGACATGAGCCAGCTCGATCGATTTGTCGCCTTTCAGGCGGCGATCGCCCTCCTTCATGACAGCGGTCAGGAACGGATCCTCGATGTGATCGAGGCGGATTGCCGTGCCCAGGCCGATCTTCCACCTGAACGGATGAAGAATCATGTCGCCCGGCTCTACGAGCCCTTTTCCCAGACCGACATCGAAAAAAAGATCGCAGAACTGATCCGACCGGTGGATTCCGATTGGAACGGGCAGCTTGATGTGATCTATCAATCCGTCGAGGGGCTCCACAAGGCCATCCCTGGATTCAAGGGTGACTGGTATTTCACCGGCGATTATCCAACCCCGGGAGGCCTCAAGGTTCTCAATCAGGCCTATCTGAACTGGCGTGATGGACTCGACAAGAGGGCCTATTAGGCCGCCGATAACGCGGATCGCCCCTTCTTTCAAGTGGATTCATCGCCTTCGATTGCCATCAAAGCCTTGACCGCGAGCCCGGTTTCTGGTCCACTATTCGGCTTGCCACCCCGGACCCCGGAGGTCCGTGCTGGTGTTGTTTTTGGCCCCTTAGTGGCCACAGGAACAGTTTTTCAGGAGTCGCCGAATGGCGCGTTATCTCGGTCCGAAACTCAAGCTTTCTCGCAGGGTCGGTGTTCCAATCGCGGACATCCCCAAGCACACCGCTCGTCGTCAGCTCAATGCACCCGGCATGCACGGGTATCGAGGTCGCAGACCGAAGGACTACGGCATTCGTCTCACCGAGAAGCAGAAGCTGCGGTACCACTACAACGTGCTTGAAAAGCAGTTCCGTCGGTATGTCAACGAAGCCAGTCGTCGCAAGGGCAACACAGGTGAAGTGCTCCTGCAGTTGCTTGAGTCTCGACTTGACAACGTCGTTCGACGCGTTGGTTTCGTCAGAACAATCTGGGCAGCACGTCAGATGGTTTCCCACGGCCATGTTCTCCTCAACGGGAAGAAGGCCGACAGACCATCCATCGCGATCAAGCCAGGTGATGTCATCACGCTCAAGGAAGGCATCCACAAGGTTGTTCGAGAGAACATGGAATCGCTGGCTGGCCATATTGTCGCCGACTGGATCGATCTTTCTCCGGCTGAACTGACGGCAACCGTCACAGCACCGCCGACGGCTGATCAGATTCCATTCGAAGTGAATACCAACCTGATTGTCGAGTTCTATCGATGATCCCACTGGGGCGGCCCGCGGCCCCTTGAAAAGCTGCGAACAGCCCATGGGCATGGTGGTTACAAGATGAACAGGCTTCTTCGCAAGTACAGCAAGCTGCTTCTGGCGGTATTCGGCACAGGTCTCATGGTCGTGTTCCTGATGCCCCAGATCCCGGACCTCGTTTCACAGTTCGGTGCCCGGAGCACTCTGGTGGCCACCATCGGTCAGGATGACAAGCCAATCAGTGCCAGAGACTGGGACGAGGTCAGAAACGAGCTCCAGTTTCTGGACAAGGTTCAGGCCCAGTTCCCACCCCTTCCGCTGGTGGGCCAGATCAAGACACCGGAGCAGTACTATCTGCTCGCCCACGAAGCCAGCGAAGCGGGCATGATCGGCGGCATCATCTCCGCCGGCCTTGGTGATACGGAGCTTCTTCAGCTCAGCCGAAACACCGGCTTCCCCCCCGCCACGATCCGTCAGGCATTGACCAATCGTGCGGGCATCTATCGCTACCTCAGTCACTTCGTCAGCGCCGGACGGCACTCTGACCGCAGACTCAAGGGCGAAGGTCGCAAGCTCTTCGATGCCGCCGATGCAGAAGTAGTTTCCCTCAAGGCCACCCCCGACACCACCTTCACGCCCGACGAGACCGCCATACAGTCACAGTTCGAGACCTTTGGCGATGTCGAACCAGGCGAGGGTGAAAATGGGTTTGGCTACCGACTTCCTGACCGACTCCGAATGGAATGGCTGACCATCCCCTCCGAATCGATCGATGAGTCCATCCGAAACTCCGATGCCATGAACGAGCGGGAGCTCATGAAGTACTGGCGTCGGAACGAAGCCCGTTTCCCGGGATTCGAAGATGCCGAGGACATTCCCGACACCGTCCGGACAGCCATGTTGAATGATCTTCGCGAACCTCATGTCGCGGAGCTGACCCGGTCGATCAATGATCGGCTTCGACTTCCACGTCGCGGATTCGATGAGAGCGGCGGCTATCTTCTGCTTCCGAACGACTGGAATGATCGCCAGACGAGCTTTGACGACATCCGAACCCATCTCGCCGACACCTACATGCTCGAAATCGACGCCCCTCAGACGAGTGGCGATGCGATGATCAATGCCTCTGAACTGAACGAACTCGAGGGCATTGGACGAGCTCGTACAGACAAGTACAGTCGTCTTCCCATCGGCATGCAGCAGCTGGCGACCGAATGCAAGGAATTCAACGGAAGTGGCCTCTATCCGGTACAGGCTGGAGTCGCCGGACCGATCCTGAAGGACAGCACTGGCAACCTCTATGTCTTCCGCATCACGGAGGCCGATGGCGCCCGTGCCCCACGAGATCTCGATGAGGTGCGAATGCAGATCGTCGAGGATCTGCAACGCAAGGCCAACTATGAAGCCATGCTCGAGGAGATCGAGGAAATCGAACGAATCTCGGAGACCGACGGCCTCAAGAGTCTGGCCGATACCGGCTGGAATGCCGGGGTGCCCAGCAGCAAGAGCTTCCAGAAGTATCAACCCGGAACCGTCGCCTTCTACCTCCAGCAGGGAAGTGTTCCACGTCCAAACCCCGCCATTCTTCCTGGACTGGCGCAGGAGGATCCGGAAGTCATCGACAGCATCCTGTCGAAGGCTTCCGACATGGACAACGATGTGGTGATCGCGGATCTCCCGGAATCAGAACGTGTCATGGTCATGCCTTCCGACAAGAACCTCGCCATCGTTGCCGTACGACTTGTGGATCGAAGGCCACTGGACAGGGATTCCTTCCAGCAGCTTGCCGTGCAGCAGGTCATACCTATGCTGCTGATCAATGAGGAGATGGGCGGAGACACCACCTCCATGCGGGACGCGTTCACAGTCGATGCGCTTCAGGCCAGACATGGCTTCCGCTTCGCTGGCAATGACGAAGATTCGAGCAATGCCAACGGAACCGCTGATTCCAACGATGCCCCCACGGCAGACCTGACCAACTGACCACAGACAACCCATCAGGAAACGAGCAAATGAGCGACACCGCCTCCAAGCCAGAGATGCAGGCTTCAATCCCCTTCGACGTCTTCACTCAGGTCGATCTGCGGGTCGCGACGATCAAGGCTGCCGAACTGCACCCGGATGCCGATCGACTATTGAAGATCCAGCTTGATGATGGCACGCCGGATGGTCGTCAGGTCTGTGCCGGAATCAAGGCTCATTACGATCCGGAAAGCCTCGTTGGAACGCAGGTCGTGATCGTCGCCAATCTCGAGCCAAGGGTCATCCGTGGCGAGAAGAGCGAGGGCATGATTCTGGCATGTACAAGCGGTGATCAGGTCAGTGTTCTCAGGGTCGATCAACCAAGTGAACCTGGCAGTCGGGTCAGCTGAGCTTCCGCAACACCTCAATCTCATTGAAAGCCCCTGTCTGCTGACGGGGGCCATGTATGTCAGTGCTTTTCCCGAATCCGATTACTTTTTTCCAGCTTGATGAGAGATCGAGTGGTCGATGCACGCAGACCCCATGAGGAGGGCACGACCTCCATCATGAGAGCAGCCATTTTTCATGGTTCGGCTGCTCCAGGTCACCACCGTGTTTCGCCACCGGGCTCCGGCGAAGCACGGTTGTGGCATGTGAGCCCTACTCCGTTGCCGCCTGGACGGCTTCCCAGTCGCGATCACTCAATAGGGACCCGTTGGATCTCTTGGAGACGGTCGCGTCACGTCGCCAAGAACGCTCACAGCACGGCTCCGAGCGAAGATCCTCCACGACGATGTCGGACGCAGACGCATCGCACCTCAGTCTGGAGAGCTCGCACATGGACTCGAGTGCCTCGCTGAATGGCTCAAGCTGCCCATCGGGATCGGGCAGCACCACACCGGCGTCGAGGGATTTTTCAATACCGCCCTGCTCGGGACTTCTCGCCTCCTCCAACGCCTTCAGGATCCGGTCACGAGCCTCCAGGACCTTTGGCCAGATCGGATCGACTTCGACTTCGATCGGCTGAATGACCTCCACGTGCACACAGGCATCGTCGCCATGGAGTGAACGCCAGGCCTCATCCGCGGTATGGGACAGGATGGGAGAGGTCAATCGACACAACACCTCGGCCAGCAGGAACAGGGTCGCCTGACTCTGCCGCCGACGATCGCTGTCGGGCTGATCACAGTAGAGGCGGTCCTTGACCGCGACGCAGTAGATCGCCGACAGCGTCTCATTGCAGAAATCGAAGATGGCCAGATGCGCACGGCGGAATTCATACTTGTCATAGGCCTCCATCACATCCTTCTGGAGACGGGCCGCCTCGGAAAGGACCCAGGCCTCGAGCGATCGTGGACACAGGCTGGAACATGTCTTCGTCATGTCCACAGGCTTCTGAAGGTCATCGAGGTTGCTCAGAAGGAAACGAATCGTGTTGCGAACCTTGCGATATGACTCGCCAGCCAGCTTGAACAGTTCCAGATCCACTCTGATGTCGTTCTCGAAGGCCAGACTACTCACCCACCAACGACAGACGTCGGCACCGACATCCTTGAGAAGGTCATCCACGTTCAACGCATTCCCGCCGGACTTGCTCATCTTGCGGCCGTTTCGATCGACCATGAAGCCATGGGTCAGCAGACAACGGAACGGCGCCTCCCCCGTGACTCCCAGAGCCGGAAGAAGCGACAACTGGAACCAGCCGCGATGCTGATCGGATCCTTCCGAGTACAGATCGATTGGATAGCCGAGCTCGCGAGCCGACATGACGGCATTCCATGAACTGCCCGATTCAAACCAGACATCGAAGATGTCATGCATCTTCTCCAATGATTCGATGTCCAATCCCTCCGGCGCATCAGGATCCGAACCGGGGTCGTAGTCCGCCAGAAGGGTGGATGGACCTTCCGTGAACCAGGCGTCACTGCCCCGCTGCCCGAACGCACTGGCGACCGCTCGAACGCTCGCGGCGGTCATGAGGACCTCGCCGCCGGGCATCGCGAATGCCGGTATCGGCAGCCCCCATGCCCTCTGGCGTGAAATGCACCAGTCCGGACGGGACTCCAGCATTCCACGCATTCGGTTGCGTCCCCATTCAGGAACGAACTTCACGGAGGATTCCGTCGCAGCCATGGCCATGGATCTCAGGGACTCGCCACCATTTCGCATGGGACGGTCGACGCCGATGAACCACTGTTCCGTTGCCCGGAAGATGACCGGTGTCTTGGATCGACCATCATGCGGATAGGAGTGCTCGATGTCGATCGAAGCGAAGAGATGGCCGGATGACTTGAGATGCTCAACCACTTTCGGATTGGCCTCCCAGACGGAAAGTCCGTGCAACCAGTCGGGCACGCTCTGATCATAGGTGCCGTCCCCCTGTACCGGACAGTAGATGTCAAGCCCTTCACGGAGACCTGTCCCATAGTCCTCGACACCATGTCCCGGTGCCGTATGGACAAGTCCGGTCCCGTCTTCAAGAGTCACGTATTCCGCCGCCACAACCGGACTGTCCTGATCGATGAACGGGTGGCTGTAGGAGAGTCCGACCAGTCGATCACCCTGACAGGTGGCCAGACGCTCGATCTTCTCGACACCGCCGAGCTTCGCCACTTTCTCGACAAGCTCATCGGCAACGATCGTCAACGCGCCATCCAGTCGAACAAGCGCATAGAGTAGTCGTTCATGCACCGCAATCGCGAGATTGGCCGGCAGCGTCCAGGGGGTGGTCGTCCAGATCATGAAGGAAGGCGTCTGGTCCAATTCCGTATCGAATGCGGCCGCGACGGCGTCGGCATCGCAGGCTTCGAAATCGACATACACGGAGGGATCCGTCCGATCCTCGTATTCAAGCTCGGCCTCCGCCAACGCCGTCTCGTTTGCGATTGACCAGTGCACAGGCTTTAACTGGCGGAAGACGATGCCCTGTGAGACGAGATCCGCAAACGTCTCGACGACCCGCTGCTCATAGAACGGATTCATCGTGAGATATGGGTTGTCATAGTCCGCAAGTGTCAGAAGCCTCTGCATCTGCCCTCGCTGGAGCTTGATGTACTTCTCAGCGTCCTTGCGACATTCCCGGCGAATCGCCATTCTCCGGGCGGCTTCATCCAGGGAATTGATCTTGTCGAGCTTTCCCGACTCGGCCAGTTCCGTCATGACCTTGTGCTCGATCGGCAGACCATGACAATCCCAGCCGGGGATGTATCGACATTGCCGACCGGCCAGAAGCTTGGATCTGAAAACGATGTCCTTGAGAACCTTGTTCAACAGGTGTCCGACATGGATTGATCCGTTGGCATAGGGCGGTCCGTCGTGATACACGAAGGGCTCGCCATCCGCGCGTGCCTCGGTGACCCGTTCATAGAGCGACTCCTTCAACCATCTCTTGACCGTCGCGGACTCGTTCTGAGCCAGATTGGCCCGCATCGGAAACGAGGTACGAGGCAGGTTGAGAGTCTTCTTCCAGTTGGTTTTCGTATCGGACATGGTCAGAATCCACCCGCTAGCTGATTCCACCGGATATGCAGGGACTGCTGCGGCACCATGTGGAAAGGAACCCCATGGTAGCTCATTCGCGATCCAACGGGCAGACTAATGATGGTCGTGATGATGGTGGTCGTGGCTGTGATGCCCGTGCTCATGATGCCCGTGGCCGTGATGACCGTGGGAATCGTGCTCACCAACATGCGCCGCCTCGGGAGCATGACTGTGGCCATGATCATGATGATGGAACTGGGTGGCGAACCACGCCACGGCAAGACCCAGCAGAAGTGCACAACTCAGAAGCACCCGGTCATGCCTGTGGAACTGGAGTTCAGGCAGAAGATCGCACAAGGCGATGCAAAGGAACATGCCGACAGCAAAGGCCAGAGCCGGTGTCATCCATACGGGAGCAAATGCCCCGGGACCAATCCCCATCGCTACCCCGAGAAAGACACCAAGCGGGGTGACAAGCGCAAAGAGTACGTTGACGATGATCCTCGCCCGAGTGGATCGCCCTGCCGCGGTCATGATCGCGATGAGACTCAGGGAATCAAACGGCTTGTGCAGAATGATCGCCAGCAACAGCGCCAATCCGGGCATAGCCTGCTGATGGATGCTTCCGTACATGACGGATGCCGCCAAAGCGACCCCTGCCGCCAGACCATGCAGCGAGAGCCCCAATCCTGTTGCGATCCATGAGACTGAATGCCCGTGCTTCAGACACGTGGCCTCCTCGTTATCTTCCACAGCCGGTAGATCGTGATGATGGAAACATACGAACCGCTCCAGCAGGAAGATCGACAGGAATCCAATGATGATCCAGAGGGTGACGTCTCGAATGGCATCCCCCCCCTCCGTGATCTCTCGGGCATGAATCGCCTCTGGCAGCAGATCGAGCATGGCCAGCCCAAACATCACACCGGCGACGAACGATAAGGCGACTTGCATGAGCCGATGGGAGGCGCCCACCCGCATGGGCACGATGCCACCCAGGAGGGACACACCCGCAATAAGACAGCATTGGATGACGAGTATCAGGATCATGCAGAAGGCCTCTCCACTTTGTGGCCGATCATCTCAAATCGGCCTGATGGCGATTGTCCGAAGAACTTTTCGCGAGTCGATGCTCCGGGAGGTCGAGGGCACGCCCGATGGCAGACGGAGGCAGCTCGCTATTGGCAACATGTTGTCAATAAATGGGTACCGAACACGGATCGATTTCCATGAGCCGAAAACGGCACGCCGGATGCCCCCGGGGGGTCCGGACCTGCCTGTGGAGGGTGCTACACTTTCGTGGATGTCAGCCAAATCCTCCTCAAATGACTCCACGAAACGTCGAGCCTCCTCTGGACGAAATCCACGGGATACCCCGGCGATGCGGCAGCATGCTCGATTCAAGGAGGAGAATCCCGGATGCGTCCTGTTCTTCCGAATGGGCGATTTCTACGAGATGTTCGATGAGGACGCCAAGCTGACCCACAAGGTCCTCGGCCTGACGCTCACTGAACGAACTTCCGGCATCCCGATGGCGGGCATCCCCTATCACAGCGCGGAAGCCTATATCCGCAAGCTGATACAGCAGGGCTATCGAGTGGCCGTCTGCGAACAGATTCAGGATCCAGCCGAAGCCAAGGGAGTTGTCGACAGAGCGGTGACGCGAGTGCTCACCCCTGGCACATTGGTTGATGACACGCTCCTCGACGACGGCGTCGCCAACATCGCCGCAGCCCTCGTGATCGATGGCCAAGAGGCGATCGTCTCATGGGCCGAGCTGTCCACGGGCTCACTGCATGTGCGGAACCTGCCCACCAGCACCGTTCTGGATGAACTCGTTCGAATCGGGCCTTCGGAACTGATCTACCCGGAGTCGCTTGATCAGGATGAAGCCTTCACCGGCGAACTGGCGGACTTCCTGCAGGCCACGACGACCCCACGGCCTGACTGGACCTTCGCGTCTCGTGAAGCTGCCGACACGCTCCGTCGCCAGTATCAGGTGGCCACGCTTGAGGCCTGGGCACTCGACGATAGCGGCCAAGGCGCTGCTCGAGCCGTCGGTGGCCTTGTTCGCTTCCTGCTGGATACTCAGGCAGCTGACGGCTCCGCGTTGTCCCATCTCCAGCCACCCGTCCTGGTCCAGGACGATTCGATCATGCGAATCGATGCCGCCACCATGCGAAGCCTCGAGATAGAACGGACGGTCAGAGGTGGCACATCTGAAGGATCGCTTCTCTCGATACTCCAGAAGTGCCGAACACCGATGGGGCGACGCACGCTTCGACACTGGCTCTGCTATCCACTACAGCAGGTCGATGCGATCAATGCACGCCTTGACGCCGTATCCACGCTTCTGGCCGATGAGGCACTTCGAAAGGACCTCGCTGAAGCACTTGATCCAATTCAGGATGTCGCCCGCATCATCGGCCGCTGCGCCATGCGTCGACTGACGCCCAGAGATGCCGTCGCTCTGGGTCGATCGGTCTCGAGTCTGCCTCGAGTCACGGAACTCCTGGAAGGCCATGAGCGGCTGGGACCCATTGCTCGTGCACTGGAAACCGTCGCCAACAGACTGGTCCCCATGGCTCGCGGTATTCGCGAACGGTGCGTCGACAATCCACCGGCCCATCTTCGGGAAGGCGGACTCTTCCTGGATGGGTTCGATCAGGAACTCGACGAATGCAGAGGTCTTCAAAGAGACGGTTCCGACTGGCTTGCAAGCTACCAGCAACAGCTCTCCGAGGAAAGCGGCATCGCCTCCCTCAAGATCGGGTTCAACAAGGTCTTTGGCTATTACATCGAAGTCACCCACGCCAACACCGATCATGTCCCGCCGAGCTTCGTGAGGAAACAGACGCTCAAGAACGCCGAGCGATACATCACACCCGATCTCAAGGAATATGAGGAACGGGTACTCACCGCCGAATCCCGCGCGATCGTCAGGGAAAAACAGCTGTTCGATCTGCTGCTGAATGAAATCAATTCGCATGCGGCCGAACTCTCCTGCTTCGCTGAGACCATCGCCGAGCTGGATGTGCTCACATGCTTCGCCGAGATCGCCCATGGTCAAAGATTCATCCGACCAGTGGTCACCGAGGAACGCACCCTGCGCATCAAGGGCGGCCGCCATCCGGTGCTTGATGCGAGCCTCGGTTCGAACTTCGTCCCCAACGACTGCATCCTCAACGAGCCGGAAGACGAAGCGAGATCACTTCTCTTGATCACGGGACCGAACATGGCCGGCAAGAGCACCTACATCAGGCAAGTCGCCCTGATCACGTTGCTGGCTCATGTCGGTTGCTTCGTGCCCGCCGAAGAGGCGACCATCGGACTGGCCGACCGGATCTTCGCTCGCATCGGGGCTTCGGACGAGCTGCATGCCGGACGATCGACCTTCATGGTGGAAATGACGGAAACAGCCGTGATTCTCAATCAGGCAACTGATCGAAGCCTGGTCATCCTCGACGAAGTCGGGCGGGGCACCAGCACGCTTGACGGCCTGTCACTGGCCTGGGCCATCACGGAATCGCTTTCACGCCGAAGCACCCGGACATTGTTCGCCACCCACTACCACGAACTCACCGAACTGGCCGATCGTCATGAGAACATCGGAAACCGACATGTGGCGGTACGTGAATTCAACGACCAGATCGTCTTCCTCCACCAGATACGATCCGGCAGCACCGATCGAAGCTACGGCATCCATGTCGGCCGACTGGCCGGTATTCCCGAACCCGTTCTCAAGCGGGCCCGGGAAGTCCTGGACTCACTGGAGGTCCACCACGACATCGGCGAGGTGCCCGGCGCACCAGCCCAACGCACAGCCAACCCGCAGATGAATCTCTTCACGGAATATCTCGACCATCCGATGCTGGTTCGACTCCGGGAACTCCGCCTTGATACGATCACACCCCTGGAAGCATTCGACCTGCTCCGCACGTTGCACGATGAGGCAAAGGAAAGCTGATGAGAGGCTTGAGATCCCACGACCTTCAAACCGTCTTCCAATCGGCATCGGATTGGGAAGGCTATCTAGCAAGCGATCCCGAGAAGGCCGCCCCCTGGCGAACGCTTCTTCAGGACATCCAGCTTTCTGATGAACAGATTCAGCTGCTGAACGGTTTCACACGGACGATGCGGGTCCTGATGATCTCGGGCATATGGTGTGGCGACTGCGTCCGCCAGGGCCCGGCCCTCGAAGCGATCGCCAGAGCCAACCCGTGCATCGATCTGCGTTTCATCGATCGAGACGCCATCCCGGAGGTCATGTCTCGCCTCTCCATCAATGGAGGTCAGCGAGTTCCCATGGTCGTGTTCATGGCTGAAGACATGGAACCCGTATCCGTTGCGGGCGACCGGACCCTTAACTACTACCGGCACATGATCAACAGCAAACTCGGCATCTCCTGCCCCATGCCCGGTGCGGCAACCGATGACGGGATGATCCGCCTCATGACTCAGGACTGGATAGATGAATTCGAACGAGTCCATCTTCTGCTTCGACTCAGCGGCCGCTTGCGGCAGATACACGGAGATTGATGATGCTTCATGAAGCGGCATTCCTTGAAGAGCATTTCAAGTCCGGCATGGAGATGGAGCCATTCGTGTCGATGCTTCCATTCGATCAACAGGCCTCATGGGTCCAGCGACATGGCCAGTTGGAACTGAACGAACAGCAGATGGAACTGCTGAACAGCTTCACCCGTGACATGAAGATTCTCTGCCTGACCGGACCGTGGTGCGGAGATTGCGCACTGCAGGGCGCCGCGCTGGCCAGAATCGCCGCGGGCCAACCCGATCGGATTCAGCTTCGCTTCATTCCACGAGACGACTCCTATGCGGAGCTCATCATCTCCAGCATGATCAACGCAGGAACGCGTGTGCCCGTGACCTGGATCATGGCCGAGGATTTCGAGCCCTGTGCCAGAATCGGCGATCGCACCCTCAGTCGATACCGCTCCATGGCACGCAAGGCACTCGGCCCGGCATCCGGTGTACTGGCTGACCCTCCAGAGGATCCAGTCAGAGCCGTGCTCGACGAGATGCTTGATGAAGTCGAGAGAGTCCAGTGGATGCTGCGATTGAGCCCTAGACTCCGGGAAAAACACGGAGACTGAAGCGTGATGTCGCCGACGCATGGATCAGCGACATCACACTTACAGATCCGGTCAATCCATGGCATGTACCTTCTGATGCAGTGCATGCATGGCCGACTTGAATCTCGAATTGATCGCCTCCGCCATATCGGCATGATCCGCGTGCTGACGTCTCAGCCTCGCCAAATCCTGTATGTGCCCACGAAGCTGCTGCATGTCGAATTCCTCGATACGAACCTCTAACAATCGATCCAGCTCATCGACAACCCCCACCTCGTCTCCGAGCGGCGCAGGTTGCCTCTCAGTTTTGTCCGCATGTCGGATGAACCGGACACTCTCATCCAGCGCATCCATCAATGATGCGACGAGTCTCTGAATCGATGGCTTGCCCTTGATGAACAGAAGATTTGTTTCGTCATCGATGAGCGCCGATTCAAATCCGAGTGGCTGACCATTGACCAGTTCTATGTTCTTGAGATCCGCCAGAATCATCTCGGCCGTCAGGCCTCGATCGAGGAGATGAGCGATCGAATAGATCTCTATCACCGGCTCTTCGCCGTCTGATGGACGGCTCGACTCATCGCGAATAGCCGATCTGGCTCTACTGGCCCTCTTGAGCACTCGGCCAAAGACCACGATGTCGGAACCATCTCGCACTCTTCGATGCCATGACCAGAGTTCATATCTCGAACCATCCAGATCCGCCATGATCGAATCGATCAACCAGAGGCAGGCATCGACATCAATCCGCTCTATATCCAACGGTGGCATGGGAGACTCCCCCACGTCACCCTTGAGAATGAACTTGTAACCGGGATCCTTCGCTGAGATCAGATCCGTGAGTTCCGACAGACTCCCACCGGGAAAATTCAGATCGAACATCAATGAAGGGTTCTCAGTCGACGAAAGATTCTGATCGACAGCCTCTACAGCCCGACATGTGGACACCATGATCAGCAGCGAGAACACGCCCATCAGAACACTGCGGCCATACGATTGAATAATCCAATTACTCATGGCAAACCTCCAGACAACCCGCCTAAGCGGGTGTTTTAGAAATGCCCCCTTGCGCGGAACCATCATCCACAAGAACGGACAGCGCCGATCCACCAGATGACAGTACACCCCAGATCACGTAATCGGACGCGACCTCGGTTCCATTGAACGAACGAGTGGTCATCCGCATTGCATGGGAAACTGATTTTTCAGGAAACTTCGGTGCTGTTCTTGAAGGTGCGCTGTGGTGCATTCAAGAGCTTCCACAGAAACTCGAGGACTTCGGGAATACCTTCACCGGTTGCGCCACTGGCGATGAGACGAGGGGATTCGGTGGTGCCGAGCCCGCTCTCTATCTGTGAGAGGAATTCCTCGCGAAGATCCTCCGGGACAAGATCCATCTTGTTGAGAAGAATGATCTCGGGCTTGGTGGCCAGATCCGCTTCATAGGCATCAAGCTCCTGCCGGATCACCCTGTAGTTCTCACTTGGATCAGATCCGTCCATCGGATCGACATCCAGCACATGAAGAAGAACTCTCGTTCGCTCGATATGCCTCAGGAAATCATGTCCGAGACCGGCCCCCTCGGCGGCGCCTTCGATCAGACCTGGAATATCCGCCACGACCAGACGTCGATGCCCCGGGAGTTCGGCGGTTCCGAGATTGGGAGACAGTGTCGTGAAGGGATAGGCCGCGACTCTCGGATGGGCTCGGCTCATTGATCCAAGCAGAGTCGACTTGCCGGCATTGGGAAGACCCACCAGACCGACATCAGCAATCAACTTCAACTCCAACGCCAGTGTTCGCTCCTCCCAGGGACCGCCTGGGGTGGATTCACGAGGCGCCTGATTCGTGGCGGACTTGAAATGCTCGTTTCCAAATCCCCCTTCACCGCCACGAGCGACAAGCAGACGCTGCCCATGGACATCTATGTCCCCGACCACTTCTCCAGAATCAACGTCGCAGATGATGGTACCCAGTGGCACTGGAATGATGCAGTCCACGCCATTGCGTCCATGGCAACTGGAACCTTCGCCGGGCCGCCCGCTTTCCGCTCTGTAGTGAGGCCGTGGTGTGAGTGAAATCAAGGTGTTGAGGGAGTCGTCACCGACCAAGATGACATCGCCACCCTTGCCGCCATCGCCACCATCAGGACCACCGCGAGGACGATACTTCTCGCGGCGCATGCTGACACAGCCATGGCCGCCCTTGCCGGAGCGGACGAAGATCTTTGCATTGTCGATGAGCACGGTGTGTTCCCTGCGGCGGTAGCCCTCGGGAGGGGATCAGCCAGCCGTCTTGGCAGGACGCTCGATCGCCTCGTACTGGGGTACTGAGGGATCCGAGGGGATGATGTCTACTGCTCGACCACGGAAGCGGACGGTGCCCTCAACCAGCGCGAACAGAGTGTCATCCTTGCCACGACCAACCTTGTAGCCTGGCTTGAAGTGTGTGCCACACTGGCGAATAATGATGGACCCGGCCTTGGCAGCCTGGCCTCCATACAACTTCACTCCGCGAAACTGCGGATTGGAGTCGCGACCGTTCTTGGAGGAACCCTGTCCCTTCTTATGTGCCATGTCTCACACTCCTGAGTGCCCCGAAAGCGGTGGCTTCGGTGGCGAATCGGCCATCATAACGTGACCTCAACGGAAGATCCAGACCTCATAGGTAGGCATGTCCGGATGGGCCGGAATTGGGCGATCCCCAATGGCCGTAGCGGCCCCAGGGATCAAATAATCCCGTTTCAGGGTCTTTCGAAGGACGACCTCTTCACCGGTTATGGGATCCTTGACTGCCGCTGTCTCGCTGCTGAGCCCGGCGATGAACAGGGAAATCTCATTGACATCGGTTCGATTGGCAGGCCAGATACTCAGGCCGGTGCGGGCATTGCCACGGCCCTGCTTCAAGTCACCGATGATCTTGTACTGAGGCTCGAGGAAGGGGTCTCCGAGGCGATCGAGAATCTCATCAGTCACAGCGGAAGGCACATTCTTGCCACAGGGCAGGATCTCCCCACGATCCGTGTAGATGACCATCGAAGGAACCCAGATCTGATCCGCACCGGTCCCATTCTCGATTTCATAGGTCATGTACCAATACCACTTGCCGTTCTGGGCACTGCGGTAAATCCGAAGCGGACCGGGCGTGAACTCAAGCTCCGGCTTGCTCGAATAGGCTGAAGGCGATGGCACCGAAAGTGCTGGCATCGTCAGCAGAAGACATGAAATCAGGGACACAATTATGGTTCGAATCATGAGACGGTCTTTCCTGGAAGCTTCTTTGAATCCGGACCGGTATTCTAGCAGGATCAACCCTTCCTTCGACAACCGGCAGCCCCCTCTGGCACCCCATGACCTCACAGACCCACAAATCCCCATTTCAAGACAGCCAAGGGCCTGAGCTGGCAGGGCCAGCTGACCTGATTCAGGCACTCCGGCTTCTCCTGCCTCAGGGTGCCCAGACCAGCGATGCCGAGCGTTTCAAGACGTATGCGAGGGACAATCAGATTAGCCTCGACTGGACTTGGATCATAAGGGACCCAAGGGGCCTTCCCAGTTCATGCCTGCTCGCGGTCCCTTCGGCGGGACGAACGGTCATGCTCTTCACTTCGGATGCTGTGTCCGACGCCCAACATGATCAGGTACATCAGCTGCTGGACCATGGACTCGAGTTTCTCAAGTCGCAGGATGTCCATCTGGCCCAATCATTACTGCTAGTGAACGACCAGTCGGGACAAAGAGTATTCCAATCAAGCAACTTCACCGAACTGGCGATTCTCCAGTACATGGATCATGTACTGCCCAAACGAGTGCAGACTGTTGAAGTACCCGCCGGTCTAAGAATCCAAACATATGACGCCACCCTCAGAAATGACCTGATAGAGGCGCTCGATCGTTCATACGTGGATACTCTGGATTGCCCGGCATTGCGTGGTCTTCGATCGACGGATGACGTTGTCACCGGACATCAGGCAACCGGTAGCTTTGATCCAACGCTATGGTCGATCGCCTATCACCTCGATCAACCGGTTGGCTGCATACTGATCAATCGTTCCACCAAGAAGGCACAGGCCGAACTCGTCTACATAGGGCTCGGCCCTGAAGCACGCGGCAAGGGCTGGGGACGACTACTCCTGCAACACGGAACATCCATGGCCGCCAAGGAGAAACTGGGGACACTTTCGTTGGCTGTCGATCTTGCGAACACGCCTGCATTGAAGCTCTACGATTCAGTTGGGTTCATACCCACCGGTCGGCGTCGAGCCGTTATCCGATCGATTCGCTGAATGCAAGAAGGTCCTCCCCGGAGCACTTTTCCACCCCTTGGTCATGGGCAGGTGGACAAGGCCTGTGGATAGAAAACTTTTGATCGGCGCATCTCCTGCAATACAGGCATAAAACCATCTACCCACTCCTGTGGGACGCCGAATTCACCCCCGCAGAGCTCGAATTTCCCAGTACATTCCCTTTGCTTGTCCAAGGAAGGATGAGTGCACCTCGCAATGCCGAGGTTGCCGAAGGACAGCGTTTGTACCCGGCTCTGCCGGGCTCAACGCTGGCCCTCGGCCAGCGGCATTCGAGCTGAAGCCCGGATCATGAGTGAGACTCCTGTTTTCTGGCAATGGATGGATTCCAACCCGTGAATGACCTGGCGGGTACCCAGCATCTTCCCAGCGGTTCCGATGACCGATCGCTGGATGAAGGCATGTTCCTGCTCATCAGTGGTTTACCGCTGATGGATCCGTTTGTTGCCGCTACATCAAGAGACTCCCGTGCCCACGCAAGCTCCTCCGACCACCGACAGCATCACCGATCTGCTCACCAAGCGGCTTGGACAACGTCGGCATGCGATGTGGTTCGGCCAGGCCAATCTTGAGCTGGACGAGAGCGGCCTCGCCGTCATGGCAGGGTCACAGTTTGCCGCGGACTGGATCAATGCTCATTTCGAACGTGATCTGAGGGAAGTTGCTGAACATGTGGTGGGAGGCCCCATCAACGTTTCCGTCAGCGTCCGAACCGATCGTCCGGGACCTGACGCCGCTTCCCATAGCCAGCCGAAACCGCTTCCACAGGCTCCTGAGGAGCGTAGATCCCAAAGATCTCGAAAGCGGAACGCCTCCAATAACTACAAGCTCGAGGAATTCGTCGTTGGCCCCAGCAATGAGCTCGCCTGGTCGGCGGCCTCCAGAATTGCCGGAGAGGCCGGCCCCTGCCCCGTATCGCCCCTGTTCATCCACGGGGGGTGCGGTCTGGGCAAGACCCACCTGCTTCAGGGAGTCTGTCGCCGATACCGCGATCAATTTGGTGGGCAGGATCCGATCCGCTATCTCACAGGCGAGCAATTCACCAACGAATACATCGCATCAGTTCGGGAAAACAAGATCGATGAGTTCCGTCGCTCGATGAGACGGCTCTCGGTTCTCGCAATAGATGACATCCACTTCCTGAGTGACAAGACCAAGACTCAGGCGGAGTTCCTTCACACCCTAGATGCCATCCATCTGACAGGCTCGAGGATCGTTCTGGCGTGCGACGCCCACCCCCACCAGATAAAGAGTTTCACCAAAGGGCTCGTGAGCAGGTTCCTCAGTGGCATGGTTGTTGAAATCGAACGCCCCTGTCGGGACACCAGACGGACCCTGGTCAATCGATTCGCCGACCACCGCGGTCTGGCGATGGATGACTCCGCGATCGAAGTGGTTGCCTCGCATTGCGTTGGTTCCGTCCGAGAGATACAAGGTGCGATGACTCGGCTCAGCGCTCTGATTCAGGTCCGTGGATCCGGAAGTGGCACGGTTCCCGCGGACACCGTCTCACAGGTCTTTGAGCATGCATGGGAAACAACCCAGCCCATCACCCTGGATCGCATCTCCGACACGGTCTGCGATCATCTGAATCTGACCAAGGCGGATCTGGCTGGTCGTGACAGAAGTGCCAGAGTATCTCTGGGACGAGGCCTGATCGCCTGCCTAGCCCGGAGGATGACCGATTACAGCTATCCGGAAATAGCCAGAGTCCTTGGTCGCCGGAATCATTCGTCCGCCCATGCGGCGGCCCGCAGAATCGAGACGATGGTCAAGGACAAGGCCACAGTCCGCCTTTCTAGAAAAGGCAGCGGTGAAGAGGGTCACGTGCTCGTCCGGGAGTTGCTGGACAGGCTCAGGCACGCCATTTCCCATCCCTGATACCGACCTTCGGCCATCCGACAAGTCCGGTATGGATGGGTACGCTCGCAAACGTTCCCTCCGGTACACTGAATCCCATGATGGTTATCGAGCACAGAAGAGAGTTCACCGTTCCAAGGTTGCTGGGACTGCTGGTAGCCGCCACGTCCATCGCATGGAGCGTGTCGGTCCATGCGGATCAGCCTGCCTACACGAACAGTGCCATTCGACATCTCAAGAAGGCCGTATCCCCCCAACGCGATGACAGTCATCTCACCAGACTGGCCGCCTTGCAGCGACTGAGCGACGAAAGTCTCGAACAGCTCTTTCTCCCACTTGTCGAGCATGACTCATGGCCCATTCAGGTCTACGCGGTCCTCGGACTTGCGAATCTTTCCGACGACGGGCAGGTGATGCCATGGCTTATCACACAACTCGATCCTTCGGCACGCAATGAGATCCTGGCCATTGCAATCGACGAGAAGAGGCTTGGTCCCGAACAGGTTCGAACACTCCTCAAATGGAAGGATCTAGAGGAAGCCAATCATCTGGCGTTGCTGGCCTACCTGAAATCACTTGGCGAACCACTGGCAGCTTCTGAAGTCAAGCCGATGCTTGATTCCTCCAACGAAAAGGTCATCGCCGCCGCCTTGCTTATCCTGACGTGGCTGGGTGATGAGGAGGCGATTGATCGAATCAACGACGTCATCGCGGATCTCCCTGATTCCAGACAGTTCGACATCCTGATGACATTGATCATGTTCATCGAGCGGTATCAGATCGAGGAAGCTGCCACATGGCTTGATGTCCTGATCACGAGCAACCGTATGGATGGCCGTTTCCCGGAATTGATCCAACCCGGCACCGCCACGTTGCTCACCATTGCCCCGGAGAATGGGATCAGGCATTGGAAGGAATGGATAGGAGTCAAGCCGAAACGTCGTGATCAGATCACCGGGGCATTGATGCTGCTGCAAGTCGGCACAGGTCTGGATACCTCGGACAGCGACCGGCTTGATGAAAATGATGAACTCGTCAAATGCATCCTAAATGCAGCCAATGCGGTGGGCAGCGACAGTGAAACTTCCCCACGGCGACTCATGGAACTGTACGACCTGAATCACCTCCGCTCGACTGTCATTCTCCCGGGCGTCATCGAGACCCTGCCCGACAATCAGCAGAAGATCGTGCTGAATCATTTCCTCGACAGGCTGGCGGCTGATTCTGAAAACTCCATGAATCAGATGCTCGCCATCGAAGCCACTGAGCGACTTCTGACGATCGATCCTGAATTGGTTCATGGAAGACTGCAGGACGCCGAGGATGACAGTCCCCTGCAGGAAGCAATGCTCTTCGGAATACTCCAGCATCGGAATCCTCAGGCGATCGAAAGCGTCAGACCAATCAAGCAGATCGGCCTCTCACTTCCGGATTCACTCGCCCTGCTCATCATCGCTCGTGAAGCTGACGAGCTCACCGAGACGCAGACGCACAATCTGGGCCTGATCGCATCAGGTGGTGTTCTTTCCGAACCCTTGCAGGTACAAGCGGCCTGGCTCTACCTCAAGCATACCGATCAGCTCGAAGAGGCTGTGCCCCAGCTCATCAAGCGGAATCCATAGTCCAGAATCTCCGGATCCTCAACGACATGAACATACCGCTCTTCCAACATGATCTACCCGAACGGGAGTTGCAGGATCTTGTGCAGGAACTTCGCAACGGGAACATGATGCATGGAGAACGTACGGAAGAACTTTCCATTGCGCTCGCCAGACAGACGAAGCAATCGGAGGGCGCCGTCTTCGCGACCTACACGGATGCCGCCTCACTCTTGCTGATGGCGATGGACATCCATGAGGGACATGAAGTCATTCTGCCCGCCTTTGCCTCGAACACCATGACGAACGCCGTTCTTTCGACGGGCGCCAGACCCGTCTATGCCGATTGCCATCCACGAACATTGAACATCTCCCCCGATGCCGTCCAGTCGCGGATTTCGACGAATACTCGAGCCGTCATCGCCACCAGCGTCTTCGGAAATCCCGCCGGCCTGCCGCAGATCGCATCGTTGTGTGGCCAGCTGGAGATCCCTCTGATCGAAGACGTGTCCGGCGGACTGGGTGCCACGGTTGACGGTCGGCATGCCGGTTCCTTCGGTTGGGCAAGCATCATCGATCTTGGTGAAGGTTCGGTCATCGGTTGCGGTGAAGGAGGTGGGATCACAACATCCAATCTCCATCTGGCGGAAAGATGTCGTCAGCTCCAGAAGGGCATATCCCTTGAGTGTTCCCGCAATCAGGACGATCATCCCGGCCCGGTTGGCCGTACGTCCGGCTTGACGGATATGCAGGCCGCTGTAGCCCTTTCGCAGATGCGACATCTCGATGAAATCCGCTCAGCCAGAGCATCAGCAGCTTCAAGCTACACCCAGAGACTGGCCGGCACCAGCGACCTCGTGATTCCCACTGTGGACCCAGGCACCTCGCTTGGCTGGCCGGCATTCGTCGTGCGACTCGACGACGCCTACGGCAGCGACGATCGGGATGAGATCCTTGATGGCATGGACAGACATGACATCGGAGTCGCCGCGCCATGGACACCGCCACCACTGCTTCCTCAGATCTCAGCAAGGTTCGACCAGAAGGACGAGCAGGGCCAGTGCCCGGTGGCGGAATTCGTCTCACAGAGAACGATAGCGCTTCCGATGTATGGCGGACTCACTGACCGCGATGTCGGACTGGTCACCCAGACACTCGAGCTGATGATGCAACGAACGACTTTCCGTCGCAGCTAGCGAGCCATCAACATCAACTGATCGAGCATCTCGTTGGAGGCGTTGATGACCCGGCTGGACGCCTGATATCCGGTTGATGCCAGAATCATGTTGATGAATTCCTGAGAAAGGTCCACATTCGACATCTCCAGTGCACCACTGACGATGCGACCGGCACCAAGCGTAGTGGGATCCGCGATTCTGGGATCACCCGAATTCGGACCAACTCGATAGAAGTTATCGCCGACATCCTCCAGCCCCCCCGGATTGCTGAAGATGGCCAACGCCACCTGCCCGAGTTTTCTCGTTACGCCATTCGTGAATGCCCCCAGAATGGTCCCGTCATCACCAACCGAGAATGAAACGAGTTCCCCACCGGGGAAACCATCCTGCGATATGGCTGCCAGACTGCTGTTGGCATCCGCGAGTGCTGTCACCCCATCGACACCTTCATCAAAATCCAGATCCAGAACCAGCGGCGAATCAGCGCCGTTATCAAGAGGAATGGTGAGCGTGGTGCTGGAAGCCGACACGAAGGAGCCCGAGGAATCGAAGACGAGCGTCCCGCTACCGACGATTCGATCCAGACCGGTCGCATCGGGGGATTCCGCGAGGAATGTCCATTCAGTCCCCCCATTTCCCAGGTTCTCCTGAAGAACCATCGAGACATGGACCGTGATCGTCTCGCCAAGGGAGTCGTAGGCAACGAAGGATGTTCTGACGGCTTCTCCATTCGCCGACTGCTCCGAGGTGAACGTGAACGGATTCGTCAGTGGATCCCCGGCCACGGGATCTCCTTCCGCCACGCCCTGATAGCTGATGGACATGTCGCCACTGGACAGGTCCAGATCTTGGACCGTTCCCTCATTGCCCATGATCAGCAGGGCACCAGTGTTGTCGATTTCCACTCGACCGCCCAGCGTCTGGCCGGCGATGTCCTCATTGGTCAGCCCCATCGCAGTGGTCAGCCATCCCGTGAAGTCCGCCATCGTGGAACCCCATCCATCAGCGCCGGCGGCCGCCGCCTCGGCTTCCGATCCAAACAGGAATGTATGGGTCCCGATGGTTTGCCCGTTCTTCTCCACACCGTCGATCGTGATCATGGCCTGGGCGCCGCCTTCGATTGCCAGCAGTGGTGCACCATCGCCGTCATCGACATACAGATTGTTTCCAGCCACCGTCAGATCGGGCTGGCCCCCACCCGCCAGATCGGGATTATCCTCATCCCAGGTCCATGGCAGTGGCGAAGTCATGTCCGCATCTGTGTACATCACGCCGGATCGATGGACGGAACCAGTTGTGGCGATGTCCCCGGTCGCATCGAGCGCGCCATCCAGATAGACGGTTCTGGTCGCCTCGGCAACGGTCAATGAACCAAGCGGAATCTCCAGAGACTGCAACTGTCCACCCATTATGTTCCACTGATCATCGACTCCCCAACCCATCACATAGGCCCCCTGCTCGGTGACAAGACGCCGGTTCTCATCGAGCTGGAATGTTCCATCACGCGTATAGAGCGTCTCACCATTCATCTGGGCAATGAAGAAGCCATCGCCGTCGATGGCCATGTCGGTCGCGATACCGGTGGCCGTGATGGCGCCACCAGCGAAGTTCCGCTGGGTACCGGCAATCATGGCACCGTGCCCGATCTGTGTTGGATTCGTTCCCCCCGAAAGGCCCGGCGCGGAACCAGCAGAACTCGTCTGTGCATACAGCGTCGAGAAGAGCATGCGACTGGACTTAAAGGCCGTAGTTCCCACATTTGCGATGTTGTTACCAATGACATCCAGTCGCTGCTGATTGCTCAGAAGACCAGTCAGACCTGTAAACAATGCATTTGATGAACCCATGAAAGCCTCCTCGAATCATCGAAGCGATGATCCCAAATGAAAACTAAAGACCAGCGCCGTCGTCCTCGTTCTCAGAACCGTCACCTTCGTTGTCGGAACCACCATCTTCATTCTCTGAACCGCCCTCATCATCCGAACCGTCCGCACCCTCGGATTCCTCATTCGAATCGGAATCGCCCGTCGGAGCATTGGGATCGATTGAATCGAGCACGTCCTGCGTGATGATCGTCTCGACTCCGGATATGGGCAGGAAGGCCCCGCTATCGAGTTCGAGCGCAATCTCGTCGCCCTGTCGCACGACAGCCGAAACGATCCCTCCGATGCGTACACCACTCCAATCAAGACCACCGACGAAGCGGCCGATCAGCCCGCTGGCCGAAGCGAGTTGATTCTCGAACACGAGGGACTGCATGTTCTCGACCATCTGCATGTCGGACTCGATGGATCTGATCGAATTCATCTGATCAAGAAGCGCTGCCGAATCCGTTGGAGCCAGAGGGTCCTGATTCGTCAGCTCGGTGAACATGATCTTGATGAAGTCCTCGGAACTCATCGAAGCGAAGCCACTGGAAGTGGTCCTCTCCACGGAACCGAAGAGATCCGGCGCATTAATCTGACTCATCGATCGGTCTCCTGAGCAGCCTGTTCAGTCAAGTTGAATTCCTCTTCGAAGCCATTCGTGGCGTGCTGTCCCACCGACGTTCGATTGCGGCGACTTCTTCCATCCGAGTCGGACTTGTCGGAACGAGAATCCCGGGGCTCATCCTCAGACCGTGAATTCTCCGTCGCACCCGACGGCTGTTGCTCATGCTTGATCTCAAGTCGATCCAGGTTGTACCCCTGTGACTCGAGCGACAACCGCAACCTCGAGGTCGAAGCCTCCAGCACCTTCACAGCCGCCTTGGTCGCGGCCTCGATCGATGCTTCGACACGATTTCCATCTACCTTCACATCAATCGTGACTGAACCAAGCTGGAGAGGATTGAGTTGAACCCGCATCCTGCCTCCTCGCTGAGCCATCAAGGTCGTCATCCCCTGCAATGTCCGGGCTTCCGCCTCCGCCATTGTCTTGATGGCAGCGGGTGCGTGGCCTCTCGTGTTCTGCCCGGATCTAAGCAAACTCATATTCCGGCCACCCGACTCGATGTTTGCTTCGACCTCGATCGCTCGGAGCACCGCAGCCGGTACACCTCTCAAGACTGGCTGAGCAATGAGCTGGGACGACTGTGTGGATTTGACATCAACATTGGAGAGCGGCTTAGATGGCAACGCTTCAACTGCTGAGGCTTGTGCCCGTAGAGAAGAAGCCTGCCCATGAACACGCCCCATGGCCCTCAGCGGTAAACGAACTGTGGAATTGGAGTCTCGGGAAAGTTTGCCGGTTTCACTAGATTGCGAGCCCCATCTGGCGTCAGACACCTCATTCAGACTCTCCTCCAAGCGCCGTTCTTGCGCATCTTCCTGCTCGATTTCACGCGAATCCTGCGCCTTCAGCTGTGAATCCTCATCCAACTGGTCCTCAACCTGCTCGGCTATCGACTGGGACAAGGTGGGGCCTTCCGTCACATCCCCCGATGCGTGCTGTGAACCCAATGCAGGGTCATAGAGGCCACCGACCCCGGTTGAGAGGTTGGAAAAGGCTGTCGATGTCCAGCTTGCCTCAGCGGGTAGGACTGGATTGTTTGCCGCGGGAAACACCTTCGGAAAGCTCCTTCGAGGGAATGGGCCATGAATCGGTCCCATATCGCCCAAGGGCTTCCAGCAACTTCCCTGCCAGTTCCATTTCAGCCGCAGATTGGAATTCCCGGAGAATTCGACTTGCCGATCGCGGCTGCATGGCATCCAAGGCGGCAACCGCATCCTCGAAACGCCCCTGCTCTGTCATGCTCAGGATCCAGATTTTCGCCTGCGCGGGCTGTGCCGCCTCGATGAGATCGATCGATCGATGGAACTGCGTATCGGGATCCCTGCCGGCAACCGGTGCCTGAGCAGTCTCCTTCGCCATCTCGAATGCGGCACGCTCCACCGCCAATGCCTCTCTGGCTTCTGCCAGCGACTTGAGTGCCATGTCGATCTGACTCTGGCGAGCCGTCGCCTGATGCTGGAGGACCTGATAGTCGACCGCCAGTCGTCTGGTCTCATCTCCTCGCATGACGAGCCGCCTGGAACTGCTGCCGAGAACTCCGCTCTCTTCAGTCAGCGGCCGAGCATTCTCCACTTCATCCGCAATGGGGTCCGCACTCATGAGTATCGAGTACATGGATGACACTCGATCCGAATCAAGGCGACCGTTCGACCACCACCAAATGATGATCATCCCACCAGCCAGAAGAATGAGGAATGACGTCGTTGATGCGATGTACCAGGCTTTTTTCATTTCTCGATATTCCCAATCATGCTGAGTTCCAACTCATCTCGACGCTCAGCTCGACGACACCCTCGCTTCCAATCCTCATAGGCCTGATCATGCAGGGACTCCAGACCTTTTCGTTCGGAACTCGCCTTCAACAGCAACCGAAGAGCCGATTCGATGCGGGGCTCAAGTGCCGCTCTTTTCAGAATCAGTGAATGAGCGTGCCCTGCTTCCTGACGACTTATCGAAGCATGCATTCGAAGCATGTCTATCTCAAGCTTGCCAACCATCCCGGATCTATGCAGATGCAGTGATTCGATCCGTCTTCTTTCCGCATCACGCAGCTTCTCCTCAAGCAGGTTTTTCTCCCTGTTGAGAATCGACAACTCCTGTCGAGCCGCCAGTTCCACTCGCTTGCGAACATCGAGAACACGCTGAAGTCGGAATTTGAATCTTCGGCTGCTCATGATCCAGAGGAGCCTCCGGTTCTTGCGACTGCGTTCTTTCCGGTCACGAATCGTTGTCGCATTCGAATGGCGTCCGTCGCCAACTTCACGAGCCCCCGACAGGTCTCGGGGAAACCACAGGATTCATCGGATGGCTGCTGCAGGAAACCGGAGATCTGCTCCCGTATCTCAATCGCGGTATCCGTAACAGGATCGTTGCCCTTCACATAGGCTCCGATGGCGAGAAGTTCCTCGGCATCGTCCAACGCGGCCAGCAGCTTCTTCAGTTCGGATCTGCCGGCACGATGGTTTTCATCACTCAACCGTTCAGCCACTCGTGAAATGCTCTGGAGGCAGTCAACCGCCGGATAGCAACCTTTCGATGCCAGTCTCGGACATAGAACAAGATGGCCATCCAACACGCTCTGGGCAGCGTCCGAAACGGGCTCCGCCATGTCATCACCTTCGACAAGAACCGTGTATAGACCCGTGATCGAGGCACGTTCACTCACAGCCCCTGCTCGCTCGACCAGAATCGGAAGCATGGAGAAAACAGATGGCGGATACCCTCGCATCGCGGGGCTTTCGCCACTGGCCAGACCGATCTGCCTCTGGGCCTGAGCAAATCGTGTGAGGGAATCCATCGCCAGCAACACATGATTACCCTCATCCAGATCCCGAAAGTATTCGGCAATCGCCGTCGCCAGAAGAGATGCTCTGACACGAAGCAGAGGCGATTCGTTACTGGTCGCCACCACCACCACGGACTTTGCCAGACCTTCCGGTCCGAGGCAGTCATGGATGAATTCCTGAACTTCGCGACCACGCTCCCCAATCAGGGCGATCACATTCACATCACTTGCGGAATGTCGAGCAATGGACGCGAGCAAAGTAGACTTCCCTACACCTGGCCGCGAGAAGATGCCCATTCTCTGTCCGTGACCAAGTGTCGCCATGGAATCAATGACTCTCACACCCGTTGGAAATGGAATCTTCACCGGCGAACGAGACAAGGGCTCGATGCCGGAACCGACCAGCGGCCGCATGCTCTCTGATCGGATCGGACCTCGACCATCGAGCGGTCTTCCAAGTCCGTCGATCACTCGTCCCAGAAGGCCTGATCCCAGCGAAACCAGTCTTCCTGAGCTCTGAAGACCTCGTATAGGACAGCCCGGTTGGATACCGTCGAGATCGCCATACAGCATCACGACATGTTCATGCCCGTGAAATCCGATCACTTCCCCCTGTCGGCAGGACTCCCCGGTTCCATCCACATCGACCGAGACCGCTGATCCGACTGACAGCGGAAGATGCGTCGCATGAATGGCAAGTCCCTGAATGGCCTTTACTGATCCACTTATCTTTCGTGTCTGCAGCGCAGGGAGCACATCGATTGCATCGGCAAGACGCGTCATGCGGCTTCATCCTCGATCCGAACCGATATCGGATGCTCGCTTGCGACCTCCGGAATCATGACGGCCACCAGACGTTCAAGCTGGATCTCGATGGATGAGTCGATCTCCCCCCCACGCATCCGCAGCAGACAGCCGCCCGACGACATCGTTTCGGATGTCTGGATTGTCACATATCCAGCGCTGTCGAACTTCTCGAGCAGACCTGGCAAAGCCTGATGAACACGTTCACGATCGGATTCAGAAACGACTATTTCAAGATCCGAAGGTGACTGGGCAAGGTCCAGCGCATGTCGCAACTGGTCGATGACGACGTCCGAATCGTGCTCGACCTGCCGATGGATGATGCGTTCTGCGAAGGCCAGAGACAACTGCATGACCTGGACAGCAGCGACATCACGCCTCTCCTTCTCGGCCTGTTGCCATTCATCGATCAGATCGAACCAGGTCTTACAAAGTGACTGCAATTCTGCAGACATGGCTTCTTCAGCCGCTGCTCTCCCTTCCTCGAGTCCCTGCTGATAGCCGAGCGCATGACCAGCCTCGAGTCCGGCGAGTCGAGCCTTCTCACGAATCTCGGCAACTTCATTCTGGACACTCTCCAGGGCCGCCCCGATGATTCGATTTGCATCGTTTCTGGCACGATCGACTATCGATTGGGCGCTCGCCTCCACCTGATCGGAGGAGTGCACCTGTGATGACAGATCGATTGTTTCATTGGCCTTGATGAGCGGCATGCCAATCTCCTACACGACGACTTCCGAATCTCCACCTCGACCACTGACGATCAATTCGCCCGCATCCTCGAGCCGGCGGACGATGTCGACGATTCTCTGCTGTGCGGCTTCCACATCACTGAGTCGGACAGGCCCCATGAACTCCATGTCCTCCCGCACGACTTCCGCCGCACGTTCGGACATGTTGGAGAAGATCTTCTCGCGGAGATCCTCCGTTGCCGTCTTCAAGGCAAGGGCGAGCATGTCGTTGTCTATCTCCTTGAGGACAGTCTGGATACCGCGATCATTGACGAATCGAACATCCTCGAAGACGAACATTAGTCGCCTGATGTTCTCAACCAGATTGGGACTGTCGACCTCCATGCCCTCCATGATCGTGCGTTCCGTGTTCCGATCGCAGAGGTTCAGAACCTCGGCCACCGCCTTGACGCCGCCGACACGCTCGGAGGAACTCGAGAGCATGTTGGCCAACCGATCCTCGAGCCCCGCCTCGACTTCATGGACAAGATCTGGATTCGTCTGTTCCATGTTCGCCACTCTGCGAACCACCTCGATCTGCTTCTCGGAAGGCAACCCGACCAGAATCTCCGAGGCACGATCCTGATCCAGATGACTGGCAATCAATGCGATCGTCTGCGGATGTTCTTCTTGTATGAATGCCAACAACGTATCGGACTCGACTCTTCGAAGAAAACTGAACGGGGTTCTCTGAACCTGTGTCTCCACTTGGTTCATGACCTGTGCGGCACGTTCACCATCGAGCGAATCATTCAATAGACGTCTTGCGTAATCCAATCCTCCCTCGCGGACATACTGACTGGCCAATTGAAGGCTGTAGTACTCCTCGACGACTTCCTCGGCCAGAGATGGTGGAACCTCCTCGATGGCAGCCACGATCGAAGTCACACGCTGGACAATCTCCGTTGGAAGCTCTCTCAACATCGATGATGCCGTCTGCTCGTCAAGACTCAGAAGAAGCACCGCCGCCTTGACAGGACCTTCAAGGTCGATGGCACGATCAGGCAGTTTCTGTCCAGGTCGAAATGGCATCAGCTCTCGGTCCTTGTCCATCGTCGAAGCACCGATGCCGATTCCTCGGGCCGAGCCTGAACCGCTTCACGGATCTGGTCGAGCATGACACGGCGTCGAACTTCGTCATTGTTTATCTCAATCCCGTCCAGAACGACATCGGCGTCATCGACTTCGCCGATCACATCGACATCCTCGGCCAGTAGAGTCGCTTGCCCCGTTTCGATCGCGGGCCGGGCTTCATTGATGCCAGCACCCACTCGACGCAGCATCATCACCATCATCCCGACCGCCAGACCGGCAAGAAGGACGAGACCGGCCGTTGGCAGCCAGGTCGACAAGGCGGAGGCCTCCTGCCAACTTCCGGATACCGCGGCGAAGGAACTCTGTTCAGCGATAACGGCAACATCGTCGAAGACGGCGACCGTCACCTCTCCACGACGCATCCCTTCGGCCGAACCAGTGGCAATCAGGGGCATCACCTGCAACTCGATGGATTCAAGCGTGCTCTCTATGAGCTGATCCATCGAACCGCCATCAGGCATCTGGCCGGAGCTGGTTCCGGAACGCTGCTTCTGCAATGCCGTGAAATAGGATCTGGGAATTCCGATGCTGGCATTGATCTCAAGGGCATAACCGCCCGGATCGATGACCCTCTGGTCGCTTCGACCGAAGGCCGGGACGCTTTCCACGCGTTCGGAGGTATCGGCACTCGATGGCCCAGATTGGGCGGCGATCGGCAACGGCATCGTCACCCGAAGACCGGAATTGGCACGGATACCGGGCTCTCGTCCGTTCACCGGTGTCGTTCGGGTCGACTCGGATAGTGTCTCCTGAGTGACACCGAGCTTGGGATCCTCGTAACTTGTGGTCTCACGGACGATCTCCCGTGATTCAACCACGGCATTAACGCTGATTCGAATTCCCTTGATGTAGCCGAGTGATTCCTGCAGTCGTGAGTGAGCCATCCTCTCGGCGGCCAGCTTAGTCTCCATGTTCCTTGTGGAAGCCACGGCGTCGCCGGATCTCGCCGCCATCGCCCGCCCGGTTCTGGCGTCGATGACCGAAACCGATTCCGCCTTCAATCCCGAGATGGAACCGGCCACCATTCTGGCGATCGCATCCACACCTTCAGGTTTCAGAGGCTCCGATTCCGTCACGACGGTCACAGAGGCCGTTCGAGGAACGAATGCGCGGCCAATTCCGATATGGTCATCCTCTCCACTTATAACCACGGTCGCGGTGCGAACCTGAGACATCTGGGAGATCATTCTGGCCAGGACATTCTGTGTGGCGACACGTGTACGCGTCCGCTGCTGACCCTTGGTCAGGAACATCCGCTCGTCCTTGACCATCTTGTCGAAGTCGATCTGATCAGGGGTGATCACCGAAGCCTCATTCAACTGGCTCACGATCTGGTCACGATCGTCCTGATTCACCAGAATCGCCGAACCAGTGTCTTCGAAATCGAGATTGTGACTGGACAGATAGGCCACCGTGCGGACCTTGGCATCGCTGCTCAAGGTGACCGGCAATGGCACCATCGTAGAACGGCCCGCATACAGCGAGACTAGAAAAAGGCCCATGACCAGAATCACGGCCACGGCACCTGCCAGCATTCGGGTCGGCACCGAAAGGCCTCGCAGGCGGTCAAGATACGTTCGCGTCATGTCCCCAGAAATTGCCATCGATCTTCGGCATCCTGCCTGATCGAGTGAACGGTCTTCACTGCCGAGCCATCGGTTCCTCCATGAACTACAGGCAGCAGTGGGTCATTCCCATTCAGCTAGATACGCAGTTGCTTGACCTCCTCATAGGCTTCCAGAACCTTGTTTCGTACCTGCAGCAGCATCTTGAAGGCTGTGTCCGCCTTTCGAGCTGCGAATAGAACACTCTCGATATCGTCTCGTCGACCGGCCGCGAAATCCTCCGCTGCCACCTGCGCTGCTTCCTGAAGCTCGTTGACCTGAGCCATCTCCGCCTTCAGGATGTTCCCGAAATCTGCTTCAGCAGCCTTGGGGTCCGCCATCTTGCTGGCAGCAAGACTTCCCGGAGCTGACGGTCCTGTGATGAGTCCAAGTGGATCATTCATGGTGGCGTTCCCAGAGCGAGGCCCTAGGTGAGAATCTCCAGAGCAATGCTGTACATCGACTTCGTAGCCTCCGCAACGGTAATGTTCGCCTCATATGCCCTGGAAGCTTCCATGGCATTCATCTGTTCGATGACCAGAGAGATGTCCGGATACCCCACATATCCCTGCTCATCAGCCCACGGACTGTCCGGCTCGTACCGCATCTGCAGTGGACTGTCGTCAAGCATGATTCCTGAAAGATGTACTCCATGGCTGCTGCCGTTGGCGGGATCTCCCGGCGAAAACATGGGAATACGACGTCTGTAGGGCTCATATTCCCCTTCGGCGTTGAGAATGGTCTCGATATTTGCCAGATTTCCGGCAATCGCCGTCATTCGCTGACGCTGAGCCACCAATCCAGAGCTCGAAATGTCAAGGGCACCAAACAGCAAGTCAGTTCTCCATCAGGGTCAGATTCGTTCTCTTATGGCCACGTCAAGCATGTCGAACTGGTTGTTCATGAGTTCGACCGCAGTTCTGTACGTCAGGAAGTTCTCCACCAGCCCCTGCATCAATCTCTCCAGACTCCGATCATTGCCGTCCTGAAAAAGCAGATTCTCCCCCATTGGAACCGGATGAAGGGCCACATCATCAGCCGTGAACTCGATGGTCGAAGTAGATCCAATATCGAGTGATCCGAACCGGTCCCGCCCCTGCATGCGACGCTCATCGACGGCTTTTCCAAGAGTTGACTGGAATTCCTCGAGGGACACATCCGTCGGACGAAAACCCGGCGTCGAGATGTTGGCCACGTTGTCCGCGATCAGCGCATGCCTTCCAGCAGCAAACTGGACGACCTTCTGCATGACGGGCAGGCTTCCCGAGTTGTTCAAACCGTCAATCATGTCTTTTTCCCTGCGAATCCCATACCGAGCTCTGGTGAAGTCCTCAGAGCGGTGCACACGTAGGCCATGGCGCAATATCTGCGCCCAAAGCCTCACAAGCTGGCAGATACGAGCTGGGCCTCCTTCCACTTCTTGAGCTTCAGTCCGAGCGTTCGAACACCGATGCCCAGTGCCGTCGCTGTTCGCTGACGGTGGCCATTGAAGCGACGGAGCGTAGCCACGATCGCCTCCCGCTCCACTTCCTCCAGCGGCCGACAATTGACCTCGACCCCTGCGGTCACCTCGACTGAAACGGGTTGAGCTGACATAGCGGCAGCCGAGGACAGCCAGGGTGAGATCAGGGATTCCGTTATCACATCCCCTTCCGCCAGAACAGCGGCACGTTCGCAGATGTTCTCGAGTTCACGCACGTTGCCCGGCCAGGCATAGGTCTGGAGGCAACCCAACGCCTCAGTCGAGAGCCGTCGAGGATCCCGCCCTTCCCTCACAGCCACTCTCCTGAGGAAATGCTCGGCCAGATCCGGAATGTCATCGACATGTTCACGAAGCGCCATCATGTCCAGAGGCAGGACGTTTAATCTGAAGAAGAGATCCTGACGGAAACGATTCGCCTCGATCTCACTGGAAAGATTGCGATTGGTTGTTGCGATGATTCTGACATCCACCGGCCTTGATTCACTGGAACCCACTCTCTCGAAGCAACGTTCCTGAAGAACCCGAAGAAGTTTTGCCTGCGTATCGGGAGAGACCTCGCTGATTTCATCCAGAAGCAGCGTGCCCCCATCGGCCAGTTCGAATCTCCCCTTCCGGAGCTTGTCTGCGCCAGTAAAGGCACCCTTTTCATGACCGAACAATTCCGATTCCAGAAGACTGGTCGACAAGGCCGCGCAATTGATCGCCAGAAATGGCTTGTCGGATCGTGGACTATTTGCATGAATCCATCGTGCCGCCACTTCCTTGCCGGTACCGGATTCGCCGCATATGAGAACGGTGCTGTGACTATCGGAAACTCGTCGAAGATGAGCACGCAGTTCATTCATGGCGTCGCTGCCACCAACTAGATCGTGACCCGACGAAGCGACAGTACCGCCTGAGGCGACCTGTACCTTGAGGACCTGATTCTCCTGGACGATTTTCGCATGATCAACCGCCCGTTCGATGGTCGCCAGCATCTCGTCGCCACCAAACGGCTTCGTGATGTAGTCCCAGGCACCGTTCTTCATCGCACCGACCGCCGTCTCGACCGTGGCGAAGGCCGTCATGAGAATCACCGGGATCGACTCGTCCCGCTCGCGGATGGTCTGCATTAGTTCAAGACCATCCATCCCGGGCATCTGCAGATCGGTCACGACCACATCGACTGGGCGACCAGCCAGCTTCTCAAGCGCGATCTCCGCGCTGGCGGCCGCGATCACCGAATGGCCACGCCTCGACAGCATCGTGCCGACGCTGTCCCGCATGAGTTCCTTGTCATCAACTACGAGTATTCTCGCCATCATCGCACCTCTGCGTAAACAGAATCAGGCAAATCCTGACCTGATAATTCAACTGGAACATGAATCTCGAAAACCGATCCCCCACCTTCACGCGAGCCGACCACAATGTCCCCCCCATGCGCATCGATCACTCGATGGGCGATGGCCAAACCCAGTCCGGTACCCGTGGGCCTCGTCGTGAAGAATGGGTTGAACAACCTGTGCATCAGATCCTCGGGAATTCCGCATCCTCTGTCACCGACTGAAATGGATACCGTGCACGCCCGATCACCATCGACCCTGAGCTTGCGAATCAAGCTAGTTTCGACCGTGACTTCGCGGGTGTTGTTTTCCATATCCGACATCGACTCGACCGCATTCCGAAGGATGTTGCCGACGGCCTGTGTCATGAGCGTGAGATCGGCATGCACCAGAACCCGATCGGCAAGCTCACGACGAACAACCGTCGTCCGTTCAGCGACCAGCAGCCCCTGGGCATCCTCTATGACACGATCAAGCAGGGAGCCGACGGAGACCTCCTCCGAATGGAGGGATGTGTCCCGTGCGAATTGCAGAACATCCTTGACTATTGATTCCATCCCTCGGACAGCGGTCCCGATCTTTCGGCAAAGATCTTTGGAATCCGGCCTGTCTTCTAGATCCTCCACGAGAATCTGCGCATAGAGCTGGATGCAACCAAGAGGATTTCTGATCTCGTGGGCGATGCCAGCGGCCATTTCACCAAGTGCAGCCAGTTGCTGGGAGCGTCGAAGCTGGTCATTAGCCTCCGCCAACTCCTGCTCGAGCGTCCGGACCTGGCCATACAGGGCCTCATGCGTCTCATGAAGACGTTCGGCCGTCGTATTGAATGACTGCATGAGATCCTGCAGCTGCTCCATACCCATACCCGCGACTTCCGGGCCAGAGCCCGTCGCCATCTGCTTGACATGTGATGACAATGACTGCGACATGCTCATCCCTTTGCATCCGCATATCGAGGAGAGACCTGCCCTTTGGACTGGTAGCCTCTTCGCGCGTTCATGGTGTGGGTTATGTCTGCCAGCTTCTCTTGGCAAGTGCTTCGAGTCTCGACCAGCTTGTCGACATCCCGAGTATCGATGGCCAGCACCTTTCTGGAGAGATCTCTGGTCTCATCGATCTGCATTTGCAGGGATTCACGCTCCTTATCACTCAGGAAATTGGCTCTGGACCGAAGCTCCTCGGCCTTCTTGATCAGATCGGATCTGATGCCGACCAGCTGCTCCACGATGGCCTGACGTTCATGCACCAATGAAAGCAGCGAGTCATGCTCGGACGATTCGATCAACCGCCCCTGTGATTCCGCCAGACGACACAGGGTCTGCAGCAGCGATCGCTGCCTGTTAAGACCATCCGACATCATCGCCATGAGCGATTTCGCCTCCATGCTGGATGTGTCGGAAGTGTTCATTCTGACGTCGGTGCTCCTGCATACAGTTCCGAACCAACTGGCACCGTGTTCATCCAACGCTCCCAGACCTCTCGATTCATGAATCCCTCGGAGTGATCAAGCTGTTCATCGGGGATGTCCCGAAGCCGTGCCAGCGCGCGATTATGAGCGGAATCGGCACGATCGAATTCACCAAGGGTCGTCCAGGCAGATGCCACCTGAACAAGTGCATGGATGGCCGCCGCATGATCGGGCCAGTCCCGGGCAACCGCTTCGTAGCCTGCAATGGCCTCCTTCAGACGGCCGGTCTCAAGCAGACAATCCGATCTGGAAATGGCGGCGGCCCGCAGCCAACGTTGCATTGAAGGTGTCGGCGGCTCCTCCTCGCACAAATGCTCCATGACCTGGTCGAAGGTCAAGGCCGCCTCCCAGAGATTCTCGAGCCGATCCGCCGTCAGCTGCTGACGTCGATTAGGAGTCAGTTGTTCCTGATTCAACTGATCATTGATCTGCTGAGCCAGTGAGCGTCTGGCCGACGCGATATCGAAGAGCACCATGGGTGTATCGGGGTGATCCGGCCATCGGTCGGCCGCCTCTCTCAGCCGATTGATTGCCTCCGAGTACTCGCTTTCTGCAACCGAGAGGCGACCCAACATGATCAGTGTGTTTCGATAATCCTCCGAGCCGGGCATGAGCGTCGTCTCGCCATCCACGACCGACTGGAGTCGACAGCGGGCGTCGGTCGTCTGCCCCATCGCCAGAAGACATCGAGCCGAGGGCACATGGGATCTCGTGGCATGAAGACTGTGAGGATGGTCCTCGATGATTCTGGCATACCAATCCGATGCATCCACCCATGAAAGATCGGTCTCCAGAGCCTGCGCCAAACGGAACATCGACTCGATACGACGCGGATCACGACTGTCGGCTGCATTGACGTAATCCGTCAGGACACCGATGGCCTCCCGCTGTCGGCCCGCGGCATCAAGATGAACACCAGCCTGGAACATCGCATCGGCCCAGCCGATCTCGTGCTGCTCGGATACTGCTGCCGCGGCCAGATACGAATGACCCGCTTCCGCATGAAGTTCGAGGATGTCTTCCCACTCAGCCGCATTCCATTCGGATGACTGGGCTTCCATCCGCCTCGTCCTGTCGGCTGCAACCTGCCCAGCGGACACCGCAATCGCAGTCAGAACGCGTGATCCTCGGTGCCCTTCCGTGCGAAGTGATCCCGCCAGACGAGCACGCTCCAAAGCCTGAAGAGTTTCCCCCCGGGTCAAGCATGACTCAAACCGATCAAGAAGGACCGCTTCCATGCTTGCAATATTGACATCCGGATGTCGATCACCACGTTTGATGCGCCTGACGGCTTCCCTGAAGTCGATCATCGCCTGATCGGGCTGATTCAGAAGATCGAGAATGCGGCCTCTTCCAGCCAGTGCGGCGAGCAGACTGCGGGAGGAGGGAAACTCGACAATAGCCTGTTCATACCAGTTTCGTGCACGTTCGAGATCCCCCTGTCGCGCCATCACATCGCCAAGCATGACCATGGCCTCGGCACGAACAGGGTCCTCAGGTCTTGCCAGATCCAGGCTGTATCGAAGTGGCCTGATCGCCGCCTCAAACTGACCTTGATCACGATTGGAACGACCAAGCAGCACCAGAAGTTCCGCTGAGGCAGGACCACCCCTGCTTTCGAGCCTACGAATATCGCGATGCAGAGCAACCGCTGCATCCGATGGATTGCCCGCGTCAAGATGGATTCTGGCAATCGTGGCGGAGGTCCAGATCAGATCATCGAGTGTGGCGGACTCGTCTTCCCTCAATTCCCTGAGGAATGGAATCCGCTCGGCCGCCATCAGATTCGAATCTATCCCCGCCTTGCCGGCGCGTGCTCTTCTGACATTGAGAACCTGAGCCTGATGAATGTCCTCGGAAACCGGATTCGGATGATCCAACAACGCCTGCAATGCGTCCGTAGATGACGCCATCTGGTTCGCATAGACGTATGCCAACGCCAGAGTCTCACAGTCATTCGATGTGAATTCACCGCCGTAAGAACGGGCGGACTCGAGATGATCCACCACTTTTTCCGCATTGGAGGCTACCCAAGGGGCGGTCGGAGACTCCTGAGCTCGAATAAGGCCCGCTGCGAGAAGGTGATATCGAGACTTCTCCGAATCAATCGTATTGGCCGCCACATCATCTCGAATCGATCTGAGATGATCCGCCGCCAGCTCGAATTCGCCCATCTGGATGGCGTTAGAGGCCAATTCCAGATGGTTTGCCGTCGAGTCGGATGGCTGAAGCACATGTACGAGAACTGCGACGCCAAGCAACATGGTTGCCGTCGCCACAAGACATGCTGGCCACCAACGTTTCAGAAAGGAGGGCTGAGTCCCTCCACTGAACTGTTCGCTATGCCCGAGCAGGGTTTCTCGCTCACGTTCGCCCGGAACATCCTTGTCCCAAGCCGCGTCATCGGCCATTCTTGCCGTCCCCTTTCGATCGCTCCGCGATCCGCTCATCCTGAGCCTGTTTGGGGTTATGGAATTACAGTGACTCCGTTCACTGCCGTTTCGTTCTATCGGCGGTGCAGCGTGAATTCCATGAGCAAAGGCCCCTCAGCAGGCCTGAGAGAGCCCCTTTAGACCCGATCTGCCCACGATCAACCCTCCTTGTCCCCATCCTGCGAATCCTGATCGGACTTGCTTGGGATGCGTTCCAGAACAAGGATTCCGGAAAACTGATCACCCAGACTCTGGAGGGATGGTGGTCTCAAGGCCGTGACCATGAGAATCGGAAACAGCAGCATGATGCACTTGAAACAGGATCTAAGACACAGACGACCGACCGAAGGTCGGCTCCCGTCAAGATTACCCAAGTAGCCTCGCATCAACATTTTACCCGGCGAGGAGCGGACTGCCATCTCCCAAATGAGACACCAGAGACAGGTGATCACAACAAGTGTTCCATAGCTCAACCAGTCCTCCGCGGACAGAGAGAAGGAGAAGGCATCGAGGATGATTCTGGGCTTGGCACCCAACCAGCCAATGGTCACGATGAGCCCCGGGACAGCATCAACGGCCAGCGCAATCAATCTTCCAAAGGGGGCCAATGGACTCGAGCCTTGCGGCCACGATGCCTCGTTCGTCTGTCCTCCCCTTAGGATGATCACCAGAACCAGACCGGAGAGCAGTATTGACACCAGCAGGGACCAGGTGCTCACCCCCAGAACCGATCCTTCCGGCAGCTTCACCCAAGGTGATTGAGTGCCATCCAGCAGATCCAGTTGACTGATTTCAAGATGATCAACATGCCGGACCAGCATGGCTTTATCACCACGGGCCAACAAGGAACAGCCACCCTCCGGAATCGGCAACTCGGACAATCTGGCGAGGCCATCTGTCTGAAGAAAGTCCAGTTTCATCATGTCAGGCGAGGCTTCGGAGGCCATCAGTAGACGATCACCAATTGGTGCCGAATGTATCGGGCGTGAAAGTCCTTCCTGAAAACGGGCCGCAGACCAGTCCTCGCCGGTCCAGACCTGTATCAGCAAACCATCATCCTGTTCCCTAAAGAGCGTGATCCGATCGTCAGGACATGCCAACACCACCTCATTCTCACAAACATCCGATGGCAGTTCGATTACCTGCCAATGTCCACGCCTCAATGCCTGGAGACTCCTCTGCCCGGATTGATGTTTGAGGAACACCACGGGGCCAATCGTGGTCGCCACCATGGACTCGGGTATCCCCGGATCATCGACATCCGTCTGGATGCTTGGAAGAAGGGTCATCCCGCTTCGAGGAGTGGGCAGATATCTCTCGAGGCTGCTGTTCCATTCCATCTGAAGAACACGGACGGGTATTAGATGGGCCTGCCCCTCGCTGGAGGGCAATGTGAACCAGACCGAGTCCTTCAAGGCTGCCAGAGAAGTCGGCTGATCCTTGAAACGTCTGATGGAACGATGGACAGGTGGATTTTCCTGCGATCCCGAATGGCTCAAGCTCCAGGGATATCCCTCCGTTTCTGTTTCCGGAGATGGAATCAGGAACCAGGCGTGTTCATGACTACCGGCCACTTTCAGATCATCAGCGGATGTCTGAAGACCGAGCACGAGGACGACAAGAATGACGACAAGCCGTTCAAGGCCCGACGGAAGCGGATTCTTCACCACTCATCTCCAGAATGGAACCTTCGAACTCCGGGCGAAAGGCTGTTCGAAGGATGTCCACATCAAAGATGCGATCGATCGGCTGGCCCTGAAGCGTCGCTGTGATTCCCTCGAATGCGAATTTGGCGACAGTTCCGGGATCCTCCAATGGCTGGACATCGATGACACGTGAAACAATAGGCCACGCCAACGAAGAAACATCTGGAATCTCGATACGCTTTGTCTTGGCCGATGGCGAACTCAGAATCAGGCCCCTGCTGCCATCGATATCGCGAATCTCGGCAGCCAATGGCTGCCAATCGATCGTGTTGACGGTCATTCGAAGGGATCGCTTCGACGATCTGGAATCAGGAGCGGCAACCCGCCAGTCGTATGTGGCCATGGTGTCGCCACTCATTCTCGCGGAAACGAGATCCTCGGAAGGAGGTGGTGGAACTGCGCCCAGACCCACCTTCATCAACTGGATCATCTCAAGGATGGTCAGCCATGGATCATCATCAAGTCCGGATTTCTGGAGGCGTTCGATCGACTCCCGAAGCAGCCGGGTCGGCTGCCGGGAAAGGTCGAATACCCAGGCCTCCTGCGTGTTCATGCCCAGCCAAATGTAGGTGTCACCCAATTTTGAGATGCGAACCGCCAGACGATCGGGGCCGTCTATCCAGAATTCCAGATCCCCCTGCTCAAGATGTTCGCCCGCATCATCCGTCCATCTGAGCTCGATTACGCCCCAGCCATGAAGACGCTGCAATCGCTCCGCACGGGCTGCCATGGCATCGGTCGAGGGCGCAGCCACTCCTCCAGAACGTTCTTCTGATCGATGGGATTCCATGCAACCTGAAATCAGAATGACCGTGAAAAGCAGGAATGCACGCATGGCTACAGATCGGTTTCCAGAACCTCTGAAAGCTGCTCACTCAGAGACATCACGTCGTCATCACCAAGCCCCGGATCGACGACCTCGATCGGCGGTGATTCGGGCGTGGCACCCTTCGGCCTCATCTGCCAGACCACGACCCCCTCCTCTTCGATCCGCCCGAGGAAACGAAGAAGCCGCTTTCTCATCAGGATCAGTGCCAGCACGAAACGCAGGGAGACCTTCCGAGGCTGATCATCACCCGCCAACTGCTCGAATATGGTCAGAAGCACGGTTTCATCGATCAGTTGCCTTGGCTTGGCATCCGCCTCGGGAACAACCGTCCGCCAGAAGCTGAAGAGGCCCTCGGGACGGGTTCCCTCATCCCAGGCCTCGGTTGAATAATCCAACCGCTTGAGCCCTTCTTCACCATCCTGGCAGAGCGTGGCCACACAGGAGGTACCTGGAAGAAGCTCGATATCACGTGCCGCACAGCGGCCACTGGAACGAGTTACGGGATAGCGTCCATCAATCATCCCAAGATCCTACGACTTCATGGCAGGAACTGCACGTCTGGAGATGCCAATTCTGCCGATGGGTATACTTCTGATACGAGCAACCGGGAGTCCTGCTCTGCCATGACGGAATTCTTTTCCACCTTCGACAACTATCCCAAATGGGAAATCGCCATCGAGCTCGGGCTGATATGGCTGTTCATCTATGTGGTTTTCCGCTTTCTGAGGGGCACGCGGGGCGCTGGCGTCATCAAGGGAATCGGCATCTTCTTCGGCCTGTTTCTGGCCCTGATGCTCTTCTGGAGAAGCACGGAGTCATTTGGCCGCCTCCAGGTGATCTTCCAATATGTCATCAGCTACGTGGCTTTTCTCCTGATCGTCATCTTCCAGCCCGAACTGAGACAGGCCGCCATCCGAATCGGCCAGACCAGATTCCTGAGATCGAACCGTGAACCACGCCATGAATTCGTGGAATGCATCAGTGAGGCCATTGATTTCCTCTCAAAGAACCAGTTCGGAGCACTGATCGCGATCGAGCGGAGCGTCCGGCTTGGCGGTCTGGTCGAAGGTGGACAGATGCTCGATGCGAAGCTGAGCTCGCGGCTTCTCCAATCCATCTTCTGGCCCAACAATCCATTGCATGATCTGGGGGTTGTACTCAGGGATACCCGCATCCTCGCCGCTGGCGTCCAGTTTCCGCTTGCCGAAGAAGGCAGCCTTCCTGCTCGATATGGATCCCGCCATCGAGCGGCCGTTGGACTCTCCAATGAAAGCGATTGCGTGGTTGTCATCGTGAGTGAGGAGACTGGCGTGGTCTCCATCGCGATCGAGGGACAACTCCAGAGTCCGATTCCACGCGAACGGCTCACCGCTGTACTGACGCAGATCCTTGAAGTGGAGGAAGCTCCACAGGCCGAGCAAGTCCCCACCGCACCTCGGGAGGAAACCACCTCGACAAGGTCACCAGACAAGGCCGAGGGGTCCTGACTCATGAAACGGCGCACAATCGACATTCCGACGCTTCTTCTGGTCACAATCGTGACTGTGCTGATCTGGGTACTGGCAGAGGACAGGACCCATGAAAGCAGCACCTTCCCGGGCACGGTGAAGTTCGAAGTGCCGGGCGAAGGGCTCTTTCTGGTGAACCCGGGGACTCATGGGCTCGAACTGGAGATCGATGGTCCACCAAAGGCCATCCAGAGAATGCAGCGTCGGCTGAGAGACCCCATCCTGCTTCCGGCGACGGCTCGGGACGGCAAGCATCAGATCGATGATCTGGCCTCGAAGATCATGGCAATCGATGATGTTCGGGAAACTGGCGCGACCATCCTCTCGACCGATCCTCGCTCAGTGGAGATCGACGTCACACAACTTGTCACGAGAACAGCCAGTGTCCGAGCCAAGTTGCCGGACACCTCCACTGTCGAGAATGTCCAGGTCAGTCAGGATGTCGACATCACCTTGCCAGCCAGCGAAGCCAATCGACTTCCGCAGCCGCTGGTTCTCGACGTCGTGATCCCACCGGATGAAATCCAGAGACTCGAACCCGGGCTGCACACACTCGATGGAACGGTCCAGCTTCCAACTGAACTGGGTACGTTCGAAGATGTCTCATTCGATCCTCCAATCGTCGAAGTCACGTTCAGACTTCTGTCACGAGCGAAATCTATTCAGGTGGAAAGAGCACGCATTCAATTGAACTCCGCCGCTCAGGACTTCGGCGAATATGCCGTGGACCTCCCAGACCAGTTTCTTCAGAACGTGACGGTCGAAGCGGATGCCGAGACCATCGATCAGCTTGAAAGCGGGGAATGTCAGTTGATCGCGGTCGTCTATCTCAGCACCAGCGACAAGGAACGGCGGGTTGAAAGCAAACCGGTCGCCTACTTCACAGTGCTTTGTAGAGATGGAACCGGGCAGGTCGTGAAGGCCACGGTCGGCGACAACCCGCATCCCGAGGTCAAGATGACCATCAAGCCACTGGCTGGATCGCCCGAGTAGCCACAACTGATGACTAGTCAGTCATAGACGGGGACAAGCGGCAGATGTCTGATACGCATGGACATGAAGACATGCCTGAATCGGACGAGGCTCTGTGCGTCTGCGGCTATTCAAGGCATGGGCTGCAACCCAAGGCCCCCTGCCCGGAGTGCGGCCAGTTTAAAGTTCAGAAGACGAGAATGAAGCTGAAAGCTGCCTGGCGAAGCTGCTCGTCACGCCCTGCGAAAATCGGATTCGTCTTGTCAGTCAGCTCGCTTGCATTGGGCCTGCTCAATGCAGCATCAATAATTGGCGGCATCGTGTGGCTGTTTGATTCCAGGCTTAATTCGGAATGGGCCTTCAAATTCATCGCTGTATACCCGCCTCTTACATGGGTTGCTGCACAGCTCCCGCTCGGGCTTCTCGCCCACGTGTGCCGAATCAGCGAAGAGACCTCGCCGGCAATCGTGAAACTCAAAAAGGCCGGTGCATACATGCTAGCTATTGGACTGTTCGCGCCATTTGGTGTCGTCATATTGATCTTTTTACTGCTCTTGATAGGAAAGACACTAGGACCCTGATCGAATCATCACTTATTGGCTTTATTTTCGCATTCATGATCATTCGGGCGAGTCTATACATTCGATCATTTACGAGAAAGCTGTTCTGATTATGACCGCGATCAATACGCCTAGGTTTCAAGTATGATCCGCAGGAATCCATAACAGCCGAAAAGCGTTGAGAAATATAATGATCACCTACTGATAGGAGGCATAGCTATATGCCATCAAACATTAATGATTTTTTCATCAAGCAATTCTCGATATTGAATCCTCTTTTGTTTGTACTGATTATCTTGAGCTGCGGAATACTGACGTTAGATACATATGGATCACTCAACGCTTGTGCAGGAGGATTGGCCGTTGGCTATCTCATCGGAGTTATCACATGTGGATTCAATGCATGCTTCATTAAAATGTCTGAAAGTGACCGCCCTAAAATGATCCGCTAAGCAGCATATGCCGGGCCGGTAATCTGAGTGAAATCAAATAGATCATCACTCCTGAAAATCTAACGAACTCCATGCGATTTATGTATTGGCGAACTCCGATAGAATGGACACGACTATGCTTCGATTGGCATTGCTACTCGTCATGATGAACGCCGGCCTGTTCGGCTGCACCACGAACCGAGTCTCGACCGTCGAGTTCCTCAATCCCGGGACGGTCTTGCCCAACGGCTTCCCGTTCTCGGAAGCAGTTCGTGTAGACGACACGCTCTATCTCTCGGGCATGGTGGGCATCAAGCCGGGCACCACCGAACTGGTGCCCGGTGGCATCGAGGCGGAATCGCGTCGAACCATGGAGAACATACGAATGACCCTCGAGGCGCACGGATCATCGATGGATGACGTCGTCAAGTGCACCGTGATGCTTGCCGACATCTCCGAGTGGAGTGCATTCAACGAGATCTACAAGACCTACTTCAATGATCGCTATCCGGCCCGCAGTGCCCTTGGCGCCAATGGACTCGCACTCGGCGCACGGATCGAGGTGGAATGCATTGCCGTCGTCAAACACGACTGATGTTGTAGACAATCCATGCAATCACTGCCAAACTGGATATAAAGCTCCAGGCTCTCAGGATGTAAACCTCGGATCCCGAGAAATCCATCGCCTTGTCCTTCGATGCCCCAGGCTTGAATCTGACTGCCCTACTCCAATAACCCGTGTAGAAGGTGCTGCGTGATGCGAAACTCGAGATGGGATATATGAGTAGCAAGGTGCCGATTGTCCCGAATATGGGCATCCAAAGTGGAATCGGATATAAATTCCAGATTCTGCCTATAAAGCTCAAGACTATAAGGCCGACAAACATATTGAATATCAGATACCAACGAGGCAACATGGCACTGAAGAGCATGCTCATCACAACAGCGAATATCCAGACAACGACGACGTAGAATTCGAAGAGCATGGATGAATCGGACAGCAGATTTTCGACGGCAATCTGCAGCTCTTCACTACCTAGACCTTCCTTGGCGGCCCCCTCGGCATCCTTGACAGGCCTGTTCATGATAGGACAGATCAGCGCATTGACTGATGCACGATCTTCTTCAGGAGTGAATGGTATGGTTGGCAAGACGCCAAGTAACAGGCTGGCTGCGAACAAGAGGCCACTGCCCATTAGACATACGAGGAAGATGAATCCGGAGGATACTATTGATTTGAACGTATTCATCTGAGCCTTCTATTCAATCTGGCTTTCCACTCTGTCCAATGTAACCGGGTCCATGGATGTCAACGGCATCGTGTACTTCAAGTGACAGGCCTCTCCCGCCATCAATCTAACATCGATCGACTTCTCACAGCGATCACCATAAACAAAATGCCAGTAGTAGACCTTGATTTGATGATCACCAGCGTCCACAGATAATTTAGTCACATTTGATTTCGAGAGCCTTAAACTTGGGAAACATCCCATGACCACGCATCTTAAACAGCTGGGATTGACAATACTCCATCGTGAATCTTGCGATACTCCCGATTCAAAAAACACCGATAAAGCTGATTCATGGACACAATGAAGACCGCCCATACAGAAGCCCGATGGTCAAACCCTCGAATCGCACGGATTCTCATGCTCGCCACCTATGCTTCAGGTTGCATCGGCTACTTCATTGGCTTCATGAGGCTCGGCTCAGATGGAGCGGAAGTCGCCATTCGGCCGGTCGCCCTGTTGTCGGTGGGCGTGGTTGGGATCATCTCGATGATTCGACACTCGGTGTTCCATCGAAGCGATGCCATCCGGATGGGATGGGATCAGGGCCGACGCAACAACTTCCAGATCGAAGTCGGCTTCGCCAATCTAGCGATCGGCATACCCGCGATCCTCGCCGTTTCACTCGGCTGTGACGATGTCGTGAGTGCCGCCTTCGTACTCGCCTATGCCTTGTACTTCCTGCAGGTTGGGGTACTTGTCCTGATTGATCGCCCCGATGGGCGCATCAACATCCAGAGACTCATCACCATCCTCATTCAAACCGGACTTCTCGGGTACTTCTCCATCTCTGCGATCTTCTCAGCATGATTCCAAACAGAAAATCACCGGCAATCCAGGACTTCATCGATCGCTTCCTGAAGTCATCGGGCAGATCGGATATCAATCCCGATGACATCGTGGTCGATGTCTTCGGCGATTCACCCGAGCTTCAGGATCAGTTGCTGGCACTCGTATTGGCCGGAACCAAGACGGCCACATGCACCGATCTCTGGAGCTGGGAGAAGGAACAGGACTCCCCGATCGAACCCAGCATGCTCACGCTCGCGCTTGATGGATCCGGAACACCACGATGCATCATCGAAACAATCAAGGTCCAGCAGACCACCTACGAGAACGTCACTGCGGAGTTCGCCCGGGCCGAGGGGGAACATGAACCGCTCGATCTACCCGACGAACAGGTACTCCAGAACTGGAGAACATATCACTGGGCCTACTACTCGAGAGTGTTGCCAGCCATAGGCCATGAACCTTCACTCGACATGCCGGTCCTCTGCGAACACTTCGAGGTGATCTACTCGGAGGAGCTGCCACCGCAATCCTGAATCAGGTCCACTCGGTGGCGTGCCAGGCCTTCTTGCCTCTACGAAGCAGGATCGAGCGACCATAGAGCAGATCATCCGCCGAGAGCTGATGCTCAAGCGCCGATCCCCCATCAAGCTTCTGCCCATTGATGGAGATGGAACCATTCTTCAGAAACTCTCTGGCCTCACGCTTGGAACCGGCCAGAGACGTCTCCGGAAGCAGATCGACCAGCAACATTCCTTGACCTAGTGAATCCTTGGAGTGAGATGAATGCGGAACGTCGGCGAAGACATCCTTCAACTGCACCTCGTCCAGACCACTGATATCACCACCGAACAGCGCCCCGGCAGCAGCCTGCGCGCGGTCCAGTTCATCCTGCCCATGGATCATCCGGGTGACTTCCTCGGCCAGCACACGCTGAGCGAGACGCTCGTGCGGTTTTTCCGTATGTCTGGCCTCTACATCCTCGATCGCATCCCGATCAAGGAAGGTGAAGAAGCGGAGGTACTTCCCGGCATCCTCATCCGAGGCATTCAGCCAGAACTGGTAGAAGGCGTAGGGACTGGTCCGTTCCGCGGTCAGCCAGACGGCACCCGATTCGGATTTTCCGAACTTTGTCCCATCGGCCTTTGTCACCAGAGGGCCGGTGATCCCATACCCACGCGGCTCGTCTTCGGACTGATCGATCATGTCGCGTCGAATCAGATCGATGCCGCAGACGATGTTTCCATACTGATCGGAGCCGGCTATCTGCAGCGTGCAGTCATGGCTGCGACGAAGATGCAGGAAGTCGTAGGCCTGGAGGAGCATGTACGAGAACTCGGTATAGGAGATCCCCTGCTCACGGTTCTCCAGTCGATCCCGGACGGAATCCTTCTGGATCATGGCATTGACGGAGAAGTGCTTGCCGACGTCACGCAGCACCTCGAGGAAACCAAGCTTCTCGAGCCAGTCGACGTTGTTCACCATCACGGCGGCATTGGAGTTCGAGGAATCGAAATCGAGGACACGCTCGAAGATCCGACTACAGGACTTCACATTCGACTCGACCTGTTCTCGCGTCTGCAATGTACGCTCGGCATCCTTTCCAGATGGATCGCCGATCAATCCAGTTCCACCGCCCATCAGCACTATGGGCTGATGACCATGCCGCTGAAGATGACCAAGCAGCATGATCGGCATGAGATTGCCGATGGTCAGACTGTCATTGGTCGGATCGAACCCGCAGTAGCCGACACGCTGACCGGACGCGAGGAAGGCCGACAGCTCGTCTTCAGCCGTTGTCTGGTGGACCAGACCTCTCCACTCGAGTTCTTCCAGATATCCCTTGGTGGTCATCCGCCATTCCAACCATCGATGTCCTGCTGCAAACCACCGCCCCAACCATCTGTCTCATTCTTGATCTTGTCTCGACCAAGGAAGAACACCAGAAACAGAGGCCATGCGAGTAAGAAGAGGCCCATGAGAATGATGATGGTTGTGATAATCGGCTTGATCCAGCCAATGAAGACCTCTGCCTGATCACCATTGCCCTGTTCCTGCATGCTTCTTCTCATCTCTTCTTGGATCATCGGAATCTGATCGTCGATCAGACTGAAGTAGACGATGATCCAAATGATCGTGAGAAGGATCTTGAGCCAGGCCCAGAATATCAATGTCGAGCGTGACCACGGCTTGCGATTGACAAGACCGATGCCCCCCACCAACAGCATGATTGAAAGTAGAAACGAGACGAAACCGATGACTATGTCTAACACGCCACCCTGACCTGCCGCGGAGACGGGCTCAGGCGCAAATGCCGTTTCAGTCGAATTGCCGTTTGCAGTGGCACTGGCGCCGGTGTCAGCAACGGTGCTGTTTGAGGATTGTGCCACCACAGTGCTACTGGATTCAAATGACGTAGCAGCCCCAGCAAACGCATTGTTAACCGAATCGCAACCCCAGCAGACCAGACCCAGAACACCGATGATGATCGACAACGTGCCAACCACCCCATGCCAGCTCTTGGGCTTCTTCTTGGCAAGCGTCGGCTCTGCCTCGACGGGGACCTGTGACATACCGCCACTGTTTCCGTCATTAGTTGATCGCAAGGGACTGGTCATCAGTTGAACTCCAGATAAGGCGTTTCAAGCAGTTCCATCAGAACTGCCTCAGGAATCGGGCATCGTTTTCAAACAACCATCGAATGTCCGGGATCGCAAACTTGCGCATGGCGATTCTCTCGATGCCCAGACCAAAGGCGAATCCCGACCAGATCTCGGGATCGTAGCCGACCGCCTCGAACACGTTCGGATCGACCATTCCACAACCACCAAGCTCAACCCACTGCATCTTCCCTCGTACCGGCATCCACATGTCCACCTCCGCCGAAGGCTCGGTGAACGGGAAGAAGCTGGGCCGCATTCGGATGTCGGCCTCGGGACCGAAGAACGTTCTGGCGAAGTTGAACAGCGTCGCCTTCAAGTCGACGATCGTGACGCCCTTGTCCACCCAGAGACCTTCGACCTGATGGAACATGCTGTAGTGCGTCGCATCATGCGTATCGGGCCTGTAGACACGACCCGGGGAGATGACCCGGATCGGTGGTGGCGTATTCTCCATGACACGGACCTGGACAGTTGATGTCTGGGTCCTCAGCATGCCGCCTCCATCGAGGAAAAAATTGTCGGATGGCTCACGCGCCGGATGGGATTCGGGCATGTTCAAGGCATTGAAGTTGTGCCATTCATCCTCGACCTCCGGACCTTCCGCTACGGTGAATCCCATTCGCGAAAAGACGTCGATGATCTCATCAACGGTTCTCGACAGCACATGCTGCCGACCAAGTCCGGCAGGCAGGCCCGGCTCGGTGATGTCGATGGGCGGACCGGATGATGGAGTCGTCTCGGCACCCGCCGACTTGAATGCGGATTCGAGCGTCTTCTTCAGGGCATTCATCCGCTGCCCGAAGACCGGACGCTCCTCCGGAGTACAGGTCTTCATGCCGGCCATGAGGGATTTCAGACGCCCCTTGCTGCCAAGCCAGGCAATTCGCCATTTTTCCAGTGAAGCATCATCGCCGGCCTCCTTGAGAGCGGCCAGTGCTTCGGACTCGATGGTGTCGATGTTCTCGGTCATGGGCATGGACAGTGTATCTCGGAGCCGGACGGGGAGTTCACCCCTCTAAGGAACCACCCCCTCCAGAAGCCGGAAGGGGTGGGATCACGTGTCGCTTGGTTGGGGCGGACCTGAATCAGTCCTTCTTATCTTCCTCGGTCTCAGCTTCTGCATCGGCTTCGGCCACTGGCTCGGCAGGGGTCTCAACGACCTCCTCGGCCGGTGCCTCGGCGACCTCTTCAGCTGGTGGCTCCTCAGCTGGAGCTTCGGCCTCTTCGGTCGATGTGCCGGCACCCCGACCTTCTGCCAGACTCTTGGAGAACGCCGTACGTCGGTCCGCCTGTCGGCGTCGACCCGATGTTCCCCCGCCGATCTCGGGGCCGCTCTCCTCCCCCACCAGCTGGAGAATGACGAGATCCGCACCATCTCCAAGACGATGGCGGCCGGTGCTGACGATTCTGGTGTAACCACCATCACGATCGGCAAACCGAGGGGCGATCTTGGTCATCACATGCTGGACGAGCCTCGGCGCCTTCTTGACGTCTCCGTAACGAGTGAACTTGATGTCCTCCTCGCTGGGGAGATCGAAGTAGGGATTCTCCTTGGCCGAGTCACGAACATTGGGATCGGCGACCCAGCTGTGGATCTTTCGATCCGTAAGGCTGGACTCGATCTGTCGCCTGGCGTGGAAGGTGCCACGCTTGGCTGTCGTGATCAGTTTCTCAATAAATGGCTGAACAGCCTTGGCCTTGGGCCGAGTGGTCTCGATCTGACCGTGCTCAAAAAGCCCGGCCGCGAGATTTCGAAGCATTGCCCGACGATGGGCGCTGGTTCGATTCAACTGTTTTCCATGAATTCGATTACGCATGATCCTGCTCCTGGCCCCGGACGATCAACGCCCGGTCCTCGACACCATCAGTGTGGTGCACTCGTACTTTCCGGTGCCTGATACCCCTCGGGAAGCTGCATTCCCAATGAGAGCCCCAGATCCTCCAGTTTCTTCTTTACTTCACGCAGGGAGGTCTTGCCAAAGCTGCGAACGGCCAGCAATGACGCCTCATCCCTTACCACAAGCTCCGCAACGGTCTCGACCTGAGCGGTCTCGAGACAGTTGTTGGCCCTTACGGTCAGATCCAGATCCATGACGGACATGTTGAGCTTGTTGATCAATTCCTCGTCGACGGCCGCAACCGCCGCCGCTTCCTCCGAAACGACACTGGTTCCGATTTCGCCGAACTGGACGAACGGATTCAGGTGCTTTCGAAGAATCTTCGCCGACTCGACAAGAGCCATGTCGGGACTGATGGTTCCATCGGTCCATATATCGAGGACGAGACGATCGTAGTTGGTCTTCTGACCAACTCGAGTATCCTCGACTCGATAGCGAACACGCTGAACGGGACTGAAGACCGAGTCCATCGGGATTTCGCCGATTACCTGATCATCACTGCTTCTGGTGTACTTGTCAGATGCAGGCTCGTATCCGCGGCCACGCCTCACCATCAGCTCGATGTCGAGCGAGACATTGTCGGTGAGCGTCGCGATGACATGATCAGGGTTGTGAATCGTGATGCTGGGATCGGCCTCGATGAGATCGGCCTTGACCTCGCCAGGACCATTGGCGGAAAGCTTCATGGTCCTCACATCGTTCACATCGCCGTCCATGCTGACCACGACACCCTTGAGGTTGAGAATCAGGTCCGTGACATCCTCCATGACACCCGGCATGGTCGTGAATTCGTGGTCAACACCCTTGATGGTGATACCAGTGATGGCAGCGCCCTCGATGCTGCTGAGCAGAATCCGACGAAGGCTGTTGCCGATGGTCGTACCGAAACCTCGCTCGAATGGCTCGACGATGAATCGTCCAAAGCCATCGCTCTGTGAGCTGGCGTCCTGATCGACGCGAGCGGGAAGTTCCAATCCTCTCCAGCGAATATGCATGTCTATCTTTCCAATCAGGTGGACTTGCCTGCTTCAGCATGCTGTCTGGTTTCTCGACGAATCGCTGCCACCTTGTGACGATCGCCTTCTGTGTCCAGGCAGTCGGCTGGTCACATGCCAGCCTGTGTTTATCCTTGAATTCCTCGAATCAGACTCGTCGCTGCTTGCGAGAACGGCATCCGTTATGCGGGATTGGGGTGTGATCCTCTACCGCGGTGATGCTGAGACCAGCGTGATCAAGTCCGGTGACCGCAGCCTCACGTCCCGAGCCAGGACCCTTGATGCGCACCTCTACTTCGCGAACGCCCATCCGCTTCGCCTTGGAAGCCGCACGTTCCGCGGCACGAGTGGCCGCGAACGGGGTGGCCTTTCGGGCACCCTTGAACCCTACCGTCCCGGCCGAATCCCAACAAAGCGTCTCGCCGCTCACATCGGTGAACGTGACGATCGTGTTGTTGAAGCTGGCGTGCACATGCACGATTGCCTTGATGACGTTTCGTCTTACCTTCTTCTTGCTCATAACGAACTCATTTCCTCGCTTCGACGGTTCCTTCTCCCATGCCGGGCAGGAACCTTGCGTTCAAATGGCGGGGTTCACTTCAAACCCCGTTTCCACGATTCAGGATCAACCCTTCACACCCTTCTTACCAGCAACGGTCTTGGCACGGCCCTTACGTGTGCGAGCATTGCACTTGGTGCGCTGCCCACGCGTAGGAAGGCCACGACGATGACGGTCGCCTCTGTAGGAGCGGATATCCCTGAGCCGCTGGATGTTCTGACCAACCTGCCGCTTCAGGGCACCTTCGACGATGTAACCCTCGTCGATGACCGTAGCGATCTGACTGACATCCGGCTCAGTGAGCTCCGAGGCCTTCTTCTCTGGATCAACCCCTGCCTTGGCAAGGATTTCATCAGCGAACTTGGGGCCAATGCCATGGATATATCGAAGGGCATATCGCACCTTCTTACGTTCTGGGATGTCGACACCTGCAATACGTGGCATCTCATTCGCTCCTTCCGGGGCCGTTGAGTCGATTAGGAAAGATCAACCCTGGCGTTGCTTGAGCCTCGGATTCTTCTTGTTGATGATGTAACGCTTTCCCTTTCGGATCACGATCTGGCAATCCGTTGTCTTGCGTCGAATACTGCTTTTAACTTTCATGCGTTTACCCGTTCTCTCTGCCGATCGTCACTGGCGATAGACGATTCGGCCTTTCGTCATGTCATAAGGACTCAGTTCGACCTTGACCTTGTCCCCTGGAAGAATTCGGATGTAGAACTTCCGCATTCGACCGCTGATGTACGCGAGGATCTCCTGTCCGTTTTCCAGCTCGACCTTGAATCGAGTATCTGGCAATGCCTCGGTTACAACCGCATCAAGGGTGATCTTTTCTTCTTTGGCCATACTGCTCCCGTTTACTCGGTCCCTATCCTCTACCCGGCCTGTTCGAGTCGTTGGACCCGAGGAAACCGGAATAATTTCTCATCAATAGATTCGCTTCAATACGCTGGATGAAGTCCAGGCCAACGCTGACGACGATCAGCAAGCCTGTTCCGCCAAGGAAGCTGGCGACGAAGAATGGAATATCCATATATCGAGCCACCATCGAAGGGATGACTGCGATGACCGCCAGGAATCCGGCTCCGACGTAGGTGATACGCTCGACTACCGTCTCAAGATATTCCGCGGTTCGTGGACCTGGACGGAGACCCGGGATGAAACTTCCATTTTCCCTTAGCTGCTGCGACATCTCATCCGGACTGAACACGACGGTCGTCCAGAAGTAGCTGAAGAAGTAGATCAGGACGATTTCACAGACGATGTATGGATATTCACCGAACTGGAAATTGGCGTTCATGAAGATGACGAATGTCTGCCACCAGGCTGGTGCCTCCGGAGAGACCGAGGAGCTGAGATAGCCCAGGAACGTGGCTGGGAAGATCAGCAGCGAGCTGGCGAAGATGATCGGCATGACGCCAGCGTGATTGACTCGAAGCGGCAGATAATGACGCTGACCACCATAGGTCTTGCGACCACGAGTATGGCGAGCCTGCTGGATCGGAATTCTTCGCTGTGCCACGGTGATCAGGATCGAACCGGCCACAACGATGATGAACGCCGCGATCAGGAACAGGATCCCGACGATTCCGATGCTGCCTTCGGTTGCCTGAAGCGACAGATCCGTTTCGGCGACCAGATAGGCCACCGCATTGGGCATCTGCGAAATGATGCCCGCGGTCAGAATCAGGGAGACACCGTTTCCGATTCCGTACTTGTCGATCTGCTC